>NZ_JAAOYY010000002.1:0-288231 GCF_011759615.1 Pedobacter sp. SG908
CGTTCATCCTGAGCCAGGATCAAACTCTCCATTGTAAAATGTGTTGTAAGATGCTGACCAGTTTTAACTATTGTTAAAAATAGTCTTCTTTTTTTTATGTTGTCTGTTAGACACCACCTTTAAAATAAAGCTACGTAATCATGTACTTTGATCGGTACTCCATTACCTCGCTACGCTACATTGACATCTCTTTTAAGAACTTATCGATCTGGTAAACCTCACGGCCGATCGCTTATATATCTTCGGTTTCAGTTCCGGCCGGTCTTGTTCGTCCAGCCTGTGTTTCAATCCGTTTCAATCTTTTTTTTCTATCTTTCCGGCGTCCGCCGTTCCGATCTTTTCCCCATCCCTTTCGGTTGGGAGTGCAAAGGTAAGGATCTTTTTTAAACTTCCAAATAAAATAAATTTTATTTTTTAAGCCTCTTTTTTTCCCGTTTGCTTTTCAGTACGCTGATGTTATCCAGCTCCCCCTCCTTCCGGACCGGGCTGCAAAGGTAGCAATATTTTCCTCATCCGCAATATTTATTTTAAAATAAATACCGCCCTATCTATCCCTATTGTACGCTTTTCAGTCTGCTGCCCTCTCCTCCGAAGCGGGATGCAAAAGTAGAAAAAATTAATGCTACCGCAAAGGGTTTACCCGGAATTAAAGCGGATTATTAGCTAACCTGGTGGATTACAGGCCAAAATAATTAGGAGCAACGTAAAACAATAAGGCAGCCCAGTTATCTAAACGTGGTTTTTAGGGGTAAACCCGGCGTTTTTTACCATTAAGCAATTAAGGTCATTAAGGGCTGAAAGGCTACTTTTATCTTTTTGGCGCCGTGACGGTGTGCCCCGCACTGCCCCTGCAACATAAACCCGATTGTAATGGAAAGCCCGCAGCGCAGCGAGGACTTGAAATGGAAAGCGGGAACAAACCTATATAGCAGCACGAAACTTGATTTTCCTAAAAAACAAAAGCACTACTATATTATATAGTGCAAGAATAACCTGTGGCCTGAATAGACTTCCGAAATTTTCCAACGCCTATGCTTATTGAAACTTCGGAAGTCAAAAATATTTTATAAATTAGTTAGATGCTTCTGGTTAAACAATGGACTTCTGATTTATTTGGACTGCTATTCCCAAATTTATGCAATGCATGTGGCAATTCTTTGTTTCGCCACGAACAGTTGATCTGTATAAAATGTTTATACGATCTTCCTTTTACCGATTATCATCAATATGCAGATAATAGGGTTGCCAAGCAATTATGGGGGCGCTTACCACTTAATGCTGCCATGGCCATGTTATATTTTAGAAAAGGGGCGAAGGTTCAAAACTTAATACACAACTTAAAATATAACGGCAGAACCGATGTTGGGGTACTATTAGGCAATATGCTGGGAGAACGGTTAAAACCTGCAATTCTTTACCAAGGTGTTGATATCGTTATTCCAGTTCCTTTACATCGCAAAAAATTTAAGGCCAGGGGATATAACCAAAGTACCTTTATTGCTGAAGGGATTGCAGCGCAGATGGGAATCGATATCAGCGAAAATCATCTTATCCGGAATACTGCTACCGAAAGCCAAACTAAAAAAAGCAGGTATAATCGTTATGAAAATATGAAAGACGTTTTTCAGGTAAATTCTCCTGAAGATATCATCGGCAAACATATTTTACTGGTTGACGATGTAATTACCACTGGGGCAACACTTGAAGCCTGTGCCAATGCACTCTTAGCTACTGGGGCAGCAAAAGTAAGCATTGCAGCGCTTGCCTTTGCAGAATAACGACGATTATATGGTTTATTGCTATTGTAAGTAGCCAAACATTTTTCTAAGTTTGATTTATGCGTTTAAATATTGGCTTAGTGCTTTTAATCTTATTCCTCGCGGCTTGTCGGAAAGGGGAACGCATCACCACAGATCCAAATGCTAAGCTAAACATTTCTAATAAAGAGATATTATTTGATACGATTTTTACTTCCGTGGGCTCAATAACCAAAAAAATAAAGATTGCCAACAAAAATAATGATGCAGTAAAAGTTTCCGAAATCAGATTATCAGGCGGCAGCGCTTCGGCTTTTAGTATTAATATTAACGGCGAGCAAACGCAGAACAAAAATGACCTCATCATAAACGGCCAGGATTCTATAAATCTTTTCGTTAAAGTTTCGATCAATCCAAATTCAACCAGCCTACCCTTTCTGGTTCAGGATTCTATCATATTAAATACAAACGGGAATAAACAGGTGATTCAGCTTTTAGCTTACGGGCAGAACGCTGTATTTGTTAATGAATCTACAATTAATACAAATACGACCTGGACAAAAACTTTGCCCTATATTATTAATGGATCGTTAACCGTTAAGGGTGGAGCTTCATTAACTATCCAGCCTGGGGCCAAAATTTATTTCCATAAGGATGCCAATTTAAACATAGAAGGAAACCTGATGGTTAATGGCAGCTTTACGGAACCTGTATTATTTTGTAGCGACAGGCTTGAAAGAATATATAGTGATGAACCTGGACAATGGAAAGGGATTTTTCTAAAACGCACCGGATATGGGCTGATTAAAAATGCGATCATTAAAAATGCATCTGTTGGCATTACCTCCGATTCTTTATCCACTAACAACAACCCTAAATTAATTTTAAGCAATAGCATTATTAAAAACATGCAGGTAGCGGCATATATTGGCTACCACTCAGAGCTGCTTGCATTTAATAATATGATGTATAACTGCGGGAATTATTTAATATATGCAGTAGGAGGGGGTAATTACAACTTGAAACAGAATACCTTTGCGGGATATAACTTAAATTTTCCACGTAAAACTGCTTCACTTAGCTTTTCAGATTATTTATCTACAGATGCTTATAATAACCTGCAGATAGATTTAACCAATAATATCATTTGGGGCAGTCTAACCAACGAACTGGATATCCAAAAGAAAACTGCTGCAATAGTGCAACTCAATTTATGGAGTAATTTAATCCGATCTACCAACAGTACTTATAACGGTAACGGCAATATTTTGAATATTGATCCATCCTTCATCGACAAGGAAATGGAAAATTTTGAGCTCTCGGCGAGCAGTCCGGCCAGAAAGAAAGGTGCCGATTTAAGCAACGATCCTTATTTTACGGGTTATCTTAACAAAGATATAAAAGGCAACACAAGAATTTCTCCCTCAACCTTAGGCAGTTACGAAAAATAACAACTTTTTTTTATTTCCCTAAAACAATTTAGCAAAAAATATCGTTTATATATTCGAGAGCGTTAATTTAGATGGTAAGGGTCGATATTTCTTCTAAGAATATCGGCCCTTTACTTTTTAACAAGATTATAGGATTGCCACTCGATTCTTTTAGGCCATTATCGCCTATTACCTCTATCACCTACAATATTTATTTTTTTGAAAGTTAGCGTTGGTGCTAATGGCAGCCTGCAGCCCCGCTTTTCCTCCTGCCGTTTTAACTTCTCGATATCAAAAATATATGGGTCAAAACGGCATCCGTTCAATCGGGCTTAGTTAACAAAGTCAGTATTTAAATACTCCTATAACAAAAAAAGCAGCTACAAGTTAATGCAACTGCTTTATCTATTTGTTTGTTGTAAATTATTCTTATTCTACTGTTACCGATTTAGCCAGGTTTCTAGGCTGGTCTACATTACACCCACGCATTACTGCAATATGGTACGACAATAACTGAAGCGGGATGGTTGCTATAAGTGGCAAAAAAGCTTCATTGGCATCAGGAATTTCTATACAGTAATCGGCCATTTTCTTAACCTCAGTATCGCCTTCGGTTACAATGGCAATTACCTTTCCTTTTCTGGCTTTTACTTCCTGTATGTTACTAATCACTTTCTCGTACGATGAATTTTGAGTAGCAATAAAAACCACTGGCATTTCTTCATCAATTAAAGCGATAGGCCCATGTTTCATTTCTGCTGCAGGATAACCTTCTGCATGGATATAAGAAATTTCTTTAAGCTTTAAGGCACCTTCTAAGGCCACAGGAAAACCACTACCTCTACCTAAAAACAAGCAGTTAGTAGAATCTTTGATCTTTTCTGCAACTTCTTTGATCAAATCGTTCGATTCTAAAGCAATCTGGATTTTTTCAGGGATATGATCCAGTTCGGTTAAAAGCTCAATCAATTTTGAAGTGGTAATGGTTCCTTTTTGTTGCGCCATATAAAAGGCCATCAAGGTTAAAACCGTTACCTGTGCGGTAAATGCTTTTGTTGAGGCTACACCAATTTCTGGTCCGGCATGGGTATAAACGCCAGCATGAGTTAAACGTGGGATAGAGGCACCGGCCACATTACAAATTCCAAAAATAGTTGCACCACGTTCTTTAGCCATTTCTATAGCCGCCATGGTATCGGCAGTTTCCCCAGACTGCGAAATGGCAATTACCACATCTTTTTCAGTAATAATCGGATTTCTGTACCTGAATTCTGAAGCATACTCCACTTCAACAGGAATACGGGCATATTCTTCAATCAGGTATTCGCCAACCAAACCTGCATGCCACGATGTTCCGCAGGCCACAATAATGATCCGGTCTATATTTTTTAATTTCTCTGCAAATTCCTTTATACCGCCAAGCTGAACTTTCCCCTGTTCAGGATAAATACGCCCACGCATACAATCCTTAATCGAACGTGGCTGCTCATAAATCTCTTTCAACATAAAGTGATCAAAGCCACCTTTCTCCAACATCTCTAGCTTTAGCTGTAACTCTTGAATTAAAGGGGTTTGAACGATGTTATCCAATTGCTTAACTAAAAGATCATTTTTGGTAATCTGGGCGATTTCACCATCCTTGAGATAAATTACATTTTTAGTATATTCTATAATGGGTGTAGCATCAGAAGCGATAAAATATTCCCCTACGCCAACGCCAATTACCATCGGACTCCCTTTCCTTGCAGCAATTAAACGATCAGGGTGTTCTTTATCCATGATCACGATGGCGTAGGCACCGTTTACCTCCTGCAAAGCCAGACGAACTGCTTCTAAAAGATCAATATTTTCAATTTCCTGGATTTCCTCAATCAGATGGATTAATACCTCTGTATCGGTATCGCTTTTAAACTCGTGGCCACGACTGGTTAATTCTTCCTTTAAGGTGGCATAATTTTCTATAATTCCATTGTGTATAATAGATAACTTACCATTATTCGAGGTGTGTGGATGAGAATTTCGATCGGAAGGTACGCCATGAGTTGCCCATCGGGTATGCCCCATACCAATTGTACCAGACCTATCTTTGTCTTCAGCGTATTCTTCTAAAACAGCTACTTTTCCTGCCTTTTTGTAGATGTGCTGACCACTATTATTCATTACCGCAATACCAGCACTGTCATACCCGCGGTACTCCAATCTTTTAAGACCTTTTAATACAATTGGCCAGGCTTCTCTGTAGCCAATATAGCCTACTATTCCACACATAAGTTACATCATTTTATTGGTCAAATATATAAAACAAACGTTTGTTTTACAGCATTAAGGCAAAAAACTTACTTCACAAAAAAAGCAGCTACAAATTAATGTAACTGCTCATTCTATTGCACCCCCAACAGGGTTGGTGTATAATTTTATTTATAAAGTGGGAAAGCGCTTACCAGTTTAATCACTTCAGCTTTTACACTATTTAGGTTAGCTTCATCTTCCGGATTAGTTAAAACCTGATCGATTAAGTCTACAATCTTCTCCATTTCAGTTTCTTTTAAACCGCGTGTAGTAATTGCTGCAGTACCTACGCGGATACCCGAAGTTACAAATGGCGATTTATCATCGAAAGGAACCATATTCTTGTTCACTGTAATTTCTGCTTTCTCTAAAGCATTTTCAGCCACTTTACCTGTAATATTTTTATTCCGAAGATCAATCAGCATCAGGTGGTTATCTGTACCACCAGAAATAATGCCATATCCTTTAGCTACAAATGCTTTGGCCATTGCCTGTGCATTAGCTGCAACTTGTTTAATGTACGTTCCGTACTCATCGCTTAAAGCTTCGCCAAAAGCAATGGCTTTAGCCGCAATAATATGCTCTAACGGACCACCTTGTGTACCAGGGAAAACCGCCATATCGAGCAGGTTACTCATTAAACGGGTTTCGCCTTTAGGCGTTTTCAATCCCCATGGATTTTCGAAATCCTGCCCCATCATAATCATACCTCCACGTGGGCCACGTAAAGTTTTGTGGGTGGTAGTGGTTACAATATGGCAATGTGGAAGTGGGTTGGCCAACAATCCTTTTGCGATTAAACCTGCAGGGTGAGAAATATCAGCTAAAACCAAAGCACCGATTTTATCTGCTACTGCACGGATAAAAGCGTAATCCCACTCGCGGGAATAAGCAGATGCACCGCAGATAATTAATTTAGGTTTTTCGGCTAAAGCAACCTCTTCTAATTTTTTATAGTCAATTAATCCGGTTTCTTTTTCTACCCCATAAAATAAAGGTTGGTATAATTTACCAGAAAAGTTTACTGGAGAACCATGTGTTAAGTGGCCGCCGTGTGAAAGGTCAAATCCTAATATTTTATCACCTGGTTGCAAAACAGCTAACATTACGGCCGCATTAGCCTGTGCGCCAGAGTGTGGCTGAACGTTTACCCACGCTGCACCGAACAACTCTTTTGCCCTATCGATAGCAATTTGCTCTACCACATCTACTACCTGGCAACCGCCATAGTAACGTTTCCCTGGTAAGCCTTCGGCATATTTATTGGTTAGTACCGATCCGGCAGCTTCCATTACCTGCTTGCTTACAAAGTTTTCTGATGCAATAAGCTCTAAACCATGCTCTTGGCGGTTTAATTCTTTATCGATAAGTTCAAAAATTTGGTTGTCGCGTGTCATTGTATATTTAGGTTTGTATTTTTTTGGCAAAAGTAAGGATTTCAAATTTAATTCACGCCTGTTTAAGATAATGCTTTCACATTAAAGTTGTTAAAGCCGCTCCCAATGGTTATCTCTACGATTTGTTGTTGCAACATTTCTAAAATAGCCAGGAAATTATAAACGAAATGCACTTTATTCTCCGAGTTTTTAAGCACCAAAGCAAAATCGATCTGTTTATTAATATCAAGCAGATTGGCAATAAAGTGTTTTTGCTGCTCAATAGTATAAGGATATTGAACTACGGTGTGTTTAACCTCTTCGCTCCGCAGCTCATACTTCTGCATCGTCCGGTGATAAACGGTTAAAAGTTTATAGAGATCCAATGATAAAAGTTCATCCTGATGCGTTGAGGATGCAGCTGCCAGGGTTAGATCATATGCAATATTACCCCGTTGATCTTGTTTAAACCGTTCCTCTTCATAAACCTTCATTTCTTCTGCGGCAGATTTAAACTGTTTATAGGCAATCAGCCGGGCAATAAGGTCCTGCTCCGAGTCGATTTCATTTCCGGATTCATCAACCTCAATCCTTGGTAAAAGCATTTTAGATTTAATACGCATCAAGGTTGCAGCCACTAAAATAAATTCGCTGGCCACTTCTACATTTAGGGCAAGGAGTTTATGTATGTAGGCCAAAAAATCGTTGGTGATTTTGGCAATCTCCACATCCTGGATATTTAGTTCGTCCCGTTCTATAAAGAACAGCAACAAATCGAAGGGGCCTTCGAATACCGGAAGTTTTATTTCAAAATTCTCTGCCTGCATGTGAAGAGACAAACATAATGAAAATTTTCAGGTCCCGAACAATCTAACCACTAAACCCTAACCCTTAACCTCCATTCGCTAACCTGCCAAACGTTAAACACTAACCCACTAAACGCTAACCCCTTAAACGGCAAGAATAAACCACTATTTTTCTCTTCTATATTAAAACAAATTTGCCTTACTTTGTATCTTGTTTTTTACCATAAATTTCGAATGCAAGTAAAAGCTGGCCCCCTATTATCTAAAATCAACTATCCCGCTGATTTAAAGCAATATAGCGATTCTGACTTAGAACAAATAAGCCAGGAATTACGACAGTATATCATTGATGTTGTTAGTGTTAACGGTGGCCATTTTGGCGCCAGTTTAGGTGTTGTTGAATTAACGGTAGCCTTACACTATGCATTAAACACCCCTTACGATAAGTTGGTTTGGGATGTAGGCCACCAAGCATACGGACATAAAATATTAACCGGCCGTAGGGATTTATTCCATACCAACCGTGTATACGGTGGCATTAGCGGTTTCCCAAAAATTTCAGAAAGTGAGTACGATACCTTTGGTGTAGGACATTCTTCTACTTCCATTTCGGCTGCTTTAGGTATGGCAGTGGCTTCACAATTAAAAGGCGAAACCGATCGGCAACACGTTGCCGTTATCGGCGATGGCGCCATGACAGCTGGTTTAGCTTTTGAAGGATTAAACCATGCAGGGATCGAAAACAGTAATGTGCTGGTCATCTTAAATGATAACTGCATGTCTATCGATCCGAATGTGGGTGCGCTTAAGGAATACTTAACCAGCATCACCATTTCAAAATCGTACAACCGTTTCCGTGATGATATTTCTCATGTACTTACAGGGCTTTCTAAGCTTGGCCCTAACGCACATAAATATGTTAAAAAAATAGAGAAAAGCATCAAAGGCACTTTACTTAAACAAAGTAATTTATTTGAAGCTTTAAACTTTAGGTATTTCGGTCCTGTTGACGGGCATGATGTAAAACGTTTAGCGCAGACCATAAAAGATTTATCTGCTATTCCTGGTCCCAAGCTTTTACATTGCGTTACCGTAAAAGGTAAGGGTTTTGCGCTGGCAGAAAAAGACCAGACCAAGTGGCATGCGCCAGGTCTTTTCGATAAGATTACCGGCGAAATCAAAAAAAGTATTCCAGATAAGCCACAACCACCAAAATACCAGGATGTTTTCGGACATACCATGGTCGAGCTGGCTGAGGCGAATGATAAAATTGTAGGTATTACACCTGCTATGCCATCAGGATCATCGTTAAATATTATGATGAAAGCGATGCCAAAACGTGCATTCGATGTGGGTATCGCAGAGCAACATGCTGTGACTTTCTCGGCTGGTTTGGCGGCACAAGGATTAGTTCCGTTCTGTAACATCTATTCAAGCTTCATGCAAAGGGCCTACGATCAGGTGATTCATGATGTAGCTATTCAAAAATTGAACGTAGTGTTTTGTTTGGATAGAGCGGGCTTAGCAGGAGCCGATGGTGCAACACACCATGGTGCATATGATATTGCCTACATGCGCTGTATTCCGAACTTAATCGTTTCTTCTCCCATGAATGAAGAAGAATTGCGAAACCTGATGTTTACCGCTCAACAAGAAAATATGGGGCCGTTCGTAATCCGTTACCCTCGCGGTAACGGTGTAATGCCCGATTGGAAACGACCATTCAAAGCATTAGAAATTGGCAAAGGACGTAAGATCTGTGATGGAGAGGATGTAGCCTTATTAACTATTGGCCACGTAGGTAACTTTGCCGTTGAAGCACGAGCCGAATTAAACAGCGAAGGTTTTTATCCAGCACATTACGATTTACGTTTTGTGAAGCCATTGGATGAGCAGTTACTACATGAAGTATTTGCTAAATATAAATATGTAATCACCGTAGAAGATGGTTCATTACCTGGAGGAGTAGGTTCTGCAGTATTGGAGTTTATGGCCGATCATGGTTATAGCGCAAATGTAATCCGTTTAGGTATTCCAGATCGGTTTATCGAACATGGCGAACAGGCTGAGCTTTGGGCCGAATGCGGTTATGACAAAAATGCTATTATTGAAACGGTTAAGAAATTTGCCATCAAAAGAACAACTGATAGTATGGCAGGGTAGAGGTACTTTCTATTGCTTATAATGGAATTCAATAAATACTATTTTCAAACATAAAAAGCCTCAGTTAAATAAATAACTGAGGCTTTATCATGTATAAGTTCTCGCTAAAAATCAGAATACAAATTCCTGAACGAACTCCGTAAACCGAAAGTAATTAATCCCGTAGTATTTTTACCTAAGTTGTTACTTTCTCTCCTAACCACACCACCTAGTTCTAAGCGTAGGTTGTATTTTGGGTTAACTACATAAGCTACTTTCCCTTCAGCATAAAAAAGATCGGTACGGATACCTTGAGTAGTATAATTTCCATTTGCTTTTACTGCATCTGTATAAGGTTCGAAAATATTTTTACCATAATTCTGTCCGGCTTCATCTAAACCATATTTAGCATACATTAATTCCCCGCTAAAATCAAAACGTTTATAAGAGTAATTTAATAAGCCAATAAGTTCTCTAAAATTTGCGCCAAGAGGATGTGCTAGGGGTTCGCCATACTGTGCATAGTTAATAATTGGTTTACGTGATGAAAATGTATAAGGCTTTGCCGTATTATATTCCACTAGATAGTTTAATCCAGCTACATGAAATACATCTGCACCTCTTAAACCCAATTGCCAGGCATATTTATTTCTTGAACTCCCCTCTGAAGAGAAAAATTCCTTTGCTTGAAATTCATCTAAGGAAAATTGCCCATAAGCAACTAGCTCTTTCGCAAATTTATATTTCCCTGTAAAGCCTAATAAGGCATTATCAGGAGAACCACTTGAGGCCTCAATTGGCCTTAAGAAAATAATCGGGTTCGCATAGCCCCAATCAAAACCTCTTCTGTTTCCGGCATCGTCTGTTTGCGCCCATACAATAGAGTCGAAGAAGCCAATAGATAACCGATTATTCACATTCCAATCTAAATAATGAAATATTCCGCCCTTTTTTCTAAAACCAGCTTCGTACGATAATTGTGGCGCGCTTGGATCTTGCATTGCTGCCCACATCACCATATATTGTACATTCCCCAAATTACCCGTTAATTTTAAAAATGGATAAGGCGAAGCATAATCTGATAGCAGTAGTGAGCGATAACCATCACCCACAAAGTTTTTATCATATCCTGCAGTAATATTTAAATATTTTATGGGCGTATAAGATACGGTAGCGGTTACGTACGACCAATCTGCGGTTAAAGGATTAATATCAGGATTATAACCTTGACCATATTTACCACCGACACGGTTATAAGATTGACCAGGAACAACTCCAGTTTGACTAATATAATTTCTATAATAATTGGCGAACCGACCTTGATTTTCAAACCCACTGGTATAAAAAGAAAATTTCTTACCTATCGTACCCCCAACCTGGTAACCACGAGTATTTAGATAAGTATTTTTCTTTCCCGAAAAATCACGCCCTATCTGAAAATCTGGTAAAAAGTCTGCATAAACTGTATAATCTTCTTTTTGAATATCAAATAAATGCTCTTGAAACAACTTTCTGGCTGCCCATGATTTTCTCGTCGAGTCTACCCCAACATTCATTAAAAGGGCATTTTTATCCCTCAGCAAGCTATCATCGATAAAGAAAAGCTTTAAAGCACTATGAAAGCGTGTATTTGGATTATAAATCTCACTACTCAGCTTCTGATAAAACTGATAAGAGTAAGGTTGATAAACAGCCTGAGCCTTTAACTCATAAAAAGAAACGACTAAAAATAGGAGGAATAAGATTTTCTTCATCTGATAAATTTTAATTCAAACGGCAAAGAACGTTATTAATTATGAAATTAACGATGCGCTCTAAGTTTCACTAAAAGAAAAAGCCCTTAAGGGCTTTAAATTATAATAATGTTATCGCAGCATTAACATCCCAAAGATCTACAGGGTAAGTTTGTGCGTTAGAAAGTTTTAAAAGTTCTTCTTGTACCATGGCTGCATCTTCCTTAAAGGTAACACCAAACCACTTGGCACCCGTAGCAATAACTTTGATACGGGCATCACCACTTTTGATCAATTGATCGGCAACTTCCGGTATAAGAAACTCCGCCTTAAGCTCACCCTTATTTGCAGATAAGAATGCATAATACTTATCCTCCATCCAATCAATAAAAGCAGGTGTAAAACAAAAAAAGTTCATACTCACTTGTGTGTCTGAAGCTAAAATCTGTTGTTGGTCTTTTTCCAGGCTTAAAATTTGTCCTTCTTTTAAAATGATCTCTTTCCTTTCATTGATGGAGACAATTTCATCTACCGCATTGGTTCGAATCTCCCCTCTGGTAACGGCACCAAACTCGCTTACGGTATTCTTTAATTCATATCCTAGGCAGGCGAATAAATCATCCTGAATCTCCTGGGTTAAAAATGTATAGGCTTTATTAAAGGCATCTAAACCATAAAAGTCATCGGCATTAATTACGGCAAAAGGCTCACTCACCTTACCTTTGCAACAAAGTAGCGCATGTGCAGTACCAAAAGGTTTTGTTCTTTCTTTCGAAAATTCAATATCCTTGCTAAAACTTTCAAGCGATTGATAAGCATAGTCAATTTCAATTTTACCGCTTAATTTAGGTTCAATTTGCGTGGCAAATGCTTCAGCAAATTCTTCACGGATAATAAAAATCACCTTACCAAATCCTGCTCTGAGGGCATCAAAAATAGAGTACTCCATAATGGTTTCACCACTAGGGCCGAACGATTCTGTTTGTTTGTTTCCTCCATAACGGCTTGCCATTCCAGCAGCCAGGATAATTAAGGTTGGTTTTGTATTCATTAAATAATTGAATTAAAATGCATTCTCTTCACCTTTGGCCATATTAATAACCGTCATAAAGATAATCTTCACATCCAGCATCGCACTCCAATTTTCTAGGTACCAGATATCATGTTCCACGCGTTTCACCATTTTATAATCTTCTTTGGTTTCACCACGGTAACCGTTTACCTGTGCCCAACCAGTAATACCTGGTTTTAAAAAGTGGCGCACCATAAATTGATCTACAATACCTTTGTATTGTTCGGTATGGCTTAACATATGCGGACGGGGGCCAACTACACTCATATGCCCCATAAATACATTAAAAAACTGAGGCAATTCATCCAAACTCGACTTCCTTAAGAACTTCCCTATTGGCGTAATCCGGTCATCGTTTTTGCTCGCTTGTCGTTTATCACTATCAGCGTTCATACGCATGCTCCTAAATTTAAAACACCAAAAAGGTTCGTCGTCGCGCCCACTTCTCAGTTGTTTAAACAAAACAGGCCCTTTACTTTGCATTTTAATCAAAATGGCGATAATTGGATATAACCAACTCAATACAAATAAAATTACCAAACCACTGAAAATTACATCAATTACCCGTTTTTTGAAGCGGTTGTGTATTTTCTCTAAAGGTTCTGAACGTAAAGAAATCACAGGGAATTCATTTCCCAGATAACTTACCGTATAAGGCGACAATAAGGCGCCGCTAATATCCGGAATAAACTTTAAGCGTACACATTGACGCTCGGCTTCTTCGGTTAATAATGTCATATCAGCCATCCGTTCTGGCGCAATTGTTACATAAATATCTTTAATTCCCTTATCAACAGCCATCTTGAATTGACGCCCCACCATATCCGAAATCTGGCCATTGCGGTCTAAATAATCTTCAGGCACATCATTAATAAAACCATGAAATTCGATATAGCGCTGCTTTTCGAAATAACTCGCTAATTGTAAACCAGTGGCGTTGTTACCCATGATAGCAACCGATTTAACACCTCGTAAATGGTTAAATAATAAAAACTGAAAAGAGGTACCAATAAAACGGTTCACTAGAAACAAAATGGCCAATATCCCATAAAAAATAACTAAGAAGGATCTAGAGAAATCATTTTGTTTGGAGAAGAACAGATAAATAGAAAACAAAACCGCATGTAAAACTACACTTTTCCAGGTTCCGCGGTAGATCCGCTCTATTCTGCGTGACCCATATTCGCTATAAAGTCCAAAACTGGTGGTACTCACAATCCAGATCAAATTACATACTACAATATAATGCCATTGCAATTCCGAACTCACTGCTTTACCCATGTATGCTGTAAATTCGTAGGCAAAAAAGTACACAATATTGACCATAATCAGGTCAGTTATTGGCAAAATGTATTTGAGTATAAATAAGTAACGTGTTTGCATAGGCTTTAAGGGGAAAACTTAAACATTTATGTATTGTTTTTGTTTTAAATGAATCAAACTGAACAAAATTAATGCCCAAATTCTGAATTCAAAGTTAAATAATCATTACTAAAATAAAAACCAGTAATAATCACACAATATAAGATTTACAAAAAGCTAAAGAAAGAAGAGTATTCATGCCTCTAATAATAGTCGATAAATTCATCTCGTAGGTAGACACAAAAAAGTTTACAATTTCCGTAAACTTTGCAAACGATCTTTAATTTCCTTAACTATGAATCTATGAATACTGTATTCCATGTTGAATCACCATATCCTTAGCCACCTGTTTAATCTCTTGTTCGTCAGATTTCGGATAAATTAACAATACTTCGCCATCATCTACCACGATATAATTATCTAAGCCCCTAATTACGGCAGCTTTATCATTCGGCAAATGAATAATACAGTTCGAAGTATCTTTTAAATGAATCTTTTCCAAATTGACCATATTATTATCAACATCTTTTTCTCCTATGGCATGTAACGATGCCCAGGTACCCAAATCAGACCAACCAATATCGGCAGGAATTGTGTATACATTATCAGCCTTTTCTAAAATGGCATAATCGATGGAGATATTAGGGCTTAAAGGGTATTTTTCGGAAATAAATCTAGCTTCATCAGGGCTATTATAAAAAGGTAAGCCACTTTCAAACAATGTAGCAATTTCAGGAGCATATTGTTCAAATGCTTTCTTTAAAGAAGCTGCTGACCAGATGAATATTCCCGCATTCCAAACATAATCGCCACTTTTCAGGTATTCCTCTGCCTTAGCAAGAATGGGCTTCTCCATAAAGGCATTTACCTTTTTAATTTCACCTGGTACATCTTGATATTGTATATAACCATAACCAGTGTCTGGCCTTGTAGGAGTAATTCCTAGTGTTAACAACGCATCGTTCTTTGAACTAAAATTCAAGGCCTGCTCCACTTTATTCAAGAATACTTTCTCTTTCAAAATTAAATGATCTGAAGGCGCGACAACAATATTTGCATTAGGATTTAATTGGCCAATTTTATAAGCCGCGTACGCAATGCAAGGGGCCGTATTATTCCGACTCGGTTCCAAAAGAATATTAGGCTTTAACACAGCGGGTAATTGTTCAGCAACCAAATCAGCATAAGTTTCGTTAGTTAGAACAAATATTTGCTCAATTGGGCAAATGTTTAAAAAACGTTCATAAGTGAGCTGTAGTAAAGATTTACCAATGCCTAAAATATCAATAAACTGTTTTGGGAAATGATTTCTACTTTTCGGCCAAAAGCGTGAGCCCACACCTCCAGCCATAATTAATACATATGTATCTTTGTTCATGTAATTTTAGATGTTAATAAAGTCCAGTTTTCTCACAATCCTGATACCAGTCTTCTAGTGCCTCTTTTAATGAAAATTGTAATTTATAAGGAGATAGACTAAGCTTTTCTCCAGAGATATTAGTAGAAATCATTAACTTCTTTACTCGATCCGGATGGATACCACTAATATTTTTACCCAATACCCTCGCACCAAAATAGGCTGAACCAGCTGCTGATTTTAATGCCCAGCCAGGCACCAAAACTTTTGGTGCTTTAGTTTGGGTAGCTTTAGCCATAGTAACACAAATTTCTTCGATAGTAGGTGCAGGGAAATAAGTTAAATTGTAGGTAACATGCCCCGGCTTTTCCTTTTGACCAGCTTCATATAATATCCTGGCCACGTCTTTTACATATACACTAGCCTTTATGGTATCCTTTCTTCCGGGATAAAAGAAGAACCCTTTTTTTAGCGAATTATACAATCGGGTAAAGTTACCGCCCTCTTGTTTACCAAAAACTACTCCTGGTCTAACAATTATCAGTTTTCGGGTTGCTGGATCTTCCGACTGCCACAGCTTATGAATATATTCTGCAGTTAACTTAGAAATGCCGTAAGGGGTATTAGGCATGGGTAAAGTTTCTTCTGTTTTATAATCTTCAGAGGCACCATAGGGGGCTATTGAACTAGTAAAAACAATTGTTTTAATATTATTCTTACGAGCAAAATCGCAAACATTTTGAGCGCCAAAAATATTGGCTTCAAAATATTCATGATCTGGATGTCCAGGAGTGGTGTGTACTGCGGCTAAATTATAAATGATATTTTCTTCTGCATCGTTAATATCCAAGAAAATTGGCTTTCTGATATCAAGCTCAATAAACCCAGCACTTACCTTCTTTCGGATATCATAACTCTCTACCTGATCGGGAAGATTTAGTGTTTCTCTGATATATCTTTTTAGGTGCGTTCCTATAAAACCAGAACCGCCAAATATTAAATGATTCATTTATTTCTTTTCTAATTTATCCCAATATTTTCTATGCATAGAAAAGGCTCTCCTTTGGCTTGGAGACAACTTTTTGTGTAGCATTCCCAATTTATAGCCCAAGAACTTTGCCCCAATTGACATAACCATTTTTGGTAAAACTAATGGATTATGCTTAAGAACGTATTTTAACTCAGATTTTAGATATTTAAGTCCTTCTCCACCTGCAGACCCAAACTCTTTTAACAGCCAACTATTAGTTGAATGGAATACACCAATATCAAAATATCGCTTAAATTCTTCTTTCGTTGTATAATCATGAGAATGATAAACTTCTGCATTCGCTACATAAGCAATTTTCCATCCACTAATCAGCATTTGACCGCCAACAATTACGTCTTCAGCAAAAATTGTATTGCTAGGAAAGCCACCTACATCTTTTAAAGCTTTTCTACTATAGGCAGCGTATGAATTAGAGCAAGATGCCGTTTTTATACCCAATTCATTTTTATCACTTAATTGCTTAACCCTTGATTCACTTGTATAATTGAATAATCTAGCGTGTGTTTCCAATACTTTAGCACCAATATGAGGCAATTGCCTCCCGTATGCAATACCCACGCTTTGATCTTGAAAAGCGGTAACTAGTTCACTAAAAGAATTATCATCTTTTAAAATGCAGTCTTGAGTAAGGTAAATCAATATATCACAATCTTGGGCAGCATCAGCCAACAATTGCCTAGCATATCCATGATCAAAATCTGCCTTGTTTATATTAATAATTTCAAAGCCAGAAGACTTTGCCTTCAATTTAGTATTATCAATAGACCCTGAATCAAGAATTATTTTCCGGTCAACCTTTGTCGTTTGCAGATTAATTGAGTCTAATACTTGACTCCATAATTCTCCTGCGTTTAACGTAGGAATTAATAAAGCTATTTTATGTGCATTCATTAAATTAAATTTTATATGCTGATGAATGAGCTACGGCAAATTTATAAGAATTAACCAACTGAAAAGTGTTAATAAATAATGCTGAAAATACTTTGGCAAAAATAAATTTTCTTTGCAGAAAACTAACCCCACTAGGGTATCTGGCTAAAACATTTATACCTACTCTTTTCTTTACATCATCAAATGTCTCATTATGACTATGCTTAACATTAAACATATGAAAATAATATATTCTTCTAAACTTTTCTACAGTCTCATCAGCCCAGAAAGCATCTTCACTTGCTATAATAGGTTTAAATTTAACTGCCTCCCAATGTGATCTGGAAACAATCGAAGCTGCGTTAGAAAATCGATGATTATTTACTTTTATTTCTGGCTCAATACTGTTAATCGCAGGGAAGTTGTATTTCAAAAACACTTTATCATATATAGAACATCCAACCCGTTCATTAGGTACTTGTCTAAAATATCCCGAAAGAGTTCCGATTTTATCAATAAATCTTTGAACCTCTTCAACTAAGTATTGATTTTCTAATTCAACATGACCAGAAAAAAATAAAACATGATCTCCTTTGGTTAGCTCCATCATTAGATTACACGTCTCTCCAAAGGAAAATTCTGAACTAGCTATGCTATATAAATTACAATTTTCTTTTTCTAAGAACTCCAATGTACCATCTGTACTGCCACTATCCAAAAAAACGATATCCAAATACTGATAGAATGTCTGCGCCTTTAATGAGTCAAAAAAAAACTGAATCCACTTGAACTCATTTTTGACGCGTGTTGCAATCGAGAATTTAATTTCTGATGTATTATCCTGCGATCTGATTTTTCTAAGAGTTTGAAACTGTTGCATTATATTTTTTTATAATTCATAAAAAACAAAATAAACCAAACATATTGGAATGCTACAGGTAAATAGAAAAAATGATTGTAAAAAATTGAGAGTATTATACATTGAAACGTAATGGCCCGGAAAAAAAATCTTTTGGAACCAGTAGCCCACCAAGTTAAATTGCTTATCAACCCAATCACAAAAGCGAATATACCTAATCCATATTTGCCCATATCCATATATGAAGACATAAATGCACTACTAACATTAAAAGCGGGTGTAACAAGATTTCCAGATACAGTATCTTGTTGGCCGAAAACAATATCTCTAATAAAACTAGGTAATAGCAGTGATAGTGTATTGGGAAATAAATAACTTAACTCGCGAACTTCAAATTGAAAATTGAAGATTAAGTTATTAATTGGTGTAGTAAGGTAAACGTAAACCCATAGAAAGCCTGAAGGCAACCAATTAGGCCAATTATCACTCGGTTGTGCTAACTCATAAAATGCATCTGCCCCACTTCTCATGTCTCCAACTATTCCAAATAGGAAAATAACTATAAATCCATAAATAGCAACGGTCTTGATTAATGAGAGTTTATTTTTTGCCATAATAAAAAAGATAAAAGTTATCTCCATTAACATAACGATTATAACTTGACGACTTATCACGATTACATACCAAAAAATTAAAAAAAGCATGTAATATAAATACTTTTTGTCTTTATATTTTTTAAATAAATAGAATGACAAAACACAAAGCATCATTCCCAATGCATTTAACAATCCATGAACAGATTGTATACCAAAATCAAAATATGTTTTGCCATTTTTTAAAAGTAGCCAAAGCACAGGTACTCCTCCTGAAAAGATAATTTCTATAACGGTTAGAAATGCCCAGATCTTGATAAATAAAAAATATCGATTTTTTAGTTTCAAGCTTATATCTACAACAGATACATCTACCTTTATTTTTTTCTTAGTGAGAAATCCAACTAAATACCCTGCAGTAAAGCAGGCAAAGACCATTAAGAAAAAAGTTATTGCATCATTTACGGATGATTCAAGCAAATTACTTAGCCTTAAAGACAGCAGGAAAATAACAAATAACCAAGTACCAGCAAATAAAAGCACTGGCTGAAAATATTTCATTATGATATTATCGGTAAGTCTTGGCATATATAGTTATTTAGTTTGAATCTGAATTATGATTGCTTACAAAGTAGTTGCCTTTTAAAATCTTTCGATATATTTTCGTTCGACAATTGATTTTGTGCTTTTTTTAAGTTTTCTAACTGTTCAAAATATTCTTGTTTTTTCTCTCCTACAATTATGGACCTTATTAGTTCAGCCATATCATCAATACTTTCGCATAGATATCCAATATTACCTAACTTATCAAAATAGTACTCTAAATAGCTATTTTTTATTGCAATTATTGGTTTAAGGTATTTTATCGCATCAAAAAAAGTACCACTTGGGCAAAGTTCATAGTATCCTCCTGTTTTAAAAAAATATATGAAATAGTCCGATTTAGCTAAAGATTCTTCAAAAACAGCATTAGGAATAAAGCTTCCATCTCTTTTTAAAACATCTACAAATTCATTTATAAATGGTTGAAGTTCGGTTGCCACACTTCCAATTTGAGTTAACTTTAATTCATTATTGGAAATATGAGCTCTAAGTATTTGAGCCAATTTAAAAAGAGATTCTGAATTTTTAATTAATGTTGCCGTACCAATATTTGACAAAGTTAAAATTTCTCGCTTAGCTTTATTAAAAAGATTATTACCAGAATATTCATAAGGGTGATCGATTACAATAAAAGAATTGCCAGAGATGGATGGGATTGTAGCTAATAATTTATCCTTTATACTTTTACCATAAATTAAAGAGATGTTAAACTTTAAATTTCTATTAACCATCATTTTTTTAATAAAATAACGAAATATCTTTGTAACAAGCTTATTTTTATCCAAAAGTAGCACGCCCAAATCACCATGATGGCAAATAATAATTTTTTGTTTATATAGACTCGCTAAAAAATTTACAAACAATGCAATAAATGGGAAACATGAAGTAAAGACAATAAGTTTTGCTTCATGTTTTTTTGCTTGTCTAAACATTTTACAGGATAATCTTGCCTGTCTGAAAAACTTTAGGGCTAAGTTAGTCTTTTTATCCTCTTTGGGTTTATATTTGTAACTATTTAAGACCAAATTTTGTTTGCTTAAATATGGCTTTTCAAGTAGCCTTTTAGAATGCAATTCATCTGCGTATAAATGCATTATATCATCAGTAAATGTGATTTGCAATATTTCCAAAATACCAGCATTTACTATTACATGTTTCTCCCCCTGCATCTGTGGCTCAACTACTATAATCATCTTTTTGAAGTATTAATTAATCAAACCATGGCAACCATGTTGGGTTATAATTAAGATCTTTAGATCTATCCTTTATAAATTTAGCAGGTACACCACCAACCATTGTATATGGCGCAACATCTTTTGTTACGAGAGCACCAGCGCAAACAATAGCTCCTTCTCCTATAACTACTCCAGGTAAAATTGTTGCTCTCGATCCAATCCATACGAAATTACCAATAATAATATCCTTAGATCTAAAGGCAAAATTTTTAGAATTAATATCATGATCTCCTGTAATAACATGCACATGAGGGGAGATAGATGTAAAGTCGCCTATCTTTAATTTTCCTCGACCGTCTAAAAAACATTCTCGATTAATAACACATCCCTTACCTATCTCAATATTTCTGCCATAAATAAAACAATTTAAATGAATGCTTGATTGCTTCCCTAACTTAATTTTTATCACTTTTCGATAATAAAAATGTCTTAACGAATAGAAAGGGATTTTATTAACCCAATAGTTTGGGAAATAATCAAATAAGAATGCTTTAAAAATGGTATAAAGACCTAATAATGGTGAATTACTTAAAGAAATAAGTACAATCGTTTTTAAATATATAAAAGTTACTACAGGTGTGTGTTTTTTATTGACGCGCAACACATTCATTCTTTTTTCTAAAAAAAGTTTGCTTTTTTTAAAATTGTTATCAGTAACTGTTACAGGTTTATCAAAAAACTTGATATTAGTTTCGCTTTTACAGAAGCGAACTAACAAATCATAATCCAATAAATAATTTTTATCAAATCCAATTGGAAAATTCTCTTTTAATATAAAATTTCTGTTCACGATTATTTCGCCAAATAAGGGAGGGATACCTTCTAATGGCTTATTTGTATTATATGAAGAAACCTTATCAACAAGAGCTCCGTCTGGAAGCCTAATTTTTTGTCTGCAATAAAGAAAGTCTAATTCTGTAATTGAAAGATAGGACACAAGATCTTTGATAGATTCTCTTTCATAGAATTGTAGGCTGGCTGGCAGAACATATATATATATCCCTGTAGACACTTCTATTGCCTGTTTTAGACTAAGCCCGAAATCAGTCCCCTCATAGTCAATATAACTATACTTCACTTTGTCAATCGTAGAAAATATCTTAGCTACAGAAACTTTAGCACCTACCACAATTAACTCGACTTTTTCCTCAGACATAAGTATACTTTCAACCAAATGGCTAAAAATTAATGATGTTTCCTCTTCAAGTATTAAAACAATTGATAGAATTACTTTGCTTTCCATATTAAATACTCAACTATGACTTAATGTTTCCATTAAGTCTCTTTTTAAGTTCGATTGAATTACCAACCACTCTTTCTGAAGTATTAAAGTAACCTTTTAAATAACTTTTTATATAGTAATATTTAATCATTTGTTGTTGATAAAAAGCAAATATTAAAACTTTAAAATTATATTTTTCGGATCTAAATTGTAGCCAATTCATAAAAGTTGAAATATATGATTTAAATCCTATTGCAAACATCAAGTTGATAATAATAGCACTAATATTTACGTCCTTTTCAAGGATATAAAATGTTATATTAAAAATTAAAAGAACAACGAAAAGAACTTGAAAGGATAGAGATATTAAATGCTTAAATAACATTGATACATTTGATTTAGCCTCTCCTTCTCCCAAACCATATCTTCCAGCTTCTTTCAAAAAGCCTATAGGCAAAACGTGACGTCCCCAAAAAACATTAGCCTCATCAACCATTAAAATTTGGTACCCCGAAGCTTTCACTTCCAAACCAAATACAAAGTCATCTCCCGCCAAAGTTAGCCATTCACAATATCCCCCTACCTTATCAAATACTTCTCGTCTGTAAGCTATTGATCTAGATGAAGGTATAAAATTGGCAGCTTTAACATTAATATTATAGCCATTATTATTAATATATGCAGCTTTAGCTGCTAGTGAGTTTTGATCGGCCTCAATAACACTAAAGCTTCCACCTACAACCATTATTTCAGGATTTAAAAGAGGATTAGTAATTGATTCAAGCCATTGATTAGTAAAGCGACAGCCAAAATCAGTACTTGCAATAATATTATATTTTGCTGTTCTAATAGCAAGATTACGGCCCTCTGCTACGTTACAGCGATGTTTCTGTAATATAATAATAGGAATGTTTGAGGTATCTCTCCACTCTAAAAGCTTTTCGTAAGTTCCATCAGAAGATCCAGCATCGGTAATGATAATTTCGGAAGGTTTTACAGTCTGACTTTCAAGATCAGCTATAGTTTTTTCTAAACGACTGCTTTCATTAAATACTGTTGATACTAAGCTAATTTGCATAAATAATTTACTTTTTAAACTTCAAAATATTAGATACAATTTCCTCAACAAACTTATTTCTAAACAATAGTAACTGGAATAATATAAAACTAACTATATATACAAAAATTGATAAAGCCATCATTGATAGAGACGATAAGTAGTTCTTGAGGCCAAGAGTCAATAAAAAACTTGGTAGTAAAGATAAAATAATTAGAGACAATAGTTTATAGTCAAAAGTTATAGCTATATTCTTTCTTGCCCATATATATATGTATATACAAACGGTTAGTTCTGCTAACAAACAAGAAATTGCTGCACCTGTAAAACTGTAAATCGGAATTAATATAAAGTTAGACGTAAGACTCACAACAAGTCCTAAAATAGTGGCGTGTAGTATTTTTCTTTCTTGCCCAATAGGTAATAAATATTGTGTTCCAAAAACATTGCATAACCCGATGATTAGAGGAATTAAAGATAGAATTCGTAATACATTGGCAGCTGGTAAATATTTTTCACCTGAAATTATAGTTAAAATTTCTTTAGGGAAAACAACGCAAAAAAAAGAAAAAGGTAAAGCAATTAAGAATATTACATTAATTGACTTCGCCATTAGATCCTTAATCGCTTCATTGTTTTTATTGGCATGAAGCACTGACATCCGTGGAATTAATACTGTTCCTATACCAGCGATTAGCAACCAAAACATCTTTACTAATTTCAAGGGTACATTATAAAAACTAACCGCCACTGGTGTTGAAAAAAAACCCAAAATAACTGTATCTAAAACAGTGTATACGCTTATAGAAACATTTATGCTAAATAGAACTAATAGTGGTTTAAGATGAATTGACAAATTTAATTTCTCAGGCCATCCCTTATAGAAATATTTATAGAAATTGTAAAAATTGAGAAATGAATTTGCAAATACTAGCAATGAAAGAATTAAAAAATAAAGAACATAATCATCTTGCCGCTTAACCAGTACCAATATCGCTATTACGCTAAGGCTTTTGATTATTAATGATCTTTTGGTTATGTAACTGAAATTTTCTATTCCTTGATAGTACCACTCGATCAAAAATGAATTTGACAAGATTGATAAACATGCAATCTGTATTAAACTAATTTGAGAGCCCAATTTTGGAATAAAAAAATGTAGGGCAAAAAAAATACAGCAACAAGTAAGCGCCAAGAAAAATTGTAATGTTACAAGTTCTACAACTAGATCAGAATTTCTTTTTACATCATGTTTATGTTTTGCAATTTCTCTAACACCGTAGAAGGGTATACCTAAAGAAGACAAAATGATGAAATATTGCGAAAATGCATCAATAAAGAATATACTGCCTAAACCATTACTTGAAAGAACCCTTGTTACATATGGAAACGTAATTAAAGGAAATAATATTGTTGATGAAGTAAGTATAAAATTACTTATTACGTTCTTTTTTAAACTCATTTTATCATTTAGGCCAAATTTATTTTTTGTGCTAGGTCTAAACTGCTTTTAATACAAACATCCATATTGTAATACTGCCACTCACCAAATCTACCAAGAGTATGAAGACCAATATCTTGAAGATATTTTTTAACAGCAGTTGTCGCTGAATCATAATTCTCATCAAAAACTACATAGGCATGTTCTGAAACGTTATAATCAATAGGTCTTTTCAAAAAACTATCTTTTTTACCATTCTCGATCATCTCTTCCCTGGTCTTCTCTCCCACAACCTCTGACATGGAGTAATTTTTCTTTGGCTTGAAGAAACTTCCAATATGAATATATCTATGAAAAAAATTATACGATTCAGGGATATAAGTCCAGGTTCTATCTGTCTCTTCAGTTTCCCAGAACATGGTAGTTACCTTATTATAACGTAATTTATCTGCTGCATCTAAAACTTCATCAGGAGTACCCTTTATTAAATGTGGCAATATGTTTAAAGGCAATGTACTTATCACTAAGTCATACTCTTTCTCCCCGTTTATAAGCCATTTTTGTGCTTTCTTTTCTACTGTATTTACAGTAAAGTCAGTTAAAATTGTTAGTCCCTCTGCCAACTTGTCTATAAAAGTATTTTGATTATTACTATCCGGGTAGTAAAAACTTGCATGCGGCATTTTGTCACTTTCATTACTAATGAGGCCTTTAAAAAATGACTCCTTATTTGGAATAGGCAATTTTCCATCGACCCAGGCTGGACTCATTTCACTTGGCGGCCTATTCCAGATTTTAGAATTATAAGGGATGAAATAAGCCTCAGCTAATGTATTGCCAAATTTCTTTCTAAACCAGTCTTCCAAATTCTCATAAACATTATTATCTTCTGCGCTTAAAAAATCTCTAGTGATATCAATTGCTAATTCAGGCGCAAAGTTATGAATCTGTTGTATCGCATACTCTATTGGATAAGAAATTTCTTTCCCTTTCAATTTAATTACTGCATTACGTTGAACTTGATGCCAATTTTCTTTCGGCAAAACTTCATTAAAGACAAAATCCAACACATCGGGATATTTAGAGTTAAAGCAATGCCCACCTACCGTATGATATGCCACCCCTTCAACAATTTTCGTTCTCGCAATTCCACCATGTATTGAATGCCTTTCAAGTAATTCAACATCATGTTGCTTAGATAGCATTCTTCCTATACTCAGGCCGGAAATACCAGCTCCTAATATCCCAATTTTCATTTTAGTTAATTCTTTTTGTTTTTAAAATCTGCATAAGCCAATCTTAGCCCCTTTTCTAAAGGGGTTGCGTAGGTCCATCCAAAATTAGTCAATTTTGAAACATCCATTAGCTTTCTTGGTGTACCATCTGGTTTGCTGATATCAAAATTAATTTCACCATGAAAGCCAACGATATCCTTAATCATAAAAGCCAACTCCTTAATACTTAAATCTTCACCACAGCCTATATTTACCAAACCAGCATCATTATAATTTCTCATTAAATGAATACATGCATCTGCAAGATCATCAGCATATAAAAACTCTCTTTTTGGAGAGCCACTACCCCATATGCTTACAGATGATAGATTGTTAACTTTAGCTTCATCAAACCTCCTGATTAAAGCCGGTAATACATGCGAATTCTCTGGATGATAATTATCGTTCAAGCCATAAAGATTCGTTGGCATCACAGATATGTAGTTACAGCCGTATTGCTGGCGATAGGCGTCACACATCTTAATTCCTGCAATCTTAGCAATCGCATAAGGTTCATTAGTGGGCTCCAATTCACCTGTTAACAAATACTCCTCTTTTAGAGGTTGAGGAGCCATTTTTGGATAGATACATGATGAGCCCAAAAACATCAATTTTTTTACATCAACACTTCTTGATGACTCTATAATGTTACTCTGAATCATGAGATTTTCATAAATAAAATCTCCTCGATAAGTGTTATTAGCAACAATGCCGCCTACTTTAGCCGCGGCTAAAAAAACATAGTCAGGCCGTTCATCTTCAAAAAAATCCTTTACGGCACGTTGATCTCTTAAATCAAGTTCTGCTGAAGTACGGAAAACAAGATTAGTAAAACCTTCTTTTTGTAATCTTCTAAATATTGCCGAGCCAACCATTCCTCGATGCCCTGCAATATAGACCTTTGCATTTTTATCTTGCAAATACAATTCAGACATTATTCGTATTGATTTTTAATGGTGTAACCATGA
The DNA here is from genome assembly GCF_011759615.1 of Pedobacter sp. SG908. Classification (NCBI taxonomy): domain Bacteria; kingdom Pseudomonadati; phylum Bacteroidota; class Sphingobacteriia; order Sphingobacteriales; family Sphingobacteriaceae; genus Pedobacter; species Pedobacter sp. SG908. Next base: position 26,498 of record NZ_JAAOYY010000002.1, read on the forward strand.
GATTTCAATAATGATTCTTTCCTGAAATGATCCACGTCAGCTGCCACCATTTCTTTTACTAAAGCAGCCAAATCATATTTAGGTTCCCATCCTAATTTAGTTTTTGATTTGGTAGGGTCTCCAATCAATAAATCCACTTCCGTAGGGCGGAAATATGCCGGATCAACTCCTACAACCTCTGTTCCAATCTCAACTTGAAATTCAGGATTTGAACATGCAGATACGATACCTTTTTCTTCAACGCCTTCTCCAGTAAAATCAATTGTTATCCCAACTTCAGCAAAGGCCAAACGCACAAATTCACGAACTCTCGTAGTTACGCCAGTAGCAATTACAAAATCTTCAGCAACATCTTGCTGTAATATCCTCCACATGGCCTCAACGTAGTCCTTAGCATGCCCCCAGTCACGTTCCGCATCCAGATTGCCTAAAAATAATTTCTTCTGTAAACCTTGAGCTATTTTAGCAACCGCACGGGTGATTTTACGAGTTACAAAAGTCTCACCCCTTAATGGACTTTCATGATTAAATAATATCCCATTACAAGCAAACATATTATAAGCTTCGCGATAGTTCTTGGTAATCCAAAAACCATAAATCTTTGCTACACCATATGGAGAACGTGGATAAAAAGGTGAATTTTCATCATAAAATCCTTTATCATTTTTGTTTTCTGGCATTCCACCATATAATTCAGATGTGGATGCCTGATAAACCTTAGTCTTTTTTTCCAAGCCTAAGATTCTCACTGCCTCCAATATCCGTAAGGTTCCGATTCCGTCTACATTAGCAACATATTCAGGTGAATCAAAAGACACTTTTACATGACTCATTGCACCTAAATTATAAATTTCATCTGGTTGGATCTCTTGAACAAGTCTGATTAAATTCGTTGAATCGGTCAAATCTCCATAATGCAGTTTAAATCTAACATTATCATCATGAGGATCTTGATAAAGATGATCAATACGATCTGTATTAAACAAAGAACTTCTTCTTTTAATTCCATGAACCATATAACCTTTATCTAGCAACAGTTCCGCTAGATATGTTCCATCTTGTCCTGTTATACCCGTAATTAGTGCAACTTTCATTTTTTCTACGAATTTTTAAATATATTTTTAAGCTTAGTTAATGAATTAGGCTTTTTATTTTCCCCGTAGGTACCATAGCCATAACCATAGCCATAAAGTTTGGTATCGATGTCATTCACAACTATACCTAAGTTTTTCATTTTACCACTTGTAAACAACTCTTCAACTATATTAAGTTGATCCTTTTGTGTAACCTTTTGACGCACTAAGTAAAGTGTTACATCGGCGTATACCGATAGCAATTGTGCATCAGTTATAATTCCGATAGGAGGGGCATCCATTATAATATAATCAAATTGAGCTTTTAATTCTTCTATCAGCCCAGGTGTATGTTCACTTAATAATGTTTCAGCAGGGTTTGGCGGTAGTGGACCAGACGATATGATGAACATATTCTTATTTATCGTTAAGGGCTTTACAATGTCAGTAACTTTGATTTCAGGGCTAATTGTATAATTGCTAAAGCCAACCGAGTTATCAATGCCCAATTTTGCCGAAAGACCAGGTTTTCTCAGGTCAAACTCCATTAACAATACCTTTTTACCTGCCAGCGCTAAAATATTACCAAGATTTATTGCCGTAAATGATTTACCCTCTCCACTCATACTAGATGTAAGCAGAATAACCTTTTCGTTGTTATTCTTTAAATAGAATGAAAGATTGGTCCTTAATGCTCTAAATTGCTCAGATATAGCCGATCTTCCTTGATTTGCTACAATTAAATTATCATCACTTTCGTTATGATTTATTTCGCCAATTACTGGTACTTGCGTAAATCCACCGATTTCATCCTTAGTTGTAACGGTTGTATTGAATAATGCTTGGCTAAAAATTAATATTATAGGAATCAAAATGCCAATAATTAACCCAATGGTATAAACTATGTTTTTTTTAGGAGCAATTGGAAGTAATTCAGATTTTGGTGGATCAATGGTTTTTGCAATTGAAATATTAGCTGTTTTTGAAATATTTGTTTCTTCCGCCTTCTGCATTAGAAAAATGTATAGCTCTTGCTTGATCTGTTGGTTTCTAGCTAATTTAAGATAATTTTTTTCAACTTCCGGAACTCCTGAAATTTTACCCTCTGCCTTTAACAATTGACTTTTAAGCCTATTTCTAGTCAGTATTGCTGAATTTTTACTACTCCGAACATTTGAAAGTATATCACTTTTCAATCCCTTTATCTGAGTATCGATATTTTGAATGAATGGACTTTCTTCAGTTACACTTAAAAGTTGTTTTTCTCTTTCAATTAAAAGAGCATTATATTGGCTCATTAAATTAGAGAAAACCATATCAGTTGGTATTAGTGCTGACGGAAAAACCCGCTTCACATTACTGTCATCAGTCAGATATTTCTCCAAATCATTTAGCACGCTTACTTGAGTCTCCGCTTTTGCCAGATCAGTACTAAATTCGCCAGTATTCTGCACGAGAAGTTTACCCTGCTCACTCATGTCTGCTAATTGATTCCTTTGCTTAAAGCTTTCCACATTATTTTCAACGTCACCTAATTCTGATGCAATAACATTTAGACGTTCCTTGATAAAACGATAAGTGCTATCAGCTACAGCATTTTTATCACTTAGATTAGATTGGGTATATCTATTGATGAGTGTATTCAGAATATCCTCTCCCTTCGCCGGCACAGGGTAAGATAAACCCAAGTCGATTATGCTAACTTGTTTATTACTTACTGTAACACTAAGCTGTTTCATGAGTGATGCAACCCGAGTATCAATAGAGCTAACTTTTATAAAGTATTCACTTTCATCCATTTTAAGCCCGGAATTTTCTACTAGTTGGATTATCCCTACTCCTGGAACGTTAAATTTCTCACCAAATGCAACTGTTTTTTCAAAATCACGGCTAGTAATTTTTAGTTTAGTCTTAGCAACTTTTATTACTTTAAAGTCAGTAGCATTAATTGTATCAACACTTTTAATGAAAACTAGGTTAATAGGAGATCTATAAAGTTCACGGATAAAAAACTCAGTTTTTTTTGAATAAACAACATTTAATTGCATATCCCTAACAACCTGTTCCATTAAAAAACGAGTTTTTAAAATTTCGGCTTCATTATCAACAGAATTTTTTGATCCCATAAGCCCTCCTAAATCCATTAAAGAACTAGCTTGCTTACCTAGATTGCCACCCTTTTCATCGTCATTAACGATAAGCTTAGCTCTAATTTGATATGTTGGAGCGGTATATTTCCCATAAATAAAGGCTATTAATAAACATACAAAAATACTTATAACAAACCAAGGCCACTTATTTAGTAATTTGTTTATTATTTCTTTAATATTGATGCTATCCTCTTCTTCTACACGGGAAACCATATTTCTTTCGGTTAGATTATTCATTACAATTTATACGGGATCTATTTAAAATTAGAAATGGCTAGCACGATTACTGAAATAACAGAGGCTATTACGCTAATAGTTTGAATTTGAGCAGAATTTGAGGCAGATACCTTTCTTTTATTAGGTTCTACATATACAACGTCATTTTGCTTAAGGTAATAGAATGGGCTATTAAATATTTTACTGGAATTTAGATCCAATCTAACAAACTCTTTCTTTCCATTATTATCACGGACGATTAATACATTATCTCTTTTGCCATAAATCGTTAGATCGCCGGCTAAACTAAGCGCATCCAATATACTTACTTTTTCATTTGGCAAAGTATACGTAGAAGGTGAATTAACTTCACCAAGAACACTCACCTTGAAATTTGCAAATCTTAATTGAACATTTGGTTCTTTGTAAACAACAGCAGCTTTTTCTCTAATTAATTCGCGTGCTTGATAAGTTGTTAAACCAGCTACTTTAACTTTTCCTATTAGAGAAAGCTCTACATCCCCATTTCTATCAACTAAAAAACCTGAAACCTGCTGAGCTGCAACTGCTGTGTTAGCGCCTCCACCTAAAACAGTATTGCTGGCTGCTTGATTCACTATCGCACCACTCTGTGGATTGAGCGTAAAAATATTAATACTTAAAATGTCGTCGGACTGTATTACTGGCTCAGTGAAAACGGCCGCACTATCTAATTTAGCTTGTTTAATAGATTGAATATCCTGAAAATAAGCTATTTTCTTATTGCTCACACAGGATGCGCTAAGGGCTACCACTACAGAGAATATTAAGTATCTCAGCCCTTTTATTACATTATTCTTATTACTCATAGGTATATATCCGTTCAAAACGTTAATAATCATTTCAAACCGGTGGCAAACTTAATCATTTAATTGTAAAACAAGAAAATCGTAACGAACGATAATCCTCCGTTAATCTAGAATTCGTAACTTTCACGGTTGTTGTAATATATTTTAATTGGAAATTAACTAAGCAATACAGAAGAAAATATTTGTTGATTTTTAAATTCGTAACTACCAATTAGGTCATAAATCCTACCTGAATGAACTGCTTCCATTAATGTATTCAGATGTTTATCATGATGCAAATCTGTCCCAGCAAAATCATACATCTTTTCTTTAAGCAAAATTTCGGCCAGTTGTTTAACCTCTTTACCATAATAGCCTAATATGGATAGTAAATTTAATTGTAAAAGACATCCTTTTTCTTTAAATCGCTTTAATCGGCTTCTATCCTTAAAATAAAAAGTATAGCGTTCCGGATGGGCTAGAATAGGCTTATATCCTTTAATTTCTAAATCAAAAATGGTTTGACTAATTCCTGGGCTTTCATTTAAATAAGACATCTCAATCAACAGATACTTCTGATCTAAAGTACATAACGGCCCATCCATTTTAAAATCCTGATCAACCATGTACTCTGCACCAGCACTTAATTTCAAAGAAACATTGCCTTTATCCATTTCTTGTTGTAGTAAATCTTTTGCATTAAAGATTGTTTCATTTGTATTTGGATACAGTTCTTGATAGATATGTGGTGTAGCAATCAGCTGATCAAACCCCAGTTCCTGTAATGATTTAACAAAACGTAAGGAGGTAGCCAGATCAGGAGAACCATCATCGATACCAGGCAGGATATGAGAATGAATATCGATGCCTAGCCAGGAAATATCAGTTACCTTATTCTTTTTTGTAAAAAAACTTAACATATTTATAGCAATGGAATATCAAATTGACTCGCCTTATCATAATCACTCGTTTATAAACGAAATTATCACTGCAATAATATGCGAGTTGAAAGTATTATTTATAGAATAAAAAAACTATTCTAATTAACGTGTTAAATTTAATAAAATTCATACTATTTCCCAATAAAGAGTAGATTAAATCAGACAAATAGTCGAAAATGATGCTTTAAAAAGAATCTACAGCTTAATTTGCACAAGAAAATTAACAAAAATATAACCTTCACGCTATCAACAGTACTCCAGAAATGTAATTCAAAATAGTTAAGGCTTTATAATATCCCTCTTTTAAATATTCGTCCTTTTTTATTAAATGAAGATCAAAAATTACCTTTTTTTTTAACCAAAGCTGCTAAGTTATATTGTTCCTGTTACCCATTCTCCTTATCAAGCTCACACTAGCAAGGCTATTTCCTGTTTTATAGACTTCCTTTTATCGGCCATTTTTATATTGTTTCTTTACCTTTTAGGTAATAAAAAGGTAAAGAATAGGTAAGCCTGGGGTAACCCTGGGGTTAACTTGGTGTACAGAAAGGGTAAATAAAAGGTAAACAAAGGGTAAAGAATCGACAGATTTTATAACCTGGCATCAACCAAATTCCTGTCGATAAAAGATTTGGTATCAAAAATGAGTGCCCCTTTTTCTTTAATACTGCGATAATCAATGTCTAAAAACTGCTGGTGCGCCACAGCAAGGATAACGGCATCATAATGTTTAAACTGACCATCATCGATCATTTCGATGCCATACTCCGCTTTCACTTCATCCCTATTAGCCCATGGATCATATACATCAACATCCATACTAAAAGCTTTCAGCTCCTTGTAAATATCAGTTACCCTTGTATTTCTGGTATCAGGGCAATTTTCTTTAAAAGCAAAGCCCAGGATGAGGGCTCTAGCTCCATTGATCACTTTGTCTCTAGCCACCAACATTTTGATCACCTTATTGGCCACAAACATCCCCATATTGTCATTCACCCTTCTGCCAGATAGAATCACTTCAGGTTTATAACCCAAAGCCTCCGATTTATGCGCCAGGTAATATGGATCTACACCAATACAATGGCCGCCAACCAGGCCGGGTTTATAGTTTAGGAAATTCCATTTGGTTGCAGCAGCAGCCAACACATCTGCTGTATCAATGCCCATGCGATCAAAAATTAAGGCCAGTTCGTTTACAAAAGAGATATTTACATCCCGCTGCGCATTTTCTATTGCTTTTGAGGCTTCTGCCACTTTAATGCTTGGTGCCAAATGAGTACCTGCCGTAATAATAGATGCGTAGAGTTGATCAATTTCAGCAGCAATTGCAGGCGTAGAGCCCGAGGTTACCTTTTTAATTTTGGTAAGGGTGTTAATTTTATCTCCAGGATTAATCCGCTCTGGGGAATAACCACAGAAAAAATCGATGTTATATTTTAATCCTGAAATTTTTTCTAAAACAGGCACACAATCTTCTTCGGTACAACCTGGATAAACAGTTGATTCATAAATGACGATATCACCTGTTTTTAATACGATACCTAACATTTTACTGGCCGCAAGTAAAGGTTGTAAATCTGGCCGTTTGAGCTGGTCGATAGGAGTGGGTACGGTAACGATATAGATGGTACATGTGGCCAGGTCTGCTAAATTGGCACTCAGCGTTAAACCCATCTCCGATGCAGCAATTACAGTTTTCAGATCTTCCAGATTGGCTTCATTTGTTCGGTCCTGTAGTTGATTTAACTCCGCTACCCGCTCCTCATTCGTATCAAAACCAATTACTTTATATTTCTTAGCAAATTCGATAGCCAGGGGTAAACCTACATAACCTAAACCAATAATGGCAATCTGCTTTTCTGTATTCATTTTTTCTTTCGGTAATTGGGCAAATATAAGATAAATGTAGAAAGCTTAATTCTTTTAACCACAGAGGACACAAATAGAAAGTGCGAAGGGCACAGATTTAGGGGAGTAGTGCTTATATGAAATTATATCTCTTATGTGGTAAAGATTGTCTATGCATTTTAGAGATCCTTCCCTGCGCTCAGGATGACAAAAATTCCAAATAAAAGAAAATCACCAATCAATACATGGCATCAATTGGTGATTTAGAATTACGCGTATATTAAACTATACTAAAACTTCTTATTTAATCTGCTTTAACAGGTAACTACCATAACCACTTTTAACCAATGGAGTAGCGATAGCCTTAAGCTGTTCTGCATCGATAAACCCCATACGGTAAGCAATTTCTTCAATACACCCGATTTTTAAGCCTTGTCTTTCTTCAATGATCTGCACAAACTGTCCGGCCTGCATTAAAGAGGTAAAAGTTCCGGTATCTAACCAGGCTGTTCCACGGCTTAATACACCTACCTTTAATTTACCTCGTTCTAGATAGATTCGGTTCACATCGGTAATTTCGTACTCACCACGAGGAGAAGGTTTAATATTTTTTGCAATTTCTACTACCTCATTATCATAAAAATACAATCCAGGCACTGCATAGTCTGATTTGGGTTGAACAGGTTTTTCTTCAATAGAAATGGCCTTTTTATTTTCATCAAATTCTACCACACCGTAACGTTCAGGATCAGCAACCTGGTAAGCAAATACCACACCTCCATCAGGGTCGGAACTGGCCTGTAATAATTTGGCCATACCATCGCCATGGAATATATTATCGCCCAATACCAAAGCAACTTTATCTTTGCCAATAAATTCTTCACCAATCACAAAAGCCTGTGCTAAACCATTCGGTTCTGCCTGTACGGCATAACTAAATTTACAGCCCAAAGAAGTGCCATCGCCCAATAATTTCTCAAAATTTGGCAGATCGTGTGGGGTAGAGATAATCAGAATTTCTTTTATCCCAGCCAACATCAGCGTAGACAGAGGATAATAGATCATCGGTTTATCGTAAACCGGCATCATCTGTTTACTACAAGCCAAAGTTAAGGGATGCAAACGGGTTCCGCTGCCACCAGCTAAGATTATACCTTTCATATTCTAGTTATTAGTTCATCTGTCATTGGTTCATTGGTCACTACAGACCTAAATGAAATAATGATGCCTATTTATTGTATTTTAATTTGTTTTATACACTCCACCAAGCTATCTCTCCAATAAGGAATTTGAATATTAAACGTTTCTTTAATCTTGGTTTTATCCATGACCGAAAATGCCGGACGGGTAGCTTTAGTTGGATAAGCAGAACCTGGAATAGGATTTACTTTAACAGCTGTTTTACTAATATCAAAAATAGCAGTAGCAAAATCAAACCATGAAGTTACGCCTTCATTACTATAATGGTAAACGCCATAAGCGGCGGATGAAGAACTTATAATATCAAAAATAGCATTTGCCAGATCAATCGCGTAGGTTGGCGTACCCACCTGATCTGCAATGATATTTAGTTCATCACGCTCGGCACCAAGTTTAAGCATGGTTTTTACAAAGTTGTTGGCGTACTCGGAGTACAACCAGCTGGTTCGCATAATGAAGTGGGCAGGCAATACAGCAGTAACCGCAAGCTCACCATCTAGTTTAGTTACACCATATACATTAATGGGTTTAGCCTCATCATCTTCTTTTAGCAATTTTACTTTGTTGCCTTCAAAAACAAAATCGGTAGAAACATGTATAAGTGTTGCCCCATTTGCTAAACAAGCCGAGGCTAAGTAGCCCGCACCTGTTTCGTTAATGGCTTTAGCCAGCTCAACTTCATCCTCTGCTTTATCTACAGCAGTATAAGCGGCACAGTTAATCACAAAAGCAGGTTGCGCTGCAGCGAGCAGATCATTCAAGCCAGACTCATCCAGGATATTGGCATCCTGCTCGGCCGGAAAAACAATATCGTTAATTCCTCTGCGTTCAGCTACTGTTTTTAAACATTGGCCTAACTGTCCACCAGCACCAATTACTAATATTTTGCTCATATGTGCTGTAAAGCTGAAAAGGGTTTTAAAAGAAGGTCTTTATCTGAAATAGCTTGATCTTCTTCTGGAATTAACCAATCGATGTTCAGGTCCGCATCATTATAAATTACGCCAGTTTCTGAAGCTTTATTGAAAAAATTATCACATTTGTATAAGAATTCTGCGGTTTCGCTCAATACCGAAAAGCCATGTACAAAGCCTCTGGGAATATACAACTGCAATTTATTCTCTGCACTTAACCGTACGGCAATGTGTTTACCATAAGTTGGTGAACTTGGGCGAACATCTACCGCAACATCCAATACCTCACCCTTGGTTACACGGACCAATTTGGCCTGCGCAAATTCTCCGGTTTGGGCATGTAGGCCACGGATTACACCATATGACGAATAAGACTGGTTATCCTGAACAAACCTGCCGGATAAACCTGTCTTTTCTTCAAAGGTATTTTGATTAAAACTTTCAAAAAAATAACCTCTGGGATCTTCAAATACCCTTGGCTTTATAATCAGACAGTCTTTTAATCCTGTTTGTTCGATTTCCATTATTTACTGCTGTACTGTTGTTCGTAATAAGATTGATAATTGCCTGAGGTTACATTGTTTAACCAGTCTTCGTTTTGTAAATACCAGTCTACTGTTTTAGCCAAACCTTCTTCAAATTGTAAGCTGGGTACCCAATCCAATTGATTTTGTAATTTACTAGAATCAATGGCATAGCGTAAATCATGCCCTGCGCGGTCGGTTACATAGGTAATCAGTTTGGCCGATTCTCCAGCTTCGCGGCCTAATTTTTGATCCATAATGGTGCAAAGCAAATTGATCAGATCAATATTTTTCCACTCGTTATGTCCGCCAATGTTGTAAGTATCTCCTGTTTTCGAATTGTGGAAAATTACATCGATTGCCCTGGCGTGGTCTTCTACCCATAACCAATCGCGTACGTTTTCGCCTTTACCATATACAGGTACCGGTTTGTTATTTTTAATATTATTAATGGCTAATGGGATCAATTTCTCAGGAAAATGATGAGAACCATAGTTGTTTGAGCAATTAGAAATGACACAATCCATGCCATAAGTATCGTGGTAAGCCCTTACAAAATGATCAGAGCTCGCTTTTGATGCCGAATAAGGGCTATGTGGATCGTAAGCGGTTGTTTCAGTAAACATACCTGTTTCACCTAAAGCGCCATAAACCTCATCAGTACTTACATGGTAAAAACGTTTTTTATCGTAATCACCTTTCCAATATTCGCGGGCCGCATTTAATAAATTTACCGTACCAATAACATTGGTAATGACGAAAGCCGTTGGATCAGAAATAGAACGGTCTACATGACTTTCTGCTGCAAGGTGAATTACAGCATCAAAGTTTTCGTTTTTAAACAAATCGAACATCGCAGTAGCATCTGCAATATCTTCCTTTACAAATCTATAATTCGGTTTATTTTCAATATCCGTTAAGTTAGCGAGGTTACCTGCATAAGTAAGTTTATCTAAGTTGACGATCTCGTATTGAGGGTAGTTGTTAACAAAACGGCGAACTACATGAGAGCCAATAAAGCCCGCACCACCAGTGATTAAGATTTTTTTCACAGTTATTAAATGATTTTCAATTCTGCTAAAGTAAGCTAGATTTAGGCAAAAAACAACTTAATTTTGACTTTCTCAACATCTGAATGGCTAAGTATCAATTTTATAATGTGAATTCGCAATGATACTGCTCAGCGTTTTATATATTTTCTAAGTTTTAGCCGATCATCTCATTCGATCAGTAGATATTTATTGTTTTTAATCGCTTTTGATCTCTCCATCAGTCTCACTCGTTTGCAATTATGTTTTTTTAACTACTCACTTAAATAAAAATGATGAGATCATCTTACAAAACTTTAAACTGTTATAAACTTACCCTCAGACACTTTAGTACCGCGGATCTTTTTAATATTATGCTAGTGCCTTGAAATAAAAACCTGTCTTAGCGCCCAAGGCTACAGTTTGACGGCTCTAGTTGTTGTCATACCGTTTTAAAGAGGCGATGTGTTTATTAAGCTATAAATGGCAAGTATAATTACTCAAAAGATAAACTATAAAATTAGTTTTCAACAATAAATTAAAATATGTTAGTAATTAACCCAAAATAAATACATCATCATATACAATTTAAGATAACTTAACGTTATAATTACACTAACCAAATAACTATTTAATATGAGCACATTCCTTTTAATTATCGCGGCATTTTATATTATTTCCTTTGGATTAATGTTGTACTGCTATTTCTCCGCTGAGCAGATTCCCAGCGATGACGAAAAATTTTAACCAGTTTTTTCTGCTTCATCAAAATTAACGTCTCTCCATAAGGTGGTAATGCATTGAGTTTTTCACGGAAAGCCAATGATTCATATTGCCAAAATCAGCCTCATTATTTTTTGAAATACATCTTTATTTATTGGCAATCCACTTAATTAAGTAGGGTGTAGCTCCTGTATACCATAAAATTGCAGAAATTAAAAATATGGCGATTAAAATCCACAAAATAGGCCATCCTTCGAATTTGTGTTTTGAAACAGGTGTGTAAGACTCTTCCAATTTATTATGGTCACTGTCCATCCTTTTACCCTTTTTCACCGGTTTCGGATCAGAGATATTGCTCATAAAATATTCAGTTAGAAACACAAAGTTAAACTATAAACCTATAAATTGAAAATTAGTTTTAAGAGATTCTTATTACTTAAGTTTAATAGTACAATACCACTTCAAAAGAAGGATATAGTAAATGAACCCGATGAAATATTTGCTCAAATTGAATTGAATAGTCAACAAAAGTAATACTGGATTCCAGTATACGCTGGCACATGCGATATATGCTTCCTAAGTATAGATCAAGCATAGTTAGCATAGATAAAGTGTTATTACAAACTTTATCATCACCATACTTACTAAGATTTTGCAAGGGATATTACATCGCCGCTACCGAACTTTCCAGCTCCTTATACCATTCTTCTCCATATTTACGGATCAGTGGTCCTTTTAAAAAGCTATATACTGGAACCTTAAGTTCGCGACCAAAGGTACAGGCATCATGACAGATATGCCAGCGATCGTAATTTAGCACTTCAAATTCTGGATATTTGGTTATCCGGATAGGGTACAAATGGCAGGAAATCGGTTTCTGCCAATCTATGATACCTTGCTCGTATGCTTTTTCAATGGCACACTTGGTAATACCACCTTCGAACAACACATAAGCGCATTCTTTATTTTTATCGACACAGGGGGTGGTTAAATCGCCATCTTCATCAACAACATAAACCCCTTGCTCTTCAATGGCTTTAATACCTTTTTCATTTAACAGGTGTTTAATTTGGGGATAAATTTCCTCCAAAACTGCTTTTTCATCGTTATCCAATGGTGCCCCGGAATCACCTTCTACACAGCAGATGCCTTTACACTTGCTTAAATTACAAACAAAGTTTTCCTTCAATACATCTTCGTGCACCAGCACCTGTTCAACTTCTATCATCATTATTCTTTTGCTAAAGCATATTTCAGCCCATCGGCCGATTTTAATTCCATGGTTACCGCGCCAACCAATATCTCTACCTGAGCCTTTACCGGTACACGGTTTCCATCATCAGTTACCCAAAGGTATAACCGACTATCTTTTTTAAATATCCTGCCCGGTTTTATTGATGGGCTAAATTTTAAACAACGGATGTTTCCTAATTTACTTTTTATCGTTTCTTTTCCAATATATTCAACTTCCAAGGCCGAGATTTCATCACCCAAGAAATAGTTCAGTTTAAACTTATCGCCAATTTTGATTTTACTGATATCAAGGCTTCTGGCAAAATAATAGGCCGATACCAGATCAAATGTCTGATTGGTTGGTGTAGTAAAAGTTCCCCTGTTTGATACCACTTTCTTTGCATCTTGAGTAAAACGTGCCTTATCCTGTCGCCTGTAACTGGCCTCACGGATATTCTCCTGATAGAAGTAAGGCAAAAGATCTGTTTTATCAATATACGAATCGTAATGGTCTCTTATTTTATAAAATATATCAAAAGTACCCGAAGTCTGCGCATCAACCGTAAGTTTATAGGTAGGTTTATTATCAAACTTTAAATCGGAATTAGCGACCTTAATAGTGGCTTCTGCCGCCGTAATAAATCCATACCTTAATTTATACTGCAAAACTTCACCTTCCTGAAATACGGCTTCTTTTTTCAGGGGAAGTTCTTGAGCCATTGTGAAAAGACTGCATAGGCCAGCCGCGACGGTTATAAATAATTTCTTCATTGCTTTTGTACTCATTTGTGTGTTGTTGGGAAAGAACTGTTTCCTAAAAATGTGGTTAAATTCTTTCTCCTATGAAGATATACAAAAAGCAAACCAAAATTTAATCTTTTCTTTTATATACAGGAACAGTTGAGCACGGCTCGCCAAACATAATGCTTTTAACTACCGGGGTAAGTAAGTTGGTTACCTCAACATAAGCTGCAACAGGGACATCGATATCTCCACATCCTTTTACCACCACACGCTCGTTGGCATAATCTTGCGGATTAATTTTAGCCAGTGCCTTAGTAAATAAAACAGCTTCTAATGTGTTTAGATCCCCGAATACGACTTCATTAGCGTAGGGTTTTAGCCTATTGGCCAATAACATATATGCCCAGGTAGGTACAATTGCATCAGCCGAACAGATAATGGCTACATTCTTATCCTGGTATTGTGCCCAATCGTGATTTTTAATAAACTCCCTAAAATCCTTTTCCCTTAGCATTAAACCATGAAATAGATTATCTACAATATCATAAACCACTCTTTCGCCTTTATGATAAAAATCTTCGAGGTTTAAAGTAATTAAACCACTGTTGGCTACTTTATTAACGATGTTTTCTTGAATTTCCATGGCTTTAAATAAAAAAACCGTTCCGACTAATCATCGGAACGGTTACAAAATTACGGAATTTCTAATTAATAGAATTTCACACGATTGTCTTTTATCTTGGCATTTTCCTGTAGAGCCTGGAAAGCCGATCCCAATGAACGCTGTCCTAAACTTAACATCATGCTTTCTTTTTGTTTGAACATATTGGCAATCGGTGCAGGGTTTGTAAACCCATCAACTGAAAATACATAAACACCGCGTTCACCCTGAACAGGAGCAGATACTTTACCTGGCTGTGAACCGAAAACGCTTCCTACCAAAGCATTTTCTTGTGCCACGCCTGGAATTACCGGATTAGCAAATACAACATTCTGAACAGGATTAACCGGACGTGCAACTTTAGCTGCAACCTGATCAATACTTCCCTTACCGGCGTTAGCCAATTTTTCTTTCAATTGTTTTGCTTTAACGGCATTAATTACCATTGGCTCAATTTCTTTCTTCACATCAGCTAACGATAAAATACCTTTCGGGCTGATTGTAGTTAAACGGGCCACAACATAAGCATTGCTCATGGTATAAATTTCTGGCAATACATCACCTTTGTCGGCGGCATAAGCATCCTGGATTAATTTACGTGGATTATCCAATCCAGCTGCAAATCCTTGGGTTGATGCAACCTTATCAGCAACAGCCACTTTTAATCCTTTTTGTGCAGCAAATTTGTTAAAATCGTTACCTTTTACTTCGGTTAAGAAATTACTTGCGGCTTTATAAGCAGCTGCCTGAGTTTTGCTACTGGCTGCCAATGCTTTTTCTACATAAGCCAATTTAGCTACTTTAGAAGAACCGATCTGTTTTTCGATTTTAAGAATATGGTAGCCAAACTGAGATTTTACTACTTTAATATCTCCTGCTTTACCATCAAAAGCAGCATTTTCAAATTCAGGAACCATTGCACCACGTGCGAAAGTACCCAATTCACCGCCTTTATCTTTCGAACCATCTACACTATAGTTTTTAGCCAGTTCGGCAAAATTGCCACCTTTTAAAATTAATCCTTTTAATGAATCTGCCAATTTAACGGCCTTATCATCGCCACCCACTTTAGCAGGGTCGATTAAAATATGGCTTGCTTTTACTGAATCAGGTGAAATACGGGTAGACACAACTTTTACAATTTTGTATGAGTTACCACTTAATTTAGGACCATAAAAGCTGCCTGCAGGTAAAGAAAATACAGCTGAATCAACCGCAGGATCTAATTTACCTTTTGTGATATAAGTAAAGGGAACTTTTACGTCTGAATTGATCGCTGCAAAAAGTGAATCGTTTTTAGCTACCTGGAAATCAGCAGCAATTTTATCTACCTGAGCTTTGATTGCTAATGAATCTGCTTTGGTTGGACTGATACTGAAAGTAACGTATTCGAAAGCACGTGTTTCTTGTGGATTGTTGAAACGTGCTTTGTTCTGATCATAATATTCCGAATAATCAGCATCAGTTAATTTAACTGACTTATCAGGAATTGAAGCATAATCCAAACTTACATATTTAAAGTTGGCCAGTTTGTTACGGTTATTATATTCATCTGTAGCTTCTAAAGAGGTTACATAAACCGAGTTACGGATTAAGTTAGAATATTTGGTTTGTAATGCCTGGTTTTTAATTTCTTCCTGTAACATATTAGATTGCTGCAAAGCCTGAGGTTCTTTCGATTTTAGAAAGTTCATCAAGGTAGCACGGTCTAACTGTCCTGTTTGCGGGTTAGAGAAATATTGTTTAATAAGGGGGCTAGGGTTTTGACCTTGTAATAAATCTACCAATTCGTCTTCCGAAACGGTTAAACCTAAACGATCATATTCTTTAGTTAACAAAACTTTTGCCAACTCTGCATTCCATGCCTGATCAACAGCCATAGCAGTCATCTGTGCATTTGCACTACCGCCATATTGTTGTTTCATTTGGTTTACTCCTTGATCAACCTTTGGTCCGAATTCATCAATATTGATATCCTTACCATCAATAGATCCTACAACTTTTTGATTTGCCGACCAAAAAGGTTTACCTACGTTAATTGCATCACCTACTAAAAATGCAACAATTGCAAAACCGATGGCAAAAACTAGAATATAGCCTGCACGGTTACGCAAAAATGTCATTAATCCCATATTGTAATTATAAATTTATTTAGTTCTTTTTTAAGAGGGCGCAAGATACAAATTTGCCTCAAAAAAGAAAACACAAAATTTTATTTATCAAGTGTTTAATTTTTAAGCAAATACAAGCCCTGTTTTAATGATTGAATGACAGAATTTTGAGTGATTGAATTAGAGAATGAGCGGATGATTGAATGCATGTATCAGTCTACGGCGCCACGCCTTCCTTCATATTCAATTCACCGTTTCCACTATCCATTTCATAAGTGCTAAAATCTTGTGGGGCCTTAAAGTTAATACCTTCGCCAATACTACCATCTACACCTTTCACATATACCCGCTGGTTGGAATAAAAAATCTTCTTCGATTCATCCCAAATTAATTCTTGTGACGAAAAGGTATCGCCCTTACTGTTTTTCACCACCACATTTTTCCTGAATTCGGTTTTAAGCTCATTGTCTCTCCTAATGGCGTAATCACACACTAAGTTTCCATCTACAGTTCCGTTCGGGTTATAAAAGTCTATGTTCACCCCTTTAATCATTTCCTGATAAGCACTCCCGTTGCTAGGTGTAACTTTATCCAGTATCGGGGCATAGCCTTTAGCCTTGATTCTGGCCGAATCGCTATAGGTAATATCAACACCGATGGTCCGGTCTCTGCTTAAAATAACTTTATTCGGTGAAACTGAATTGGCATTTTTTAGATCGTCGTCTCCACAGGAAGCCAGAAAAAAAGGCACCACCAGAAACAGACCATATAAAAATGTCTTTAAATTCATTAGTCTACGCGGTACTTACGGAACCAGGTATCATTCAAGGTAAAGCCTAAGTGGAAGTTGATATATTTCTCTTTAACAAGATTATTGTTTAAAGTTCCTCTTTGTCCGAGTTCTGTTGTAAAATTGATTTTATAAAATGCAGTACCGCCATTAGCAGTAGGTAGCGGGAAGCCGAAACCTAGCGATGCCCCCATTTGTTTGATATCCTGGTTACCGATCTTGATATAGGTTTTATCATAGTTAAAACCTATGCGGTAATCTACACGTTTCATGTAACTGTTGTAAGAAAATGCATCTGGAGTCCACTGGCCACCTAACGAAGCGCCCCAGCTATCTTGCAAACCTTGGTTTACGTTATTGATACTTGTTGCAGACCATTTGCCCATTCTAAAATCAGCGCCGATCATCCACTTATCATTTTGTTGGATGGCGATACCAAAATTGTGGGTTAATGGTAAAGTAAGGTTAGATTTTCCGTTATTCACAATATTTAACGTATCGGCTGCAGTGTTTTCGTTACCACTTTGATCTCTTGTGTATAACGTAGCAAAAGAAGTTTGTGTTGAATTTATCTTTCCAGAGGTACTTCCAGAGTAGCCCAAGGTCATAATTGTTTTCTTGCCGATATTAAAATCGTACTGGATACCATAAGAATAATTGATACCACCAACGCTGTTTTTATTTTGAAGTTTAGCGTTATAAGCCCCTGCAGATTGAAATTCGGTAGCCCTTGTCGTTTGGAGGTTGCCAAAAATATATTCTAAGTTACCGCCAATTCTTAAATGATCGCCAAAACGATAGCCATAACCCAAGTAAGCTTTTGATAAACCACCTTCGCCTTCATAAAGCTGGTCCAAAGTGGTTGTATCAACTTTGGTCGTGCTTCTGTAAGAATAACCAAGATCTGAATAAGGTAAAATACCAAAGCTCAGGGCTGATCTCCTGGTAACGGGAGCTGCAAATGCCAAATGGCTAAAAGTAGAGTTAAAACTCGTTTCGCTTAAATTATTCCGCGAAAGATTAGTTAAACCTGCACTCATTCCCACATCAATAGTAGTTAAAGTTATTCCAGCATAAGAAGCCGGATTTTGCATATTGATATAATTGAACCCTGTTACTTTTCCTACTGCGGTAGAAATTCCACCCATTGCTCTAAGCTGGGGTAACAAAGATCCCTTTATATTTCCAAGTCCATATCTTGAATATGGCGATGAAGTGGTAACCTGTGCCTGAGCACTTAAACCACAAACTAGAACGAGTATGGCTGCAATATAATTTATTCTTTTGTACATTTTAATCTGCAATAGCTTCATTTAATCCTTTTAATACTAAGTAAGGATCTTTTATAATTTGAGGCGCAAAGATGCTGTTTTGTAATTGTTTATACAAAAAATTAGCATCCCCTCCTGTTATAATTACCTTCAGAGCACTTTCTTTTTTATTATTTAGGGCAATAAAGCCTTCAATTTCGTTTATTATCCCCTGTAAAACGCCGTTTTTTATTGCCGATTGTGTATCAGTACCTTCCACAATAGCCTCATTTGCATCCCACTCCACCAATGGCAAACGGCCAGTAAATTCATGTACAGCCTTAAAACGCATTTTAATTCCCGGACTTATACTCCCCCCAAAATATTCCTTCGAGCTACTTAAAACATCGTAGGTAATACAGGTACCCGCATCAACCACTAAACTTGCATTTGCTGGATGCAGGCCATTTGCCCCCAAAATAGCAGCCCACCGATCTAATCCCAAAGTAACCGGCGTTTTATATCTATTTTGTACGCCATTCGTTAACATGGTTGAAAAACGGATATATTCGGTATGCTTTTTTAAAAATACTTCTAGTGGCCCAATTTCCTGGTTAACACTACTGATGATAGATTTTGCAGGCGAAAACTTCTCAATCAATTGAGCCAGGTCAAGTATCCCAATTTTATTGAAACGCTGATGATGAACAATTTCTCTATTTGCAAAAACAGCAACCTTAACAGCAGAATTTCCAATATCAATGCTTAACCTACGCATTTAAAATCTCCCGCTGCAAATAATATGTTCTTAGAAATTCCAGTGACTCCATTTTTTATCCATCTTGATTAAAACTAAAAAAGCTTTAATTCTAAAATCATGCACAAAGCTATTAATCTTTGTCAAGTTTCGTTCTAGTTATTTGTTAAAAAAGGTTAAACAAACAGAAAATACTGTATCGAAAGCACAAATAAAACGAACAATGTTTCGTAAAACCAACGTTTTTTGGCATTACTAAAATAGTACGCCAACAGTACCGATCCTGGTGGTACACAGAGCAAAAAATGCCAGGTCCTGAAATCGGGTTTAAGATAAAAACTAGCTGCAGAAACAATAAACATGAAAAACAACAGCTGAAAACTCTTCCTTGTACTGATAAAACTCCTAAAGAAATTTTCGCGGAGCTGTAGTGACGCCAGTATAATAATTACCGTTACCGGGATGAGCACCAGGTAATCGTTATAGTTGATTTTAAACACTGAGGGAAACTTATTGCCCAATGGCTTCCATATCTGATAAAACGAGCTTAAATTATCTTTCCAATAATAAAATACAGCCAAAAAAAAGAAAACCGTTATAAAACCAATTAAACCCGCTACCCATTCGCGCCAATTAAACGATCTAAAAAGCAATAGCGCTAAAAAGATCATGAGCAACATGGCCATAAACGGAAAGTAGATCAATGTTCCAACCCCTATAATCATCCCGATATCGAAAACAGTAGTAATAGCGTTAGCACTTTTACCCAGTTTTAAAAACTTATCTATAATCCAGATCAACAGAAAGTTGCATAATAATGCCGGACTTAGAATCATAAAAGGCATAAATAGGCTTGTTCCTGTTATAAACATCAGTCCCGGTAGGAAACTGGGTTTGGCCAATAAATTATGATTGTTTACAACCCGGTTGAAAATTAAAGCCTGTACATAAACCAAAAGTGCGGCGATAAAAATATTAGTGTATGGCGTAAAGGCGTCGTCTAAATTGATATTAATCAGCAATCGGGCAAATGGCTCCAAAAAATCAAAGTTCAGCTTATCGTGCGTTTCATGAAAAATGGCAATACGCAGAAAGAACGTGTACGCCAGCAAGAATACGAGGTTAATTGGATTTAGCTTTCTAAACTGATTAATCATGCCTTTTTAAAGAGTAGGCAAAGTAAAGAAAATAATTTAATAGTAGCAGAAGAAAGACTAAAGCAGGGAATGCATATTGTTGTCTCTCTCATAAAGTTTTGTCAGTCTGTCCAAAGGACTCCTACGGAGAGCGGAGTTGAAGACCATTTGGTAAATAAAAAAGTAGAAAAGCTGATGACGGGAGTTCTGTTCTTTTTTAGGAAAGCAGGTTCCTGTTCTTATCGGTTCCGACAGTCCTGCCATCCGCTTTACCTCTCTGCGTTCGGTGCCCGCTCCTGCCAGGTTTAGATTACGCAGTACTGTGCCACGGATTAGAATAAAACTAAGACTAAAGCAGGGAATGCATATTGTCGTCTCTCTCATAAAGTTTTGTCAGTCTGTCCAAAGGACTCCTACGGAGAGCGGAGTTGAAGACCATTTGGCAAATAAAAAAGTAGAAAAGCTGATGAGGGGAGTTTTGTTCTTCCTTAGGAAAGCAAGTTCCTGTTCGTATCGCTTCCGATAGTCCTGCCATCCGCTTTACCTCTCTGCGTTCGGTGCCCGCTCCTGTCAGGTTTAGATTACACAGTACTGTGCCACGGATTAGAATAAGCCTAAGACTAAAGCAGGGATGTATTAGTTCTCTATCTTATAAAGTTTTATCAGTCTGTCCAAAGGACTCCTACGGAGAGCGGAGTCGAAGACCATTTGGTAAAAAAAAGTAGAAAAGCTAATAAGGGGAGTTCTGTTCTTCTTTAGGAAAGCAGGTTCCTGTTTATGTCTGTTCCGATAGTCCTGCCATCCGCTTTACCTCTCTGCGTTCGGTGCCCGCTCCTGTCAGGTTTAGATTACACAGTACTGTGCCACGGATTAGAATAAGCCTAAAAATCAATCAGGTAACTCAATTCATCGTAGAGATCCTTCGACTCTATTCGGGATGATAAAGCATGGACAAATTGACTTTGGACTGGAGACTTAAGACTCAGGACTAATCCTCGCATATTTCTTCACCATATCATCAATGATCTGGGCTGTTTCATCCGGAAAATTAAACTCATGCTGTTGAGGGTTTTCTACCCAGTTTTTAATAATCGGCAACCAGTTTCTGGTACTTCCCCAAATTACAGGTAAACCAAACTGTTTTAGGGCGTAGGCATTACATTGCTGCTCAAATTGGAAACGCATAGGTGCAACCAAAAGTTTTTTCTTTAAGTAAAGTGCTTCAGCAGGGCCTTCAAAACCACCACCGGTAAACAAACCTTCGCAGGTAGCCAGGCTTTTATTAAATTTTTCGTTGTTAACAGGCTCTACAAAAACATTCCCATCCCGGTAGGCAACTTTACTGTGCTTAGAAAAAACCTGCCACGTAACATCAGGTAGCTGAGTAAAAAGTTTGACCAAACGTTTATCGTCAATGGCAGGAAGATAGACGGTATAATGGCCTAAGTTTTCACTTTTCAGGTTTCGGATCTCCGCCCTGATTACCGGGGTATGAATAAAAGTATCGTAACGGTCGAAATGAAAGCCAATATGGTATTTGGTAGGTGCATAGCGGCTCAAAATAAGCTTTCCCCAATCTAAAGTTCTCGGACGGGGTACTTTTTTAGATTTAAACGCTGCCTGATGGCTCAAGGAAACACATTCTATGCCCTGTAGTTTACAGGCCCAGGCACTTACAGGTTCAAAATCGTTAACGATTAAGTTGTAGTCTTTCAACGGCAGCTGCTTCATGTCTTTCCTGAAGCGGAAAAGATTCATGTTCAACCATGTTTTAAAATGGTCTACACCACCTTTTTTCCCAAAGATAAAACTGAAACCATGCAATTGGTATTTTACGGGCTGACTGAGCTTCACGTCGGCTTGCGTTCCACTTACTAAAATATCCAATTCACCATATTTTTGTAGCAAAGGAATAATTTCCCTCGCCCTACTGATATGACCATTACCTGTTCCCTGTATTGCGTAAAGTATCTTCATTTATGCCCGAATATCTAAAATTATTGGGCAATTTCATATTTTATATTCTGTAAAAGAATATTTATATCGAGTTTACTTTTTAAATCCTCTGCGTCAGAAAGGATTCCTTCATCCAATTCATCCTTCGTAAAATGCTGATGTTCGTACTTAAACACCGTCCAGCTTTTGTTTTCGTACTCTAAAGCGGTTAAACTTTCTACCCAATCCCCACTGTTCAGGTAAACTACTTTTCCCTCTTCAGTGGCAATTTCGCGCTGTTCAGCCTGATGAATATGACCACAAACGACATACTGATAACCTTTTTCGATAGCCAGTTCTGCTGCTGTTTGTTCAAAACTGTTGATGAACTTAACGGCATCTTTAAACTTAGCTTTGATTTTTTTCGAAAAACTCATCTTCTCTCTTCCAAATGCTGTAAGTACCCAGTTTACAAAACTATTAATGAGGATCAGCGTATCGTAGCCAACTGCGCCAAGTTTAGCCAGCCATTTAGAATGCTGCATGGTAACATCAAAAACATCTCCGTGAAAAAACCATGCTTTTTTACCATCCAGTTCTAAGATTAATTTGTTCTGAAGGTGGAAAGTCCCCATTTCCATGCCATCGAATTTGCGGAGCATTTCATCATGATTTCCCGTGAGGTAGTGAACCTGAACACCTTCCGACACGAATTTCATCAGTTTACGGATCACTTTCATGTGCGATTCGGGCCAATAACTTTTGCTAAACTGCCAGATATCAATGATATCGCCGTTTAAAATCAACGTTTTTGGCTTTATACTCTTAAGGTATTTTAAAAGTTCTTTTGCATGGCAACCGTAGGTGCCTAAATGTACATCGGATATTACGACTACATCGACATTTCTTTTATCCATAAACGGGAAATTTTAGGGGGGAAGAATCTTATTACCGCTCGATTAAAGCAGTTCAGAGATAAATTAGCTGTGTTACCACTCCTCTTCCTCATCGAGTTTTACCTCAAAGGGGCTAAAGAAATAAAGTACAACAATTAATAAGCATACGGCAAAGAATGACTCCAACATATCATCTGATTTACATTACAAAGATAAGACGCTGTATATCAAACAAATGTTACGACATTGTTAAATTATTATTCCATTTGATAAAGAATGTTAAAATGACATTCGAAGGAGCTGTTTGGTTCAATAGTTCATTAGTCATTGGTTCATTGCCCACCGTCATCATCGCTGAGATGGTCCGCAAAGCGGAATACAGTAAGATATTAGTGTCTGTTAGCAAAAGGCCTAAAATAGTATTCTTAAGCACAGCGCTATTTCCATTCTTCATAGCCATTCCGTAAGGCCAAAGCACTGTTTTCCGTTCCGCTTTTAAACCGGCATGGTCAATTTTTTGGCAGGCACAGTTCAGGCCTATCCACTGGCTTTAATAAAAAAAATGCGAGCCGGTAGTTTTGTTTCTTTTGCTATCAAAAGAAAGAAGGCCCCGCGGCTAGCGGTTAAGCAAAATCCATTCCATCACCTATTTTAAATTTTCTCTAGTTAAAAGGTCCTTCGACTACGCTCAGGATGACAAACCGTGGCGACATTCCGTGTTTCTGTGTTTCCGTGGCAAGAAATCATTTGCAACCGGCAACAAAAAACCCCACAAGCTCAAAATCCTGTGGGGTATAAATCTATTTAAAGAAATATTAAGCTTTAGCTGATTTCTTTTTCTTCTTTTCTTCTGAATAAAATCCAAAGCCCAATCCGGCAAGCAACAAGATCGATCCTGCCAAAGAGATTTTCTCTCCAGTATAATACGATGTTGGGTGGAAAATAAACTCAAGTTTATGGTTACCTGCCTCTAATTGCGCTGCACGTAAAACGTAATCGGCCCTAAAGTATGGCTTTTCAACACCATCAATATACATTTTCCAGCCTTTATCATAATATATTTCTGAAAATACTGCAATTACATCTTTAGCGGTTGAATATTCGTAGGTTAAGTGATCAGGATTATAATTAGTTAATTTAATAAAACCTTCCTGGCCAGTTCCCAAACGTTTGGTATCGATCGAATTTTTGAAACTTTCATCAACAATGGCCTCCTTTTTAGCGTCAAAACTGCTAATGGCCTTCATTTCTTCATCAGCATTTTTGGCAAATTGAACACTTTGTACAAACCAGGCATTACCAGCAGCCGTTGCGTTACGCTGCATTTTATACGATCCGTTTTGAGGATCTTGTGTAATGATGTACTTGGTATTTAACATATCCAATACATCCTGATTAATGCTTTTGGTCATTTGGTTATCTACCAGCTCCTGAAAACGTTTTAACCTTGCCGAGTGGAAACCACCTACTGTCTTATGGAAATATGAAGTTTCTGCACTTTTAAACGGATCGCCTAATGACATATCAAAGACCCTGAAATTTGGATCTTTATCCGCTGCAATAAAATTATCTACATCTCTTGGCTGATAGTGATTGTCCAGATCGGATTTGCTTACAAAATTCTGGTTGTTTAAATATCTACGATCTACCTGCCATAAATCAATTAAAACAAATAATGCCAATAAACCAAAAGCCAATTGCATGTTCAGTTTTTTGGTAATGAAGGCCCAGGTAATGCCAAAACCGATGGCTACGAACAGTAAAGAACGTAAAGCATCAGCACGTGCTAAAGCCACACGGTCGGCAACAATGCCATTTAAAATCTGCATCGCCGCACCGCGGTTATTCTGCAAGGTTTGTGTTAAAGCATCTAAAACCTGTGCCTGGTTGGCCTGCGTAAAGCTGAAGAACGCTGTAGGGATCACGGCAATAATTAAAGCAAAACCACCGGTAATACCCGCCGACCAGGTTAAACGCTGCACTAAATATTTTTGATCGTATTTACCTTCTTGTGCCTCTTTAACGGCCAATATAGCCAGCAACGGCACCAATAAACCTACAACGGCCAGTATCGATTCAACTGCCCTGAATTTGTTGTAACCTGGTAGGTAATCAAAAAAGATATCTGAGATAAATGGCAGGTTTTGTCCGAATGATAAAAACAACAACAAAATACTGGTTCCCAAGATCCACCATTTCCAACGGTGTTTTACTATAAACAAGCCGAAAACGAACAAGAAACAGATGATTGCTCCAAAATAATAAGGACCGGATGTACCTGGCTTATTACCCCAATACTGGTTAGTGCCCAAATTCTGTGCAACATAACCAATGGCCTGACGTGGATCTACCCCCTGCAGATTTTTCTCTACAGCTTTATAGGTATTGCTTTCAGGTTTGATCATTTCATCAATACTGCTAGCACCGCCATAAATATTCGGGATCAGGAAAGAGAAACTCTCGCCAACACCCTGGCTCCATTGGTAAGCGTACTCTTTATCCAAACCATTTGCAGGTTCAGCTTTATCGGTTGTTAAATTAGATTTACCACGGATGGTTTCTTTGCCATACTCGTAAGTGGTCCACAAAGTACCCGCGTTTACGAGTACTGATAAGAAAATACCGGCAACGATATAAGCGATCGATTTACCAAATGTTTGAAGCTGTTTTGCCTTAATGGCATGGTAAAGCTCGATACAGCCTAAAATAAACAAGGCTATAAATAAATAATAGGTCATTTGGATGTGGTTCGAACGGATCTCCAAGGCCATAAACAGTGCCAGTAAACTCCCTCCAACCAAATATCTTCCTCTTAAGATGAGGATGATGGCCGCTAAAATAGGAGCGAAGAAACCAATGGCCAAAGCTTTATTACTGTGCCCTGCAGCTATAATGATGAAATTATAGGAGGTAAATGCAAAGGCAATAGCACCCGCAGCTGCCAGCCATGGATTTATTTTCAATACACAGAACAATAAATACGCACCCAAAAGATATAATAAAACCGTACCCACTGGATCAGGAAATACGCCTTTAATTACATCAATACCATAAGTGGTAATATTAAGCGGATATTGTACCCAGATCTGATAAGCGGGCATACCGCCAAACATCTGATTAGTCCAAAGTGGTCCTTTGCCATCTTTAGCCTTAATATCCATAATTTCTTTCTGCATGGCTTTGGCCTGTAAAACATCGCCTTGTTGTGGTGCCTTACCTTGCAAAACAGGACTGAAGTAGGCAAAAGTGATGACTACAAAAAATGCAATAATGGCTAAGTGAATGCCATTTTTATTAAACCAGTTATTCATTAAGGTTTGTTTAAGTTTAAACGAACGTCAAAAATAAAAAATTGGGCGGTATAAAAAAGTAATAAATTAAATGCATGCTGAATAAAAAATTAGATTTGTAGCAAAGAATAAAAATTCAACCTATTTATTATGAGAAAGTTTGTCGTTACAACTGCTCTTGCTTTATTATCTTTTTCTTCGTTTTCGCAAATTGTAAGTTTAAATACCAATGAAATTAAAAAGCTGAAAAGCCAGATCAAAAATGATGAGGAAACCAAAAAACTATACCTGGGCTTTGAAAAATCGACATTAAATTATCTAAACGAACAACCCAACCCAATTGATACCATCAGAACCGAAGGATTGTTAAAGGGTAATCCAAAAAAAGAGAAAACCAGATTAGCCCTGGCAGATATGAACAAAATGTTTGCGCTGGCTTTACAATACAAAATTACCAGTGACCAAAAATATTTAAACAAATGTGTAGAATTTCTTGGCGCATGGGCCAAAATCAATAAACCAAATGGCGATCCTATTGACGATACCAATCTGGATAAAGCCATTGAAGCTTACGACCTGATTAAAAAAGATATCTCAACAACCGATAAAAAACAGATTGAACAATGGCTTACTGAAACAGCCTTGGCTGAAATTAACAGCAAACGCATGAAAGCGGGGAGAGCCACTGCCATTAATAACTGGAATGCACACCGCTTAAAAGAAGTTGGCGAAATCGGTTACACCTTAAACAATCAGGATTTTATTAAGTGGACCATCGACAATTTAAAAAGCCACATCAATATCAATCTATATGCTGACGGAACAAGTTTGGATTTTAAAGAGCGTGATGCCATGCATTATCACATTTACGATCTTGAACCCATGCTAAAGTTGGCCATTATGATCGACAGAGCGAAGGGCCCAAATTTTTATACTTACGAGTCGCCTAAAGGATCTTCGATTAAAAAATCTGTAGAATGGTTGATCCCATACATCAATGGTGAAAAACAACACGAAGAATATGTGCATACTACCGTTAAATTCGACCGCGACCGAGCAAAGAACAATGAGCCTGGATTTGCTCCTGGGACGATGTTTAAACCAGATTTGGCTTTGCCCGTATTAAAGCTGTCTGTTTATTTCGATCGGGCACAGGCTGAACTGTTAAAAAAAGTAAATAACAATGATGGCAACTGGCAGATGGTACTAGATGAAATACAACGAGAAAGTAAATAGCTTCTAAAACAAATAAAGTTTCAATAATTATTGAAACTTTAAAAATAAGCTTATATTTGTTTATGGAATTAGCAGCAGCGAAATTAAAATTTATTGAAGCTTGGGGCAAATTAGGCTCCGAATGGGGAATTAACCGCACGATGGCCCAGGTACATGCGTTATTACTCATTTCTCCTGAAGCGCTTACCACCGAAGAAATTATGGAAGCACTTAGTATCTCAAGGGGAAATGCCAATATGACACTCCGCGATTTAATTGGATGGGGCTTAATTGAAAAACAACATAAAGCAGGCGAGCGCAAAGAGTACTTTTTTGCCGATAAAGATGTTTGGAATATTTCCCGTCAGGTAGCTAAAGAGCGTAAAAAAAGAGAGTTAGAGCCTGTTTTAAAAGTTTTGAATGAACTGTCAACTGTAACGGGTGATGAAAAAGACCCAGAGTTTAAAACCTTTAAAAAATCGGTAAGCGATATTAACAAACTTGCCCTCAACGTAGATAAAACTTTAGAAACGATGCTTAAAGCAGAAGAGAATTGGTTCTGGGGCTCGGTTTTGAAAGTGTTTAAATAGATTTGAGAGGGGAGATGTGAGTACGAGGTATTGAGTAGCTAGATTTGAGTAGTAAGCATTGAGTATCGAGTATCAAGTAGTAAGTATCGAGTATTAAGACATATTCACCCTAAACGCTAAACCCTAACCACTAAACGCTAAACCCAAAAAAGCCTTACCCTTAAGTTCGGCTTAATTTTTTAACCACATCTTTCATTTTTTACTGAAAGTATTAAAATTTAAATAAAATGAAAACGCTTAAGAACCATGTGATTTTATTTGACAATGAGTGCCCAATGTGTTATGCCTATACTAAAGCCTTTGTAAAAACAGGTATGTTGGCTCAAGATGGTCGTGTGGCCTACCAGGAAATGCCACAAAACATTTGCCCGCTGGTAGATAAGCAAAGGGTTGCCAATGAAATTGCACTCGTTAATACCGAAACAGGCGAAGTTACTTACGGCATCCAGAGTTTGTTCAAAATTATTGCAAACGCCATCCCCTTTTTTAAGCCTTTATTTTCGTTTAGTCCATTTGTTTACCTGATGCGTAAATTTTATGCATTTATTTCTTACAACCGTAAAGTGATTATTCCAGCTGCAGTTAAAGAAAACACAATACAGCCAACTTTTAAACTCCATTACCGCATTGCTTTTCTACTTTTAACCTGGGCTATTACTGCTTATATACTAACAGATTATGCCCATCTGCTTACCGATTTTGTACCGCTAGGTAGTAGATACCGCGAATACTTAATTTGTGGCGGCCAGCTATTTTTCCAAGGCGCAATTATTAGCTTTTATAGAAAAGAAAAGCTTTGGGATTACTTGGGGAATATGATGACCATTTCTTTCGCAGGTTCACTTTTGCTCTTGCCTATTATAATTCTGGCAAAATACGTCGGCTTTCTGCCTTTATTTTTTCTGCTGTATTTTCTAATGGTTGCGGGACTGATGTTTTTAGCGCATATCCGTAGAAGTAAATTATTAAAGCTAGGTTGGTTGATGAGTATTACCTGGGCGCTTTACCGCTTAATTGTTTTGGGTTTAATCTTAATTTTATAATGATCATGAAATACGGAAAAATTATACTGGCCGGAGGAAATGGTTATTTGGGCGGTGTATTGGCGCAATATTTTAGCAGTCTGGCTGATGAGGTGATCATTCTGGCCAGAAAACCACAAGCCAAAACGGGCAATATTAAAACGTTGGTATGGGATGGTAAAACCATAGATGAGTGGAGCCAAAGCTTGAAAGGTGCTGATCTCTTGGTTAACCTTTGCGGTAAAAATGTAAACTGCAGGTACACCGAAAAAAACAAAAAAGAAATTTTTGATTCAAGATTGATCCCCACGCATTTACTGGGCAAAGCGATTGAGGAAATGGAAAATCCACCAAAACTTTGGATCAATATTACTTCTGCCACTATATATCGTCATGCAGAAGACCATTCTCAAGATGAGTTAACAGGCGAAATCGGTGAGGGTTTTTCTATTGAAGTTTGCAAAGCCTGGGAAAATAACTTTTTTGAAACCAATACGCCCAATACCCGAAAAATAGCCCTTAGAATGGGTATTGTTTTAGGTATTAAAGATGGTGCGTTTCCTCGCTTACTTAACCTGGTCAAACTGGGCATGGGTGGTAAACAGGGCAATGGCGAACAGTATGTAAGCTGGGTGCACGAGTTAGATGCCGCAGGCAGTATTGAATGGTTACTGAACCACAATGAGATTGAAGGCATAATAAACTGTACCGCACCCGAGCCAATTAAAAACCACCTGTTTATGCACAGCATCAGAAAAGCCCATGGCATCAGCTTTGGTTTGCCTGCTCCAGCCTGGCTACTGGCCATAGGCGCAAAAATAATCGGAACCGAAACCGAACTGATTTTAAAAAGCAGGTGGGTTAAACCAGCAGTACTCCTAAATAGTGGATTTGATTTTAAATACGGAAAAATTGATGAGGCGATGAGCGCGCTAAGTGCGAAGCAAAAAGACGAAAGCAAAGGGCAAGATGCGGTGAGCAGGGTCAGATAGCAAAAAGACTAAAAGGAATAAACATATGCCAATAATCATATTAAAAACATTGATTAATGCGCCAATCGAGCATTGCTTCGATCTATCTAGAAATATCGATCTCCACTTACAATCTATGAAAGCATCTGGAGAAAATGCAATAGCTGGAAAAAAGACTGGTTTGATCAATTTACATGAATCAGTTACCTGGCGGGCCAGGCATTTTGGTATTCCGTTCGAAATGACAAATAAGATCAGTAAAATGGAATATCCAACATTTTTTGTAGACGAGATGATTAAAGGTCCCTTTAAAAAACTCCATCATCAACACCAGTTTAAAATAATGGGTTCTCAGACAGAAATGACCGATATTTTCGAGTTTCAGGCACCATTTGGCTTATTAGGCTGGCTTGTAGAAAAAATATTTCTTAAAAATTATATGTTAAAGCTCATTGAGAAAAGAAATAAGGTAATCAAACTTCAAGCTGAAAGGTAATATGTCTTATAAACTAACTGCATCTTTTTTGATTTTAATAAAAAAACCCTGAAACAAGTTCAGGGTTCAGTTTTATTTCACTTCTTCGTAGTCTACGAAGTCGCCGAGTTTATCTGTTTTACTTTGATCGGGTTTTGGAGGCATATAATCTATCGAAATAGAGCCTTCAGGTTTTGACCGTCTTTGTTGTTGCTGTCCTGTAGCCTGACTTTGCATTT
This sequence comes from Pedobacter sp. SG908, assembly GCF_011759615.1. Classification (NCBI taxonomy): domain Bacteria; kingdom Pseudomonadati; phylum Bacteroidota; class Sphingobacteriia; order Sphingobacteriales; family Sphingobacteriaceae; genus Pedobacter; species Pedobacter sp. SG908. The sequence continues at coordinate 57,257 of NZ_JAAOYY010000002.1, forward strand.
TGCTGGCCAGGTTATTAAACAGCATTGGCAGAATTAACCTAATCAACATTCTGATCAGCCAAAGTACCAATATTGTGATGAAAATGAATTTTACTAATGCCATTCTTTAAATTACTGTTGTTACAAATATAGACGTCATAAAATTTATTTTGTTACTTTTTCTGCCTTTAATTGCAATTTGATTACAATATAATACGTAAATAAGCCAAAAAGGTTTTATATCCCTATTAATCTTCAACTATTTCAGCTACGCGGCCAACCTGACCATCTTCGAGCCTCACTTTTATCCCTCTGGAATGAAATGCTGATGAAGTAAGCAGATCTTTCACCACGCCATAAGTGATGTTTCCAGATCGCTGATCTTTCTTCAATATGATTCCGACTTCCAAGCCTGGATAAATGTCTTTTCTATTTTGCCCGTCCATTGTGCTGTAATTAAGATGATGATGAAAATTTCAAAATTCCATAATTATTTTGAATGTTAAGGTAATTTACTAAAATCTATTTCAGGTTTCTTACCTGTAGTGCTTCTGGTAAAGATTTTTCTTGGTGTGGTATAATCGTTAAAAAAGCCTCCGTTCTTTAAATAAAAGGCACCCTTATCTACTCCTCCCTGATAATCCATCCGATATCCTTTTGCTCCTGTATTGTCGGTAGTAAAGCGCGCAGATTTTAATTCAGTCCACGTTCCTTTATCATCGCAAATCCATTGGTTATCAAACAAAACTTTTCGCGATAGGTCGCCCTGTACAGGAGAGAAATTTTCTAAAAAGGAATGGAAGCGTTTTAAATAGGTTTTAGTTTGCGGCCTGGTAAAACTGGCAATCAGTTGCCATTTATTGGTTTCAGGGGCAAAGAAATAGGCCGTATATGTGGTTAGGCTATCTTTTCCAGGTACACCATGCAACAAGAATTTATAGGTGTTTCCTGCTTTCCACATGTAGTTCAGGTAGCTCTGGCCTCCAGCACCTTCATTGCCAAATTCTCCCGTGTGTACGCCTTCGCCTTTCTTAAGCATTTTAATTTTATGCGATTCCGGAATACTTTTAGGATCGTCGGTATTGAAAGGGCTCCATACCGAAAACAGGATATGCCGTTCGGTTGGACTATTTACCTGCATACCGAAATAACCTTCACCAAATCCGTTTGCCATAAAATAAGAACCTAAGATATCTTCGCCCTTTGGTACAGTTACTTCGTTATAATACCACGCTGCATTTACATTTTCAGGTTGCTGATAGTTCAGGTGAACAGACGGCCCGCGTCTGCCCCAATGAAAAAAGTTGCCTTCATTGTTTTTAACGTAAGCTGTTTTGCCTTCGGTAGCTGTCCCGCCAATAGATAAGGTTTCTATCGAAGGAAATCTGCCTGCACTTTTGCTTATTCCTTTAATGGTTAAGGCTATATAACCTGTATCTTTAATTGTCCACTCGCCAATTTTACCGTCAAATGGCTTGGTTTCATCGAAACTCACCTTTTTAGATTGGTTGTTGATGGCGAATTCCAGAACTGATTGCCCATCGACCAAAGGTTTATCGCTTAATGATACCGTTATGGTACCAGGTTTAGAAACTCTAAAATAGGCTGTAAAATATTCTTTCGGATCAGACCAGTTTACAATTCCCCTGTTGGATAATGTTCTTTCTGAATCCTGATGTAAAGAACTGTAGGCATTACCTCCAAGTGGGAGGGAAATGGCTGTAACATTTTGGGCATAACTTTTTAGCCCCATTACGCCGAGTACGATCAGCGTGACTAGTTTTAGGGATTTCATTTGATGATTTTTAGATAACTTATTGAACTGCAATTCTAACTCAAATTATCTAAAAATCAATTTTTAAAACCAAATCGTTACTTGCCGAATTTTTCGTTGAACATTTTCTCTAGGGCAAACATTTCATCGCGCAGTTTTGCTGCCTGTAAAAAGTCCATGTCTTTTGCTGCTTTTTGCATATCCTTACGGGTTGTATCAATTGCCCTTTGCAGCTCAGCTTTACCCATATACTGTACAATTGGATCTGCTGCAATACTGATTTCTGCATTTTCAACGTAAGCCCTTGCTTTGTTATCACTAGCTTTTTGCGAGAAATCAAGTACTGAAGTCTGTTCTAAAATGGCTTCTCTCGATTTTCCGACCGTTTTTGGGGTAATGCCATTTTCAAGGTTGTAAGCAATCTGTATATCTCTACGCCTATTCGTTTCTGAGATGGTTTTTTCCATACTTTCCGTAATGCCATCAGCATACATAATTACACGGCCCTTATCGTTACGGGCTGCACGCCCGATGGTTTGGATGAGCGATTTTTCAGACCGTAAGAAACCTTCTTTATCTGCATCTAAAATAGCAACCAAGGTAACCTCTGGCAAATCCAAGCCTTCACGTAAAAGGTTAATGCCCACCAATACATCAAATTCTCCTAAACGTAAACCACGAAGAATTTCTACACGTTCAAGGGTTTTAATTTCTGAGTGGATATATCTGGTTTTGATGTTTAAGCGATCAAGATATTTTGTCAATTCTTCAGCCATGCGCTTGGTTAGCGTAGTAACCAGAATACGTCCGCCATCTTTTATGGTAATGTCTATTTCATCTAAAAGATCATCAACCTGGTTAATGGCAGGCCTAATCTCTATAACAGGGTCTAATAATCCGGTTGGCCTAATTACCTGCTCCACCACCACACCTTCTGATTTTTCCAACTCATATTCGGCTGGAGTAGCACTTACATAAATGGTTTGTGGTGCAAGGGCTTCGAATTCGTTAAAGTTCAAAGGTCGGTTATCAAGTGCAGCCGGTAAACGGAAACCATATTCGACCAAAGATAATTTCCTCGATCTATCTCCACCATACATAGCCCTAATCTGCGGAACGGTAACGTGGCTTTCGTCAATTACCATTAAATAATCATCAGGAAAATAATCCAGCAAACAGAAAGGGCGCATACCTGGCTGTCTGCCATCAAAGAAACGAGAATAGTTTTCGATACCTGAGCAATAACCTAATTCTTTCATCATTTCGATATCGAAATTGGTCCGCTCTTCTAGTCTTTTAGCTTCCAATAAGTGCCTATCGGCAATCAATTGGTTCTTACGGATTTCCAGTTCTTCCTGTATACCCCAGATCGAGGAATTAAACCTATCTTTCGGGGTAACGAAAAGGTTGGCCGGATAAATGGCCATATCTTCTAATTTTTCTATCGTTTTTCCAGAAACCGGATCAATAGAAGAAAGTTCTTCAATATCATCACCGAAAAAAGAAATGCGGTAAGCGTGATCAAGATAGGCTGGAAAAATATCTACCGTATCGCCTTTAACCCTAAAGGTTCCGCGTTTAAAGTCTGTTGTAGTTCTGGAATATAAAATCTCAACTAAGCTATGCAAAAATGCATTCCTCGAAATCCTTAAGCCCACACCAAAACGGAAAACCATCCGCGAAAAATCTTCCGGATTACCCATACCATAAATACAGGAGATGGATGATACCACGATAATATCACGCCTACCGCTCATTAACGAAGAAGTAGTGCGTAACCGGAGTTTTTCAATCTCTTCGTTTATGCTCAAGTCTTTTTCGATATAAGTATTGCTTGATGCGATAAAAGCTTCTGGCTGATAGTAATCGTAATAAGAAACAAAATAATTCACCGAGTTTTCAGGGAAGAAATTTTTGAACTCGCCATAAAGCTGCGCTGCCAAAGTTTTATTGTGACTCAAAATCAGGGTAGGTTTTTGCGTCTGCTCAATCACATTGGCTATCGTAAATGTTTTTCCCGACCCCGTAACGCCCAATAAAGTTTGATAATGTTCGTTGGCATTTATGCCATCTACCAATTGTTTTATCGCGTTTGGCTGATCTCCGGTAGGTTGATATTCTGAGGTGATTTTAAATTTCATGGGTATATCAAACTTAGTTAAAATTGATCTTTAAATCAATTTTAATGTTCTCTCCTCCGCTTATAAAAACATAAACGGCTGGGAGGAAATATACGGTTTAAGCCGCAAAGAGTAAAACAGGCTAAAGTCAGGAAAATTAGTAATTATGCATTTTCATCTATTATCTAAATACAATACAATAAGCTATAAAACAAAAATTGACCATAAGCTCTACAAAAGGATATCAATGTTGTAAATCAAAAGTTATACTTTTGATTTACAACACAAAAGCATACATTTTTTAAATGGGAACCTATTTAATGGCGAATCGTTTGCAAGATCGTTAGGCGTTAGTGCACCAACCGTTAACAGGTATCTAGATTTTTTAGAGGGAGGTTTTTTGATCAGAAGATTACAACCATGGTTTGTTAATGCAAAAAAACGTCTGGTTAAATCACCAAAAACATATATCAGAGACACAGGGGTTCTTCATAGGTTATTAAATATCCCTAGCTATAGTGACTTATTTGGCCATCCAGGAATAGGAGCTTCTTGGGAAGGCTACGTAGTTGAACAGATTTATCAAATAAAAGAAAAACAAACAGATTTTTTTTTTATCGGACTCAAAGAGGGGCAGAATGCGATTTGGTTCTTGTACAGGGAATTACACCACTTGCATGTATCGAAATTAAATTATCAAATGCGCCAACAGTATCTCAAGGTTTTATAAACTGCACTAAAGATCTTGAACCAAAGTACAAATATATTATCACTCCAAAAAGCGAAACTTACCTATCTTCAAATGATATAACGGTAACAAACCTGAAGAATTTTCTATTGGATATTTTACCTCAGATACAATAAAAAATCCCTGTTGAGTTCTTCAATAGGGATCATCAGAAAGTTTCGTCTTCTCGACTGAAGCGCAGCGGAATGGAGAGATCCATTTATATAGATTTCTCCACTCCGTTCGAAATGACGATCGCTCAGGATATAATGCGGCTATTTACCCGCTGCGGCCTGCATTGGGTTTTTACCAACCGATTGGCCTCTTACTGTTCCACCCGCTTTGGTTTTATATACCTTAAACTTACTTTCTTTTACTTTACCGCCCCAAGTATTATTTGAAGTATCAATATCTGCTGTTTCGCGTAATGGATCAATTAAAATAGAGGCTACTTCTTTGTTTTTAACATAGAACTTAGCTGTTTTCAATTCATTATGTCTCCAAATCTGCGCTGGAATACGGTCTATTTCCTTTGTTCCGTCTTTATACGTAAATTCAACAATGATCGGCATTACCAAGCCTCCTCTGTTGCTAAAGCTCAATTCGTAAAGAAATTTGTTGCTATATTTGTCCTGCTCAGCTGAAGGAACAGCTTCTAATGTTGCAGCCGTTTCGGTTTTGGTAGCAACAGTGGCATCAACAGTAACCATTCCTCTATCGTATTTATAATAGAAATCTTGTGCTCCAGGAGTTTTATCTACATAAAAATTAATCTTCTTATCCTCACGGTTTCTGATTTTCGAAATATCTTCAAAGGCATTAACAGCGGGTTTATCAATTTTAACCATTTTCGATTTGGCTTCCGGTAAATCTTTAGGAAAATCGGCTTTTGCAAATTTCACACTATCTAAAGATATATCGCAGGGATCGGTTCCGTAAAACCAACCTCTCCAAAACCAATCTAAATCTTCGCCGCTGGCATCTTCCATGGTACGGAAAAGATCAGCAGGCTCTGGATGTTTAAAAGCCCATCTTCTCGAATATTCCTTAAATGCATAATCGAAAAGTTCTCTTCCCATGATGGTTTCGCGAAGGATATTTAAGCCGGTAGCAGGCTTCGAATAGGCATTCGGACCGAAACGGGCAATATTTTCAGAGTTGGTCATAATTGGTTCCAACTCGTCTTTAGGCAGTTTCATGTAATCAACAATGGTATATGCCGGTCCTTTTTTACTTGGAAATTTGTTATCCCAGAGTTCTTCGGTTAAATACTCTACAAAAGAATTTAATCCTTCATCCATCCAGGTCCATTGGCGTTCATCACTATTTATAATCATCGGGAAAAAGTTGTGCCCAACCTCGTGAATAATTACACCTAACATCCCATTTTTAGTGCTTTCGCTGTATGTGCCATCAGTATCTGTGCGGCCATAGTTAAAGCAGATCATTGGGTATTCCATTCCGTTTGCAGCCTCAATACTTTGTGCAACCGGATAAGGATAAGGGATAGTAAAATCTGAATAGGTTTTAATGGTATGCGCCACCGCGCGGGTAGAAAACTTACTGTAAAGGTTGTACGCTTCCTTTCCATAAAAACTCATACACATTACAGTATTGTTATTGGCCTGAATTTTTTGAGGCATCGCATCCCAGATAAACTTGCGGGAAGATGTCCAGGCAAAATCGCGGACATTACTCGCATTAAAAACCCATGTTTTTTTAGCTGTAGATTTTTTGGTTTCCGCCAGTTTAGCTTCAGCCAAGGTTTGGATTTCTACCGGCGCGGCCGCAGTTTTAGCAGAATTATACCTACTTAATTGCGTGGGATTTAAAACAGCGCTATAATTGATACACTCTCCTGTTGAACCCACAAGGTGATCAGCTGGAACTGTCATTTGAACTTTAAAATCGCCAAAGGTTAAGGCAAACTCACCTCTACCGGTAAATTGATGGTTCTGCCATCCCTGAAAATCGCTGTATACACACAAGCGTGGGTACCACTGGGTCATGGTAAACAGGTAGTTTCCATCGGCTGGAAAAAACTCATAACCTCCACGGCCACCAACACTCATCCGGTCAGAAATTTTATAGTTCCAATCGATATTGAAAATAATTTTTTGCCCAGTTCTCAGCGCAACTGGCAAATCAACCCTCATCATGGTTTTATTAACCGTATAGGGTAAGTTTTTGCCTGCTGCATCGGTTAATTTGGTAATATTTATTCCATATCCGTTATTTCCTGCTGCAATTAACTGATCTAAATTTTTAGTATTTCCGGGAGCAGGCATTTTAGTCGCATCCTGATAATTGGCATTTCTATCCGTGCTATGCTCATTTTCATCAAGCTGCAACCAGATATAAGTTAATGGATCGGGAGAGTTGTTGGTGTAAGTGATCGTTTCAGATCCCGTTAACAACAGATTTTTTTCATCCAGCTCGCATTTGATGTTATAATCAGCACGTTGCTGCCAGTATTTAACGCCCGGCGCTCCGCTGGCTGTACGTTGTTCGTTAGGTGTCGGTAAAATGGTGCCCAATTGCTCAAACTTATTCCCATGGTTGCTCCCTGGGTTATTCTGAATGTTTTGGGCCACAGCCACACTACCAGAAAAGAACAGCAGGCCGGTTAAAGTAAATAGTTTATTCATTATACAGTTTATTAAAAAGGAATTCGTTCTAAAGCCATTTTTAAAGCCAGGCTAAATACGGCTGCTGATATAAATAAAACCCAGCTTATGCGCTTTATGCGGGTATAATTAAAAATTAAAAAGGTAATTAAAAGGATGATGATCACCATAAAAACCTGTCCGGCTTCTAAGCCTACATTAAACCCAAATAGACCCCAGCCAATATTCTGATCTTTGGCCAGCATTATCCGGATGGAGTTTGCAAAACCCATTCCATGGATTAGCCCAAAGCCAAGTGCCAAAAAATAATTGATCTTGATTGATTTTAAGGAGAAATTCTTTCTGAACAAATTGCTGATTGCGGTAATTACAATGGTACAAGGAATTAAGAACTCTACCCACCTGCTATCAAACCTGATAATATCTAATACACTTAAAAGTAAGGTAAATGAATGACCAATGGTAAAGGCCGTAACCAGTATGAGCACCTGTTTTAAATTGACATAACTATAGATAGCAACCAGTGCCAAAATAAACAGCTGGTGATCTAAAGCATCGGCACTGATAATGTGCGCCCAACCCAATTTAAAATAAAAGATAAAATCTTGTAACGGCATGAATAAAAAGCTAACTATTGAGAATAAAATAGTTTACAATAGCTAAAATTATATTTTTAATTACAAAAAGCCTAAATATCATTCAAACAAACCCATAAATACCAAATTTGTTACTAATTTTTAACGCATTTAATACTTTTTGATGAAATTTTATCACAAATAACAGGGTTTACAGTTGTAAACAAAATTGTTGTTTCATATACATCGCCAATACAGTAACTTGGTACTTACAACTATTGGTCTTCTATCTGATACTATGCTTTGTCTTAAATATTATCTGCAAAAACCAGAAAAAGGTTTCGATCCGGTTCCAAAAGCTTTTGCAGAAAAATATGCAGCAAATGAATACAAAAAAATTGACAATGAAATAATAGAGGTTATAAAAAGCCACTTAGGTGGTTTCGAAAACAAAACTTTACTTGATCTGGGTGCTGGTCCGGGGCAATATAGTATCGAATTTGCCAGGAGGGGTGCAAAAGTGACCTGGCACGACATTAGCCGGAATTACTTAACCATAGCAAAAGCTAAAGCTAAAGACGAGAATATAATGGTAGATTTTTCATTGGGTTATTTAGAAGAAGCCCATGGCAAGTTCGATGTTATTTTTAATCGTATATGTTGGTATTACTGCATCAACGATTACCGGTTTGCAAAATGCATCTACAAATTAATTAAAAAAAACGGGTATGGTTTTATTGTGGTTAACAATGAGAAGTTTCTTCAGGAAGAACTTGAAAAAGAATCAGGATTTAGAAAATTGGCCATTAAAATGAGTTATTGGCTCAATGAAAATTTTAACATTAAGCTTATGCATGTTCATCCATCACATAAGAAACTAAGTAAAATATTTGCCAGCTTAAATTTCAGGCACTTGCATTTAGAACAATGTGGACACAACACCTTAATTACATTTAACAAGTAGACTGATTATCTGTTAACTTTGTCCTCCTTAACCCTTTTAAGAAAAGATTTAAATATGTTGATACGTAAATTAAAATATAGCTTTTTGCTTTTGTTTGTTGCTTTTTTTTCCGTTGGAGCAGGAATAAAACATCCATTACATGTAAGTACAACTGAAGTAAGCTTTAATGCGAAGGATAAAACTTTAGAAGTAAGCTGTAAAATCTTTTCTGACGACTTTGAGGCAATTTTAGCCAGATTATACAAACAAAAAACCGACCTGAGCAATCCGAATATGAAGAATGCCATGGATGAATTGGTAAAAAAATATCTACTTTCTCATTTACAACTAAAGGCCAATGGGAAAGCTGTTGCCATGAACTACATCGGATTTGAGATCGATCATGAGGCCACTAATATTTATCTCGAGGTAGAGAAAATTCCATCTATAAAATCTGTTGAGGTGAACGATACTATTTTATACGATATGTTTGATGATCAGATGAGCATTGTACATATTGTAAAAGGCCCCAACCGTAAAAGCACAAAAATCCTTTACCCTGAAAAAAAGTTCACAGCAAACTTTTAATTGTAATTTTTGTATTAAATTACGGCTCAATGTTAAATTACCGTTAATTTTAGAGGCAATATTATTAAAGTTAATATCTGCTGAGAAATATTTCTTGTAATCTTTTTTTAAATACCGTGTTATTAAAATAAGTTATGCATCTAATCATCTTCTCCAACATATTAACGCCTCGGATAAAATATATCTTTAACTTTATTTTTAAAGATATTCTTAAAACAGAATTAGAATTTACGGGCAATCGCCAATATTTTCTACAGAGCGAGCATATCAAAATCAGTTATGGCGAAGAGCCATTAGGTGAGGAACTTTTCTTTAAGCAAACCGCTTTACTCTTCTCCAATAAATTAGAAGAAATTAAGCCAAAAACGATTCCTTTTGGCGAATATCAGGCTCCTTTTCCGGTTGCACAATCAACCCTGCCATTTGATGTTTTTGCTGCCTCATTTTTTATATTAAGCCGATATGAAGAATATTTTTATCCCAAAAAAAACGAAGAAGAATTTAGGCCATCAAAAAGCCATCAGCATAAATGGAAGATTTTAGATAAACCGATTATTGATGAATGGGCATTGATCATTAAAAGTTTGATCAAAAAAAAGCATCCACATTTTAAGTTCCACGAAAAGAAATTCCAGCACCAGCCAACCGTTCACTTCAATGTTTTGCCCAACCTACCCGAGGGATTATTAAATAGGGCCAAATTTATTTTTAGTGCCGTCTTTAAAAAAGAAAACAATTACCTGAGCTCGAAATTTGACAGGTTAACAGGGGTAGGAATTAATAATGAGCAGGTTTTGGGTGAGGTAAACCTGCTATTTTCTTCAAAAAAAAGTAATCCTCTTTATTTTGTCGATTTCCCAGACGTACCGATAAATTACATCAGGATAAACGGTGTTTCAAAAACACTTAGCAATCAATCAGTTGGATTATTAAGACCTTGTGCCAGCGATAAGCAAAAAATGCTCGAGATTAAAGAAGGCCTGGTTAAACTCAAAAAAATCAACCCAAACACCGCACCTGTAAGTAGTCAGCAGTTAGAAACATTAAAATTCCCCATTTGTTATTTAAATATTCTTAATTCCGGTATTACTTCCGATTATTCTATGGGCTATAGTAATGTAGCTGGTTTTAGGGCCGGAACCTGTACGCCATTTAACTGGTACGATCTTCAGCTCGAAAAAGTAACCCCTTTAATCGTTAATTCTTACTGCCTCACCGATTATATTCTTCAGTTTTTAACACATGAGGCAGCCACTAAAACACTATACCAATATATTAGTGCAGTGAAGGTGGTAAACGGTGCCTTTTATAGCAGTTGGAGCCTAAAAAGTCTGTCTTCAAATGCAAAATACAAAAAACTAAAGTCGCTGTTTAAAGAAATGCTCGATTACGCGGGAAATTGATTTTAATTTAATTTATCCGGCTTAAAATTGCTAATTTTAGTAATTAAACGTCCCACTGGAATAAACCTGTAAGATACCGAAAACATTATTATGATTTTTGATGTAAGCAAGACAAAATCTATCGCCAATACCTTTATTGCCGAACTTCGGGATGAAAACATCCAGAAAGACTCGATGCGTTTTCGCAAAAATATGGAAAGGCTTGGCGAGTTTTTTGCCTACGAAATCAGCAAATCATTAGAATATACCATTCAAGAAATCGTAACCCCTTTAGGTGTATCGTCTTGTGAGGTTTTAACTCAGCAGCCCGTTTTAGCTACCATACTCCGGGCCGGTTTGCCACTTCAGCAAGGCTTGCTTAACATCTTCGACAAAGCCGAATGCTGTTTTATTTCTGCTTACCGAAAAGTAAAGAAGAGCGGCGATTTTGTGATTCAGATGGACTACATTTCTACCCCGGATTTAGAAGGAAAAGTTTTGATTATGGCCGATCCAATGTTGGCAACGGGACAAAGCATGGTGATGTGCTGTAAAGAACTGATCAACCGTTACAAAATTGCAGAACTTCATATCGTTGCCGCAATAGCCAGTACAGAAGGTGTTTCACATGTACGCGCCAATTTACCTAAAGCAAAACTTTGGCTTGGCGCAATCGACGAAGAAATGACCAGTAAATCCTACATCGTGCCGGGGCTTGGCGATGCCGGGGATTTAGCCTATGGAGAGAAGGTTTAATTTTTAGTCCAAAGCTTAGTCTTAAGTCCAGAGCCAGTGAACATTCTCTTTGTATGCAGCAGAAACAAATGGCGTAGCGCCACTGCCGAAAACATCTACAAAAACCATCCCGATCATCAGGTGAGGTCAGCGGGAACAGCGCCATCGGCCAGGATTAAAATCAGTTAAAAACTAATCATCTGGGCAGATATTCTCTTTGTAATGGAGAAAAAACATAAACAAAGAATTGTTGAACGTTTTCCTGAAGAAACCTACGAAAAGGAAATTATTACACTCAATATCCCGGATAAGTATCAGTATATGGATGAAGAACTTATTGAAGAGCTAAACGCAAAAGTTACCGATTATTTATAAATCAAAAATCATTAGGCTACCTTTGTGAAAATCACCACTCATGAAAAAGCACATTTTCTTCGACCTTGACCACACGATTTGGGATTTTGACCGCAATGCCGAAGAAACATTAAATGAGCTATACCAAACTTATAAACTAGAGGAGCTCGGCTTAAAATCGTGTGCAGATTTTATCACCACTTATACCAAAAATAACCATCAGTTATGGGCTGATTATCACTTAGGAAAAATCACCAAAGATTTTTTAAGATCAGAGCGCTTTAGCAAAACGTTTATTCAACTGGGTGTTCACCCTGATGCCGTTCCACATCAATTTGAGGATGATTATGTAAATATTTCGCCAACTAAAACCAACCTGTTCGAAGGGGCAGAAAATGTTTTGGGTTATCTAAAGCAAAAATATACCCTGCATATCATTTCTAACGGGTTTAAGGAAACAACCTTAACCAAAATGAACCTATCGAACCTTAATCCTTATTTTAAAAACGTCATCATATCAGAAGATGTTGGCGTAAACAAACCCAATCCTATTATTTTCGAATATGCATTAGATAAGGCCAAAGCCTTAAAGGCAGAAAGTATTATGATTGGCGACAGCCTTGAAGCCGATATTTACGGTGCATTAAACTTCGGTATGGAAGCGATATTTTTTAATCCTTTACAAAAAGAGAAGCCCAATGATGTGCAGAAAGAAATTATTCACCTCGAAGAGTTGTTAAAACTTTTTTAATCTCCTCCTTTTTGTTTGGTTTTGGCATTCATTTGGCATTAGTTTAAAACACACACAAATGAAACCTTAATTAAAATGAAGAAAACCATCTTTTTAGGATTGGCAATACTTTTTGCTACCCTAAGTTTCGCTCAAAACAACCGCAGTTCTGCTGAAGTATTCCTGCAAATTATTAATCCAGGCAAGTATAACGTGTATTTAGACGATGAACTTGTTGCATCGGCCAACGGCAGGTTCCGTTTTTACGATGTATACAATACCGCACCAATGCTATCTATTATTCAGGGCAATACAGTAATCTTGAAACAGAGAATAAGAGTTGTTCCACAACAAAGGCTAGTTTTAAGTTTGGAAGATAAGCAGTTAATTACTTTAAAGCAGCTAACGATCTACCGGAACAGACAGTATGCGCTTAATGATTTTGACGGCTATACCGGAGACTATAATACAGGGATCATTCCGCCCCTACCGCTACAGCCCGAGTTGAATTACAGATTACTATCTGACGAAGCTTTTCAGACCTTTTTAACGCAATACAGAAGGGAAAGTTTTGATGATGGAAGATTAAGAATGATAAATGTGGTGAGCAAAAATTCGTCACTGCTGAGCGCTCAGGCGAGGGTACTCTTAAAATCTTTTACCTTTGATGACGAACGTTTGAAGGTAGCCCGCAACCTTTATAAAAACGTTGCCGACCCGCAGAACTATTTTATCTTATCCGATATTTTTGTTTTTCCGTCTAATAAGGACGATTTCTTAAAATATTTGGAGAAACAGTAATTCAGCTTATCTTTATTAAATGACGGCTGCAAAAATTAAGGCATCGATACATAAAATTGTCGATGCCTATAAATCGAAATTATCTCACTATTCTGAAGATATTTTTCAAATCACTCCACCCAATGCTGGCTGGAGTTACAGTGAAGTATATTCGCATATTTTCGATTCAAGCCTGCTCTCCTTAATTGCACTCGAACGCGCCGCAAGTGGCAAAGGTGAAAACAAACCCACACTTTTTATTGTAAAACTGATTTTGCTTTTAGGTACCCTGCCGCCGTCAAAAAAGTATAAAGTTCCGAAAAGACTGGCCGAGCGTGTTAAAAAAATCAGCAAAACAGAAGCGCTCGATTTTATTTTGGAGTTTGAAAAAGGTCTTGATGATAATTACCCCACAATTGCCCATGCAAAAGCCGATTGTAAAACAAAACACCCACGGCTAGGCTACTTAAATGCCAAACAATGGTTAAGATTTATCGAAATTCATTTAAAACACCATCTCAAACAGTTAGAAAGAATAGAAAAGAGTTTTTAGGCATAAATTAATTTCGCCATATTTGGGTAAACTAAATTCAGCGCCATGAAAAACACCTTTTACCTATTAGTCATCGCTGTTCTTTGTGCCTGCAATAGCGAAAAGAAAGAAACTACCCAGGCGGTTATTCCAACTCCAACCGGAATACAGGGACTCCAAAAAAGCAATACCGTTCAGCCCGCAACACAGCAAGCTAAAACCAACCTTATTTTCAATCCGCCGCATGGCGAAGCTGGGCATACCTGTGCATTGGCTGTTGGCGCGCCATTACACCAAACAGCTGCAGTTCAACCACAAAAAAGTGTTAGTTCACAGCCAGTAACCATTCCAGCGCCTCCTGTAATAAATACTTCAGGTAAAAAACTAAATCCTAAACACGGAGAACCTGGTCACAGATGCGATATTGCTGTTGGTGCTCCTCTTGATAGTAAACCAACGCAGATAGTTACCGCGCAGCCAGCAGTAAAGCAAACTGTAGCGATAAAAACCGGGAAGGGTTTAAACCCTCCTCATGGCCAGCCCAACCACAGGTGCGATATTGCTGTTGGTGCGCCTTTAAACAGCAAACCTGTCCAAGCTGTAAATACAACCCCTATACCGACACCTGAAACTAAAACTTCAGAAACAAAAGTGCTGGAGACAAAAAATGAAGGGAAATAATCGTGTATTCATTGTATCCTTAATATTTTGAATTTTCAGCATCTAACTTAACGCACATTTTTTTACATCTTTGCGTTAATGAAATTACCCGCCATAAAAGGTTTTGACGAAGAAGCGTTTAACAAGTATTTAAAAAATACAGGGTGGGTTATGTTTGGCAAAATACTGAGCATGATTGTTGGCTTTGTTGTCGCCAGGTTCCTGGGGCCAATTTCCTTTGGTGATTTAAGCTTTGCCGATGCATTTACGGCAATTGCTGCAGCTATTGGAGCATTAGGCTTGGATACTTTCATTATTAGAGAAATATTAAATGACCCGGCTAAAAAAGATGAAATATTAGGAACTTCCTTATTACTAAGGTTAGGCGTTAACCTATTATTGATCCCCATTTCAATCGGTTTATATCTTGTTTTTCATAAATTATCAGACAATCCCGGCGAACCATTAACCTATGTGGTGGCACTGCTGTCTTTTGCCGCGTTTTTTAAATCATTCAATGTAATCGATTCTTACTTTCAATCACAGGTACAATCTAAGTATGTAGTACACATTCAAAATATCTGCGTAATACTTTCAGCGTTAGTAAAAATTTTATTAGTCGTTTTACATTTACCTGTAATCTGGTTTGCCTGGGCATTGGTTTTCGATGGTTTTATCTTAGCCCTTGGCCTTGTTTTACTTTATCAAAATAAAGGATTAAATCTATTTGACTGGCATTTTAAGAAAAGTCGGGCAAAATCACTTTTAAAGCAATCAGCTCCTCTAATACTATCGGCTGTTATGGTCTCTATTTACATGAAAATAGACCAGGTAATGTTAAAAACAGAAGGAAGTAGTGCTGTTGGAATTTATAGCGCCGTAGCCAAAATTAGCGAGGCCTGGTATTTTATACCCGTTGCAATAGTTACTTCTGTTTTTCCCGCCCTGATAAATGCCCGTAAAACAGATCATGGCCGCTATATTAAACGCCTGCAAAACCTATATGACTTACTCGTTGCAATAAGTTTACCTGTTGCAATAATTATTACTTTCGCATCAACACTCATTATCCGTATTATTTACGATAATCGTTTTGAAGGTGCAGAACACATGTTACCCATCCACATCTGGTCGGGTGTATTTGTATTTTTAGGAAGTGCCAGCTCCCAGTACTTATTGGCAGAGGGATTTACAAAGATTTCCTTTTACCGTACCGCTTTTGGAGCGATCATAAACATCATGTTAAACTTTTGGCTAATACCACGCTATGCTGGTATTGGAGCATCAATTGCAACCCTAATAGCCTGTGCCTGTTCGGCATTTTATATTTTATTAATCCCCAAAACCAGACAACAGGGTATAATGATGTTAAAATCATTATTTTTGGTCACCGCATTTCAAAAAATATTTAAACGTTGAGTACTCTTAAAGCATTAACCACATTAATTTCAAAGCCCAGCAGGCTTAAGGCATTATTATCTTACGGACATAAAGGCTACCTGAGCAGCATTGGCTGGTTTACGGCCTTCGATAAAAAACAGGCCGTAGACGGACAAGGGAAAGCTTTGCCTTGGGTAACCTATTCTTTTATCGATTTTATTAAAGAGCGGATAAACAAAACACAGCATATTTTCGAATATGGCTCTGGCAGTTCTACTATTTTTTATGCAGAAAGAGCAGGTTCGGTAACTTCTGTGGAGCACGATAAAGGCTGGTTTGATAAAGTAAAAAATACAAGTCCGGCCAATGCCGAAATGATATTCTGCCATTTGGAAAAGGATGGGGAATATGCTAAAAAAGCAACCTTACTCGATAAAAAATTCGACATTATTATTGTTGATGGGCGCGACCGTGTAAACTGTTGCAAGTATAGCGTGGCTGCATTATCAGCTAATGGCGTGCTGGTTTTGGATGATAGTGAACGTGAAGTGTATAATCCGGCCCGTGTGCTTTTAAAGGCCCAAGGTTTCAAAGAAATCAGTTTTAGTGGAATTTCGCCAGGCCTTTTTTACGAAAAAGCAACCTCAGTTTTTTATAAGCAAGATAATTGTTTAGGTATTTAAATCAGTAAGCACCATGTTAAGCGAAGAAGTAAAAACCGCCTACGATAATTTTTATACCAATAGCGATGTAGCATGGAGAATGCTTGGCGCAAAATATAAAGCGCAGAACATTGTTGATGTTTGCAAAGGGCTAAAGCCTAAAAAAGTGCTTGAGGTTGGCGCCGGAGATGGCAGTATTTTACATTTTTTAAATGAATGGCATTTCGCACCAGAACTTTATGCGTTAGAAATTGCACAAAGTGGTGTCGATATTATAAAAGACCGTAACCTTGTCAGTTTAAAAGAAGCACAAACTTTTGATGGATATAAAATCCCTTATGGAGATGATGCATTTGATCTGATTATTCTTGCGCACGTTTTAGAACACGTAGAACATGAACGGATCCTCATTCGCGAATTGAAAAGGGTAGCAAAATATATTGTAGTTGAAGTACCTAAAGATTATCGCTTCGGTGTAGACCAAAGAATGAAACATTTTCTTGATTATGGGCATATTAACATGTACACGCCAACTTCTTTAAGATTCTTGTTACAGAGTGAGGGTTTAGAAATTTTAGCAGATAAAGTATCAATGACTGCGCCAGAAACGGTAAAGTTTAATGAGTTTATCAACAAAAAAGCCCCTAAAACATTTTCCAAAAACCTAAAAATAGAGCTGGAATACCGGATTAAAAAAACCTTAGGCAATTTGTTTGGGAAGAAAAAGCAAGAACAGTTTGCAAATGCCTACACCGTGTTAACCAAAAAGTCTGACCATAATCTGCATATATTTTAGGGGTCAGGCGATCGTCATTTCGAGCGAAGTGCAATGAAGCCGAGAAATCTTTATAGCTTGATTCTTAATATAATTTAAAGATTTCTCCGTTCCGCGGTGCTTCAGTCGAAATGATGGAGGAACTGAGCAGTTTATTGATGGACTTAATTGATAAAAAACAAAAATGCAAAATCTTGCCCCAATAGCACTTTTCGTCTACAACCGTCCGCAGCACACCGAGCGTACGTTACAATTCCTGCAGCAAAATGAATTGGCTACACAAAGCCATTTGTATATCTTTTCCGATGGTGCCAAAACAGTTCAGGATGAAGAAAAAGTTGCAGCGGTAAGAAAAATCATCAAAAAAGCAGATGGTTTTAAATCGGTTAAGGTAATCGAAAGTAAGACAAATGCAGGCTTGGCCAATTCGGTAATTGCAGGGGTAACCAAATTAATAGCAGAATACGATCAGGTAATTGTGTTTGAAGATGACCTGGTTACTTCGCCCCATACCTTAGCCTATTTCAACAATGCGCTAAACCATTACCGCGAAGAGCAAAAAGTAATGCACATTGGAGCCTATATGTATCCCTTAAAATCAGATAATCTTTCACAATCCTTTTTCTATAGGGCAGCTACAAGTTGGGGCTGGGCGACATGGGGAAGGGCATGGAAAAACTTTGAACCTGATATAGATGTTCTTATTAAGCAGTTTGATAAAAAGAAAAGAACTGCATTTTCCATCGATAATAAAATGAATTTCTGGAAACAGATGCAGGAATTTAAAAAAGGAAAAAATAATAGCTGGGCCATAAGATGGTATGCCTCTATCTTTTTAAAAGGAGGCATTACACTTAATCCATCGCAATCACTCGTTAACAATATTGGGCATGATGGCACTGGTGTACACTCAGGAATAAACGATATCTATAACGTAATTATCAACCCCAAACCAATTGTCGAATTTCCAACGGTAATAGCCGAAGATCCTATTGCATATAAAGCCATTAAGAGCTTTTTGATTAAACGGAAAGGCAATATGGTAACCCGTGTTAGGCGTTTTGTAAAAGAAAAGCTTGCACAATACTTTTCAAAGAAATAATTAAGCCAATATAGCTCACTGTTGTAGACAATTAAAAAAATGACAAACCTTTTTTTAATTGGTCATGTTGCTTTTATACATCGAAACTATAAAAATAAAAAAACATGAAAACGACAACAGCAACAGCAGAGGTATTAAACGATCTGGTTCAAATTAATAACGATCGTATTGAAGGTTATGAGAAAGCCCGTCGGGAATTAAAAGATAGTGATACCGACTTAAAGACGCTATTTCTAAATATGATAGGCGAAAGTCAAAAATATAAAATGGCTTTGGCTACGGAGGTAGCTGCACTGGGCGAAGATATTGAAACCGGAACAACAAACTCCGGAAAAATTTACAGGGCATGGATGGATGTTAAAGCTTTGTTTACCGGCCACGACCGTAAAACTGTTTTAAACAATTGTGAGTTTGGAGAGGACGCTGCACAAAATGCATATAAAATGGCCTTAGAGGAAGAAGATATTCCTTCAAACATCAGAGATTTAATTGCTGACCAAAAAGCATCGTTAAGGGTATCGCATGATGAAATTAAAAGATTACGTGATGCTCAAGCATAAGTGACCGAGATATAAAAACAGAAAAACCTCCTTCGATTTATTATCGAAGGAGGTTTTTTTTTATTACAACCGTCATTCCCGCGCGGGCGGGAATCTTAAAGCTTATTGCATTACGATTCCCAATCGAGTTGGGAATGACGATCAAAAGCGGAAATCAGTCAAGAAACTATGCCTCTAATTCCCGGTCTAAATGTTCGGTAACGCGCTGGATCGTATTGTCGATCGTGTTACTTAAAATCGTCAAATAAGAGCCTTTTTTAGCAGTTTCGATCGCGATCTGCAAGCACTCGGTGCTCTTATTATTAATAATGATCTCTTTATTCGGATCAACTTCCTTAATGCCTTTTACCAGCAGATCAACCAGTTCTTGTTGTTGTCTGCCACGAAGATATTTCTCCTGACAAACATAAATTTTATCAAACATCTGAGCAGAAATACGTGCCGTTTCGATAATATCTTCATCTCTTCTATCTCCTGTTGCCGAAATAATGCCTACGTGCTCGGTAGCCTCTACGCCTTGTAAGAAACCTTTTACACCGTTAAATCCGTCAGGGTTGTGTGCAAAATCGACCAGTACTTTGAAATCTTTGAACCTGAAAATATTCATTCTTCCTGGTGTATGTGCTGCAGAAGGGATAAATGTTTCTAACGATAAACGGATATCTTCAGGTTTATAACCCCACAAATAGGTCGCTAGTGTTGCTGCAAGCACATTCTGGATCATAAAATTTACAGAGCCACCGAAAGTTAAAGGAATATGGGTGACTTTATCTACCCTTAATTTCCAGTCACCGGTTTTAATGGTAATGTATCCGTTTTCATAAATTGCTGCTATGCCACCTTTTCTGCAATGCTCTTTAATTACCGGATTATTTTCATCCATACTAAAATAAGCAACATTACAGCGCGCATCTTTAGCAATGCGAACGCAATAACCATTATCGGCATTTAATACCGCCCAACCTTTACGGCGTACCGCCCCGATTACTACGGCTTTAACCCGGGTTAAATCGTCAAGATTGTGAATATCAGAAATACCCAAGTGATCTTCCTGAATATTGGTAACTACGCCAATATCGCAGGCATTAAATCCCAGCCCTGCTCTTAAAATTCCGCCTCGGGCAGTTTCGAGTACAGCAAACTCTACTGTTGGGTCTTTTAAAATGAACTCGGCGCTTACCGGCCCGGTGGTATCGCCCTTCATCAGCATGGTATTATGCACATATACCCCATCACTTGTGGTAAAACCTACACGTTTACCATTGCTACGGATAATATGTGCAATTAAACGTGTGGTAGTGGTTTTTCCATTTGTTCCGGTTACCGCAATAATTGGAATCTGTGATAATTTTCCTTGTGGGTACAGCATATCAATAACGGATGCAGCCACATTTCTGGGCAAGCCTTCACTCGGTGCCAGGTGCATTCTAAATCCTGGTGCTGCATTTACCTCTAAAACCACTCCTCCGTTTTCGGTTAAGGGCTGGGTAAGGTTCTGCGCCATGATGTCGATACCACAGATATCCAATCCGATTACCCTCGAAATCCTTTCACAGATGAAAATATTCTGTGGGTGAACAATGTCTGTTACATCAATCGATGTTCCACCTGTACTCAAATTTGCTGTAGATTTTAAGTAAACCACTTCTCCCTTTTCCGGAATGGTTTCCAAAGTATATTCTTTTTTGGCCAGCAGATCTAAAGTATCCCGGTCAACAGCAATTTCCGTTAACACATTTTCGTGACCATAACCGCGGCGCGGATCTTCATTTTCCTTATCAATTAACTCTTGAATGGTATGAATTCCATTTCCTTTAACATGTGCAGGATCGCGTTGTGCCGCTGCAATCACTTTATGATCGATTACCAGCACCCTAAAATCGAAACCGGTAATAAATTTCTCTATAATTACCTTTCTCGAATAGGTTTTGGCATATTCAAAAGCCGCTACCGCATCTTCCATCGTTTTCACATTAATGGTTGCGCCTTTGCCATGGTTGCCATCCAGCGGTTTAAAAACTAAAGGAAACCCAACTTTTTTAACTGATGCTTCCAGATCATCAGGATTTGAAATGGTCACTCCAGAAGCTACAGGAATGGCGGCTTCAGTAAGCAACCGTTTCGTTTCTTCCTTATTGCTGGCAATATCTACAGCAATACTACTGGTTTTTTCGGTCATGGTTGCCCTAAAGCGGACCTGATTTTTACCATACCCCAACTGAACCAACGAACTTTTATTCAGCCTGATCCAGGGAATACTTCTACTTACAGCCTCTTCTACAATAGAACCTGTACTTGGCCCTAGTGCTTCCAGCTCGCGTATTTCCTTCATCCTCCGGATATCGTGCTCCAAATCGTACTCTTCGTTATTAATCAGGGCTTCGGCAATTTTAACTGCAGCTTCAGCAGCGTAAACACCTACTTTTTCTTCCAGATAGCTGAATACCACATTGTAAATGCCCTCGGTTTTGGTCATGCGCGTTCTGCCAAAGCCAGTTTCCATACCGGCTAGTGTCTGAATTTCTAGCGCAATATGCTCAATTACGTGCCCCATCCAAGTTCCTTCTTTCACGCGGGTAAAAAAGCCGCCTTCAACCCCTTTTGAGCAACGATGGGTAAACATACTTGGCAACAATTTCTCAATCCGCTCACTAAAACCCTCAATAACATTGGTTGGTTTTTGTTCTAAATCTTCTAAATCCAACCGCATTTGGATCAATTTCTTCCGGCTAATCGACCATATATTTGGCCCTCTTAATACTTGTATATTTAATATCTTCATGTAATGTTTTGTTCGTTTTTTATTTTAAACAAGGATTTGGGATAGCCTTTTTAACTCAATTTTTAGAATAAAATTGATGATTGTAAATTATGCATTTATTTTGAAATTAGACGTCCCATTTACGTAAATCAATTTTAGCGCCTATTTGTTTTATTTTCAAGCACAACACCGTTAATTTTTTGTTATAATATTTTAACGTTTGTTAATAAATTGAATATTCTTGACAAAAAAAGTCGTGTTTTTTATCTTAAGCCTATATATTTGGGTTTTTTGATACAATTATAATACACAAAGAATGGTTCCGAAAGGTAAACTCATCATCATTGGTGGCGCAATAAACACAGGTAGCTTCGCAGAAACGCAATTCGGACTGCCTGAGAATATGAATTTTTTTGAGCGTGGAATTTTAAAACGGATTACTACAGAATCATTAAGAGATACCCAATCTCGCTTCGAGATCATCACCACAGCGTCGTTAATGCCCGAAAAAGTTGGTGAGGAATATATCAAGGCTTATGCACAGTTAGATGTACATAATGTTGGTGTTCTTAATATTACCAACCGCGAAGAAGCCAATTCTGATGAAAATTATGAGCGTATCAAAGCAGCAGAGGTAATTATCTTTACCGGAGGCGATCAGCTCCGCCTTTCATCCATCTTTGGCGGAACAAAAATCCATCAGATCCTGTTAGAGAAATATAGAAATGAACCTGTGGTAATTGCAGGTACATCAGCTGGGGCCGCAGCAAGTTCTAAAAATATGATTTACCAGGGTAGCAGCAAAGATGCTTTACTTAAGGGAGAGGTTAAAATTACCGGTGGACTAGGCTTTATTGATGATGTTATTGTAGACACGCATTTTGTTCAACGCGGCAGAATTGGTCGCTTGTTATATGCTGCTGCCAGTAATCCGGGTATTTTAGGGATTGGTCTTGGTGAAGATACCGGGCTTTTCATCTCTGACGGGCATACAATGGAGGCCATTGGCTCTGGTATGGTAATTTTGGTAGATGGCCGCCATATGGCCGATACCAATTTAACCGATGTGGAAATGGGACAACCGGTTTCAATCAAAAATATGGTGGTACACGTAATGTGCGATGGCGACGTTTATGATTTAACAGACCATAGCTTGGTAATCCATCACCCAAAGGTTGTTCCAATAGGGTAATTCAGTTAGCAGTTAACGGTGGGCGATTTTCAGTTAGGACTTAACCAATCTTCTTGCTACTTAATACTTGCTCTTAATACTACAATACTCAAAAAATGAAACTAATCATACATGGTGGCTTCTTCAGCGAATCAGCTACCAACCAGGAAACAAAAAAGGCTAAACAAGATGCTTTAGCCTTGATTGTTACGCTCGGACACGAATATCTAAAAACACATACTGCTTTAGAAACCGTGGTTTATACTGTTGCGCTGTTAGAAGACAACGAGCTTTTTAATGCAGGTATCGGATCCCAGATCCAAAGCGACGGAAAAGTGAGATTAAGTGCCGCGCTAATGGATGGTAAAACTGAAAAATTTAGTGGTGTAATTAATGTAGAGGATGTTAAAAACCCTATACAAATTGCACAAAACCTGCTAGCGTATGATGATCGGGTGTTAAGTGGTGCTGGAGCCCAGCAATTTGCAAGAGCAAATGGATTTGAATATTTTAATCCGATTACCCCGCAGCGCCAATCAGAATATGAAACTAAATTAAACCAAAAGAACAATAAAGGAACGGTAGGCTGTGTAGCGCTCGATGCAGATGGGAATTTAGCAGCAGCAACCTCTACAGGCGGAAAAGGATTCGAAATCCCTTGTAGGGTTAGCGATTCTGCAACCGTGGCAGGCAATTACGCCAATCAATATGCAGGTATTTCTTGTACCGGAGTAGGGGAAGATATTGTAAGTGGTGCCTTAGCCGCTAAAATTGTAACCCGCGTTACTGATGGCTTTTCTTTAAAGGAAGCATCAGATAAATCTTTTACCGAACTTAAAGCTTTTGATGGCTTTGCAGGCATTGTAGGCATATCTGCAGCAGGAGAAGTTTACCATTGCGACTCGCATCCTTACATGGTTTGGGCATCTTTTGATGTTAATTTACAGGTATTTAGCTGAAATTAGATTTAAAGTATTATTTTTGTTGCATGACCAAGATTGTATTGGCTTTAATTGGCCTTTTTGCATCATTACAACTACAAGCTCAAAATATAGATAAATCTGAGCCCCAAGAACCTAATGGTAGTGCTATAAATATAGCCGTATCTAAATTTGATTTGGAGGATGGGAATTCTTTTTTTGAGGAAGCAGAAGATTTAGAGCGAAAAGGCGATTACAATGAAGCCCTCACCTTATTTGGCAAAGCCGCTTTCGAGTATAATGCCGTAAAAAACTTTAATCGGTACGGACAGGCTATTATCAAGATGAGTAGTATGCATTATCAACTTGGTCGTTTCACTGATGCAGAGCAGATTCTTTTAAACGTAGCCTTAAAAAACTACGCTAAAACCGGGAACAAAGCCGGAGTAATGAACACCTATAACCTTTTAGGCAAAGTTTATCTGGCCAATACCAAGTATACCCAATCGATGTGGTTCTACACACAACAAGGTATTCTCGCAAAACAGTTAAAAAGCAACAACGCTTATATCGAATCTATTTTAGGCATTGTACAGGTTAAAATTAAAAAGAAAGATTTTACGCTTGCGCTGAGGGATCTGAAATCTGCCGAATGGCTGGCCAACTCCATCAAAACCACCCAGTATAAAACGCAAATTAAAGATGCCAGGGAAATGATTGCCAGCAAAACCACCAATAAAAAGGTAAACCCAAGCTAATTTAAATACTTATTTTCCGCTAAAACTTCCTACATTATTGACAATTATAGCCTTTAAAGGTCTGTAATTGGTCAAATTTTGGGCATCGAACAAAACAAAAAATAACGCTCGACGTTCTACATAAGAAATTGTTAAATAAAAAGCTTTTAGTTAGATTTGATAAAGTTTTAACAAGAGACGGTAATAATGCTGTCTCTTTTTTGTTTTTTTGCTAAAATGGTATCATATTGGCTATATAGAATTGGAAATGGATTTTAAATCATTTAAAGAGATGTTAAAGAGAATATTTTTTGTAATTTTTACTGCGGCAGTACTTGCTTGTCATGCTGCACCTAAAACTCAGCCTATGGTTGAAGGGGTTACCAATGTTAAACCTGATGAGCAGCAACAACTCGTTATAAAAGAGGTTGTAAATTTAATTGAGAGTTATAATTATAAAAAAATTCAGATTAATGATTCTATTTCTTCGATCATTTTAGATAAGTACATCAAGTCGCTAGATCAGGGCAAAAATTACTTCCTGGCATCGGATATTAAGGAATTTGAGAAATACAGATATACCTTGGATGATGATTTTAAAAATGGCGATCTAAGCGCTCCGTTTTTCATTTATAATGTTTATGCCAAGAGATTAAATGAATACTTCACCTATTCTCTAGCCCAGATTAAAACAAAATTTGATTTTAATCAAACCGATACCTATGTGTATGATAGAGAGAAGCAACCGTGGGCAACTTCTTCTGCAGCATTAAACGATACCTGGAAAAAACGTGTTAAATACGAATTGATTAACCTAAATTTAGCTGGTACGACCGAAGCAAAGAATGTAGAAACATTAACTAAACGTTATCAAAATCTACAGTCGCAAACTTCAAAAACCAATAATCAAGATGTTTTCCAGATTTTAATGGATGCTTTTACCGAATCGATTGATCCGCATACCAATTATTTTAACCCAACTAATGCAGCAGCATTTAACGAAGATATGTCTCGTTCTTTCGAAGGCATTGGCGCCCGTTTACAATTGGAAAACGAGGTGGTTAAAATTTCGGAAATTATTGCTGGTGGACCTGCGTTTAAAGGTAAACAACTAAGTGCTGGCGATCGCATTATTGCTGTAGCCCAAGGTGATGGAGAATTTGTTGATGTAGTAGGTTGGAGATTAGATAACACCGTATCGAAAATCAAAGGTCCGAAAGGAACCAAGGTGCGTTTAAAAGTAATCCCTGTGGGAAAAGAAATGTCATCTAAGCCAGTAATTATCGAATTAGTTCGTGATAAAATTGTTTTGGAAGAAACATCTGCTAAGAAAAAAGTTAAAACCATTAACAGTAATGGTAAAGATTATAAAATCGGAATTATTACTTTACCAGCGTTCTATGCTGATTTTAAAGCGGCTAACGCAGGCGATAAAAATTACAAAAGTACCACGCGCGACGTTAGAAAATTAATCGACTCGTTAAAAACTTACGATAAGGTAAATGCAATAGTAATGGATTTACGTGGAAATGGTGGTGGTTCATTGGTTGAAGCCATATCATTAACCGGTTTATTTATCGATAAAGGGCCTGTTGTTCAGGTAAAAGACTTACGCGGTAAAATTGAAGTAGATGAAGATGAAAACAGCGGTGTAGCTTGGGACGGCCCTTTTGGTGTAATGGTAGACCGTTTAAGCGCATCAGCATCGGAAATTTTTGCCGGTGCAATACAAGATTACGGACGCGGAATTATTATGGGTAGCCAAACCTATGGTAAAGGTACCGTTCAATCTTCGATCGATTTAAATAAATTGGTAAACCCAAGTATGCTGCAAAGGGTAGCAGGGTTAATCTCGAAAGATAAAACTGTTGGAACATCGCCTAGCAGTGCTAATCCTGCAGATATTAATTTAGGTCAGATCAATTTAACCATGGCTAAATTTTACCGCGTGGCAGGTAGCAGTACACAACATAAAGGGGTAACACCTGATGTTGTTTTCCCTTCTATTTACCCAATGGATAAAATTGGTGAAGATACAGAGCCATCTGCTCTGCCATGGGATGTTATTCCAAGCTCTAACTTTAAAGCAGTAGCCAATCTGGCTCCTGTTAAAGCGCAACTGATTAAAAATAGCGAACAGCGTATTGCAAACTCGTTGGATTTTAAATACCTGAAACAGGATATTGCAGACCTTAAAAAACGTGATAGTGAAGTTTCTGTAACCTTAAACGAGGCAAAACTTAAAGCAGAGCGCGATGCACAAGAAACTAAAACACTGGCCAGACAAAATGAGTTAAGGGCATTAAGAGGATTACCAGCCATTAAAAAAGGAGATAAAATTACCAAGCAGGATGCTTTCGATTTTATTGAAGATGAATCGTTAAAAGTAATGGGTGATTTTATGCAACAATCTGGCAACTATGTGATGAATCTGGGTGTAACGGCACCTAAACTTTAACAAAAGAAATCTATATATCTATAGCGAGCTATCTAAAATAAGATAGCTCGCTTTTTTTTATTTTTCAATTAAATGATTGTCTAAATGCTGAAGGTGTAAGGTTTGTTTTGGATTTGAACAACTTAGTAAAGGATTGTAAATGTTCAAAGCCAAGGGCATAAGCAATTTCACTAACAGAAAGATTTGTTGTTGAAAGCTTCTCTTTTGCTAAATCAATCAGTTTCTGATGTAAATATTGTTGAGTGTTTTGTCCGATAAGTGTTTTCAACAGTCCGGATAGATATCCTGGTGAAACGTTGAGTCTTTCGGCGACGTAAGTTACTGTTGGTAACCCTCTATTGCCAAGATCATCGTTTTCAAAATAGCCTTTAACAACACGCTCTAATCGATCGAGCAGCTGATGGTTGATTGCTTTACGTGTAATAAATTGACGGCCATAAAAACGTTGTGCATAGTTGAGAAGTAGTTCAATTTGCGCGATCACAACATTTTGAGTAAAATGATCGATATTGTTATTGGTTTCATTTTTAACCAATTTGGCGATCGAATTAAGTACTGCTTCTTCAGCTTCAGAAACATGTAAAGCCTCAAATAGCGAATAACTAAAGAAGTCATAATCCTTAATTGTTTTGGCTAAATGTGTCTGCCAAAGTAAGTCAGAATGGAAAAGTATCATCCAGCCAGTTGGACGATGGGTTTTATCCTGATCAATTTCAACTGTAAAAACCTGCCCTGGAGCCATAAAAAACAATACACCATCATCAAAATCACTCATTTGTTGCCCATATTTAATTTTCGCATCAGGAACACGTTTGAGCGCAATGGAGTAGAAATCAAAAATTATTGTTTTTGATCGGCCATCGAATGGCATATTAACCTCCTCCATATTATCGAATGGCATATTAACCTCCTCCATATTAATGATACTAACTAAGGGATGACCTGGTTTAGGCAATCCTGCAAGTTTATGGTATTCTGATATTGTTTTAAAACGATAGCGGTTCGAAGGTTCCATGATACAATTTACTTAAAATAAACTCCCTGCTCCAAATCTTGAATCAAACTGGAATATTTAGGCTCCCAATTTAAACGTTCCCTGGTTAAGTGCCCAGAAGCTGGTCCATCTATACTGACGAAATGTTCAAACCAACCAAAGTGCGCAGCTGCTTCTTTTTTAGATATAGAAACAACAGGTAAACTGAGTTGCTCGCCAATGGCCGCAGCTATTGATTTAAGGGTTATTGATTCTTCAGTTACCCCGTGAAAACGTGCTCCTGACGTAGCTTGCTCTAAAGCCAACCTGTAAAGTTTCGCCGCATCAAGCCGATGAATACCTGTCCATCGGTTTTCTCCATCACCAACATAAGCCGATGAACCCGTTTTGCGGGCGATATCAATCAGCATCGGTACAAAGCCATGATCATCACCTTCACCGTGTACAGATGGCGATAAACGAACCACTGACACTCGAATATTTTGAGAAGCAAGTGCATCAACTGCCTTTTCCGAAGCAAGCCTAGGATTCGCGCCATTATAATTGGGTAACATATCTTCTGTGGCCAATATACCAGGATTAACCACAAGAGTTCCAGAAGTTACAATAAAGGGTTTATTGGTTCCTGCAATTGAGTTCCCAATGGTTTCTATTGCAAGTCTATCAATTTCGCAAACTGCTGCGAATCGGGAAAAATCATGAATAAAGCCAGTATGAATAATACCATCAGCTAGCTTTGCGCCCTCCTGTAAACGCTGTAAGTCTTCCAAATCACCTTTATGTACTTGAGCCCCAGCAATTACAAGCGCTTTTTCAGCCGCCTCATTCCTTGCCAAACCCAAAACCTCGTGACCTGCGCTAATTAATTCTTTTACTACCGCTGAACCGACAAATCCGGTTGCGCCTGTTACAAAAACTTTCATTATAATTAATTTTAAATGGTGTACAACAATTAAGCATCGATCTGAAATAAATCGCATCTCATCATCACTCAAAATTCAATTAATTTTATAAAAACAATTTAGGCTAATCAATTCTTCATTTAGCCAAAACGAATAGTTGACGCAAAAAAAAAAGACTGCTGCTATGCGCAACAGTCTTTTTTGTATGAAAAATACTTCTAGCCCTTCTTCGGAGGGTTCTGACCCAACTGCATGGCCATCATTTCTTTCATGGTTTTATTCATTCCCTCGGTACTACCATCTAAGAAAATGATATTACCCTCGCCATATTCTGCAAATTGTTTAATGGCTTCTGTCCACATGGTGAAAAGAATTACCGATGTATCAAGGTTAGCTTGTTGCATTTCATGCGCAGCATTGGTCATACCTTTTGCAACCTCTTCCCTAAACAAAGCAATACCTTGTCCACGAAGTTGTGCAGCCTCGCGCTCTGCTGTAGCGGCAATTTTAATCGCATTACCATCCGCTTCGGCAGCTTTGGTTTTGGTAATCAATAATGCCTGTCCTTCATTCTCAGCTGCTGCTTTTAAGTTGTTCGAAGCCACTACACGACTCATTGAACGCATAATTTCTTCATCAAAGGTAATATCATTCAATTGAAGGTCCTGAAGATGGTAACCCCATCCATCTAAAACCTGATCGATCTGCTCCTTAACATGAAGCACAATTTCGTTACGTTGTGCCAATACATTTGCCTGCTTTTGTGTAGCAACATATGCCCTAATCGAACCTTCAATAGTCCTGATTAATGCCTGCATTAAGTTGGTAGCATCTACAAACTTAAAAGCTACATTTTTGATCGTTTCTTCATCCTGATTCACAACAGAATACAATAGCATCGCCTTAAAATATACATTGGCCTGATCTTGTGTTACCGCTTGAAACGACAGCTCTACCGAGCGGTTTTGAATGGAAATACGAGAATAAATCTGCTCAATTAATGGAATTTTAAAATTTAAACCTGGCCTTAACTGGCGGCGGTACTTACCGAAAACGGTTATCACCGCAATGGTGCCCTGTTTAACAGTAACAAAGGAGCTCAGCAGGATGATAAATCCTACAACAGCTATAATGTAAATGGTGTATTGCATAATTAGATTTTTTTATGAAGTTATAAAAAATTCATACAAACTACATCAGGCATTTTGTAGCTTTAGCTTTTCTAACTAACTTATTTACAATGAAACCATCATGATTTTTCAAACCACGTAGTGGGATGAACAAATCTGATCGCTTCATCACCTTAAAAAAAACAAATTATAGACAGATGAAAATTAAATTATTTCTTCCGGCGGCAGGCGTTTTGCTATTTGCGGCGTGCCAGAATAAGAGCCATCAAGAAACCGATACGGTAAATGCACGTACCGAATTTTTCGATAAGGCTGGCATGGATACCACCGTAAAACCCGGCGATAACTTTTTCCTGTATGCCAATGGGAAATGGATGAAAAACACCGAAATTCCTAAAACTGAAACAGGCTGGGGTTCTTTTTATATGTTATATAATGATAACCTAAAGAATCTGAACAGCATCCTCGAAAACGCTTCAAAAGCTAATGCAGCTAAAGGAAGTACCGAACAGAAAGTTGGCGATTTCTATACCAGTGGAATGGATACCCTTACCATCGAAAAGTTGGGCATCGAACCTATAAAACCACTCTTAAATAAAATAGAAGGGATTAAAAATGACAAGGATTTAATCAATTTTGTTGCCGACGGCTATAAAAACGGTGAGGGAGATTTATTGGACTTTGGCGTAGAACCGGATGATAAATTAAGTACCAAAAATGCTTTATCATTTACGCAGGCCGGTCTTACCCTGCCAGATCGCAGTTATTATTTAGAACAAGATGATAAGGCAAAAAAAATCAGAGCCGAGTACATTAAATACATCACAAAAATTTTTAACCTGTCAGGCGATTCAGCGAATGCGGCTAAATATGCCGACAATATTTTAAAACTGGAAACAGCAATTGCACAATCGCATTCAACTCCAGTACAACTACGCGATCCACAGAAAAATTATAACAAAATGACGGTGGCTGACTTTCAAAAGCAGACCCCGAACATTGAGTGGAAATCTGTTTTAAGTAAACTGGGCGCAAGCACAGATACGGTTATCGTTAGGCAGCCAAAATATTATCAAACCTTGTCATCCCTGATAAAAAGCCAGCCTATCGAAATCTGGAAAGAAAAATTAAAGTTTGATGCTTTAAACAGATCGGCCAATGCCTTTACCAAAAAATTCAGAGATGCTAAATTCGCTTTTTTCTCTAAAACACTTTATGGTCAACAAGCACCAACAGAAAGATGGAAAGCCATTGTAAACGCCACCGATCGTAATTTAGGCGAGCTTTTAGGCCAATTATATGCCGAAAAGTATTTCAAGCCTGAAGCTAAAGAGCGTATGTTAACCCTGGTAAACAACTTACAAAAGGTATACGCAGAAAGAATCCAGAAGGTAGACTGGATGACACCAGAAACCAAAAAGAAAGCTTTAGAAAAGCTAAACGCATTTATCAAAAAAATCGGCTATCCTGATAAGTGGAAAAAGTACGATGATGTTGAGGTTTCTAAAAGCACCTATTATGCAAACCTTCAGTCGGCAAGTAAACATGCCTACAAAGAAATGATGGATAAACTGGGCAAAAATGTAGATAAAACAGAGTGGGGAATGACTCCACCTACTGTTAATGCCTATTACAATCCGTCTTTCAACGAAATTGTTTTCCCTGCCGGAATTTTACAGTTCCCTTTCTTTGATTTTGCCGCAGACGATGCTATTAACTATGGTGCTATAGGTGCAGTAATTGGTCATGAAATGACACATGGTTTTGACGATCAAGGTCGCCAGTATGATGCAGTAGGCAACTTAAAAGAATGGTGGACCAAAGCCGATGCTGATAAATTTAAGATCAAAGCTGGTAAAGTAGAAACATTTTACAATAACTTCTCGCTGTTGGATAATCAGCATGTAAATGGCTCGCTAACCTTAGGTGAAAACCTTGCCGATATTGGTGGATTAAACATTGCATACGATGCTTTTAAGTTAACTGAACAAGGAAAAGGTGATAAAAAAATTGATGGTTTTACACCTGATCAACGTTTCTTTCTAAGTTTTGCGCAAGTATGGAGAATCAAATCCCGTGACGAAAGTATGCGTGTAAGATTAAAAACAGATCCTCATAGCCCGGAGATGTTCCGTGTAAATGGCCCTGTATATAATATGGAAGCATTTTACAAGGCATTCAACATTCCTACTACGGCGAAAATGTATATTGCTCCAACAAACCGATTAGGGGTCTGGTAAATTATCTTTTTATCTAATAAATAAAAGCAGCCCATCCAGTTAATGAGATGGGCTGCTTTTTTGGTTTAAAACAAAAGCGAGAATATTTTGTCTTACTCATATTAAAAGATAACCTTATGAATGTAAAACGCACTTTTGGAACTATATTAACCATTCTCGGAATAATCGGTTTAATTTACGCAGGCTACGGCTTTGTAAACCACAGCCAAAACACAAGGGGATTGATGGTTTATGGCATCATCGGACTTATATTCTTTGTGTCAGGAATTGGTTTGGTGAAGAATACGAAGGACGAAAGCTAAACTAGGCTTTTGCCACCATACTATTGCTTTTTTTTATGTTTGATGATCTGGTACTGGCTAAAAGCAACCAGGCAGCCCGCCAAGATAATAATTCCAGCAGACAATAGGTTATCAGGGTTCTGATTGATGTAGTAAGCTGCTGCCAATACTAAAATTGCAGCTGCAATACCTATAATATAATGAAGTATTAATCCTTTTTTCATCCGTATATCATTATTAATTTATTGCTCATTGTTTTCAATGGCATTCATGAGCTCGCAAAAGCCTGGTTTGTTCTTAAGTTGATTAAACGATCAGACTTTTCAGCCAATGTAAATGTTTTTAACAGTATTCAAGAAGACTTGAGCCGTTTATTCAGACCACTGTGCGGTTTGAAAAATCATGATGGTTTCATACAACAAATATTCTGAAATAAAACGAGATTGATGTCGCAGAAGATTAATCTTTTAAACTGATCCTGTTGTCGGCAAATTTCAACTTATGGCCAGTGAAATCAGCATCTGTTAATTCTCTGATCCGTTTAAAAGCACTATGATTAACATCCAGGGTTAAACGGTTAATTTTATCCTGCTTAACTGAGGTAATATCCGCATATAGAAAATCGCCTTTCGCATTTATTTTTAGCTGAAGCAAAGGCGCAATACCGTTATTACCTTTTAAACTGAACATCCCATAGGTACAAAAATTGCCCAAACTATAAGCGATGAATTTATTTTTATAAACTTCAACGGCTCTTGTTACATGCGGACCATGCCCCAGCACCACATCGGCCCCGGCATCAATAACTGCATGTGCAAAGGCATAAACATTGCCCCTGTTCTCCTTATAAAAAATCTCATTTTTGCGTGGAACATGCTCAAACCTTGCACCTTCACCTCCACCATGAAAAGAAACAATCACAATATCGGCCATTAATTTTAAACGGGCTACTAAAGCCTTCGCACTATCAATCTTATTAATCGACACCGTATTCTCATTCGGGGCAAAAGCACAGAACGCATACTTTATACTGTCTTTTTCAAAAACTTCAAAAGGTTTGTTTACCTGTCCGGCATAATGGATTTGTAGCGAATCTAAAATCCTTGCTGTATTTTTTCTCCCTTTTGCATCAAAATCGCCAACATGGTTATTGGCAATGCTCAAGACATTAAATCCTGCCTCCTTGTATATCCCGGCATAGTGCTCTGGCATTCTAAAAGCATAACAGTTGTTCGGATTAATGCCATTACATTTGTTCGAATTACCTGAGTTCAGGAAGCAGCCCTCTAAGTTTCCAAAAACAATATCTCCTTTCAACAAACTATCAACCGCCCGAAAGCTGTTTACAGCATCATCAGGGGGCAGGTTTGTTTTAGAAGGAAAAGCAGAGCCGAGCATAATATCGCCTACAGCGGTAATGGATATGGTATCCTTTATTTTTTTGATCACCGTGTCTTGTTTGGCTACAGGCGCAGTAACCTGTGCATTATTGCTTGTGCAACTAATTAAAATAATTAGGGTAAAAGGTAAGATTAGGATGTTATTGATGAACTTCATTAGGCGTTTATTGTAGTCGTCATCCCAGTTGGAACATAGTGGAACGGAGAGATCTATCTCGACTACGTTTCACTCCGCTCGAAATGATGGACTGGAGTTGTGTTAAACAAAAAATCCTCCGAAAATTTCTTTAGGAGGATTCTATATTTTTAATTAACGGTTAACTGAAAATAGTTAACTGCTAACTGATTTATTCTACAGTGAATTCTTTCTTAAACGATTCTAAAACGCGGCCGCCCTTGTAAAAATAACGGCTGTAATAAGGTTCGTTAAGGTTGCTGATTACCACACCACGAGAACTTGATGCATGTGCAAATCTGTTATCGCCCAGGTAAATACCAACATGTGAAATACTTCTGCTTTTAATCTTGAAGAAAACTAAATCGCCTTCTTTTAAATCTTCTTTTGATAATGGATCTACCATGCTGAAAATATCGCGTGAATTTCTTCGAATGGTGGTGTTGAAAACTTTATCGTAAATCGCTTTGGTAAAAGCCGAACAATCGATTCCTCTTTTGGTGTTTCCGCCATAGCTATAAGGAGTTCCGATCCATTCGTAAATAAACTTGTACAGTTTTAAATTCGAAGTCGCATCTACCGCAACGCCCATAACCTGCGAAAAATATTGGGATGCAAGGTTATCAGGATCATTTAATTCTTTACCAGATTCTTTTGTTTTTGTTTGCGCAAATGCGGCTGAGAGCGTGCAAATAGCAATTAGAGTAGAAAACAAAAATTTTTTAATCATGTTATACAGTTATGTTTGGGTATTCACTTACACATTAACGTACACCACATGGGCTTATTGTTGGTTGCCAAAAGTATTAATTATACAAATGTTATCCAAATGTTAGATGTTAAAAAACGAAAGTTATTAACATTTTTATTTTTCATCCATCATTTTTACTTATAAACACCTCCTAAAAATTATCTTTTCTAAAAAAACGATTTAATTCAATATTCTAAACAGGAATAAATTTGCATTATTTTAAATTATGGAAATAAGCACTTATACAGAATTAAATTTTAGAATAAATTGATTCCATATTATGATAAAGGGTGTTGATTTAATTATAAGAAATCGCTGTTAAACCGATATCAGTAACCCAGGTTTATATTTAATTGTAAAACAACTGTTAAATCTGATTACAACCCTAATACTATGATGTTTTTACACTAAAAAGTGCCAAAAATTACAATAAAAAAATTAGATTTGCTGTCGCAAAAAACAAATACCCTAAAATGAGTGCAGTAGAAATAAATAAAGATACCTGGTTAAAGTGGTTCGAGTCGATGTTGCTGATGCGCAAATTCGAAGAAAAAACTGGCCAGTTATACGGACAACAAAAAATACGTGGCTTTTGTCATTTATACATTGGACAAGAAGCTGTAGTTGCAGGCGCAATATCTGCAATGCAAAAAGGTGATTCAATGATTACAACATACCGTGACCATGCTCATGCTTTAGCTTTAGGAGTTAGTGCCGATAGTATTATGGCAGAAATGTATGGTAAAGCTACAGGTTGCTCTAAAGGTAAAGGCGGTTCAATGCACATGTTCAGTAAAGAGCATAACTTCTATGGTGGCCATGCAATTGTTGGCGGTCAGATTCCATTAGGTGCTGGTGTTGCTTTTGCAGAAAAATACAAAGGAACTGATAATGTTAATATTTGTTATATGGGCGATGGTGCTGTGCGCCAGGGTGCATTAAACGAAACTTTCAACATGGCCATGCTCTGGAAATTACCTGTTGTTTTTGTTTGCGAAAACAATGGTTATGCAATGGGTACTTCAGTACAACGTACGACCAACATGACTGATATTTATAAAATAGGTTTAGGTTTCGATATGCCATGTGCACCTGTTGACGGTATGGATCCGGTTGCTGTACACAATGCAATGGACGAAGCGATTCAACGTGCACGTAAAGGTGAAGGACCTACCTTCTTAGAAATGAGAACTTACCGTTACCGCGGTCACTCAATGTCAGATCCGGCAAAATACCGTACCAAAGAAGAGTTAGAAGATTATAAAGCAAAAGATCCGGTTGAGCACGCAAGAGAAACTATTCTTAAAGAAAAGTATGCAGATCAGGCCTGGATTGAAGAAGTAGAGGCTAAAGTAAAAGCAATTGTAGATCAAGCAGTAAAATTTGCTGAAGAATCTCCTTGGCCTGATGCATCTGAATTATATAAAGATGTATATATGCAACAGGACTACCCTTACGTAACGGACTAATATTAATAAGATTTCAATTAATTAGATATAATGGCTGATGTAATTAAAATGCCCAAAATGAGCGACACCATGACCGAAGGGGTTTTGGCAAAGTGGCATAAAAAAGTGGGCGATAAAGTGAAAAGCGGCGATGTTTTGGCAGAAGTAGAAACTGACAAAGCAACAATGGATATGGAATCTTATTGGGATGGTACACTTTTATACGTTGGTGTAGAAGAAGGAACAGCTGTTCCTGTTGATGCTATCATGGCCGTTATTGGTAAAGAAGGCGAAGATTATAAAGCAGCATTAGAGGCTGAAAAAGGCGCAGAAGCTCCGAAAGCAGAAAGCACCGAAGCCCAAAAAGCTGAAGAGAAAAAAGAAGAAGCCGCACCGGCTCAGGGTGGTGGCTTAAGCGAAGAAGAATTAGCTGCAAAAGGTGTTACGGTTATCCGCATGCCTTTGTTAAGCGATACCATGACTGAAGGCGTTATTGCCGAATGGCATAAAAAAGTTGGCGATAAAGTAAAAGACGATGATGTTCTTGCTGACGTAGAAACCGATAAGGCAACTATGGAAGTAATGGGCTATGCAACCGGAACTTTATTGCATATTGGTGTAGAGAAAGGTGCCGCTGCAAAAGTGAACGGAATTATTGCTATCGTTGGTCCAGAAGGAACTGATGTAAGCGGAATTTTAGCAGGAGGCTCAGCACCAGCTCCAAAAGCTGAAACTGCAGAAGCACCCAAAGAAGAAAAACAAGCTACAAACGCCAATACAAATGCACCTGCTCCAGTTGCAGAAAGCGCTTCTGATAGCCGTGTTAAAGCATCTCCTTTGGCCAAGAAAATTGCTAAAGATAAAGGTATCGATTTAGCGCAGGTTGCAGGTAGTGCAGAAGGCGGTCGTATCATTAAAAAGGATATCGAAAACTTTAAACCAGCTGCAGCTCCAGCTGCTGAAAAAGCTGCTGCACCAGCACCAGTTATTCCGCAATATGTTGGTGAAGTTAAATTTACAGAAGCCCCAGTTTCGCAAATGCGTAAAGTAATTGCAAAACGTTTAGCAGAAAGTTTATTCACTGCGCCACATTTCTATTTAACCATAAGTATTGATATGGACAGTGCGATAGCTGCTCGTACGGCTATTAACACAGTTGCTCCTGTTAAGGTTTCTTTCAACGATATCGTAATTAAAGCGGTTGCCGTTGCATTGAAAAAACACCCTGCTGTTAATTCATCGTGGGGTGGCGACAAAATCAGGTTTAACGAACACACCAACATTGGTGTAGCTATGGCCGTTGAAGATGGCTTATTGGTACCAGTAGTCCGTTTCGCTGATGGTAAATCCCTATCACACATCTCTGCAGAAGTAAAAGATTTTGGCGCTAAAGCAAAAGCTAAAAAATTACAGCCAGCAGATTGGGAAGGCTCTACTTTCACCGTTTCTAACTTGGGTATGTTTGGTATTGACGAATTTACTTCAATTATCAATTCTCCTGATGGTGCAATTTTATCAGTAGGTGCAATACAACAAGTTCCGGTGGTTAAAAACGGTGCTGTTGTTCCTGGTAATGTTATGAAATTAACTTTAGGTTGCGATCACCGTGTGGTTGATGGCGCAACCGGAGCACAATTCTTACAAACATTAAAAGGTTTATTAGAAGAGCCAATCAGGTTATTAGCATAGTCAGTTAACAATTCGCAGTTTTCAGTTCACACTGACTACATATTAAAGCCATCTTAAAGGATGGCTTTTTTGCGTTTAAGGCTTTTAGTAAATGGCAACTTAATTTGTTATTTTTGATTAAGGATCTTTAAATAGAACAAATGAAAAAAATATTTCTTTTTACTGCTTGCATTGCTTTCTTATCTGCCTGTAAGCAGGGAGCCAAATCTGATTCAGGCTCAGAAAACAAAGCCTTTGCCAATATGTGCGAGCAATACTACCAGGATGGGTTAAAAATTAACCCAATTAATGCCACTTATATTGGTGATGAACGTTATGACGACCTCCTGCCAAATGATGGTTCACAAGCTTATCTTAAGGAATACAAAGCATTTAACCAACGTTATCTCGACAGTTTAGGCAAGTACGATAGGGAAGGCCTGAATGACAATGACAAACTCTCTTTTGATTATCTTAAAGACCAGCTAAGCATCAATTTAGAGGGATTAAAATATCATTCAGAATACCTTCCATTTAACCAGATGTTTGCTCTACCCTTAACCATTGGTCAGTTAGGCTCGGGCACAGGAGCACAGCCATTTAAAACGGTCAAAAATTATGAAAACTGGTTAAAACGCGCTACCGCCTTTTCCGTTTGGGCCGATACAGCAATTGCCAACTTTAAAAAAGGTGAGGCCGCAGGTATTGTTTTACCTAAGGCTTTGGTCGTTAAAATGATTCCGCAAATGCAGAGTATGGTGGTAACCGACCCTAAAAAAAGTTTGTTCTATGGCCCTATCAATTCATTACCAGCAAATTTTTCTGCAGCAGATAAACAAAGATTAACAGAAGCATACCGAAATGCTATCACTACTGTTATTGTACCAACTTATAAAAAACTGGGCGATTTTCTTCAAAACGAGTACCTGCCTAAAGCAAGAACTACGTCTGGCTGGTCTGCCATGCCAGGCGGCCTGGAGTGGTATACTTATCTTGTAAAACAACAAACTACCACCAATAAAACGCCCGAGGAGATTTATCAGACAGGCTTAAAAGAAGTTGCCCGAATAAAAGGGCAAATGGATAGCATCAAAAACTTAGTGGGCTTTAAGGGCGATTTGAAAGCTTTTTTCGAATACATGAAAACGGATAAAAAATTCATGCCTTATAAAACACCAAAAGAAGTTTTAGCGGCTTTTGAAAATATCCACCAGCGTATGAAACCCAATTTGAAAAAGATGTTTGATGTAGAGCCCAAAACCCCTTTCGAAATTCGTCAAACAGAAGCCTTCAGGGCAGCATCTGCCAGTGCAGAATATAACCAGGGTTCGGCTGATGGGTCTCGTCCAGGCATCTTTTATGTGCCAATTTTAGACGCTAAAACATTTAACACCACTTCAGGGATGGAATCTCTATTCTTGCATGAAGCAATACCTGGTCACCATTACCAGATTTCTTTAACCCAGGAAAATAAATCGTTACCTAATTTCCGCCGTTTCGGTGGTCATAACGCCTATGTAGAAGGCTGGGCGCTCTATTGTGAGTCATTAGGTAAAGAGCTGGGGTTATACCAGGATCCATATCAGCATATGGGAGCTCTGGGTGATGAAATGCACCGGGCCATTCGCCTGGTGGTTGATGTGGCTATTCACACCAAAAACATGACGCGCGAGCAAGCCATTAAATACATGACTGATAACGAAGCCATAAGCACTGAAGGTGCAACAGCAGAAATTGAGCGTTATATGGGTATACCTGCACAAGCTTTAGGCTATAAAACAGGTGCAATGAAAATAAGGGAATTGAGAACCAAGTATGAGAAAGAATTAGGTCCGAAGTTTAAATTAGCAGCTTTTCATACTGCAGTTTTAAAAGATGGATCTTTCCCTTTATCTGTCTTTGAAGCTAAGATGGATGCTTGGGCAGAAAGCCAGAAATAGAACTATTCGTCTTTGCGAGGAGGAACGACGAAGCAATCTTAATGCGATCGCGAATAGCAGCAGTATAAGATTGCTTCGTCGGCTGAAAAAGCTTTCTCGCAATGACGACCACTTCTATACAAAATATAAATCCGCAGGAAACCATCCAAATCTTTAAACCCTTTGCCAATTACTTTGTTAACTATTAAAACATCCCAAATCATGGACAAAGAAAAATTGATTCAAGAAGCCTACCTGGTTGCGCATAAAATAGAGGAGAATGGCAATTTTCCTAATAACCCTACTTTACCCTTAATGATTTACAAAGGTACGTTCAGGTTGCACCCTGATGATACTGAAGAAGCAATCAAAAGGGTTTTCACGCAAAACGGATACACCAATGCCTGGATAGATGGCATCTTTGATTACCATCATTATCATAGCAATACTCATGAAGTAATGGGCGTATTTTGTGGCAAAGCCGATGTGCAGTTTGGAGGTGATCATGGTGTTTGTATAGAGCTGGATAAAGGTGATGTCATTATCATCCCTGCAGGTGTAGCGCATAAAAAGCTGAATTCAACTGATGACTTCACTGTAGTTGGGGCATATCCAAATGGCTTAGATTATGACATTAAATATGGCAAAGCAGAGGAGCGGCCCGAAGCAGATGAAACCATAGCTAAAGTGAAAAATCCAGACAGCGACCCTGTTTACGGAAGTAAAGGTCATTTATTTGAATGCTGGTACAACCAAAATTGCGAAAATGTGTAAAACTCTTTCGTTTTAACCGTCTAAAATTCTTTAATTTTCGGGTTTTAAATACACCATCCCCAATATAAATGAATTTTCGATATATATGTTCAGCATTAGCCCTCTCTGTAACTTTACTAACCGCTTGCTCAAGCAAAAAATCTGAAGAGAAAAAGGCGGCTGAAAAAAAAATCCGCACTAAAGACGACGACAAAGCAGATAGCCTGTTACTGGTTTATAACCCACAAAAAGGCGATAAATGGATAGCTGATTTTGTAGATAACCTACACCGAAAATTCGGTTTCAATGGAAACATGCTGGTAGCCAAAGATGGAAAAATTCTTTACGAAAAAGCCATAGGTTGGGCCGATTACCTGCACCGTGATAGTTTAACCATCAATTCAGAATTTGAGCTGGCCTCGATTACCAAAACCTTTACCGGTACAGCTATTATGCAATTGGTAGAGGCAGGGAAACTTTCATTGAACGATAATGTAAAAAAATTCTACCCTAATTTTCCGTATGATGGCATAACAGTGAAATTATTGCTTTCTCACCGCAGTGGCATGATGAACTATGTTTATTTCATTGACGATATCTGGCGTAAGGAAAAACGCAATATGAAAAAAGGTGTAACCAACCAGGAAGTAATGAATGTTATTGCAGAGCGGAAGCCAAACCCATACACTAAACCAGATAACCGTTTTCATTATAACAACTCAAACTTTATGGTTTTGGGGGCTATTATAGAAAAGGTTACCGGACAGCGTTATTCACAGTATATGATGGAACATGTGTTTAAACCTGCCGGATTAAAACATACACACGTATATAGCACCACTGAATATGAAAAAATTCCTGTTGATGTGGTTGGTCATGACCGTACCTGGAGATATTCTGTTGCACAGAATTTTTTAGACGGCCCAGTTGGAGATAAAGGCATTTATAGTACTGTACACGATTTAGTATTATTTGATAAATACCTGAAAAATGGGAGGTTATTAACTAAAAAAAGCCTAGATTCTGCATATGTAGGTCGTAATAAACCTGTTAATGGTCATTTTAACTATGGTTATGGCTGGAGGATGTTCGATGGCGAAAAGATGGACAAAGTAGTTTACCACACAGGTTGGTGGCATGGTTTTCGCCATATTTATGTGCGGGATTTAGATAAAAATATTGTGATTATATTTTTAGGCAACCTTACTAATGGAAGTTTGATGCATCTTGACGAACTTTATAAACACTTCAATATGCCTATTATCCGTAAAGGTGCTTACCATGGCAACGGCAGTTTACCGGGAAGTGATGAAGATTAATTAATATATTTAGACTAAAGGAAATCAGTATTTTACTTTAAGGTTTTTGATAGAAAAATAATATTTATTTTTTTGACTTAACAAGATGTTAACCGACACTAAGGGAGCAGGGTTTAGTTTCTTAGCCCCGAGCGAAGCGGCATCCCTATAGCGCAGCGAAAGGATATAGCGAAGAACGGGAACAAATGTTGATAGGGTTGCTGTACCTGCGCTTCAAAAACAAATATTTCTTTTAGTAAAACAAATTATCCTAATTTCATTTTATAATAAAAACAACAAATTATGTTCGACAAATTATTTGCGGCTCAACAAAAAGCCGAAGAAATTAAAAAACGTTTGGATACCATCTCGGTATTTGGTGAAGTTGAAAATGGCGCAATAAAAATTACCGCTACCGCCAACAAAGCCATTACCGGAGTTTCTATTGATGAAGAGTTTTTGAAAAATGCTGATAAGGAAGAATTAGAGGAACTTTTATTAACTGCTATTAACAAAGCGATGGCAAGCGCCGAGCAAGTTAGTGCAGCAGAAATGCAGGCATCGGCACAGGATATGCTAGGCGGCTTAGGCGGTATGTTTGGCCAATAAAAACCATTAGAAGAATCAACTGTTATACTTACAACAATCAGTCTTAACACTCGATTCTCAGATCTTGCTACTTGTTATTCAAATCTAGATACTGTTATTATGAAATATACTTATTACGGCCAATCATGTTTCTTACTGGAAGCAGCTGGCAAAAAATTACTATTCGATCCGTTCATATCACATAATCAATTAGCTAAAAATATAGATATTAAAGCCATTGAGGCTGATTATATATTGGTAAGCCATGGCCACGGCGATCATGTGGCCGATCTTGTATCCCTGGCAAAACAAACCCAGGCTACGGTTATAGCCATGCCAGAAATTATTGATTGGGTTTCGAAACAGGGCATAGAAAAAGTGCATGGAATGAATTTTGGTAAAGTTACTTTCGACTGGGGAGTTGTACGCATGGTACCAGCTACACACTCATCGAGTTTACCAGATGGAAGTTACGGTGGAAATCCTGCTGGTTTTGTACTTGAAGTAGGCGGCAAACAGATTTATTTTGCGGGCGATACGGGCTTAACCATTGAGATGAAAGTTTTGGCTGATATTTACAATCTGGATTATGCCATCTTACCGATTGGCGGGAATTACACCATGGATGTTGATGATGCTTTAATTGCGACTAAATATTTCGACTGCGACAATGTAATCGGTGTGCACTACAATACTTTCCCTGTAATTGAAATTGATACACAGGCTGCGTTAGATAAATTTAAACGCGAAAATAAAACCTTATTGTTGCCAGAAATTGGAGAGACGATAAGTTTATAGTTTAATGCGAATTACAAATCCTCCTTTCAAAGGGCCGTGATTTACAATCACGGCCCTTTGAAAAACACCTTTTAGATCATTTACCTAATATGATCGTCATGCTGAATTTATTTTACAAGTAGAGGTAGTATTTTCAAATGTTTTGTAGCTACTACGTGGTCAGCATCTTTCCAGCTAATAAAGCCCTAACCTGTAGCAGAACGGAAAGCTACGCAGTAAAATGAATTCAGGGTGACGACACCAATATTTTAAGATTTCTTAAAACAAAAAAGGGCCTCCGATTTTCATTGGAGACCCTTTCAAATTATAAACCTGAACCTAATTCTTTTTAGCGGCAGCTTTGTTTGCTTTATAACGCATATCTGCTGTACCGTCTTTTTTAGTTGGACCAGCAACTTTAGTTACTGCTTTTGCTTTATTTTCTTTAAAACGCATATCTGGCGTACCATCTGCTTTTACTTTAGCAGCTGTTGTAGTAGTTTTAGTTTCTACTTTTTTAGCCTCTTGCTTTACGCCTGCTTTAACAGGTGCTGTTGTTGTTTTTACTTCTTTTTTTACAACTGTTTTAGCTTTAGCTGCAGGAGCAGTAGCTGGTGTTTGAGCAAATGCTGTTGTTAAACCAAATGCTGCGATTGCGATTAAACTCAATAACTTTTTCATGTTTTTTTCGATTTTTGTTTTACTCGTTTATTTGTTGGTATAAAATTGATTAATCGGGATGAAGTTTTTATGAAGATAACAAATATTTTTATTTTTTGTGATACAGCTACCTTAAAGTAAAATTAACATTGATGTTGTACGATACGGCTATGGG
Organism: Pedobacter sp. SG908; assembly: GCF_011759615.1. Lineage (NCBI taxonomy): Bacteria > Pseudomonadati > Bacteroidota > Sphingobacteriia > Sphingobacteriales > Sphingobacteriaceae > Pedobacter > Pedobacter sp. SG908. The sequence continues at coordinate 101,448 of NZ_JAAOYY010000002.1, forward strand.
ATTACCAAATAATGTACCTGGAATCCAGTTTGGCGATTGCTGCGTAACTCTGATGGCCTCTTCACTTAAACTTACACTAGGTGATGAAATAATTTTAATATCTTCTATTGCGCCAGTTTTATTTACTGTGAATGATAAATAAACTTTCCCTTGGGTTTTAGCCCGATGATCTTCCACAGGATACCTGATATTTTTGCTCAGATATACATAAAATTGCTTCATGCCTCCCGGAAAAGACGGCTCTGTACTAACATCGCCTTTGGCTACAGGTTTACCGTCTATATCTAGATATGCACTATCGGTTACTTTATTTTTACTGTCGTACTCTTCTTTAAGCGCCAAGTTGCCGTTCTCGTAAAGAATCTTCCATTCGCCCAGTTTCTTTCCATTGTTATAATTGCCGCTTATTTTTGTAGCGCCATTTTTCCAATAGGTGGTGTATGCTCCGTTAAGCCTATCCTCCTGGTATACTTTGGATTCCTTTGGCTTACCATCAAGGTCAAAGCTCGTCCACAAACCTGTTTTTTTATTGTCGAGATAAAAACCCTTCAATGAAACTTTTTCATTGTTATACTCTTGATATTCGCCATTCAACGTTTTCAGTTTTTTATCGGTGAAAGTTTCCGTTTTAACAATAGCGTGTTTGGCATTAAAGGTTGTTTTGATCCAAACACTATCCTTTCTGTAAACTTTATAAGTTTCACCTGTTTTGGCTACCGCTTTGGTATAATCGCCAAAACTATAGGTTATTAAGGTGTCGCTTTTCTGCGCAAATACATTAATCGAAATAAAACTGAGTACGATGATTAAGGTTCTTTTCATCACATGTATTTCATTATCCCTTAATGTGCAGCCAGCCAGTTTTCGCCCTCGCCAATTTCTACAACAATAGGCACGGTTAACTTAATGGCATTGGCCATTTTATCCTGAATAATTGCTTTCATGGCTTCTTTCTCAGATTTCAATACATCAAATACCAACTCATCATGCACCTGCATCGTCATGGTTGATTGCAAATGTTGCGCTTTCATTTCTTTATGGATATTAATCATCGCAATCTTGATCATATCGGCGGCAGAACCTTGAATTGGCGCGTTAATCGCATTTCTTTCCGCAAAACCTCTTACCGTTTGGTTGGCAGAGTTAATGTCTCTTAAATAACGTCTTCTACCCATTATCGTTTCTACAAATCCATTCTCACGCGCAAAATTCATGGTATCACTCATGTAACGTTTAATGCCCGGGTATTGTGCAAAATATTGTTCAATAATCTCAGCTGCCTCTTTACGCGGAATACCTAAGTTCTGCGATAAGCCAAAGGCAGATTGACCATAAATGATTCCGAAGTTAACCGCTTTGGCATTTCTACGTTGCGTTCCGTCTACTTCTTCGATACTTACACCATATACCTTAGCTGCTGTTGCGGTGTGGATATCAATCCCCTGGTTAAACGCATCGAGCATGTTCTCTTCCTTACTTATTTCGGCAATAATGCGTAATTCTATCTGCGAATAATCGGCTGATAACAATATATGGTTTTCATCCCTTGCGATAAAGGCTTTACGTACTTCTCTTCCGCGCTCAGTGCGGATCGGAATATTCTGTAAATTTGGGTTGTTAGAACTTAATCTTCCTGTTGCCGCAACGGCCTGATTGTAGGATGTATGCACCCTGCCCGTTTTAGGGTTAACCATTAATGGTAATGCATCTACATAGGTTGATTTAAGTTTCTGTAACTGGCGGAAATCTAAAATATCCTGTACAATATCACTCTTACTGGCTAATGCCAACAAAACATCTTCGCCAGTCTGATATTGACCCGTTTTAGTCTTTTTAGCTTTCGGATCGAGCTGAAGTTTATCAAATAAAACCTCTCCCAACTGCTTTGGCGAAGCCAGGTTAAATTTAAGCCCTGCTTTATCGTAAACATTCTGCTCAAACTTAATAATTTCAGTTTCGAGCTCTTTAGAGTAGGCCTTTAAGGTTTCGATATCAATGCGAACACCTTCTTTTTCTATATCAGCCAAAACATAAACTAAAGGGTTCTCAATTTCTTCTGCTAGTTTAGCGGCATTTAATTCTTTTAATTTTGGTTCGAAGATATGTGCCAGTTGTAGCGTCACATCTGCATCCTCGGCAGCATAATCTACCACATCAATTACCGGAACATCGCGCATGGTGCCCTGGTTTTTACCCTTTGCACCAATCAGTTTGGTAATCGAAATAGGAGAGTAACCGAGGTAATTTTCTGATAATACGTCCATACCATGGCGGGTATCGGGATCGATCAGATAGTGAGCAAGCATAGTATCGAAAAGTTTTCCTTTTACTTCCACACCATACCATTTCAGCACTAAAATGTCGTATTTGGTATTCTGACCAATTTTTTCGATTTCTTCATTTTCCAATACGATCTTAAATTCATCAACAATCGCCTGAGCTTCTTCTCTGTCCGCCGGAACCGGGATATAATAACCCGTGCCCGGTTTTATGGAGAAAGATAAACCAACCAAATCGGCCATGTTCGCATCGGTGCCCGTAGTTTCGGTATCAAATGAGATCCTTTTTTCGGCAAGCAATAATTTGATTAAATCGGCTCGTTGTTCAGCGGTATCAACCAACTGATAATCGTGTTCTGTATTTTCGATGGTTTTAGCCGGAAGCTTTTCTGCTGGTTCTTCTTCAAGTGTATTCGTATATTGAATGGCTTCCCCTGGCTGGTTACCGAATAAATCGGTCTGCGTACCTTCCTGAAAGCGTGCCGTCGTAACCGAAAATTCATCACCAAATACCCTGCGTCCCAAAGTCCTGAATTCTAATTCGGTAAACAAGGGTTCTAATAAATCTCGACTTGGATCGCAGAGCTCCAAACTAACTTCATCCAGTTCAACTGGTACATCCAATAAAATGGTAGCCAACTTTTTGGATATTAAACCCTGTTCTGCAAAATTTTCTACGTTTTCGCGTTGTTTGCCTTTTAATTCGTGTGAATTGGCAATAATGTTCTCCATGGAGCCATATTGCTTGATCAGAGCTTTTGCTGTTTTTTCTCCAATACCCGGAATGCCTGGGATATTATCTACCGCATCGCCCCATAAGCCTAAGATATCGATTACCTGTAATACATTTTCGATCTCCCATTTGGCCAAGACTTCTTTTACACCCAATATTTCCATATCGTTACCCATACGGGCAGGTTTGTAAATAAAAATATTTTCAGAAACCAATTGTGCAAAATCCTTATCAGGTGTCATACAGTAAACCTGGTAACCCTTTTGTTCTGCTTTTTTTGCCAGCGTACCAATAATATCATCGGCCTCGTAACCATCAGAAGTTATTACGGGGATATTGAAACCAGTAATCAATTTAATCACATAAGGCATTGCTGCAGCCAGATCTTCGGGCATGGCCTGGCGCTGTGCTTTATAGGCTTCGAAGGTGGTGTGCCTTTCTGTTGGTGCTTCAGTATCGAAAACCACTGCAATGTGTGTCGGTTTTTCTTTCTTCAGCACATCGAGCAAAGTATTGGTAAAGCCCATTACCGCCGATGTATTGATGCCAGTTGAGGTAAAACGAGGGTTTTTACTTAATGCAAAATGCGCCCTGTACATCAGCGCCATACCATCTAAGAGAAAGAGTTTTTTATTCATGTGATTACACCGATTTAATGATTACACCGACAAATAGATTTATCGGATGATAAAAGTAACCAAAGTTAAAGGTTTAGAAAAGATATAGTTTCAATTTAACAGAAAAAGACTGTTAATAATACGAGGATAAAATTAAAGAAGCCATGTAATAATATGGAATAGCCCAAGCCATATTTGACACGTATAAAACCAAGTGATATACCCGTAAATATTTGGGAGATAACGAATAGAATAAAAGCGGGATCGCTTAGTGTTAAACCTTTAATATTGCCTAAGTGTATTAAACCAAATATGATAGCAGAATAATAAAAGAGATAGCCAAATGATCTTTGCTGAAAAACCATTCTCTTGCGTATGTCTATCCTTTTAAAATATCCTGAAATAATTAATGCCACAAAAAGAAAAAATATATAAACAGGCCAGGTAAGAAAACTGCTCTTTATGAAGTAATTTGATATCAGGCCCAAGGTAAAACACACAAAGTATATTGGCAGATACTTCTTTCTCAGGTGCCATCTAAATAAAAATTCTTCTAATACTGGAGCCAAAATACAGACTAAAAGTAAGGTTACAGTTAACCCATACTTTTTCAGGATATCGATTTCCTGAACATATTCTTTAATAATTTTAAAATCTACTAGAATGCAATAGGTAGTTATTACTAAACCTGCAAATAATAGATCGAGTACGAGTAGCCATAACATATCTCTCCAAAGAGATTTATTATCTTTACTGAGTTTTAAAGGTTTTGGCTTTTTTAAGAATTGCCAAAATGCAGAGAGCGTTTGTATCATTCGTATATTGAATATTATTTTTGAATAACTTACGTTATATCCAGAGATTACTAACATATGAAGATTTTTAGCTTTTTTATTTTATTTTTTTCAATAATTATTACCGCTAATGCCCAAGATTTTATCGTTAAAAACAATGATGAAGTCATCCGTGGAACAATAAAGGGAACCGATTATTTTTCCGTTTTTATCAGTGCCAACGATGAGGCTGATGTGATTTTACCAGCAAAGGATATTAAAAACTTCTTTTGGAATGGTGATAGCTTTGTGAGCAAGGGCTTTGCAAATGGCCGCAACTTCGAATATCGTTTTGTTAAGGTAATTGAAATGGGAACGGTTAATCTTTATTCTTTTGGCGGAGGCACCTTAGTTCCTGAAGTAAAAGAGAAAAAAGTAAAATTCAGACCATCAATTGGCATCGGTACAGGAACTGGCGGTTATGGCGGAATGGGTATGGGCGGAGGCATTAGCATTGGCAGTGGACGTAATACTGCACCAGAAAGGCCAGCAGGTGCACCAGTTATCCGTTACTTCATTGAAAAACCAGGTGCTGGTCCTTTACAGGAAGTGCCGATGAAAGCAATAACCGAAGACACAAAAAAAGCTGAAGTTAAAAGTATTTTATTGCAAAAAATGGGCGACCAACCTGCTTTAAAAGCTAAAGTTGAAGCTGGAACTGATTTTAATAGCAGGGATGTAATTGAATGGGTTAAGGAATATAACGCGACAAAGAAATAGAATAAGGATTAACTGATTTCAGGATTGCAAGATCGTTTAACTAATATCTTCGCGCTTTAACTTTATATAAATGGCAAAACTGATAAGCTCATCGTTTTTAATTTCACAGTTCTCCATTGTTTTCTGATAATCAAAATCAAGTTTTTGCAGCACCTTTTTGCTGTTTTCATTTTGAGTTTCAACCACAGCCTCGATCTTTGTTAAGCCTAATTTCTCAAAGGCATAATTGCAAACGGGATTTGCTACTTCTTTAATGATGCCTTTTCCCCAATGTTCGGGCAACAGCCAAAAACCGATTTCAGCTTTTTGATCCGTTTTACTTAAATCATTAAACCCTATGGCGCCTAAGAGACTAAGATTTTCTTTATCGCAGATTGCCCACCAAATACCTGTTTCATTTTTTTGAAGGTCATTGAACCAGATCAATTGCTCATTGGTTTCCTCTAGGCTAGAATAGCGCACACCGTAATAAAGGATCACATCCGGATGAGATAATCCTTCAAAAACAAATGTTAGATCGCCAGAACAAAATTGCCTTAATAAAAATCTATTCGTATGTATTGTCGCTGAAGCAAACCTTACCTTGCGCAACAGTTTAATAAGTGGTCATTCACCATTCCGGTTGCCTGCATATGGGCATAGCAGATAGTGGTGCCAAAAAATTTGAAACCCCGTTTTTTCATGTCTTTACTGATCTGATCAGAAAGTTCGGTTCTTGGCGGCACATCACCCATTTTTTCGATGTGATTTTTAATCGGTTTACCACCCGGAACAAAACCCCACATGTATTTAGAGAAACTGCCAAATTCTTTCTGAATTTCGATAAATAGCTTGGCATTCGTGATTGCGCCGTTAACTTTTAAACGGTTGCGGATAATGCCTTCATCGTTCATTAACCTTTCTACATCTTTTTCTGTAAAAGCAGCTACTTTATTAACATCAAAATTGGCAAAAGCTTTACGGTAGTTTTCCCGTCTTCGAAGGATAGTGATCCAGCTTAAACCTGCCTGGGCGCCTTCGAGTATTAAAAATTCGAATAAAATTTTATCATCATAAACAGGCTTTCCCCATTCTTCATCATGATATTTGATGTAAAGTGGATCGGAGCCAGCCCAGCTGCAGCGGATTGTTAAGTCCTCAGTCTTGAGTCCAGAGTCTTGAGTCATATTATGCGAATTTTGCAGGATTGTTAATTATAAAGTTTAATAATTTGCTTATCTCTTCACATTGACTATCCAAGTGATTGAATTTTTCCTCAGAAATATAGTTACATGCAAGCGCTACATCTAACCAAACTTGCGTTTCACCATTTTCCATATCGGCGTCTGATAATTTGCTGATGAAATGATTTGGATACCTTCTTTTTTTATAAGCTTCACCTATACTGCTACAAACAGACCTAGAAGATCTGCGAATTTGGTCTACCAAGCTATATTGCTCAGATTTGGGAAATTCTTTTGTTAACATAAAGATATCCATCAACAGAGAAAATCCTTTTTTATAAACCATTAGTTCTCTAAACTTCCCCATAGTTTTTTAAAACTAATATAACAATTTGAGAGCAGAATAAAGACTCTAGACTGAGGACTTAAGACTCGGGACTAAGCATTCAACTCATCCCAATACTCCACCGCTCTCCTATAATGTGGAATTACAATACTACCACCCACGAGATTGGCGATCATGAAAATTTCGTTCATCTCATCGTGGCTTACACCAGCATCGAAACATTTGCCCAAATGGTATTTAATACAATCATCACAGCGCAAAACCATCGAGGCTACCAAACCTAACATCTCTTTCGTTTTAACATCTAAGGCTCCGTCTGCATAGGAAGTTGTATCGAGCGCAAAAAAACGTTTAATATTTGTATTTGCCGTTTCCATTATCCTATCGTTCATTTTTTCACGATAGCCATTAAATTCTTCTACAAGCTTTCCCATATTTTAAAATCTTTTTTAACTGTTATTTGTTAGGGATATAAACATTTGATTATGAAAATGATATCTCCAAAATTTCATGCCGTTTTAGATTACCTATTAGTCATGCTTTTATTGGCTTCACCTGATGTTTTTGGTCTTTCTAAAACCGCTTCAACACTGGCTTATGCACTGGGTATCATTCATTTTTTATTAACAATAAGCACTAATTTTAGCGGAGGTATTTTTAAAATCATTAATCTTAAACTTCACGGCCTGATCGAATTTTTCGTCAGTGTTATTCTAGTTATTTTAGCGTTTACGCTTTTTAAGGGAAATTTAGTAGATGAAATTTTCTACGCCTGCTTAGGCTTATTGATTCTGATTATTTTTACCCTTACTGATTATAAACGAAGTTTACCTGTTATATTATAATTTCTTCCAGCGGATTCCAGAATATCTTTTTAAAGTTTACCACCTTGTCGTTCTTCACTTCCACACCTTCTTTCCTCAACAGCTCCTCCATCAATTCGGGCGGTTTGAAATGAAACTTTCCGGTTAGCAAGCCACTACTGTTTACTACCCTATGTGCAGGCACACTAGGATGTGCTGTTCCGGCATAAAGCATGGCATGCCCTACCATTCTTGACGATTTTGCTGCTCCCAAACTTTTGGCGATAGCGCCATAAGAAGTAACCCTTCCTTTCGGAATTAACCGGGCAATCTCATAAACCTGCTCATAAAAGTTGGTATCCATTATTCAAAAGAAAATTGAATATAATTAATATTTTTATCGTGCAACAAGTATTTTTTCTCATAGTAGGTTTTGATCGACAATACTTCATCAACCAGTTCAGATGTATACAGATGATCGGTGTTTTTATGTACAGGCAAGCCCAATTCTGCCACCTTTTCGCAAGTATAAGTATACAGTTGGTCGTTGTCCGTTTTTAAATTAACATTGCCACCTGGCCTTAAAACAAGTTTATAACGGTTCAGGAATGCCGGAAAAGTCAGACGTTTTTTCTCACGACTATCCTGTGGTTGCGGATCGGGGAAAGTGATCCAGATCTCATCAATTTCTCCTTCGTTGAAATAATCCAGTAAGTTTTCAATCTGGATTCTTAAAAAAGCCACATTATCAATCCCATCTTCAATGGCCGTTTTGGCCCCGCGCCAAATGCGGTTACCTTTATAATCAACGCCTATAAAATTCTTCTCCGGGAATAACCTGGCCAGATTTACCGAATATTCGCCTTTTCCACATGCCAGTTCGAGCACAATTGGATTCGTATTTTTAAAATGTGCTGAAGCCCAGTTTCCCTTTAAAGCTTTTCCTTGTTCTAATTGATATACGTTTGCAAATGTTTCAATTTCTGCAAAACGCCTAAGTTTATCTTTACCCAAAAGTTTTTTTTCTGCAAAAATACAATTAAATCAATAATCGAAGTTTCTTTTGCCATAAAGATTAATGTCATTCTTGCATAGGAATCGTATTTTTGTAACCTTATAAAAATACCGTGAAAAAAAACGCTAAAATATATGTTGCAGGTCATCGTGGTATGGTGGGTTCGGCCATTTACCGTAAACTGCAAAAAGAGGGTTACGAAAATATCATTACCAAAACGTCAGCAGAACTTGATCTGCGCAACCAGCAGGCCGTTACCGATTTCTTTGCAAAAGAAAAACCGGATTATGTGTTTCTTGCCGCAGCAAAAGTTGGTGGCATTATAGCCAACAATACATACAGGGCCGACTTTCTTTACGAGAACTTAGCCATACAAAATAACGTGATCCACAATGCTTATGTAAATGGCGTTAAGAAACTCATGTTTCTGGGGTCGAGCTGTATTTACCCTAAAATGGCTCCGCAACCTTTAAAAGAAGATTACCTTTTAACCGGAACTTTGGAGCACACCAACGAACCTTATGCCATTGCAAAAATTGCAGGAATTAAAATGTGTGATGCTTACCGCGATCAGTATGGCTGTAATTTCATCTCGGTTATGCCCACAAATCTATATGGTTTTAACGATAACTATCACCCCCAAAATTCGCATGTTTTACCAGCTTTGATCCGTAAGGTGCACGAAGCAAAAGCAAATAACGAAAAAGAGATTGTAGTTTGGGGATCAGGATCGCCTATGCGCGAATTTTTGTTTGCAGATGATCTGGCAGACGCCTGTTATTTTCTGATGCAAAACTATAACGAACCACATTTAATCAACGTAGGCACCGGACACGATTTGACCATTAAAGATTTAGCTTTATTAATCAAAGATGTATTAGGCTTTGAAGGTGAATTGGTATTCGATGCCAGCAAACCAGACGGAACGCCCCGTAAATTGATGGATGTAAGCAAACTGCACAGTTTAGGTTGGAAGCACAAAATCGAATTACCTGAGGGCATTGCTTTGGCTTATCAGGATTTCGAAAGCAGATATTAAATAATGATTGAATGAGAGAATAATTTTTATGCAGCTAGCCATTTCTCTCATTCAAAATTCCGTCATTCGTTAATTTATCATAGCTAAAATTTATATATTTGTTTTGATAAATAAATTTTAACTATATGACTTTAGTTCAGCTAGAATATATCGTTGCTGTAGATACTTACAGAAGTTTTGTTACCGCTGCAGATAAATGTTTTGTAACGCAACCTACCTTAAGCATGCAGGTACAAAAACTGGAGGAGTTGATTAGCGTTAAAATTTTCGACAGAAGCAAACAGCCAGTAAGTCCTACTGAAATTGGCGCCCAGATTATTGCTCAGGCCAGAATCATTTTACAAGAAAGCGGAAAAATAAAAGAGCTGATCAGCAGTCAGCAACAGGATGTTTTAGGTGAGCTAAGAATAGGTGTAATCCCAACTGTTGCACCGTACCTGCTGCCTGAAGTAATTTCGGCCATGCTGGATAAATATCCCGAATTAAAACTTTTAATCTGGGAGTATACCACAGAAGACATTATTCACCATTTAAAAACAGGCGTACTCGATTGCGGGATTTTAGCCACCCCACTTACCGACCCGAACATTACTGAAACCCCTTTATATTACGAAAACTTTGTAAGCTACATCAGTAAAAACAGCAAGCTTTATAAAAAGAAAGCCGTTGATGCAGAAGACCTAAACGATGAAAACATCTGGCTTTTGAACGAAGGTCATTGTATGCGCAATCAGGTACTGAATATTTGCCGCTCTACAAAAAACAACAGATTACAGGGGCTGGAATACAATACAGGCAGCGTAGAAACCTTAGTGCGTATGGTTGATTTAAATGGAGGTGCAACATTACTCCCTGAGTTGGCCATAGCAGAATTAAATGCAAAACAGACCAATAAAGTTCGTCATTTTAAATCGCCTGAGCCCGTGCGCGAGATCAGCCTGGTAACACATAAAAACTTCATCAAAAAAAGGATGCTCAATGCTTTAAAAGATGAGATTTTAGAAATTATCCCAAAAACGATGAAACAAAAAAAGAAAAAAGATATTGTTGGGATATAAATCATCTTGAGAAGTTTAAAAGGGCGAAGCGATAGAAAAACTTCGAAAGCTTTAATATGGTTGTCAATTGCGGGAAGGCTCTTTCAGCCGACGAAGCAGTCTTACAACGATCGCTAGAAGCATGCGCATTAAGATTGCGTGTACCTCATTTAAACTTCATGAAGTTACTCACGATCTTTATCTACATGATCAGCCAGCTTATAGCCTGCAGCAGCGGGATTTTTATCTTCTAAAAAGATCAAAATAATTAATGAAATAATGGGGATTAAAAAGGAAATGAAAAACCAGAACCAAAAATTCCGGCCTGTTCGCTTTGCCAAAAAACCTGCAAGTAACTGTGGCGATAATAGTAGTCCGAGTACAATAGTGCCTAAGATAATCTCTGGCATTTGTTATTGATTTAATTGATTACAAAACCACTGATTTGCTTAATAATACTACTGATTTTGTTTTTCTACAGGAGGTGCAGATAGCAATCCTTTAATATCGCTTTCCACTTCTTCTTCTTCGCCTTTTTTCTTTTTCTTGTTTTTAGCTTTTAAGCCTTTACCGCTTAAACGTTCCTCAATAATTTTATCATATTCGGTTTGTTGCTCTGGCCTTAAAACATTGCGGATATTTTTTGAGGTTTCGTTCTGGAGTTTATAGAATTTATCTACATCCTCTTCGCGCGAGTTGCCTGCCTGTTGTCTTTTAATTAAATCAGCCTGCTCTTTCGCCTGGTTATAGGTAAAGCTGTAGATTACGCTTTTTTGCGTCCCATTAAGTTTTAATCGCTTATCCAGATCCTCCACATTCTTCTGTGCAATTTCTGTTGGAGTAGGTACTTTATTCTGTTGTGCACGTACTAATCCATTTGCACCAACAATAATTAAAAATAAAATTACAAGCCTTTTCATTCCGAACATTTTATATCTGCGAAGTTACTTAATTATCTTAAAACAAGAAAGTCCCGATTTGCATCGGGACTTCTCTTAAATTTTATTTAATGTTTAGCTTATAAAGCTTTTTTGTAAAGCTCAGCAACTGCATCCCAGTTAATTACATTCCAAATGGCCGCTAAATAATCAGGGCGTTTGTTCTGGTATTTTAAGTAATAAGCGTGCTCCCAAACATCGATACCTAAAATTGGTGTGCCTTTTACCTCAGCAATATCCATTAAAGGATTATCCTGGTTTGGTGTAGAAGAAACTTGAAGTTTTTTATCAGCACCTACTGATAACCAAGCCCAACCAGAACCAAAACGGGTAGCACCGGCTTCTTGTAATTTAGTTTTAAGCTCAGCAAACGAACCAAAAGTTTCGTTAATGGCCTTAGCTAAATCGCCAGTTGGCTCACCTCCCTTATTTGGACCTAAAATGTTCCAGAATAAAGAGTGATTATAATGTCCACCGCCATTGTTTCTTACAGCAGCAGGGAATTTTGAAATGTGTTTTACAATTTCCTCGATGCTTGAAGTCGCCTCTGGCTTACCTTCTAAAGCTTTGTTTAAGTTGGTAACGTAAGCCTGATGGTGTTTATCATGGTGGATTTCCATGGTAGTTTTATCAATATGCGGTTCTAATGCATCGGTTGCGTAATGTAACGCAGGTAATTCAAAAGCCATAATGTTTTATGTTTAAAGATTTAAAAATGTTTCTTGTAGCAAATATAACATTAGAACGTTAAGATTTGTTCATGTTATTATCATCAAATCGTTTTCTGTAAGAAGTTGTAAAGCCAGAAGGGTTGAAAAGTTGTAAGGTTCAGGCCGGTAAGTCTGAAAAAAAAGATTCATGGCTCATGGTTTGATTGCCTAATATGCAACCATCAACTCAACCTATCTCTTCTTCGCAAAAAATCCCTTCATTAACGCTCCGCACTCCTCTGCCATTACACCGCCTTTTAATATTGTTTTGGGATGGAGCAGGTTTGCATTTTTAGAGATAAATCCTCTTTTCTCTTCTCTAGCGCCATACACAATGCGGCCAATTTGTGTCCAATAACTTGCACCGGCACACATTACACAAGGCTCGATGGTTACATATAAAGTACAATCCCTTAAATATTTCCCTCCAATGGTTTGCGCAGCAGAGGTAAAAGCCTGCATTTCGGCATGTGCTGTTACATCATTAAAGCGTTCAGTTAAATTGTAACCACGGCCAATAATCCTGTTTTTACTTACTACTATAGCGCCTATCGGAATTTCATCATCAGCCAAAGCTTTTTTTGCTTCTTCCAAAGCCAGTTTCATATAATGGATGTCTTCTTCTTCGGGATCCGTATTTTCGAAATTGTAAAAACTCATGGAGCAAATATAGGGTATAGTTCAGTAGTTTTGCCCCTCATATGTGTTGTAAACTTCCAGAGTGAGATTGATTTTGAAGCGCAATGCGAGTGCCAATCGGCTACTGTATTCCTGCTTTGCATTTCAAGTCCGCCCTCATTCCTCGCTTGCATGCTTCCCACTTCAATCAGGGCTATTGGCGTCGAGCCTCAGCTAAAACACTTCAGAAATCGGCTAAATCAACTTACTTCCATTAGGCACTTTACTTTGCACAGCTGTTAATACGATATCGCCGTTTTCATCAGCAAAACCGGTAACTAAAAATTCGGACATAAATTTTCCGATCTGTTTTTTAGGAAAGTTAATCACCCCAACAATCTGTTTTCCGGGTAATTCGTCCAATGTATAATGTTTGGTAATTTGCGCGCTGCTCATTTTAATGCCGAATTCGCCAAAATCTACCTTTACTTTATATGCCGGTCTTCGGGCTTCAGGAAATTCGAAGGCCTCTAAAATGGTCCCCACCCTTAATTCTACCTTTTCGAAATCATTCCAGGTAATCTCTTCCATAGCTTAATTTTAATGTATAGACAGCAAAAATATAAATTATTAAATAATTCGGGTATAGCTTAAATTAGCACGAACATGCAATTCAACCGATTGCATTAAAAGAATAGATTTTACAAAAAATTTGCGTTTTATCTTTTAACCACTATCTTTATGCAACCGTTTGCATAGCCAAATATTAAAATAATTTAAAACGATGTATTTATTAGGGATTGATTTAGGTACCTCATCTATAAAGGTCGCAGTTGTTGATGCAACCACACAAAGAAACATAGCCACCGCTCAGTATCCAGAGGAGGAAACAGCCATCAAATCTTTGCAGTCCGGCTGGGCAGAACAATCCCCTAACGATTGGTGGCAAAATGTTCAACAGGCCATTCTCAAATTAAATTCGACAGGCCTTTTTGATCCTAAAGAAATTAAAGCCATTGGTATTGCGTACCAAATGCACGGATTGGTTATTGTAGATAAAAACCAGCAGGTGCTCCGCGATAGTATTATCTGGTGCGATAGCAGAGCGGTTGAACTAGGCAATAGCGCTTTTGAGGCGATTGGGCACGAAAAATCGTTAAAACATTTATTAAACTCTCCCGGAAATTTTACGGCGTCAAAACTGGCCTGGGTAAAAGCGAACGAGCCAGACATCTATAGTCAAATTGACAAGATAATGCTACCTGGCGATTTCATTGCGATGAAATTAACCGGAGAAATTACAACAAGTATTTCTGCATTATCTGAAGGCATTTTCTGGGATTTTGAAAACCACGAAATTTCTAAAGATGTAATGGATTATTATGGTATTTCGGACAACCTTATCCCAACGGTGAAACCCTTATTTTCAGAACATGGTTATTTAAATGCAGATATTGCACATGCTTTGGCTCTACCAATCGGAATTCCAATTGCGTATAAATCTGGCGATCAGCCGAACAATGCGCTTTCTTTAAATGTATTAAAACCCGGAGAGGTTGCCGCCACTGCCGGAACATCGGGAGTGATTTACGGCGTAAGCGACGGGCTTACTTACGATAAACAATCGAGAGTAAATACCTTTGCGCACGTCACCTATTCGGAGGAAAAAAAACATACTGGCGTTCTACTTTGTATCAATGGTACCGGTAGTATGTACCGTTGGGCAAAACATAATTTCGCACCACAATCTACCTATACCGAGCTGAATACACTGGCATCTAAAGCACCAATAGGTAGCAAGGGTTTAAAAGTGCTTCCGTTTGGAAACGGTGCCGAAAGGATGTTAAACAACAAATATACCGGAGCTCAATTATTAGGCATTGATTTAAACCTCCACAATCAATCAGACATCTTCAGAGCGGTACAAGAAGGGATTGCTTTTTCTTTCCGTTATGGATTGGATATTATGCGAGAAAATGGCATGCAGCCTAAAGTAATCCGGGCCGGAAGGGCCAACCTTTTTTTAAGTGATGTATTTGCACAAACTTTTGTAGACGTTACAGGCATTCCGGTGGAACTTTACGAAAACGATGGTAGTGTAGGTGCAGCATTAGGTGCAGGTATAGGTGCCAGAATTTTTAAAAGTGAAGAAGAAGCTTTTAGCAACCACCAAGTAATTAATACTTTAACACCACAGCATTCAGCTGTATATGAAGCAATCTATCAGGATTGGAAAGAAATATTAGAAAAACAATTAGCAATTGGTTAATGGTTGATAGTCCATAGTGAGATCTACTATGAACTATTGACCAATAGACCATCAACCAAAAAAAACAAAAAACATGACAAAAGTAGTAACAGGAGCAAAAGAATTTTTCAAAGGCATTGAGCAAATCAAGTTTGAAGGTCTGGAAAGCGATAATCCATTAGCATTTAGATGGTATGATGCCAACAAAGTAGTAGCGGGCAAAACCATGAACGAACATTTTAAGTTTGCTTGTGCTTATTGGCACTCATTTAATGGTAATGGTGCCGATCCATTTGGAGGCGCAACGCACATTTTCCCTTGGGATGAAAAAAAAGATGCAGTAGAAAGGGCAAAAGATAAAATGGATGCAGCCTTCGAATTTATTACCAAAATGCAGATCCCTTATTATTGTTTCCATGATGTGGATGTGGTAGATTATAGCGACGATATTGCCGAAAACGAACGCAGGTTACAGGCTCTTGTTGAATATGCCAAACAAAAACAAGCAGATAGCGGCGTAAAACTGTTATGGGGAACAGCCAATTTATTTAGCCACAAGCGCTACATGAATGGTGCATCTACCAATCCTGATTTTCATGTGCTGGCACATGGGGCCGCCCAGGTTAAAGCAGCTTTAGACGCTACCATTGCCCTTGGTGGCGAAAATTATGTTTTCTGGGGAGGAAGAGAAGGCTATATGAGCTTATTGAATACCAACATGAAACGTGAGCAGGAGCATTTGGCCAAATTCTTACATGCCGCTAAAGATTATGCGCGCAAACAAGGTTTCAAAGGAACATTCTTCATTGAACCAAAACCTTGCGAACCTTCTAAACATCAATATGATTACGATGCTGCAACAGTAAAAGGCTTTTTACAACAATACGATCTGTTGGCCGATTTCAAATTAAATTTAGAAGTTAACCACGCTACTTTGGCTGGTCATACTTTCCAGCATGAATTACAGGTTGCTGTAGATAATGGTTTATTAGGATCTATCGACGCTAACCGTGGCGATTATCAGAATGGCTGGGATACTGATCAGTTCCCTAATGATATTAACGAACTAACGGAAACTATGTTAATCATTTTAGAGGGTGGCGGCTTACAAGGCGGAGGCGTAAACTTCGATGCGAAAATCCGCCGTAACTCAACTGATCCTAAAGACTTGTTCTATGCGCATATTGGCGGCATGGATATCTTTGCAAGGGCATTAATCACGGCAGATGCCATTCTTCAAAAATCAGATTACAAAAAAGTAAGGGCAGACCGTTATGCTTCATTTGATAGTGGAAAAGGTGCCGAATTTGAACAAGGCAAACTAAGTTTAGAAGATTTAAGGAACTACGCTGCAGAAAATGGCGAACCAGAGGTACGCAGCGGGAAGCAAGAATATCTGGAAAACTTAATTAACAGGTATATTTAAAATTAATTTTCCCTGGTTTGTGAAGGCACAGGCCAGGGATGATACATACTTTATTTCAACAAATCTCAAAAATTTCTCCGTTCTGCTGCAATGCAGTTGAAATGACGATGAACTTAATCTATCTTAGCTTAATAACCTTGAAATTAAGATGGACGAATTAATAAACGTCACTTTAACATTTTTTAATTCAAAAAAAGCGGAGATTAATTTATGATTTTGCTACATTTAGATTTCTAAACCAAATAACTTAAATGAAAGTCACAGATTACATTATTTTTCTAGCCTACTTTGCCATTGTGGCAATTTACGGTTTTTGGATTTACCACCGTAAAAAACAAAAGCAGATGAGCAGCAAGGATTATTTTCTTGCGGAAGGTTCACTTACCTGGTGGGCAATTGGCACATCCTTAATTGCCTCGAACATTAGTGCCGAGCAATTTGTAGCCATGAGTGGCGATGGATTTAAAATGGGACTAGCCATTTCTACTTACGAATGGATGGCAGCTGCAACATTGGTAATTGTAGCTACATTTTTTATTCCCGTATATCTTAAAAATAAGATCTACACCATGCCACAATTTTTAAGTCAACGTTACAACGGCACCGTAGCCATGATTATGGCTGTGTTTTGGTTGTTATTGTATGTTGTAGTAAACCTAACCTCTATCTTGTACCTGGGTGCCCTAGCTGTAAGCAGTATTTCGGGTATTGGCTTTTGGTATTGTATGATGGGTCTAGCTATTTTTGCTGTAATTATAGCATTAGGTGGTATGAAAGTAATTGGTTACACGGATGTAATCCAGGTAGCGTTTTTAATTTTCGGCGGTTTAGCAACGACTTATTTAGCACTTAATTTAGTTAGCGATCATTTTGGCGGCCATGGCGTATTAGATGGTTTATCGTTCTTAAGAGAAAAAGCACCAGATCATTTCCACATGATATTTAAGAAAGACAGTGCCAATTACGCATCATTACCTGGTATGACGGTACTGCTCGGCGGGATGTGGATAGTAAACTTAAACTATTGGGGCTGTAACCAATACATTACCCAGCGTGCTTTAGGTGCTGATCTAAAAACAGCCAGAGCAGGTATTTTATTTGCTGCCTTTTTAAAGCTGCTAATGCCACTAATTGTAGTTTTGCCAGGTATTGCAGTATATATGTTGTATCAGGAAAAAACAGGTATTGATGTAAACTCAATGATGCCTGGAGGAGAGCTTCGCCCGGATAGGGCTTACCCTACTTTATTGAGTATCTTACCAACAGGGTTAAAAGGTTTATCTTTTGCAGCATTAACCGCAGCGATTGTTGCTTCATTAGCTGGTAAAATTAATAGTATCTCTACCATTTTTACTTTAGATATTTTTAAGAAACACATTAATTTAGAAGCCAGTGAGAAAAAACTGGTAAGTACCGGACGCGTAGTGGTAATTGTTGCCATGGCTATTGCTATCGGTATTTCGCCCTTCTTAGGTATCGATAAAAAAGGCGGTTTCGAATTTATTCAGGAGTATACAGGTTTTGTGAGTCCTGGTATTTTTGCCATGTTTATATTGGGCTTCTTCTGGAAAAAAACTACTTCAAATGCAGCCCTGTTTGCTACTGTTGGTGGATTTGGTTTATCAGTATTGTTAAAATTCTTGCCGGGAATGATGGATTTATCTTTCCTTCACAATTTTGGATTCTCGGTGGCCAATGCAGATGGAATCTACGAAATACCTTTCTTAGATAGGATGGGCATTGTATTCGTAATATGTATTGTAGTAATGTTTGCCATTAGTATGTTCGAAAACAGCAAAGGCGATAAATCTAATGGTTTAGAAGTCGATTCGAGCATGTTTAAAGTTCATCCTTCGTTTGCCGTTGGATCGCTGATTGTGTTCGGAATTTTAGTTGCACTTTACTCTACTTTCTGGTAAAATTAAAAATCAAGAATATATAAAAGGCTCGCAATGAAAGTTGCGAGCTTTTTTGTTTATCTACTGGCTGTGTTACCAACAACCCAATTAGTTAAAAGCTGTTTTTGCTAGCGAGAACATCCATCAATCTGTAAAGACATTGCGATTAACGCTACAACAGGATAGGCAGAAAAGAATTTGAAGGCGCAGCAGTTAAATAGTAGCAAAAATGCCCAAAATAGCCCTGATTGAAGTGAAAGCCCGCAAGCGAAGCATGAGCGCGGACTTATAACGGAAAGCAGGACTGCCCTATCCGATTAATACTGCAATTGCGCTCTAAAAAAATGAAAATAATAATCTAAATAAAACAATTAAGTCGTCGAGGCTGACCACGTAGTAGCTACACCGCAATCAGAAACACTATTTCTACTTGTAAAATAAATTCAGCAGCACGATTTCTGTAGTTTTAAATGAATTATTGCGCGCAAGGCCCATCAGGGATTTCTTTGCTGATTTTGATTACTTTGGTTACTACTAGAGTAGAATCGAAGTCGGCAGAAACAGTTGCTGTATCTGATTTAGCAAAATAACCTTCTAATTCTACATATACTGGCTCATAAGGCTTTTCGAAGCCTAGCTTGCTATAAGAGAGTTCTAAGTTTTTTACGCTGTCTGTAACCCAATATTCACGTCCATCTTCGCACAAGGTAAAAGACCTCATTTCTGGGCCAAAACTATACAAACCTTTAACGGTTTTCAGATTACTTTTTTCTCCCTCGGCTTTATCGTTTCTACAAGCTGTAGCGGCCACGCCAAGGAGCACAACGAGTACAATTGCTTGCTTAAATAACTTCATTTTATATAGTTTGATTAATTTGATCTATCTTTTTAACGCTTAAATTGGATGACAAAGCAGATGCCAAAAATGAGAAGATGCCTACTGTAACAAAAACTAAAACAAAATCTTTCCATTTTAGTCCAATTGGATAAGAACTTACCAGTGTTTTGTTTACGTCATCGCCCATCTTAATAAAACCATAGGTGTGCTGAAAATAATAAAATATAAGGCCTATAATTAAGCCCAGTATGCAGCCAGACATAGTGATCATCATGCCCTCAAATAAAAATATACGTTTGATTAATTTCTTGCCTGCACCTAAACTGCTCAGAATGGCAACATCCTTTACCTTATCGATTACTAACATGGTTAACGACCCTATGATATTAAATATAGCAATAATCAGGATAAAAGTAAGAATAATATATACAGCCCATTTTTCGGTATTTAAAATGTGGTAGAGCGATTTATTTTGCTCCGCCTGATTTCTGACTTCATAATTCTTACCAGCCTTTTCGATTACTTCTTTTTGAAAATCGTCTACATCAATACCAGGCTGGAGATTGATCTCTATTGCAGACACTTTTTTATCTTCGCCTAAAAGTTCGCGGGCAAAATTCAATGGCACAATAATACCATTGTCGAAATCTTGCTGCACCTCAAAAACACCGCTTACCCGGATGTTCTTCACTACAAAATCATCAGCCGGATTTAAGGTATTGGCTGCAATATCTTTCTTTGGCGAATAAATTTCCAACTCTGTAAAGGGATCAACAGTATTTACAGCCAGGTAACTTTGTAACGCAGAGCCAATTACGGCATTATCGCCACTTCTGTTGTGCAATATAAAATGGCCTTCTTTAATGGCACTATCTAATTTGGTATTCTTCAAATAGTCTAAACTTACACCTTTAACCATTCCAACGGCCTGCTTATTGTTGTATTTTAGTAAAGCATTTTCTTGGAGCACTTCGGTAAAAGCGGCAACACTTTTATCTTTTCTGAGCTGATTAAAATAACTTGTGTTTGGATCAAAAGTTTTCCCCTTAGCCGGGGTAATGGCAATTTGCGGGGTAATGGTATCGAACATACTCAATACCACTGTTTCTAAACCGTTAAATACCGAAAGGATAATAATCAAAGCAGCGCTGCCAACCATTACACCTACCATTGATATGCCCGATATCAGGTTAATGGCATTGGTTGATTTTTTGGCAAAAAGATACCTTTTGGCAATATAAAGCGATGTATTCACAGCTGCAAAGATAGGTAAAAGGTTGAGGGTTTAAATGTAGTAGAAGGTATAGGTTGTAAACTGCTACATTTAAAAGACCTTATAAACAATATTCAATTTTAAAAAAATGGGTTATGCTGTTTTTCAAAACCTATGCTTGTGGCCGGTCCATGGCCAGGATAAACTTTGGTTTCATCTGGTAAGACAAAAAGTTTATCGGAAATGTTTTGAATTAATTGCTGATGGTTGCCTCCTGGCAGATCGGTACGACCAATGCTGCCATAAAAAAGTACATCACCACCTATTAAAATATGATCGGCCGAGCTGTAAAAACATAAATGTGCAGGCGAATGGCCAGGGGCAAAAATTAAGCTTAAAGTGCTGTTGCCAAAAGAGACTGTTCCTGTTTCGGGCAAAAAAGTATCGGGCAATGGCGAAACATCATAACGGGTAAAACCCATTGATGGCGCATAACCCGGAACTGCATTTAAAATCGGTAATTCACCCTGATGAAACTGTGGTTTTAAGCCATAGGTTTCGTATACAAATTTATTGCCGAAAACATGATCGAGATGACAATGTGTATTGAGCAATAAAAAAGGTTTTAACCCTTCATTTTTAATGAAAGCCGCCAATTCATTTTGCTCAAAACCCTCGTACATCCCCGGATCGATAATGGCACATTCTTTGGTTTCATCGTAAAGTACATAGGTATTTTCGCTGTAAGCGTTAAAAGTGAAGGTTTTTATTGTAATCATAAATTTTAGAAAAAACCTGCTTCCAAGAACAGGATAACAAATAATAAATTAATTTTTCCACCTAAAGGTAGAAATCAAGGTATCGATATCCTTTTTAATAAATTTAACAACGGGTTCAATAGAGTCGTATTGTGGGCGTTCATTAAAATATAAAGCCCCTCTAAAATAATGTTTAGCACTATCGGTTAAAAAAAACTGGACTGATGATGCAGTATTCCCTTCAATGGCGTAATAAATGCCATAAACTTTATGATCGGGGTAATGGATGAGCTTTTGATCAATTGCACTGGCTTTTATTGTATGTTTAAAGGCAAGTTTTCGGGCATCTTCTACCATTTCATCATATTCGCTTTTTCCCGAAACATCATAATAAGTTAAATGCAAAAAGCCATTAAACTGCTTAAAGTGTAAATTGTACCAGCTTTTTTTGGCATCGCGGCTTTGATCTTGCTCTACCGCAGCATAAGCAGGGTATTTGAAGGTAAAGGGAACAGGCTTGGTAAATGTGACATAGTCTTTTTTAGGAAATACAATCCTGAAATAAGCCTTTGGCTTCGGACTATAATCATGGTTCTGGCAAGCTGTTATGAACAAAAGCAATACAAAGGGGATACAGATCAGTTGTTTTAGTTTCATAACATTCTATCAAAGATTGCTTCGTCGTTCCTTCTCGCAATGACGATAAGTTAAATTATTTATTCCAAATTGCCCAGGCTTTTTCTGCTTGTTTGTATAGCATTTCCAAACCGTTTTTAATCGCCGCACCACGCTCGGCAGCTTTAGCTAAAAATGCAGTCTCCAGCGGATTGTACACTAAATCGTAAGCTAAATATCCTTTTCCAAGCAAACTGTAATCAATTTCGGGAAAGGTATCGACACTTGGCGACATTCCCAAGGGCGTAGTATTAATCAATAACTGGTGTGAGGCTAAAATCTCTGGTGTAATTTCCGAGTAAAGAATAGCACCGGGCACAGCTGTTCTTACCACCACCTGATACTGGATCTTTAATTTATCTAAAACATACTTTACTGCTTTCGCCGCACCACCATCGCCAAAAACAAGTGCTTTTGTATGTTGCGGCCCTAACAATGGCTTTAACGATTCTTCAAAGCCGTATGCATCGGTATTGTAGCCTTTTAAATAGTTTTTATCTTCAAAAGTTTTAATGGAAATACAATTTACGGCGCCAATTTTTTCTGCAGCTTCATCTACTTCATTTAAATAGCAAAGCACGTTAACTTTATGCGGAATCGTAACATTAAGCCCACAAAGTGAAGGATTTTCACTTAGCAGATCGGGCAGTGATTTAATATCGGCTATAGGGAAAAGTTCATATTGATGATCGGCTATGCCCTCATTTTGAAATTTTTCTGTGAAATATTTTTTCGAGAAAGAATGAGAAAGTGGGTATCCGATTAAACCGTATGTTTTCATATTTGATATAAATAAGCAAACCTTACAGGTTTTAAAAACCTGTAAGGTTTATTTAATATGCCCCGCAATGACGGATTTTGTCTTTATTTTACTTGGTTCAGGAAATAATCAAAAGTATCTCCGCGTAATCCTAAACGAATAGTTTCCAAAGGAATTACTTCTGCCGGGGCAATATTACCCAGGTTTACATTACTACCGATTAATTTAATAAACCAAACTTGCTGTTCTTTTTGAGGTGCTTCCCAAATAATGGTTTCTTCAGGAATCTGCGTTAATATTTCATCCACCAATCCTTCACGCACTTCTCCGCTTCCACGGTAAATTCCAACATTACCACCTTCTCGTGCTTCGGCAATTACCTTCCACGATCCCGCCTCAATTTCGGCCTGCATTAATTTAATCCACTTATATGGGGCAAATATTTTAGCGGCATCTTTACTGCCTACTTCAGAAATAACGGTTACCTGTTTAGCCAGCTCACTGATAAAACCACATTTTTTATCGTGCTCAATTTCGATAGAACCATCAGAAACTTCTGCATATTCCATTCCATACTGATCTAAAACACGTTGGTAATCTGAAAACTGGTTTCGGATAATAAAGGCTTCAAATAATGTTCCACCAAAATAGGTAGGAATGTCTGCACTTTTATATAAAGCTAATTTTTCTTTAAGGTTTGGTGTTACGTGTGATGTTGCCCAACCTAATTTCACAATATCTGTATGTACGCCGGCAACTTCAATAAAATCTTCAACCTGGCGTAGGCTCAATCCCTTATCCATAACCATTGTTAAGCCTTTTTGGCGTGGTTTAGCTGGACGTTCGGGAACGTTTAATAATGGATAATTCATATGCGTACAAAAGTGAAAAAAATTTTGAGATTTATTTGTTAAATTTTTCTCACAAGGTCGTTACCTTATATATCGGTTTATAACGTTCAAAATGGCACTATTATCCTGCAATTGCGGCAAATATTCAAATAAAATATAGTGTTTATCAGGGTCGGTTGTTAAAGCCGTTTCTAAATATCCCAGTGCATCGCCATAGTTCCCTAAGGCAAAAAGATAAGCCACCATCCGGTAATATAGTTCTGCTGCTTCCGGGTTATTCTTAATTGCTTCTGCCATCGTTTCAGATGCTTCCAGCAATTTCCCCTGTTCGTAAAGCACGGTACTAAAATCTAACCAGGCTTCGATATCCAAAGGATTAAACTCCAATACCTTTTCGTAAGCTTCAATCGATTCGTCAATCTGGCCTAATTTATAATAAGCATCAGCCATGGCAAACCAGAAATCGGCATTCTCAGCTTCTAAATCGATTGCTTTTTTATAAAAATGCAGTGATTCGAAATAACGTTCTTCAAAATTTAGTGTAACACCGATCCCAAACCAGGCATCTGCCATTTTAGGGTCCATTTTTACCGATTTTTTGTAATAAGAACGGGCTTCGTCCATTTTTTCCAGTTTCTCGTAACACTCTCCAATGGCACAATAGGTATCGGCATTAGGCTGTTCGTATTCGAAAGTCTGTTTATAAACATCTATCGCCTCATCGTACTTATCCAGCTGTACGAGCGCATTTCCTTTGTTAAAATAAGCCGAACTAAAATCTTCTTTAATTAGTATCGCGTAATCATAAGCGTCAATCGCTTTTTCGAAAAGGTTCAACTTGTGGAAACTATTGCCCAAATTATACCAGGCCGCATAAGAATACGGATCGGTATCGATGTATTGCTGATAAAACTTGATACTTTCTTCTTGCTTGTCTAATACATCGTAACAGAAAGCCAGCTCATATAAACCATCCTGGTTCTCCATATTTTGCTCTAAACTAAGCTTAATATAGGTAATGGCGCTTTCATAATCGCCCATGCTCTGGTAAACATAAGCCATCTGTAATAAAATCTCATCGGTACTTTCGGCCAACCCCAAAGCTTTTTCATAATTTTCCAAAGCCTCATCAAAACGTTCGGTATTTTGAAAAATATTACCGCGGAGCAAATAAATATCCGGTTCAGACGGTTCTAAAAGCTCAGCCTTTTGCAAAGCAATAAAAGCCTTTTCGTTGTTGTTGGTTAAAATGTAAAGGTGAGCCTGTTTGATTAAAAATACTGTTGCATAAGGGTGTTGACTGATTGCAAAATCAACTACCTGCAAAGCTTTGACCGGATCATTTTTCTCAATGTAGAAATCTACAATGTATTCGAATGCCCCTGCATCGAAGAAATACTGATCCTGGTTCCGGAGCATTTCTTCGTAACGTTCTACCGAGCGTTGTGCATCTTCGTTGGATTCAAAAAAGAATTCTTCTTCCATATATTATACTATTAAAGAACCGTGCCAGTTAGCAGAAAAACACATTATAAGTTTACAAGTTTTAATTATCCGTTTTTAAAATAATTATTAACATCAATCAGCTAAAACAGCGTAAATAGCTGACTATAAAGCGTATTGACTGTGATTAAGATGTGTGGATAATCGATAGATTTTTTGCAACATCGCGGTTCCTTTTCCCTTCTTTTACAAAAATACTATAAATTTATGGTATATACGTAATTAAGAAGTCATGAAAGGATTAGTCATTTTTGCCCTGTTTTTACTATGTTTTATTACAAATGGCTTTGCACAAAGCGATGATGAAAGTGCCATTAAAAAAAACATAGCCAAGCTTTTTACCGGCATGAAAGACGGAGACAGCACTTTAACAAGAAGTGCCTTTGCACCAGCAGCAATAATGCAAACCATCGTCAACAAAGAAGGTAAGGTGAGCATACGAACAGAATCGGTTAACGACTTTATCAAATTTATCGGCACTCCACACCAGGATAAATACGATGAGCGTATTGTTTTTACTAAAATCTTAATCGATGGTCCTTTGGCTTCTGTTTGGACAGACTATAAATTTTATCTGGGCGAAAAATTTAGTCATTGCGGGGTTAATTCCTTTCAGTTGGTAAAAGGAGATAAGGGCTGGCAAATTGTTTATATTATTGATACCAGGAGAAAAGAGGGATGTAATCCTTAAAAGACAAATACCCAGCTTTGGCAGATTGTAAAAAGAACGATCGTCATTCCCATGCAGGTGGGAATCTTAAAGCTCACTGCATTAAGATTCCCAATCAAGTTGGGAATGACGCATCGACACATAACTATGTTAATTATTATTCTTTTCCTAAATCAGCTGCGCCTTTTTTAAACAATTCGGCCTGTTTGCTTAGCTTTGTTTTAGCCTCTCCGCTTACTGCGGCAGCTTGTTGTGTTTTAGTCTGGGCAGCTGCAGTGTAGGCTCCTGAAAGTTGCTTATTTAAATAAGATTGTAATTTTAATCTTTCAATGGCGCCAGCAATGCTCATAATACCTTTTTCGGTAACTACGGGGTTATTGTTGGCTCTCAGGTACTGAAAATACTGCCCAACTACTGCAAAAACTTCATTCTTATCGCCTGTAAGCATAATGTTATCATAAAATGCCTGATACTCATCTTTTGGTTCGTTGATATATAACGTTGCAATAGAAGCTGCTATATGTGCTTTTGTATCTTCATCTAACGATGCTAAAGTTGCGATACTTTCTTGTGGAGCCAATTTGGCCAAACCATCAACACCAGCAGCAATTACCCTGTACGACCTGTCTTTTAAGCTTTCTAACATTAAATTTTTATATGCCTGATCGCCAGTTTCAGCTAATTTCAAAATTGCAGCTGATCTTGCATCGGTATTTTTATCTGTTTTGGCGATCTGAAGTAAAATCGGCAAAGCTGCTGCTTTAATCTGAGTATCGTCTAAATTAATGCCATCTATACTTAAAGTTCTTAAATCTGCCGATTGATCTTTTAAACCTTCTAGCAATACCAATTGGCCGCTTTTGGCTTTACTCTGCATAATAAATTGTAAGGCTTCAATTCTATTGGCATAACTAGGGGCATTTTTATATTGGAAATAATAGTTTTCAGCAGTTTTGTTATCGTTGGTTTCGCCAACTAAAATTTTATCTACATCAAAATCGATTAAATCCGGTTTAGCACTCACCTCAAAACTAAAATTCTGCTCACGACTATTAATCAGAATCTCTTTTCTGATTTTTTGACCTCCCGCGTAAATATCAATTTTGACCGGTAGCGTAAAGGTCTGCACGCTCGAATCCTGTGTCTGCTTAACTTTAATTGTTGCCTTGCCGTTTTCGTAGCCATAATCGATACTTAAAATCGGGTGGCCGCCATTGTAATACCACTGATTAAAATACGGACTCCAATCTTTTCCGGTAACATCTTCCATTGCCAAACGCAATTGGTGCGTTTCGCCATTTTTAAAGGCATTTGTAGTGAGGTAGCGGTTAAGCGACTTATAGAAAGCTGCATCGCCCATCTGGTTTTTTAAGGCATACAGAATAATCGAACCTTTGGCGTAGCTGACATTATCGAACATATCTTCTTTATCGTTGTAATAGAAGCGGGCCAAAACCGGACTTTCGCCTTTTTTAGTTGAGCCTAGGTAAGACTGAAGTTTTTCGTAACGCGATTTATCTTCAGCATCCTTACCCGCATCATGTCCATGCCAGATTACCTCGCCAAAGGTGGCAAAAGATTCGTTCATGGTTAAATTAGACCACGATTCGGCCGTTACATAATCGCCAAACCACTGGTGAAAAAGTTCGTGTGCAATGGTTCCTTCTTCATTTTCGTCCAATAATTCCCGATCGGTTTTTTGTACCTGCTCGCCGTGCAAAGTTGCGGTAGTATTTTCCATTGCCCCCGAAACATAATCTCTGGCTACCACCTGTGCATATTTGTTCCATGGATAATCTACACCTAACAGATTGCTATAAAATTGGATCATATCAGGCGTTTTACCAAAAATCTGTTTGGCGTAAGGCGCGTATTTAGGCTCCAGGTAATAACTCACTTCCTTACCTTTATAAGTATCTTTTGTAATTTTGAATTCTCCCACAGCCATCATAAACAAGTATGGCGAGTGAGGAAGCTCCATTTTCCATGTATCGGTTCTGGTTCCATCTGCATTGGCTTTCTGGCTCACCAATTTTCCGTTAGAGAGTGTTGTATATTTCGATTTTACCGTAATTGAAATCTCTTCAGTAGTTTTCTGATCAGGTTTATCGATAGTGGGAAACCATGCCGACGATGATTCTGTTTCACCCTGTGTCCAGATCTGCGTTGGTTTATTTTTATCCGTCCCATCCGGGTTGATAAAATATAAACCTTTAGCATCGGTTATGGCGGCGCTCCCCTTTACTTTCAGCTCATCAGGTTTAGCAGTATAAGCAATATATACCGTATACTTTTCAGTATTAGTGTACTTTTTATTTAGTGTGATGTACAGTTTATTATTGTTATAAACATATTTAAGCGGGGTATTTCCTTTTACGCCAACCAATGCAACGGTTTTAATATCCATTCCCTGTGCATCAAGTGTTAAAGAGTCTGTAGCATAAAAATGAGGCT
The DNA here is from genome assembly GCF_011759615.1 of Pedobacter sp. SG908. Lineage (NCBI taxonomy): Bacteria > Pseudomonadati > Bacteroidota > Sphingobacteriia > Sphingobacteriales > Sphingobacteriaceae > Pedobacter > Pedobacter sp. SG908. Next base: position 129,593 of record NZ_JAAOYY010000002.1, read on the forward strand.
TTAAAGTAACCCATTCCTTACCATATAGGTATCGCTTAGCATAATCAAAAGATACATCGAGTTTGGTATGTATCAGATCGTTAACTTTAGTTGCAGTTACACGGTAAATATTTAAGTTGTTCGATTTTTCTACAGGCAGTTCCTGCGCAAAAAGTGGTTTAGCCATAAAGGCCGAAGCCAGCATTATCCCACAGGCAATAATTTTTTTATTCATTTTTTTTATGTTGTTACAGTTGGTTTTACTTTAAACGAGCTATTTGTGCTAAAGTTAAAACGCAAATGTAGTTCCCTTTCGTTTGTTTTTACAAACACATTAAAACATTTAATTGGTTGCTACAGGCTTCAAAATGTAACCTTTAAGTTGCAGTCCTTTTATCAAACCTTCAGTACCTACTAAATGACCCGCTCCGACCGCTATAAACAGCGACTGGTTTTGCATTAAGGCAGGTAATTGATCCAACCATCTTTTATTTCGATTTTTTAACACTTCGGTCATAAACTCTTTGGTTTCCTCATCTTGTATTTTAAAAAAATCGGTTAATTTATCGATGTCCTGGGTGATATAATACGTTTTCAGCTCTTCCATTTTTTGTTTGCTTTTATCTCCCTCCCTAATCGATTTCAGCAATGCTTTCTTTTGTTTTTGCAGATCATTATCGAATAAAAGTGCTCCCTGATACTCGGCTGTTTCTAACCCATACAATGATTTACCATTGTTTTTAGCATATGCCTGGAAACTATTATCAATTCCTTCTCCTGCATCTTTTAATAGATCTGCATTATCAAAAAACACCATCATAAACGACACCATTGCAGGCTTAAAGTTGTTTAGCTCCTTTAATTCAAAATCGGGCTGTTTGGTTTTGAAATGATCTTCTACCTCTTTAAATTCTGCTTTTGTTAATAAACTATCGAGTGTGTTGTTTTTCATCATTAAAAAAGGCGCCATTTTCTTCTGTATGGTACTATCCATTACAATTTCACCCACTACCGCATCGGCCGATTTCAATTTCTCCTGCAAAACCCTCATGGTATCTGCAAATTTAGCCCCTATTAAATGATGCGTGCCAAATAGATAGGAAGGCTTTTTTAGCCCATTACCAGAAATTTCCCATAAAAGAGAGTTCGTTGCCTTCTTGGGTTGTGCGTTAAGGCTGAGTCCGAAGCCTAAAAGGGCAATGAATAATAGTTTAATTTTTTTCATTGAATAGTAGTATTGAGTAAAATTAGGGTAAGATATTAAGAATTATGCTAAAGCTAAGCTTGTGTAGGCACTAGAAAATGTGCTCTCATAAAATATTGTTTTCATAAAGGTAAATCCTTATTTTGGTCTAATATGAAAAATGCGCTATTACTCCTTATTGCAATCTGCATCACCACGCTCGTTTCTGCCCAGCAGTATGTTATTAACGCACAAATTACTGGCTTTGAAAATGGAACTAAGTTTTACTTAAACGATTCGGAGCTTGATACCGACATTGATAGCGCCATAATCAAAAATAATGTTCTAAGTTTCAAAGGCACGCTTAGGAAAACACCTCAATCATTATGGGTAAAAACAACTGTAGCCAAGGAGTTTTACTATTTTACCTTACTAATGGGAAATGAAAAAATTAATGTAAAGGGAGACATTAAGGATTTTCCTTTTGACCTGAAGATAACGGGATCAAAAACACAGGACATGCATAATAAAATGATAGACTTGACTAAAGCAGGTTATAAGCAACGGAATAAATTAGTAGCGGAATATTTTGCACTGACAGGAGATAGCGCGAAATTAAAGGCTAAAGCGATATGGAAGGTGATTGGGAAAATAGATAGTACAGACAGGATTACAAGAATGAATTTTGTAAGGCAGAATTTAAATAGTTTCGAAGCGCTCGATGCTCTTTTCTATCTTAAAAATGACTTTCCAAGAGACACAATACGTAAATTTTACAATTCTCTCCATGCAGATTTTAAGAATACTTTATATGCAAAAAGAATTGATACGTATTTAAAGGTTGGGGAGATTATCGATAAAGGAGATAGTTTCTACAATTTTTATGCTTTCGATAAAGATGCTAAGCAACATTCTTTAGCTGAGTTGTCGGGCAAGTATATATTATTGGATTTTTCAACTACTTTCTGTGGCCCTTGTATTGAATCCATTCCAGAGTTAAAGGAAATCTCTCAAAAGCTCAATGATAATTTATCAGTAGTCTCCTTTTCATGTGATGCAGGGAAGGAAACTTGGTTAAAGGGCTTAAATAGAGATCAACCTCAATGGCTAAGCCTCTGGGATGGGAAAGGATTTTATGGTGAAACGATCATCAAATATGGTGTTTCTGGTTATCCTACTTTTGTACTAATCAATCCACAAGGCAAGATCGTCTCCAAATGGTCAGGCTATGAAAAAGGAGCACTATTTAAGAAAGTTATTGGACAGATCTCTACAAAATCTAATTAATATTCTGTTTTGCACTTAAGCCCCAACTCAATGTGTAAAAGAGAATCACGAATAATTTGATCTTTCTATTAAGTAAGGGTTTCAGCCGATTGTGATAAGATAAGCGGTAAACATACCTACTTTCCTTTATTTTTTTGTTTTTTTGTGTAAATCGTTAGATATATGACTACAGATATTCAATCCATTTTAAACAAACTGGGCATTAATGCAAGCAATGACGCCTATAGTACAGGCAGTTATTGGGGCGGTGAACTTAATCCAAATACATTAGAAAGTTTTTCTCCTGTTGATGGTAAGCTGATTGCTTCGGCAAAGGTTGCAAGTGCTTCTGATTATGATGCTGTTGTACTTAAAGCGCAGGAAGCATTTACAGCGTGGCGTACGGTTCCAGCGCCTAAAAGAGGAGAAATTGTACGCCAGTTTGGTGACGCATTACGCGAAAACAAAGATGCTTTGGGCACCTTAGTTTCTTACGAGATGGGCAAAAGTTTGCAGGAAGGGCTTGGCGAAGTACAAGAAATGATCGATATCTGTGATTTCTCCGTGGGCTTATCGAGGCAGCTTTATGGTTTAACCATGCACAGCGAGCGCCCGAGCCACCGCATGTACGAACAATGGCATCCTTTGGGAATTGTAGGCATTATTTCTGCCTTTAATTTTCCTGTGGCCGTGTGGAGCTGGAATACCGCCCTGGCCTTGGTTTGCGGCAATGTTTGCATCTGGAAGCCATCAGAAAAAACCCCTTTAACCGCCGTTGCGTGCCAACATATTATTGCAAAGGTTTTTAAAGACAACGACATAGCCGAAGGCGTTTGTAACCTTGTTTTAGGCGATAGGGAAGTTGGAGAACTGATGACAAATGATGGAAGGATCCCTTTAATTTCTGCCACCGGCTCTACAAGGATGGGCAAGGCAGTTGGCGCAGCTGTTGGTGCACGGTTAGGGAAAAGCCTGTTGGAGCTAGGCGGCAATAATGCCATTATCATTTCAGAACATGCTGATTTAGATATGAGTTTAATTGGTGCTGTATTTGGTGCTGTTGGTACCGCAGGCCAGCGCTGCACTTCTACCAGAAGATTAATTATACACGAAAGTGTATATGATGCTTTTACCGCTAAACTGGTTAAAGCTTACGGACAGTTGCGCATAGGCGATCCATTAGATCAAAATAACCACGTTGGTCCACTGATTGATACCGATGCAGTTGCAGCTTACCTAGATTCGATTACAAAATGTAAGGCCGAAGGCGGCAATTTCGTGGTAGAAGGAGGCGTTTTATCTGGCGATGCTTATACAAGCGGGTGTTATGTAAAACCATGTATTGCCGAAGTTCAGAATGATTTTAACATTGTTCAGCATGAAACATTTGCGCCTATTTTATATCTGATTAAATACAAAACATTAGAGGAGGCCATTGCCTTGCAAAATGCCGTTCCTCAAGGATTATCATCGGCCATTATGACCTTGAATTTAAGAGAGGCTGAGCAGTTCTTATCCGCTAACGGATCTGACTGTGGCATAGCCAACGTAAATATCGGTACTTCAGGTGCAGAAATTGGTGGTGCTTTTGGTGGTGAGAAAGAAACCGGTGGTGGCCGTGAAAGTGGATCGGATGCCTGGAGAGCTTATATGCGCAGACAAACCAATACCATCAATTATTCGAATACACTGCCTTTAGCACAGGGGATAAAATTTGATTTGTAAACCTGTCCTCGTTTGTAACAAACGATCATCTTTTTAAAATAAAAAAGGCACTAAATTTAAAATTTAGTGCCTTTCTGGTAAAATATATAATGGAGTTAGAATAGTTTTTCTAGTATATCTACTTGTATATCATCGTAGCGGGATTTGTTGTTGTTTGCTAAAAGTGATTTTCCTGTTAATCTGATACTACTTTCTTGAGCGGTAAAACCGTCCATGTTTATTTTCGATGCTACACCCAAAACAGCTTGGTGTGTATCGGTAGTGCCTTCCAATTTTAATGATGCGCCATCTTTAATATTTGTTGATAAATTAACCGTATTGGCTTTAATATCTGCCGATGCCTCATCATTTAAAACAATGCTTAGGTTTAACAGGTTGAAATTTCCGGCAGTGTTTACACTTGCAGTATTTGAAGCTTCGATGGCAGTTAAATTATTTACGTGGGCAATTACGGTTAGGGTATTTTTATCAAAAGAGCTGATCCTAAGTTCTTCGCCCTGCTGTTGCACCAACGCATTTTTGGTATAATACTGATCATAAACCTCAACACTTTCTTTGGCATCCTGAACAAGGATAAGTTTCACATTTCCGGAAACTACAATTTTGCTTATGTTTTTAACTTTTGTTAATGCAGTGTAGCTGGTATTATTTTCTGTTGCGTTTGCTACTACTGTTGTGCTGCTTAAAGTAACCATTACTAATGCTGCTGCGAATAAATTTTTGATAGAAGTTTTCATGATCTTAATATTTTTATGTTTATAAATCTTTATTTTAAATCCCTAATTATTAGGTGGTTTTGTAATTAAGACTATATACTATCAAAAACGTTTCAGCCAATTATGGGCTATTATACCATGGGCTTGTATTTATAGACGAACGCCTAATTAACCTATATGAAAAATGATTTGTTGTAAACCTGAAAGATTAAAATGAATTGACTATTAGGCAATAATGTTAAAAAAGGTTAAAGCATTATACACAACTAACATATTAGTTTTATATTCGGCAAACAAAACAAAATCCTATCTATGAAACGCCTACTACTCTCGCTGTGCTTTTTTATTTTTATCACAACTTATTCCAAGGCGCAGGGTCTACACACGATTAAAGGCCGAACGATTGATACAGCATCGACAACGCTTTTATCAGGAACATCTATTGCCGTTTTAAATGCAAAAGATTCTACTTTGGTAAAATTTACCCGTGCAGCAGAAAATGGCTCATTCGAACTTACTGGCATTAAAAATGGAAAGTTTATCTTATTGGTTTCTTATCCTAAGTATGCAGATTTTGTAGATCATTTTACGCTCGATTCTACCACTCAGGTTAAAGATTATGGAAAAATTAATCTTACCGGGATGGCCAAAATTCTTGCCGATGTAATTATTAAAGGGAACAGAACAGCCATAAAAATTAAAGGTGATACCACAGAGTTTGATCCGAAAGCATATAATATCGAACCTAATTCGAAGGTAGAAGATTTAATTAAACAGTTTCCAGGTTTTCAGATAGATAAGGATGGGAAAATTACAGCTCAAGGCAAAAGTGTCCCAAAGGTATTGGTAGATGGTGAAGAATTTTTTGGTGATGACCCCACGCTGGTAACCAAAAATCTTCGGGCTGATATGGTAGAATCTGTTCAACTTTATGATAAAGCCAGCGATCAAGCTAGTTTTACCGGCATTGATGATGGCGAAAAAACTAAAACACTTAACATTAAACTAAAAGAAGATAAAAAGAACGGCTATTTCGGTAAAGTACAAGGTGGTTATGGCACGAAAGATTTTTATCAGGGTCAGGCCATGTTTAATAAATTTTGGGGCAAAAAGAAATTTTCGGCCTACGGCATTTTAGGCAACAATGGTACAGTAGGCTTAGGTTGGGATGATAGGGATAAATATGGGGGCTCTGGTGGCCTGACGATGAGTGATGATGGTGGAATGTATTTTAGTAGTGGCGGCGATGATTTTGAAAGTTATGACGGACAATATAATGGTGAGGGTATACCCGTAGCGAGAACTGGCGGCCTGCATTTTGATAACAAATGGAATAAGGATAAAGAATCGTTTAATACGAATTATAAAATTGGATCGATCAGGGTTCAGGGTAATAGAAACTCAATAAGTCAGAACAATTTGGAATCGGGCGTACAGAACAGCACATCTGATGAATCATTCGACAAAGACATGTTCAGGCAAAAGCTTGATGCAATGTATGAGCTAAAAATCGATACGACTTTAACCATGAAAGTTAATGTTGATGGCGCATTGAAAAAAAGTAACACCTCAAGCCATTTTGAAACCAAAACCCTTGGTAAAAATGATAAATTCCTAAATTCATCAAACAGAACGCTAAGCAATGAGGTGGATGATCAAAGTTTTAACATGAACGTTTTATTCACCAAAAAACTGAAGAAAAAAGGGCGCACATTATCATTAAACTTAAATCAATCAATCAACAAAAGTAACAGTGAAGGATACTTAAACTCACTTAATAAAAGAGCGGATACAGTTGGAACAGATACAATAAACATCCATACTAACCAATTAAAAGCTAACAATATTACAAATAGTGCCTTTAGGTTAAATGCGGCGTATACGGAACCTCTTTCAAAAACTTTAACTGTAATTATTAACTATGGGCTAAGTTTAATGAACGGAAAATCAGATCGTTTATCTTTTAACCAATCAGGAAGTGGCAGATATGATATTTTAGATACGCTTTACAGTAACAACTTCGAGCTGAACCAAACCATTAACCAGGCAGGTGCAATTTTCAATTATAAAAAAGGTAAAACTGTTATTAATTTTGGATCGAAGTTTAGTGACGTAAATTTTAAGCAGAATGATATTTACCACAATAAAACCTATGTAAGAAACTTTATTAATTATATGCCGCAAGCATCTTATCAATATCGTTTTTCTCAGCAAAAATCATTACGGATTAATTACAACGGCAATACCAATCAGCCTTCACTCGATCAACTACAGCCAGTTAGGGTAAATAATGATCCATTTAATGTCGTGGAAGGAAATCAAGATTTAAGACCCTCGTTTAGAAGCAATGTTAGTGCGAGTTATAGCGCTTACAAAGTTTTAACCGATCAATCGGTTTGGTTAAATGCTTCTTACAGCTTTACTGCAAATCCAATTATTAGCGATGTAACCACTGATGGTGTTGGTAAAAGTACCTATCGGTACATCAATTATAATGATAGAATGCAAACAAATTTCTATTTATATGGACAAGTAAGCAGGAAAATAAATGCGCTTGGTGAAATAAATGTTGGTTTAAATGCAAACGCAAGTGGAAGTTCTGCTTACAACTTTATTACTACCAATTTAGGCAGGACCTTAAATAACACTAAAAACTATAGTTATAGCGGGGGCATCAATTTTTCGAAGTATAAAGATAAAAGTTATAGTTTTTATACCCGCTTTGGCCCCTCGTTCAATATAGCGAGAACAAGTGTTGGCAGCAATAGTGATGGATGGGGATGGAGCGGCTATGCTTCAGGTAATACCCAATTACCTGGCAAATTTGAAATATCAACAGATGCAGAATATCAATACAATGGAAAAACACAGGTACTTAAAGAAAGCTTTGAGCGTCTTATCTGGAATGCATCGATTAGCAAAAAATTCTTTAAATCGGAAAATTTAAGATTCTCGGCAACTGTAAATGATATTTTAAATCAGAATATTGGTTTTAATCGTTCGGCATATAATACCATGATTAGTCAAAGCAGTTATACTACCATCAGGAGATATTTAATATTCTCTGTATCATGGGATTTTAGCAAAATGGGCGGCGGTATTAAAACACAAAAATAATTATCATGAAAACTACACTAAAATATATCGTCTTATTTGCTGTTATTTTCATCAGCAACGATCTTTTCGCCCAAAATATACACTTCATAAAAAATGGTGTGATCGAATTTGAGAAAAAGTCTAATATATATGCTATAATCAAAAAGAAAATCAATAAAGATAACGAAAGTTATATGGTGCCTGCTTTCGATCAGTACAAAAAGAACAATCCTCAATTTAAGGTTGCTAAAAGTATTTTAAGCTTTAATAGCGATAAGAGTTTATATAAATGGCCAGCTGTAGATGAAACTCTAAATCCAAGCTGGGCGGCGAGAGACGCTCTTGTTGATCTAAAAAATACCATCGCCACTGATTATACGGCCAATACAAGTATTTCGCAAAAAGCGGTTTATGAAGATACCTACCTCGTTAAAGACAGTTTGCGTAAGATTAATTGGAAAATTACCGACGAAACACGAGAAATTGCAGGTTACGAATGTCGTAGGGCAAATGCCATTATTATGGATTCGATTTACGTAGTGGCTTATTACTCAAACCAGATTGCAGTTTCTGGCGGACCAGAATCTTTTACCGGATTACCAGGGATGATTTTAGGTTTGGCATTGCCACATCAAAATATCACCTGGTTTGCTACCAAAGTAACAGAGGTTACTGTTCCAGAAAAAGATCTAACCCCACCAACTAAAGGAAAACCCATCGATAACAAAGGTTTAACACAGAAAATAACGTCAGCTTTAAAAAATTATGGCCCCGAAGCGCTATCGGAGTTAAAGGCTTTTACATTTTAAAGGTGTATATCCATTTTTATAATTATGCCTATTTTAGCTAATCAATAGTACAGCAATGGGTAGCGCACTTTATAGGCACATTAATAAATTTATAGATTTGAGTAACGATGAGCAGGAAATTCTTGCCCCGTTTCTCAAATCTTTTTCCGTTAAAAAGAAGGCTTTTTTATTAGCACAAGGACAAACCTGCAGAGCGAATTATTTTGTAGTAAAAGGCTGTTTAAGGCTTTATTTTATTGACATAAAGGGCGCTGAACAAACCACTCAATTTGCAATCGAAAACTGGTGGATTACCGATCTAACCAGCTTTCTTTTTCAGGAACAATCCGAATTTTATATCCAGGCGGCAGAAGCCACCGAGGTGATTGCCATTGAGCATCATCATTATGATGAAATGTTCCATAAATTACCCAAGCTGGAACGGTATTTTAGGTTGATTCTGCAAAAAAACCACCAGGCATCGCAAAGAAGGATAAAATTCCTGTATAGCCAAACCGCTGAAGAAAGATATCGTCATTTTAATAGTTTATTCCCTGAATTTGTACAGCGTGTGCCACAGTATATGCTGGCTTCTTACCTCGGCTTCACCCCCGAATTTCTGAGTAAAATCAGGGCTAAAAAGTAACTCTTCATTATTCGCTTTTTTTAAGTTACGAATCAACATTTCATTTCTTAAACTACATTAAGTTTTTTGATGGTTAAGTTGCAGACCTTTACATCGTAATCAAAAAACAAATAAAATGGAAAATAGAATCAACATCCAAAAAGTAGAACCTGCAGCTTACCAAGCCATGTATGGTTTAGAGAAATATTTATCAACCAGCAAACTAGATCCAATTCTTTTAGAACTGATTAAAATGCGTGCATCACAAATTAACGGCTGTGCATTTTGCTTAAATATGCACTCAACCGATGCCCGCAAAATAGGTGAAACCGAACAGCGTTTGTATTTATTAAATGCCTGGAGAGAAACAACTTTATTTACACCGCAAGAAGAAGCTGTTTTAGCTTTAACAGAAGAAGTAACCTTAATTAGCCACCATGTTTCTGATGCAACTTATCAAAAAGCCGCAAGCTTTTTCAACGAACAGGAATTAGCGCAGATTATTATGGCTATAGTTACCATTAATGCCTGGAATAGACTTGCTATTACCGCTAAAGTAATGGTTGGCTAACCAAATGCTGATTTCAACTTATCACAAAGACACGAGAACACCTGGTTAACATTCAAAATAACTTCGTGTTTTGGTGTCTTTATGTTTTAAAATAGATTAGTAAGTGATAAATTTATAGTACCCTTAACAACAAACCTTTTAAGTACTCTCCTTCTGGAAAAGAAATTCGAACGGGATGATCTTCCGGTTGGCAGAATTGTTTAATAATCTGAACTTCCTTGCCTGCATCAAGCGCAGCCCAGGCAATTATCTGTTTAAAGGTTTCAATATCAACTGCACCCGAGCAAGAGAAAGTAGCCAATAAGCCTCCTTTTTCTAGCAATAGCATACCTAAACGATTTAAATCTTTATAGGCTCTTGCCGCGCGGTCTAATGCCGAACGCGATGGTGCATATTTAGGTGGGTCGAGCACAATCACATCAAACAACTCTCCTGATTCTTTGAAAGCCCGGAGTTGTTTGTTTACATCTGATTGTATCGCTGTTACTTTAGCCGCATCGAATTTGTTTAAGGCTACGTTCTGCTTTAATGTTTCAACCGCCAAACCCGAACTATCAACGCTGGTAACACTAGCGGCATCATTAGCCAGGCTATTCAAGCTAAAACCACCACTATAACTAAAACAGTCTAAAACTTTTTTACCTTTTGTATAACTGGCTAAAATCCTTCGGTTATCACGCTGGTCGCAATAAAAACCAGATTTTTGTCCTTCAGCAATATTGATATTATAAATAATTCCATTTTCTTTTACCTCTAAAAGTTCTGGAGGATTTTCGCCCCAAAGTAATCCATTTTCAATGGGTAAACCTTCGTGGGTACGGGCGGTTGCATCACTTTTATCAAAAATTCCTTTTGGATTTAATTCGGTTTTTAAAATTTCTACAATTTCTGCTTTCACTTTTTCGATTCCAGAACTTAGAATCTGTAACGATAGAAAATCGGCATACTGATCGACAATTAAACCTGGCAGGAAATCGGCTTCACTAAACACTAAACGACAGGTATTGGTCTGCTCGTTTAAAATAAACTGACGTGAAGCAATAGCCTGTTTTAACCGGTTTTGATACCAGCTGGTATCAATAGTTTGTGTTTCGTCCCACTCTAATAAACGAACGGCAACACGCGAATTGCTGTTGAAATATCCATAGGCCAGAAATTCATGATCAAAAGCAAAAACTTTTACTACATCACCATCTTCAGGTTTTCCTTTAACTTTTTCTAATGCGCCAGAAAATACCCATGGATGTCTTTGTAGTGCCGCTTTTTCTTTGCCCTTTTTTAATGTAATTTCTACCATGGTGCAAAGGTAATAATTAGTTTGGAGAGTAGCGTTCGGCGCCTAGCGATAAGCGTTTCATACGAAGCGCGTATCAGAACGTCTGTTAAATCGGAGTGCTTATTTGGATGTAGCGTTAAACGCTTAGTGCTGGGCGCTTACTGCTTTGCCATCTTAACCAGTTCCGTATCCAAAACCTTGGTTTCAAACTCAGTTACAGGCCTTTTAGCCTCGATCATCGAAATCAATAATTCTGTGGCCACCTGTCCCATTTCGAATGCAGGCTGTTTAACTGAGGTTAAGGATGGCGAAAACAGTTCGACTAGATTAGAATTGGTAAAGCCCGCTATCGCAATTTTATGTGCCACTTCAGGATTGGTTTTCTTTAGGGCCATAATACAGCCTGTGGTTAAGCGGTCGCTCGAGATAAAAATCCCATCGGGCTTAAGCGGCAAAAGTTCTTTCACCGCTTCTTCAAGTTCTGCGCTGTGCATACCGCCATGCTGGCAATATTTCACCAGTTCGGGTCTAAATTCGATATGATATTTAACCAAAGCCGCTTTATAACCTTTTAACCTTTCTTTCGTTATCGAAAGGTTTTCGGAATTCGTTAAATGGGCAATGGTTCTTTTTCCTGATAAAATAAGATGTTCTGTAGCATCAAAAGAACCCTTAAAATTATTGGCAATCACTTTATGGGTTTCAAAATCTTCGGGCACCCGATCAAAAAACACAATTGGTAAGCCCTTGGCGTATAAATCTCTTAAATAATCGATGTCCTGAGTTTCTGAAGAAAGCGCAATTAATAAACCATCAATAGAACGCGATGCCAAGTGTTCTACGTTTAGCTTTTCCTGCTTGTACGACTCGTGGCTTTGAGAAATAATAACATGATAATCTTTATCGTAAGCAATTGATTCAATGCCATTTATAACCTGTGAAAAAAAGTTATTGGCAATTTCACTTGCAATAATGCCGATAGAATAGCTACGGCGCTCCTTTAAACTTCTGGCGATTGGATTAGCACGGTAATTAACCTTTTCGGCATAAGCCAAAACCAATTTTTTAGTTTCCTCACTAATTTCGTAACGATCTCTTAAGGCACGGGAAACCGTAGAGGTAGACAGCCCTAATGCTTTAGCAATATCTTTTATGGTAGATGTTTCAAATCTCATTTTTCGTATTGCGTACAAGTTACAAAAAATATCTCTTTAAGGGGATTCACTCACCAATATTAATAAACGTTAAACTAACGTTTTTGGGAACGTTTGCACAGTTTTTTAGTTAAAATTAGTTTCAAACGGTTTTTAGTTTGTAAAATTGTTACCTCAACGTAACCAAATATAAACAAACAATAACATTCCGAAATAGAATTATATTCTATCTGCAAGCGGTTGCAGCATCTTAAAATAACCAAATCACTTCAAATAAATAATTTATGAGCAGAGTTCTACTCTTTTTAGCATTTTTCTCTTTTTTTGGATTATCTGTCGCTCAAGCACAAAACAGACAATTAACAGGAACTGTAAAGGATAAAGCCGACGGGCAGGTACTGGTAGGCGTTAGCGTAAACGTTAAAGATACTAAAATTGCAGCCAGTACCGATGCAAACGGAACCTATAAAATCAATATTCCATCCAATGGTGCCACGGTAACGTTTACTTATGTAGGTTACAAAACCAGGAACGTCACTGTAACCAGCCAAACAAAAGTTGATGTTAGCCTGGAAGAAGATGCAAACAACCTTCAGGAGGTAACTGTAAATGTGGGTTATGGAACGGTTTCAAGGGATAAACTTTCTTCTGCAGTATCAAGTGTAACAGCTAAAGATCTGGCCGATTTCCCGGTAAGCACTGCTGCACAGGCACTGGCAGGGAAACTTGCTGGCGTTTCGGTAACCACAACCGAAGGATCTCCGGGTGCAGAAATCGAGGTTAAAGTAAGAGGCGGAGGTTCATTAACCCAAAGTAATGCCCCGCTTTATATCGTAGATGGGGTTCAGCTGGATAATGCGCTATCGTTGTTATCTCCAAACGAGATCCAATCAATAGATGTATTGAAAGATATTGCTTCGACAGCCATTTATGGTGCGCGTGCGGCTAATGGTGTAGTTATTATTACTACAAAAGGTGGTAAAGAAATGAAAACTGCTGTTTCTTTTGATGCTTATGCAGGTGCAAGGCAGATTGTTAACGAACTATCGGTAATGAATCCTTATGATTACGTTTCTTACCAATACCAACTTTATAATTACAACACTTCGCAGGATGTAAAAGATGCATTTACCAAACGTTATGGCACTTTTGAAGATCTCGACATCTATAAAAATATCCAAAATATAGATTGGCAGGACAAAGTTTTTGGTCGTCAGGCTTTTTCGAATACGCAGGTGGTAAACTTAGCGGGCGGAACCAAAGCCACCACTTTCAATTTTACTGCAAATAATACGCAAGAAGATGGGATTATGCTAAACTCGGGCTATAGACGCACTTTTGCTTCATTTCGTTTCGACCATAAAATTTCCGATAAATTCCGTACGGGCATCAACCTGCGTTACAGCCGTCAGCGAATAGATGGCGTAGGTACTTCGAGCTCTGGATCGCAAGGAACCAACCGTTTACGCAACTCGGTACGTTACCAACCTTACAATGGCGCAGGCGATTCTGGCGATCAATTTGATGCCGATTATGGTGCAACTTTATTAACCAATCCGATTACCTTGGCTAATCAGGAGCTTAAATACGATTACCGAAACGATTTTATCAGCAGCGCCTATTTAAGCTACCAGATCTTAAAAAACCTAAGCTTTAAAAGTACGCTTGGTTTAAACTTTAGCGATCGTAAAACGAATACCTTTAACGGTCCTTTAAGCGGTGTAGCCCGCAATGCAGCGGGTTTACCAGTTGTGGTTTTGGCCAATTCGAGCACTAAAACTCTAACCAATTCCAATACGCTTAATTACCGGCCAAATCTGGGTGGCAAACACGAACTTGATATTTTGATCGGTCAGGAGATCAACCAATCAGATAATAACCAGAACAGCACTACGGTTAAATATTTCCCGGTTAACATTACTGCCGAAGAAGCTTTTGGAAACATTCAGAAAGCCAGCCCCGGCACCGGACAGGTTCAGGATGCACCAACAACTGGCGTAAGCGGATTCAGGTTATTTTCTTATTTCGGAAGGGCCACTTATACTTTCGATAACAAATACATTTTAACCGCTTTGGTAAGGCGCGATGGTTCTTCGCTATTTGCTGCAAATAACCGCTGGGGGACTTTCCCATCAGCACAATTTGCATGGAGGGCTTCAGAAGAGGGCTTTATTAAAAATGCACAGTTGAACTGGTTGGATAATTTAAAAATCAGGGCGAGTTATGGTTCTGCAGGTAACAACAGGATAGACCCAGATTTATACAAGACGTTGTTTTACACCAATTCGGTAAGTGCCGGTTATGCGGCGAGTGATGCATCCATTACTCCAGGACTTGCCACAATAGCCCTAGCCAATCCTTCGTTAAAATGGGAAACTACCATTTCATTAAACTTTGGTGTTGATTTCAGCTTATTCAAAAACCGTTTATCGGGATCAATTGATGTGTATCAAAACCACGTGAAAAACCTGATCCTAAACGCTGATATCCCATCAATTTTGGGAAATGCATTTCAGCTTCAGAATGTCGGTTCTACACAAAACAGAGGGCTTGAATTGCAATTAACAGGTTCGATCGTTAAAACCAAAGATTTTACTTACAACAGCAGCTTTAACATCGCTTTCAACAGGAATAAAGTTTTGGGTCTTGCATCAGGCGTTACAGCGGTTAAAGCTGCTTCGGGCTGGGTAAATAATTTAGATGATTTCTATGTTGAAGTGGGTAAACCCGTTGGACAGTTTTATGGCTATGTTTCAAACGGTTTTTATACCCTTGATGATTTCGATCGCGCTACTTACGAATCGACAAACAGATGGGTTTTAAAACCTGGCGTAACGGATAATGCAGCTATTATCGGTAAAGCAACTGTAGCGCCGGGCGATATGAAATTACTAAAAACCACCAACACGGCCAGTAATACAATTACCGTTGATGACAGAACCGTTTTAGGTAATGCACAACCGAAATTTACCGGCGGTTTAAATCAGCAATTTGCTTACAAAGGTTTTGATATGAGCATTTTTGTTAACTTCTCGGTTGGCGGAAAAGAATACAATGCCAATAAAGTTGAGTTTACTTCTCAATATAATGTTAAAGACAATAACCTGTTATCGACAATGAACGACAGGTGGAAATGGTACAATACAAATGGTGCTTTAATTGCCAATTGGGATCAGCTTGCTGCTGCCAACGCCGATACGAAAATCTGGACACCCGTTACCAATAACTATTTCTTAACCTCGTACAGTATCGAAGATGCTTCCTATTTAAGGATCACGAATGTTACCCTGGGTTATTCGCTACCTCAAAAACTATTGGCAAGAACCAAAGTAATTAACAAAGTCCGCTTTTATGCTACTGTAAACAACCTTTATACCATTACCGGTTATACTGGTTACGACCCGGAAGCGAGTACGCGCAGAGGCAATCCATTAACGCCGGGCGTAGATTATGCAGCCTATCCGCGTAGCCGTTACATTTTGGCAGGCTTAAATGTTACCTTTTAATTTGAACTGATCATGAACAAAGCATATTTAAAATATAAATTATTGGTGGTGCTGTTAGCTGTAATGGCATTTACCTCGTGCAAAAAATACCTTGATGTAACTTCGCCATCAACCACTTCGCCCGAATCGGCTTTTGGAAGTACATCAAACACCAATGCCGTATTAATTGGGGTTTACAATAAACTATGTGGCGACAATGGCTATGGCAACCGCTTATCGGCACTTTTTCCTCAAATGGCCGACGACTTTAGAACGTCCGGAAATTATACCAACGGATCAGACCGCAGGGGAATAAGCATGTATGCCGCAACACCGGATAATTCCGATTTATATAACCCTTGGTTGCAGTTATACAGCGGAATTTCGAGGGCTAATTATGCCATTAAATATATTCCGCTTTCGCAATTGTACACAAACGGATCGGATGCCGAAAAAGCAGAAATGAAACGTTATTATGGTGAGGCTTTAGCATTAAGGGCGCAGTTTTATGCAGAATTATTGCGTAATTGGGGTGATGTACCAGCATATTTTGATGCGCCTACCGATGTGGAGGATGTATATATTCCAAATGTTAATCGCGATGAAACCTATAACCGTATTATTGCTGATTTAAAAATAGCTGAGGACCTGGTGCCATGGAGAAGTGAATTGCCAAGTTATGGCGATTTCCGTTTTACCAAAGGTGCTATTAAGGGGTTAAGAGCAAGAATTGCCCTAGCAAGGGGAGGTTATTCTTTCCGCGCTACTGAAAATGCAATGGTGAGAAGAGCCGATTACCTTGATTTTTATAAAATAGCTAAAGATGAATGTCTTGACATTATGAATCACAGGGGCGATCATAGCTTAAATCCGAATTTCGAAAATGTTTTTAAAACACTGCACACCACCACCCGTTATGATGATGCCCACGAGCTGATGTTGGAAGTTGGTGCTTTTGGCACCAATGCTTCTACTGATAGTAAAATCGGTTATTACGACGGTCTGGTTTTTGCCGCCGGTTCGTCTTATGCTTCGCAGCAGGCAGGTGGAGGGGTAAATGCCATACCAACTTATTTTTACGAATTCGATCAAATTAAAGATTGCCGCAGAGATGTAACTATTGGTTCGTATCAAATTAATGCTTCTTCATTAAAAGTCCCTGTTCTTCCTACCTCACAAACCAATTCTAAATTCCGCAAATCGTGGACAGCATTTAACAATGCCAGTACTTCTCAAAATTTCTCGATCAACTGGCCGATTCTTCGTTTTGCTGATGTGCTGTTAATGTATGCAGAGGCTGATAACGAAATTAATGGCGCACCATCGGCGGCGGCTATATCAGCACTGCAAGAAGTCCAAAAACGTGCCTATGCGGGTTTCGAAACACAAATTCCAGTCACACCTATGGATAAAACAGGTTTTTTTGATGCTATTGTTAAAGAGCGTTTGTTAGAATTTGGTGGCGAGGGCATCCGCAAATATGATTTAATCAGATGGAATCTTTTACAAATAAAACTTGAAGAAACAAGAGCGAAACTAAGGTTGTTTATGACCAATAGCGGAACTTTTGCCAGTATACCAAAAACGGTTTACTACATTGCATCTGCTTACAATTTATCGCCAAGTGTTACCGAAGTAGCCACAATCAATTTTTATGGCGGCAATGCAAATATCGCATTATTCCAGCCCACAACGGCAACTTCTACACCAACAGGTTATACTTCTCTGGCATGGTCTACCAACATTACTGAAGATGTAATTACCAGTGCAGCGAAAGGTGTTGCCCCAGGTTATGTTCCGGCAAAATCACTGTTCCCATTTCCGGCAACAGCACTTATCCAGAACCCAAAAATTAAACAAAATCCTAGTTATTAACTGCTTTTTAGGTATTAATCATGAAAAAATACATTAACCATTTGGTTCTTAAAATCACTTTCCTTTTAGGAATAGTGATTTCCATTTCAGCCTGTAAGAAAGATGATCAGCCAACAGAAGCTGCGCGCTCTTTTAAACCTAGTGATGTTAAAGTTAGCGCATCTGCAATTTCTGCAAAACTAACTTGGACGGCACCATTAATGTCTACAGGGAAAGCATTAAAATACAGTATCGATTTTTCTACCGACTCGCTCTTCTCTAGCATAAAATATTCCACCACATCCGATACCACCGGCATTTCGGTAACCGAAGACAATTTAGCTGTCAGAACAAAATATTTTGCAAGGGTAAAAGCGAATGCAACTGAAACACAGCCGGAATCTAAATACCTTGTAAGCTCATCGTTTCAATTAACAGGGATCCAGTTATTTTTACCAGTTAGGGATTCGGAGATCAAAGAAACCGGCATTACCCTGCGATATGCCCCGACAGTTGGTCTTACATCTATCGTATTAACACCTTCAACTGGAAATACAATAACAGCCACTTTAAGTACAGGAGATGCAACTGCAGGATTAAAAGCCATTACCGGTTTAACTGCAGGGATTAAATACAGTGCAGAGTTGTTCGCTGGCACTAAGAGCAAAGGCATCACTACTTTTACTACCCAAATGCCTACCAGCTACACTACTGTAATTTCTGCTACCGACGATCTGGCAGCTACCATTGCCGCAGCAGCAAACGGTGCAGTGATCGGCTTAAACCCGGGCACCTATAATTTAACTGCGGCAACAACATTTATTACGCAAAAAACCATCACCCTAAAATCGACATCCGGCACCGCTACAGATACAAAAATCAACTATAAAGAATTCGATTTAGAAGGCACAGGAGCTGGTTTAACGTTATCCGGATTAGAACTTGATGGTACAATAGGAGCTTCGCCTTATTTTATCAACCTAATTGGCTCGCAAACCAATGTTGGTGCAGCCGCAACTTTCACCAACATTATAGTTGATAACTGTATTGCACATGGCTCTACTACCGCGTTTTTGCGGGGAGACAGGGGTGCTGCGGTGAAAGATTTTAAAATTACAGGTATTACTGTTAATAACTCTATTGTTTACGATATGGGGGCAAATGGAACATCAACATATTATACCTTTAACATTACCAAGTTGCAGTTTAATACGCTTACGGTATCGAAATCTACTTTTTACAATTGTGGTCCTGGCCTGGTAATTAGTTCAACACCTTTTATTGCTGATCAAACACCAACCGTTTTGATCAGTTATTCTACCTTCAATGCATTTGGCGGAAGCAGTAAATATGCCTTGTTGGATGCAGCTACCAATCCGATCAATTTCAGCATCCAGAACAGCATTTTGGCCAATACACCAAAATCTGGAACGGTTAATGCAGCAGCCATAAGGGGTACAGGAGCGGGGAGTTCGATTACCATTTCGAATACCAATTATTTTAACCTGAACAGTGCGTTAACAGCAGGCACAGCCTTAACATTCAGCGCGGCAACCCTAAGTGTAACACAACAGCAAAACTTAGGCTGGACAGCAACAACCACCGATTTTACCCTGCCAGTAGGCTCAACGTTGAGAACCTCGAGCACTACCGGAACGGCAATCGGCGATCCACGCTGGGCTTTTTAACAACAACGTTTATTTTACGAAGGGCAGGTTTTAATCTGCCCTTTTTTAATGAAATTTATATCGCAGTTCTAATTGATCATTATGACAAGAATTCCTTATTTCAAGATCATTACGCTAATTTTTATTAATGCTTTTTCCATTCTTTATCTCCATGCCCAGGACCCTAAATACCCATCAACAATAACCGTTTCAAAAGATGGCAATGCAAACTATAAAACCATTCAGGAAGCGGTAAATTCGGTTAGAGATTTAGGCGAGCAAGAAGTCAAAATATATGTTAAAAACGGCATTTATAAGGAAAAACTAATTATCCCGTCTTGGAAAATTAAAATTACCATTATTGGCGAAAGTGCAGAAAATACTATCATCACCAACGATGATTACTCGGGTAAAGCCAACCCAACGGAAAAAGATGCTTTTGGCAATGCGAAATTCAGCACCTATACCTCATTTACGGTACTGATTCAGGGCAATGACATCCACTTCGAAAATTTAACCGTTATCAATTCATCTGGACGCGTTGGCCAGGCTGTTGCGCTGCATGTAGAAGGTGATCGTTTCATAGCAAAAAACTGCAGGTTTCTGGGTAATCAGGATACGCTTTATGCTGCTATCGAAAATAGCCGTCAATACTTTCGAAACTGTTATATAGAAGGCACAACCGATTTTATTTTTGGCAAGGCAACGGTAGTCTTTCAAAATTGTACCATCAAAAGTTTAAGCGATTCTTACATCACTGCAGCTTCAACTTCTGCGCAACAGAAATTCGGATTTGTTTTTCTAAATTGTAAGCTCATTGCTGATACTGCTGTAACGAAATCGTATTTAGGCAGGCCATGGAGACCCTATGCAAAAACGGCATTCTTAAACTGTGAAATTGGGAAACACATTTTGCCTGACGGTTGGAATGCCTGGAAAGGCGATAAAATGTTCCCAGATAAGGAATTAACGGCTTTTTATGCTGAATATAAGAATAAAGGTGCTGGTGCATCGACCAAAACAAGATTACCCTGGACTAAACAGCTCACTGATAAAGAGGCTAAAAATTATACTTTAAAAAATATACTAGGTGGGCCAGATCGATGGAATCCACTCACAAATTAACTGAATAGATGAAAACGAATTTCCTTAAGATTTTTGCGGCAGGAGCCTTAGCTGTTTTATTCTCTTTTACTTTTGTTCAAAAGAAAACAAAGCTGTACATCATCGGCGACTCTACCGCGGCCAATAAAGAAGAAAAAGCATATCCGGAAACGGGTTGGGGCATGGCTTTACAAGCTTATTTTAAACCTGATGTTACGGTTGATAACCGAGCTTTAAATGGCAGGAGTACCAAATCGTTCAGAGCGGAGAAGCGTTGGGACCCCATTTTAGCGCAGTTAAATCCAGGTGATTATGTTTTTATAGAATTTGGACATAATGATGAAAAAGTTGATAAACCTACGGTTGGTGTTTCACTGGCTGATTTTAAAATCAATTTGGTGAATTATGTAAAAGAAACCAGAAGCAAAAAAGCTTTCCCGGTTTTATTGACGCCTATTTCGCGTAGAAGTTTTAAGAATGGTGTATTAATTGATTCGCATGACGATTATCCACGCATTACCCGGCACGTGGCCGATTCGTTAAATGTTCCTCTGATTGATATGCTGGTAAAAACGGAAAGTTTGTTAAACCGCCTGGGTGAAGAGCCATCCATCAAATTATTCAATTATGTTGATTCAGGAAATGTAAACTATCCAAATGGCAAGAAAGACAACACGCATTTAAGTCCAGAAGGTGCTAAACAAATTGCAGGTTTGGCAGTGAAAGGGATTAAAGAGTTGAAATTGAGTTTGGTGAAGAGTTTGAAGTAAGTTTTCCGTCATTGCTTCGTGCCTCGCAATGACGATTCACTCTATCATGCGGCATTAGAAAACAAAAAAGCCGCAAATTCAGAGATAGTAATCTGTGAATCTGCGGCTTAGTCTTATAATCTAATTAAAAAATATACTTCGTACTTAAAAAATTCGAATCATCTCCTTTAACAATTTCGTTCAATAACTTTTTATTATCATCTGTAAATTTGGTTGCCACCAAAGAACGGATCGAGAACGAACGCAATGCATCCACTACAGAAAGTGTTCCTTCAGCACTGTCTTTGCGTCCTGTAAATGGAAAGGCATCTGGTCCACGTTGACATTGGCAATTGATATTTACGCGACTCACCTGGTTAACTAAAGGATCTATCAATGATGAAATTACCGCAGCGTTGTTGCTAAAAATACTCACTTGTTGGCCGTGCGGCGAACCGATTAAATATTCGATAGGTTCTTCCAGATCATCAAACGGAACAACAGGAACAATCGGGCCAAACTGCTCTTCGCGGTAGAGTTTCATATTGCTGTTTACCGGGTAAACAATGGCTGGATAAACAAAAGTTTCTAAAGTCTGTCCACCATTTTTGTTTACTACTTTAGCGCCGTGCGAAACTGCATCATCAATACATTCTTTTAAGTATTCAGGTTTGTTCAGCTCTGGCAGCGGTGTAAGGTTTACACCTTTCTCCCAAGGCATACCAAATTTCAGTTTTTCTACTTCTGCAGATAACCGTTTTAAAAATTCCTGCGCTAAACTGCGGTGCACATAAACGATCTTAATAGCTGTACAACGTTGTCCGTTAAAAGAAAGTGATCCTAAAACAGTTTCAGAAACCGCCAGATCAAGATCTGCATCTTTAGTAATGATCGCTGCATTTTTGGCATCCAAGCCCAAAATTGCCCTTAAACGGTTTACTTTAGGATGCAGTTTTTTAAGTTCGTTGGCCACCTTGCTCGATCCGATTAAGGTAAGTACATTAATTTTTCCCGATTTCATTAAACCTGGAACAATTGTATTACCACGTCCGTAAATCGTATTTACTACACCCTTAGGAAAGCTGGAACGGAACGCCCCCAATAAAGGGTAATGTAATAAAGTACCATGTTTAGGTGGTTTGAATAAAAGCGTATTGCCCATAATCAAAGCTGGGATCAAGGTGGTAAAAGTCTCGTTTAAAGGATAATTGAACGGGCCCATACAAAGCACCACCCCAAGCGGAGAACGACGCACCTGGGCCACAATACCCTGTTCTATTTCGAAACGTGATGACTGCCTGTCGATATCTTTCAGTGCATCGATGGTTGCGTAGATATATTCAACTGTACGGTCGAACTCTTTAACAGAATCGGCATAAGATTTTCCGATTTCCCACATAATGAGTTTGGCAACAATTTCTTTTTGCTCAATCATTTTATGAGTAAAATTTTCTACACAGGCAATGCGGTCGGCAACGCTCATGGTTGGCCATTGTCCGCGACCGTTGTCATAAGCGGCTACGGCGGCATCCAAAGCTTCTGTCGATTCTTTTTCTGTACATACCGGGAAACTACCGATACGCTTTCGTTTCAAACCCTCAGGGGTTTTTACGCATACTGGAGAAAAGACTTCATTAAACGGTCCGTTCCACGGTTTCATCTCTCCATTTGATAGAAACTCCTTTTGATTGATTTCTTCCGTGAGCCTAAATTCATCTGGAATCTGGCTCTCTTCAACGAAAATACTTTCGAGGTTTAGCGTTGTACTCAATTTTAAGTTGTTGTTAGGGTTAAATTAATGTTAAATCTATAGTTTAAGTATAGATTCGTTTGTATAAAAAGGCTGATGGTTCAGAAAGCTTTCCTTAACATCAGCCTTTGGTTTATTTTAGTTCGATTACTTTATATTTTGGCACTAGGGTTTTCATTACCGTCCAACCGATTAAATAACATACCGCACAGATGGAAAAGATAATGAAATAACCGGCCTCCTCACCCTTAAAACCCATAAAAACAATCTCGTTTTTGCCCGTGTAATCGAACAGCAAACCAGAGCCTTTATTAATGATGAAAGAGCCTAAACCGCCCGCCATACCACCAATACCGGTAATGGTAGCAATGGCTTTTTTAGGAAACATATCGCCTACGGTTGAAAATATATTTGCCGACCACGCCTGATGGGCTGCACCTGCAATACCGATAATAATTACCGGAATCCAATAGGTAATATGGCCTAAAGGCTGTGCGGCCAAAGCCAAAAGTGGGAAAAATGCAAAAATCAACATCGCCCTCATACGGCCTTCGTAAGGATTCATACCTTTTTTATCAACGAAATAGGTTGGTAACCATCCTCCGATAATCGAAAGCAGGGTAATCACGTAAAGTACAAATAGTGGTAATGCACTTTGTGTAGAATCCATACCATAAACCGATTTTAGGTAGGCAGGAGTCCAGAATAAAAAGAACCACCACACGCCATCGGTCATAAATTTACCAAAGGCAAAAGCCCAGGTCTGTTTATATTTAAAGCAATCGATAAAAGAAACTTTTTCTTTAGTCTCTTCTACATAATCAGCCAGTTTACGATCATTGATCACATCCTGCTGAATATAAGCCAACTCTTCAGGGCTAACTCTTTTATGCAACTCTGGTTTGTTATACACAAACACCCATAATCCCATCCATATAAAACCCAGTGCACCGATAATGATGAATGACATTTCCCATCCATAAGCTTTTGCAATAAAAGGAATGGTAATCGGTGCAGCTAGTGCACCTACAGTAGCTCCTGCATTAAAAATACTGGTTGCAAATGCCCTGTCTTTTTTAGGGAAATACTCTGCTGTGGCTTTAATCGCTGCGGGAAAATTTCCTGCCTCTCCAACAGCCAATACAAAACGGGCAAAAATAAACAGGGTAACACTTACCGAAACAATTAACCCGGTATCGTTAACACGGGCAATAACTTCTTTGGCACCCTCAAATCCTACAAACCAGTTTCCATTGATGATCCCAGCTGTGGCGATACCACAGAAGGCGTGTAAACAGGCTCCAACAGACCAAACGCCTATTGCCCATAAAAAGCCTTTTTTGGTATCTAGTTTATCAACCAAACGACCTGCAAAAAGCATCGATATTGCATAGAAAATAGAGAATAGGGCCGTAATATTTCCATAATCATTGTTATCCCAATGAAATTCTGGTTTAATAAAATCTGTCCAGGTTAACGAAAGTACCTGTCTATCTAAATAATTTATGGTCGTGGCTAGAAATAACAGCAAACATATGGTCCATCTGTATTTGCTTGTTTTGGGTTGGTTCATTTGGTTAGGGTGTGTTAAATTTATTTGCTCTGCTGAATTAAGTCAAGCGCTAATTTTGTATTGTCGAATAACTCCTCGTAAAGACCTTTGCTCATCACGTCTTTACTGATTAATTTGCTGCCCATACCTACGGCACAAACGCCTGATTTAAACCAGGTTTTTAGGTTGTCGGCATTAATTTCTACACCACCAGTTGGCATAAACAGCTGTCCGGCGAAAAGATCTTTAATGGATGAAATAAATTCAGGGCCTAAAATGTTGGCAGGAAAAATTTTGATCAGCATGGCTTTGTGCTCTTGTGCGATGCTGATTTCGGTCGGCGTCATACAACCGGGGATCCAAAGCATACCGATTTTGTTTGCAATTTCGGCAACTGCCGGATTTATAATAGGTGCCACAATAAAATCTGTTCCGGCTTCTATAAATGCATTTGCATCAGCAGGGGTTTTAATTGTTCCAATACCTAGATAAAGATCGGGCATTTCTGCATCACGGATTTCTTTTAACTTTTTAAAGTTCGACAGCGCCGATTTACCACGGTTGGTATATTCGAAAACACGAACACCGGCTTTATACAAAGTGCGTAATATTTCTACGCTACCCGATTCGCTATCCTGATAAAAAAGGGGTAACATGCCTTGTTCTAAAATGGCATCTAAAATTTTGTGCTTGTTGCTAATCATTGCGTATTATTCTTTTTTCTATATCGGCTACCGTACTGGTTGTAGCATCACTTGGAATGTATAATTTATCGTATGCTGCTGCTGTGGCAAAATTCAAAGTTTCTTTTGCAGACAGTTGGTTGTAAAAGCCGAAAATCAAGCCAGCCATAAAACAGTCGCCACTACCTACTTTATCTAAAATTTCTTCAGAAACATATTCTTCAGAAACGGTTAATTCATCAGCGGTATAAATGGCAGTATAGTACCTGATGCCTTTGCCATGATCGAACCTAAAGGTATTTGCAACCGCTTTACATGCCGGAAACAAACTTAATATTTCTTTAGAAGTATCTGTTGCCTGTTGCAGTAACGTTTCCTTTGCATAACCCTCAGTTGGTGTTAAATCTTCGTGAAGTGCAGTGCCCAACATTTTATTGGCTGCCCAAACATTGCCCATAATCAGCGTGCAATATTGAGCCAGCTCAGGTAAAACATCAATCGGATCTTTACCATATTTCCAAAGTTTGGCGCGATAGTTTAAATCAAGCGAAATGGTGATATTTTTTGCACTTGCCGCTTTTAAAGCTTCTAAGCAAACATCAGCAATAGATTGATTTATTGCCGGACATATGGCGCTAAAATGAAACCAGCCAACACCATCGAAAACTTTATCCCAGTCAATCTGTCCAACTTTTAAATCAGCATAGGCAGAATTTGCTCTATCGTAAATTACACCTGCATTTTTAAGGTCCTTCCCTTTCGGAAGATAGTATAAACCCAAACGTTCGCCATGATAAACCATAGGGGTGGTATCGATGTTTCGGGCATCAAGATAATCTACAATTTCGCGCGCTACCGAATTATCGGGCACAGCCGATAAGTAAGTTGAAGGAACATTCCAAAGTGCCAGTGCCGTTGCTACATTCAGCTCTGCACCGCCAACATAAAACGGAAGTTTATTTTCTTTTAACCAAGCACCATCCATATCAGGGCAGATGCGTAAAAGTATTTCACCAAAGCTTAAAACTTTTTTTCCTTTTTTTGATGAAGCGAATATTTGGGTGCTCATTTTTGTATCTAATCGGCGTATTTCATGCTGTTTTCTGCAACGGTATGAAAGTGGAAGGAAAACGATTGAAATGATTTGATTTCAACGAAATACCTCTTTAAAGCCCTATTTTGGTTAAAATTTAAAGTAATTTTTTGCGTTAAAGTACGAAATATCCTGAACAATTTTGCCAACCCACTCCAAGTCGTTCGGCAATTCGCCATTCTCGATGTCTTCTCCAAACAGGTTGCAAACAATTCGTCTGAAATATTCGTGGCGCGGAAAAGAAAGAAAACTGCGCGAATCGGTAAGCATACCCACCAAACGGCTTAAAAGCCCCATATTGGATAATGCGTTTAACTGTTTAATCATACCGTCTTTCTGATCCAAAAACCACCAGGCTGAACCGAATTGCACTTTACCAGCAACTGAACCATCGTTAAAGTTACCGATCATAGTGGCAATTAATTCGTTATCGGCTGGGTTTAGGTTGTAAATAATGGTTTTGGCCAATTTATCCTGATTATCTAAACGGTTCAAGAATTTAGAAAGCATACGGGCCTGGCTAAAATCACCGATTGAATCCCAACCAGTATCAGGCCCTAATTGCCTTAACATCCGGGCATTGTTGTTGCGCAGTGCACCTAAATGATATTGTTGTACCCAGCCTTTTTCATGATCCCACTCTGCAAAATAAACCAGCATGGCCGATTTAAATTTCAGGTTTTCCTCGTAAGAAATATGTTGTTTACTGCGGATTTTGTCAAAGATTGATGCGATTTCAGCTTCGGTATAATCTTCAGCATAAATTTGCTCTAAGCCATGGTCAGAAACTGAACAGCCATTTGCGGCAAAGTAATCATGACGGCTTTTTAAAGCATCAATATAATCCTGAAAGCTGCTGATTGTTTTATCTGCAACACTTTCCAATTTGTCGATATACTCGTTTAAACCTTCAATATCATCGCTATTCATCGCTTTATCCGGGCGGAAAGCTGGCAACATTTTTAAGCTAGCGCCTTCTCTTGCCAATTGCTGGTGGAAGTTTAAACTATCCAAAGGATCATCGGTAGTACAAACGGCTTCAACATTCATTTTAGCCAGCAAACCGCGTACAGAATATTCAGGTGTTTGTAATTTAGCAGAACATTCGTCGAAAATTTTCTGAGCCGTTTTACCTGAAAGTAAATCAGTTATACCAAAATAGCGTTGAAGTTCCAGATGTGTCCAGTGGTATAAAGGATTGCGCAGGGTGTAAGGAACGGTTTCTGCCCATTTCTCAAATTTCTCATAATCAGATCCTACACCGGTGATGTATTTTTCATCAACACCGTTGGCACGCATGGCTCTCCATTTGTAATGATCGCCAGCAAGCCAAACCTGGCTGATATTGGCAAATTGAGTATTATTGGCAATCTGCTCTGGTATAAGGTGATTATGGTAGTCGATAATCGGCAACGATTTTGCAAAATTGTGATAAAGCTTTTCAGCAGTCTTGCTTTGCAAAAGAAAATTTTCGTCTAAAAAAGATTTCATGCTATGTGATTTGAGACATTAGATAAAGGATTTGAGATGTTCTAAATGCCTTTCTATTAATTTTATTTTTTTACCCCTGGTCTGTGTCTTCACAGACCGGAATTAAGTTTATGTATTATTCGATGGGTGGTCTGTGGGGACACAGACCACGGAATTTGGCTCCAAGACTCACGACTTGGGACTTATGACTAAAGACTAACTCCCCGTTTCCATGGAATAAAATCATCCTGGTTTAGCAATACGGCTTTAGGAATTACCTCACCACTGGCTGCTTTAATGCAATATTCTAAAATATCTTCGCCCATTTGTTCGATGGTTTTTTCGCCTTCAATTACTGGTCCGCAGTTGATATCGATAATATCGCCCATGCGCTTAGTTAATGCATTATTGGTTGAAACCTTAATGGTTGGGCAAACCGGGTTTCCCGTAGGCGTACCCAAACCTGTAGTAAACAAAATTAGTGTTGCTCCAGAGGCTGCTTTTCCGGTAGTGGCCTCAACATCATTTCCAGGAGTACAAACTAAGTTTAATCCTGGTTTTGTAGCAGGTTCGGTATAATCCAAAACATCTTCAACTGGAGAGGTTCCCCCTTTTTTAGCTGCTCCGGTACTTTTAATGGCATCGGTAATCAAACCATCTTTTATATTTCCAGGCGATGGGTTCATGAAAAATCCGGAACCCACATTTTCTGCCGATTGATTGTAAGCAGTCATCAATTGAATGAATTTACGCGCAGCGGTTTCGTCTTTAGTCCGGTCGATTAACTGTTGTTCTGCGCCGCAAAGTTCAGGGAACTCAGCTAGAAGTACCGTTCCACCCAGCGCCACCAATAAATCGGATGTATAACCTACTGCCGGATTAGCACTGATTCCACTAAAACCATCGCTACCGCCACATTTAACCCCTAAAACCAGTTTACTTAAAGGAGCAGGCTGACGTTCGATCTTATTAATTTCGGTTAAGCCGATAAAAGTTTTTCTGATGGCTTCCTTCACCAACTGTTCTTCGCTTTGCGATTGTTGCTGCTCAAACACAAATAAAGGTTTATCGAAATTCGGACTGCGGTGTTTTAAATCGTCCATAAAATCTTTAACCTGTAAATTTTGGCAGCCCAGACTTAACACCGTTACACCGGCCACATTGGGGTGATCGGCATATGCGGCCAATAATTTACTTAACACAGCAGCATCCTGGCGGGTACCACCGCAACCACCCTGGTGATTTAAGAACTTAATGCCATCTACATTTTTAAAAATACGGTTGGCTGATGGATTAGCCTGTCCGATAGCGCTTGGATCGGCCTCGGCTAAAATTTCACCATTTTTATAAGCCTCCACCAGTTGGTGTGCATAAGATTTGTATTTATCGGTTACCGCATAACCCAATTCATTGTGCAAGGCTTCACGGATCACATCCAGGTTACGGTTTTCACAGAAAACAGTCGGAATAAACAACCAATAATTTGCGGTACCCACGCGGCCATCACTACGGATATAACCGTTAAAGGTTCTGCCTTCAAACTTAGAAACATCGGGTGCATGCCACTCGTAATGGTACGGACGGAACTCATATGGATCTGAAGCATGTTTAGTATTTTCAGTATCCATTAAACCACCTTTTAGGATAAAATGCTGTGCTTTCCCCACCAGTACACCATACATAATGATGTGATCGCCCGCATTCATATCCTGCATAAAAAACTTGTGCTTAGCCTGGATATCATCCTGCAAAACATATTCCTGTCCATCGTAAATAACGGTTTCGCCTTTTGCCAGGTTTTGCAGGGCAACAAGTACATTATCGTTAGGATGGATTTTTAAAATTCTAGTAACCATTTTAAATTGTTCTTTCTGAATGCAAGTTACTCAAAGTTTCTTTTGCACCCTTATTCTGTAA
Source organism: Pedobacter sp. SG908 (assembly GCF_011759615.1). Lineage (NCBI taxonomy): Bacteria > Pseudomonadati > Bacteroidota > Sphingobacteriia > Sphingobacteriales > Sphingobacteriaceae > Pedobacter > Pedobacter sp. SG908. The sequence goes on from NZ_JAAOYY010000002.1 coordinate 159,296, forward strand.
TAAGTCAACGTAAGATTTTACGGCCGCGTTAAAGCCCGGGTAATTATTCAAGTTTTTATCCCAAAGACGTCTGTCGCCAAGGGTATTATCTACAACCGTTTCGGGATTTTTCCAGTATTCGTATAAAATTTCTGCAAATTCATCCTGTATCGGGTAGCTTTTTCCATTTGCGCTGGCCGTGTAAGTATCACCATCTTTATTCACATTCATGAAAAGGATATATGCTGCCACACCTAAAGCGGTAAGTTGAGGTACTTCATTTTTTAAAGCATAATACCTCCTGATGAGTGGCATATTGCGCATCTGCATTTTTGAGGTAAAATTTAACGTAATAGCCTGCCACTGGTGTTCTAATGATGGATTGCTAAAACGGTCGATTACGCTTTCTGCAAAGGCAATCGCTTCGTCATAAGTAATATCTTCATTTACCACAACAGGTGCAATTTCATCTTTCATCAGTTTTAACACATTGGCAGAGAAATCTTTATCTGCCATAGCCTCTTTTACAGTATTAAAACCTGCTAAAATGGCCAGCCCACAACTAATGGTGTGCGTACCATTAAGTAAACGGAGTTTTAGCTCTTTAAATTTATCGATCGATGGAACAATAAAAACCCCTTTATCAGCCTTTGCAAAAGATAAAATCTCCTTCACATTTTCGCTTGATGATTCGATAGCCCAAAGCCTGAAGGGCTCGGCCATAATCATGAGTTCATCTTCGTAACCCAGTTCACTTTCAATCGCTTTTTGTTCGGCCTCTGGAAGCTTTCCCGGAACAATCCTATCTACCAGGGTTTTGCAAAAATGATTGGCTGTTTTTAACCAGTTTTCGAAATCCCAGCCCAATTTGTTCTGAATGGCCAGATCTAATAAAATTTCTTTCAGTTTATCAGCATTATCGCTGATTAATTCCGTTGGAACAATCACCATTCCGCTTTCGGCCGAGCCATTAAAAGCAGTATATCTTTCGTGCAAGAATGCCAGTAATTTCCCTGGGTAAGATTGCGGTGGATTATCTGTTATTTTATCTTCGCTTTTAACAATCCCAACCTCAGTGGTATTCGAAATTACAATCTGCATTTCTGGCTGGTGGGCAGCTTTCAAAATTTCGGCCCAATCTTGTGAAGCCGATAAAACACGACTGATTGAAGCGTTGATTGAATTTTCTTCTAACCTAACGCCATCTTCGATACCTTTTACACAAAGTGTGTACAAATTATCCTGTTTCGAAAATGCATCCGCTCCACCCTTTGAAGTAGATTTAACGACCAAAACTCTACCGTTAAAAATGCCTTTTTGATTGGCTTTATCAATAAAATAATCAGGTAAGCCACGTAGTAAAACACCAGTTCCAAACTGGATTACTTTTTCTGGTAATGCTAAAATTTCTGCGCTTGGTTTGATAACCTTGTCGCCGTTAATGTTTTTTAAATTTTCTTTATTTAAAATCATTGGTAATGTTGTTTAACCACCAAGGCCCAATGGCACAAAGTGTGATTCATAATGATCCGTTTAACCCGTTATACTTTACTATTTCCCGATTGTGGTCAACCACTTCGGATATTCTTTCTCTATAAATTTTTGTGCCCAACTACCGTACCAGGCATAACCGTTTCTACGCTCTGGGATTAGCTCTTCTAGCTTTAACTTGATGCTATTGTCTCTATCTCCAAAAATTGGGATATTTTTATCGAGGTCGTAGAAACGTGCCCACACCATTGATGTTGGATCGGCCACCAGGACCGCATTTTTTTCTTTCGTTGTTGGGTCAGTGGTTCGCTCGAAACGGTAACCTGCAATTTTGTAGGTATTAAACCAGTTATAAGCAGCGGTTATGGCTGTTTTAATTTCGGGCGATGGATTTTTAAAACGCATTAAAAAGCGTATAATGCCCATTGATTCGCTAGTACTTAATGATGCAGGTTCGAAATTTCTGGCTTTTGCAGGCAACATGGTATCTTTATCATATTGCGCCCCCCAAATGGTTAAGATTCCGTTCTGTTTTACCTGTGTTTTGATAATACAATCGATACCTTTTGCAACGGCTTTCTCTGCTTTCTTGATGTAAGCCGGATTCACAACGTCAAAATCATTTTTCTGTGTAACAATATCTTGTAAGATGTTCAGCACATTAATCATTGCATCATCATTGTAGGTAATTTCTGAACGGTACAAAGTTTTATCAGGATAATACTGTGGCCAGCCACCATTGGCATATTGAGCTGATAAAATATAATCTAATCCTTTTTCAGCTGCCGTTAAATAAACCTTATTCTGTGTTTTTTTATAAGCTTGAACCAGGTATACCACTTCTCTGCTGGTGGCTTTGTTATCGAATGTGGCGTGCAGGTCTTTAGTTGCTTTTATTCTGGCCAAAAGCTCAGGTGTTAAGGTTGCACCATAGTTAACCACACTTTTATCTTCCAGCTGCTTCGGCCAACCACCATTGCCCAATTGATAAACAAGCATTTTATCTGCCGTAGAATCGGTAGGCTGTTGCGCATAACACGATAGCATTAAGCTTATACAGATCAGGGTTAACAGTATTTTTATTTTCATCATTGTTGTTTGTTAGTTTATTGCCACGGAAGCACGGATTACCGCGGAGTATTTTTTCATCCAATCTGTCACGTTGAGCTTGTCGAAACGATGTTTGCTGTAATTTTAACAGGCCCTTCGACAGGCTCAGGATGACAATTCTATTTCGTAATTGTGTTCATCTTTTTCATCTGCGATTAATTTTACCTGGAACCACTCCCGTGGTCTGTGTCCCCACAGACCACCACTTAATTCTTTTTCCTTGCTTCCGCGGCTAATATTTAATTTATCTGTGGTTAAAACCTACTTTTTATCCAGAGCCTGTTTGATCAACCAGTTTACCAGATCGTTCGTGGCCTTAAAGTTTTCAAAATCTGCGGGCAATTTCCTGCCATCGATATATTCGTTGTAAAACCAAGGGTCCCCCACCGAGAAAACAGTTCCTTTACCATATTTTGCTGTTGCAATAAGTACGTCGCCATTATCTGTTAAGGCAGAAACGGCAGTTTTTTTTGCTACAATGGTGGAAATCTCTTTGATATAAACTTTCTTGGCTGTTTTAAAAATTGAGTTTCCGGCAGGGATTTTTACAGCGCCTTGTTCAAAGTTCGAACCTTGAACCTTGTTGCGGCTATCCTCGTTAAAATGAATGCCGAAGGTTTCTGGCAATACATTAAATTTTGAAATTTCACAATTTCCGGCATCGTTTAAGAGTAGCACTAATACGCCACCAGCTTTAACCCAATCACTAACCTGTTTGGCATGTATAGCATTCATGAAATTTGGGTTTGCCGTTTCTTTCTCCGTATCAGGATCTACAATAATGTAAATGTTACTTCCTTTTAAGTTTGAAGTGGTAGGTGCTGTTTTAAGGGTAGCCGTTTTAACCCCTGCATCATTAAATACTTTTCCAAATAAAGAGAAGCCGTTGTTATCATCCTCCTCCCAAAGGTAATGGAAAGGGATTTTATCTCCGGTCGGACCAGTCATGTATTCATTATTGAAGAAATTATCAAGGGTAACGGTTAAACCTTTTCCAGCTTTTGGCAGCTGATCTATTTCCATTTCTGAAGCTGCACAGATAAATGAGCCTACACCTTTTGGATCGTTGGTGATTACTTTTTCGCTGATGTAATAATCGAAACTTCCATCGCGGTATTTGGGTTTTCCACCCAAACCTGATACGGAAACGGTTTTGGTCAGGTTAATTCTTTCTGGTCCTGCTTGTTCAACAAATTCTTTCTTTAAACCTGTGTAACCTTTATTTGCCGCAGCCATAAATGATGGCGCCAACCAACCTTTGCGTACCCCTTTGGCCAAGCCATATACAAACATGCTTGAGGCCGAACTTTCCAGGTAATTTCCTTTTCTGGTTGGCAGATCTAAAATATCGAACCAAACACCTGATTTTTGATCCTGGTATTTTACCGCTGCTGTTGCGGTACGGTTTAAAATGGCGATCAATTCTTTCCGTTGTGGATGATTGGCGGGAAAATTATCCAGCACATCTACCAAAGCCATAATGTACCAACCCATTGCCCTGCCCCAGAAATTTGCTGAGCGGCCTGTTTTTTTATCGGCCCATTGCTCCGTTCTGCTTTCATCGTATCCGTGATAAAGTAATCCTGTTTTAACATCGCGGGCATTTTTCTCCATCAGGATAAACTGCTTGGCAATATCATCGAAAGCTTCATCTTTTTTCATTAGCCTGGCGTACTCCGCATAAAACGGTTCACCCATGTACAAACCATCCAGCCACATTTGATTGGGATAAATTTTCTTGTGCCAGAAGCCACCTTCCTGGGTACGTGGCTGTTTTTGTAGCTGATCGTATAATTTTGTTGCCGCTAAGAGGTATTTCTGTTGCCCGGTAACTTTGTATAACAATAATAACGAACGGCCATTTTTAATGTTGTCGATATTAAAATCATCAGGTTTATACGTATTGATATTTCCTTCCTTATCCAAATAGGCATTCATTGAGTTTTGGATATATTTGAAATATTTTCCATCGCCGGTATTTCGCCAAACCGTTGCGGCACCTTCCAGTACCACGCCCATGTCGTAGGTCCATTTAGGCCCTTTAGCACCTTTTAACAGTGTAGTATCCTGAAATAATTTTTCCATTGCAGTCAAGGTTAACTGTTCTGACAATTTCTTTTGGGCAAATCCACTTTGCGATAAAATAGAAAAACCGATGAGCGCAGCTGCTGTATATAAAACTGATCTTTTCATTATTTTGAAATTTCCAATGCTTTTTTATCTACTTCGACACTTAAAAGTGAAGCCGTTTTGGCTTTAGAAACATCTGTTGCACTAATTTTTACGCCTTTTGTTTTTTCGCCCGCAACACCGAACAAAACCTTGCTGTTATCAGGGTATTTTAAGTTACTGATATTGATGTTGGAACTGTTCTGGATCATTACCACCGGATTGGTGTTTTCGGTAATTACGTTTATGTTTTTAAGGAAAATTCCTGCAGCTTCAATAATTTCAATCCCTTTCTTCGCTTTTATGGTTACGTTTTCCAGGTGGATATCTTTGATGTTCATTTCGGGTAAACCTCTAAAAAAAATAGCTTTTTCAGCACCATTGGCTACTATGTCTTTTATATAAAAATTTCTGAACTGTGGAGTAGCCTCAGTAACCGGAACCGTTACGGTTTTAATGGCTTCGCGTTTTTCACCTGCCAATGGAACCGGATCAACCGCAGCATAATACATGTCGAACAGAATCGCTTCACCCGGAATATCGATCATGTTGATGTTGTTGATATAAATATTTTCGACCACACCACCACGGCCGCGGGTAGTTTTAAAGCGCAGGCCTATGTCGGTACCGATAAAAGAACAATCGTACACCCAGATATTTTTTGCGCCACCGCTCATTTCGCTGCCAATTACAAAACCACCGTGCGCATGGTAAACCACATTATTGCGAACAATTACATTTTCTGTAGGTACGCCACGTTTGCGGCCCGCTTCATCTCTTCCCGATTTAATGCAGATCCCATCATCACCCACATCGAAAGTGCTGCCTTCAATCAATACGTTTTTACACGATTCTACATCAACACCATCACCGTTCTGCGCAAACCAAGGGTTTTTTACCTGTAAGTTTCTTAAGGTTAAATCCTCACAAAGTAAAGGGTGTAAATTCCATGCTGGTGAATTTTGAAAGGTGACACCTTCTAAAAGAACTTTTTTACAACCCATTAAAACCAACAAATTCGGACGAAGAAAATCTTTAATATCTTCATAATCGGCTGCTGTTTTACCAGCTTCAATTACACCTGCATTTTTAGTATTCGAACCTTTAACGGTTTTCTCAGATGGGTACCACATTTTTCCGTCTGCCCTCACTACGCCACCAGATGCCACCAAGGTTTTCCACTGTGTTTCGGTCAATTTATCTTTTTTAACCATGCGCCAGGCGCCACCGTTCCCATCGATAATTCCCGTTCCGGTAATAGCGATATTTTCAAGGTTAACACCTGAAATCGGACTTTGGTTCCGCCATGCAGGCTGACCTTCCCAATTTCCCTGTACCAGTTTATATTGATTAAAATCTGCCGTAAATTGAAGGATGGCATCGCGTTTTAGATGCAGATTTACATTGCTTTTTAATTCGATTGGTCCGGTTAACCACAAACCCGAAGGGATTAATACCACACCGCCGCCTTTCTGGCTAACACTGGCAATCGTTTTATTAATGCTTTCTGTATTTAAGGTAATGCCATCGCCTTTTGCGCCAAAGCGGATAATGCTTGTTGTATCATTTTTAAATTTAACCTGCTGAATAATGGGTAAACTTTGCTTTTGTTGCGCCATGGCAGAACCTGCAGCAGATAAAATTAAGCATGCGAGAGCCGCTTTGATATGGCATAAACGACCAGAAATATATTTCATTATTTGCGCTGTTAAATTATACTTGGTTATTGTAATAACAAGTGTACGTTGTTTGCACTTAAAACAGAAGAGAAATCTATGCAATCGTTACCGGAAAACAAGGCAAAAAGACGCTCACAAGAAGATACTTAATAACTGTATATCAATTAATTAACAATCTTATTTCGCCTCTGGATTCCACCCACGGAAAACGTTTTCCAAAATGTAGGCCTTATACTCCTCTTCGGTTAACTGATGTGACCAATTTACCCTGCTTTTTGGATCGGCACCTTTTCCGGTACTTTTATATTCGGCATAATAAGCCGTTTTCTCATTACTCTCTTTACCCCAGTTGTTCCAACCTTCAGGGCGGATAAAATCAGGCAGTTCGCAGTTGAGATAAACAACTTTTGCATAAGGTCTCCAGGGACGACCTAAGTAAAAACTATTAGCAGGAGCATCTCCTTTGATTTTACATTTGTTGAATATATAGCCATATTTTGTGGTATCGGCAGTTGAAGCAGCCGTGATATAACCTGCCTTTTTGCAGAAAATGGTACAGCTTTCAAACCAGGCTGTCGAAGCTCCGAAAATAAAATCTACCGTCCCTTCGATATAACAGTTTTTATAATATTGGCGGTTGTTCCCTCCATAGGTATAAAGCGTATCCTGAAAGCCTAAAAACCTGCAGTTGGAAAAAATTAATTTATCACCTCCGGCCCAAACCGCAACGGCTTGCCCCACCGGACCTGATGAATTTTCGAAGGTGATGTTCTCAGCAGAAAAGCCTTCGCCATAAATATAAAAGCTAGAAGAACCCGAGGTGCCTTTTTCTTCGCCAAAAGCATTCTTCTTCTGGGCATAGTCATCATAAGTTAAAATGGTTTCGTTTACACTTTCGCCGATGAACTTTACATTCCTTTTGGAAGCGGCCAATACCAGCTTTTCTTTATAAATACCTTTTTTGATAAAGATTATAGTTGTTTTGTTCCTGAAATCGGGCACCGCGTGGATCGCTTCCTGTACCGTTTTAAAATTTCCGCTTCCATCGGCAGCTACCACAAAATCGGGCTTAACATCTAGGGCATAAACTACTGATGAAACAGTTATCAGAAAAAATAGGATGATTGCTTTCATATCAATTTGGTTAGGCTTAAATTAAAATCGGCCACGTAAAAGTATAAACTTTGTAACGCAGCCGTGTTTTTAAAATATATGATAAACAATTTTAAACATTAATATTCATCAGAAAGAAGTTTTTTCGAGATTAAACATTGCAAACGATGTCGGGAACGATTGCACAATAACAACTTGCCTAAAAATAAAAAAAGACTTAATCTTGTTGATAGGCTAATTTGATAAAATAGACTCGTCGTCATTCCCAACTTGATTGGGAACCTTAATGCCAATCATAAGCCGCATTAAGATTCCCGCCTGCGCGGGAATGACGTAACGCTAAATAAATAACTGACCAAATATTAAAACATCATTGTATAATGAAATATCTATTTAGTTTAATCCTTATTTTAAGCTTTAGCATAAATACCTTTGCCCAACCCGCTCCAAAAAGTGGGTATATATCTAAAGTTTGGGTTTCCGACTTAGGCAACGGAATGTATAAGAATCCGATAATCAATGCCGATTATTCCGATCCTGATGCTATCCGTGTAGGAGATGATTTTTACATGGTCGCTTCGAGTTTCGATGCTATACCCGGATTACCGATTCTGCATTCGAAAGATCTGGTCAACTGGAAAATAATTGGTCATGCGTTAAAACGTCAGCCTCCATTTGAACATTTCGAAAAAACACAACATGGCAATGGTGTTTGGGCACCTTCTATCCGCTACCGCAATGGTGAATTTTATATTTATTATCCAGATCCTGATTTTGGCATTTATTTAACCAAAACAAAAACCATAACAGGGGCGTGGTCTGTACCAAAACTGGTGATTGCAGGTAAGGGATTGATTGATCCCTGCCCGTTTTGGGATGAAGATGGCAAAGCATACCTGGCTTATGCCTATGCGGGGAGCCGTGCAGGAATAAAAAGTGTACTAGCCATTATGCCGCTAACTAGCGACGGCTCAGAAACAACTGAAACAGGCAGAATTGTTTATGATGGGCATGAATTAGATCCAACCGTTGAAGGGCCAAAATTTTATAAACGCAACGGTTATTATTATTTGTTTGCACCAGCCGGGGGCGTTTCTACAGGCTGGCAATTAATTTTGAGAAGTAAAAACATCTTCGGCCCATATGAAAGGAAAATAGTAATGGATCAAGGGAAATCTTCCGTAAATGGTCCTCATCAGGGTGCCTGGGTAAATACTCAAACAGGTGAGGATTGGTTTCTTCATTTCCAGGACAAAGATGCTTATGGCCGCGTGATTCACCTGCAGCCTATGAAATGGGTCAATAACTGGCCTGTTATCGGGCTTGATGCAGATGGCGATGGTAAAGGCGAACCGGTTATCTCCTATAAAAAACCAAATGTAGGTAAGGTTTATCCGATTGAAACACCGATAGAGAGTGATGAGTTTGAAACCTCAAAACTAGGCTTGCAATGGCAATGGCAGGCCAATCCGCAGTCTACCTGGTTATTTACTGATGCAGGCAAGGGTTTATTAAAGTTATATACTTCGAAAATTCCTGATGATGCCAAAAATCTTTGGGATGTTCCAAACCTGTTGATGCAGAAATTTCCTGCTGATGAATTTATGGCAACAACAAAACTCTTGTTTAAACCTAACCCAAAATTGGAAAACGAAAAAACGGGTTTGGTGGTGCTGGGGAGAAGTTATGCGCAGATTAGCATTAAAAGTAAAAAAGACGGATTGTACCTTGTGTACGGCGTTTGCCAAAGTGCCGACAAGGGAAAAACCGAAAATGAAAAGGAAATTACCAAGCTAAAATCGGGATCGGTATATTTTAGGGTTAAAGTTACCACTGGTGCAAAATGTCAATTTAGTTATAGTGAAGATGGAACTCGTTTTACTGATGTAAGAGATGAGTTCCAGGCAACCGCGGGCCAATGGATCGGCGCAAAAATGGGAATATTTGCCTCCAGAGATACCCAAACCAATGATTCAGGAATTGCCGAATACGATTGGTTCCGTGTACAAGCAATAAAATAACAAGATGAAAAAACATAAATACCTTATCGCAGCCCTTGGCACCGTTTTACTGATGTCATTCATTATAAAACCCAAACCTGTTAAGGTTTATTTAATCGGCGATTCTACCGTAGCAGACTATACTTTAGATGAAGGTTATCTACAGAAAAAGTATCCCCTTACAGGTTGGGGACAGGTTTTTCAACAATTCTTAAAAAAAGACAGCTTAAAAAAATTAAACAGACTGATTAAAAGCGACAGCGCTTTGGTTATTGATAAAGCAAAAGGAGGAAGGAGCACCAGGACTTTTTTTGAAGAGGGAAGGTGGAAAGAAGTTTTATCAGCCTTAGAAAAGAATGACCTAGTATTGATCCAGTTTGGGCACAACGATGCCGCAAAAGACAAACCTGAACGTTATGTTGATATCCCGGGTTATAAAGATTTTTTAAGGATGTACGTGAAAGAAACAAGGGCGAAGGGTGCTTTACCGATCCTGATCACACCGGTTACCCGCAATTACCCCTGGAAAGATGGCAAACTGGGCAGTGCCCATGGCGAGTATCCACAAGCGGTGAAAGATGTTGCCCAAGAATTAAATGCACCCATTATAGATCTAACCTCACTTTCTGCAAGTTTTTTCACTACAAAAGGCAATGAATTTGTAAGCAAGCATTACTTTATGAATTTAGACTCGGCAAAATATGAAGCCTATCCAAAAGGCCAAAAAGATAATACCCACTTCCAACCAGAAGGCGCCAAAGCAGTTGCGCAGTTGGTTTACAATGAATTAAAAAATATCAACCGCAAAGCTAATTAAGGAAAAGATATTACCTAACAGCCTATAGACTACAATTCATCCGAACTTTCCGGCAAGCGATCGTACTCACCTTTCCATGCATAAAAGCCAAATATCATCAAGCCCAAACTAATTGGGAGGAAAATAAACAAGATAATTGCCCATTGCAGAACGGTATTGGTACGCTCCAGATCTGTATGGGTTAAGCCCACTTTATCTATTGCTTGCATAAACAAAAAAGTCATTGTTAACGGACCTAAAACCATCCAAATCAATCCTAAAAATTTCTTTAACGTATTCATCTTCTTCTTATCTAATCGTTAATATTTTCGTCTCTTTTATTCGACAAATAAATTGCGCCAATAACCAAACTCAATGCGGCTATACCTATCGGATACCAAAGGCCGGATAATGGCGTAGCGCCAGAAAAGCTTGCAATTAGTGTTGCAATAAATGGCACAAGCCCTCCAAATACACCGTTACCGATATGATAAGGCAGCGACATAGAGGTATACCTGATTTTAGTCGGGAATAACTCCACAAGAAAAGCCGCAATTGGTCCATAAACCATGGTTACCAGCAAAATCTGGAAGAAGATTAAGCCAACAAATTTCCAGAATACTGGTTTAGGCAAAACTTTATCTTTTACCACTTCTTTGCCTAAGAGGATTCCTTTTGTTGCAGAAACCGTATCGGTTTGCACCTTGTTAAAAGAAGCACCATTTCTAAGCATTACTTTAGTAGAAACTGTTCGTAAACTATCAGTTGAGTTCGCAATTAAAATCGAAGTTACTGGAGCTGGAGTAACAGATAAAATATCAGTCTGTTCAATTTTTGTATAATCGGTATCGTCTAAAAACATTTGATAAATTGGGCGATAGAATAGAATACCCAAAAGCATACCGCTCAGCATAATCCATTTCCGGCCAACCTTATCGCTCCAGGCACCAAACACCACAAAAAACGGTGTGGCAAAAGCTATTCCCCAGAGCAAAATATATCTCGAATCGTTAAAATCCAGCTTACAGGTATTCTCTAAAAACGACTGTGCATAAAACTGCCCCGTATACCAGATTACCCCTTGCCCCATAGTAGCACCAAACAGCGCCAGAAGTACCATTTTAAAATTCGCTTTGTTGTTAAAGCTCTCTTTCAATGGATTCTTTGAGACATTTCCCTCGGCCTTCAATTTAGAAAACATTGGCGATTCGTGCATTTTCATGCGGATATAAATCGAAACTACAACCAATACGATCGATAATAGAAAAGGGATTCTCCAGCCCCAATCGCCAAAGGTTTCGGCGCCTAAAATGTTTTTTGTGATTACGATAATCCCCAACGAAAGGAATAAACCCAGTGTTGCGGTAGTTTGGATCCAACTGGTAAAAAAGCCCCGTTTATCTTTAGGTGCGTGTTCTGCTACATAAGTTGCAGCTCCACCATACTCTCCGCCAAGGGCTAATCCTTGAATGAGCCTTAATATTAAAACCAAAATTGGGGCAGCATAGCCGATACTTTTGTAAGAAGGGATTAAACCGATAAAAAATGTCGATCCACCCATCAGCACCAAAGTGAGCAAGAAAGTATATTTCCTGCCAATTAAATCGCCAAGCCTGCCGAAAACCAATGCACCAAACGGACGAACAATAAAACCCGCGGCAAAAATAGCCAAAGTATTAATGAGTGCCGATGCACCTGCATCTTCTGGAAACAGCTGATGGCCAATGATAACCGCAAGGCTACCAAAAATGTAAAAATCATACCATTCAATCAGTGTGCCTAAAGATGATGCACCGATTACTTTAAAGATATTGTTCTTGGGTAAATTGTCGCTCATAAGTAATAAGAGTATTTGGTTTCCCAAGATAAACATTTGAATGACAATCGGCAACCTGTACTGTTTGTCATTTAATTTGTTACATAACCAAACATTTCGGCTTTAGTTTTGTATTTTCATCCGTAACGATTTTATTTTCCATCAGATTATATGCTTTTAATACAAAACATTAGATTAAGTAGAATTTTAAGAAATACGTGGCAGGTTGATCTGATCATGATTGCCTCTTGTACCGCAGCTTACTTTGTACGTGAATATTTAATTGCACATCATTTTTCCATTCCATCTATTATTCCAACGGTTTTAGGGACGGCTATTGCCTTTTTTATTGGCTTTAACAATAACCAGGCTTATGATAGATGGTGGGAAGCCCGAAAAATATGGGGTGCTTTGGTAAATGATTCACGCTCCTTTGCAAGGGCTTTGATTAATTATGTTGAAGAGGATGAAGAAAGCGCAAAACGCATGATTTACAGGCACATTGCATTTTTATATGCTTTAAAGGCTAACTTGAGGGGAGCGGTAGATGAAATTTACACCAAGTATTTATCTGAGGCAGATTTAAAGGAAATTAGGAAACACAATAATGCACATAATGCCATTTTAAATATCCAATCGAGAGATTTACAAAAATTATCAAAAGCAAATGTTATTGATGGCTTCCGTTTTATTGAGATCAATGAGATGCTTACACGGTTTTCCGATTCTATGGGTATGAGCGAACGGATTAAAAACACCATATTCCCTACTACCTATACATATTTAACTAAAGTGTTTATCTGGCTATTTGTGGTAACATTTACCCTGGTAATCAGTCAGGATGCAGGGCCTGCAGCCATATTTTTGGGCTGGTTAATCGGTTTCGTATTTGTATCTACGCAGATTAATGGGATGAGCTTGGTTAACCCTTTCGAAAATAATTCGGCGGGCGTTCCGCTTAACCAGATTACCAGAACGATAGAGATTAATCTTTTGCAAATGCTCGAAGAAGACGAGATTCCAGAGCCTGTTAAGCCAATTAATGATGAATATGTTCTTTAAGTTTTTTCGTTTCTTCCCTGTTTTTGGAAATTACTAATTACCTATTAATGTACTTTTTAACTTCTCTTCAAAAAGTACCGATTTAGCTTTAAACTGTGGGTCGGAAAAGGAAATATTAGCAGTAGCGTAAATAATCTTTCCATTTTTTCCTACCAAAATATTTGACGGAAAGCCGTGGTTGATATTCAGTTTTCGGATCTCATATTTACTCAATGATATAATTTCGTATCTGTAACCGTTCCGTTTCTGAAAATGCCTGGCACTGGCGGGGCTATCATGGGTAATCCCGATAAACCTTACGGCCTTTTTACCATATTTAGCCACCAGGTTATTTAATTCGGGCATTTCGGCTATACAGGGCGGGCATTTTTCGAACCAAAAGTTAATCACCACTACCTGATTTTTTAAATCGGTATTGGAGAATTGTTTTTTATTGATGGTTAAACCGTTAAAAGGCGGTAAATCTTTACCTATTAAATCTTCAAAAAAAGTTTCCTGCGTAGCCCATTTAACCGGAGCATCTTGAGCCAATGCTGTGAAAGAAAAAACAGAGAATAGTAGAATAAGGTAAGTTTTCATTAGCGCTAAATATAAAAAAAGTCCTACCAATTTGGCAGGACTTCAAGGTTTGTTTGGTTTAGAAAATCTTATTTAAATGTAACTGAACCATATTCGGTTTTAATGGATACGTTTGCAGCACCACCACTACCAATTTTACCAGTATATTTTTTAGTTTCATCGTCTTTACTTACCAGGTTTGATGTTACGTTCGAACCATATTTAAAGCCCGCGTACGAAGTAGAAACATTAAAGTTTGCATTATAACGATCTGCGAAGCCCAATCCGATGCTTACATATTCGCCTCCGAATGTGAAATTTTTACACGCTGGGGTAATTTCGCTCACATTTAAACGGTTGTAATCCATTTTGATATTAGCATCGCCATTTAGTGCGCCTAAAGTAACATTCGAATATTCTGCATTCACTGCAATTTTCCCTGCCGATGCAATATTTAAATCGCCATAAGCCTGTTTAGCAACCGTATTGCCTTTAACCGTATTGATGTTTACTTTCGCATATTCTGAATTTAAAAGTAAGTTGCCTCCAATCGTCCCAATGGTTAATCCTCTACCATACTGTACTTTAATATCAGCAGATTTTCTGATCGTATTAATGTTTACAGCAACATATTCTGCATTAAGTTCTAAGGTACCAACAGCACCAATGGTTACAGGCCCGTTATATTCGTGCTTTACTACAGCCGCATTTAAGTCCTGAATATCGCATTTACCATACTGAACATTAATGTAGTTGTTGGTATTACTTAAGTTACCAGCTACAAGGTTACCATATTCTACTTTTAAGGAGGTTGGCCCTGCGAAATTACCCATTTCTACATTACCATATTGCTGTAGAACCGTTAAGGGGTTTACTGCTGGCATAAATACGGTATAGCTTACTTTTACTTCTCGCCTCCAGGTAGTTACGCCATTTTTCATTCCACGTCCATAACGTCCGCTTCTGTCGCCCATGTTGGTTTTGATAGAAACTACATCACCATTTTTAGCAGCGTCGATATTCACGCCATCAATCAATTTCTGTACATCGCTGTCTGAATTGCTATAAGCTTTAATATCTACATCCACTCGCACTTCTTTTTTATCCCAGGTTTTGATTAGGATAGATCCGTATTGGTTGTTTAAATTAACCTTATCGTTATTATCTACACTAAAACTCTTGCTAAAAGATTTCGAACGTTCGGCATCACCGCCTGCTTGCTTATACTTTGAAGTGTTAACCATCGCCAGTGTTGACGATTTCTCTACATTTTCTATAACTATTTTCTCTGATGGACTATTCACCACCCCTTCTTGCGCATTAGTTTTTACGGCAATTAAAGCCATAAAGGCTAAAAGTATTTTTATTGTTTTCATGTTGTTAATTGTTAAACATTAAAGGGCTTAAAACCTGCCGGCTGGCATAAGCAATTTAATGTGGTGAGCGTACGTTGTTGGTATCAAGTAGCGAGAATCGGATATCAAGACCAATCTGGCTATTATTTTATTGCGTTTACCTTAAATCTGGTTAACCCTTTTGTAATCGTCAACCTGGTTAATAATTAATAATTGTTGTTTTAATAGCTGTAGTTGTATTTCGCGGTTTTTAACCATGGCCTTTACCACAAAAGTTTGGTTAGGCGAAGTTGGCAGCTCTGCTTTTAATCTTTCATAATCTTCATCAAGCTTTTTCAGATCGGCAGTAAATTTTTTATACAACTCTGGATTTGCCGAGGCGAAAATGGCCAAGCTATCTCTTTTTTCAGTAATTAGACCCGCAAAATGAACCTCTTTCTTTGCATACGAGGCACTAACGTCGGCTATTTCTAAATCTTTGTTTTGTAATTTTCCTACGTATAACCAAACTAAACCGAAAACCACCACGATAGCTGCTGCTGCACTCATCCATAAATAAAGTTTTACAGGCTTTTTTTTCTTCTTGTTGTCTAATTCCTGTTCAATCTTTGCCCAAAGCCCTGCCGATGGTTCCATTACATCGAAGGCTTTACGGTTTTCCTTTACAAAGGTTTCTAATCTATTATTCATCTCTCATCCCTTTCTGTTCTAAAATACTTTTTAACTTCTTTTTCGCCCTCATATATTGCGTGCGACTGGTATTTTCACTAATTTTTAAAATATGTGCAATCTCTTCATGGTCGTAACCCTCTAAAAGATATAAACTCAACACCACTCTATAGCCATCTGGCAATTCGGTAATGGCTGCCCTAATTTCATCAGCTTGCAACCGTACTTCACTGTCGTCAAAGCCATCCTCATCAGGCACTTCCGATAGCTCATCGGTACTTACAAACTCCATCTTACGTTTACGCAAATAATTGATGGATTTGTTGATCACAATCTGCTTTAACCAAAGTCCGAAAGTGGTTTCCTGCCTAAAATCTACAATTCTGGTAAACGCATCCAGAAAAGCTTCCTGTAAAACATCTTCAGCCTCTTCTTCGTAATTTAAAATGCGCAGCGCCACATTATACATGGCCTTTGCATACAATTTGTACAATTCAAACTGTGCTGCACGGCTGCCCTGCATGCATTTTTTTACTAGCTCTAGGTTCTTATCGATGTATACGGCTTCCAAAATTTCGAATATTCTGATTATAAGACATAAGGGATTTTAAAACGTTGCATCAAGGTAGAAAAAAAGTTGAGAAATATGTTAATACAGTATTAAGATAGAATCAAATATACGATCATGCCGAGGAAGGAAGCATCACGCTCCAATGAAATAAGCCCTCTCATTTCCTAAAAAGAAAAACAATTTATCATTAATAGGAAATGAGCGGTTCTATGCTCTTGGCTTTTTCAGCCCCGCTTTCTGCTACGAGTTCCGATGAAGGATCGGAAGCTCTTCCCGGCAATCGGGTTTATTTGACAAAGTTTGGTGCCCTGAAGCAAACCCCTGTACCTAAACCCGACAGGAGCGGACACGGAGTGCAACGAAGTAAAGCGGATGGCGGGGCTACAGTACCTATGAAATATTGCCCTTTCATTTCCTAAAAAGAAAAACATTTTATTATTAATAGGAAATGAGCAGTTCTGTGCTTGAAGCAAACCGCTGTATCTATGAAATACTAACCTTTCATTTCCAAAACCTAAAAATAATTTATACTCAATACAAAACAAGCAGCTTCATGTTCTGATATTTGTGGAAAATCAGCTACCTGACCATCATAAATTTGAAATCCCTGAAACAAACAATTAACTTCATGTCATGGAAACCGATTTAATCATTTCAGCAATAAACGAGATACACAAAAAAGCAGATCAGGCTTTAGAAAATAAAGATATAACGGCCTATACTGCGATGTTTGATGATAGCTTAACTTTTACCCCCGCAGAAGGTATAGCGCTTAATAAACGTGATTATACAATCGATTTAAAAAAGTATTTTGGCCATATTAAGGAAATCCATACCAGTTATTACCGCATTAAATCTTCTCTGGAAAACGAAGTTTTTACCGAAAAAATTGCCCGAAAATCAGTCATTTTAAAGCCAAAACTGCTTATTTTTTCTAAAAAACAAACTATCCAAACCGAAGAAATTTACCATTGGAAAAATATTAAAGGCGAATGGAAAGCAATCGCTATTGAAATCGTACTGGAAGAGAAATATTAATGAACGAAGATAAACTAATAAAAGTCCTCTTTGCTTTTCATAGTGATGCCTTAGAGGAATGGACGATAGAAACCCTATGGTGCGAAACTGTAGATCAGGAAAAAGGTCATTATAAGATTGAAAACATTCCTTTTTATGCACCCTTTGCCTACAACGACCTCGTATTTGCAGAATATGATGAAAATGAAGGTATGTTAACCTATCGCGAAACTGTTGCTTTTTCGGGCCACTCTACTATCCAGGTGGTATTAATGGACAAAGAAGCAAGTTCTACTAATGAAATCATTACCATGCTTGAAGCTTTAGGTGCTGAAATTGAAAAGTTTAGTGATGGTTATTTCGTAATTGATATCTCGCCGAATCTAAATTATAAACCTATAAACGATAAATTAAAGAATTTGGCAGAAAAAGAGATTATTGATTACGCCGAAAGCTGCTTAGATGATCAGCATCAATTTCAAATAACATGACATTAAAAAGAACAGCGTATTACATCATTTTAATGATGGCAATAATCGGTATCTTCTTATTCCCCTATGGAATACTTAATACAATGGTAAGCCTGAAGTATGAAACAGACAAAGCTAGTGACTGTATTTCGGTAATTTCTGAAGATAATCTTTGTGAGCGTATCAGAAATATGAAAGTTTACTTTATTATTTCTATAATCCTTACGGTTATTCTCATAATTTTTAAAAGAAGATTGCTGATGCAAAAAACACCGTCTCCTAAGTAATTAGCCGCTTTCTTTTTTGACCTACATCAAAGTTTAAGATTTTTAATGACTGCACCTTTGCAACATTATAGATTATAAATTAAACAAATCAAAAATGAAAAAAGAACATTTCAAATACATCAACACACTTTTCGTGGTTATTCCTATGACATTAATTATGGCGTTTGTGGGTTTAATGCGCAACTATGGTTTTGGCGAGGGCTGGTTCATCAAATTTTTACAGGCTTGGAGCGTTATGCTGCCCATAGCTTATTTTGCCGCCTTTATCATTATTCCCAATGCACGGAAACTGGCCGAAAAGATCACTTCTAAAGCCTAAATATTGTTACATTTGGTTAAGACTAAATTAAATGCACGAACAGCTTTCCAGTTATATCAGAGAAAAAATCACCATCAGCGATGAGGATTTGGAGCAGGTATTGTCTTATTTCAAGATGATGCAGGTAAAGAAAAATGAGATCATGATCAGTCCTGGCGAAACGAGTCAACGCATTTATTTTGTTGACAAAGGCTGCTTGCGAATTTTTTTTCTGACAGAAGGCGGTACTGAAGCTACCAGGCATTTTGCTTTCGAAAACCAGTTTGCCACGGCTTTGGTCAGTTTTATTACCAACGAAATTTCAAAGGAGTTTGTGCAGGCCATAGAAGATACCAACCTGTATTACATTTCGCAAAACGATTTTTATCACCTGCTTAAAATCATCCCTCAGTGGGAGAAACTTTACCGCCATTACCTGGAGTATGCATATGTAACCAACACCAACCGCTTAATGTCGTTTATTACACTCGATGCCACAGAGCGTTACCGCCAGCTGCTTGCCCAAAACCCAGGCGTGGTCATGCGCATACCGAACAAAATGGTTGCCTCTTATTTAAATATCTCGCAAGAAACTTTGAGCAGGTTAAAATCAAAAGCATAAATTTAGGATGTGATTCTAAATTATCTGATCATTAAAACATGACTGCTCAACAACGCAAAAACCAAACTGAAATCATCCTAAAAGAAAATAATATTCCAATAAATCCTTATTTACCATTAATAGAGGAAGAAAATGAAGCTGTAATTAGGTCCGCTGCAGATATTGCAAAGCGTATATTGATTCTTGCTTATTTGTGTACTTCGATAGAGAGTGATGATAAAGAGGATATTATCACTTATCTCAAAGCAGAAAATTTATGGGAGTACGTTTCAATAAAGGAGAAGGAACTTTTTAATAAAGTTTTGTTAAGTGAAAAAGAGGCGATGAATCTTTCCTGGCGTGCTGAATGTATTAACGTATTATTATGGTCGATAAATAAAATCGACAACCTGGGTTTACCTATTGATGAAGCTTCCGGTACAATCAATTTGATTCCCGGATACATGGAGCCGAGTGAAGAGTTTGTAAATGGAGCAGTGATCAGGGATACTGCCGAAATCCTTGATGCTTCAGACTTAATTTACAGAATTCATTGGGCAATAAAACAAGCCAGAATAGATAATACAGAAATTCCAAATATTAATCCTGATGTTGTTCAGGAATGGCATCAGGCCATTAATTGGATTACATTTTACGAGGATAGGTGGGACGACATTACAACTGACACTTAATTAGAAAATTGTCAATTATTTTCTTTTTAGCCTTAGCATCTTCGTGGCCTAAAACAACAAATTAGGGGGCGCAAAATTTCCTTAAATCTTCTACTCTAAAGTTTAAAACAAAATCGGTATTTTTGCCGCTCAATTTAGATTACAATATATGTTAAGAACAGTAACTTGTGGTGCATTAAACCTAAATAACTTAGGCGAAAGTGTTACGCTATGTGGTTGGGTACAAAAATCAAGAGATTTAGGCGGTATGACTTTTATCGACATCCGCGATCGTTATGGTATTACCCAGTTGGTTTTTAACATGGACGATAATAAAGCGCTTTGTGAAACTGCACGAACTTTAGGACGTGAGTTTGTAATTAAAGCGATAGGTACCGTTGTAGAAAGAAGCAATAAAAACCCAAAAATGTCGACCGGGGATGTGGAGATTAAAGTTTCTGCTTTAGAGATTTTAAATGCTGCAAAATTACCTCCATTCATGATCGATGATGAAACGGACGGTGGCGATGAGCTGCGCATGAAATACCGTTATTTAGATTTACGCCGTAATCCGGTTCGCAATAATCTGGTTTTACGTCATAAAATGGCACAATCGGTTCGCCGTTATTTAGATGCTTTGGATTTTATCGAAGTAGAAACACCTGTGTTGATTAAATCTACACCAGAAGGTGCAAGAGATTTCGTGGTGCCTAGCCGCATGAACGAAGGCGAGTTTTATGCTTTGCCTCAATCGCCACAAACCTTCAAACAATTGTTGATGGTTTCGGGTTTCGACCGTTATTTCCAGATTGTAAAATGTTTCAGGGATGAAGATTTAAGAGCCGACCGTCAGCCAGAGTTTACCCAGATCGACTGCGAAATGTCTTTCATCGAACAAGAAGATATATTAAACACTTTTGAAGGGCTGATCCGTACTTTATTTAAAGAAGTGCGTAATTACGATTTACCGGAAGTACCGCGTATGCAATATGCAGATGCGATGCGTTTATACGGTTCTGACAAACCTGATACCCGTTTTGCCATGCAGTTTGTTGAGCTTAACCATTTGGTAAAAGGCAAAGGCTTCCCGGTTTTCGATAATGCCGAGCTAGTGGTTGGTATCAATGCAAAAGGCGCGGCAAGTTATACACGTAAGCAGTTAGATGAATTAACCGATTTCATCAAACGTCCGCAGATTGGTGCTACAGGTTTGATTTATGCGCGCCATAACGAAGACGGAACCATTAAATCATCAGTAGATAAATTTTTTAACGAAGAAGATCTTAAACAGTGGAGCGAAGCTTTCGGTACAGAAAAGGGCGATTTATTATTGATTTTAGCCGGCTCTACCGATAAAGTACGCAAACAGTTAAATGAGCTTCGTTTAGAAATGGGTAACCGCTTAGGTTTACGCGATAAAAACACATTCTCTGCCCTTTGGGTATTGGATTTCCCACTTTTAGAATGGGATGAAGAAACTAAACGTTACCATGCGATGCACCACCCGTTCACTTCTCCAAAACCTGAAGATATTGCTTTATTGGACACTAAACCTGGCGAAGTACGCGCCAATGCTTACGATATGGTAATCAACGGAACCGAAGTTGGTGGCGGATCGATCCGTATCCACGACAGGGCTTTACAGGCTTTAATGTTTAAACATTTAGGTTTCAGTGCAGAAGAAGCGCAAAAACAATTTGGTTTCTTGATGGATGCTTTTGAATTTGGTGCACCTCCTCATGGCGGTATTGCCTTTGGTTTCGATCGTTTAACCTCAATTTTCGCAGGTTTAGATTCCATCCGTGATGTGATTGCTTTCCCTAAAAACAACTCTGGAAGAGATGTAATGATCGATAGTCCAAGCACTATTGATGAGAAGCAATTGAAAGAATTGAAGATTAAGACAGATTTATAGACAGATCCGTCATGCTGAACTTGTTTCAGCATCTTTTTAAGAAGATCCCAATGTAAAATCGTGGCAGAGTGACAAAACGCATCAAAAAGCCTCAGGATTTAGAATCCTGAGGCTTTTGATTTAAGATCATTTGGCAATTGCTCAAAATGAACAAATGGCTAATGAACCATTTAACTAATACGTTTCACTATCAGGCGGAATGCCATAGTCTACAAATTTCTTTTCTTTTTTCTCTTTCTTTTTTCCCAACCAGCTCTTAACTGAATTAAAAATGGCCGACAAATGTTCCGCATCAAGCGATTTACCAATTTTGCCTGAAACCAGACCTACAGCCGCTTTGGTTAAAAAACCAGCGCCTCTAAATAGGGTTTTATTCATAAACATCGGCAAAAGCAACGACATGGCGGTTCCGCTAATATTTAATTTTTCGTCAACTTTAAACAGGTTACTTGGTGTAGCGTATCTTTTTATCAATGCACCCAAGGTAAACTGGTGAAAGTAAGTCTTTGAATCCGATTTAAGCATATTTTGCTTAAGGGTGTATTCAACCTTAAGTTCTAATTTTCTAGCCTGCAGGTCTTCTAGGTTACGGATGTCTTTATACCTTCTCATCTTCCTCCTTATCTGCAAGTTTATCAAAGTATCTTCTAATGGCTACATTAATAATTGCCTTTTCAATATACTTATCTTTAGTTAAATAAACACCTAGTGCGATTAGAATATAAAATAAGGAAACACAACCAAAGCCTCCTGCATAGCTACCTAAAAGATCAGACAGATAAAGCGCCAAAGTTACTGAGCCAAATAGAAAGGCCAATATAAAACAAACAATAACTACCGTACTGGTTACTAAATCGGCAAAAACTTTAGAGACTTTTTCTACCAGGTAAAGTCTTGTATACTCAACCCTGGCCTCTAAAAAACCCTTGGCATCGTCTACAAGATCTTCAATGCTTTTATCTTTATTTTCCTGCATAATTCAGATTGATATTTAACCGGGCAGTTGCCCGGCTATGCAATATTTTATTTATTACGCGTGCTCTACGTCGTCGCTGTATTCTTCTTCTACGCTTCTTAGTTTTGTTTTGATTGAGCTTACTACTTTATCCTTTAAGCTGGCAAGGTGGTTAATTTCATCAGCAGCTTTATCCTTGATAGAATCGCCTAAATCTTTTAGCGATTGGCTTAGTTTATCGCGAGTTTCATCACCTTTATCTGGTGCGAACAAAATTCCTAGAGCCGCACCGGCAGCTAATCCGGCTAAAAGCGCAACTACAACTTTTGAGTTATCATTCATAATTAATGTATTTTAAGGGTTTAACAATTATGTACAATATAAAACTACTATATTATTTATTGTTAAGCTATATTTATAACTCCGTATGCTCGTTATTTGTTTTAATTCTTTCCAATCTTTCTGATGCAAGCGTACTGGTTTCGTAAATCTTAACGAGCAATATAAAATAAGATAACAGTAGCGGGCCAAAAACAAGGCCCAATATTCCAAATAAAGGGATACCAATAATTACGCCAATTACTGTAATTATGGGGTGAATATTGCCAACTTTTTTTGCAATGATAAACCTTAGCACATTATCGATATTGATAATGACTACAAAACCAAAAATAAGCATGGCCCAGCCAGCAAAATTATTACCGTTCGCAATCTGCAAAATCGCAGCCGGAACAAAAACAACAGGTGGCCCTAAAACAGGTACAAAAGAAATAAATGTTGTAATTACCCCCCAAAACACGGGATCTTTATAACCTAAAACATAAAAGGAAAGACTCAAAAGCGAACCTTGAACGAGGCAGATCAGCCCTTGCCCCAGTACATTTGCATAAGTTGTATTGCGCATTTCATCGCCAAAACGAAGTGCATTCTGCTCCCTGAACGGCGCATATTTAATTAGTGAAAATTCGAATTTTTTCCGCTCTATTAACATAAAGTAGAGTAAAAAGTACATCACCAATAAGCTTAATATAATATTTACTGCACTCGATATTAAAGAAGGAAAAAGCTGAGTGGCCCAATTCCCTAAACGGTTTAACCCTTCTTGAATAAGATCCTGATTAATTTTAACCGGGATAAGGTGCTGTAATTTAACCAGTAAATTCCTGAAAAAAACTTCATTGTTCTTCAATTCTGAAATTTTACTGATTACCATACTACTTAATGCATAAAAAGGCATTACAATGAGTATGATAGAAATGGCGATAAGAAAAATAGCCGTTACTCTTTTATTCCACCCCTTATTTTCTGCCAAGTGAATATAGGCTGGCCGCATGATCGTATAAAGCACCAAAGTACTTAGAATAGCACTAAAAATACTTTGCAAAGAATATGCAATTAATACCCCAAGTGCAATAATAATAACCAGGTTAATGTTGTTGCGTTGTTTATAAGAGAATACTGACATATTTAGATAATAAGGTATTCTTTAAATGCTAAAATGGCTGATTTTGTTTTTCCCGATTTAAAATTTATACGTCATCACCAATCTCAACAAATTTGATTTTGTTGTAAAGCGTTTTCCTGTCGATGTTTAAGATTTTTGCCGCCTTGGTTTTATTGAAATTAACTGCTTTTAAAACTTCTAAAATAGCGGTATACTCCGCTTCTTTGGCTGCATTTCTCAAATCAAGTGATTTGACGTTATTGAGTTCTCGCTGAAAAAGAAGTGCTTTTTTATCCTGCTCCGCCTTAGGATAATCACTCATTCCAAGCTCCAATGGTAAAACATGGGTTTCTATCCTATCTCCATCTGTCAATAAAGCTATCCGCCTGATCACATTTTTCAGCTCGCGTACATTACCTGGCCAGTGGTATGCTAATAAACATTTCTTCACTTCATCAGAAAAGCCTTCAATGTTTTTATTCAATTCTTTGTTCACTGTAGCCAAAAAGTGCTCAGCAAAGATAAGGATATCATTATCCCGGTGTTTCAATGATGGAACGTGTATAGAAAATTCATTAAAGCGATGGTACAAATCTTCCCTGAACGAACCCTTCTTAATGCTTTCTACTAAATTTTCATTTGTAGCTACAATAAGCCGTACATCCAGATCTATCTCTTTCGTACTTCCAATCCGCTTTATTTTCCGCTCCTGTACAGCCCTGAGTAAAATTGCCTGGATCTCGTAGGAAAGGTTGCCGATCTCGTCAAGAAATAATGTACCACCGTTAGCCTGCTCAAAGTGGCCAATTTTAGTGAAGGCTGCTCCGGTAAATGCGCCTTTCTCGTGTCCAAAAAATTCACTTGCAGCTAAATCTTTGGTTAAAGAACCACAATCCATAGCGATGAAAGGTTCTTTGCTGCGTGCACTGTTCAGATGAATGGTTTTAGCAACACATTCTTTCCCGGTGCCGCTTTTCCCTGTTAAAATGACAGTATATCCTGTTGGTGCAACAAGCTGAATCTGTTTCAATAAAAGCACCGAAGCATCGCTTTCGCCATTTATATACTCAGGGCAATCTTGAAAATCGGAAAGATTGCCACCTGCATGTTCAAAATTTTGAGTTGATTTTAAATCTTCCTGCGTTTCAAGGGCCTTATTTATGGTGTTTAAAATTTCATCCGGATAAAGCGGTTTTACAATATAATCGAAAGCGCCAAGTTTTATTAATTCTACGGCAAGCTTAATATCCGAATAACCTGTAATAATGATAACACCTGTAGCTGGATAGTTTTCTTTAATGTGGATCAAAATTTCTTTTCCATCTGTATCATCCAATCGATAATCGCACAATACCAAATCGAACCGCTCTTTTTCTAGAATTTGTAGAACCGTTCTGCCGGTTGTTACATTTGAAACTTCAAATCCGTTTTTAGTCAAAAATTTGGATAGCAATAAACCGATGCTGATTTCATCGTCAACAATGAGTACCTTCTTTTTCATGAGTAGCGTTATTATAAAAACCTGTACGCAACCATAGCTACGTTAAAGGTTAGTAAATGAATAACACACAAATTACTCAAAAAAAATTGCTTTGGAAAACTTTTGCAATTATTTCCCGATATAAATCATCAAATTAATACTACATGCTTACTACTTTCCGGTGAAATTTGCTTTTCTCTTTTCAATAAACGCGGTTACCCCCTCCTTAAAATCGGCCGTTTCGAAACATTTACCAAATTCTTCAATTTCGGTAGCGTAGCCATTGTTGTTATTTACAGCTGCAATTACAGATTTTATTGCAGCTGAAATAGCTAGTGGTGCGCGTTGCTTAATCACATTCAGTATCTCTTCAGCCTTGCTGATTAGATCAGGCTGCGGAACAACATAATTTACAAGGCCTATTTTTTCTGCATCCGAAGCTGTAATCATATTTGCGGTAGTAATCATTTCTATTGCTTTACCTTTTCCGACCAATTGTGTAAGGCGTTGGGTACCGCCATAACCCGGAATTAAACCTAAAGTAACCTCAGGTAAACCTAATTTTGCATGATCTGATGCGATGCGTATGTGGCAGGCCATAGCCAACTCCAGTCCTCCGCCCAAAGCAAATCCATTAATTGCTGCAATAAATGGCTTTGAAGAATTTTCAATGGCATTAAAAACCAGATCATGACCACGCTTTGCTAAATCTTCTCCCTGTTTACCACTATAATCAGAAAATTCTTTAATGTCTGCCCCTGCAACAAAGGCTTTTTCACCTGCTCCGGTTAAAATAACGCCCCTTACTTCATCGGTTTTACCTGCGAAAGCAATTACATCAGCCAGTTCGGCTAAAGTATCTTTATTTAAAGCATTCAGTGCTTTTTCACGGTTGATGGTAATGTATAAAATGTTTTCTTTTATTTCTGAAATTAAATTCTGGTATGCCATAGCTTAAAAATTTCTATTTTCTGTAACCCAATTCTGAATATATTCTACAATACTTGCCATTGTTGTACCTGGCGGAAATAGCTCCCCAACACCCATTTCTGCAAGTTTTAACCGATCTGCTTCCGGAATGATCCCTCCACCGGTTAACAACACATCATCTAACTGTTTTTCTTTCATAAAATGAATAATCTTTGGAAAAACCGTCATGTGCGCGCCCGATAGGATAGAAATCCCAATGGCATCAACATCCTCCTGAAGTGCTGTGTTTACCACCATTTCTGGTGTTTGGCGTAGGCCGGTATAAATTACTTCCATGCCTGCATCTCGTAAGGAAGTTGCAATTACTTTGGCTCCCCTGTCATGGCCATCTAATCCAACTTTAGCTACTAAAACGCGGATAGGCCGATTTAATACTTTGCTCATCATTCATATTAAGTTGATGTAAATGTATCGATTTTATTAGGTAATTGAGAAATAGGGAAAAAGCAAGTAATGGTTGAGGCTCATTGTTCAGAGTCGTGGTTTTCGACGGCGAATTAGCCTATAATACTAACATATTTGTTCTTTCATAGCACTATAATGAAGTTCTGGACTATCAACTATCAACTATGGACTAATAAACCCATAATCATTGTATAAATCCGCTCAATCTTTTTACATTTGCATTCCTAATTTACAGGTTTTTATGAGTGAAGAAAAGTCATTGAACTTTATTGAAGAAATTGTTGAGAACGACTTAAATAGTGGTAAGTACGAAACTTTGGTTACGCGTTTCCCGCCGGAGCCTAATGGTTATCTACACATCGGCCACGCGAAAGCGATATGCTTAAATTTCGGACTAACACAAAAATACGGCGGCTATACCAACCTACGTTTTGACGATACCAACCCGGTAACTGAAAAAACAGAATACGTAACCAGCCAGCAGGAAGATATTAGATGGCTGGGTTTTAACTGGAAAAATGAATTATATGCCTCAGATTATTTTGACGAGCTGTATGGTTTTGCCATTAAACTGATCGAAAAAGGTTTGGCTTATGTTGACGAGAGTTCTGCAGATGAAATTGCAGCTTTAAAAGGCACGCCAACAGAACCAGGGCAGGATAGCCCGTATCGTAACCGCAGCATTGAAGAAAATTTAGACATTTTCACGAAAATGAAAAATGGCGAATTTCCTGATGGCGCATATATTTTGAGAGCAAAAATCGATATGGCCAGTCCGAATATGTTAATGCGCGATCCGATTATTTACCGCATCAAGCATGCCGAACATCACCGTACAGGTAACAAGTGGTGCATTTACCCGATGTACGATTTTGCTCACGGGCAAAGTGATAGTATTGAAAACATCACGCACTCTATCTGTACATTGGAATATGTTTCGCACCGTGAACTGTATGATTGGTTTATCGAAAAATTAGAGATTTTCCCTTCGAAACAATATGAATTTGCCCGTTTAAACCTTACCAGCACGGTAATGAGTAAACGTAAGTTACTTCAACTGGTTAACGAAAACTTAGTAAATGGATGGGACGATCCGCGCATGCCTACCATTAGTGGTTTGCGTAGGAGGGGTTTTACACCGAAGAGTGTACGCGAATTTTGCGAACGTATTGGTATTGCCAAACGCGAAAATTTAATTGAGCTAAGTTTACTGGAATTTTGTATCCGCGAAGATTTAAATAAAACCGCTAACCGTGTAATGGCGGTTTTAGATCCGATTAAACTGGTGATTACAAATTACGAAAAAGGAACAGAAGATTTAATCGGCGAAAACAATCCAGAGGCTGAAGATGGTGGAGGTACACGTGTGATTCCTTTTAGCAACGAACTTTGGATAGAACGTGAAGATTTTATGGAAGTACCAGCAAAAAAATGGTTCCGTTTGGCACCAGGCGCAATGGTACGCTTAAAATTCGCTTATATTGTTAAATGCGAAGATTTTGTGAAAGATAAAAACGGAAACGTAACCGAAATCCATTGCACTTATATTCCTGAATCGAAAAGTGGAAACGATACCAGCGGCGTAAATGTTAAAGGAACAATCCACTGGGTAAGTGTAGCACATGCTAAAACTGCTGAAATTCGTTTATACGATCGTTTATTTACCTCTGAAACGCCAGATGCTGAAGAAGGAGATTTTAAAGATTACTTAAATCCTGAAAGCTTAACGGTTTTACCTAACGCTTATATCGAGCCAGCATTGGCAACAGCAGATCTGGAAAGCCGTTATCAGTTTATCCGCAAAGGTTATTTCTGTTTAGATAAAGATTCTACAGCCGATAAATTGGTTTTCAATAGAACGGTAACCTTAAAGGATACGTTTAAGAAACCAAATTAATAAGCATTTTTAAATAGATAAACACGGATGAACACAGATTTATCCGTGTTTTTTTTAGAAAAATTTTTGGGACTAATTGGTTAATGTTTGCAGAAACTATAGTTCATGGGGCTTGCTTAAAAGCTGATCATCAATATGAGTTTAATTTACGCTAACCGCCAAACCCCATTCCGCTTAATACTTCGTATACACATTATACAGCACCAATATATCCACTGGTGTTAAAGTCGGCGTAATATCACTTTGGATAAAATGAATTTTGAAAGCGGTGATTGCCGCAGGAAGATTACTGGTATCATAGCCAATATATCTTAAGGCCATTTCGGTATTAAAATCTACGGGAGGATTTTTCAGCACATCATCATACCAATAGCCAAAACCTTTATCGGCCAGCTTTTTCCAGGGGAAATTTTTCGGATCGTTTTTACGTTTAGGTGCAATATCAGCATGACCGATAAAATTTGCCGTAGGTATACCGTATGTTTTCTTTAAAGTGGCCAATAACTTAAGCAAGCTATTAATCTGCACATCGGGCCACGGGTCAGTTAAGCCATTATTATCCAGCTCGATACCGATTGACGAAGAATTAAGATCGGTATCTTTCCCCCATTTACTCACACCAGCATGGTTTGCGCGTAAATAATCATTCACCATATGCACCACTTTACCGTCGCGACTAATAACATAATGTGCGCTCGTACCTGCTTTAGTAGAGAAAAATGTTTTTATTGTTTGTGCCAAACTATCTTGCGCAGTATGGTGGATCACCACAAAATTTGGCTTACGTATCCCAAAATTTACAGAGCCAATCCATTCCTGATTTGCAGCTCCCAATGAATCGTAAAGCTGACCAGCCGGTGGAGTGGTATTAATTATTTTCGAAAAATCTTTTGCTTTTTCCTTATAGATTTTTTCCGTTGCGGCATATTTGCTGCTTCCGCAGGCAGATAAAATAAGTACCAGAGAAAAAGCGGAAATAGATAATGATTTTGATAACCTGGAAAATAACATGGCATGAATTGTTAGCGAGTTGAAGTTACAAAGTTATGTTAAACTTCACCCAATGCATCAAACTTTATACAAAGCTTTCAAAATTTACTAATTTAGCGGCCATATACTTTAATATGAAGAATTTATACAAATCGACCCTATTTTTATCGGCAGTAGCTATTTCAGTAGGCGCTTTATCGTCTTGTACTGGCAATAATAAATCTAAAGATGAAAAGGCTGTGGTAGTACAAAAAGATAGTCTCACCAATTATGTTGCCCAACGCTTACCCATTTATGAAAGGGTAAAATTAACCACTAATATTAACGATTTAAGTGTTAACGACCGTAAAATTCTGCCTTTGTTAATCCAGGCAGCAGAAATTATGGATCAATTATATTGGAAACAAGCCTACCCACAAAGAGATAGCCTGCTTGCAACTATTAAAGACGAAAAAACCCGCGATTTTGTTAATATCAATTATGGTCCTTGGGATAGATTAAATAACGATAAACCTTTTGTTGAAGGTGTTGGTGCCAAACCAGAGGGAGCATCTTTTTACCCATACGGGATTACAAAAGAAGCCATAGAGAAATCAGACCTTGCCGATAAGTTTGGTGCATATTCTGTTGTTCAAAAAGACAGTACAGGAAAATTATCAACGGTACCTTATCACGTATTATTTGCTTCAGAATTACAAAAGGCAAGTTCATTGTTAAAACAGGCAGCGCTAATTGCTGAAGATGCCGGTTTAAAAAAATATTTAAACCTAAGGGCCGATGCTTTGGTAACAGATAATTTTACCGCAAGTGATTATGCCTGGTTGGATATGAAAACCAATGGTTTGGATATCATTATCGGCCCAATTGAAAATTACGAGGATAAACTGTTTAATGCCCGTACCAGTTACGAAGCTTATGTTTTAATCAAAGATAAAGAGTGGAGTAAGCGTTTGGCAAAGTATGTAAAAATGCTTCCTGAATTGCAAAAAAACCTACCAGTTGCGGCAAAATACAAAACAGAAACCCCTGGAACCGACTCTGAGTTAAATGCATATGATGTGGTTTATTATGCAGGAGACTGCAATGCCGGATCGAAAACCATTGCCGTTAACCTCCCGAATGATGAAAAAATCCAGCAGGAAAAAGGAACACGCCGTTCGCAGCTGAAAAATGCAATGCAGGCTAAGTTTGATAAAATCCTGGTACCGATTTCAAAAGAATTAATTGAAGCTGATCAGCAGCAATACATTAAGTTTGATGCTTTTTTTGCAAACGTCATGTTTCACGAGGTAGCCCATGGTTTAGGCATAAAAAAAACCATTACCGGGAAAGGTTTTGTACGTGCCGCATTAAAAGAGCAGTATAGCTGGTTAGAAGAAGGTAAAGCCGATATTTTAGGCTTGTATATGGTAACGGGCTTACTTAAAAAGGGTGAACTGAAAGGTGATGTAAAAGATTATTACACCACATTTATGGCTGGCATTTTACGCTCTGTTCGCTTTGGTGTATCTGAAGCACACGGAAAAGCCAATATGCAGTGTTTTAATTATTTCCAGGAAAAAGGTGCTTTTGAGCGTACAGCAAAAGGTACCTACAAAGTAAACTTCGAAAAATTTGCAACTGCAATGAACGATTTAAGTGCATTTATTCTTACCCTTCAAGGTAACGGTGATAAAGTTGCGGTAGAAAAAGCACAAAAAGAAAAAGCGGTTATCCATACAGAACTGCAAACAGATCTGGACCGATTAACCAAGAAGAATATTCCGGTTGATGTTGTTTTCGAACAAGGTGTTGATGTACTTGGTGTAAAATAAAAGATTCCTTTTACCCAGGAATTTAAAGCCATAGATATGCAGGTGTAAACTTGTTTGTCTGTGGCTTTTTTTTGGTTCATTAGTCATTGGTTCATTTGTGAGACTGAGTTAATTGTTTAAACTGTTAATCGGTTAACTAACAAAGTCTCTTAAAAGATTCTTTTCCTTCTTTACCAATGGCAGATCGCAAAGAACGGTCGTCATTCCCGCGCAGGCGGGAATCTTAATGCAACCTAAAAACCCTACCAATGCATTACAATTAAGAAGCAATTTAATCCTGACTTTGGGCTCCCGGCCCCCAACTTTTTTAAAATCCCTGTAACCTTTTTAAAAAATGCTCGTCTTACCTATAACTAAACAACGGAAACTTTTCGTTTCCGGCTAAACTTTAAAATAAGCAAGCAATTAAATTGAAAGCGCATGCACATGCGATATAGAAATCTTTTTGCCCATTTTTTTTAAGAATAAATACCTAAAAATGAAAACACTATACAGAATACCATTTATCCTTACACTTCTTTTTGCCGTTAAGGTGGGTTTTGCGCAAACAAACCCTAAACCAAATATCAGTGGGGTAATTTTAGATGAAACCAAAAAACCTGCAGATTATGTTACGGTTGTGCTCTTTAAAGCATCCGATTCGAGTGTGGTTAAAACAGCATTTACCGATCCAAACGGGACATTTAATTTTAATGTTTCGGGTAAAGGGAGTTATTTCTATAAAGCCAGTAACATGGGTTACAAAACACTTAAAAGTAAAACCATCGTTTTAACAGAGGATAATCAGAAAGTAGATTTCGGAACGGCTCAGCTCACCGCAAGCGCTCAAAACTTAAAAGAAGTGAATGTAGCGGTAACTAAACCATTAATCGAAAGAAAAATGGATAAGATCGTGATGAATGTTTCCAATAGTTCGGTTATGACAGGCTCTACTGCGCTGGAGGTTTTGCAAAAAGCACCAGGCGTAACGGTAGATCAGAATGATAAGATTTCGATGATGGGTAAACAAGGTGTGCTCATTCAACTGGATGGCAAGCAGACTTATATGAGCAGTGCTGATGTGGCGAACCTACTACGTAACATGCAGAGTTCGGAAATAGAAAGCATCGAACTAATTACCAATCCTTCGTCAAAGTATGATGCGTCAGGTAATTCGGGCATTATCAACATCAAAACCAAAAAAAGTAAAAACGGCGGAACAAACGGCAGTATAAACGGATCTTTAGGATATGGTAAAAACCTAAGGGCAAATGCGGGTTTAAACCTGAACCACCGTACACAGAAACTTAATGTTTTTGGTAACTACAACTATGGTAAGTTTGAGCGTGATAACCTGATCGCTATCGACCGGATTTCGAATGGCACACCCGATATTTACTTTATGCAGGTAGGTGAAAGCAAAAGAAAACAATATAACAATAACCTTAAAGCAGGTTTAGATTACTTTATCGATAAGAAAAACACCATTGGTATATTGGTAAACGGCTACTTTAATCATGGAAATGAAACTGCGGGAAACAACACTTTAATCGGTCCATCCTTTAACAAGGTGGATTCTACCCTGATCACCAACTCATTGCAAGCAAACAAATACAATAATGTTTCTTATAACTTAAATTATAAATCTGTTTTGGATACTGCGGGTTCAGAAATCTCGGCAGATGTAGACTATTCCAAATACAAAGGTAACGATGGTTCTAATTATGAAAACGATTATCGGTTTCCCAATGGAGACAGAATCCACCCGATCAGGTATACCCGCAACAACACCCCATCGATTATTGATATCAAAGCATTTAAAATCGACTATAATGTATCACTTAACAAAACGGTTAAACTCGAAGCCGGGATTAAAAGCAGCTGGGTTAAAACCGACAATGACTTGCAAGCGGAAATGTTGGTAAACAATGCCTGGCAGAACGATGTAAAACGAAGCAACCAGTTTGTATACGATGAAAATGTAAATGCAGCTTATACCAATGTAAACAAACAGTTTAAAAATACAAGTGTTCAAATTGGCTTAAGGGTTGAGCAAACCAATTCGAAAGGAAATTTGATTACCACGAATACCGTAGTGGAACGAAGTTATTGGGATTTCTTTCCAACATTGTTTGTTCAACAAACGCTTTCAAAAAACAACCAGTTAGGTTTTTCTTATAGCAGAAGGATAGACCGCCCAAGTTACGATGCTTTAAATCCCTTCATCTATTACTTAGACGAATTTACCTATAGCAAAGGAAATCCCTTTTTAAATCCGCAGTATACACACAATTTTGAGCTTAGTTATACCCTATTGCAAAAATACATGCTCTCCATTGGCTATAGCAGAATTAACGATGTAATTGCAGAAGTAATTTTACCTGATGCCGCAAATCAGTCGTTATATCAAACCAATGCAAATATTGCCACCAACATTAGCTACAACGCCAATTTAAATGTGCCCGTTCAGATTACGAAATGGTGGCAGACCAATAATAACTTAAATGTTTTTTACCTCAGTTTCAAATCGCCAGATTTAGCCGGGAGTGCTTTAAAAACCGGGAAAACATCTTTCCAATTTAAATCGCAACAAACCTTTACGATTATGGATGGTTTTACGGCAGAGATCAATGGCAGTTACGAATCGCCGCTTGATTACGGTACCTTAAGTTTAAAAGCCCGTTATTATGTTGATGCAGGTTTAAGCAAATCATTGTTCAACAAAAAAGCAAGTTTGAAACTGGCCTTATCAGATGTATTTAATATATCTGAAAACAATTTATCAAGTGCATATCCGGGTTTAACATACACGGTGCATCAAAAAAATGAAACCCAAATTGGCAGAATCAGCTTTACCTATCGTTTTGGTAAAAACGAAATTAAACCTGCCCGCCGCCGCGCAACGGGTACTGAAGCAGAACAAGGCCGTATGAAGAATTAGTTGTAAAAAAGGCGATTATACTATCAGTTAAGATCTATCATGTTGTCCAAAAGACTCCTACGGAGAGCCTGTCGAAGCACTTTATAATATATTTTAGGTTGGTCTTTCGACAGGCTCGGGATGACAAATTTTAGTGCTTTATATTCCAAGCTATATGTCATGCTGAATTTATTTCAGCATCTATCCTGTTACAAGATCCCGAAACAAGTTCAGGATGACGGTTTGCTCGTATTTAAAACTTATATTCCATCACATAATCATCCATAAAGTAACCGTCGCCTATATCAAGCATTACTGATTCTTTAATGGTAAAACCTCCTTTTAAGTAAAAATCTTTGGCTTTATTATGCTTGTTCACATTCAGCTGTAATGCACTTCCTCCGGCATCTTTTACCTGGTTAAAAACCTCGTTAATTAAGATTTTCCCAACGCCTTTACCGTGCGCCGATGGCAGCACATAAAGCTTGTGCAGCTTATAAATACGCTCTTCGTGTTCAATAATAGAGTAACCTGTAAAACCTAACTGATTTTCGCCCTCTTCTGCAATCAGGAAGACATACCCTTCCATAAATTGTTTCAATAGCTCTCCTTTATTGTACATTTTATCCAACATGTAATCAATCTGTTTCTGCCCGATAATATCGAGGTAGGTTGATGGCCAGGTTGCCACAGCAATATCCCTGATGATTTCTATATCTTCTTCTTTTGCTTTTCTGAGGGTAATCATATTGGTTCGCTAATAAAAATTGGTTGTCCTGAAAAGGTAAATTCTACAAAGCCATCTTTAACTACAATAAAAATTTCTTCCTCATTCTGCTCAAGGTTAGTTACTTCGATGTATCGGTTACCATGGATCAGGAATTCACTTCCCGCAGGTTTCCAAACCGAGAATCCCGATTTTATGGGGTAGTGCTTTGCTCTTTCGGTAAATACCACCAGGTTAATTTTGTCTTCAAATCCTGCAAATTTCTCCAGATCGAATTTCTTTGCAATTACATTCACTGCTGGATATTTCTCTTCGTAAAGATAATTAACGGCCACCATTAAAGCATCAACAGGCCCCTGAATAACTTTTGTATCTTCCTGCGCTTCCTGCCCGTTCCCGTTTACCAGCACATCTACCTTTAAGCCTAAGGAAAAAATCTTATCGTAATTTTCTCCGTTAACCAAAAGCGTAGGGCTCCATTCGAGTAGTTGGCCCAAAAGTTCTTCGTTAAAATTCCCAAGCTCATCGATGTATAAAGCCGGCTCCTGTTTTTCTTTTACAATATGGTGTGAAGACATACTGCGAATATAGAAATTTCGCTTTAAGTACGGTACAGTAAGAATCAGTTAGAGGTAAAATGATTAATTATATACTAGGTGCTTTCTTTAACTAACGTGTAAAAATCTTG
The DNA here is from genome assembly GCF_011759615.1 of Pedobacter sp. SG908. Lineage (NCBI taxonomy): Bacteria > Pseudomonadati > Bacteroidota > Sphingobacteriia > Sphingobacteriales > Sphingobacteriaceae > Pedobacter > Pedobacter sp. SG908. The sequence goes on from NZ_JAAOYY010000002.1 coordinate 195,212, forward strand.
ATAAGCTTCAATAAAATCATCTGCAAAATTAATGGCTCCGGAAACGGCTATGCCATAAATACCGGTTTGCATTAAAGCTTCTACATCGTAGGTTTTAATCCCACCCACAGCCAATACCGGAATGCTGATGGACTGAGCTTTCAATTCTTTCACTGCTTGTTGATAACCTTCTATGCCCAAGAGATTATACTTGTTGGGCTTGGTTTCGGTTATTGCAAAGGGACCATAACCAGCATAATCAACACCTTCTTGCGCAAGTCTGATTAAATTTTCTACTGTATTTGCCAATCCTCCAAGGGTAATATCATTGCCGACAAGTTTGCGCAGTGCTATAAAATCGGCATCCATATCTTCCATATGAAAACCCTGAATATCGGCCTTTCCATTTAAATGAATATGATCGGTAACGATTAAGGTGGTACCCCAATCATCACAGATTTCTGCAATAGCATTAATATCCTGCAGGAGCGCTTCATCATTTTTGCTCAGGCAACGGTACTGGATCCATTTTGCACCAGCCTCGCAAGCCAGTTGCGCCTGTTCAATGTGTGAGCGGTGCGGGATATCGTGCGTAATGTAATGAAGTTTCTCTATGTATTTCATGCTTGGTATGGTAGAATTAATGGCTTTAAAATCAGGATGCCAATATAAAACAAAATCGCCATTGGGTGTTTATCTTCCAATGACGATTTACTGTTTTTTAGCTTTAAGCTTTTCTAAAACTTAACGTTCAGGCTTAACAAAAAGTTGGTTCCCGCCTGTGGATAAAAAAAGTTTTCGGTTACCCTGCTTCCACCTGCCTGGTAGCCATAGGTATAACCATTGCTTTCGTATTTCTTATCGAAAATATTGTTTACCAGTAAACCCAGGTTAATATTTTTAACGCCTGCAAATTTAAAATCGTAGCCTAAACGTGCATTGCTTACCCAATAACCGTTAATGGTCCTATCGTTGTTCTGCGTATTATCCAGGTATTGTTTGCTTACATACTTGCTCTGTAAGGCTACAGCAAAACCACTAACAGGTTTGTAAACAAGCTCCCCAAAAAGAACGGCTTTGGGAGAATAAGAAATATCAGTCAATTTGTAGTTGTTTACAACAAATCCGCCATTATCGTAATCTTCATAATATTCGGTAAAGTTCTTGATTTTGTTTCTACTCAACGCAGCATTGGCGTTTAATACAAATTGCTGGTTAATGATATAAGAACCATCTACCTCAATCCCTAAACGATAGCTTCTGTCTACGTTCTGACGATAGTTGGCTCCAACATCATTTATTTGCCCGGTAACTACCAATTGGTTTTTATAGAACATTCCGTAAGCATTGGCACCTAAATTAAATTTATCATTTTTAAATCGATAACCTAACTCTACATCATTCAAACGTTCAGGTTTTGGAGAGATGCCTGCTACCGCAGCATCTGTATAATCATCTCTGTTAGGCTCTTTGTTGGCCACACTAAACGAGGCATATACATTGCTCTGTGGATTGATAAAATATGTTGCCCCAAATTTCGGGTTAAAGAAATTTAAGGTTTCGTTAATGGCCAAAGTGTTCAGTTTATTTTCCGTTCCGGCAACATCGAAATACACCCTGCGATATTGCAGGTCGGCAAATAAACTTAACGATTCAACAGGGCTGTAGTTTACTTTACCATAAACGTTAAAATCGGTTTTAAAACCATCATTATCATAATAATGTCTGTCTATATTTCCGTTTGATGCATATTGCGCCCAGATCACCTGCCCAAAGTGTGCGCCTTTATATTCGTTATATGCACCGCCCAAAGTAAAGTTTAAATTCTTCTGCGGCACATAATTAAAGGCATAAGTAACACCATAGAAATCGTTATCCAACCAGCGCCGGCGGATCAGATCTGTTTCGGTAACCGGAGTTCCGCCTGGAATAACAACCGGATTTAAACCATAATTTTTCAGTTTATCCTGCACCCGGTATTCTTCATAATAACCTTGGCCTTGGGTATAATGTAAGGCGCCATTAAAAGAAAACTGATCAGAAAACTGCCTGGCATAAATTAACTGGTAATGGTTCTGCGTATAGTTATCTGTTTGGTTATTGTATAAGAAACTGTTATAAGTTCTGCCTGAATTTAAAAGGTTTGCAGCATCTTCTGCACCCAATCCATTTCTGGCGATATAGGCATTCATTCCGGCTACGTCATTTTCCAGGCGCGATTGCGGAATACCGTTCCATGATTGATAGGTTTTCTCATTTCCCGAAAAAACGTTTACACGCAACAGGTCTTTATCTCCGTGGTAGGCACCAGATAAGAAATATGATTTAAGCAAGGATGAACCGCGGTCTACATAACCATCCGAACTGATTCTTGATAAGCGGCCGTCAAAACTAAAGCGATTGTTAATCAAACCTGTTCCAACCTTTATCGTGTTTTTCCAGGTATTGAAACTTCCGTAAGTGCTGTTTATTTCGGCATAAGGTTCCATTTCGCTGGCAGTTGTCTGAATATTTAAACTCGCACCAAATGCACCTGCACCATTGGTTGAAGTACCTACACCGCGCTGAATCTGCACGTTATCTACCGATGAAGCAAAATCGGGCATGTTTACATAAAACGTACCTGAACTTTCGCTGTCGTTTATCGGAATACCATTAACCGTTACATTGATCCTGCTATTGTCGCTACCACGGATACGGATGCCTGTGTAACCTACGCCAGCACCAGCATCAGAATTAACCACAACTCCCGGTGTGTTTTGAAGGATGAAAGGCAGATCCTGTCCGAAGTTATTCTGCTGGATTTCCTCCTTGCCAATATTCTTGTAGGTAGTGGCCGATTTTTCTGTTGCCCGTGTTGCACGAACAATTACCTCCTCAGCTAAGAAATTTTGTGGTGAGAGGCTAAAATCTAACGCGGTATTCTGTTTAAGCTCTACAGTCTTTTCGATTGTTTTATAGCCTACATAACTCACTACAATAGTGTATTTTCCATTAACGAGGTTTGTGATACTATAATTTCCTGAAGCATCGCTTACAACTGCTGTTTTTTGATTTCTTAATTTAACCGTAGCACCAGGAAGAGGTTGCTGATTTTGATCTGTTACCTTACCTGTAACAGAAATTTGTGCCGATACAAAGAAGGGCAACATTGCAACAAGTGCTGCAAAAAGTAAATTTTTCAATTTTATTGTTTTTAGTTAAACTCATCGGAAAAGGGGCATTGCCGATTTTCAGTTAAACTTCCATAACTCCAATCCCTACGCCGGCATTACCCGGATCAGGTGCATGGTCTTTAAATTCCAATGATCAAAATTCAATTTTCAGACGTTTGGAAATTGAGTATTTTGATTTGATTATTCAAAGCCAATGGGTATGATCTCAGCCTGTTTTTGTGTTATTTAAACAAGGCACCCCTAATGATGGTGCAAATGTAGAAAATTTTAAGCAATTCGAGTGTTTTTTGATACTTTCTGGGTTAAATCTCTAAAAACTGATTGCGCAAATGGTGAATTTTGTACCTTTTAGGTTTAGAAAACGAAGGTTCTGTGCCCTGAAGCAAACCGCTGTACCTAAACCCGACAGCAGCGGACACGGAGTGCAACGAAGTAAAGCGGATGGCAGGGCTACAGCACCTATGAAATACTAACCTTTCATTTCCTAAAAAGAAAAACATTTTATTATTAGTTGGAAATGAGCGGTTCTATGCTTTTGGCTTTTTCAGCCCCGCTTTCTGGTACGAGTTCCGATGAAGGATCGGAAGCGCTTCCCGACAATCGGGTTTATTTGACAAAATTTGGCGCCCTGAAGCAAACCGCTGTTAATTAAACCCGCCGGTTGCCAAAAGCTACTAACAATCGTCTCCAAACCAAAAAAACTTAATTTAATGAAAGAATGCCACTTTTCCTTATTCCTGAATTACAGGGTCAAAAAATCATCAATAGCCTTAATTGCATTCGCTACCCTTTCATCGCCCAAACCGCCAATTACTTTGTAATTCGCATTTAAGGTGCGGAGTTCTTTATGCCAAACCTCCATAAAATACTCTCGTTTCTCCGGAAAATCGCGCAGCGGATCGTCCTGCCATGGTAAATCGATATCCATCAACAAGTACAGATCGTACGGCCGTTTCGGCAAGGCATCTAACACAATCTCTGGTGTTTCGCCAAGCACTTCATCGCTCCATATCTTTACGGTAATAAAAGTGGTATCGCAAATAATAAAATCGCTTCCGGTGGTTACTAAAACTGCATCCTCTAAAGCGACCTGACCATAGTACATATTCACTTCATCTTGTAGGGTATAATCGGCAACCAGGTTTTCGCAATAGTAACGGGCATACTCTGGCACCCACGAAACTTTATAGTATTTTGCCAGCAATTGAGATATAGTAGATTTTCCCGTACTTTCCGGACCAACAATAGCAATCTTTTTAATATTTTTATTCACGATACGTTTTCTTGAATACTGTCAAATGTAAAAGAAAAAGCCTTAAAAGAAAAAATCCGGTTGAGGAGGGCTCCTCTAACCGGATAATAAACCAAACAAACTATTTATGAAGAAATCCTCATGGCGGGTAACTAATCCGCGGAGGAAGCTTTAGATCATTGTCTAAAGTATATACAAAACGCATATATGTTCTGCTTATTACAACATTATTGCCAATATTTCGATCATCACAACTTCGTGACTTAATTCTGACTCACAGCACCACTTTTACGAAATTCTTTTAACAATAATTAACATTTACAATAAAATCGTACATTTAATTTTTACATCCGTGTATAATTTATAGTACAATCAGAAAAATAGTGTTCATTATTTAAAACTATTTGTACTAAATGCTGTTACTTATTTAAGACATCAACAACTAAAACGTTATACTATGAAAAAGTTATGTGTTGTATTATCCCTTCTTATTGTGTTTGCTTTAGGTTCTATTGCCTTTACAAATATTAAACTAGGGGGAATAATAGGGAAAATTACACCAGGCGATGCGGCTTCTGCTGTTTCACTTGTAGCTGCGACAGACACGCTAAAAGCGCAGATTAATCAAGGTGTTTTTACTTTTACTAACCTTAAAGAAGGCGTTTATACCGTTGTGGTAAAAGCCAATGCACCATATAAAGATGCCGTAATAGAAAAGGTTGCCGTAAAAGATAGCGCGACTACAGATTTAGGCGAAATTAAATTACAACAGTAGCTTATTTCTCAGAAGAAAAATCTAAAAAGAGCGCCTAAATCGTGCTCTTTTTTATTTTAAAAAAAACGCCCCAAAATCGGGCTAAAGATGTATCTTTGCATCCCGACAGAACAGTTGGGATTTTCCTTCTAAAAGCAAAAAACCTTCTTGCTTCTTCACCTTCGGGTTCAACACTTTAGAATTTTAATTATTGTTTAAGCTTTATCATGCCTAAAGACACTTCCATCCGCTCAGTACTGATTATCGGATCTGGACCAATTATTATTGGCCAAGCCTGTGAATTTGATTACTCGGGTTCGCAAGCGGCACTTTCTTTAAAAGAAGAAGGGATTACCGTTTCCATCATCAACTCCAATCCGGCTACTATTATGACGGACAAGGTTATCGGCGACCATGTTTACCTGCGCCCGCTAACTGTTGATTCAATAGAGGCTATTTTACAAGAGCATATCGACTCTGCAGATTTACCTAGAATTGATGCTGTACTTCCTACAATGGGAGGCCAAACCGCACTAAACCTATGTAAAGAAGCTGAAGAGCGTGGTGTTTGGGAAAAATACGGTGTAAAAGTGGTTGGTGTAGACGTTGCTGCAATTGAAAAAACCGAAAACCGTGAAGCTTTCCGCCAATTAATGGTTGATATAGGTGTAGGTGTTGCAGAATCGAGAATTGCCAACTCATTTTTAGAAGGTAAAGAAGCTGCACAAGAAATTGGTTACCCATTGGTAATCCGCCCTTCATATACTTTAGGTGGCTCTGGTGGTGGTTTCGTACACAAAAAAGAAGAATTCGATGCCGCTTTAAAGCGTGGCTTAGAAGCTTCGCCAACCCACGAAGTTTTGGTAGAGAAAGCGGTTTTAGGCTGGAAAGAATACGAGTTAGAGTTGTTGAGAGATAGCAATGATAACGTAATCATCATCTGTTCGATCGAAAACTTCGATCCGATGGGTATCCACACAGGAGACTCGATCACTGTTGCCCCAGCAATGACCCTATCTGATCGTTGTTACCAGGAAATGCGTAACCAGGCGATCAAAATGATGCGTGCAATCGGCAACTTCGCCGGTGGTTGTAACGTTCAGTTTTCGGTTAACCCGGTAGACGATGAAATTATCGCCATCGAAATTAACCCGCGTGTGTCACGTTCATCAGCTTTGGCAAGTAAAGCAACCGGTTATCCAATTGCAAAAATTGCGGCTAAACTGGCCATCGGTTACAACCTGGATGAAATTGAAAATCAGATTACCAAAACCACTTCAGCATATTTCGAACCTACTTTAGATTATGTAATTGTTAAAGTACCTCGCTGGAACTTCGATAAATTTAAAGGCGCGAACAAAGAGCTTGGCCTGCAGATGAAATCGGTTGGTGAGGTAATGGCAATTGGCCGTACTTTTATCGAAGCATTACAAAAAGCTTGTCAGAGTTTAGAGATCAACCGCGCTGGCCTAGGCGCAGATGGCAGACAGGTGCGCAATATAGAAGAGATTATGGACGGTTTGGAGCATGCTTCGTGGAACCGTTTATTCTTAATAAAAGATGCCATGGCAATGGGTGTACCTTTGGAGTCGATCCGTAAGGTAACCAAAATTGACAAATGGTTCTTAAACCAGATTCAGGAGCTTGTATTGCTTGAAACTGAATTGAAAAGATACTCTTTAAACAATATCCCTCAGGATTTCTTCGTAACCCTTAAACAAAAAGGCTTCTCTGATATCCAGATTGCCTGGTTGTTAGGCAATGTTACTGAAGATGAAGTTTACGATCGCCGTAAAGCTTTAGGCATAAACAGGGTATATAAAATGGTTGATACCTGCGCTGCGGAGTTCCCGGCAAAAACGCCATACTATTACTCTACTTTCGAAGAGGAAAATGAATCTGTTCCATCCGACAGGAAAAAGGTAATTGTATTGGGTTCAGGCCCTAACCGTATTGGCCAGGGCATCGAATTCGATTACTCTTGCGTACACGGCTTATTGGCCGCCAAAGAATCAGGTTTCGAAGCCATCATGATTAACTGTAATCCTGAAACGGTTTCAACAGACTTTAACATGGCCGATAAATTATATTTCGAGCCGGTTTTCTGGGAACATGTTCGCGAAATTATCGATTTAGAAAAACCTGAAGGTGTAATTGTTCAGCTGGGTGGACAAACAGCCTTGAAAATGGCTGAAAAACTAACCGAAAAAGGCATCAAAATTATCGGAACATCTTTCGAGAACATGGACATTGCCGAAGACCGCGGCCGTTTCTCAGACTTACTGAAAGATTTAGATATTCCTTATCCAAAATATGGTGTTGCAGAAAATGCCGAAGAAGCAATTGTTGTAGCAAACGAAGTAGGTTACCCAGTGTTGGTTCGTCCGAGTTATGTATTGGGTGGACAGGGCATGAGCATTGTAATTAACGATGAAGACCTGGAAAAAGCAGTAGTAAAATTATTGGGCGATTTACCGGGCAACCGTGTATTGATCGATCACTTTTTAGATAGGGCAGAAGAGGCCGAATCTGATTCGATTTCTGATGGTGAGGATGTGCACATTGTAGGCATGATGGAACACATCGAGCCGGCAGGTATCCATTCAGGAGATTCATTTGCCGTATTGCCTACATTCAGCTTATCAGAAACGGTAACTAAAGCAATGGAAGAGTACTCGATCAAAATTGCTAAAGCATTAGATGTACGTGGTTTATTAAACATTCAGTTCGCCATTAAGGATGAGAAAGTTTATGTAATCGAGGCGAACCCTAGGGCATCCCGTACGGTTCCTTTCATTGCAAAAGCTTACGATGTTCCATACATTAATATCGCAGCTAAAATTATGCTGGGTGTAGCGAAGCTGAAAGATTTTACGATCGTTCGTAAACTTAAAGGTTATGCCATTAAAGAACCGGTTTTCTCTTACGAGAAATTCCCGGAGGTAGCGAAAGAATTAGGACCTGAAATGAAATCTACAGGTGAGGCCATCCGTTTCATCAAAGATTTAGAAGATCCATACTTCCGCAAGCTTTACAAAGATAAATCGATGTATTTGAGTAAATAATAATAACGAAGTTAGATGTGTTAGGTTACACTAACACATCTAACTTTAACAACTGTATTTAGAATGAGCTTTGATAAATTGATATTTTCAATAGCCTATGATATGACAGGTGATTATGAAACGTCAAAAGACGTAGTTCAGGATATTAACTTAAAATTTTTAGAAAGCCCAATTGCTGAAATTGTTGCAGACAAAAGAAATTATGTCATTAGAACGACCATAAATCATTGTTTAAACTTAAAAAAAAGAGAGCAGCGATTAGCATATACCGGATCTTGGCTGCCTGAGCCAATTGTATCGGGCCGGGAACAAACCATCCACCATTCTAAATTTGAAGAACATAATTCGCTCTGTTACGAGCTGATTTTTTTATTGGAACAACTTTCGCTAACCGAAAGGGCAGTTTTTGTATTAAGGGAAGCATTTGATTTTGATCATAAAGAAATTGCAGAAGCAATAAATATTTCATCAGCCAATTCCAGGCAGCTTTTCAAGAGGGCAAAAGAAAAAGTCGCAAACCTCAAACACAATTCTATTTCAGATGCTACATCAATCGCGGTAGCCAAAAAATTTGTTTCTCTTATCAGTAATGGAGAGATAGAAGAATTGATTGCTATTTTTAACGATAATATTTCTATTATCGGCGATGGCGGCGGCAAAGCCCCGGCAATAGCAAAACCAATTTTCGGAAAACAAGCAGTTGCACAGTTTATGGTAAAACTTTTCAGCAACAAAAACTACTCACCAACATTTTCTTTTACCGAAATTTTATCTCAACCGGCTATCGTCATTTATATCAATGGAGAAATAATCTGCGTACAGGTATTATCGCTCCAGGAAAATAAAATCTCCCAGGTTTTTGCAGTTATAAATCCTGATAAACTTACGCATTTCGATAACGATTTTAAATTCGTTGTCACATAACTGAAGGGCTGATTGTTTTATACTGTAAATACTAAAAAAAACAGATATGAACATTACACAACCATTTCTTCAACCGATCGAAAATCCAAAAGGATTGATGATGAGAATTGTATATTTCCTTACCCGGAGGCAGCTTGGCAAAGTAATAACCCCCGTAAAAGTGTTTTCGGCAAGACTACCGGCAGCTTTCGGCATGTTAGGCGGAAAAATATATCAATTGGATAAAAAGCTGAAATTATCAAAAGAATTGCGATTACTGATCAGACAGCGGGTAGCCCATATTAACATCTGCGAATTCTGTATAGACACCGGCAGGTTTATTGCTATTAAAGAAGCCATGAATGAAGCCAAATTTGACGCCTTAGGGGAGTATAAAACAAATCCGCAATTCAGCGATGCAGAAAGAGCTGCTCTAGATTATGTAACTGAACTTGCAAAGGATAAGAAAGTAAATCCCGAAACCTTTTCAAAAATGGCAACATACTATTCTGAAAGGGAAATCTGCGAAATCGTTTTTCTCGTGGCAAGCGAACATTTATCCAATATCACAAACATTGGCCTGAATATACATTCAGATATGCTTTGTGATATCAGTAAAAGAAAGGCAAATTAGCACAGCCTTTCTTTAGCAAACCTTGCAGGTTAATTCAGGCTTAAAGTTGTTTTTAAATTGCCTCGTTGAGGGCTTACGCCATTTAAAAACCTGCAAGGTTTGTTTAACCGTTTTTATTTCTTCAACTTCGGAATCCTCGTTGGTGTATCCGTTCCGTTTACAATGGTAATTGCACTCTTTGCGATTGCTTTGATGGTAGAAAGGATATTTTCTACGTCTAAAGAACTGTATTCGTCTTTCACACTGTGGTACAATTTATCGATATCAATTTTATCGGTACTAATGGTGTGTGCCGGAACGCCCAAAGCAGCTAAAGTTGCATTATCACTTCTATAAAATAAGTTTTGATCTGGGTATGGATCTGGATGGAAAGTAAATTCAGTCCCGGCTAAATTTTTCTGCAAAATCTTCCCAAAATCAGATCTTTCATAACCTGTAATAAATGCGGTATTCTTGCCAAATTTCGAATCCTTACCAATCATTTCGATATTAAACATGGCTACTACATCATCAGGATTTAGTTTTTCAGAGAAATATTTTGCACCGAAACCACCGATTTCTTCTGCAGTAAATGCAACAAAGATTAAAGTACGTGCGTTGTTTTTCTGCGCTTTATAATACTTAGCCAGTGCAATCATAGCGGTTGTACCCGAAGCATCATCATCTGCACCATTGGCTATGCTATCGCCATCAACACTTTTTAAAAAGCCTAAATGATCGTAATGGCCAGAGAAAACCACAATTTCTTTCGCTTTTGATTTGCCTGGAATTACACCTGCCACATTAAATAAAGGCATTTTATCTACCTTGCTTTTAAATGTTGCCGAAAAATCTGTTGCAGCATCTTTACCCAAAACAAAAACCTGCACAGCGCTAGTAGTTGCTTTAATGTCTTTCTCATCAACGGTTGCCGGTTTACCGAAGTAACTTCTATAGCGGTTAAACAGATCGGTAAATTTACTGTCAACCAAAACAATCTGGTTTTTTCCGGCACCCATCATTGCCCTTAGCTGGGGCACGAATGCCTTTTCAGGATCTAATTTAACAACAGTGGTGTTCGACTTATCGAGCGTAACACTTTCTGAAGTTACACCCGAAACGATTAAATTTTCTGGGGCAACTTCCTGTCCATCTATTTTAACGCTTGTACTTTGATTGGTAACCTGGTATTTGTTAAAGGTTTGACGGAAAGTTTTCTCTCCAGCTAGTGGCTGTAAGCCGATTTTCTTAAATTCAGATTCGATAAACGTAGCTGCTTTATCAATACCCGGCGTAAAGGTTGCCCGCCCCTGCATATCATCAGCACTTAAGGTTTTAATCAGGTGATCGGTGTATTCACGGGTAATGATTTTATCTATGTTTTGCGCTTTAAGCTGCATGCTTGCCATCCCGACAAGGGTTAAAAAGAATATTTTCTTCATATAATAAGTATTTTAATGTTATTTAGATTTTACCTGCGATGTTAGCCATTTATCTCTAAAAGTCTGCATGGCCGGTGTTAAATTCTCCCCTGTTTTTTCAATGGGAACAATTTCTAAAGCTGGATCTTCTATCAAGGTTAATTGAGCGGTTTTCTGTGCTCCACGGTAAAGATAAGTAACCTTCAGCACATCGCCGGGTTTGTGGGCATCAGTAACGGCAGTAACCTCAGCTATATCTTTTAATGCTACACCATCTATGGTTAGCAATACATTATTAACATCTAAGCCCGCCAGATAGGCTGGCGTACCCATCAGCGTTTGCCCTAAAATCAGTTTCCCATCCAAAAGGTTAATTTTGCCAAAGCCAGCAAAAGCTTTACCAGGATTTGCTTTACGCAGAACAAGGCCTGCATTTAAAAGTAGTTTGGCATAATCGTTCTTTTCGGTACCGTAAATATATTTTTTAAAGAAATCGGCAGCAAAAGCGGGACCTTTAGTCAGCATTGCGAGGGTTTTCTCTAAATCAGGAACAGTATAGGCTATTTCTGGCTTGCCGTAAGCTTTCCAAAGCGCACGCATATAATCATCAAGGCTGAGTTTAAATTCAGTTCTTAAACGAAGATCTAAAGCTAAAGCTGTTGCAGCGCCATAGATATAATAAGAGGTGAAAATATTATCTTTATTGGTCTGATCGATAGCCACACCAGCATCGGCAAACACAGCATATCTACTGGCCTCAATAGGCGAAAAGTTTTTTGCACCTGGCGAGCGTAAAACAGTATTTACCAGTCCGTTAAAAGTCTGTATGGCATTGTCGGTAGTTTTTAAACCAGCCCTGGTTAATAGCAGATTGCCATAATATTGGGTAAAGCCTTCAGCCAGCCAAAGTTCATCACTCATATTGGCATGTTCAAAATTGAAGGGTTCTAAGGTTTTTGGCCTTAAACGCTCTACATTCCAACTATGGAAATATTCGTGCGAAAAAGTACCCAGGAGGCTAGACTCATAACCCTCTATTTTAGGCGTACGTTGTACAATAGAGGTAGAGTTTCTGTGCTCCATTCCGTCGCCTGCGTTCTCCGGATATACGTCATCCAGAAAATAATAATTACCATAATCGTACGTGGGGAATTCGCCCCAAACGGCAAAATGCTCATCAACCATTTTTTTAAGCATCTCCGCATAATTATCGATGGTTTTCTGATCATCGTTAGCATGCGTAATTAAATGGATGGTCTGAACCTTACCATCGGTATTTTTAACCTGCCAGCTTGCCGTTTTATAATTGGCAATTTCGGTAGGACTATCCATAAAATATTGAAGATTTGGCGCAAAATAGGCACCATTGGCCATTGGCTTAAGCTGTGTGGCCACTTTCCAGTCCGGTTTTTCGGCATAATTGAATTTCACCAATCGTGGTCTGTTATCCATACCTACCGGAAAAGCAAAAGTTGCCGGAATATTCATGTGTGCATGTGTTTCGTCGAAACCGGCGTAGGTTCCGTCAATCCAATTTCCAAAAAGCGTATAAGCTACTTTTACACTGCTGCCGTGGCTAGGGATTTCATAAACATCTCCGGCAGATTGTTTAATGGCCAACTGTTTTCCTGATGCATCGAATGCTTTCAGGTGATACACATTTTTTCCAAACTCATGTGTAGCATACCTACCTGGAGAAGACCTGCTCATTCTAACCTTTAAGGTACCTGCTGGAACATTGGGGATAAACATGCTGATTTCAGCTTCATGATGGATAGCATTTGGAAAGGAAACCGTATAACTGATCTCATTTTGGGCAAAAGCCTGAAACGATAGTAGACCAAATGCTACTGCACCTAAAAATTTCTTCATAAAATCGGGATTATAAGGGCAATTTAGGAAAAATGTAAGATGTAATTGTGTAAAATGTAGGATGGCTATTGGTTTAAGTGCTTAAGCCCTGATCTGTGAACCATCTGACCATTTACTCCATCTTCTCTTTTACACTTCTTCTTATCCCTCACTGTCCCAATCGTGTTTTTCGAGGTCGCGGTAAGCTTTGCCTTTTATAATTTCTTTCTTCTTTGACGACTCGGAATCGACTCTCGTTTCGTGAATATTATCGGCCACTTCAAAATGGAAATCCTTATCCTTTTTCGAATGATATATCGATACCTCATCTCCATCCGCTATAGCATAGTCATAAGGTCCGCGTGCACTCATCAATTTTACAAACACAGGTAAACATTCAAAAAAGATAAACAGCAGCCCGATAAAAGTAACCGCAATTGCCGTATTGTTATCCCGAGTGCCATCTACATTAAATTTAAGTTGCCCCAATGCCCAGTTGCGATCGGCAAAACCAGCAATATCCGATAAACTGTCTAACTGTTTCTTAGTGTACAGCTTTTCGGTAAACAGGCCATCAAATTCTTTGCGCTTATCTACAAAAGCTTCTGATTTATTGATACTACCTTTTAGCGAGTCTAATTCTGCTGTGCGTTGTGCAATTTCGGCTTCCTTGCGTTTGGCATATGGCCCATAACCCATTACACCCGATGTTTCGGTGGTTTTGTTTCCGAAAATCTCGAAATTAAGCTTCTGTCTATCTGCTTTAATTCCTTTTTCAAGCGAATCCCGTGTGGCTTTCTGTTGATTTAACCTGCCAAATTCTACCTGGTATTTTTTCTCGAAGGCTTTGTTCAGGGTATCAATTTTAGCACGCTGGCCATTTAGGTAACTCACCTTTAGGCGTTCTTTAATTTCTTTATCGAAAATTTTAAGCTCTATCGGTCTCGAAATTACCATACCGATCATAATGGCCAACAGAATACGCGGCGTAGCCTGTAATAATTGTTTATTGGTACTGGCACTTTTGTTAATGCTCGATACGATATAGCGGTCCATATTAAAGATGGCCGCGCCCCATAAAAAGCCGAAAACAATGGCAAAAATTACCGCCAGATCATCTCCCTTAAACACAAAATACATGGCATACCCCCCAGAAAGGGCTGCAAATAAGCCTGTAAAAAAGATGGTGGCACCAATGCCAGTATATTTATTTTGTTCTGAAGGATACTTTTCCAGTGTCGGGATGTGAGCGCCAGAGCAAAACCAAAAGAAACGGTTCAGTTTGTCCATTTGTAACTATTTATAATTAAACGCCTAAGGGTTAAAGTTGTTACAGTTTCGCACAAAATTTTATGGCATTTTTTTGATGGGGAGCGTAAAGTTGATTTTCCTATATTTGCATAAATACATTTAATAAAAATGAAAGAAATATCGGTACAAGAACTAAAAGAGAAAATCGATAACAAAGAAGATTTTCAATTGATTGATGTTCGTGAAACATTCGAATACGAGGTTTCCAATCTTGAAGGGGAGAATATCCCTTTGGGTGGAATTTTAATTGAGGCTGATAAGGTTGCGAAAGATAAGCCGGTAATTATTCAGTGCCGCAGTGGAAAAAGAAGCGCAGCAGCAGTAATGCAATTGGAACAACAATACGGATTTGACAATCTTTATAACTTAAAAGGCGGTATTTTAGCTTGGCAAGAAGCTTTTGATCCAAGCATGCCAGTTTACTAATGATAGAATGAGTGAATTTTGAATGAGTAAAGTTATTATCGCTTATTCAAAATTCATTCTCTCATTCAACAATCTAATCATTCAAAATTGTCTAATCCAAATCCTTCTATTGTGGGTAAAAAATTCGCTTTAAATATCTTCTACAACTTAGCCATTATCCTTTCTATTTTCGGATTGGTGTGGTGTTATAACAATGCTAAATATCTTCCAGCTGGTTTTTTGGTAGGCACAACGGCTTGTTTGTTCTACTTTAAGTATCAACTTACCAAAGACATCAGAAAAAGCTTTAAAGAAAAAGATCAGAAGTAACACCTGTTAAGCCTAAACCTGGCAGATCTTTTAAAATATACTTGCCGTTTTCGAAAGCGGGATCGGTAAAAGGGTTATTCTTGGTAAGCCATGGCCCATCCAAATCTGCCCAATTACATAAAGGAGCTAAAGCAGCCGCGGCCAAAGTGGCGCAACTGGTTTCGCTCATACAACCGATCAGCACTTTCATCCCAAAAGAACGGGCTTTCAAAATCATCTGATGCCCTTCGTACATGCCACAGCTTTTCATCAGTTTTACGTTAATGCCATGATAGGCGCCTTTCAGTTTGTCCATGTCGGCTAAACGCTGTACGGCTTCGTCAGCCAATAAAGGAATCGGACTGCGTTCGGTTAACCAGGCGTTTCCATCGAGGTTATTTTTATCCATAGGCTGCTCGATTAACACCACGCCCTGGTTATGCAGCCAATAAATTAAATCAATCGCTTTAATTTTATCTGCCCAACCCTGGTTCGCATCCACATATAAGGGTACACTGGTCATGCTCCTAATGGTTTCGATAATTTCCTGATCGTTATCCCTCCCCAGTTTAACTTTGACCACTTTAAAAGCCTCGGCATCTTTCAGTTTCTCGCGGATGACCTCGGGCGTATCAATCCCAATGGTATAAGAAGTTACCGGCATTTTAGCCGGGTCTGCACCGTAAATTTCATAACAAGGTTTATTTAACAGTTTCCCCTGAATATCGTTAAGGGCAATGTCTATAGCCGCTTTAATGGCTGGTTGGCCCCATGCTAGGCTATCCAAGTAGGTAATAATTTCTTTGAAATCGAATGGATATTGGATTTTATCCCAATCTACAAGGTTAAGAAAAGCTGTCGCGCTTTCGTAGCTCTCGCCCATATAAGGCACCATAGAGGCCTCACCATAACCTATTACACCCTCATGTTCTATCTTTAATAACATTAAAGGGGTGCTGGTACGGGTAAATTTCGAAATCGAAAAAGGATGTTTTAATTCTAATTCAAATTGCCTGCAACTAATTTTCATTATCAATCGTCTTCTAAATAAATAAGGTAATTATCGCTTTACAAATTATCTTTGTTTTATTAACGCAACTACCACTGCCATGAAAAACAATTCAAGATTACGGTATTTTATTTATTTATCCTTAATAATTATTGGGGGATGTACCACAGGAAAAAAAGCCTTACAAAAAGGTGATTATGATGCTTCGGTTGCTAAGGCAGTAAGCAGGCTGCAAAACTCGCCCAAAAATAGCGAAGCCATGGAGGTGCTGAAAACGGCATATGATTTAGCGCTGCAAGACCATTTGCGAAAAATTGAAGAGGCTAAAATGTCTAACGATTTATTCAGGTGGGAATCGGTGATGTACGATTATCAAAAAATCAATCAATTGGCCGATGATATTAATAGCTGTCCTGCCTGTTTAACCATTGTTCCAAAGCCTTCAAAGTACATCAATGAACTTGCTGATAGTAAGTATAATGCCGCTGAAGCACGATATAATTCGGGCCTAGGTTATTTAAGAGAAAATAACCGCCAATCGGCAAAAAAAGCCTATTACGAGTTCGAGAAAACACAAAATCTTCAGGCCAATTATAAAGATGTTAAGGCTAAAATGAACGATGCCTATTGGGCAGCAGTAACCAGGGTTGTGGTGCAGCCAATTATAGTAAACAGTGGCATGTATAAATTAAGCGCCGATTATTTTCAGCAGCAGATCGATCAGTTTATTGGAAATTACTCGAGAAATAAGTTTGTAATTTTTTATGGCGAGGCCCAGGCTACCGATCAAAAAATTGTTCCCGATCAGGTATTGAGCTTAAATTTTGATGATTTTGTGGTGGGCCAAACCTATGTAAAAGAAAGGGTAGAAAAGTTAAAACGCGATAGTGTAGTAATCGGTGAAACCCGAGATAAAAAACCTGTTTACGGTACTGTAAAGGCCACCTTAAGTATTTTTGAAAAGAATATATCATCATCTGGATTATTGGATATGAGCATTACCGACTGGAATACAAAAAAGCTGGTGCATCAACAAAAATTCCCTGGAACCTATGTTTGGCGTGATAGCTGGGCCAGTTATAAAGGCGATGATAGGGCCCTAAGCAAACAACAATTGGCCATTACCAGAAGGAGGGAACAATTGCCTCCACCACCAAGTGCTTTATTTTTAGAATTTACCAAACCCATTTACAACCAATTGGTTGAAGATATAAGCTATTATTATAATAATTACTAAATACCTCACCCTGTTTAAGGAACTGCTTTACACAAACCTGTGCATCCCTCTCTTGTAGGAGAGGGAAACGGTGGACATTGCTACACTACCGCCGCTAACAGGGTGAGGTGGTTGTAATCCCTGCGTTAAAATAAATTATCGGTGCAAAGCCCTAAAAATATAATGGCTAATATTGCAGTAATGAATACTGGCTTATACAATCCTTTCCAAAACTTCGATTTTTTATACAAAATCTGCTTCTTAAGTGGCAAAACCTTTCATTCGCCTGTTGTGCAGGTTCCCTTAATTCCAAAATGGTTATTGGAACAGGCGGGTTTAAGCGGCGAAGAGCAGATCCAGTTTTTGGATGAGACTATCCGCTCGTATAACACTTTGGTTATTCCGGTAAACACCGAGGTAAATGAACAGTTTTTAAATCCCCTGGAAGCTAAGATCGAAGCGGCCTTTGCTAAAGGTTATGATGCCGTTTCTACATTACCGGAACTGGATCTTTTTAACTGGATAGGCAAGTTTTTATATGGCTTTGTCTACATCGAAATGCATTCGGCTTTGCGCAAAGAAATGACTGCTGAGGGTTTAAATATGTCGCAATCGTTGATGATGAAATTTGCCAATCTGAATTTCATGATGCAGAATCTTTACACCAGCCTGGAGTTTGAAGATTTTTCGCCATGGTCTATCACGGTAGTGAAATTAGAAAACGGAGAAACACCATTCAGTTTCCGAGATGAGATCAACACCTTAACCTTCTCTTTAAAAATGAAAGATTTTGGTATCATCGCCTGTTTACAGGATAACGGCACCAATAAACGTTACCATCAGGATATCATCAACGAAATAAAAGGAAAAGCTTTAACCGCCGAACAGTTTGAAGAGCTGAGCGCCCGTTTTTATTATTCTGCCTATCTGTTTAACCGTCTGCCCGAATATACTTTTATGCCTGTAGAAGGAACCACTTATATCGAGGCTATGCCTTTACGCGGAAACATGACCAAACCGCTTTTCGATGTTTGGCAAAATAAGGTATATGCACAGGTACTGGAAAATTTCTGGAAACCCTGGGGATATGTGGTATTCGAGATTATTAAAAATCCTGATGAGCCAATGAGTTTCTTCGAGAAGCCTTTTTTGCCAAATGCGGGGTAATCTCTTCTGTATTTCGTCATACCCAGCTTAACTGGGTATCTTAAAGCGGAAAAAACATACAGCATTTTTCATTAGGATTCCCGTATTCACAGGAATGACGATTCTTTATCATGAATACTATCGCCCTCCAGTTAACATCGCAATAAAGTTCTGTAAAATACCAGGAACAAAAATGATTGTAAAAATCAATCCGGTTAAGGCGCCGAAAAAGTGTGCATCGTGGTTGATATGATCTCTGGAATTGCGGGAAGCATAAGCACAATAAATTAAATACAAAATCCCAAAAACTACAGCAGGAATCCCGATTGGGATAAACATGATGTAAATTTTAGACATTGGATTAAACAGAATATAGCTAAAAAGCACCGCACTAATCGCTCCTGAAGCACCGAGGCTATTGTAGTTAAAATGATCTTTATGTTTAATCACGGTAGGTAGATCACTCAGCACCAACCCTAGAAAATAAAGTAATCCAAACTGCCAGCTCCCCATTAATCTTTCCAGCGTAAAGGCAAAAGCATAGAAAGTAAACATATTAAAAAATAGGTGCATCCAATCGGCATGAACCAGTCCGCTCGTAATTAATGTATATACATTCTGTCCTTTCGAAACACTAAAGGGATGCAGCATAAACTTTCCATAAAGCGAATGATCATAGAAAGCATAAAGGCTGGTAATAATGGTAAAAACGAAAATTAAGGATGCAACCGGTGCGATATTGAAGTATTCCATTGTGGCTATTTTAAATCAAGTTTTACGTCTGTAATCAAACGTGCTACCGGATATCTATTGTGTGTTTTTTCGTAATAATCAGAATTTTTATACACAAAATCAAGTTGTGCAGCTGCATTCTTCGCAAATTCGGTGTCTGAAGCTTTTTTTGCTTCCAGTTTACTTTTTAGTTCAGGGTTATTTTTTAACAGTTCTGTAGCTGTATCTTCAAAAACATAAGCTGAATAATGCTCTTTCATATCCAGAATAGAATCGAAAAAATTCCAGTTGAAGTAAGAATCAGTAGCCTGAGGTTCTAATGTTTCCACAATATACCGGTTACTCGGCTGGTTAACA
This sequence comes from Pedobacter sp. SG908, assembly GCF_011759615.1. Lineage (NCBI taxonomy): Bacteria > Pseudomonadati > Bacteroidota > Sphingobacteriia > Sphingobacteriales > Sphingobacteriaceae > Pedobacter > Pedobacter sp. SG908. Next base: position 214,711 of record NZ_JAAOYY010000002.1, read on the forward strand.
TATATCACAAAATCACCTGCATAATATTGCAGGTTTTGCTTAACTGCATTCACTTTTACGCCCGAGTGCAGGTAATGCCCTTCATACGGGCGAGTCCCGGTTTTAAAATCGCCGATATAATAACTTTCTACCGCAATTTTCTGATTGGCCTTAAGCTCGCTGATTTTAACATTGTTCAGTTTAAGCAAGGCAATTACACGCTCCCAGGCTTTGGGAATGATGTAGGCAACCGGTTTTTGAACGGAAACTGCGGGCTCGAACTTATTCCATTCTTTAATGGTTTTGGTGTAGGGTTTATTGCGGTCATAATATAAACGATCAGCGCCGCTTACCATGCTTGGTTTTTGTCCTGCCTCGAAACCTTTAAAGGTCAGATCGTTTACCATGGTTTTATCCAGTTTCCATTCTAAAGGAAATTCTTTTTGCGCAGCTACAAATCCGTCGGCCTTTCGCTTATTCTCTCCAATAATTTTTGCATCTCGTTCTACAACCTCAATATAGGTTTGCAAAAGCTTATAAGTGGCATCCACACGCAGATCATACGATTTCAACATATGAGTTTCGGGCATAAAACCGATGGTGTTGTGCAGCGTGGTATAACCAGTGGAGTAACGGGGCGATTCGATAAAGCCTGTTATCCCGGTTTCTGGAGTTTCGCCTATTGAGTTTACATAAGGAATCATTGGATAACCCAGTTTTTCCATACCGGAATATAAATCAGGCACCAAAGTTTTGGTTAAATAATCAGAAAGGATTGGGTTTAGCTTATCTTTTTGCGTCGGGATAAGCGTCATCACATATTGATAATCGGCACCATTGCTGGTATGGGTATCTACAAATATTTCGGGTTGCCAGGTATTAAAAATAAGTTGAAATGTTGCTGAATTTTTCGAATCGGTTTTAATGAAATCACGGTTCAGATCCAGGTTTTTACCATTTCCCCTAAAACCATAGGCAACCGGGTCATTCTGGTTCGCTCTCGAAGTTCCGCTACGGTTAAAACTGCCATCTATGTTGTAGAGTGGAATGATGCATATCACCACATCTTTTGGCAGTTTACCAGCTTTAAGCAGATCGCGGGCCAGCATCATCGATGCATCTATACCCTCTGGTTCGCCTGGATGAATCCCATTATTGATCAATAAGATTCTTTTATTTTGCTTTCTGATCTGTGCTGGATCGAAAACCTGATCTCGTGATAAAACCAATAGGTGTAAAGGTTTTCCAAAATCTGTATCCCCGTAGGTTAATAGTTTGGCTTCGGGGTAAGTTTTAGCCAGGTTTTCGTAATAAGATATTGCTTCAGTATAAGTTGCGGTTTCGGTTTTTCCGCTTAATTCGAAGGGTGTTTTTTGTGCGATAGCTTTTAGCCTCATTGATAGCAAACACAACACAAAGAGTTTTCTCATGCCTTAAAGCTAAGAAATGAAATGCTGTTATTAAAGTGTTTTACGATAAGATCTGATATTACCCAACATGTATTTAAAACCTATGGTATAGGTATTATAAACATCGGGCGAGTAGTTTTTAAATTTGGCAGTCGAATCGTTATAGCCATCAAGTCCTTCGCCAAAAGTAAAGTTAGATTGCGCATTGATATTGATTACGTATCGCATATAACCGTATCCATCGTTGATGTAATAGTTAAAACCGAAGTTTAAGGGTACCACCATATTAAGGCTCTTATCTTTTCCGGGGAAAGGGCCATATCCGGGATCCACCGCAGCCCAGCTTGGCTTATACCGTACAATATCGGTAATCTTATTGTTAATTACCCCAAGGCCCAAACCTACATACAAACCTCGTATGTTGTATAAAAATTCACTTTTATTGTAGTCTACCACTTCGCCAACCATCAATTTTACATTGGCTGTAATGGCCGTATATTTATTTACAAACTGACGGTTGTGTGGGTCGGTTTCAATATCTCCACCCTGAACCATGCCATACTGGCCCTCTAAACCTAAGGTTACAAAGGGAGTAATATAATAATCGAATACCCCATAGGCGGTGTAGCCAAAACTTCCTTTATACACATCGGTATATGATTTGTTTACTCCTCCACCAAAACCGTACGACATTTTAAAATAATTAGATTGGGCAAAAGAAAAACTTCCTATAAAAACAAGCAGAAGGGTTATATACGTAGCTCTCAGCAAATTAAAAATCATATCGTTTTTTTACAAAAATAATATGTTTATCGAATATCTATAACTTTTAACTTTGAATTATGAGCACATACACCAACTTTAACAAATCTCTAACGCAGCGTTTTATAAAATATGCGAAGATTGATACGCAATCAGATCCAAATTCTCCCTCTTGCCCATCAACCCTAAAACAAAAAAACTTAGGCAAAGAATTGGTTCAAGAATTGCTGGAAATTGGCGTTTCTGATGCAGAAATGGACGATAACGGTTATGTGTATGGTACAATCCCCTCAAATACACACAAGCAATTACCGGTAATTTTCTTCTGTTCGCACATGGATACCTCGCCTGATTGTAGCGGCGAAAATGTTAAACCGATTATTCATGACAATTATCAAGGACAGGATTTAATTCTGCCAGATGACAACAATATTGTAATAAAACTGTCTGAACACAAAGACCTAAAGCAGCAAATTGGTAACGATATCATCACGGCTAGCGGAACAACTTTATTGGGTGCCGATAATAAGGCGGGACTAGCAGAAATTATGGAAGCAGCTGCCTTTTTAATGAGAAATCCTGAGGTAAAACATGGAACTATAAAGCTACTTTTTACCCCCGATGAAGAAATAGGCCGTGGTGTAGACAAGGCAGATTTAAAGAAATTAGGTGCCGATTTTGGTTATACCATAGACGGGGAAACACTAGGCTCAATTGAAGATGAAACCTTTTCTGCCGATGGCGCCACCCTTAAAATTTATGGCGTAAGTACGCACCCGGGTTTCGCAAAGGGAAAGATGGAAAGTGCCATTAAGATCCTTGCTGAAATTTTAGATTCATTACCAAAAGATGCCCTTACACCAGAAGCTACACATCAAAAAGAAGGGTTTATCCACCCGGTGAGTATGAACGGACAGGTAGAAGAAGCAGAAGCTCAGTTTATCATCAGAGATTTTACCGATGAGAAACTAGCAGCACACGGACAGTTTTTGGAAGAAACCGTAAAAAAGGTAATGGCTAACTATCCAAAATCTACCTACAAGCTTAATATTAAAGCACAGTACCGCAACATGAAACAGATTTTAGACCAACATCCTAAAATTGTGCAATATGGTATTGAAGCCATTGAAAGAGCTGGTGTGGTGCCCAAGCAGCAAAGTATTCGTGGTGGAACTGATGGCTCACGACTTTCTTACATGGGTTTACCATGCCCCAATATTTTTGCAGGTGAACATGCCTTTCATAGCAAACAAGAATGGGTAAGCGTACAGGATATGGAAAAAGCCGTGCAAACCATTATTAACATTGCTAGTATCTGGGAAGAGAAGGGATAAGTCCTAAGTCTTGAGGCAGTAGTCATGAGTCTAATAATCGATTAATAAGGACTCATGACTGACGACTTTGGACTAAGCACTAATAAGAAGCTTGTCCGATATCTAAGCGCTCTATTTTTCCTTCCTTATTCAGCTGAAATTTAAAAAAGCTTTTAAAATCGCCCCATTGGTCGGAGTGGAAATGACCATACACCTCCAATCCATTGTTTTCAACTTTATCTATACTGGTAAAACGCTCATGGCCCAGCGCTTTCTTAAAGAAATTATTAAATTTCATCTGGTTCCCGTCATCATAAAAGGCAACCTCGGCAGCAAATAAAGGGACCCATGTTTTTTCGTCACCTTTTTGCAATGCGGTAATAGCGGCCTTTACTTTTGCATTTGATAATTTTTTTAAATCTATCGCCATAGGTATCTGATTTTTTTGAGCGAATTAAATGCGCAGGTAATAAAATAACAGGGCATTAAGCTTTATATTAGCTTAATGATCAAAATTAATAAAAAAGATGTTTTTAAAGCTCATCTTTTTGTTACTTTTAGCTTGTAATGATAACTCTCGAGAACGACTATATAAAAGTTAGCCTGGCGGCTAAAGGCGCAGAACTTCAAGGCTTATTTAGTAAAGAAACCAAGCTGGAATATTTATGGGATGCCAACGCTAAGTATTGGGCAAAACACAGTCCGGTTTTATTTCCTATTGTTGGTTCATTAAAAAACAATAGTTTTATTTACCAGGGTAAAAACTACGAACTACCCCGTCACGGTTTCGCCCGGGATCATGTTTTTAATTTCGAAAAAATAAGTGATACCGAAGCTGTTTTTACCTTAACCCAAAACGAAGATACCTTAAAAGTATATCCCTTTTATTTTGAACTGAAACTGAGGTATCAATTAATAGATAGAAAACTGAACTTAACTTACGAGGTAAAAAATACAGGTACTGCCGAGCTTTTATTCTCAATTGGTGCACACCCTGCATTTGCTGTGCCCAATACGCCCAATACGGTTTACGAAGATTACTACCTGGCCTTTAATGCCGATGAGAAATTAACTTTCTGGAAACTTGAAGATGGATTAGTAGCCAACGAAACGGAGCTCATTGAACTGGGAGGTCACAGGTTAAACCTTAAACATAGCCTGTTTTATAACGATGCATTGGTTTTTAAAACCCTGCAGAGCAATTGTATTAGTTTACTTAACACCAAAAACGATTATGGCCTGCATTTCCATTTCGAAGAATTTCCTTTCTTTGGCATATGGGCCGCCACCGATGCGCCATTTATTTGTTTGGAGCCTTGGTGCGGAGTTGCTGATGGTGTTAACCACGATCAGGAATTAGCACGTAAAGAAGGTATAATAAAACTTGATATAGGCGAAAACTGGTCGCGGTTTTGGGAAGTAGAGTGTTTCTAAAACTGGTATTGATGTAATAAAATAACACAACAGCTTTCATTTCTTAATCTATATTAGGCGAGTTGGTTTTTATTACTTGCTGTAGTGTACAGGATCAAGTTGGCGGCCATTGTTCGTTTTGTACTAACACTTACCTTTATTCACCTTAAAATTCTGTCGCCACGGTGTAGTGAAAATCACTACCTATTAAGGGGTATTTTTACCTTTTAATTTGATGTTAACATGTTGATAACTATATTTATTATGTTAAAATTAAATCAACGGGACGATTTAGATTGAAACGAGCAGCCTTTCAGCAATGAAAGGCTCTTTTTTTTGCAAAAAACACGCCCCCAAAAGAGGACGTGTTTACTCAAACTAAAATTATTTTGGGACGATTGAGAATTAATTCAAACAAATGTTTAATACCCTGATACAAATATGAAAAAGATATGAGAATTATTCCCGTTCAGTTTTATTCATCTGTAAAAGAATAACTTACCCAAAAGCTACTATAAAATGAATAAAACATTTTAGTCTATTTAAAACAGTATTTTCTCAAGTTCGGCACCTGATTTAAACTCATCGCAACAAAGTGGAACCATACAAGCTTATTAATTTAAAGATGTCAAAAACGCCCTTACATTTGTCTCAAGCGCACCCATTTTGTCATTGCTAAGCGCTGTAACTTAGTTGTAAACAAAATAAATAAGATTATGGCTACCATGCACCCTTACTTAAACTTCGACGGCCAGGCCGAAGAAGCTTTTAATTTTTATAAGTCGGTTTTTGGAGGAGAATTTACCTTCTTTGCAAAAATGAGCGATGCACCCGAATCGGACAAATTAACGGAAGCGGAAAAAAACCGCGTAATGCATGTAGCGCTACCCATTAATGAACATACCACTTTAATGGCGTCTGATTGTGTACCTTCTGCGGGGCATGTACTTAAAGAAGGTAATAACATGTATATTAACATCCAGGCGGAGAGCCGCGAAGATGCCGATCGCCTATTTAATGGCCTTTCAGCAGGTGGCACTATCGAAATGCCAATGGAAGATATGTTCTGGGGCGATTACTTCGGTAGCTTTAAAGACAGGTTCGGTATCCAATGGATGGTTAATTTTAGTAATGCTCAATAATTTGATAGCTGCTAAGGCCCATATAGGTGCATCGTCATTGCGAAACCGATTTTTCATCGGCTGAAGCAATCTTTATCGCTAGTTGGAAAGATTGCTTCGTCGTTCCTCCTCACCATGACGCCCCTTCTATTGGAATATGTTATTGATAGCCTCCAATGATAATTGGGGGCTATTTTTTGCAGCTAAATATTAGCTAATGCCTTAACCAGATCCTGAAAGCCAGGCCGCTCTAACGGCGATGCAACTAAACAGGCATCTCTTAAGGCAGCCAAAGCATCCGAACATGTTTCGTTTACCGCTCCGTTTTTTAAAGAAAGTAAATCATCAAGCAGGTAACCATAAGCACTCACTTCTATCCGCTCCAGCGCAAAGGCGAGCCTAACATCAGCCAGATCATAAAAACTTGCGGCACCGAAATCGCCGAACAAGGTACTTCCCTCATCATCAATCAGGATATTATGCGCATATAAATCGCCATGCATAATCCCGGCCTCGTGCAGTTGCGCAGCTAGGGAGGCAATGGTTTTGGCAATGCTCAATATCTGGTTTTCTGACAGCTGCATCCCTTCAGGAAAAACATCCCTGGTGCAGCTTTCTAAACTCGGCGGATTACCCAGGTTATAAAAATGATGCGGAATGAGGTCCATCACCAGCCCTTTTTTATCCTCCGGATGTAGGGCAATCTGTCCGATTAAATTAACCAAACCAGGATGGTAACCCGCTGCAATGTAGGCCGTCATTTCATCTTCCGGCAAACCATCGCTGGTTACATTGCCCTTAAATATTTTAACGGCCACCTCTTGAGTTTCATCACCAATAGTCCTGTTTGCTTTCGAAATAATGCCCGAAGCACCCTCACCCAATAAATGGTTAATCTCTAAATCGTGCCAATTAATCAACGAGAGTGTTTCTACAGCTGGCGTTTTACTAAAGTTGTTCCCCGAAAATGCAATCCACGAAAGTTTAGGCATCGTAGCCATCCATTGCGGCAGCTCATGCAGTTTATTAGCGGCAATGCGCAGCAACGATAAATTTTGGCAATTGCTTAATTCCTCAGGCAATTGCGTTAAACGGTTGCCCGATAACATCAGCTTTTGCATCCGCCTACATAGACCAATTTCTTTTGGTAATTCGGCAATGTTGTTATTTGTTAAAATCAGCCAGCGAAGATTAGGATTCAGCGATTTTGCCGGCACCGATACAATCTGGTTAGATTTAAAACCTGCAATATCCAACAAAGGGCAGTCGCCTAGTACCTCTGGCATCACCTTAAAAAGGTTTTCAGAACAAAAGAAAATCTTCAATTTCTTTAAACGCCCAAAATCTGCCGGAAGGGCGCTTAGCCTGTTAAAAGAAAGGTCCAATACTTCCAGTGTATCAGCCAAATCGAATATTTCCCTTGGGAATTCTGTTAAATTTTCAGAAAGTTTTAACGACACCGCTCCTTTAAGTTTTCCGCTTTGTAATGCTAACAGGTTTTGCATGGATTGTGCTGGTTTTAATTTAAAACGAAGATAAGGCTAAGTTTTGTTTAAAGATCAATTTAAGTCTATTGTATGCTCTACTGCTATCTGGTGTAAGAAATATTCATCATGCGATACCACCAAAAGTGTTCCTTGGTATTCATTAATGGCTGCCGTTAAAATTTCTATATTCTGGATATCGAGGTTATTGGTAGGCTCATCGAGGATCATAAGGTCGGGCGATTGGTTGCTGATGGTTAACGAACAAAGAATCAACCGCATTTTTTCGCCGCCACTTAAGGCTAAGCAGGGTTTATTCCATTCGGTTTTATCAAATAAAAACCGGCTTAAACGGATTTTTACTTCATGCTCCTGTAATGCGCCCAAGTTATATTGTTGCGCCTGTTCGTAAACGGTAAGTTGATTATCAATCAACGAATAATCCTGATCAATATATATGGAGCTAATGCCAGCTTGATTTAAACTTCCCGTCGAGGGTTGCAGCTGATCCAAAATAAGCTTGATCAAGGTGGTTTTGCCTGAGCCGTTTCTACCTCTTATTGCGTAACGTCCGCCACTAAAAATCTGAAAGCTAATTGGTTCTTTCCAAATGAACTGATTGCGGAAAGCAAAGTTGATTTCCTTAGCCGCTACAATACTTTTTCCTTTATGTAAGGTAGGCTGATTGAAACCGATTTTCATTTTATCGGCATCGGGTAATGCGGAACGCAGTTGGCTCATTTCGGTCGAAATATGTTCGAGTTTTTCTGCGTGCACCCCCTTCAGCTTTGCGGTACTTTTTTCTGCATTATTTTTTAACGTATTCATAGAAATGGTCGGTAATCCGGCTTTTTCCTGTTTTTTCTTCCCTCTGGCATCAAGCTTCTGTTGCCGCTCCAGCGATTCTCTTTCTACCTCTTTAGCCTTACGCAGTGCTTTTCCCCTCGCTTTTAAATCATTGTACAAAGCCTCATTTTCAGTTTTCTTTTGTGCCGCATAGAAATCGTAATTTCCGCCGTACAAGGTTATTCCCTGCTTACTTAATTCGTAAACTTTCTCCATTTGGTTTAATAAAGTCCGGTCGTGACTCACTACCACAAAAGTAGCCCTGGCCGACCGGATATAATCATATAACCTGTTTCTACCTTCCAGATCCAAATGATTGGTCGGCTCATCCAGCAAAACAATATCCGGGCGGTGTATGGCAATGCCAGCTAAAAATACGCTGGTTTTTTGCCCGCCACTTAACCTTTCCATTTTCTGGTTTACATCTAAATCTTTCAATCGCCAATGGCTTAAGGCTTCCGCACAACGTTCCTCAATGGTCCAGTCATCATTGAGTATGGCCATGTTTTCGTCGGTTACTTCTCCCTTGAGGATTTCATTCAGTGCTTTTAGTTTATCTTCAATCCTGAGTGCCTGTGCAATTGTCAAATCATTAAACTGGCCAAAAAGCTGAGGTATATAATAGGGTGGCGATTCTGTTTTTGCATGCCCGGCGGTTGGCATAAGTTTGCCTGCTAAAATTTTTAAAAGTGTCGATTTCCCTGCGCCATTATGGCCAATGAGTGCAATTTTTTCGTATTTGTTGATGGTGAGATTTAAATCTGAAAACAGTAAATCTCCATTAGCGTGGATATAGCTAGCTCCTTGTAGATTAAGCATAAATTTCTTTTTATTGGTAAATAATTGCAGGAGCGGAAATGCTCTGCCTGTTATCTATTTTTCTGAAAAGAAATTAATCTTACATCTATCGGGCGATTTTGGTGATGATGCAAAGGTAAGGAATTTTTACGTTTTGCAAAAGGCGGGTGGCTAGTTCACGGTCTTTAGTCGGAGGTTTGGGAGAAAAGTGTCGTCATTGCGAGAAGGCTTTTTCAGCCGACGAAGCAATCTTACAACGATCGCTAGTGGCGTGCGATTTAAGATTATTCATTCTTGCTAGTGTTTTTATTGGTATTCATGACCTCTCTATGTTCGGTTGGCTTCGTGCCTCGCAATCGCAGAGCCTCTGGGTTCTTCACTGCACTCAAAACGATAACAATACAGTTATCGATAAAGTATAGATTTTATCTATATCAATTTTTATTTGCATTAGAAATTTAATCGCATATATTTACAAAAAACTTTAGGGGTGCCTACGTGCTGAGAAATACCCTTTGAACCTGATGCAGTTAGTACTGCCGAAGGGAAAAGTGAAAGCAATTTAACATTGCTGTCTTTTCGATCTCCATTTTGGGGCAATCTCTATAGTTTTTCCAATTTTTTAAAATATGGAAGTAACTATAAACAATCAAAACCATCTGCTCAACGAGGCCTGTTCCATCGAACAGATGCTTGCTGCTGTCATTTCAACGGAAACAAATGGCCTTGCCATTGCCGTAAACCAAACCATTATTCCCAAATCAGACTGGGCAACCCATGTATTAAATCCAGCCGATCAGGTTATACTTATAAAAGCCACTCAAGGCGGATAAAAACAGCTACTCATATGAAACAAGAAAAAACACCGAACCAAGAAGTAATCAGCCGTAGCCCTTTCCCGGCCTCACGCAAAATCTTTGTACCTGGAAAAATCCACGATATCCAGGTGGCCATGCGCGAAATCAGTTTAACGGAAACCAAAATCCACAATGGCTTTGGCTTAACCGAGCCTAATCCGCCTGTAACGGTTTACGATACCAGCGGACCATATACCGACCCCAATGCTGTTATTGATGTAAAAAAAGGCTTACCACGCCTAAGGGAACAATGGATAAAAGACCGACTTGACGTAGAAGAGCTCCCTCAATTATCTTCTGCTTATGGGCAACAGCGCCTGGCCGATGAGAAGCTTGATGCTTTACGCTTTAATTTCATCAACAAACCCTACAAAGCGCAAGCCGGTGCCAATGTATCTCAAATGCATTATGCAAAAAAAGGCATCATTACAGCCGAAATGGAATACATCGCCATTAGGGAAAACCAACAGATCGAACTACTCAACGCACAATTGGGCGAGCAGCACGATGTAATGAACCACCAGCACCAAGGCAATAGCTTTGGCGCAAATACCCCTAAGGGCTACATTACACCCGAATTTGTAAGGGCAGAGGTAGCGGCTGGTAGGGCGGTAATCCCCTGCAACATCAATCATCCCGAGCTCGAGCCTATGATTATTGGCCGAAACTTTCTGGTCAAAATTAACGCCAATATCGGTAACTCGGCCGTTACTTCTACCATCGAAGAAGAAGTAGAAAAAGCCGTTTGGGCCTGCCGTTGGGGAGCCGATACCATTATGGATTTATCAACAGGGAAAAATATCCACGAAACCCGCGAATGGATTATCCGCAATTCGCCTGTGCCCATCGGTACCGTTCCGATTTATCAGGCCCTTGAAAAAGTAAACGGAAAAGCCGAAGACCTCACCTGGGAAATTTTCCGCGATACTTTAATTGAGCAGGCCGAACAAGGTGTAGATTATTTTACCATCCATGCTGGTGTCTTACTTCGTTATGTACCATTAACAGCGAAAAGAATCACCGGCATTGTTTCGCGTGGCGGATCTATTATGGCCAAATGGTGCCTGGCCCATCACAAAGAAAACTTCCTGTATACCCATTTCGAAGAAATCTGCGAAATTATGAAAGCCTACGATGTAGCCTTTTCGTTAGGAGATGGTTTAAGACCCGGCTGTATTGCCGACGCCAACGATGCCGCACAGTTTTCTGAATTGGAAACGCTGGGCGAACTGACCAAAATAGCATGGAAACACGATGTACAAACCATTATAGAGGGACCAGGGCACGTACCTATGCACCTGATTAAAGCCAATATGGAAAAACAGCTCGATCATTGCGGCGAAGCTCCTTTTTATACTTTAGGGCCTTTAACTACCGATATTGCGCCGGGTTACGACCACATTACCTCGGCCATCGGTGCGGCCATGATCGGTTGGTTTGGCACAGCGATGCTCTGTTATGTAACCCCGAAAGAACATTTAGGCTTACCAAACAAAAAAGATGTAAAAGACGGGGTGATCACCTATAAAATTGCTGCGCATGCAGCCGATTTAGCTAAAGGTCACCCCGGCGCACAATACCGCGATAATGCTTTAAGTAAGGCACGGTTCGAGTTTAGATGGGAAGATCAGTTTAATTTATCGCTCGATCCCGATACGGCAAAAGAATTCCATGATGAAACCCTGCCAGCCGAAGGCGCCAAGATTGCGCATTTCTGTTCGATGTGCGGCCCCAATTTCTGCTCGATGAAAATTACGCAGGATGTGAGGGAGTATGCGGCAAAACAAGGTGTGGAAGCAGAAGAGGCTTTGGCGCAGGGCATGCAGGAAAAATCGAAAGAATTTACCCAAAAAGGAAGCGAAATTTATTCTTAAGCCATTATGGAACTGATTGTAATCGCCAAGCCAACCCTTTTTAAGGAAGAATGCCATCTTGTAAATCAGCTTTTCGAAGCCGGCTTACAGGTTTTTCATTTGCGTAAGGATAATGCCGATGAAACCGGGTACCGAAAAATTGTAGAAGGGATCTCACCCGAATACCATCCACGCATTGCCCTGCACCATTTCCATGCCTTGGCCAACGATTATAATATTAAAAGAATCCACCATACCGAAAGCTTCAGAAAAAATTTAACGACCAATATATTGCCCAAAAACCATATACTAAGCACTTCCATCCATCAATTATCAGCAATTGATGATATTGCCCCGTATCACTACAGTTTTTTTGGTCCCGTATTTAACAGCCTCTCCAAACCCGGTTACATGGGGGTTATTCCTCCAGATTTTCATTTAAATAAGCCTAACAGCAATACAAAATTAATCGCTTTGGGCGGCATTGGCCTCAACCAGATCGATCAGGTAAAAAAAATGAACTTCGATGGCGTTGCGCTATTGGGTTGTGTCTGGAACGATCCTTCCCAGGCCCTAACTACTTTTAAAAAAGCCCAGGCCAAATGCCTTGCTTATACTCAACATTTAACAATACAACCATGATCCAGCCCTTACAATATATTTCGCAAGCCCCTAAAACAGGCACGCATATCGATGCCATTGAGCAGGTGCTCCAAGCTGGCGGAAAATGGATCCAGCTGCGCATTAAAAACCAGGCCGAAGCCGAAATCCTGCCTTTTGCAAAAGCCGCGCAGGCTTTATGCGAAACTTACGGTGCCAAATTAATCATAAACGATTATCCGCAGCTGGCGAAAGCCGTAAATAGTTACGGTGTGCATTTGGGTCTGCAGGATATGCCCATTCTTGAAGCCAGAAAAATTATTGGCAAACACCAGATTATCGGCGGTACAGCCAATACTTTCGAACATATCCAGCAAAGGGTAGCCGAAGGGGCAGATTATATCGGTTTGGGTCCGTTTAGGTTTACGCGTACAAAAGAAAATCTGAGCCCTATTGTAGGTTTGGAAGGTTACCAGAAGTTAATGGAAAAAGTGCGACAGGCTGGCATTAGCACCCCTATTATTGCCATAGGTGGTATTGAAACAGCAGATATTCCGGCTATACTCGAAACCGGAATTTACGGAATTGCCATCTCGGCAGCACTCACCAACCAAACACAAACGGCTGCGGTTCTTGAAGAAATCAACAGCAAGTTCAGTATTCATTCGATTTAAAAATTACAGATATGTTAACCATAGCAAATCAAACCTTTAGCTCTCGCCTCTTTACCGGTACCGGAAAATTTAGTTCTGCCAAAGAGATGGAAAGTGCCTTAATTGCCTCGGCCTCCGAACTGGTTACCGTAGCGCTCAAACGTGTAGATTTAAAAGGAAAAGATGATGATATCCTTCAGCACCTTAAACACCCGCATATTAACTTATTGCCCAATACTTCGGGTGTGCGTAATGCCAAAGAAGCCATTTTTGCGGCACAGCTCGCGCGCGAAGCTTTAGAAACCAACTGGATCAAGTTAGAAATCCACCCCGATCCGAAATACCTCATGCCAGATCCGATCGAAACGCTTAAAGCAACCGAAGAACTGGTTAAACTTGGTTTTGTGGTATTGCCTTATATTCATGCCGACCCGGTTTTATGTAAACGGTTAGAAGATGTAGGCACCGCAGCGGTGATGCCCTTAGGCTCACCCATTGGCAGTAATAAAGGTTTAAAAACCATCGATTTTTTAGAGATTATTATTAGCCAGAGCAAGGTTCCGGTAATTGTAGATGCAGGCATAGGTGCACCTTCTGATGCAGCAAAAGCGATGGAAATTGGTGCAGATGCCGTTCTGGTAAACACCGCTATCGCCATTGCTAAAGATCCAACCAATATGGCCATTGCCTTTAAACTGGCTGTTGAGGCTGGCAGAATGGCTTTCGAATCTAAACTGGGTGGCCAGCAGCAGTATGCCGCAGCCAGCAGCCCTTTAACCGCATTTTTGGATGAAGAGTTTTAACGAAGTATTCGAATCCCATAACTGGGACCATACCAAAGCCAGCATTTACGATAAAACAGCTGCTGATGTAGAAGGGGCTTTAAACAATCCGCAGCGCACTTTGGAAGATTTTAAAGCGCTCATTTCCCCGGCTGCGTTACCCTATCTCGAAGATATGGCGCAGATGAGTCAGCGTTTAACCTTAGACCGTTTTGGCAGGGTAATCCAGATGTATATCCCTTTATACCTCTCCAACGAGTGCAATAATATTTGCACTTATTGTGGCTTCAGCTACGATAATAAGGTAAGGCGCAGAACGCTTAACCCGGTGGAAATTATGCAGGAGGTTGCCGTAATTAAAGAGATGGGTTATGACCACGTGCTGCTGGTAACAGGCGAAGCCAACCAAAGTGTACATACCGATTATTTTAAAAAAGTATTAGACCTCATCAGTCCACACTTTGCCCATATAGCCATGGAGGTACAACCTTTGGATGTAGCCGACTATGAAACCCTTATTCCGCACGGGCTAAATACAGTATTGGTTTATCAGGAAACCTACCATCAGGACGATTACCGAAAACACCACCCTAAAGGTAAAAAATCTAACTTTTTATACCGCTTAGAAACCCCTGACCGCTTAGGGCAGGCCGGTATCCATAAAATGGGACTTGGTGTTTTAATCGGACTGGAAGACTGGCGGACAGATTCATTTTTTACGGCCCTGCACCTCTCTTATCTCGAAAAACAATATTGGCAAAGTAAATTCAGTATTTCTTTCCCCAGGTTGCGGCCTTTTAGCGGTGGTTTAGAACCAAAAGTGGTGATGAACGATAAAGAATTGGTGCAACTGATCTGTGCTTACCGCTTATTCAATAGCGAAGTAGAGCTGTCTATTTCTACCCGCGAAACGCAGACATTCAGAAACCAGGTGATTAAGTTGGGCATTACCGCCATTAGTGCGGGTTCTAAAACCAATCCTGGTGGTTACCAGGTAGCGCCACAATCTTTGGAGCAGTTCGAAATATCTGATGAGCGTTCGGCACAGGAAATTGCGGCCATGATCAGAAAACAGGGCTACGAACCCATCTGGAAAGATTGGGATAGGAGTTTAATCCAAAAATCATGTTAGTTAAAGAAGAACTGAACCGTTACAACAGGCAAATGATCCTGCCCGAACTGGGCCTGGAAGGGCAGAAAAAACTGAAAGCTGCCAGCGTACTGGTTATTGGTGCAGGTGGATTGGGTTGCCCGATATTGCAATACCTGGCTGCAGCGGGTGTAGGAACAATCGGAATTGTAGATGATGATGTGGTAGAACTGAGCAACCTGCACAGGCAAATTTTATATAACCATACCGATATTGGGCAAGCTAAGGCAAAAATTGCTGCAGCAAAACTCCAATTGCTTAATCCGCATGTGGGTTTTACTGCTTATCAAGAACGCTTTAGGGCTGATAATGCTGTGAATATTTGCCAGGATTATGATCTGGTGATCGATTGTTCGGATAATTTTACCACCCGTTACTTAGTGAACGATACCTGCGTGGCTTTAGGCAAAACACTTATTTTTGGCTCTATTTTACAGTTCGAAGGCCAGGTTGCGGTATTTAACCACCAGGGCAGTGCAAACTATAGAGACCTCTATCCGGCACCACCAACTGAAAATATTAACTGTGTAGAGGGTGGGGTAATCGGCATTTTGCCTGGCCTAATAGGTTTATACATGGCCAATGAAGCCCTAAAATTAATCTGCGGCATTGGTGAAACACTTGCGGGCAAACTGATGAGCATTAATGCCTTGAACAATGCCGTGCTGGTATTTAAAATTGCGGCAAAAAAATCAGCTGATACCGCAAAACCAGCGCCCGCCAAAACCGGTAAGGCCATAGCAGAAATCGATAAAGCAACCTTAGATCGCTGGCTGGAAACCTATGCTGATAAAGTTTTTTTAATTGATGTACGTGAAGATTATGAACATGAAGATAACAATATTGGAGGCATCAACCTCCCGTTGTACGAGTTAACGGCATTGCTTACCGCTATCCCAAAGAACAAAAAAGTAGTGTGTTATTGCCAAACCGGGCAAAGGAGTAAAATGGCGGTGCAGTTATTGGATGGGGTTTATGAAGGAGAAGTTTATAGTTTGATCAGTTCCTTAGGTTAATTGTTGAAACCGGCTAAACTGTTGTAAAATGCCAAACAGGTTAACCGATTAAAAATTCTACTATGGCAGTACAAAACTAAGACTATAATGTGCAGTCTTATTAGTCTTGTCAATAGTAGAAATTGGTTTTTGATCTACTAGAACAGATGCCAGCTGTTTATCTTTTGAATCGACAGTAAACTGAACCTTGTGTCCGGATTTTATATCTATGCTTTTTTCCCATTTACCAGAAATATTTTCTAAAGTTTTCTGGTTTCCGCTTTCGTCAGTAAAAGTTATCGTAGCATTGCTGCTTGCCAGTACTTTGTAGGTTACATTGTAACTGGCTTTTGTTGCTATGTTAAGCGGCCCTTTGTTCAGTTCGTAGGTACCATAAGAACAGGCGCTTAAAAAAGTAATTATGAAAATGTAAATGATGTATTTCTGCATGGTATTAATTTTGAATTTGGCTTTAAATAAATGGCTCAACTATTACTTCGTATAACTGAAATAGTTAAAAATACCCAATATTTTAATATCCTCTTTAAAGGCATACGCCAAAGTTGCAACAATAATTAAAGTTAGCATAATCGCCGAACCAAAACGGACAATACCTTTGGGTTTTTTATTTAGTATATGCCTGATATCTGCGCTCATTTTATCTTGAATTTCCATATTATTTTATTTTCTCGAGTTGGTTATTAATTAAATTGAAATAAGGTCCTTTATTATTCATTAAGGTTTCGTGGTTTCCCGACTCTAATATCCTGCCGTATTCCATTACAAATATTTGGTCGGCATTTTTGATGGTACTTAGCCTGTGGGCAACAATAATCACGGTACGGTTATCGAAGAAATCCCTAAGGTTGTTCATAATGGTTTGCTCGTTGTTCGAATCGAGCGCATTTGTAGCTTCATCAAAAAGCAAAAGCTCGGGGTTTTTATAAACTGCACGGGCAATTAATAAACGCTGCCGCTGACCTTGTGAAATCCCATTAGCACCGATCCCGATTTCAGTTTCAATCCCTTTTGGCAGGTTGTATACAAAATCGCCTATGTTGGCCATTTTAATTGCATCGTGCAAACGATCTTCATTTATCTGTTCGAAACCGAGGGCAATATTTTTGGCAATGGTATCTGAGAAGATGAAACCATCCTGTAAAACGGTTCCACACAGGTTGCGCCATTGCCCAACATCTATATCATCCAGCTTTTCTGTACCAATATGAATGGTGCCACCAGTTGGATTGTACAGTTTAAGCAGGAGCTTTAACAGGGTAGTTTTACCACTTCCGCTCAAACCAACTATGGCTGTAATTTTTCCTTTAGGGATCACCAGGCTCAGACTGTTAAAAACGGCTTGGTTCTCAAAGCCGGGGTAGCTGAACTGCAGGCTCTGGATTGAGATATCGCCAATTAAATGATCTATTGTGATATGTTTTGCGCTTTCAGGTTGCTCATCCTGTATATCATGGATCTCGTTTAAGCGTTCTAAACTCATTTTTGTATCCTGGTACGACTGTAAAAAGAAGATCAGCGATTCTATAGGGGCTATAAGCTGGCCTACAATAAACTGGATGGCGAAAAGGCTACCTAAACTAATTTCGCCCCTAACGGTCATAATGGCGGCTACAAAAGTAATCCCGATGTTTCGCATTTCGGTAATCACCAGCGAACCTGCCTGCTGGTATTGATTGTAGGTGAGCCCTTTAACCCTTACCTTAAATTCTTTTACAATAAGCGATTCCCATTCCCATCTTTTCTGATCGGCAGAGTTGCTGATTTTGATATCCTGAAATCCTTCTATAAGCTGTACAATTTTGCTTTGTACGGAAGAATTTACCTCAAATCTTTTCTGATCGATCTGTCTTCGCCTGTTGAAGAATAGAAATACCCAGCCTACATATAAAATGCTGCTTCCTGCAAAAATCATGAACAATATGCTGCTAAAATGAAACAGAATAATGCTTAATACACAAATGTTGAAACATGAGAATACGGTTGTTAGGGTATTGCTGGTTAAAAAGTTCTCTATCCGGGTATGGTCATTTACACGTTGCATCACATCGCCCTGCTTACGGGTTTCGAAAAAAGATAAGGGCAGGTTTAACAGTTTGATAAAAAAGCTGACTAAAATATTGAGGTTTACCCTTACGCTTACAAACAATAAAATCCACGAGCGTACAAACTCGATAAAAGATTTGGATGCAAACACCACTACCTGACCAATGAGTACAAGGTAAATGATATTTACTTCTTTAAGTTTTATCCCCTTATCAATAAGTAATTTACTTAAAAAAGGCAAACTTAATTCGAGTATCGAGCTGACTACCAAGCCTATTAATAATTGAAAAATCAGCGATTTATGTTTTTTCAGGTAACCTAAAAGTTTCCAGAAACTAACGTTGGTTTGTGCTTCCTGCTCCTCCTGGTTAAGCTGGTCGAGGTCGGCATCGGGCTCTAAAATCAGGGCATATCCTTTCTCTTCCGCAGCATTCCAGTGTTCCAAAAATTCGGCCCGGCTTATTTTAACTTTTCCATGGGCGGGATCAATTATTACCGCTTCATTTTTAGTCAGTTTTTTAAGTACAACAAAATGATTGGTTTTCCAATGGATAATGGCAGGCCAGATATCGGCATTGATCAAATCGTTATAATGCAGTTTTACACATATCGCGTTCATGCCAAACTTTTCTGCCGCTATTTTGAGTCCCAGAAACGTACTTCCATCTCGGTTTACACGGCAGGCCTGCCTGATGGTATTTAGAGTATACGATTTTCCGTGATAACGTAAAACCATGCGGAGGCAGGTTGGCCCGCAATCTTTGGTTTCTAACTGACGGTAAATCGGGATCGATTGTCGATAATTGAGTTTAAACATGGTAGGTTTGATTTAAAAATTAGGCTACTAACTGTTGCTTGTTTTTCATACCGAAAACTTCGCTTATCCAGGCCATGCTTTCCCTTCTGTCGTCGGGATCGCGAGCGATGTCGAAGAAGATAACTTCGTTGGCATCATACTGCTCTGCATAGGCATTCATTTTATCAAAAAGCTCTTGTGGTTCGCAGCACAACCTTGTTTTGGGCTCTACAAAATCAAATTCTGCTTCCGATAGGGCTATAACCTCATCTCTTTTATTTTTATTAGGGCTGGTAAAACCGGCCAGTGCAATATTTACCTCGGGTAAACGACCATATTGTTTATAAAAATCTTCGCGGTAGGCTTTCAGGTTATCGAGCCCTTTTTCGAGGTTTACACCTTTATGAAATAGTGTTCTGGAGCAGTTTAACTGGTTGCTAAGGCTGGCCTGGTAGCTGGAGGGCGACCCCCCAAGGTTCCAGAGTGAGGGGATGGCACCTTTGTAAGGAGAAAGGATAATCCCGTTTTTTACATGTTCATCTTCATCGTTCAATAAACTGCTTATGGCGGTAATCTGGTTCTGGATATTTTGTACACCTTCTTCAAAGCTGGTTACTTTAGGCTGACTGAAGTAGGGCAAAAAATTGCTTCCCGGAGTGCCTTTGGCAAAACCCAGATCGATGCGGTTATTGAATAAATTATTCAGCATCTTATAACCTGAAGCCGTTCTGATGGGCGAAGTATAACCCACCAGCACACCTGCTACGCCAACACGAATGGTATTGGTGTTGCCACATATCAGGGGCAAAAGCATATCGGGACTAAACCAGGGTGAGTTGGCTGAAGTAATAAAGTGTTCGCCGTACCACAAACGGTGAAAACCCAATTTTTCTGCCATTACTGCATCGTCGATAACACTTTCAATGATAGACAAGCTGTCCATCTTTTTGGATCTTGTGCCAAAATCCATCAAGCCAATTTTTTTAATACTCATAACCTTTAATATTTAAGATAAAAGAAACATATTGGTCCAATTTGCAGCAATATCTTCATGTTCGGCAGCTGCCAGCACAAACAAGGCCCCACTTACACCTTCCAACATACCAAGTGAAGATGTTTTATTCATAAAATCTGGATTGTTTAGGTCTTTTTCCAGGTGATCGAGTGTACTCTCCAGCCATACCTGAGCGGCTTCGTGATAAACTTCATGTCCCGAAAACTGATAAAGCCGGTCTAAAAAGAGCGCTATACCCGAGGTACCATGGCAGAAGTGCGAGTTAATTTTTAAATCTAAAGTAGGTACGGCAATCAGTCGGGTGGCCATGGCCTTGCCAACCTGATCGGCTATATCGGCATAGGCCGTATGTTTAAACGAAATGCTGCTTTGGTACAGTAACCATATTACAGCCAGATCGCCGTAACACCAGCTATAATTTTCTGCATAGAAATCGCCGTCAATCAGCTCTTCTTTGGTAAGTTCCTCATTAACCAACAGGGGAAATGCCGATAGCGGGATATCTATAGATCTGGGATGATAATAATTGATAAAATAGGCCAGGCCCTGCTGTATGGCATTACCTAATTTTTCCTGTTCAATACCGGCATTATAGATATTTAACATGACCAATAAAATACCCGCATTGCCGTGCGAAAGGCTCAGGTTGGTGTTATCAGTATTTTGAAACTCTTTTACCGTACTGTTCGGAAAACGTAATCCCTTATCGTCTGTCACCGCCAGTTTCAGGAGGTCGTCAATCAGCACATTGAGGTATTTAGCCCTGTTGGGATCGTGTTTGCAGTTTAAAAGATACTGCATCTGACCAGTGGCACCGTGCAGAAAATCAGTATTTTCTTCAGCAAGTAAACGCCGGGTATCCTCAAAAATAAGTTCGTTTATAGGTAACACATCTTCCAGGAATATTTCATCCAGGTATTCCTGTTCTACCAGTTTTTGGATCAGGAAATAAAAACCCGATAAACCGCTGCAGAAAGTCATGTATTTGCTGGCGGTATTATCCTGCGAATTATAGGATTCGACCAATTTCTCCAGGGCAATATAAGCTTCGCTTTCTCCCTCCGGAAAAGCCTTTAATAAACTAAAATAATAATATACTATACCTGCATAACCATTAAACAGATTGCCGTTTGTGATAAAATCCGGCTGTTTTTCCTGATCGTGCAACAAATGTTTAATTTGCTCAAATACCACTCTAAACCGGGTACTTACTTCTGTTTCTGCCTGTAAAGTGCTCATGATCTATTTTTTTTGACGGTGAAAGGTTGATTTGTAATACATTAATAGGAAATCGTAAACCACGAGTTCGTGTACGCGCTGTTTGGTTTTAAACAGACGGTTCATATTCATGTGGATATAACTGATTAAAAAGTTGTTTAGGTTTTCATCAATCTGTCCGGCTTCTATTTTCTGTTTTATCGCCTGTGCCAGCGGAATAATCTCGAAGCTTCTGTACTGGAGGAGGTCTGAACCCGAAAAATCATTCCCTACATCCAGGTGTTTGGCAATCAGTTCTTTACTGAACCTGTATTTTTGCGATAACTGTTTGATCAGTAAAGCATCTGAGTTAAATTCCTGATGGAAAGAGGCGGATAAAACTTCCATTACCTTTAGTTTTTCGGGTAATGAAAACTCGAAATCGTTCAGCAGGCTATCGATGGATCTGATGCCCCAAAGCCAGCGCAGCTGTTCGAAATTTTCTACCATATCTCTGCGCGATAAAAAACTGGCTACGGCTAAACTATCATGGTAAAATAACTGTTCGCTTAACCCGATCCCTGCAGCACTGTAACGTTCAATTTCGCGCTCATAGGTATCAAACTGTATTTTCCAAACCAGGCCAGTTTCCGACAGGGCCTCAAAAGCCTTATTAATTTCTCGCATTACGGTACCCAAACCTTCTATTGCGGTTACATGCACCCTGAACCTTAAATGTGGCTCCGGATCTGCATACCTAATGAAAAACCATTGATCGATCAATCCGGTACTAATTAATTTTTTACCAAGTTCCAGTAGTTCATTCCCGATAAGCTGATCGGCAGTTTTTACGCCGCTATAAATCTTTGCATATAACCATTCCTCACCTGGAAAGTATTGCCTTTTTATTTTGTTATCATTTTTTCTGATCGGGCTAAACACGGTAGTTGGTCTTTTTTTGTTGTCTTTTCTTGTTAATAATGCAACAAACTGATTGTTTACTGCTTTTGAATCCCCGTCTTTTAGTATCGAATTGCTAACCGGCAGGTATTCTTTTAATATAATCTGGCTACGCTTTTTACAGGCCGATAACCATGCCAGTATTTCGATCCGGTTTTCTTTGTGTACCAACAGTTCGTTATCTTCATCAGCATACATGAAAGTCTCGGGGAGGTTCCAATGGTCGAAAAACTTTTGCAATTTTTTTTCGTGGTCGGGTGCATTGATCTCTAAAATTTCCTTGATATCGCTGGCCTGTAGGTACCATGATGCCAGTGAGAGGATAACGCCTTTATATTTGATTCTTGGGATTTTGAAAACCCCCATTTTTGGCAACACCTCTAAGTTTAAGCCTAACCAGTATTTGTGATCGATACCCTGTAAATCGCCAAGAAAATGATATATGGGCAGGGCGTTCATACTATAATTATGCGCGTTACTCAACCTGGGTATTATCAGTTTGTTTAAGCGTTTGCTCCTTAAAAAAAGCTGTCCGTTACGTACCGATACCATCAGGTCGCTGAGGCTGATTTCACTCTCATCAGCGCTGCTTCCTGCCAATACAGGGATTTGGTAATCCCTAAATTTAGGTCTCGAGGCAATATTGCCATGCCGGTCTTCGGGCAGGTGCGCCACTTCGGCCACTATCGCATCCTGATAATATGCATTTTCGGCCGAATTGATATCCTGCAGCATGTTTTCGAATTTTCGATCTCCATAACCAAACCTGCCAATCATGCATGCTCCGGTAGGCCATCCGCAGTGTTCGAGGTAAATCTGATCTTCATTTCCTCCATCAAGCCTGAAAATGATAGAGAAACTCGGTGGCAACTCTGACGGATTAATGTTAAGGTTGCCAAGATCGTGCTGATCAATATTAATTTCGGCACCCGAAGGGTTGCTTGTTAAATAACCGATAAGCCATTTGCTCAGATCGGTATATTGTGTTTCCCTGATTTCACTTGCTGTACCCGACGAAAATACCATACGATGCACCAAAGGAGCTTCACCGGCCAAATTGGTGTTTGCGGCATAGCCAATACCCGATTCGGGATCTAACGCCTGCAACAAAGGTATTTCCTGTTCATCATAACGATCGGTAAAACGGTTTTTAAAAGCCTGCAGGTCTTTATTGTTGTGTTTTGGCGTTACCTGGCTTAAAAACTGGATGGATTCCATCAGTTTATCGGCATAACTGTTACTGAGGGTTTGTGCGGTGCCATCTTTATAAAGATCAACCTGGAACATGCTCTCGCTGTTAAACTGGATTTCGAGCTGATGTAGTATTTCAGAGATCTGTTCTTTTTTATTAATGGTATTTTCGGCGCTTGCCAAAATATTTTTAACCTGTGTAAAAGCCCTGAAATAATTTTCTGCATCCTGATTGGCCGAATCTGTCAACAACACGTTTTCTAAACTTTCGATAATCTGCTCTAAGAAATCAGGACCACTAACTCTTGGTTCTAGGTTGCTCAGTAATATCTGGCCATCGATAAGCTCATTTAAAAAGCTTCCTGCTTCTTCAGCATCTACCTCAAACGATCCGGCAATAAAATCAGCAATGGCGGCATAGGGTTGTGCGCTACTGCAGAAATCAATAATTTCCTGTAAATACTCCGAGCCTGTTACCGATGATACGGTATATTTACGGTAGGCTGTGGTTTTATAATCCACCATCCTATAGTTTCCATCTATATCGTATAAGGTTTTATTAACACTGTATTTTAATGATTTTTTAATGCTTTCATTTTTTAATACATAACGGAAAATGGTGCAAAGTAGGCCCATATCCAAACGTGTATGTTTGCTGGTGGCGCCAAGTGTTATCTGCGTATTTTCGGCCCAGCTAACGGGCGCACAGCCGGCAAATAGACCAAAAGGGGTAGATCTGTTTTTGGTTCGGTTGATGTATTTAGATAAGGCTACCTCTATTTTTTCGAGTTTTTTGGGATCGGTAATGGTATCGATCCTAAGTACAGCTTCATAAAGATCCTTTGAGGCGATCCATAACGCCTCCATAAAGAAATCATCTTTGATAAACTCATAAATTAGCTCTTTAGTGATCTGGCCCTCATTGTGGTAAGATGGAAACCGGAGCATCAGATCTGGCAAGAACCGATATTGATCGTTTACTGTGTCGCTTTTCATAATTTACTGTTTAAAAACCAATTGGGTTTGTGCTTCCTTCTTTGGTATCGTTGTCTTTAATATTGGTTTTGCTCTTTTTATTTACCTTATCGTTACCAAACTGGTAGCTAAAGCCGAAGCTTAATCCCCTGCCATAAACGGTTTGGATATTTTGGTTGGTTAAACCCCCGTTGATATTAAGCATGTCGTATGCTATCTTATTGTTTAACGGGTTAATTACCCCAACGCTCAGGTTTATTCGGTCTTTCATAAACGATTTGTTCAGGCCGATGGACGAAGTGTTTGGCAATTGGGTTTTGCTCTGAAAAAAGTAATTGTTAGAGTAGAGATAATATTCGGCCTGCAGGTTATAACCACCTTTAAAATTATAAGTACCGATAAAACTGGCATTAAAGTTTAATTTCTCATTATAGGTAGCATTAAATGCGGCATCGCTGGTTGATATCAGGTTTAGTGTGCCACCAACCGTTAAACCCAGCGCTTTTGTGATGCTAAAGTTTAAATTTGCTGAAGTACCAAACTGCCTGTACGAGCCAATGTTTTTATAGGTAATCTGGTTTATATTGTTAACAAACTGGTTTACGCGTAAGATATAATCAGACCAGAAATCGGCACTTGCATCAACATATAAGTACGCCTTGCCCGCATTGTGTGAGAAAGCCAGTGTTAAACCATTTTTATGCTCAGGTAAAAGATCGGGATTACCCTGTGCCACTGTGTTTGCGTTTACAAAATTTTGGAAAGGATTTAAGTAAGAAATACCTGGTCTCGAAATTTTGTAGCTGTATGTTAAGCTGATCATCCCGTTTTTCAGGTTTTTACCGATTACATAAGTGGGTAAAAAACTGTTAAAACCCTGGTTAACGCTGCTGTTGGTTGAAATAAATCTGGCATCGTTCTGTGTTCTTTCGTAACGTGCTCCCCCAATCATTGTCCATTTTTTTGGCAACATCAGCTGAAACTGTCCAAAAGCAGCATAAACGCCTTGATTATACGCATATTCATCAGCTGTGGCAGACGAAGCAGCTAACTGGTTACTGACGGCATTTTGATATTTCGAATCAAAGTGCCTGTTGGTAAGCTTAATACCGGCCTGTAACTTATGCTTGCCGATTGGGAGTTTATAGTCTGATTGAATGATTACCGTACGGATGGTGTTATTGTTGCTGCTCAGTTCCTGTAGCATAGGGCTGCCTGTTCCGGATACATAATTGTTGATGCTGTTGTTTAAGTTATTCTGTTTACCCGTGGTAAAAAGTGCACCAACATTAAACTCCTTACCTGGTTTATCGAACTTAAATTTATAGTCTAAATTGGTTGATAAACTTGTTGCTTTTACCGAATTATCAGAAAAGCGGTTAAATATGTTAACAGTACCCTGATCGTTAATATTCGTCTGTAAATTTTGGTTAAATGTATATGGCGAGTTAGCGGCCGTTAAACCAGCATTTAACGATTGGTTTTTGTTTATCTGGTAAAACAACCCGCTATTTACATAAACCGGGTTACCATTGTAACCTAAATCGCCGCCTTGTGCCTGCAAAAAATTGTTTCTTGAGTAAAGCTGATTGCTGAAGCCCAGTGTTTTAAAATTGGTATAACTCCCGTTAAGCGAAAAATTAACCTTACCCACACCATAAGTGAAATTTAAAGTAGGCTTGGTATTGTAGCTTTTACCGATGGTTGATTCTACACCCACGGTAAGGTTGCCGCCTAATGATAATTTGTTTTTTGTTATAATGTTAATGATACCTGCCAAACTCTCGCCATCGCTGGCAGCGCCCGGGCTGGTAATCACCTCTACGCTTTCTACATTGGCCGTTGGGATCATTTTAAGGGCCTGATCTACCGGTATGGCATAATCGGTAACCGAACGGCCGTTAACCTGTACCTGTACTTTTTCACTTCCCTTTAAAGAAGGAACGCCTTTAAAATCGACCGTAATCAACGGAACTTTTTTGATCACCTCGCTAAGAGATTTGTTTTTTGCCATCGGATCTCGGTCTACATGGTAAACGATCTTTTCGGCTGTATTTTCGATAATTTTTCTTTTTGCATAAACCGAAACCTCATTTAACAGTTCTGTTTTAATTTTTACATTAAAAACCCGGTTAACTGCATGATCGGAATTGGCTGCTATAACCAGATTAAAAACCTGGTTTTCGTTGCCCATATAAAATACCTTAACCTGATAGGTTCCTTCCTTTAAACTTGCTTCAAACCGCCCCATGGTATCAGTAAGGGCCTGCATTACCAGTTTCTGACCGGCATTTATTACAACCTGTGCGTAAATGAGGGGTTCTTTTGTAACAGAGTCTATTACCTTACCGGTAAATTTTAAGCTTAAACTATCTGCCTTATTGCCCGTAACCTGAGCAGGGGCAGCGATAGCAGCAGTACTTAAAAAAACGAGTATCAATATTATATATGTTTTCATAGCTTATTGTATTGTGCCGCAATTATTTAAAATTGCCTGCGGTTAAAAGCATTGCCGGAGTTTACCGGCAATGCGAATTGATTTAGCAACTACATTTACATGTACTTGAAACCGGGCAGGTTTGCGAAGCGATAATTGATTGTTTACCGCAACTTCCACCGTCAGTAGCTTCAGCAGCAGAGAGAATCGGAATGTCGATAACAACGGTAGAACCATCTGCAGCAACCTGGCCGCCAGATACTAATTCCATTTGCTCTTCATTAAGTTTTGCTACTGTTTCTTTGTTCAGCGACAGTTTGGTTTTTAATTGCTTTTTCATGTAGTTTAGATTTATGGTTAATGATTGATTATTTACAGCTACACTCGCAAGTAC
This sequence comes from Pedobacter sp. SG908, assembly GCF_011759615.1. NCBI lineage: Bacteria > Pseudomonadati > Bacteroidota > Sphingobacteriia > Sphingobacteriales > Sphingobacteriaceae > Pedobacter > Pedobacter sp. SG908. The sequence continues at coordinate 241,755 of NZ_JAAOYY010000002.1, forward strand.
TGCTTACCGGACAGGTTTTAGAAGCGATGATGGATTGTTTACCACAGCTATCGCCGCTATCAACAGCATCAAGACTAAGACCGATTACAATAGTCGAACCTTCTGCTGCGGCCTGGCCACCAGCAACTAATTCCATTTGCTCTTCATTGAGCTTTGCTACCGTTTCTTTGTTTAGCGACAGTTTAGTTTTTAATTGTTTTTTCATGTTTTTAATTGTTTTGTATAGATTGATTTAATTTTTTAACAGCTACATTTACATGTACTTGATACCGGACAGGTTTTAGAAGCGATAATAGACTGTTTACCACAGCTATCACCTTCAGCTGCCAACGATTCAGTTTCGAAGCCGATTACCACAGTTGAACCTTCTGCTGCGGCCTGGCCACCGGCTATCAATTCCATTTGTTCATCGTTTAGTTTGGCTACTGTTTCTTTGTTAAGAGACAGTTTGGTTTTTAATTGTTTTTTCATGTTTTTATGGATAAGTTATTTATGAGCAGGTACACACACAAGTACTTGTTACCGGACAGGTTTTGGAAGCGATAATTGATTTCTGACCACAGCTGCCTCCTTCGGCAGCGGCTGATTCTGCTTCGAAGCCAATACCGATTACCACAGTTGAACCATCGGCAGCGGCCTGCCCGCCGGCTACCAGTTCCATCTGCTCTTCGTTAAGCCTGGCTACTGTTTCCTTGTTAAGGGAAAGTTTAGTTTTGAGTTGTTTTTTCATAAGATTTGATTTTTATGGTGAATTAAATTGTTTTGTTGTTCGGGATTTAACATGGGCAATTACAGGTACTGGATGCCGGACAGGTTTTAGAACTGACTATCGATTTTTTTCCGCAGGTATCGCCGGTACCTCCGTCCAGTTCCAGCTCAATTACGATCGTTTCAGATCCGCCTACTGCCTGTCCGCCAGCTACTAATTCCATTTGCTCTTCGTTAAGCTTGGCTAATGTTTCCTTATTTAGCGAAAGCCTGGTTTTAAGTTGTTTTTTCATGGTGATGTAGGATTTAGGGATGGATTTATTCGCACACGCACAGGCACGAGCTGGTGGCAGGGCAGGTTTTCGAAATCTGAACGGTTTGAGGACCGCAGTTACCTACATCGGCTAACGCATCTACTTCTGTTTTTACAGTAACAGCTGCGTTTAAAGGTAATCCCTGCCCTCCGGCAATAAGCACTGTTTGCTCATCGTTTAACCTGGCAATGGTTTCTTTTTCTAAGGAAAGTTTAATTTTAGATTGCTTTTTCATATTCAATAGTTTAAAATTGAGATTGATGATTAAAGCCAGGTGAAGACGAAAGGCCCTGGAAGATAGTAGATGGCTATCCTCCATAAGCACTTTCAATAGAGCCGTTCCGAGCGGTTTTTCATAGGTAGATCTGCTGTTCAGGCTAAGTATATCTTGCTATATAGCTTTGTCTTTTTCTCCTCACACTAAAATTTTTGAGAGGGTGGGGATTTTAAAGTAAGCTGTCTTCCTGACTTACACGTTTATTGTACTGGTTACGCTGGGCAACATGTATCAATGCATAACCCGATAACTGTCTTTCGAAAGGAAGGTTCAATGGAAAACGGATATTGTCTTCTGACTGACCTCCACCTATCATTTCGCTCAACTCGTCGGTTAAAACGGTAGCTGTGTTTTCCAGTCCCAGTTTTTTTAATAGTGTTACTTTCATAATTAAATGCCTGTTAGTGTTGTTAAAACTGTTTCAGTTGGAAAATAATTTCCTCGCTGATTTAAAACCATCGTTTTTGCAGACATGCTGCGGTTAAGAATCTGAATTTGTTTAACTTCGATTTGCGGTAGTGAAACTTTAATTTGATTTTTCATAGCTTTATGGTTTGTTGTTGATATAAATGTGAGGTTTGTTATAAAGCCTGCAAAATAATTTGTACCAATGAGCGGTTTTGAATGACGAATGCGTAGCTATAAAAGGACAAGTGAATATTTCACTTTAATGGCAAATACAACTAAACTAATAAATGGATAGAAAAAATATCGGTGTACATTTCATCGCGTGGGGTGCGTATATTCTGTACGAAGTTCTGATCAGTTATTTTGCCGGGCTCGACCTCCGTCCAACGTTTACTGTATTATCATTTACCATTAATATTGCGGTGTTTTATGCCACCTGGCTGGGCTTTACGTATGTAAAAGAGCACAGCAGATCGTTGCTCATGAAAACCCTTGGCATTTTAGCGATTACTGTGGTAACCCTTACCGTTTCTGCTGCATCGAAGATGGTGGTCGAAGTTTTCATCTACCATAAGGATATTGCTACTTATTTAACCCATTATCAGATCACGGCGCTAATTATGCGGTGGCTTTATTTTTACATCATCGCTGTTGGCTTTAGTTATGCGCAACTGGCTGCAAAACGGAATAAGGAGGCTTACCAGTACAACCTCGAAAAGCTGAGTATGTTACAGGAACAGGAACGATTGAAAAAGAATGCCATAGAAGCCGAACTTAACCTCATTAAATCGCAGATCAATCCTCATTTTGTATTTAATACGCTAGGTTTTCTGCACTCCAAAACCTATAAAGCGATGCCCGATGTGGCCAAATCCATTCTGATGTTATCGAATGTAATGCGGCATGCATTAACAGGTAGCGAAGATGGTTACAGCAGTTTGGAAAGCGAGCTGAGTTATATCAACGATTTTATCCGCATCCATGACGAAAGGAACGAATTGCGCTCTATGGAGTATAAACTCGAAAAAAATACAGGCGATAAAAAGGTAATTTCACTCATCCTCATTACACTGGTCGAAAATATCTTTAAACACGGCATAATTAAAGATCCGGCAAAAACCGCCGTTTTAAATATCGAAGTAATTGATAACAACCTGCATTTTTATTCTTTTAACTATAAAAACAACAATAAGAAAGTACACTCGAACAAAATAGGGATAGAATATGTAAAACAAAGACTAATCGAGTTATATCCCAATGATCATTTGCTTACCATTTCAGAAACGGAAGAAACCTACGAATGTAAATTAAAACTCCCACTAAAAACGCTATGAAACAACTTAACTGTATCATTATAGACGATGAACCCTATGCACACAACATTTTAAAGGATTATGTAAATAAGGTTCCGTTCCTCAGTCTGGTAGGTGTGTTTACCAATCCGATAGAGGCTTTGGTAGAAATAAGGGGCAACAATGTTGATTTGCTCTTTCTGGATATCAATATGCCTGAGCTTTCGGGTATTGATCTAATCAAAATGCTTCCCCAGGGCATCGAAGTGATTATTACTTCGGCCTACAGTGAGTTTGCCGTGGCCGGTTTCGAAAACAATGTTTTAGATTACCTTTTAAAGCCTTATTCGTTCGACCGCTTTTTAAACGCCACTCAAAAAGTACTTGATAAACTGATGCTCCACACTTTAAAGAGGGGTCAGGATAACAAGCAAAATACGACCAAAACCGAAGCTTTTTATTTAAAAACCGACCGGGGTAAAATTGTAAGGATCAATTTTGAAGATATTGTTTACATCGAAGGCTTAAAAAACTACTGTTCCGTGTTTACCGATACACAACGGCATGTATCGCTGGTGAGCATGAAATCACTTTCTGACGGTTTGCCTGAAGGCGAATTTATCAGAACCCATAAATCGTATATTATCGCTATCAAAAAAATCAAATCAATTGATGGCAACATGATCTTGTTTGATAACATTACAGAAAAAGTACCCATTGGTGTAACCTACCGTGATAGTTTTTTTTACATGCTGAATAAAACGCTTTACAAATAATCAATTGCCAGCCCTTGCCAGACCAGATTTTAGCTGCTTAACCATCATTCCATACAAAAGGCACTCGTGCAGCCGTTGCTGGTTAACAAAATACCGATTTAACAGCATGTGGATGAGGCCGCCTAAAAAACTATCGTTCCAATCTACCTGTTGACCCTGAAGCAGCTCATCTATTTCGTTGCGCCTGTTGTTTAGCAGTGTTTCGTATTCGTTTGCAAGTACAGGGAGGATGGAACCGTACTTTCTAAACAGCTGGTCTATCTGTACTTTAACTGCTTTACTGTCTATTTCTTTTAAAAAAAATGCCAACTGTGTTTCGGCAAATTTTAACTGTGCCATAGCATCTCCGCTTTTGCGCGATAAGTATTCTTTCATTACCCAAAAAATAATCAGCCAGCCCTGCTCGGTATAGTCGTTATTTTCGAACAGCGTAAAAATATACGCACAGAATCTGCTGTCTATATCAAACAGGCTTTCGGCCAGCTCCATCTGTTCGGCCCCATAGCGCTCAATTTCGCGCTCGTAGGTATCCAACTGGATATTGCTGATCTGCTGGTGCAGGATGAAGGGATCAAGTACTTTTTTAATCAGAAAATAAGCTTGTTGAAAATCATCTGCACTGTGCAGCAATACCCGTAAACGTATGTGGTGGCCGTGTTCGTAATAACGGATAAAAAACCATTTTTTATAATCAATTATGTCCCTGTTTTTATCTAACAGTTTAGATAGGGCGATTAAAACCTGCTGGGCAGTGTTCTCGTTTAAAAATATTTTAATGTACAACCATTCGCTACCCGGAAAATAATGCCGGGTTATTGTGCTGTGGCTGAGCTGATAACTCGTCTTTTTTGCCTCTGTTATGACAAAAAGTGGCGCAACAAACTGGTGTGCGTATCGGTTGCCGGCCTCATCGCGCAGTGCTGAAGCCATTTGGCTATGCAGGCATTCTTTCAATATCAGGTGGTTAACGGTTTTAGAAGCTTCCTTTAAAAAAACATCAACTGATAAGGCATTTTCTACATCGATTAACAATTCATTGTCGCCATTTACCAGAAAAAATTTATCCGGTATTTTCCATTCCGACCTAAAGCGCTCAAAAGCTTCCAGCCGACCACTTTCGTTATTTATTTTTTTGGTAATCGCTGTGAGATTGGCTGCGGTAAATTTCCAGGTGGCCCGGTGTAAAATAAGGCCAAAGCTTGTATCTACCCTTGGGAAAAATACAAAATCTTTTGCCAGGCGGCCCCAGTTAAAGCTCAATCCATTTGGTCCGGTTTGATGCTGGATATCACATAAAAAGGTATAGATGGGATGCTGTGAGCGGTTGTAATTATAGGCACTGCTCAACTTTGGTATAATCTCTTTCTGTTTCTTATTCGAAAAAAGTTTAAAAAGTCCATTTTGCAGCCTCACTTCAATTTCATCGAGGTTAATTGCCTGCGATCCGATAGCTTGATTAACATATTGCAGTTCATAAGGCCAAAACTGCGGGTGCGACATTACATTGGCCGAACGCTCTTCGGGCAGATGGATAATTTCTGCATAAATGGCATCTGGATTGGTTAAGGTTTCTTCGGCAGCCATGGTCAAGGCCAGTTGTTTAATGTCGTTATCGGCATCGGCAAACCTTGCCAAAAGGCCTAAACTGCTGGTACCCGGAACCAGTTCGAGATAAAGCCGTTCTTCATCAAAAAGCTGGAAAACTGCCGCCATATTGTGTGGCAAATCGCTTAATGTTTTATCTGGTACAAAATCTTCGGGCAGGGTAAAAGTATAAGTGCCGCTAACATTGGCCAGTGTTAATACTTTGAGCAGTTTTAAGCTGGTTTCGGTATAAGGTACCTGTTCTGCAGGCCTGCTTAAATTGGCATTTAAGCCCTCGGTAAGTAAAGTTTCTTTATTGTGCCATTGGCCGTATTCTAATCCGCTATCAGGATCAAAAGCTTCTAGCAAGGCTACACTTCGGCCTTGATAACGTTGTAAAAACTGAGTTTTAAACTGTTCAAGTCTTTTCAGTGGCTCAAAGTCGGTTAAATTGTTTAAGAGCTTTATCCCCCTTAAAAGTTTAGGCTGTAAGCTGCTTTGAATAGAAGTTTCGTGTAAATAATTGATCCGCGTTACATGGAAACAGTTTTTTGGGGTTTCGCCAAGGAGTTTATTAAGGTTTTGCTCTACCTGCAGGTAATCATCAATTGGAGCCTCGTCTATACCGTTTATCCCTGCTTTTTTTCCCAATACTGCTGTTATCGATTGCAATTCGGGCTGCATGGCTGCTGGCCAATGGGGGGGCAGATAATCCGGAAACTGAAGGCCAATGCTTGGTTTACCCGTATAAGTTAAAAATTGCAGCTGGATGAGCTGATGGATAAAAGCCATTGATTCATCAGGATCGAAATCGCCCAGGAGCGAAGCAATTTCTTTACAGGTGTAAGCATCCTGCTGCATACTGCTCACCAGATTGGCAATAACTTCATTATAGGCTAAGCCAATAATTTCATACACACGCTCGCCATCTTCCATCTGATAAATGATAAACTTATATTGCGTACCCTGCAGGTAAATGGTATTATTGAGTACATAAGTGGCATTAGTATCGTTAATTTCGGCAAGTGCTGCCAGGTGTTCGTTAACAGCCGCATCTAAGGTAATACCCCGTTTAAATTTATGGCCTAATACCAATTGCTGTGATATACCCCACTGCACTGCCGAACAACCGGCAAATAAGCCAAAGGGAGTAGAGCGGTTGCTCATCCTGGCCAGGTATTTATAAAAGCTTTTTAACAGGTTTTCTTTCTTTAAATCAATAATATCTTCGGTATTACCGAATAATTTATCAAGATCGGTAAAGAGAGATCTGCTGGCCAGATAAATGCTTTCGCGGATGAAAGGATCTTCCCATAGCTGTTTCAGGGATGTTATTTGCAGGTTAGTACCAATAGGAAGAGCGGCCGACCTAACAATTAAATGTTGGTAGAATGAGTATTTCACGAGATGCGTTGTAATGAGGATGTATAAAATAGGTTATTGCTCTGTTTGTTATAGAGTTAACAATCAGATACTAAGATAAAAAAAAACATGGATTGGAGAAATCCTCAATCATGTTCTTTCAGCTCGGGAAAAATTGGAGAATATGCGGTGTTTTCTTTGGGAAGAATCATCCACAGGATGTTTTTTAAATCTCTGATGCGAATACTGTTTTAATCCTGCTTTAGATCAAGAAAGGGTAGCTGTTAACTACCCTTTATTATTTTTACAAGGCTAAGTTTCTTTCGCTTTGTTCTGCCATGAGCGGGCTCTCGGAAAAATCTGATTCAGAAGTACTATTTTCCTCCTGGGGTTTATGCCTGGCTTTCACTTCTTTCTTTAGTTTACTAGCCCAAATACCGCAAATACCTACAAAAAATGCAGCACATAAAAACCACACTAACCGTGTAAGCAAATACCTATAATTAGAAGTATACTTGGTTAAGATGGTATTTGAAAGTGGTTTTAATACTCTTTGTGTATCTAAAGGATACGCGCCACTATCAGTAAAAAATTCATGGTCCTTGCCATGACCTTTATACCACACTTTACCAATCGAATAACTGGTTAGCGTATCGGGTAAATTAATTTTTCTTTGTTGAGTTAGGGTTTGGATATTCAGAGGAATTATTGCTGCACCAACATCTTGTTTTTCATCTTTAACTGGTTCGTAGTGATCTCCATCCCAATACATAAATTTCTCACCTGACTCAGGCCTTCGAACCATTTTAGACCGACGTTCCCAAACAGCAAAAGAAGTGGTGCCAACGAGTAGTAAAATGATACAGGAAACGGTGATGTAGCGAGGTGAAAAGCGGGGGAGATAAACGGGATCTTCAGCTTGAATTGGAGGAATTGATGGCTTTTGGGGGCCGGGTGGAATTGGTGGCACTGGAGGGAGAAAGAGCTCATTTATAGGCATCCCACCTATTTTAATTGTTTTATCAGAGCTCAAATAATAAGCACTTCTAGGCCTAGGTTCCAAATCTATTAGCCAGGCTAAAAGGTCGGTATTCTCTTCTTTCGTTTTTCCAGTCTCTCCTTTGATGTGATTGCGAAGAGCCTTAAAATCATCGGCATCTGAATCATATATCACTTTCCCAAAATCATCACATTCCATTTTATCTTTTTTAAAGAACATGGAAAGTATGTCGGCATCTTTTGGGGTATATCTATCGTCATAAACCTTTAAACAAGCCCTTCTTAATCTTGTGGTAGTTGCTTGGGGCAAAATTGCGTGTAGCTTCCCATTATCCTTCATCTTTTTATAGGCAGCCAATACTATGTCTTGATAATCTTCAGGCATTTTTCAAAAAATTTAAGCGTAAAAATAGAAATGGAATTTTTGGAATCCTTACGGGTTTCCGGAATTCTTTGGAATTTAAAAAGAATTATCTAGAATCTTTGGAATTATCTGAAAACTAGCGATTTGAAGCTTGGATATTTGTCTCAACAATTAATTCAAGCAACGATTCAAACGATAATCCAAGCAAAGAACTAAATGTTAAAAACGAGTAGAAATCGCGGTAGTTATTAGCCGGTTTGGGAAGCAGTTATTAGCTCCCGCGACAGACACTCAAACACTTCCCAAAAATTTCAGAAGGCCTTCTGATACAAACCGTAGCAACCCCCGGGATAGGATTCGCGGGGACCTACAGATTTATCAACCCTTTAATTTTTGACAAGATGTTTTTACCTCTTTTTATTGCCATATTACTTGGCCTGGCAACGCCTACAAATACAAATAACAATTGCAGCCACAACAGTGGCACAGTAGTAAGCACCAATGATACTGATCCTACTAACCCGGGCGACCCAGGTACCGGTGATCCTGGAGATGACGGTGATACAGGTGGAGAGCATGGCCACATGCCACCACCAAATAAAAATTAATAAAAAAGGGCGGTACATCCGCCTTTTTTATTTTACTTTAGTATAAACCTATTAAAGTGAAACGTTTCTCTATCTCAATCCTATGCGTTTTGATGTTTACCTACTGTTCAAAGCGGAAGTTAAATGTTGCGAATGAAATTTCAAATCCTAATTTTAATAGTGCAGTAAGCTTTTATCAAAAAAACATGCCAGATAGTGCATTTGCTCATTTCAATGACGCTAAAAGTAGTTATCTCGAATCAAATGATAGTGTTGGAGCTGGAAAATCGCTTATTTATATGGCAATTATTTCTATAGAAAGTGGGGATTATTTTGGTGGCCAAGAAATCGCGCTTCAAGCATTAAATTGTTTTAATACAAGTAATAAAAAACATTTTAAATATCTATGCTCTAACTACCATGAGCTAGGAGTAGCGTCCTCGTTTCTAAAAAACTATAAACAGGCAATATACTTTTATACAAAATCGATTGCTTATGCTGATAGCAACAACAATTTATCACTCGTAGAGAATAGTCTTGCACTCACATATAGAGATCTTAACAACTATCAGGAATCGTTAAAGCTTTTTCGGAGTATTTTGCGTAAAAAGCTTGATAAAACTGATTATTCCAGAACACTATCCAACTATGCTTATACAATGTGGAAGCATGATCCAAAGTATAATGCTAGGACAGCTTTATTAAAAGCTTTATCTATACGCAAATCAGCAAAAGATCTTTGGGGCCAGAATGCGAGTTATGCTCACTTGTCAGAGTATTATGAAATGAAACATCCTGATACCGCATTGATATATGCAATAAAAATGTATGAGGTAGCAAAGGCAATAGAAAGTTCGGATGATCAATTACAAGCATTACAAAAATTAATCCGATTGAGCCCAGATGGAAAAGTTAAAAGCTATTATACTATTTATCAAAAGCTGGATGACAGCCTGCAAAATGCAAGACGTGCAGCCAAAAACCAATTTGCGGTAATTAGATACGAAACCGAAAAAAACAAAGCAGATAATCTGGTACTACAAAAGGATAATGAAGAGAAAAAATATCAGGTTATTATTTTAGCTTTCGGTATCCTTTTGTTTGCAGTTGCAGGAACGCTCTGGTACAGGAAGCGAAAACAAAAACTGGAGCTGGAGGCCAAAAATTCGATCCGCGATAGCCAGATTAAAACCTCTAAAAAGGTGCACGATAAAGTGGCTAATAAAATTTACCGAGTAATGTCAGAAGTTGAAAACAAGAACGATCTGGACAGAAACCATCTGCTCGATCAATTAGAATATATTTATAACACCTCAAGAGATATTTCATACGAAATCACTGACGATCGACTAAACAAAACATTTAGGCAACAGCTTTCAGATCTGTTCTCTGCCTATGTTGCCAGCACACGTTCCATTGATGTTACTGGTAATGAAGATGATCTTTGGGCAAATGTTCCGGAAAACACAGCAAGTGAGATCTTTATTATATTATTGGAACTCATGAATAATATGAAAAAGCATAGTCAGGCAACAGAGGTCAAAATAAAGTTTAATAGAAGCCATAATATCATATCTATAAAATATCATGATAATGGCATAGGACTACCGGAACAAGTGTTATATAATAATGGTTTACGAAATACGGAAACCCGTATTAAAAATATCTCAGGCACTATTACTTTTGAAACTATGGATAAAAATGGTTTAGGAATTTCAATTTCTTTTCCAATTCGTTAATTAAGAAAATTATGTTTCAAAAAGTATTAATAGCTGAAGATCACGAAGGAATGAATTATTCAATGCAGGTTACATTGGAAAATTTAGGTATTGAGCACGATTTCAAAAATTATGTTTTTTACTGCGACGACGCTTTAAGTCGCATCCATAAAGCCAAATCAGAAAACAAACCTTATGAATTGTTAATAACAGATTTATCGTTCAATGAAGATTTCCCAAAGCAACAAATAACAGATGGTGCACGATTAATCAAGGCTGTAAAGGAAGTACAACCTGAAATAAAAGTGCTTGTATTTTCTAGTGAAGGGAGATTGTCAGAAGCACAAATCCTCTTTGAAAGTTTGAATATAGATGGCTTTGTTCCAAAAGGACGCGGAGATGTCAAAGATTTGAAATCTGCAATCCAGGCTATTTTTGATAATAAGAAATATATTTCCGCGAATCTCAAGAAAACAATAAACCAAAAGGTATATGACTTCGAGAAATTGGACATTGCTATTTTAACGCTACTAGCTAAAGGAATATCCCAGAAAATGATGCAGGAGCATTTGCAAGATATGGGTATTAAACCTAATAGCCTAAGCAGTATTGAAAAACAGCTAAAAAAAATGAGGGAAGCCCTTGAATTTCAAAACAACCCGCAGTTGATTGCTTATTGCATAGATAGAAAAATCATATAGTTTTCAATTCCATAAGTAATCTATGCCTGCAAACTCATCCCGCGATATAGTTAGTCAGAATTTGTAATCTCCTCTTTTGAATTCAATTTTAAATAAAGTGCTACCCGCGTACTTGGTGTCTGGAGCCAATTACCATCATTATGGCGACAAGATCACCAATAAACTATTGATTATTAGCTAGTCTACGGTTTCCCGTAAAGATCTACCACAATCCTCCCATACTTTTGAGCAGCTAAAAAAATAATTATGGGAAAATTTATTATCACTAAAAGAATCAACAACGAATATCAATTTAACCTTAAAGCCGCAAACGGACAGGTTATCCTCACCAGCGAGGGTTATACTACAAAGGCATCTTGTAATAAAGGTATCGAATCGGTTAAAACCAATGCACCAACAGATGCCAGGTACGACAGAAAAGTTGCCAAAAACGGGGCATACTATTTCAATTTAAAAGCTGCAAATGGCGAAATTATCGGTACCAGCCAAATGTATACTACTGATGATGCACGCAACAATGGTATCGAATCAGTGAAAACCAATGCACCGAATGCTGAAGTGATTGATGAAACCATATAACAAGAAGGCCATGGATCTTAAACTAAAGTTAGAACAACTTCATCAGCGCGTGGTGGGATTAAAAGATCAGATCAATACTGAAGAGGCTACGAAAAATGCATTTGTAATGCCTTTTATTCAAATCCTCGGTTATGATATTTTTAACCCTACCGAAGTTATACCCGAGCACATTTGCGATATCGGGACTAAAAAAGGTGAAAAGGTGGATTATGTCATCCGCAAAAACAACGAACCCATACTCATATTCGAATGTAAACACTGGAAAGAAAGTGCCGATGCACATAACTCTCAGTTGCACCGCTATTACCATGTTTCGAAAGCACGATTTGGCGTATTAACCAACGGTACGGTTTACAATTTTTACGCCGATCTTGAAAAACCAAATATTATGGACGAGAAACCATTCTTAACCATCGATATTGAAGACCTGAAAGATAATGCCATTAAAATCCTCGAAAGTTTTACCAAAAACGAGTACAATCTAGAAACCATTCTCGATTCGGCCGAAGGATTAAAATACATCAAAGCCATCAGAAAAGAATTCGAAAAAGAAATCGACAGTCCTTCTGATGAAATGGTGAAGTTATTGGTGAACCGTTTTTTCGATAAGCCCTTAACCGCAAACCGGATGATTGCTTTTAAAGATTATACCAAAAAAGCCCTTACCGTTTCCATTAACGAGTCTATCAGCGATCGTTTAAAATCGGCATTGAATATTAATGAGAAAATAGAAAAAAGGGAGGAGGGTAAAGTGATTCCGATTAATGAAGACCCCGATATTTCTAAAATCGTAACGACTGAAGAAGAGTTAGAAGCTTTCCAGATTGTTAAGGCTATTTTACGCGAAAAGATTCCTTCGACACGCATTGCTGCCCGGGATACGCAATCGTACTTTGGGGTATTATTAGACGACAATAACCGTAAACCCATTTGCAGGTTCCATTTCAATACGGTTAACAAGTACATCGAAACCTTCGAGAAAGGGAAAGATGCCGGCGAAAAAAAGCAGCTGTTTAACCTCGATGAGCTTTACGATTACAGAAACCAGCTGCATCAAACTATAGAAAATTACTAATTAACACTGCTCAACACGCTCTTAAAATGTAGAGGTTGCTTCTATGTCTGTTTTCGAACCAGGCAAGGCAATCTCTCCTTTTCGTATAACCAACCCTCTATCATTCCCTTTACTGTTAGCCGTAAGGAATCCGTTTTTGGCCTGAATACCTTAGCGGCATGAAACATCTAGTTACACTGCTATTTTTAACATTTGCAATGGGCAGGGCCCAGGCACAAAAACACAAAGTAGTTACCTATCAGTTAATGGAACCCGGTTTTAATACCAAAGTAATTAAAGGGACCATTAGCGAGGTATACACTACAAAACGTTATGGCAAAACCTTCTGGTGGGTAGTAATCGGTACCGATACCATTATCCATGTTTGGCCCAGGCACCTTGATACCGCAACTATGAAACCTGGCGTAAACCGCGCTTTCTATTCCATTAAACGCCTCGATAATAGCTGGTGGAAAAAAGAAAAATCAGAGGATTATGTGAAACCAAAAACGAATTGATTCAGGAATGATTCATCGGCCTTCGGCAAGTTAAATTCAATATATAACTAATTGTTAATGAATTATCTAACGCAAATCAGCATTAAAAAAACATTATTGAAATATTTAGTTGGCTTTACGGTTTCCCGTAAGGAGAGCCGTATCAGGTTGGGTAGTTTTGAAGTGTTGAAAGCATAAAACTATGGTTGACTTTAAACCGATCATAGCAAAAAACACAACCATTAACCACAAGCAAATTAATTATGATTAACGATTTAAGAAAGTTCTTGAACGAAGAACAAGACCCTAAGGCTGTAGAAAAGATTTTGGGTCGGATTAACAGTCTGCTTACCACTAACGAACAAGTAGAATATATTGCTGTACAAAAGAAACCGGCAATCACATTATCTCCAGATTGTATTGCATTAACAAACAAAAGAATCATCTTCTGCAAGCCAAAAAGTTTTGGGCTATCAATGGATTTCCAGGATTATAACTGGAAGGATGTTTACGACTGCCACATTAAAGAAGGCATACTAGGTGCAACCTTTACTATGGTAACCATCAGAAATTTAAGAAATATGATGGATTATCTCCCAAAAAACCAGGCTCGAAAACTCTATCAGTTTGCACAGGAAAGAGAAGAAGAAATGCGCGAATACCGGAGGCAAAAGGAACTGGAAGACAAAAGAGCCGCAGCAGGTGGCGGTATTATTGTAAACAACAGCACATCCGCTGCTCCTGTTGAAGCACCACCGCAGGAAGACTCATTTGCGGTATTGCTAAAGTTAAAGAACCTGTTAGAAAATGGCATCCTTTCTCAGGAGGAGTTTGAGCAAAAGAAAAATGAAATCCTCTCACGCGTGTAATTATGAAAAATAAATTTACTACAGCTTTGTTAGCACTTTTTTTCGGTGGAATTGGTATACATCGATTTTATCTTGGGCAAACTAGGAGCGGGCTACTATACTTATTATTTTGTTGGACATTCATCCCACTTGCAATCGCCCTTTTTGATTTTTTCGCCTTTTTATTTATGTCAGAACAAAAATTCAATTCTGCTTTTAATTATAACACCGGATTTTAAACAGGCCATGAAACAATTCCTCACCATTTGTGCGATTGCCTGTTTCATTGCCATATTGAAACTCCCGATAGCCTATTATACTTTGTTAAGAGCAATAGTGTCATTAGGCGCAATCGTACTTATTTACAACTTCTTTAAGCAAAAAGACTACCGGTTAACAGCTGTCTTTATTGTTGTATTGCTTCTTTTCAATCCAATATTTCCTATTTATCTGCATAGAAAAAGTATTTGGATTCCACTAGATGTAATAACCGGATTGCTTTTCTTGATTATCAGCTATTATGAAAAAAAAGAGCCTGTAAAAGAAGAAAAAGCTACTGAGGTTTTACCCATTCAAAAATCATACGCCAGAGATCGGATTGTTTCCGCCAAGCGTGAAATCTAATCATGAATTAATAAATCAAACTCAAAACTTAACATTATGATTGCCCAAATTGAAGAATTTTTTAGTCCCAAAAAAGCTGAAGCACCTCAAGATGAAGACATTGAGATCAAGGAACCAGCAAATGCAGAAACTGAGGAAGTAAGAAAAATAACCTTTCATGAAGCTGGTTTCAGGGATGGATCGCGAAATAGCGGAAGTCCGCTGGCGCTTTCTATATGTTTAAATGCAATTTATGCTAAATTCCAAAATGAAGAAAAAGAATTGGTAGAAAAGCAGAAACAGGCAAAAGAGCCCTATCTAAATGAAAAGAACGAGAAAGAAACAGAAATTAAAGCACTTGCTATCAATAAAACAAACAAAGAGGAGCAAATTAAAACTGTTGAAGAGAGTATCCGATCTGTAAAAGATAGTATTGAAGAGTTGAAATTCGAAATTAATGACTTGGCCAGAAATCCCGAAAAATACCATATCAATGCATCAAAAGGTTCGTCCACCAAGTTTTGGATTGGTCTGATTATTCTTTTGCCGCTCAGCTTGTATTTATTCACGTTTTACATTTCCACTTCTTACTCGGCCTTCTTCAAACAATTTGATCCAACCAGTACTGTGATTATGAACATCCTGGATTCAAAAGCTTTTGAGAAAGCCTGGAAAGATGGCGGACTTGAAGGTGCATTCGTTACCTTTATCCCATTTGTATTTTTAGGTTTAGGTTATTTAATCCACATGTTTGGTGAAAACAAAAGCTGGAAAAACTATACTAAAATAGGGCTGCTCTTTTTTACCACTTTTATCTTCGATGCCATTTTAGCGTACCAAATAGAAGAAAACATCTATAAAGCAGACCAAAAAATTGAATCCCTCCCCTTTAACCTCTGGATTGCTTTTTCTAAAATTCAATTTTGGGGAATCATCTTCGCAGGTTTTGTAGTTTATGTAATCTGGGGTGTAGTATTCGATTTTATCATGAAAGAACACCGCGAAAAAGACAAAATTAAACATGAACAGCAACGCAGACAGAAGGATATCCAGATCCATAAAGACAGGATTACTGATATTGAAAGTCAGAAAGAAATACTAGTAAAAGAGCTCGCCAACATCAAAGAAAGCACTGTAAAAGCTGAGGGGAGAATTATTGAACTCCAAAGAATAATCGATTCGGTAATTATACCTACAAAAGAATATGTACTGTATGCCTCCGAATATGTTAAGGGCTGGATAACTTTTGTTAGTGAAAAACTACGTATTTCGCAAACTGAAAAGAACAATCTCCAAAATGATTGTATTGCCTGCTACCACGAAAATCTGAAAAGTGTTGGCGCGAGTGACGATGCTCAGAACGCTGTTTATTTACCTGCCTTATAAAATAACCATCATGAAAATAAAATTACTATACTCATTAATTTTAATCTTCTTATTTACCAGTAGCTTTAAAAAAGAAAATAGAATAGAGCCAGGGCAATCAAAAGCTCAGAATCTTAACATTAGCTTTTTGTTAGATTTATCAGATAGGATAGATCCTAAAAAGAACCCTGATTTTTACCAGAGAGATCTTCAATATATTAAATCTGTTGAAAAGGCATTCATCAATCATATTAAAGAGAAAAAAATTCTTCTACTTGACGATCAAATGCAGGTATTTTTCGATCCGATCCCAAAAATGCAAGGTATCGATAACTTAAGCCAGCAATTAAAGGTGAACTTCAATAAGTCTATCAGTAAAAAGGATATCCAGAATGTGGATAGGAATTTCTCCGAAATCCCTTCAAAAATTTATCAAAACTCAATCAAAAGCGGCCATTACGCTGGTTCTGACATTTGGAAATTCTTTAAAAATAATGTTCAGAATTATTGCATAAAGGAAAAATACCGAAACATTTTAGTAATCTTAACCGATGGTTACATGTTTCACGAAAAAAGCATAGTTTTAAAAGGAGGTAAAAGCTCTTACATTACTCCGGCTTTTATTCAAACTAAAAAACTTACCTCGGCTAATTATCTTACTACCATTAAAAAAAATAATCTTGGTTTTATTCCTTTTGAACATAATTTAAAAGACCTGGAAATTATTGTTTTAGGAATTAACCCCTCTGAGAAAAACCCCTACGAAGAAGATGTAATTAAACAATATTGGAGCGATTGGTTCAAAGCCATGAACGTGAAAAAATTCTACCTGCAAACAACCGATCTTCCTTCTTTTTTAGACCCAGTAATACAAAAAATCATTAAGGGTTAATAACATCATAAATTAGCAGTAAGCTATTGATTTACAAAACACTCATTAAAATTAAACGTCCCAATTAATGAAATCGCTTCTCATCATCATCCTCTTTTTCTTTACCAACACTACTTGTAAAGAAAACACAACCGTGTACATTTGCAACAGTGCTGGTGCTAAAAAATACCACTATACCTCCAGTTGCCGGGGTTTAAGCAATTGCACGTATAAAATTATAAAAGTGGATATAGAAAAAGCCAAAAAAGACGGAAAAACATTATGCGGTTGGGAAAAATAAGTTTGTTGGTTTTATTGTTAACGCTCCAGGCTTGTTTCATCCCACCAAGCGAGAGTAAACCTCTCATAAACAACAACCATCTTGTTTTTACCGCCAAAGTGATCCGCATTATGGATGGCGATACCATGGAGGTATTATACCAAAACCAACCTATTAAAATCCGCTTGGCCCATATCGATTGTCCTGAGAAACGCGGCTCGCAACCTTTTGGCAACAATGCTAAAAAAGCTTTATCCGATTTATGTTTCGGGCAAATGGTTAGCGTACAAGGCCAAAAATACGACCGCTACAAAAGATTGATAGCTGTGGTTGTTAACAATAAAAAACAGGTAGTAAACCAGGAAATGATTAAACAAGGCATGGCCTGGCATTTTAAAAAATATTCGAGTGATCCGCTTTATGCGCAGTTAGAAATCACTGCAAGGAAAAATAAAGTAGGCCTTTGGCAGGAAGCGGATGCGGTAGCACCCTGGGCATGGCGTGAAACTAAGCATACTTTGGCAAAGTAGTGTATTTCTTTTTGCTAAAGCCTAATAAGTTTTGAAGACAGATTATATTATCTTGATGGGGAGTTCGATTTTAGCTGCATATAGTTCATCGGAGTAATTTCTTGCTATTGTTAATCCAAAAGGCTGGAGAGAAACAAAAAACAGGTGCATTCCATCACACAAGAAAAATCATTAAGCTATAACCTTCAGAGCCATTAGTGCAGGCGCCGTGAAAATATTTTAGGAAAAAATCAACCATGCCAGAAATTGTTTAGAAAAAAAAGCTACCCAAAATAGGTAGCTTTAGTATCTTTAAGAGATATCTATTTCGCTAAAACCATTGCATTTTGTTCTGCTTCCATGATGGCCTGAGAAGCGTACGATGCAGATTTAAGACTGGCAAAATCAGCTTGGAAAAAGGCGATAAAAAACAAAAAAAGGCTAATAGGATAGACTTTTTTGCAGCCGTTTGGCAGTGTAAATTAGTTTAATTAGATTCGTACGATGAAATACAACGCCCTCTCTATTTTCTTATGCATAGCTATATTCTTTTTTTCGGCATGCAAAAAACACGATAACACTGACTTAACAGTTACCCCTCCCAGCCCTCCAGCTGCTGTGGTGGAGATGGAGATATCGGGTATAGTTTTAAATACAAATGGATCGAGTGCGGAGGGAGTAGAAGTTACCATAGAGGGAAAAAAACTAACAACAGCAGAAAACGGCTATTTTGAATATAAAGGCAGCGTAGCTAATCCTGATAAAGTTAAATTAACTCTTGCCAAAAACGGCTTCTTTACCTACACTAAGATTTTAACAGTCGACAAGTATAGTTCGCTGGATGGTTTGAGGTTTAAGTTGATCCCCGAATTGGTGGCGGGTAGTTTTGAGGCTGCAAATGGCGGTACGGTGAGCAATAACTATGTGGCACTGGTTTTTCAGCCAAATAGTTTTACCAAACTGGATGGGAGCAATTATTTGGGTATGGTAACGGTTAAAATACCTGCAAACAGGTTTAATGAAAGCAACCGCCAGTTTCCGGGTGATGTTCGCGGATTAACAGCCACGAACCAGAAAGTAGTCTTGGAAAGCTGGGGCGGCATGGAGGTAGAAATTTATAGCGCTTCGGGCGAAAAACTAAAATTAAGCAAAGCGGTTAATTATACTTACCAAATCGGCTATCAGTATGTTTACATCAGAAATCCGGTAAAACTGTGGGCCTTCAATGAGGCTGATGGTATTTGGACAGAAAGCGGGGCAGCAAACCTGGTAGGGCAGACTTTTACCGGTAGTACAGTTAACTTATCTTATTTGCAATGGGCCTATGCGCGCCCAAGTGCACTATTCAGATCGCGTGTACAAGATAAGAATCTAAATGTACCTGCCGGTTTTGAATTTTTCTACGCAATGAGCGAGTTTAATAGTATTGGCATACCGAGCACCAATGTAAATTCAAGAGGTAATGTTTTATTGTATGTACCCGCATTAACCAATTTACGCACGGGAATGTTTAGCCCTTGTACCGATCGGATAGAAACAAATTATACCACACCGGCCATACCTGAAGGAATAACAGGTGGAACCACCTACACGGTAGATTTAGCTCCTTTTTTAACAAGTGTAACCGGAACCGTTGAAGATTGTGATTTTAAGCCGCTTAATGGGAGAGCAGAATTGGCCATAGACGGTAAAAAAATTAATTCGGTACTGCTTAACGGCGCTTTTAACCTCAGTTTTATTGGCTGTGGCCGTAATTCCGGTACCCTAACCATCTTCGATGGACAGGATAAGGTAATTTATCAAAACAATACATTTTCGCCAAACAGGGGCTATAAAAATAATTTGCCGCCCATCACAACCTGTACCAAACCATTAATAGGGAGCTTTTCCATCAAGGCGGAGGGTATTACTTATAACTTTCAAAGTCCACAGGATGATATAAAATTCCAAACCATTCAAGACTATTCAGGTAGTTTGATTACAGCAATTTCTGCCAACAATGACACGCGGGGAGAAAGTTTTTACCTTACCTATATTGGTCAGTCTGCTGGCAACTTTAATGTATACACCTGTCAGCTAAAAGTACCGAAAAAAAGCTATTTTTTAACCTGGGGGCTTTTTACCCCGGGTATAGTAAATATAACGAGGTATAAAACTGGGAACACTTTGCTCGAAGGTTCTTTCAAAACCAATACTAACCTAAATTTTGATCTGTCTAATACTAATAAAATAGTAGAATTAACAGGAACGTTCAAGGTTTCGAATTGATGCATTGAGGTGTTTTTCGTATAATAAAACCCAAACCTTTTTAAGGTTACACTTAGTTCAATTGTGATATAAGTTACAAATCGCGTAATCTTTAGAACACACTGGCTATTTACGGCTAAAGCAATTGCACCAGTATACCTGAACCAGCCATTGCTTATTACCTTTTTATGCGCAGGGAAATTAGAAGTTAAAGCGATAATAAACAGTTCATCACAAAATATTATTGAATTTAGTTGATGAACCCTAGGCGTAGAGCCTGTACCTGATTTTTCGCTTGAATTTCTATGGGTAACTCAAAGGGGGCATAGTTGACAAATATGCTGGATTTCAGATGTGCTTTAGAAGTATCACTCTGATTAAGCTTTTTAAAGTTATACTGCTGAAGCGACCTGTAAACAAACTCCAGCAAGTATTATGCAATATTTTCAAGGTATCGTAATACTTCTTCCTTTTTCCTGCTGGAAACCGGAATATTTTCCTTGTTTTCCATTTGTAAATAACCTTCGCGGTAATACTTTTTAACGTATTTAAAATTAATCAGGTACGATTGATGGCACCTTAAGAAACCAAAGGGCGTAAGCAAACTTTCATATTCCTTTAGCCCTTTAGAAACCAAAATCTCGCTATCGGTATTTAAGTAAAACGTGGTATAACCTTTATCACTTTTACAGTACATAATATCATCAATGGCTACAACTTCTATATATTCGAGACTTTTTAACGCAATCCGTTTCGCAGCGGCCACGCCCTGGGCAAGGTAATGTTCTTTAGCAATAGCAAGCTGTTGCTGCCCTAAGGTTTCCTGCTCGCGGTGATGGTAACATTTGTTTAAATATGCGGTTAACGATACCTCATCAATAGGTTTGAGTAAATAGCCAAATGCTCCTAAGTTAAGTGCCTGTATAGCATATTGATCGTAGGCGGTGAGAAAAATAACCTGAAAATCAGCAACACCTATTTCATCGAACAGGTGAAAACTATCGCCATCCTTTAAACGGATATCAGCCAGAATAATATCGGGTTTTAACACCGGTATTTCTTTCGTAGCCACTTTAATTTCTCCGGCAGTGCCAACTACTTCCAAATATGCTAATTTCTTAACAATTTGTAAAATGTGCTGTAATATCCGGATTTCATCTTCTAAAATATAAAGCTTCATAACTGCTATTTAATTATTAATTACGGGGATCAGGATTTCAGCAAATACACCTGTTGCAGTGCCCCCGCCTTTATTATTTACATTAAACTCCGCTTTCTGTCCCTTAGCAGTAAAGAGTAAATCAATTCTTTCTTTTAAAATTACCTGGGCCAGCGATTGCTTCTTTTTATCTTCGGCTGTTTTTTTGGTCAGCCCACTGCCGTTATCATCAATTTCAATCACCAGCAAATCGTTTTTTAACTTGAAAGATATGGTTAACAAGCCTTTGTAAGCAATATTTCGGAAACCATGCTCAATGGCATTCTCTACAAAAGGCTGAATGAGCATTGGCGGGATGAGCGTTTCGTTCTGGTCCAGCTGATCATCAACAAGAATTTTATAATCGAAAACATCAGCATAACGCATTTGCTGTAATTGAAGATAATTGTTTAAGGAAGCTATTTCTTCTTCAATTTCGATAAAATCTTTTCTGTTTTGCTCTAATACCCCACGCAGTAAGCCCGAAAAAGACCGCAAATAAGATACTGATTCTTCGACATGCCCGGAGGCAACCAGGCTCTGCAAATTTGCAATGGCATTGAAAATAAAATGTGGATTTAACTGTGCCTGAAGCATTTTCTGCTCTACATTTAGCCGCTGGTTTTCAGATTTAAGCAGTTTATTTTTTTCTCTTAAGCGCTGCTGACGATAAAAGATATAAAAGAAAGAAACTACAGCCAGAAAAACCAGCAGCGTTAAAAAAATGGTTAAACGTTGCTGTTTAATAATGGTTTCGTTCAGTTTATTGCGGTTATTTAACTCTGCTATATTCCGGTCTTTTTTCTCTGCCTCATATTTTTCATGAATTTCGGCAACCTTAACCGCTTCGATTGCTTTATGGTTACGCAGTTCGATAGCGTAGGCAGAATCTGCAGCCTGGAGTGCATGGGCAAAATCGCCCTTCATTTTATAGGCTTCGATCAGGCCGTTGTAATAGATATCTTTTTGCCTGGCTGATACATCGCGTTTTTCGAAAGCTATACCGGCCTGGTAATACTTAATGGCAGAATCGGGCTCATGATTTTGAGAAAATGCGGTAGCCAGGTTGTTGTAGGCAATACCGTTCAGGTTATTGGTTTTTTTTAGGTAGTTGAAATAAATTTTACTGCTGGCCAGGGCTTTGGCAGTTTGCAATTGCCGGCTGTAAATCTGTGCCTCGTTATCGTAAGTGCGGGCTATTGCCAGGCTATCGCCAACCTGTTCTGCCAAACGCCGGGCCTGGGCATTATAATATATCATTTTTTTAAAATCGCCCAACCGCGATGCCAACAGGAACGAAATATCAAAATAGCGCTGTTTAATTACAGGGTGTGTATTAAACGGATGATGTTTGAAGTAAATAGCCGCATATTCGATTGATTTTTTTTCGTTGTTGTTCTGAAAATAGGCCTGTGCCAGCAAATCATAAAAGGAATAGGTTAAGCGGCTATGGGCCTGTTCGGAGATTTTCAAAGCCGCAAAAATCTGGCTCATTAAAGCAGACTCTACCATCGATCCGCCGGCCATTTTATGCGTTAAAATACGATAGGTTTTCAATAACTCAATATCATCGTTCGGCTTTAGCCCCTTCATTTTCTGGTAGGCAATTAAGGCACTATCTCTTTTCTTTTCAAAAACATATTTTCTGGCATGGAAATAATGATAATAGGGATCTGATTCTTTATCAGGGTTATTGCCCAACAGGCTGTCTTGCTGGTAAACTATTTTTTTTATCGCCTCCGTTGATAAGGTATCGAAAGACAGGATAAGCGATAAATGATCCCCGAAAGCAGTTTTTTTAACAGCCCGATGCGCAACATCAGGTGCATTTTCCTTATTTCTGCAAGCCGGAATAATAAGAAAACAAATCGTATAAAGGATAATCAGGGTTCTCGCACAGGTGTTCATTAACGAAAGAATTGGCTTATCATACATATAACACCTCTAATGGGGTGCAGGTTGAATTATTCTTTAAAAGTATAAATAGTATACACTAAAAAAAACAGCAGACAAATATCTGTCAGCTTTCATTCTATATCTGTACCGATTTAATATTTATCTGAAAATTACCGCAATAACACCAACAAAGACCCGAATACGGATATGTAGCTTATTAGCGGTGTTTTTTAAGCTTTTTTCCTTAGAAAAGGTAAATTAAATCTCAGTTGCTGCTTAGCAGTTTTACGAATATGCATGCAGAATTAACGAAAAGGTGCTCAAACCTGTCGCATATCAACTGCCGCTTGTAATCCCTTGGGTTTGTGTCGATTTTTAAATTAATAAAACCCAAACGCCAGGGCAAGATGGCGAACGCTAACATCAATTTAAGAAAATGAAAAACTTAAAAGGAATGAAGAAGAGCCTTTCTTCATTAGAAAACAAAAAACTCCAGGATCTTGGAAAAATACAGGGTGGCCTGTATTTCATCAGATCAAATTTTGCCTGTCCGAGCCAATACCCGAGTGAAGCTGTCGAATATGACACCTACGAAAGCAATGGTGGCAAATACATTGGAAGAACGTGCCAGCAGGCCGCCTCAGGAACGGATATAGGAAACGCTAACGGAACCTGCTAACCTAGCCTAAAAACAGAAGGGTTTCAATCCCGAAAAAGCACATCAAACCCAAACCAAAAAGTTTGGAATTTTACGCACAATTAAAATTTACTAAAATGAAAAATTTAAAAGGAATGAAGAAAGATTTCTCTTCACTTGAAAACCAAAAACTTACCGATTTATCATCAATCAACGGAGGTAGAATGTTAGGCGGCTATACTGCAATTCAATCTAATGTCTTCGTAGGGGAGGGATGTGTAGAATATGACCACTATGAGGGCGCAAATGGTACAGGTGGGTATATTTACAGGGAAATCCGTCATCTTGCACCTGGAGAACCTGTTCATAATTACTAGAATCTGTATAAATGTAATTTCGGCCATCAGTTTTGGCAAAAATCCCATTTAATCACGATCATTTAAAAGGTATGGGCTGCCTTCTTACTTCATAGGAGGCAACCATATCAAAATCATTCACGGCGTAAAATAAATAAAGGTGATATTAATTATATCCAAAAAGCAAGAGACGACTACCAATGAAGTAATAAAATGGCTTTTGGCAATGGATAAAAAATTTATTCGGGTGCATGAAGATGAAGTGTTTGAGATAAAAACGAAAGAAAAACGTATCTACATAGAAAGCCAGCGAAACTGTTTTTACATTGATGAAATAACCAGTGTGTGGTACAGAAGGGGCGGGTTAAAATTTAAAAATTTCCAATATGACAACGCCTCTGTCGATATCCATATGCAGGAACACCAACATTGGCTGCAGGATTATGTAATCAAAACGCTTGAAGCCAAAAAACACATCAATAAGCAAAGCAATAGCGCTGTAAATAAGCTGTTGGTATTGGCGCAGGCCAAAAAAGTAGGATTAGATGTTCCGGAGTATTATTTGGCTGAAAATACTGATGAAGCGGTTTTGGATAAAACGATTATAAAGCCGTTAACCGGAAACATCACCATAAATACTTACAAAGATTACGCAGAAAGTATTATGTATACCAACGTAATAGACCATAAAGAAGAAGAAAGTTTTTTTATCACATTTTTTCAGGAAAAAATTGAGAAGGATTTCGAAATCAGGAGCTTTTATTTGAACGGAAAGTTCTTTTCTACAGCAATAATGTCTCAAAATGATGAGCAAACCAAAACCGATTTCAGAAAGTACAATCTCGAAAAGCCTAACCGAAATGTGAGATACAATCTTCCTGTTGAAATTGAAGAGAAAACGCATCAATTAATGATGTTACTGGATGTAAACTGTGGCTCAATAGATTTTATGAAGAGCGGAGAGAAATTTTATTTTTTAGAGGTAAATACCGTTGGCCAATTTTTAGGGGTTACCTCCATATGTAATTATGCTGCAGAGCAAGCAATAGCCGAATATTTATGAGGTACCAGATCGAAGAAAAAAACAAGTTGCCGCTAACATTCAAATTTGTGGATGAATACCGGGGCAAAAAAATCAATCAAAAAAGTAATGATGTACTTTATGGCACATGCAAGCGCTATAAAACAAACTTTCTTATGCTCGTAAAACCATATAAGCCAATTAGCAGATTGTTATGAGGTATTTTAATTTATTTAGCGATATTTTGATCACAAAAGGTGTTAACAGAATCCTGATTTCTGATTTACAGCGAAACCGTTCTGAGCTGCAGTCTTTAGAATTGAATACCATTGTTGAAGAGTTGAAATCTAATTCTATTGAGGAAGTATTTGCTTTTTATGATGAAGAATCAAAAGAAATAGCACAAGAATACCTAAACTTTTTATTGGAAAAAGAGTACGGTTTTATTACCGAAAATAATTGGGATAAAAATTTTCCACCACTATCCCTGGTATTTAGAGAGGCCAGTACAATTTCCAATATATTTATTGAAACTGCCGACTTATTACTGTCGCCACAGCTGGTGCAATCTATAGAAAATTTAGGAATAAGACATTTGGTTATCTATTGCGAAAGCGAACTGTCGTTAACAGCCTTTTTAACCTTAGAAGATACATTAAACGACTCATGTTTAGAAAGCATAGAAATTTTCTCTCCCTATCATTCGGGAGTTGATGATAATTTTATAAAAACCCTAAATGAAAAATGTACAAGAATTTACAGTTTGATATTTCATAAATGCGAAAAAGCGCCATTTGAGGTCGCAGATATTTTCAAATTTAACCTGGTTTTTACCAATCAACACTTAAAAATAAATTCTTGCGGAAAAGTAGACTTAAAGTATTTTGATACCAACCTTACGAAGGTTTTAGAAGCCATTAATCATAATTCCTGCCTTAATAAAAAAATCGGCATTGATATCAATGGCAATATCAAAAACTGCCCGGCAATGCCCCAGATTTTCGGGAACATAAATAACATTTCTTTAGAAGACGCACTAAACGTTAAAGGATTTAAGGCTTACTGGGACATCACCAAAGATGACATTATGGTTTGCAAGTATTGTGAGTTTAGAAATGTATGTACCGACTGCAGGGCATTTACAGAACGTACACATACCAACCACGCAGGTTTAGACATATCCAAACCGCTAAAATGTGGCTACAACCCTTCTACCAATAAATGGGAAGAATGGAGTACAAACCCGCTTAAACAAAAAGCAATACAACATTACGGCATTGCAACAAAGGTAAAGGTACATGAAGCTTAAAAAATTTCCATTTTATAAACAGCCCGATACTAAAGATTGTGGCCCTACCTGCCTGCGCATTATAGCCAAACACTATAACAAAGGCATTCCGCTGGCCCAAATCAGAACCCTTGCCGAAACCACCAGAGAAGGGAGCGGTTTGCTTGGCCTTAGCAATGCAGCAGAGGCTTTAGGCTTTAGAACATTAGGTGTTAAAATAAATTTTAACACCCTGCTGGCCGATGCACCATTGCCCTGCATTGTACACTGGAATAAAAATCACTATGTGGTGGTTTATAAGATAGACAAGGGCGGTAAGGTTTATATTTCAGATCCAGGTTATGGCTTAATTACCTATACCAAGGCAGAGTTTATAAAATACTGGATCGGCGAAAACGCCCACGAAAATACAGAAGAAGGGATTGCCCTTATTTTAGAAACAAGCCCTGCATTTTACAGCAGTGATTTCGAAGACACAGAAAAGAAAGCCAGTTTCTCTTTCCTATCCAGGTATTTGCTCAAGTATAAATCGCTCGTTATACAGCTGGCCGTTGGCTTACTGGCCGGAAGTTTATTATCGCTTATTTTTCCCTTTCTTACCCAAAGTATTGTTGATGTAGGCATACAAAACCAGGACATTAACTTTATTTACCTGGTTTTGCTGGCCCAGGTAATGCTTTTTATGGGTAAAATGGGCATCGAAATGATTAGGAGCTGGATTTTGCTACACCTTTCTACCCGGATTAACATTTCAATCATTTCCGACTTTTTTATCAAGCTGATGAAACTTCCGATCAGTTTCTTTGATACGCGGATGACAGGTGATATTATGCAGCGGATAAACGATCACCACCGGATAGAACAATTGCTAACCAGCTCCTCGCTCAATACCCTCTTCTCGATGGTAAACCTGCTTATTTTTAGCATTATACTCCTCATTTACGATTACCGGTTATTTATTGTGTACCTGCTGGGCGCGCTTTTGTATGTGGGCTGGATTGCTTTTTTCCTTAAAAGAAGAAAAGAACTCGATTATAAAATGTTTGCTCAGGTTGCGCAAGAGCAGAGCACGGTGATAGAACTGATTAATGGCATGCAGGAAATAAAAATGCATAATGCCGAAAAACAGAAGCGCTGGGGCTGGGAATTTTTACAGGTAAAGTTATTTAAGATAAAAATAAAGGCCCTCTCGTTAGGGCAGTGGCAATCTGTAGGTGGTGGTTTTATTAATCAAATAAAAGATATCCTGGTGAGTTTCCTGGCCGCAAAACTGGTTTTGAGTGGCAACCTTACCCTGGGTATGATGCTTTCGGTACAATATATCATTGGCCAGCTAAACAGCCCCCTAATGCAACTCATCGATTTCATCAAACAATCACAGGATGCCAGAATTTCGCTCGAAAGATTACAGGAAATTCATGATAAAGACAACGAAGAAGGCAGTGAAGAACAGTACGCCGCAGAAATTGCGCAGAAAGATATCGAACTAAAGGCTGTATCGTTCAGGTATACAGGGGCCGATTCGTTTGTTTTTCAGGATTTAAACCTGGTTATCCCCTTTCAAAAAACCACGGCCATAGTTGGGGCCAGTGGGAGTGGAAAAACTACGCTTTTAAAGCTGTTGACCAAATTTTACGAACCCGATCAAGGCGAAATAAAAATTGGCAACACCGATATGAAAAATATCTCACCCAGGTACTGGCGCGACCATTGCGGAGTGGTGATGCAGGAGAGTTACGTGTTTAACGATACCATTGCCAATAATATCGCCATTGGCGAAGATGCGATTGATAAACAAAAGCTGAGAAAAGCCATAGAAATTGCCAATATACAGGATTTTATAGAAAGTCTGCCTTTAAGTTATAACACCAAAATTGGGAACGAAGGTATGGGCGTTAGCGGTGGACAGAAGCAACGGTTGTTTATTGCCCGAGCCGTTTATAAATCGCCCGAATACATCTTTTTTGATGAGGCCACAAGTGCCTTAGATGCCAATAACGAAAAGATAATTATCGAAAACCTGAACCAGTTTTTTAAGGGTAAAACGGCCATTGTAATTGCCCACAGGTTATCTACAGTTAAACATGCCGATAAAATTATCGTGCTGGATAAGGGAATGGTTGTAGAAGAAGGCAACCACAACGAACTGGTGGCCAAAAAAGGAGAATATTACAGATTAATCAAAAACCAGCTCGAACTTGGAAACTAAGAAAGATAAACTAGACGAGATACAACTGCGCTCGGAAGGTGTGCAGGATATTCTATCAGAACCACCCCACTGGATGTTCCGCTGGGGCAGTGTGGTTATCCTGGCTATCCTTTTAATGATTTTATTGATGAGTTATTTCATTAAATATCCGGAGTTTGTACCCGCAACCATCATCGTTACTTCACAAAATCCACCAGAAAAACTAGAGATCAGGGCGGATTCCAGAATTGAGAAAATATTCATCAGCGACCATCAAAAGGTAAAAAAGGATCAGCTATTAATGGTTTTACAATCTACCGCAAATTATAAAGATATTTTACAGCTTAAAAGCATTATAGATTCCATTTCTCCCGGTCAGCTGTTTTCGTTTCCGGTTGATCAAGTTTCGCGGTTTAAGTTAGGAGAACTACAGGGCGATTATAATAATTTTGCCAAAGCCTTTCAGGACGAAAAACTGTTTACCAGACTTAAACCTTATGCACCAGAAAATGTAGCGACAGCTCAAAATATCCTGACCAATAAGAGCAGGATAATGGCCTTAAAAAGGCAAAAAACATTTGAAAGTTTAAAGTTTGAACTGGTAAAGAAAAATTATCAGCGTGCCCAGCTGCTGCTAAACCAAAAGGTAATTTCGGCTTTGGAATTCGAAAACGAAAAAATTAAATTTTTACAGGCGCAACAAAACTTAGAAAATCTCGATATCTCTTTATCGCAAACAGATGAAGCCATTTATAACCTCAATAAAACAAAAAGCGGTACAACCATAAATGCAGAGAAAGACAAAATCAATTTCGCCTCGCAAACCTTACAGCTACTAGAGCAGTTAAGGCGTTCGCTAAGGGCCTGGGAACAAAGCTACCTGGTTATTTCCTCTACTAATGGCGTGGCCAGTTTTCAACAATTCTGGGGCGAAAACCAGTTTGTAAAACGAGGAGATCCTATATTATCTATCCTACCCGATCATACCCAGGCACTGATCGGGAGAATGTTTGTAGCGGCCACGAATTCGGGCAAAATTGCCAAAGGGGAAAAAGTTTTAATCAAACTGGATAATTACCGTTATCAGGAATATGGTATTGTAGAGGGTAAAGTTCAAAACATATCCTTTACTCCTGATGATAAGGGCAATTATTATGTAGATGTATTGCTTCCGAAAGGGCTGAAAACATCTTATCACAAAATACTTCCATTTGATAAAGAGCTTAAAGGTAATGCCGAAATTGTAACACAGGACCTACGGTTAATTGAGCGTTTTTTTTACCAGATCAGAAAGCTTACCAGATACCAGACCGAGTAGAACAGGGCAAGGGCGCTGTGTCAATGCCATTGAGTAAGTAATAAATCGCAAAAAGATGTCAACCCTGAGCGTAGTCGAAGGGCATTTATTTGCGATTTATCAAGCTCTGGCTACACTCAGACTGACGACCGTTATACTTAACTTAATGCCATTTGGGTACCAGGTAGCCGCAAAAAAGCATTTGCGTAAACATTTATCGCCTTATTTTTAAAAAGATCGGTCTCCTTAAGGCTAGCCAAATGGATCGTTTCTGTGTTTTTTATAAAATATTATCTCGGAGTAGTCCAGAACAGCTCAGGATTATTGGTTTTATAATTAATAAACTTAACCCCGGTTTTCTGATTGGTTGATTCCCTTTTCTGCGGCCCCTGAACAATACCGTCCAATGGCAACAGTTCCACATAGGCCACTTCTTTTCCGCTGGTCCAGGTTTCGGTATCATACTGGCTAATCACGGGTGTCTCCAGGCGGTAGAGATTCTTTGCCATATAGGTCTGCAGGTAATATTCTTTAGATTGTAGGGCAGTACGGTTCCAGTTTGCGTCTGCATTTAGTACCAGCGGCATATTTTTTATCAACCGCTCCCTTACTTCTTGAATACCCAGGAGATTACCTTTTTCATCCATCACATATGAATCAAAGGTAGGGTCAATCCAGATCCACTTTTTAAGGTCCTTGCTGTATACCATATTAATCACATGGCAATCATCAAAGTTCGTTTCCTTTGGCATGCAGGTAATATACCTGGAAGTGATACCCATAGCGAGGTAACATTCGTTGAGTACTGTAGCCAGCATACGGCAGTTTACCCCGCGGTTTTGCTCCCGGCACACCCTGATCAGCTCAATTGCATTTTTTTGGGTTGGGTTATCACTGTTCCCATCGTGCCTGATCAGATTATGTACCCAATGCATCAGGTTGAAAATTTTGGAAAGCTCATTTCCATTGCCTGCAACCGAATCCAGCTTGAGGTCTTTTTTAATGCGCACCAGGTTAGGGTTGTCCATCGATTGATAGGTAAAGACCGGGATTTCACGCCTGTCAGACAGGTTATATTTTCCCGCCTTTTGAAGTGTATCAAGATAGGCAACAGGCTTCCTAACAGGTGCTTTTGCATCATATTTTACCTGAGTCCTTGCGGTATCGGTTCCATTGACCAGGATAATAAAATCATATTCTCCAACCTTCGGATCGACATTGAATGATATAGATTCCTGATCGGTGTAGAAAGTTACTTTTTTGGCTGAGGTTGTATATACATCCAATTTTTCCTTGGGCACGACAGTCCAGGCGTTCTTTCTAATGGGATAGTTATCATCCTTGATATCAACACTGGTAGAAGTTGCCTTAATGATTTTAAGCTTTTTCTGGGCGAATGTGATTGTTACGGGAAAAAGGAGTAAGAATAGAATGGTGCGTTTCATTTTAATTGGTTTAAGGTTCAGATTTAAATCAAAGACGCCCGAAAACTTCGAAAGGTTGCATTGAATCAAAAACAACAATTAACGGCCTAAAACCAAAGTCGCTGGGTAGAAAAAAAGCCGCCCAATGGGCAGCTTTAACTTATCTGATTGATATGCGCTATTTTGCTAGAACCATTGCATTTTGCTCTGCTTCCATAATCGCTTGAGAAGCATATGATTCTGATTTGAGACTGGCAAAGTCAGCTAACTTTACATTTTTCATATTGCTTGCAATCATTGTACTTTGATCAGCGGTGCCATTTAATTTTAATACCGCATCATCTTTAACAATGGTATATAAACTGCCTGCAGTTGTTTTGATTTTCGCTGTAGCACTTTGACCCAAGAATAACTGCAAGTATTTTGTATCAAAATTATTGCTGGTTACCACAACTGATTGACCATAAGCTTCAATTCTTTCTAAATCTTTTACGGTAATATTCAGCGTTACCTGGCTTGTTTCCATTGAATTGATGAACAAGGTTTTTCCATCAGTTGATACGGAGGTTTTTGCAGCATCGTAATTGCTGGTTCCTTCTACGTTTTGTTTATCACCTTGCGTTAAGATAAGCTTCACGTTACCACTCACCCAGATCCTGTTGAACTTTGATAAAGAAGAAGTTTTTGTTTCTGTTTTAACTGGCTCAGCGGCAAAAGTTGCCATGGCTGATGATGTAAATACTACTGCTGTTAATGCTGTTGCGAATATTGTTTTTGCTAAAGTTTTCATATCTTTTATATTTTAGGTTTTTGCTATTGTTTTGTTATTAAGACGCAACAAGACATCAAACGTTGCAGACAAAAACCCGGTATTATACCAGCGTTGGTAACCGCTAGACCAACGCCTGTAATTTCTAGACGAACTGTTATTAATTATTAATGGTTAAAACCATGCTTGCTCATATTAAGCTAATCTTCAATTATGATTTCCTATCGGGTTGGAATGACGAATCGCCTAAACATTATTAATCCAACCCTTTACTTGTAAAAGTGAATTCGGAATGATGATCAATTCATGCCACTTTAAAATCATATAAGTTATGCAAGAAAATATATGTTTAAATGACCTTATGTACGGAAGATCTACAATTGAGAGGAAGAGAAAGATTATTAGTTTGATATTTCCTGGAAAAATCAATTTTTCCACTTGCCAAACAAAAAAGACAAGGTTCTCGTCTTGTGGTCTTCCCCGATCAAATGTCGAACTCTTTTGTTGAGGATTTGAAACAATTAGCACTGATGTTTACATTGGAGGACCGATCAAATGGTGCATATCAATAGGGTAGTAGATATCACTTTGCTAGTCCAAACGGGATAAAAGTCGAACCAAATCTTTGAAGATTTGGTCAAATTGGCTTCAATAAATCGAAGTCTATCATTGACCAACTATGAACATCAAGCTGATAACCAGCGCAGATCTTCTAAGACTAAACCCAAACGGCGGAGATTAGGACTTTAAAAATCTTTCCATCCGTTATTAATCTTTTTCAATTACTCCGTAACTGCTAACAATAGACTTTTGTATTAGTTATACAACCGTTATCGTTAATCTGGCGCAGGTATATAATTTTTATTATTATATTCTCAACAGAAACTCTAAAATATTGATGATTTTTTTTAAAAATCACATTGCGCTGTGAGCCAGATAATTAAAAAAACATATGGTGTGGGTTCGTTCGACTATTTTTTCAGTTTTCAAAACTCTTCATTAACTCCATTCATAATTGACATGCAAATCATTATCAAGTTATCGGTGGTGAATGCTGTAAAAAAATATGTTTTTTGCTTTATACAAATAAATGAATCATTTGATGCACAAGAAAGCTGCATAAATCTTAGAAAGGACTTTGATGTGCCAAACTAGTAATATCTTTATAAAGCAAATATTTCCAATAACTAATTTTATCGACATAGCCGAGGCTTTTTGTTTGTCCGCAGACTGCAAATCTGCCGTAGTTATATAATCCGGAGTGGAACATCCGGACTAACTTGGATTGTTAGTTCTGAATTCGCAAAGATATTCATTCGGTTTAAGGCGCTAATTTTTTACTATATTGACTACAAAAATATTTGAATAAAAACCTGTGATTATAGAGAAACTATTTTCAAGTTTTGATAATTATCTGCCACTTAATTCAGCGGAAAAGCACGACCTGGTGGAGCGGGTTATCAAGCGGAAGATTAAGCGGAGGCAATTCATATTACAGGAGAATGATGTTTGCAAGCATTATACCTTTGTGGCTGAAGGTTGTTTAAAAAAGTTTCAGGTAGATGATAAGGGTACAGAACATAACCTGCAGTTTGCTGCCGAGGGCGACTGGGTTATGGAGATTGTTAGCTTTTACTCCGAAAAGCCAAGCCGTGTTTACATTGAAGCCATAGAACCATCGATTATATTCCAAATCTCCAAGCCTGATCTTTATCATCTGTTTGATAATAATCCTAAGTTCGACAGGAATTTCAGGGTTATTGTAGAAAACCGTTTAGTTGAAGCAGAGAACAGGGTGTTACAGGCGATCAGTTCAACGGCCGAGGAGCGCTATCTTGCTTTTATGAAGCAATACCCACACTTGCTGTCAAGGCTTCCAAACACACAAATTGCGTCATATTTAGGGATTACCCCTGAGTTCTTGAGTAAAGTCCGTAAAGATCTCTTCAAAAAATAGGCGTTACCCTTAATCTACCTTAACGGTATTTCTTAAGTTACCTTATGTGTTGTTTGAGCTATTAACGACTATTTTTGTGTCGTCATCAATTAATAAAAAAATGAACGAGATACAAAAGCTAAATGAAAAAACCTATGTGTTTATTCCTGGCGGGTGGCACGGTGGCTGGGTTTATGAGCCGATAACCGAAAACCTGGAACGGTTAGGAAAAAAGTGTATTTCATTAACCTTACCAGGTCTTGAAACACAATCCGGGATACCAAACAGGATCATAAATTTAGATACGCACATCCAGTTCATCATAGATTTCTTCTTAAAAGAAAACCTCACTGATGTGATCTTATGTGGCCATAGCTATGCCGGACTGGTTATCACAGGTGTTGCAGATAAAATTCCGGAAAGGATATATGCACTTGTTTATATTGATGCCTACATTCCCAAAAATGGAGATTCCTGCTGGAGCCTTACCAGTGAAGTATACCGACAACGTTTTGTAGCCGGAGCCGGCAATGATGGTTTCACTGTAGCAGACCGGCCGGGGGTAGATGATCGAAGAAGACCGCATCCGCTGGCAACATTCATGCAAAGTTTACATTTGAAAGGGGATTATGAACGAGTTCTCAACCGTACATTCATTTATCTCAGTGGTTGGGAACAGTCTCCTTTTGTCAAACAATATGAGAACTTAAAAAATTCTCCTGATTGGCATGTCGAAACAATACCTTGCGGACACAATGTGATGAAAGAACGCCCGGATAAATTAGTTGATATTTTATACGGACTGGATGATAAATATAGTCAGATCTCAAAAAACTAGAATCCATAAACGAGTATTAATTACTGAAAATGGATACTATATAACGAAGTCGAATATTGAAACCCCACACACCAGTTAGGTCAAAAAGACGCATCAAAAGAAACGAAAGGGATTAAAGCGTTAAAGTTCAAACTCAGGTTAAATGCGAAACGTGCGGCAACTTCGCCGAAATACCCAACAGGTAAAGTAAAACAGTGAGCAGTTCATTAAATAGCCGTAAAAGGTCAAATAAAATAATGGTATTTTTGATAAACGAAAAACGAATAAAAGTGAGTCATGAAAAACTTTATCAAAGATATTCCTAAATATGACTTAAAGAATTTTAAAACTGTTCACAGGGAAAACGAAAAAACTTCTCCATTTGGTTATAACCTTATTCAGGATTCAAAAATTGTACGTGGCTTTGAAATGTATTCCAGTGAAGGTCTTGTAAATTCTATAGGGCCATTAAAATCAGATTTTTATCGTATAAGCATTACCGTTAAAGGTTCCCTGGATATGAAAATTGGTTTAGAGAATTTTCGCCATCAACCCCTAACCTTAGCGTTCACCTTTCCCAACCAGATTTTTTCAAAAAAAAATATTGCATCGGACGCGTTCGGTTATTATATACTATTTAATTCCGATTTTCTGAACGATATAATTCCTGCCATTAAAATAGCCGATGAGTTTCCATTTTACCATTCTTTTGGCAAACCTGTTTTTCAGGTCGCAGCTGAAGAACTGGATGTAATGCTTGAACTGCTGATGAAAATAAATGATGAACTACAGGGTGAAAAAGTAGGAAGGGAAAAGGCAATCAAGATATATTTGTATTTATTGTTACTAGAAGCGAAAAGAAGCTATAAAAGGCAGCAGCTTGAAGATGAAAACGGCGACCATCCGGAAAGCTATAAGCTCACCAATCGCTTCAAAAAGCTTGTTGGATTACATTATTTAACTAAAAGACAAGTAGCAGATTATGCTGAAATGTGTGGTGTAAGCCCCAATCACCTCAATAGAACAGTAAAGGAAAACTTAGGCATTACCGCTTCTGAGGCCATAAAGGAAATGCTGTTGCAGGAAGCAAAATTGCTTTTACGATATACGGATAATTCTGTTGCGGAAATTGCATACAAACTCAATTTTACGGAACCTGCATCTTTTAACCGCTTTTTTAAAAGCATTTCAGGAGAAACACCGCTTGTATTCCGAAAAATGAATAATTGAGTATATAAAAGGCAGGCTTAGGTCAATTGTTTTGCTTGGTTGAAATAGGAATTTTGTTTCAACTTTTAAAAGCAAAAGATATGACTTTACAAAACAAAAAAATCGTAATTGCCGGCGGCACTTCCGGTATTGGGTTATCCGCAGCATTAATGTTCCAGCAGCAGGGCGCAATTGTTACTGTTACGGGGAGGGATATTGCAAAACTAAATGCAGCGGCTGCTGAAGGATTACTTACTGCTGAAGTGGACAGTTCCAATATCGAAACACTTCAAACATTTTTTCAATCTTTGGGGAAAATTGACCATTTGATTATTGCATTAGGTAGTAACAAAGGGTTGGGTAATTTCATCGACCTCTCTTTAGATGACCTGCGAAAAGGTTTTGACGAAAAATATTGGTCACATCTCAATACCTTAAAGGCTGCCATTCCTTTTGTTAATCTGAACGGAAGTATTACACTTATCACTGCAATTACTGCGTCTGCAAAATTCGCTGGGACATCCGGCATCGGCTCTATAAATGGAGCTTTGGAAATTATGGTTCCTATTATTGCAAAAGAAATCAAGCCCATTCGTATCAATGCAGTTTCTCCCGGAGTGGTAGACACGCCCTGGTGGGATTTTATGCCCCAAGAAGTGAAACAGCAAACATTTGAAGGGTACGCTTCACAAATCACTGTTGGCAGAATTGCAAAGCCTGAAGATGTAGCAGATGCCATTCTCTTTCTTGCCAAGAACGATTATATGACAGGAAAAATCATTGCCTGTGATGGAGGGCTTTTCTAAAAATTTAAAAAAGGTTGATAAGGAGATTAATGCATCAGTTAGCTCTTTATCAATCTTCTTTTATGGCTCCCCAAAACAACTACTGAAAATAGTAAAGGATGAAGACCTTTGTAGATAATAGATTGAAGAAATAAACCTACGATCAATTGGTGATTTCCGGTGCATGGAGCTAACTCCCACAAGTATATCGTATTCATTTTTATATTATTGTAAAATGAACCCTCAATACATTGCGCAAGTCAATAAATTTTTACCGGACTTATTGGTAAGAATAAAAGCAAAATACAATCCAATGCCGTCAATATTCAGCCGGAACAGGATGCGGCTATCTATAGCTGTTTTTATAATGTAGAAAGAAAAGTTGCCAAAGATGGTGGGGGCGCAACTTATGGCTGGGCGCGCAGGCCAGTGCCTTTTCCTTTAAGCGGCGACCAGAAGCTGGGAATAATTTCTCTGCCGACAGAATATTCCGAATGTTTTCCTTTCACGGTAATCCGTAAATAGATGGGCATCATCTCGCCCTTGATAAAATTTTTTGGTCTTTTCAGATAGAATAAAAGATGAAAATTGTAACTCATAATGATACATTTAAAATTAAACAAATGTACATTTGAGCCAGTGAGCTATCAAGATGTTCGTCGGTATAACTGAATGCAAATCAATATATTACAAAATAATCCAGCACCCGAACATTTCGGAATAATTCTGATTTTGATATTTCAATCAATCCACTGACCTACAGTTTTTCACAAAAAATAGTCAGTTTTCGACGCATTAAAATTAACCATTTAGAATGGTCGAAAAAGGGTCTTAATGCGTCATAAAAACCAAAACAAAGCATTGAAAATCAACTATTTGCACAAAAATGTTCTGGTTTAAATCTAAGGAAGTGGTCACCGACGAGAATCGAACTCATATCTAAGTTTAGGAAACTTCTATTCCCTGCCCCACTGTCGTCATTCAGGCGGGTATCAGTTGAACTACAGGACTGAGCATTTCAAATATCAATCAATAACTTAAAAATAAAAAAGCCCATCTTTCGATGAGCTTTTCTTCTGTAGCCCCGAGCAGAATCGAACTGCTATCTAAAGTTTAGGAAACTTCTATTCTATCCGTTGAACTACGGGGCCATTTGTTGCGCAAATATAACAAAAGTTTTGTCGCAAGAAAATTCAATTTAGCAAGCACTTATCTAAGGAAATTGTCTTTAAAAACATAAAAAATCAATTTCAACAGATGCCCTTTTATTTTTATGCGGGTAAAGATTATTTAGTTATAATGCCTTTCTGGAACTTTTCTACAGGCGCCACAAATTGAGTTTACCTTCAGCGCTTCGGCCATCAAAAACACGCATATAAAGTGTTAAAAGTCTTACCTTTCGAGTCTTCCCTAATGCTGAATCGCAATCTGTTTAACCTATCAATTTTAGTTTTAACCCTTCAACTATTAACTGTATTTTAGCGATGCCTCTAAATGATGAACAGGTTAATTCTCCTTGCGCTACTATTATGCTGTTGTTCTGTTCCTGTTTTTGCTCAGCAAAAGCTGATCGAACCCCTTATTAATGCCTGGAAAGTTGATGATACCAGCCAAACACATCGGGCGGAAGTTGGTTATGCGCAATTAAAGCTGCAAAAAGAAAATCGGAAGGCAAACCTGCCCCAGCATCTGCACCTCATGAAAGCATTACATGCTTATGTTGGCCAAAACTCAGATGACCGGTTAAAAGTACGGTTAACCATGTACGAAATCTTGGGTAAATTTGAATTGGGCCTGAAAATTCTTCCGCAGGATTCGACAAATATTTACGACTGCATCAAGCTTGCTCACAAATTGAAAGACGACCAGCTCAAGGCCGAAGTATACACCCTTTGTGCAGAGGTTGGCAAGGGAACCAACAGATATGTGCTGT
Organism: Pedobacter sp. SG908; assembly: GCF_011759615.1. Lineage (NCBI taxonomy): Bacteria > Pseudomonadati > Bacteroidota > Sphingobacteriia > Sphingobacteriales > Sphingobacteriaceae > Pedobacter > Pedobacter sp. SG908. The sequence continues at coordinate 280,452 of NZ_JAAOYY010000002.1, forward strand.
ATAACCTAAAAGCGATAGAACTGGAACGTAAGGTTGGGTTTTCGCATTTTAAATACGTACATAACCGTTTCTTTAATGTAAGCCTGGGCTTATACCAGAGCAATAACTACAGAAAAAGTATCGATTATGGTCTACAATGTTTGGCGTTTAAAAATGTAAGAAAAGATACCTGGGACCCACGGGTCTATATTTTTCAGCTGGATATTATTGGAGCATCCTATCTCAAGCTTAATCAGTACGATAGCGCCAGGTATTATTATCAGCAGATTATAGATACCTTAACAAAAACGCCCGATGAAAATGCAAATGTTCAATCTTTATGGCTGGGCATTGCTAAAGGAAACATCGGACATGCATTAATTTTGCAGGGCAAGGAAGCACAGGGCACGCCTTTGGTCTACTTACAATTGCAAAACAGTACGGCAATTAAATCGTACAATAACATGGCTATTGCCCAGAACATCTTAGCCAACCTGGATTTTAAGCACAAAAGATACCAAGAAGCCGTATCTAAATGGAAACAGGCGTACCATTGGGCCTTACAGAGCGAATATTATGTAGTAGAGCAAAAGCTGCTCTCGTTAAAGGGTATAGTGATGTGTTACCGGAAACTTCAGGTGCCCGATAGTGCCTATAAATATGGCGATTTATATAATAGGCTCAATAACGAACGACTTTTAGAACTTGGCGCTCAGCAGCTCTCGGCCATCAAGGCTAAAATAGAGTTTGATGATATACAAACTAACCTGGAAAACATCAGCACCAAATTGCGGCAGGAGAAAATGACCCGGAATTTTATTTTAGGGGGTATTTTCCTTTTAGCAGTAATTAGCCTTTTGCTTTACAACAGGCAGAAACTGAAAGTTAAGCACGAAACCGAGATTTTAAATCGCGACCGGATGGCCAAAGACCTCGAAATCAAAGAAGCCAGGGAGCGAATCAATTCCTTTGCGCTCAACATGGGGCAAAAAGAAAAACTGATTAGAAACCTTGAAAGAACGATCAAAGCAAACGGAACAGACAACCTCAGCAGTAGCTTGCTTAATTATGTGCTTGTAACAGACGAGGAATGGCACAAGTTTAAGGAAGCATTTAGCAAGGCTTATCCTTTGTTTTTTCCTCGATTGAAACAAATTGTTGCTCACTTAAATCCAGCAGAAGAACGTTTGGCGAGTTTAATATGCCTCGACCTAAATAACCAACAAATTGCCAATATGCTTGGCATTAGTGCCTCTAGTGTTGCCCGTAGCAAGCGCAGGTTAAAGCAGCGCATTGCTGTTCCCGAAGGGCAAAGCATCGAAAGCTATATTTGCGATTTGAACGATTTGGTTTAGGCCAACTGCTCAATTGTCCGCTTTTTGTCCGCCCCTTTTTCTTGTCTGATGGCACTTGCTGCGACTAAATTTGGCCTATGCCCAATCCAAAGCGAACAGACGTACAGGTTATAGTCCTCATTATTTTGGTGGCTTTATTGGTTATGCTACTGGTTTGGTGGCTTTTTGATCAACGTATGCAACAAGTTTAACATACGATGAAAAGTAGGTCCCTTCTCCAGTTTATTGATCATTGGGCAGGCTTAACCGTCATCTAGATTTTTATAAAATGAAAAAAATTTTACCGCTGCTTATCACCCTATTCTATGCAACAACTTTATGGGGGCAAACCAGTACCGAAGCTTTTGAAACCGAATCTCATGGGAGTACAAGTTTTACAGATAATGGTGTTGTTTTTAATATCATTTCCCATGTAAGTGTTTTTGACATTCAAGGAATTTATCCGGGAACAGGATGGAATGGAACTACAATTGATAACAGATACATTGATAATTCTAACGATACTCAGTCCCCTCCCTCTTTCAGCATCAAAACAACCTCTAATTTATTTAAAGTAAACAGATTCTGGATGTTTCTTGCGGCACTGAATCTTAATCTGAATGTAACCGGAAGCATTACCGTAACCGGAAAACTAAATGGTGTAGCAAAATTTTCCCAAACCAAAACTACCGGATTTGCAACAAGCCTGGGCAGTACCAATGGCTATACGCTGATTGATTTGACCAATCTTAACGGGCAAAACTACTCGAACCTAATAATTGATGAGCTGCAGATTACTGCAAACGGAGGATTTAGATATGTTGGTTTAGATGGCTTTACCTGGGTAAAGGATAGCAACCTGATCAATACACTTCCTACCGTAGTTGTTAATCCGGCCACCATTTCGTCAACTACGGTTGGGAATTCTTACAGTCAAACATTTACCGGTAGTGGAGGTACGCCCCCTTATTCATTTGCGGTTAGTGCAGGGGCATTACCTGCAGGGTTAAGCTTAAATACGACTTCGGGGGTTTTGACGGGTACCCCAAAAGCTTCCGGAAGCTTTATTTTTACTATAAAAGCCACTGATGCTACTGATGTTTCAGGATCTTACCCGGGCACTAGGCCCTATACTTTGGTTGTTGCTCCTCCTGTAACTATAATTGCTCCAAGCTCCATACCTGGTGCTGCCGTTGGTACGGCCTATAGTCAGCTATTTACCGCAACTGGCGGTATTGCACCGTATAGTTACGCAGTAACTAGTGGAACTTTGCCTACAGGATTAACATTAAGCGCTGGTGGGGTTTTAAGTGGAACGCCAACCAGTGGGGGCGTTTTTAGTTTTACAATTACCGCTACAGGTTCATCAACCGGAACAGGTGCGCCACACATTGGAATACAAGCCTATACTTTAACGGTAACTACACCAACTATTGTAGTAAGCCCTTCAACTTTGCCAAATGCAAGCACAGCTACTGCTTATAACCACACAATTACTGCCAGTGGGGGAACAGCACCGTATACATTTGCCATTACAGCTGGCGCTTTGCCGGTGGGTTTAGCATTTAGTTCTACAGGTGTTTTGAGTGGCCAGGCAACAACCATCGGGACTTTTAATTTCACTGTAACGAGCACCGATGCCTCTAGGGGTAGTGGGCCTTATATAGGTACGAGAGCGTATTCTTTAACAGTAAAAAATCCGACGCCCGTGCCAGACGCAAATGGTGTCCTTTACGTAAAGAAAGGAAGCAATGGTGCTGGAGATAGCTGGGCCAATGCCATGGCTGAATTGGCCGATGCATTAATTGCAGCCAGAAACCTAAATATGGTTGCGGCGGGTGCGGTAAAGCAAATTTGGGTGGCAGGAGGTACTTACAAACCATTATATAATCCTGCCGATAATGATTTCGGCAATCCTGCAGGGCGGGATAATGCCTTTTTGCTGGTAAAAGATGTAAAACTTTACGGTGGCTTCGCCGGAACAGAAACGATGCTTGCTAATCGTAATTTGACTTTAACAAGCAATAAAAGTATACTTAGCGGAGATATTGACAATAACGATGTTTTAACTGATAACCTTTCTACCACCATCAATGGCAATAATAGCTACCACGTGGTAGTTTCGGCTGCCGCAATGGGCACTGCCGAACTGAATGGGTTTACCATTACGGGGGGCAGTGCAAATACAAACAGTTTTACAACCGTCAACGGCGAAGTGATTACAAGGAACAATGGAGGAGCACTATATAACATTAATGCCACTTTAGCTTTAAGCAATTTAATCATTGCTTACAACAAAGCTTCGTTCGAAGGGGGAGGTTTCTATAATTACAATAAGGCAACCGTCAACGCCAGTCGTACAAGTATTACAAACAATACTGCCACTGTGAACGGGGGAGGTATTTTTAGTGATTCGTTTGGGTCATCGCTGAACCTGAGCAATATGATTGTGGGCGGCAACAATACCAATGGAAATGGCGGTGGTATATGCGATTATTCGATAAGTGGGAATTCGAACTTTACCAATTTGCTGGTCTATGGCAATACAGCAGGATCATTGGGAGGTGGGATGTATCTTTCGAGCGCCACAACTACATTAACCAATTTGAGCATAGTAGCGAATACGGCCATTACCGGTGGCGGTTTGCACAACGAGCGCCAATCTCCTGTTATTTATAACAGTATCATATTTGGTAATAATAGTGGTATTAACAATAATAATAGTACACCGGTAATCAAAAACAGCTTGGTGCAAGGGTTAAGCAGTACCGCGAATGGTAATATAAATGCGACTGGAGTTTTAATAAATAATCTATTTATGGCACCATTGTCTGCGGGGCTTAGTACGGGTGGAGATTATCACCTTAAAGCAGGAAGCCTCGGCATCAATGCCGGGGATAAAGCTCTTTTTACAGGCTTAGATGCAAATACCACAGACTTGGATGGCAATGCCCGTCTAAAAGGAACTCAGATCGATTTGGGAGCGTACGAGAGCCAAGGCAACTCTGCCCCGATACCAGATGGAAGCGGAATAGTTTATGTAAAACAGGGCGGCGCGGGAACCTATGAAGGTAATAGTTGGGCCAATGCTGCTCCCGAGCTGTCTGATGCCCTTTTGGCTACCAAAAATAATATTGCCATTAAACAAATTTGGGTAGCTGGAGGTACTTACAAGCCATTATATAGTCCTGCCGATAATAACTTTGGCGCTTCTGCAGGGCGAGATAATGCCTTTTTGCTGGTTAAGGATGTGAAGCTCTACGGAGGTTTTGCCGGGACTGAAACAACGCTTGCCCAACGAGATCTGACATTGACCGTTAATAAAAGTACGCTCAGTGGCGATTTTAACAATGACGATGTTATAAGCGGTGTGGGAGCTACCCTCAATTTTGCCAACAACAGTGAAAATGCCTACCATGTGCTCATCTCAGCAGGTGATGTAGGCCTTGCCGAATTGGATGGCTTCACCATTAAAGGGGGGAATGGAAGTGGAGGCAGTATCACGGTTAACGCTTTGGCTATATTTAAAAACCAGGGTGGGGGAATAAACATCACTTCATCCAGCCCTACGATTACCAATTGTATTTTTGAAAACAACAATGTTTCAACCGGTATGGGCGGAGCCATTTTTACAAGTGCTCCAACTAATGGCGCAGCCGCCAGTCCGGTAATTGCTAAAAGTAGCTTTGTAAATAATAAATGTAGCAATATTGCTGGTCAGGGCTGGGGCGATGAAGGTGGAGGGGCCATGTATAATGCTGGTTCAGGTCCGGTTATTTCCGATTGCAGTTTTATGGGCAATCTAGTTACAGGTAGCCGGTTCGGCGGAGCAATTGCTAACATGGCATCAACAGCTCAATTTAGTAATGTAACCATTAGTGATAATTTTTCACTCGGAACCAGTAGCGGGGGTGGTGGAATAGCGAATATTAGTACAGGTGCGGTTAGGTTAATTAATGTGGTGCTGAGTGGAAACAGTACAGATGCTAATGGAGGGGCCATGTATAATAGTTTTGGAGCAATACCAATGCTTAGTAATGTGCTCATTAGTGGCAATGCCGCCAACAATGGTGCGGGCATTTATAATAACAATTCATCACCTGTATTAACTAATGTTACTATTGGTGGCAACCTATCTAATACAGGAGGCGTAATCTTCAATACCAATAGCGCTTCGCCACAAGTACAAAATACCATTGTGTTTGGCAATAGTGCAGGCATAGTAAACAATACAGGTACAGATGTGCCCATTTATAAAAATAGTTTGGTACAGGGAGCCAGCGGTGCCGGATTGATCGCTTTTAACGGAACAGCAACGGATTTATTTGTATCGCCATCTGCGCCAGCTTTAACAACCGCTGGCGATTATAGGCCAAAAACAGGGGCCGCTCTTATAAATGCCGGCGACCAAAACCTCTTTTCGGGTCTGACAGCCAACACCAAAGACCTTGATGGCAATCCACGTTTAACAGGTACCAATATTGATTTGGGTGCTTACGAAGCGCTGGTGCAATTGCAAACCATTACTGCCCATAATTTAAGCAAAACCTATGGCGATTTGGCTTTCGAACCTGGTGCAACCGCAAGTTCGGGTTTAATGATTACCTATGCATCAGCGGATAATAGCATTGCCGAAGCCTTTCAGGATGCAACAGATGGCAACAAGTGGAAGCTTAACATTAAAAAGGTCGGCACGGTAAACATTACGGCAAGCCAGCCTGGTAATGGTGCCTATAGTCCGGCTCCAAATGTAGTGTTTAGCCTCACTATTGGCCAAAGGCCTGTAACGGTTAGTCTAAAATCTACTGCTGCGTTAACCAAAACATATGATGCCAATACTGCTGGAATGGTTCAGGTTACAGACCTTGAATTGAGCATTGGCGATATCATTAACAATGACGATGTACAATTAAGTTTAAATTCTGGCATGGCTCAATACAATAGCAAAGATGCCGGAACAGGAAAGACGATTACCCTGCCCATAGCCAATGTTTTATTGACTGGCGCACAGGCGGGAAATTATAAAGTAGCAAATATTAGCGATCTCTCAAGTTCTGCGGCTTCAATTACACCAAAGCCATTAACCATTACCGCAAACAATTTTAGCAAGGTATATAATGGTTTGGGTTATAGCGGTGGCAATGGGGTAAGCTATGGCACATTTGCCTTAGGCGAAGATCCAAGCGTGCTTTCCGGAACATTGAGTTTTGGTGGCACCGCTCAGGGCGCGATAAATACGGGCAATTATACCATTGTTCCTCAGGGATTGAGTGCAACTAATTATGCCATCAGTTATTTAAACGGACAATTGGTTATTTCGCTTAATCATGTAAATACCTTAACTTTTAATGCCCAAACTGCGGGCAGCCTATTAACCAAAACCTATGGCGATGCCGATCTCAATGCATCTGCCAATGCCAGTTCCGGGTTAACAGCAACTTACCAAAGCAGCAATCCATCGGTAGCTACCATAAATGCTTCGGGTCAGGTAAACTTATTGGGAACAGGTACAACCACCCTAACAGTAAGCCAGGCCGGCGATACGAATTATGGCCCGGCTACTCCAATAAGTTTCCAGTTGCAGATTACCAAGAAAAGGTTGACCGTTACCGCAAACGATTTTAGTAAAACCTATGATGCACTTGCCTATGCCGGTGGAAATGGTGTAAGCTATAATGGTTTTGTAAATGGCGAAACCCAGGCTGTATTAAGTGGAACATTAGTTTATGGAGGTAACGCACAGGGTGCTGTAAATACAGGGAATTATGTAATTGCACCTAGTGGATTGCTTGCCGCCAATTACGATTTCGACTACAAAAACGGAACGTTAAGCATTGTGCCATCTGGGGCCAACGTAATTACGTTTAATAATCAGGTAACAGGTGCTGTGCTTCAGTTAACATACGGAAATACTGTTATTGATGCTTCGGCTGTTGCATCATCAGGATTGCCGGTGAATTATGCTAGCAGCAATCCTACAGTGGCTTCGGTTAATGCAAGCGGACAAGTACAGATTTTGGCTGCAGGAACGGCGACGATAACGGCTAGTCAGCCCGGAGATGTGAACCATAGCGCAGCCACTCCGGTAAATTTCAACATCAATGTGCAGCAAAAAACACTAACTATTACCGCCAATAATTTCAATAAAACCTATAATGCGGTAGCTTACACCGGAGGAAATGGAGTAAGCTATAATGGATTTGTTAATGGAGAAAATGAACAGATTCTGCAAGGTACCTTAAGTTATACAGGCACGGCAATTGGGGCTAAGGATGTGGGAAGTTATTTTATCAGCCCAACAGGTTATACCTCAAATAATTATGCCATTACTTATCAGGATGGAAGCTTAACCATAACCAAAGCAGAATTAACTATAACGGCAGAGGCCAAAAGCAAGGTTTATGGCAATGGCGATCCCTCGCTTACCTACACCAGTTCGGGTTTGGTTGGTATTGATGTGGTTACAG
>NZ_JAAOYY010000002.1:288327-1318692 GCF_011759615.1 Pedobacter sp. SG908
ACAGGTGCCTTAACCAGGGCAACTGGAGAAAATGTGGGGACTTATGCAATCGCCCAAGGAACTTTAGATGCAGGTGCTAATTATAGCATTACTTACATACCAGCCAACTTAACGATTACCAATAAAGTGCTAACCATCACTGCCCAAGCCAAAAGCAAGATTTATGGCAATGGCGATCCCTCGCTTACCTACACCAGTTCGGGTTTAGTTGGTACTGATGTGGTTACAGGTGCCTTAACCAGGGCAACTGGAGAAAATGTGGGGACTTATGCAATCGCCCAAGGAACTTTAGATGCAGGTGCTAATTATAGCATTACTTACCTACCAGCCAACTTAACGATTACCAATAAAGTGCTAACCATCACTGCCCAAGCCAAAAGCAAGGTTTATGGCGATGGAGATCCCTCGCTTACCTATACCAGTATAGGTTTGGTTGGTACTGATGTGGTTACAGGTGCCTTAACCAGGGCAACTGGCGAAAATGTGGGGACTTATGCAATCGTCCAAGGAACTTTAGATGCAGGCGCTAATTATAGCATTACTTACCTACCAGCCAACTTAACGATTACCAATAAAGTGCTAACCATCACTGCCCAAGCCAAAAGAAAGGTTTATGGCGATGGCGATCCCTCGCTTACCTATACCAGTATAGGTTTGGTTGGTACTGATGTGGTTACAGGTGCCTTAACCAGGGCAACTGGCGAAAATGTGGGGACTTATGCAATCGCCCAAGGAACTTTAAACGCAGGCGCTAATTACAGCATTACTTACGTACCCGCCAACTTAACGATTACCAATAAAGTGCTAACCATTACTGCCCAAGCCAAAAGCAAGATTTATGGCGATGGCGATCCCTCGCTTACCTACACCAGTTCGGGTTTGGTTGGTACTGATGTGGTTACAGGTGCCTTAACCAGAGCAACTGGCGAAAATGTGGGGACTTATGCAATCGCCCAAGGAACTTTAGATGCAGGTGCTAATTATAGCATTACTTATGTACCAGCTAGCTTAACGATTACCAATAAAGTGCTAACCATTACTGCCCAAGCCAAAAGCAAGATTTATGGCGATGGCGACCCTTCACTTACTTACATCAGTTCGGGTTTGGTTGGTACGGATGTGGTTATAGGTGCCTTAACCAGGGCAACTGGAGAAAATGTGGGGACTTATGCAATAATCCAAGGAAGCCTTTCGGCGGGCACCAATTACACCATCGCTTATGCACCAGCTAATTTTACCATTACTTCAAAAACCTTGACGGTAACAGCTCAGGCAAAAAACAAAGTATATGGCGATACTGATCCTGTACTAACTTATACCAGTACTGGTTTGGTAGGCACAGATGTGCTTACAGGAGCATTGCTAAGGGCTATTGGCGAGAATGTTGGTACCTATAACATTAATCAAGGGAGTTTGACGGCGGGAAGCAATTATAGCATCAACTATGTTTCTGCCGACTTAACAATTATCGCAAAAACATTAATCATTACTGCGGCTGCAAAAAGTAAGGTTTACGGCGATGTTGATCCGGTATTAACCTATACCGCCAGCGGTTTGTTAGGCGCTGATGCGCTTGCAGGCTCATTAGCAAGAACAGTTGGCGAAAACGCAGGCAGTTATAGCATTAGACAAGGAAACTTGAACGCCGGTATAAATTATGCCATTACATATCATCCAGCTAGCCTAACCATCACCAAAGCTGTGCTTACCATAACAGCCAATAATAAGACGATGTGTCAAAGCAGTAACCCTCCGGCTCTTGATGTAAGTTATTCAGGTTTTAAATATGGCGACAATGAAAATAACCTTAGTACCAAACCCACGGTAACTGCTAATGCCAATAGTAATTCTTTGGCTGGTACCTACACATTAACGCCCGCTGGTGCAGTTGCCAATAACTATAGTTTTAACTATGTAAATGGAAGCTTAACCATCAATGCATTGCCCGCTATTGAGATTTTGAGCAGTAAAGGAAATAGTGTAAGTAAAGGCGAAATGTTAAGTTTAACGGCAACAGGAGGCAGTACGTATAGTTGGGCTAATGCTAATGGAATTATTTCAGGGCAAAATACAGCCGTGCTTAATATTAGGCCGAGCCAAACCACAACCTACATTGTTACGGCAAGAAATGCCAGTGGCTGTAGCCTGAGCAGTAGCTTTACCATAAACGTTCGTGATGATTTCCAAGCTGTAAAAGCCAATAACATTCTTACGCCTAACGGTGATGGCGTAAACGATCTTTGGACTGTGGAAAACATAGATGCGTATCCTGACAATCTGGTACGGGTGTTTGATCGGGCCGGAAGAATCTTATTCACCCAAAAAGGGTATAATAATACATGGGACGGAACAGTAAACGGACAGGCGCTGGCAGAAGGTACTTATTATTACATCATCGATTTTGGGCCTGAAAAATTAAAACAAAAAGGTTTCATTACAATCATCAGGCAACAATAACACCATGTAGAACTTGGAGTCAAGTTCCTCTAATTTAACTCATATGAAAATCAGGCTTTCAATTATTATTGCTATCGCTTGTTGCGCTCCAACAGTACTCAGGGCACAGCTCAACCCCTTGCAAGCACAATATTACACGAACCGCTATTTAGGCAACCCGGCCATGGCAGGGATTGAGAAAGGATGGGCATTAAGCCTATCTCATCGTTCACAGTTCAGCGATATTCCTGGCGCACCAGTAATACAGAACCTAACGGCAGAATATGGTTACAAAAAGGTTGGTATTGGCCTTAATGTAACGTTAGATAAGGCTGGTCTGCAACGATATGTACGTGCATTGGCCAGCTACGCTTATCACTTGCAAATTAACGAGGCATCCACGCTGCATTTTGGCCTTTCAGCAGGAATAAGAAACCAACGTTTAACGGTAGACGAAATTAACGGTAATCCGAATGATAATTTAGTCAGCCTTTATAATCAACGTCAAACCTATTTCGATGGTGATTTCGGATTGGCGTTAACAACTGGTAAAATCAGCTTGGAAGTAGCATTGCCCAACCTAAAGAATTTATTCTGGAATAATAGTATGGTAGCTGATTTACCCATTTTTTATTCGGCTTTTAGCTATAAAATTGCCGTAAATGAGGCCGAATTAGAACCAAAAATTGTTTTTAGAGGTATTAAAGGTTTTGATCATATATGGGATACAGGTGCGCAACTAAGTTTTGCAAAGAAACAGATATTATTAAACGGCTTTTACCACACTAGCGGAAGTGCGAGTTTTGGTATTGGAATGGATTATCAGCAAAAATATCTCCTTGGTTTTTCACATACTTTGCAAACTACATCATTATCCAATTACACCAATGGCGATTTTGAGGTTAACCTTCGATTGAAGTTTTAAACAACAATAGTTTATTGAAAGAGTCAGTTTGATAGGATAAAAAATATTTATTGTCCCTAACTGCTCGTCCGCTCACATTAAGTTGAATGACTTCCATATTCATCAAATCAAGTTATTAAGGAGTAGATGGGGCTGATAGGAGTCCGGTTTTTATGAAAATACTCGGACTCCCATCGGATTTATTTTATGTTTATAAGCGCACCATTGGCGACATGATCCAACAGAATATGTAGAATAATACACCTCCGAATGCTGAACTGCCCTATCTCACCACACTCCCATCCTCAAACTTACTTGTAGGTGCCACAAAAGTGAGTTTGCCTTCTGCATTTTCGGCCATTAAAATCATACCTTGTGATAAAATACCTTTGATCTCTCTCGGCGCCAGGTTAACAACCATACTTACCTGTTTGCCAACAATGTCTTCAGGTTTATAATATTCGGCGATGCCCGAAACCACTGTTCTTTCATCAATGCCTGTATTTACCGTTAATTTTAACAGTTTTTTAGTTTTCTCTACCTTTTCTGCGGCTATAATTGTGGCAACACGGATATCTATTGCCGAGAAATCGTCAAACTGGATATTTTCTTTTGCCGGAACAGCAACAACATTATTAGCCGCATTGCTGGCTTTGCTTTGATTCAGTTTCTCGATCTGGAAGTCGATCTCTGCATCTTCAATTTTATCAAACAAGAGCACCGCTTCTCCAATATCGTGACCACGTTTTAACAGGCTAACCGTACCAGCATCAGCCCAATCATGACCGCCATTTTGGAGCATCTTCATTAACTTTTCGGCTGTAAACGGCAAGAAAGGTTCGATCAGGATCTGAATATTGGCCGCTATTTGAAGCGCAATATGCAAGATTGTTCTTACGCGGTCCTCGTCGGTTTTAATCAATTTCCAAGGCTCAGTTTCGGCCAGATACTTATTACCCAACCGGGCTACGTTCATTACTTCCGATAAAGCCTCTCTAAAACGGTAGTTTTCTATAGATGCAGAGATTTTAGCAGGGTAACCAGCCAGCTCATCAATAACAGCCTGATCTACATCAGTAATTTCCATGCAGGTAGGCACTGAGCCACCAAAATATTTATGCGTAAGTACCACCACGCGGTTTACAAAATTGCCAAGTATAGCAACCAGCTCATTATTATTTCTGGCCTGAAAATCTTTCCAGGTAAAATCGTTATCCTTAGTTTCAGGAGCTGTTGCAGTTAACACATAACGCAATACATCTTGTTTTCCTTCAAACTCTCTTAAATATTCGTTCAGCCAAACTGCCCAGTTCTTAGAAGTTGATATTTTCTGTCCTTCTAAGTTTAAGAATTCGTTTGCAGGCACATTATCAGCCAATGTATATTCGCCATGGGCCATTAGCATTGCAGGGAAAATAATGCAATGGAAAACGATATTATCTTTACCAATAAAGTGAACTAATTTGGTTTCGTCGCTTTTCCAGTATTCTTCCCAACCACATTTATCGCTTTCGTAACTATTGATGTAATATTCTTCTGCTTTAGGATTCCACACATCAAGCTTCGCATAGTTACACAGCTCTTTGGTTGCAGAAATATATCCAATAGGTGCATCGAACCATACATAAAGTACTTTACCCTCGGCATCGCGAAGTGGAACGCGTACACCCCAGTCTAAATCTCTGGTCATTGCCCTTGGCTGTAAACCTGCATTTAACCAGCTTTGGCATTGACCATACACATTTGGGCGCCATTCTTTATGGCTTTCGATATAAGCCCTTAAACGGTCTTCATACTTATCAAGTGGTAGAAACCAGTTTTTAGTTTCCTTTAAAATTGGTTTATCGCCTGATAAGGTCGATTTTGGATTGATTAGATCGGTCGCATTGAGCGTAGACCCACAGTTTTCGCACTGATCGCCATAAGCATTTTCGTTACCGCATTTAGGGCAGGTACCTGTGATGTAACGATCGGCCAAAAATTGCTTAGCGGTTGCATCATAATATTGCTCGGTAATTTCTTCAGTAAAAACCCCTTTTTCGTAAAGTGTTTCAAAGAAATCAGCAGCAGTTTGATGGTGGGTAAGCGAAGAAGTCCGGTGATAGATATCGAAAGATACCCCGAACTCTTTAAAGGAATCGCCAATAATTTTATGGTACTTATCTACCACTTCCTGAGGAGTTATCCCCTCCTTTTTGGCCTTTAAAGTAATCGGAACGCCGTTTTCGTCAGATCCACAGATGAATTTTACATCGCGCTTATTCGATCTTAAATAACGGGCATAAATATCTGCAGGGATGTAAACACCAGCCAGGTGCCCAATATGAACTGGTCCATTGGTATATGGAAGCGCTGCAGTTACGGTATATCTTTTTATTTTACTATTATCCAAAACAATTTTTATTAATTTGGCAAAGATAAGTGTTTTGAAGATGATTAAGCAGCCCCCGTATTTAAAAAAAGGAGATAAGATTGCCTTGGTGTGTCCGGCAAAGAAATTACCCAAACCTATAGACCATGCCATAGCGCGATTAGAAAGCTGGGGTTTGGAGGTTATTATTGGCGATAGTGTATATGCAAGCCATCACCAATTTGCCGGAACTGATGCTTTAAGAACTAAAGACATTCAGCGTTTTTTGGACGATCCATCTATAAAAGCCATTATTTCGGGCCGTGGTGGTTATGGTACCATCCGGATTATTGATGACCTAGATTTTACAGCATTTAACAAGAATCCCAAATGGTTTGTAGGTTTCAGCGATATTACCGTTCTGCTATCGCATCTGGTTGCACAATGTAATACCCAATGCGTACACGCACAAATGCCTTATACATTTGATACATCTACACCCGAGGCTTTACTTTCTTTGCAAAAGGCTTTATTTGGAGAAAAACAGACCTATTCTTACCAAAGCAGCTTTAAAAATAGGGCAGGAGAAGCAAGCGGGATTTTGATTGGTGGTAATTTAAGTTTGCTTACCATGGTACAGGGCTCGGTTTCGGAAATGGATTTTACCGATAAAATTCTCTTTTTGGAAGATGTTGGCGAGCAAGAATACGGTATAGACCGCATGTTGCGTATGCTAAAAAGAGCGGGCAAACTAAAAGCCTTAAAGGGTTTGGTTATTGGCGCCTTTAATGAAATTGAAGAAGAAAAGATTTCTTTCGGGCAAACAGCCGACGAGGTAATTTGGGATATTGTTAAGGACTATGATTTCCCGGTTTGCTTTAATTTCCCAACGGGGCATATCGACAATAATCTCAGCATGGTTTTAGGTGCTGAGGTGTACTTAAAAGTAGAAACAAACAACGTTCAATTTAAATATTTATAAGATGGCAATTTTAGACAATTTAGGAAAATACCGCAATACAGGACTATTGCTGTTACGCATTGGTTTAGGCGTAATGTTTATTATTCATGGTTTCCCGAAACTTGCAGGCGGGCCAAACGGCTGGACTGATTTAGGTGGAAGTATGAAAGTAATTGGCATAAACTTTTTACCGATATTTTGGGGCTTTATGGCCGCCGCTACCGAAACCTTTGGTGGTTTCTTGCTAATTGTAGGCTTGTTTTTCCGCCCGGCACTAATTTTATTAATCTTTACGATGATTATAGCGGCTTTAGTGCATTTCGCTAAAGGCGATGGATTAGGTGGTGCCAGCCATGCAATTGAATTGGGCATTGTATTTTTCGGGCTGATTTTTATTGGACCCGGTAAGTATAGTGTGGATAAGAAATAAGTTTAAATTTCTTCAATTTAAAAATAAAGGCTTAGAAAATTTCCAAGCCTTTATTTTTATACAAATTATCCGGTAATGGTAATGGTAAAAAAGCGTTTTACTGTTTGTCCATTACCAAGGGTAGCGGTAACAGTTAAAACAACCGCCCCACTTGTACCAGAGGTTGGGAGTGGAGCATCAGCTGTACCACGTAAATCTTTTACCAGTTTAGTAAAGGTGTAAGAACCGCCACTTACTGTAGCTGTGCCCAAATTGTTAACCACCGTACCAGTTGGGGTAGTAAACGAAAGTGTCTTTATATCTCCACTATAGGTAATTACAATATTTACCGTTCCCGTTCCCTTTATGGTAGGAGTAGCACTAGCATAACTTGAATAAGTACCCGATACCGTATTTAAGTTACCATCAAAAGTAATGGTAGCGGCTGTATCAAGTGTTTCAGGTTGCTTTGGGTCTTTTTTGCATGAGGCCAAGCCTAAAATTGATGCAAATAATATGATTAAAATTCTTTTCATAGTTATAATTATTTATCCCAAAATACAGATTTTACAAATACTGAAGGTCGGGCTGGTGTGTTAGGATTGTAGCTTCTTTCGTTGAATGAGTATGGCAATATACGCGGAATGGCTGTTGCAGGAGATACTGGTGATAGTGCAGGAAACCCTGTTCTTCTCCAGTCCGTCCAAGGCTCTATGGCAACCCCAAAGTTGGACACAAATTTTTCTTCAATAATTTTTTGCAGTGCATTGCCTGTTGCCAAAGTTCCGTTTGTAGAAGCCAGATAAGTAGCTAAACCGGCAGTTACTGCTGCACCTTCTGTTGTTGGATCAGAAAATTCTATAGCAGCTGAAAAGGATGCTGTTATACCAGCTTTATAATAGGTATCGGCAGTTAATAAATCATTTCCACCATTTGCTCTGGCGTAATATTCGGCTAAAATCTGGTTTTGCTCAGCAAAAGTTAACATTCTTATGGGTGCTTCACCAGAATATGCCCCTGCTGAAAGTTTCCCTCTAAGATAAGTGCTCATGCGTGAAAAAGCAGTACTTACCACAACATCACCATTCCCATTTGTAGCGCCAATATAGGTTCCTGATTGTAGGGTAAAATATGAGTTTCTTCTACTATCGCTCTTGGCATTCATAATATCAACCAGCGTTTTACTTGGAAAAAACTGGTTTGGTCTTGATCCTTCAAATTGGTGAATAGGGTTGGTTTGATTGGCAGACGTTAAAAAACGCATTTGAAAATTATCAGCGTTTGTTCTTAACAACTTGTTGGCAGCAAGAATAGCCAATATTCCTGTCTTGGCTTTGGTTGCATCGGCAGCTGTCCCATTGGTAGAAAAATAGTGGATATACATTCTTAATTTTAAAGCATTCCCAAAACGTTCCCATTTATCCATGTCACCACCATAAAATAGGTCATCGGTTGTAGGCGCCAATAAAGATGCTTTTTTGATATCTGCAATGCCCTCATCAATTAAACCAAACAGATTATCATAAATGGTTGACGATCCATCAAACTTTGGTTTTAAGTTTGCTTCATAACCAATGGCCTCTGTATAAGGCAGATCTCCAAATGCATCAACATGGGTTTGATAAACATATGCTTTTACCAGCTCTGCAACTCCTGCATATTTTGGGCTTGTTGCTTTGGTTTTTTCAATAACTTTCTGTAAATCAGCTAAAGTACCTGCGAAAGTTGCCGACCAGGTATTATTGATGTCACCTTCACCAACTGCATATTTATCATATTGTGTTGGCTGAGCAGAACCGCCGCCCTGGGCAGCAAACTGCTGTACCCATAAGGAAGTAAAACGATGTATATCGGAGCCCATTGTAAAGCCAAGATTACCTTGTGCTGCAGGTAAAATTAAACTTGCATCAGGATCTTTTAATCGTGTAGGATCATCATTAATGTCTACAAATTTCTTGCACGAGCTAAGTCCTGTCATGGCTAATGCCAATCCAAAAACTATTTTCTTTATATTAATTTTCATATTTAAACTCTCCTAATACTAAAATGATAATTTTAAAAATCCACCATAGGTTCTTGTTTGAGGCTGGCCGTTATACTCAATTCCCTGTCCGTTACTAACACCCAAAAGATTATTCTCTGGATCCAGATGAGGGAAATTCGGCGCATACATCAAAAGGTTTCTTCCTGTTAAACCAACATTAATTCCTTTTATAAAGCTCAGTTTGTTTAATAATTTGCTTGGGATACGATAAGATAATGTGGCTTCGCGTAACCTGATCCAGGAACCATCAAAAACTGCATATTCTTGCGCTGCTGACGAATATAAATCACTATAATATTGTTCGGCTGTAATTAATGTATTATTTGGCGTACCATCTGCGTATACGGCATTGTGCATATATAAACGATCTCTATTTCCCGTTTCTGCAGCAACACCATATCTTCTTAAGTCGGTAATTGTTCTCGAATAAATATCGCCGCCATAACGGATATCGGCAAATAAACTTAATGATAAACCTTTATAAGAGAAGGTTGTATTTACACCACCGGTCCATTTTGGATTTGGATCACCAATCGGCTGTAGTTCTGCAGTATTGATCTGGCCAGAACTCAACCTACCATTCGCATCAACAACATCCTTCCCATTAAGTTTCTTAAATACCTGGCCAAACAGGGTTCCATATTGATATCCAGTAACAATACGACCTTGTGGATTGGTAAAACCACCATTGCCGATAAAAGGTACACCAGGAGCTAACTCTACAACTTCGTTTCTTCCTTTAGTGAAGTTTACAGATAAATCCCAGTTAAAGTCAGTGGATTTTATCGGTGTTCCACTGATCAACAACTCAATACCGTGCGCCTTTAAGGTTCCGGCATTCAGCAAAGTACTGCTAAAACCAGAAGAAGGTGCGCTAGGAACAGAAAATATAATGTCGGTACTTTTAGTACTATAATAGGCAACATCAATACTCAATCTGTCTTTTAAAAACTTTGCCTCTAAACCAATTTCTTTGGAAGCCGTAAATTCGGGCTTTATATTAATATTACCGGCTGCATTTGAAAAAGTTTGACCATTTACACCGTTAAACGGAAAGATTAAATTTGGCCCAAAACCATCAGAAGGGCCTGCAGTACCAAAATAAGTACCAGTACTATAAACTGGCGCTTCTCTACCTACTTTCGCGTAATTGGCTCTAATTTTCAGGTAGGTTAAAATATCATTTTGTTTTAACTCAGGAAAAGCCTCTGTAGCAATAAAACTGGCATCAACTTTAGGGTAAAAATAACTTCTTTTATCAGGGGCAAAGGTTGAAGATACATCTCTACGTCCTGTAAACGATAAATATGCAAAAGATTTATAATCTAAACTAATATCAGCATATACCCCAACTAGACTTTGTTCTGTTACCGCTTGAAACGGAACATAAGTTAAGGTATTAGAAATATTGTAATTATGAGCAGCTTGTATACCGTTACCAGTAATCTGTAGCTGATCTAATCTTCTGTAGTTTATCTCGTTACCCAATAAAAATCTAGCACCAAAATCTTTCCAAAACCGCTTGTTAGCCACTAAATTAAAATACGAGCTTACCTCACGTCTATTGGTGGTGTTGTCGATAATAGAACCGACTCTGCTTGCTGATTGATTATTATTTGCCGATTTTTCGTTGATAGTTTTGGATACATTGGTGTATTGGTCAATCCCGATTTTATAGTTGGCACTTAACCAATCTGCAATTTTATAATCTAAACCAACATTACCAATGGCCCGATCTATCTTTTGTTTATATAAAACATATTTAATTGACCATAGTGGGTTATCTGATCCTAAAATATTGTAATAAGTATAACCTGCATTGGGAACACGACTTGTTGGTATATTATTTAAACCTGCAGCAGTTTCAAATGGATAATTGGCCAAATTGTAAGTCCTAGGCAAGGTCATCCCATCGAAAAGAGGATTAGATCTTGCATTGCCGGTAGGAGTACCCACCGAATTACTATGGATGTACTGAATTGAAGAACTAATGGTTAAATTTTTACTCAATTGTGTATTTGCATTAACGGTAAAGTTATTTTTAGCCAAAGTGTTATTATCGATATATCCGCTTTCCTTAAAATTTCCATAATTAAAGTAATAAGCTGTTTTTTCGGTACCACCAGAAAAAGTAACATTGTTCTGTAAGTTATAACCTCCTTTAAATATATCCTTAACATTATCTGGATAAGCGGTAAGGGTTTCTGGATTACCGAGGTAATTGGTAACTGTTTGTCCGGTTACCTTTGTTCCCCACGACATTTGAGAGAAAGAATCGTATAACCCATTGGTTCCCTGTGAGTATTCATTCTGATAATCTGGCAAACGGTTAACCTCTATGTAATTATAGTTACTGCTTAATTCTACTCTTCCAGCCTGGCCTTTGCTACCCTTTTTAGTGGTTACAATTACTGCCCCTGCAACAGCTCTTGAGCCATATAGCACTGCAGCAGCAGGTCCTTTCAAAATGGTTACAGATTCAATGTCATCCTGGTTTAAATCAATACCCCTGTTAGAGTTGGTACTTCCCGTATTAACACTCTGGCTTCCTCCACCATTATCAATCGGAATACCATCGAGTACCCATAACGGTTGGTTCGATCCGGTAAAGGTTGTGGCTTGCCTGATATTGATGTTTGATGATGCACCTGTTGCACCACCTGTTGACAAGATTTTTACACCTGCTACTTTACCTGCCAGTGCATTTACCACATTGGTTGAGCGACCAGCGGTTAAATCGCTGTTCTTAATCGTAGTAGTCGCATAACCCAATGATTTGGTTTCGCGCTTTTGACCTAATGCCGTTACCACAACTTCTGATAGAGACTTTGAATCTGTTTCTAAAGATGCATTTACAACGCTGCCTCTAATAGCAATTTCTTGAGTGGAATACCCTACCGAAGAAAAAATTAGCGCTTTGGCTTCTGCATTTACCTTGATGGAAAATTTACCTGCGGCATTTGTAGAGACGCCTGAGTTTGAAGCGCCTTTAATTCTTACACTTACGCCTGGGAGGGGTAATCCATCTTCCTGGGCCGTAACTGTTCCAGTGATTGTTCGATCTTGCGCTATTGCTGAGGTGGCAATAAATAGCAATATGAACAAACTTTGTAGAAGTTTTTTCATAAAAATAATTTAGTTTAGTTAATAATAATCCAATATAGGATTTAGTATTTTGTAATGCAAATTTTACAAAATAAAATTTGCATTCTTTTTAAAAAGCCTTGATACATAGAACAAATTGATGATCAGGAACTAACGCGTGAGGCTGGCAGCGTGCCATTGCTGAACGATTAGAGGTTAGCTTTGATAACTATAATGATTTCAGAAAGGGGTTATAAAAAAAGAGGGTGCCTTTTTGGACACCCTCTGCAATATAATTAGAAGTTATTAACTTCTGAGTTGGTATTAATTTCTGCTAGTGGAATTGCGAAAGTATAGCGATCATCCGAAACAGGAATGGCAGCACCTATTCCAAATGAAGGCAGGGGAGCGGCTTTTCTGGCAAGATCATTATACCTAAATCCTTCTGCCAATAACTCAATCCGTCTTTCTTTCAAAATGGCATTGAGCAAATCGGTTGGAGTTGCAAAAGCGCCAAAAACATAAGAAGCATCAGAACGGGTGCGCACTGCCTGTAGTATAGCCCTCGAGCGCACCAAATTACCGCCGGTAACCAAAGCTTCTGCCTCGGCAACATTCAGCAATACTTCCGCGTAGCGGATAATAGGAACAAAATCTATAAACGGTGAAGTGCTTGAGAATTTAATTACCCTGCGTACCGTACTGGTAGAAGATAGAGCGACATTACCCGTTAAACTGGATTTCCTGGCATCAGTTGAAGGCCATGCTGCATCTGCGTAAATACCTGCACCTGTTTGATTCAGAAAATACTCTACATTGGCGTTGTAGTAATATCCTAGCTGGTTCTGGGTTCCTGGTGCATTGGTATCAGCCATCGGTAAAGAGAAAATCGATTCAGACGTGGTATATGGAGCTGCAAAAACGTTAGCTACGTTGGCCTGTAAGGCGTGTGCTGTCCTAGCAGTATTGACAAAAGGTGCCACTTGCGGAACCAGTTTGTTTCCTTCTTCAATTACTTTGGCATAGTTGCCCATAGCTAAGTAAACACGTGTTTTTAATGCGATAGCCGTGTTTTTATGGGCCCTGGTCGTATTTGCCAAAGCGGAGCCCTGTCCATCTGGCAAACCAGCCTCTGCATCGTCGAGATCTTTAATAATCTGAGCATACACTGCTGCAACAGTGCTACTTTTTAATGCATTATTAGCCAGTGAAGTTTCGGGTTGCAAACGCAACGGTAAACCACGCGATGCTCCATTGTTTTGCACATACGGTTTAGCAAAAATCTGTATCAAAGAAAAGTAGCTTAATGCCCTGATAAATTTAGCTTCACCAATATAGTTGGCATTTAGAGCCGGGGTTAAAACAGTAGAGTTGACCTCTATCCCCCTTAAAAAAAGATTAACCCGGTTAATGGTTAAATAGCCCTGCGACCAGAAACTGGCGATATAAGTATTGGTAGAGTTATTTGTACCACCGTAAACATCATAACCTGTAACATTGTTACTTAACCTGTTGGTAAATTCCTCAGCCCTGATATCGTTATAAATTTCGTATCTGCCGCCAAGAAACGAACCGGATTTAAGTGATACATATAAACCATTTACCTGTCCTAAAATCCGTGTTGGATTAGCAAATGCATCTTGATCGGGAAGGTTCAATTCCGGAGCCGCCACCAAAAAATCTTTTTTACAAGAAGATACCAAACCTATTAATGGTAGTGCTGTTACCGCTAGTGCAGCAACCTTGAGTTTGTATGAATTGATATGAAAAATTTTCATGTTGATTTGTAGTTAAATTATAATCCTAAACTAATTCCGAATGTGAAAGATCTTCCTTGTGGAATACTGTTACGTTCGACACCACTTGCCAGGTTGGAGTTACCATTAGTAGATATCTCTGGGTCAACACCTGTATAACCTGTAATAATAAAAGCATTGTTTACAGAGGCATAAACCCTCGCACCGCTTATACCGGTTTTGCCAAACACCGATTTTGGAATTTTGTATCCCAACGTTGCTGCCTGTAAACGCAAGAAGTCCCCTTTTTCAACATTGGCATCGATCGGGAATGATGATCCATTGGAAACATTATCCCCATAAACTACTCTTGGAATGTTGGTTATCTGACCTGGGGTAGTCCAGGCATTTAATACCTCTGTTGAGTTGTTCCAGAAACGTTGATCCAATAAGCCGGCACGAGAACCATTATAGATATAATTACCACCTGAATAGGTAAACATGATATTTAAGTCGAAGTTTTTATACGCAAAGGTATTGTTAAATCCACCATACCATTTAGGCAAAGTTCCCCCGATCACCTGGGCATCGCCCGCTGGAGAAGAAGCCGCTGTACCATCCAGATAGGTCCACGCATTAGCACCTCCAAGGTGAAGATACTGCACTTCGCGACCAGCGGAATTGATAAAGATCCTACGTCCGTTAGCTGGATTAACGCCATTTGTTTTAACCGCGTAAATACTTCCGATAGACTGACCAACAGTTGTAATACTGGCAGACTCCAAGCCGCTTGTAGTACCTATAATCTGTTTCACATTAGGATCTAATGCCGTTACCTCATTTTTAATGGTGGTGAAGTTCAAGTTAGTAGTCCAGGTAAAGTCTGTTGTTTTTACAGGCGAGCCCGAGATCGCAAACTCAAATCCTTTGTTATACATTGAACCTACGTTAGCCAGGATACTTCCACCAGGGATACCTTTAGATGGTGCCTGAGGTACATCCAAAATCAGGTTATTAATATCTTTATGGAAATAGTCGGCTTCAAAGGTCAATCTGTCTTTAAAAAAGCCAATATTTAAACCGATATCGGTCTGGTTACTGGTTTCCCATTTTAAATCCTTGTTTCCAGCTTGCCCATAAAGCCAGGCAAAAGGAATAGCACCATATAAAGCAGGGCTGTAAGTCGTGTATTCATTATAAGAACCTACGTTTGCATTACCTACCCTACCATAACTTGCCCGGATACGCAAATTGCTGATGGTATTCGATAGTGACGAATTTTTGAAGAAATCTTCCTGAGAGATGGACCATCCGATTGATCCACCACCAAAATTACCCCATTTATTTTCCTGCGCTAAACCAGAGTTACCATCTCTTCTAAAATTACCACTTAAGAAATACTTACCCTTGTAGTTGTAGCTAACATTGGCCAGGTAGGCTTCGAAAGAAATTTGGTTAATACTATTCCCTCCCGGCACGTTGGTTACGTAAGTCCCCTGAAACTGATCAAAGAAAGTTGGATCACCTAAGCCCTGACGGATCGCTCCCCAGTTTACCGTTCTTGTTTTTTGAACATCCGAACCTAAGGTCAAGTTTAAGTTATGGTCGCCACCAAAAGTTTTGTTATACTGTAAGGTATTAATCCAGTTCCAGTTGTTACGGCGGGCGGTATTATTATATGCATAACCCGTATAGGTAAAACCATCACCGGATAAAGGGTTCCAGAACTGAATGTTTTCGGTATTACTTCTGTCCCATGAGTAAT
This sequence comes from Pedobacter sp. SG908, assembly GCF_011759615.1. Lineage (NCBI taxonomy): Bacteria > Pseudomonadati > Bacteroidota > Sphingobacteriia > Sphingobacteriales > Sphingobacteriaceae > Pedobacter > Pedobacter sp. SG908. Next base: position 304,017 of record NZ_JAAOYY010000002.1, read on the forward strand.
TTGACCTAAAAGTTAAACCATCTACAATTTTGAAAGTTGCACCAAGATTGGTTAAAAACCTGGTATTTTCTGATGTATTTAAATCTTTCTCAACCAATACAGTTGGGTGTGCCCAGGTACCTGCAATCAGATTAGCATTGTTACCAATATACTGACCACTTAAGTTATAGCTGCCATCGGGCTTATATACAGATACGTTTGGTGCAGCAGCAATGGCAATGCGACCTAATCCTGACGATGCAAATGCTGAACCTGGAGCAGATCCGCTTTGTGGTGATTTGTTGAAACTGTTGTTATAATTCAGGTTCAAGTTTAACTCTAACCATTCTGTGGCCTTGTGTGTTAAATTGGCACGTGCAGAATTCCTTTTAAAAGAATTTGCCTTTAGGAAACCGTCCTGATCGGAAATACCGCCAGAAAGGTAATAGGTTGTTTTAGCCGTTCCGCCGCTTATGGTTACATTATGGTTTTGCGAATAAGCCGTTCTATAAACTTCATCGTACCATTTCGTATCCACCAATGAGCCGTCGGCATTGTAACTTGGGAAGAAACTTACACCATTTGCATCTCGCTGAGCAGCAGTTAGCGCATTAGGATTGATCCCCAATGCATTTTTAACTGCAGCATTTTTCGAATCGATATATTGTTGGGCATTTAATACTTCAGGCAAACGAACGGCATTGTTCACACCTACCCAGCCATCATAGGTTACTTTGGCATCGCCCGTTTTCCCTTTTTTAGTGGTAATTACCAGTACGCCTGCCGCAGCTCTGGAACCATATAAGGCGGTTGAAGCCGCATCCTTTAAGATGTCTATTGATTCGATATCTGCAGGGTTAATATCGCCCAATGGATTATTTGTAGCAGAATTGGCTGAAGCATCACCAGTTGGAAAGGGGATACCATCTACAATTACCAAAGGGAAAGAGCTTAACGAAATTGAACTTACCCCCCTAACACGGATGACCGGAGGATTGTTTAACAAACCGTTTGGCTGAATGATGCTTACACCGGCAGCCTGACCTGTTAAGCCCTGCACAAAACTTTGCACGGGTTTATCTTTCAGATCGTCTCCCTTAACGCTTGCAGCTGAACCGGTAAAATCTTTTTTCTTGGTTACACCATAACCGGTAACCACAACGTCTGTTAAAGTTTTAGAGTCGCTCTCTAAAGCCACATTGATTACCGACCCTCCACCAATTGTTCTCGACTGAGTAGTGAAACCGATGTAAGAAAATTCTAATGCTGTTGCGCTTGAAGTTAAACGGAGGGTATATTTACCATCAGCGCCAGTTGTGGTTCCGCCTGTTGCGCCTTTAATTTTAACACTTACACCAGGAAGCGGCATTCCGTCTTCCTTACCCGTAACTGTACCAGTGATTGTTCTTTCTTGCGCTATTGCCGAAGAGGCAATAAATAGCAATATGAACAAACTTTGTAGAAGTTTTTTCATAAAAATTTAGTTTAGTTTAGTTAATAATCGTGCAACGGTCTTGTATTCTTCAATATAAATTCGACAATAAAAACTGCACATATTTTTATTGCACTTGTTTAAAGCTTAATAATTGTGATTATTTGAAATGTTAATGCGCCAATGGTGGCTCTTAAGTCGCATTTTAAATTTTAAAGCTTATTACTGGCGGATCTTTGTAATCTTTTCTGACCACATCTGTGCTCTTTATTGTTCTCTTTTTTGCTATTGCTCCGGTTGCAATGAACAACAATGAGAACAAATCCTGGGTGAGTTGTTTCATAATAATAGCTTAGTTTCCGTTTAACAACACAATATAGCACATACAATAACGTCATGCAAGTTTTATAAAATAAAAAACCAGACACTTTTGCATTAATTTTCGGCCAATTATCAAAGAAAACATGTTTAAAACATAAAAGAGACCGAAAACGATATTCAAGCGAAGCGAAATCTATAAATGTTTATCAAAAAAGATACAAATACATTAAAATTGCATTAGAAAAACATAATCTAGGTGAAAAACGCTCAGTGTAATAACCCATTCAAGAACAATTCTTCATTGCTAAGATTTATATTAATTTTTATAGCGATAAATTCTTTGCATTTGAATACATTTACCTGCCCAGTGTAGTATTTTTACATGTGTTTTCTATCATGCTGCACCTGATTCTATTTTATTTGAGTACCTGCGGATATTCATCACCGCAATACTGCGCCGCCCCGCCCGCTTGAATGATGGATCAATATTTCCTTTTATATGCCCTTTAGAGATAGACATTTTCAGTCCGTGTTTGCTCCCTTTAATAGTTGAGATATTCAAAAACTTCGTAATCAACTATCCTTTTTTGAATATGCATCTGCCGCCGAAAGCTAAGTAACTGGGTTCTTCTCCAGCTTTCAGATGGTAATATTAGAAACCCACAGTTGTTTTCTCGTCCGTTGAAAAACTTTTTTTGTCAATATATGAGGACTAGACATTAATTGAATGGATTAGGATATTACTTAATTTAGCTTTAGCAAAATCAACATTATTTTTCGATCATAAGTCCGAAAAGAATAATAAATTCCCAATGGATAGAAATTTTTAACCAGTTTCATCATCTCTTTTTGCAGAATTTGCCATACGCAGCCATATGACAACTTTTAAGAAATCTTCTATGAAAAGTTTAGGTTTTTTAAATAATTACCCAATATATGACGAGTGTCTGTAATGCATTTTACATCAAATATTTATTCACCAGAACAAAGCATCCGTAAGACAAATCAGCTTCATTTAGACAGAAAGCATGTTAGTTTAAGATAATATATATTCAAAGGATAAAATATGTTATCGTTATCTACAGCTGAAGTGTTCTTTCAATTTTAGTATAAAAAAAGAGGCTATCCTTTTAAGATAGCCTCTTTTTATACTTTCAAAGGATTAAAATCTATAATGGATTTTGATCAGCACTGGTTAAGCTCTTGTTATTGTCCATTTCTGTTTGTGGAATCTGCCACCTCCAGCGGTTATCCGTTGCAGGTATATTTAACAAGCTCCATTGGATACCATTGCGGACTAAACCTCTTTGGTAGCGTTTCAAGTCAAAATACTCAACACCCATCTCAGCGTATAATTCTTTTCTTCGCTCCACCAGAATCTCATTAATCAACGCATCTTTACTTGCAGCGGTAGAACGAACAGCATTAGGATCTCTTTGTTTCTGTAATACAAAAAGCACATCTTTTGCAGGCTCTAATAAACCTTGCTGTGCATCACCCTCAGCTTCGATCAAATACATCTCAGCGGCACGCATCATTACAAAATCACCTGTTTGGGTTGCATTATCCTGAAATTTGTAGGTTACAAATTTTTTCCAGGTTAAGGCGCTTGATTGCCCAGGAGCAGCCAAAAAAGTATTTCTAATATCTGAAGCTGTGAATAAACTGACAAAAGTATTGTTGATATATAAATCATTATACCTTGCTTTGAAAGAAGTATTTGGCGTATTTAAAGGTTCAATATAACCAAAGAAAGAGGCATAAGATAATGACTGTGAAGCGTTAAATTGCAAGCCCCACATCCACTCTGTATTAGAAACAGTATTAAAACCAGATTTATAATCGGCAGCACTCATTAAAGTAAAACCGGTTCTGGCTGCTTGTGCATTAGCAACTGCTTTAGCCCATAAAGAAGCATCGGCCATTCCCATTTCCTGGTAAACCTCTGCCAAAATACCCTGAGCTACACTTTTATTAATGCGGTATTTATCAACACGTGTTGTTGTTAATGTTGCGGTTGCATACTCTAAATCAGATATCACCTGTGCATAAACATCTTTCATAGAAGAACGGGGCTTACCTGTTGTTGTAGCTGTTGTCGGCTCCAACATAATAGGTACACCTGCTGCATTTACATCTTTAGCATAAGTAAACTGGTATACTCTTGCCAGCTGAAAGTAAGCCCAACCCCTTAAGGCTCTGGCTTCTGCAACAAAAGCATTTTTTACTGCATCAGATTCTGGCAACTTGTTAATGTTTGTTACAATAGCATTGGCATTGTTAATCACTTTATAACAAAGGTTCCAGATTTGCGTATTACGTCCTGCAGTAGCAATTCTACCATAGCCATTATCAGTCCAGTTATTCTCGTATAACCACCAATTACTTGCATCAGAGATCATATCATTACCTCTCATGTCAAAGTTTAACTGTACTGTTTTCCAACCCCACATATTTTGCTGGGTACCTTGATAATTACGCATCAGGTAATAAATACCTGTCATAGCGTTATCAACGCCAACTTTAGAATTAAACACCAATACATCCGAAACGCTACCATCAGCTGGCTGAGGCTCGTTAAGATAATCTTTAGTGCATGATGAAAGTGCTATAGCACTTAAACTGATCAATAAATATTTCTTTAAATTCATAATAATCTTTTTTAAATAGCCCTACTAAAATCCGAAATTGATACCAAATGATAAGGTTTTGTAAACAACAGATGTGTTATTGGTAACACCTGCAATACCTTGCTCAGGATCTAAACCTTTTCGCCCGAATATGGTGAACGGGTTTTGGTAATCAGCAAAAATTCTGGCATTTGCAAATTTGATTTTCTCTAACCAACGTTGTGGGAAACGGTACCCTAAAGTAATGTTACGAATACGCCCATAACTTGCATCATATAAGAACCTGGTTGAAGCTGAAGTTGACTGATCATCAGTTGTACCGGTTAAGCGTGGAGTTACGCCATCACCAGGGTTACTTGCGCTTTGCCATCTATTTAAAATATCAACACTCCAGTTATAACCTGGGTTTGTACCAATAGCTGCATGCATCAAGCCAGCATAGTCAGAATCATAAATTTTCCCGCCAAAACTGAAAGATGCTAATACATTCAGATCAAAATTTTTGTAGCTAAATGTGTTGTTAATACCTCCTGTAGCATTTGGCAATGCTGTTCCTTTATAGTAACGTGTTGCCGCGCTATAGGTTTTAGTAGTTGTTTGCGTAACATTACCATTAGCATCCGTTTGATCTAAATACCACATTGGGCGGCCATCAGTAGGATCAACACCAGCATAATCCCTTAGGTAGAAATTATATAAAGATTCTCCTACAGAAAGCTGAGAGAAGTTACTTCCTGTGATTGTAGGTTGAGGAAGAGCTGTAATTTTATTTCTGATATGGGTAAAGTTGATCGAAGTAGACCATTGGAAATCTTTACCTGCAAAATTTTTAGTGGTTAATTCAATCTCGATACCTTTGTTAGATAATTGACCAATGTTATCGTTAACACCATTTAAACCGCTTGAAGGTGCCAATGGTCTGTTAAACAATAATCCTTTAGATTTTTTATTGAAATAAGTGAATGATCCTGAAATTCTATTGTTCAAAATACTGTAATCAATACCTAAATCTAAGTCAGTTTGTTTTTCCCAGGTAAGTACATCATTTGCAGCACTTAAAATGTAAGAACCGCTGTATCCAGCAATGTTTGCTCCACCAGTGTAAACGCCTAAATAAGGAAAATAATTCTGCCCACCGGAGCTGTTTAATAGCGCTTGGTTACCCGTTGTACCATAACTTGCCCTTAATTTTAAATCGTTAATTGCTTTAACATCGGAAAGAAAAACTTCACGATTAATATTCCAGGAAGCACCAACTGAATAGAATGTTGCCCAACGAACGTTCTCTGCGAAACGGCTATTTCCATCACCGCGCACCGAACCTGTTACATGATATTTATCTTTATAATCGTAACTTGCTCTACCGAAGAAACTAGTCTGTCTGTTTAAATAGGTATTTGAACTCGCGGTATATGGTGTTGCACCATAAGATAGTTCTGTTGTACCTGGGAACGTAAAACCCCTAGCTTCTGCATCAGTATAATTATCTTTGTATTTGTAAACTTCCCAACCGCCTAATAAATTAACATGATGAACACCAAATGTCTTATCATAAGTAGCGGTATTTGTTAAAGTTTGTGTGATTGTTGCTTCCCTATATTTTTCACTTCTACCACCATAAGCAGCACCATCACCTACAAATGGATTGTAATATTGGTCGAATGCATATTGATAGTAATCTAAAGCATATTGAGAACGGATAGTTAAACCATCAATTACCTTAGCTTCGGCATAACCGTTAAGTGAGGTTAAATAACGGTCATAAGTAGTTGGGTTCATCGATGTGGTAGCGGCAGGGTTACCGGGTCTTAACACCGGACGAAGCAAAGGACCATTGTTACCAAAGTCATACTGTTTATTACCGTTGGCATCCAAAATAGGTTGACCTGTTGTTGGAGCCAAAATATATTCCGGATAAATACTAGATACGGTACGGATCCAAGAAATTACGTTTGAGTAACCAGAACCTGCCTGATTAGGATAGTTTTGGGTAGAGAAAGATCCGCTTACGTTAGCACCAACTTTTAGCCAGTTAGTCATCTGATTATCCAATTTAACACGACCGCTATATCTTTTAAATTTAGATTCGTTTGCCAAACCTTCATCTGTTAAATAGCCACCACCAATATAATAACGTGTTTTATCAGATGCACCCGAAACTGATCCATTAATATCGGTTCTTTTACCGGTCCTTAATAAAGCATCAGCCCAGTCTTGGTTCCATAAAGCATTGGCTCCTGAAACCAATTTACCATCCTGGCCAATTGGCTGAGCGATGTTATATGGGTTATAAACAAGCGTAGGCACTACGGTTTTACTTGCGTAGTCTGCTGCCGATGTAGAACCGGAAGAAGTAACCAATGTTGGAGTAATTAACGCTTGATTACGAAGGCCTTCCCAAGTAGCTTCATAAAGTCCTTGAGAACCTAAATATTCATAATCCTTAACTGCTCTGTTAGAAAAACCACTATTAATACTTAAATCAACTTTTGGTTTACCATTTCCTGATTTTGAAGTAATAAATAAAACACCTGCAGCTGCTCTTGATCCGTATAACGATGTTGAGGTTGCATCTTTACCAATTGTGATACTTTCAATATCGTTAGGATTGATATTGTTTAGGTTACCGCCGAAGATTGCACCATCCAAAACAATTAAAGGATCTGCTGAAGCATTTGCTGAAGCAATACCACGTACACGGATAGTTGGGTTAGCCCCAGGTTGGCCAGTGCTGTTAACCGCAATTACACCGCTTGCCTGTCCTTGTAAAACATTGCCGATACTGCTTACCAGTTGATCTTTAATCTGCGTATTACCAACGGTTGCTGCTGTCCCAGTAAAGTTTTGTCTTTTTACTGTACCATAAGCCGTTACCACAACATCCTGAAGTGACTTGCTGTCAGCAACTAATGCCACATTGATTACGCCAGCAATAGATAAAGTCTGCTTGCTGTAACCGATATAAGAAAATTCTATTGTTTTTGTTGAGGCCGGAACACTTAATGTGTATTTTCCATCAACGTTTGTTTGAGTAACAGTACCTGTGCCACTCGCTTTTACACTTACTCCTGGAAGAGGCAAACCATCTTCTTTTGAAGTCACTGTACCTGAGACTGTTCGGTTTTGAGCCATTGCAGAAGATGCAATCAACAAAAACACGAACAAACTTTGTAGAAGTTTTTTCATGAAATTTAAGTTAGTTGTTTGATTAAATAGTTAAGGGGACTAATTTAGAAAAATTATTATCTCGTATTTTAAATATTACAAAAGAATATGTTTTTGAGAAAAACAAAATGACATTAAAATTAGATAACGCGTCCTTATAAGACATTTGGCAATGCTAAGTAAATCATACGCTTAAACCATTAGCTTATTAATTGGTAGAGCGAAAGCACTCGTAATACAAAGTCTTCTTTTTACACATACCAATTGCATAGGCAAGGTTACTTAGTTCAAATGACAATCAATTTAATGAGGTTAAAGTAAATAATTAACGTGAGTTTGGGATAAAGAAATAGATAAAAACAAGAGCAAAGGGTATGATTTTTCATATACAAACATCTGACAATCAATCTATTAAAAACAACAATCAGCCCTGTATTCAGAGATAAAATTATAGAAATTCCTGTACAAGTTGATGATTTCTGCAAAGAAATAACGCCTGCTCTTTAAAAACAGCTAATCCAGGACCGTTCTCTGGGAAAGCGCAAGCGAAAGACTGGACTATGCAACAGTGAAATGATTACCCTGATGGTTGCCTTCCACTATGGCAGTTCAGCAACTTGTAGTCGTTCTATGTCCATTTTGCGCAACCGCACCTGGAGGATATGTTCCAGAGCTGGTATCCTATTACAGGTTTGTCAAGCTTCAGCCAAAGTCAGCAGTACTGTTCATGTTGTTTGTCAAGATGAACTGTTTGGGAAAGTGCAGGGCATTGAACTCCATTGATTTCACGCACCCGAAAGTATGCCATAACCACAGGATACATCCGCACCAGGTATTTAAGGACAGCGCAAAACGTGGGTAATGCTCCATTTGCTGGTTCTATGGATTCAGGCTCCGCACCTTATCATCAAGACAAAGAGAAGATACTATCGTTCTATCTTACTATCTTACAAAAGGAAAGCTAACGCTCGCGGCTTAAACCGAACTCACGTTAAATATGCGGAAACATTCTCAAATTATGACAATTTATCAAAATTATAGACATTTTCAAGCTAAAAGCTTGGAAAACACATCTCTTGTTTATTACTGACTTATCTTACGGGGTACATTGCCTAAGAGTAATAAAATATATACCCATAAAAAAGAGCGGCAGGTATTCTGCCGCTCTTCATAAATATAGCTTTTACCGTATATTATGGTCTATCCCACCACACACGTGTACTTAAGGCATCAGGACCTTGAGCAGCCACCGCAGCATCATAATTTGTTTTGTTTAGATCACTTTCAGTCTTAGGATAAGCTTGTCTTCTCGGGATCTGCTTATCTGCATTTGCAGCGTCGCGAGCTGGCACCAAAACAGGATAACCTGTTCTTCTCCATTCTGCCCAAGCCTCATAACCATTGTTCATATAGAAATTTAACCATTTTTGGGTTTGGATTTTCTCCAGCTTTTGATTATGGGTTAATGCAGCTGTTAATAAAACATTAGGTTGTGCTTCGTAAGCTATTTTCTGCGCAGAAGTAATTGAAACAACAGGATTAGTAGAAACTGCAGACCATTGATCCATAGAAGCATCTATACCTTTAATATACCAATTGATCATTTCTACATCGCCACCAGGAATCCAGCCTTCTAGAGCAGCTTCGGAAAGCGTAAAGCACATCTGTGAATAAGTTGTTAGTTGTAAAGGAAAGGTCTGAGCATAAATTGCTCTTCCTAATAGAGCCCCATCAACTCCGGCAGTATATTGGTCGGTAACACCATATGGAATACCTTTATAAACAGCTGGAGAACCAATTGTTCTAGAGAAAACAGGTAAGCGTGGATCTGCATTAACCACCATGTTTTTGTCAACCACAGTTTGCGACACACCATAGTCGATACGGCCGTTTCTTACATAATTTGTATACCAAGGACTTTCATACGTTGAGTTAGCCTGATAAGCAAAAATGGCATTATCCGCATTAGAAGTCATCAAGCCTGCTGCCACTGCCTCTGCGAATGCCACCTTAGCGGTCGCAACATCTTCAGTCTTCATCATTCTTAAAGCGATAATCGCCCTTAATGAATTTGCCCATTTTTTCCATTTGGTGATATCACCGCCAAATAGCGGGTCATTAGGCTGTGACGTTGTTATTTGCAAGGGAGCTTCTTTCAGTTCCTTCAAAAGGTCATTATAAATGAATTTCTGCGTATCAAATTTAGGCTGCGTATTTAATAATCCCAATCCAGATTCCGTGTAAGGAACATTACCCCATCTATCGGTAATTTGAAGCATTAAAAAAGCTTTCAAAATCCTAGCAAAACCGATCTGATTGGCATTGCTACCATTATCGGTAACTTCTTTAGTTGCTTTTGTAGCAGGATCTGTATTCAATTTAATAATACGTTGTAAATCCTGCAGCGGACCTGAATAAATTCCATCATAAGAATATTGGATCTGAGAATATCTCGACTCGTTGGTATAGATAAACTCGGCCATATGCTGTACATAAAGTAGGCCAGCGGCACCGTTCGGAACACCTCTTGTACCTAAAACCGCACTTGAGAACAAAAATTTTGTACTTGGAGAAAGCGGCGTATTAGGATTTGTATTTAAATCTCCGAAATCTTTTTTACAAGCAGATAACGTGCTTGCACCCATGGCCATCAATAGTATATATTTTTTAAATTGATTTTTCATTTTTCCTATCCTTAAAATTACAATGAAAATTTAACATTAAAACCAACCGTTCTGGTTCCTGGAAGCTGAGCAGTATCAATCCACGAAGATTGTAACTCTGTTGGGTCGATACCCTTCACTTTACTGTAGATCAACCATAAGTTCTGCCCAATAACTGATACATCAATTCTTTGGAACGGCAATTTTTTGAATAAAGTTTTAGGAAGGCTATAAGTTAGGGAAACCTCTCTTAGTTTAACATAAGAAGCGTCGTAGATCCAGTTTTCGAAAACGTTCTGAAGTCTTGTTTCATAAAGCTCTCTGGCATCAACATATACTGTATTCGGTAATCCAGTAGTTGCATTAACACCCTCTAACCTGATACCACCACCTTTTGATGGATCATCCCTTTTTGGAAAACCTTTATCGTTTAATCCAGCTGTTTCTTCAGATAAACCGGAGCCAGCAGTGATCATTTTAGTTAAAGAAAGTAATTTACCACCTTTTTGGAAATCTAATGATCCCGCCAAAGTAAACTGTTTATAAGTAAATGAAGTTGCGAAACCTCCGGTAAATTTTGGAAGGATACTACCCAATGGCATATTGTCCTGTAATACATAGAACCCATCGTCATCAATCAATTTGTTTCCATTGGCATCTTTAACAATTCCTTGTCCATTGATAAAACCTGAAGCTTGTCCAACTTTAGCATTCAATGAAGCAAAAGGAGATCCGACGAATCCGAAAGATCCTGCAGAGCCATCAATACCGCCTAGGATGTTATCAACACCAGGAGCTAAAGCAATAACTTTGTTTTTGTTGATACCTAAGTTAAAATCAGCATTCCAGGTAAAGTCTTTGCTTCTGATCGGTGTACCACCCAAGGTAATCTCATAACCATAGTTTTTGATATTACCTGCATTGATTGTACGTTGTGTATAACCAGAAGAACCAGGAGTAGTTACATTAATGATCTGATCCTTGGTCTGTCTGCTATAAAAGTTGAAATCGGCTCTTAAACGATCTTTGAAAAACCTCAATTCGGTACCAATCTCATAAGCCGTTGATAAAGCTGGTTTCAGCTCTGGATTTGGAATTAAGTTAGATACTGTTTGAGATGGATAAACTACGCTTGATTTAGTATAGTTTGTTGCTGCTAAAGGAAAGGTCTCAGCTAAAGCATAAGCACCTACATCTGTACCAACACGCGCAACCGATGCACGTAACTTACCAAATGATAATGCTTTGAAATCTTTGGTAAATTCTGAGAAGATGAATGAACCTGCAGCACCACCATACCAATAAGAATTATTAGCAACAGGTAAAGTTGAAGTGATATCATTACGTAAGTTTAAATCCAAGAATAAATAATTCTTATAACCCAATGTTGTATAAGCATATAAACTGTTTACTTTTCTACGGCTGAAAGAGTTAGTAGCCGATTTTTCGTTAAGGGAGTTAGATACGTTATATACATTAGGAACAATAAATCCACCCACCGTGCCAGTGGCAACATTATTATTATCCTGGGTCATTAACTCGCCATATACCGCTGCTTTTAAAGAGAAAGAACCAAATTCTTTATCATAAGCAAGGTTCGCTAAGTAATTGGTCTCAGAAAATTTTGTAGAGGCACTATTGAATGCTGGAGTATTTAAAGTAAATGATGCAGTTCTACCGTCAGAATTGATATTCGTAACGTTAGTTCTTGCAATTACCGAAGCCTTTAAACCCGAACCAATATCATAGGTTGCGCTCGCACTTCCGTAAATTCTTTGGATAAAACTTTCAGATAAGTTCTTATAAACTTCTACATAAGGGTTATCCCAGAATTTTGGAGTTAAGTTATCGGGACCAGAGATATTCCATGTGGTAAAAGTACCATCAGGGCGCTGGTATCTTTGTAATTTCTCCATTTCGATATCTCTATGAAACCACTGGTTAAATGAACCTGCAGTTTGGGTACCGTATCCTTCACGTGGAATGTTGAATCTCTTCTCATAAACGTAGTTGAAGTTACCAGTAACCGATAACCTATTACTCAAATTAGTTGTATTGTTGAATACGATCCAGTTCTTTTGTTGCTTAGAGTTTGGAGAAACACCACTACGGGTTAAGTTCGTGAACGAGAAACGCGTTGTTGAGTTTTCGCCTGCTTTAGACAAGGCAACAGAAGTATTATTTGCAACACCTGTTTCGTAAAAATTTTTAACATTGTCTGGCTGAGCTACCCAAGGTTTGGTTTTGCCATATTCCGGGTCAGTTGGATCGAAAGCATACCAAGGTGCATACGGTTGGCCATCGAATTTAGGTCCCCAGCTCTCATCGATAGAGAAATCATAATATCTAGCACCGTTTAGTACCGCGTTTGCGCTACCTGCCGGAGCAGTATAGGTTAGCCAGGTTTGACCGTTACCACCACCATACTCATTTTGGTATTTAGGCAAGATATAAACATTTTCGAAAGTAGTAGAGTGATTCACGTCTACACCAACTCCTGATTTTTTAGATGCTTTTTTTGTTGTGATAACAACCGCACCTTCAGAACCACGTTGTCCATAAAGTGCGGTTGCACCCGGACCCTTTAGTACGTTCAATGTCTCAATATCATCAGGATTTACACCGTCAGGATTGGTAATTACTCCATCAACTACATAAATAGGATTACCACCATTTAAAGTGTTAATACCACGGATACGAATAGTAGATGTCCCGAACTTAGCTCCAGAACCGCCGCTGATCTGAGTACCCGCTATCTTACCTGCAATGGCCGTGTTAACGTCTGCAATCTTAGTAGGACTGATTTTTTCTGCGGTTAACTGTTGTTGCGCAGTACCGATAGAGCGCTCTGATCTTTTAACACCTAACGCCGAAGTAACTGTCACCTCACTTAGGGTAGTCGCATCTGGGGCTAGCACAACATTGATTGAATTTGAAGATAGAGATACTGTTTGGGCTACATAGCCCAGATAAGTAAAGGTTAGTCCTGTTGCAGTACCAGAAACTCTTATTGAGTACTTGCCGTCTGCACCAGTTACAGTACCGCCTTGCGCGCCTTTTACTTTAACACTTACTCCCGGAAGAGGTTTTTTATCGTCCGAAGCAGTAACTGTTCCTGTGATTGTTCGATCTTGAGCCATTGCCGTCACAGCAACAAACATCAATATGAACAAACTTTGTAGAAGTTTTTTCATAATTATGAAATAGGTTAGTTAATGATTAATGATTGGCCTAATTTAGCTTTTGAAAATCAGGATAGAAAATTTTTTTAACATTTTTTAACAAAAGCATATCTTTTAAAGACTAAACACCTGTTTTTCAGTTGCTTACAATAATGTTAAATTTTGTTTATAAATTATAAAATGTTAATACAAATTAATTAATAGGTGATTTTCATCCTTTTCAACCATTAATTTCACCCTTTAAATTAGAGTTTTAGGAACTTAAACACAATTTTTTGGTCAACTACTCTAATAAAATCTACAAAAATTGATCTAATTGAATATATTTTTATTCCCTTAATAATTTAGAAATCAAAAGGTACACAAGATATAAATTTCAAGCTTTTAATACCCGCAAAAAATGACATTCCCGAATAAGGTTTTTCCGCTTTCCCAGAAGTTTCTAAACAAGGGGTCGTTAGCCAAATAAACTACTTTGCCTCGCCCGAAATCTTGTACCCCGATAAGGAGTCCGGTTTTAAGGTCTTCTCTTGCTTTTTTGCCAACTACACCAGCCATTAAGCTTTTTTCGTTAATTAAACCCACGTTCCAGCCTTTAACAAAAGGCTCATAAACCTTGCGGTCTGTTTTTAAACTGTAGTAGGTTTTACCCAAGCCGTAAGAAAACGGGTGACTAGCATCGAGGTTGATCCGATAAATTGCACCTGGTATGGTCGTTTCGAAATCGTCTCTGTCCTTATCCTTGAAAAGAAGTTTGTTCGCTTCAGGCTTTTCGTCCTTTTTTACAACCGCTTCCTTCTTTTTAATATCAAATCCTTTTTTCTCGAATACACTTTCGATTGCATCTTCCATCAAAATCAATCTTCCTCCTTTATTTAACCAGGCCGTTAAACCATCACCTATAAAAGGGCTATAACTTCCATCTGGCAAAACCAAGGTGTTTACTTTATTAATATCCAGGCTATTCAGATCTTTAGCATTAATAATGATTGGCGAAAGATTTAAATCGTGCTCAAGAAAAAACCAAGCTTCGCCAAAAGCGAGAGAAGAAACCTCCATGCCAGATACAATGGCAATTTTGGGCTGTTTTAACAATGGATAAACATTAGAACCAAAATCTTTCCCTTTTTCTACAAAACCACTGCTAACGGCTTGAATCGGCCTGTTCAAGGTTTTGGTAATCGATGCAAGCTTATCTTTCACCCCCCTTATCAGCCTTTCGTTTTCTGCCCTTAACACAATTAAGGTTCCAGCAGGATAATCTTTACCATTTACAGCAAATGGCTGATCGGCCTGTCTAACTTTTATATTTTCCTTTTGCAACGCCGTTAAAACCTGAATATCTTCGCTCGTTCCCCAGCTAAACAACCAGGCTAAGGGTTTCTCCACCTCGTTATTGATTATTTTTGGTTCCTCAATCGCTGAATATTTCCCTTTTATACTTTCTTTACTGGCATAAGCCTTTAATCCGTACACATAGGGAAGGGCCCAGGCGGTAATATCATAAGTGTTAGAATCGGTTACAAGGGTTTGGGGCTCTAATAAAACGTTGGCCAAAACTGCTCTTGGTTGCTGAATATTAACAATTAAATCGTTACGGGCGATGCTAAAATTTTCTTCCTTTTGGGTATCATAATCGTACCCTCTTCCGGTTTTATCGCTACCAAAGGCAAATTCGATTTTATTTTTAGTTAGCAGTTCGGCCAATTTTTTTAAGCGGGATAAATTAGTCGCTTTTATGATATAACTTTTATAAACGCCCGGACTATTGGCTAATTCCTGCTGGAAATATTTTTTATATTCCTCTAATAATTTATTATGGTTTAAAGAGGTTACTTCAAGGGTCGACATCCCCGTTGTAAAGTGGTGTGCTATCCGGTCTTTTAGGGTTAGCGTATCACCGTCATTGGTTACCACAGATAATCCAGCCCTGATTCCGCCCTGTTCATAGGTCATGCCGATTGATCCATTATATAAAGGATAAGTATCGCCATAGGAGGGGTATAGCAAATCGAAACGCTCTTTGGTAAAGTACTGCCAGCCTTCTGCATCAAAATATTTGGCATTGTTCTTACCTACCACCACCTGGAAGCTTTTTTGCCAAGGTGTAATATCTTGGTGAACCGGCTCTGCCGCCGGTGCGAAATAGTAAGGCTCATTATAACTTTGCTCATGAAAATCGACATGCACCTGAGGCATCCATTGGTTGTATAGCGCTAACCTTTGCTGACTTTCAATTTGGGTTTGCCAGGCCCAATCGCGGTTTAAGTCGAAATAATAATGATTTGGTCTACCGCCTGGCCATGGCTCGATGTGTTCTCTTGACAAGGGATCAGAATTTGGTGTTTTTCCCACCACACTATTAAAATAATTCACATAACGGTCTCTTCCATCGGGGTTTAAACAAGGGTCAATCACCACCACTGTATTTTTTAACCAATCTGTTGCAGGTTTATTATTGCCCGAAACTAAGGTATAAAGCATCTTCATGGAAGTTTCAGTAGAATTTGCCTCATTACCATGCACATTATAACTTAACCAAAGTATAGCAGGTTGATTTGTTAAATCGACACTATTATTATTCGTGCCCGCTGCCAAAACTAAATTGTTATTCCTAATCTGTTCCAGTCTATTTATATTTTCTGCAGAAGAAACAACTGCCACCATCAGCGGCCTGCCTTCATTGGTTTTACCATATTCTATCAGCTTCATGTTTTTAGCAGAAGCTATAGCAGTTTGTCTAAAATAATCGGCTACTTTATGGTGCGGGGTAAAGTGCGAACCCAGCTGGTACCCCAAAAACTCATCGGGAGATTTTAGCTGTGCTTGTACAAACAGAACAGTACTAAGGGAGATTAGGCAGAACGTTAAGAGTCTTTTCATAGGGGAAAAAATTTACCTAATGTACTAATTTTGTTTTTTGTTGATGCGAAAGCTTAATTTTACATCATATTTTTTACCATAGGCATGATTACAACCGAAAGATTATACGATTACTTCCAAGAAAACCCTGTCATTTCTACCGATACCAGAAACATTACCCCTGGTTGTATTTTTTTTGCGCTTAAAGGAGATCTTTTTAATGCCAACGAATTTGCCGCTCAAGCCATTGAAAAGGGAGCGGCTTATGCTGTTATAGATGAAGAAAAGTATGCTACAAACAATCAATGCCTGCTGGTTGAAGACGTGTTAAGCACTTTGCAGGATCTGGCACGCCATCACCGTAAACAACTTAGTATTCCGGTTATTGGCTTAACAGGGAGCAATGGTAAAACAACGAGTAAAGAGTTGGTAAATGCGGTTTTAGCAGAGCGATACAAAACCTTTGCCACCTTCGGTAACTTAAACAATCATATCGGCGTTCCATTGTCTATATTATCCATTACGGATGATGTGCAGATTGCAGTAATCGAGATGGGTGCCAACCACCAAAAAGAAATAGAACTGCTCTGTACCATTGCGCAGCCTACCCATGGCATCATTACCAATGTGGGCATGGCCCATTTAGATGGCTTCGGCGGATTTGAAGGCGTAAAAAAGGGAAAGGCTGAGCTTTACGCCTATTTAAAAGAAACCCATGGTTATACTTTTATCAATAGAGACAATCCATACTTGCTTGAAATGAGCAATGCCGCAGGCTTGAATAAACTGATTTATTATGGAACAGAAAACGGCAATACCATTAAAGGGGAGTTAAAAAGCAGCGATCCATTTATCGAAGTGGATTGGACCAACCATGACGTTTC
Source organism: Pedobacter sp. SG908 (assembly GCF_011759615.1). Classification (NCBI taxonomy): domain Bacteria; kingdom Pseudomonadati; phylum Bacteroidota; class Sphingobacteriia; order Sphingobacteriales; family Sphingobacteriaceae; genus Pedobacter; species Pedobacter sp. SG908. Next base: position 321,135 of record NZ_JAAOYY010000002.1, read on the forward strand.
TTCTTCAGTAAAAACCAATTTAACAGGAAGTTATAACTTCGAAAATATTTTGGCAGCCATCTGTATTGGTGATTTTTTCGACATGAGCCCTGAAGAGATCAACACCGGTTTATCGAATTATCAGCCGAAAAATAACCGTTCTCAATTAACCAAAACAGAAAAGAATATTGTAATCTGCGATTTTTACAATGCAAACCCAAGCAGCATGACCGCTGCACTGAAAAATATCGCAGTGTTATCGGCTGATAAAAAGACTGCCATTTTGGGTGATATGTTCGAATTAGGCCCTGAGTCACCTGGCCAGCACGAACTTATTGCAAAGCAAGCTAATGAAAGTGGTTTAGACCAACTCATTTTTATAGGGAAGGATTTCTTTACATTTAAAGACAATTTTAAAGGTACATTTTTCGAAACCCCGGCCGAGGCCGCCACTTACTTACAGGAAAATCCGGTTCGGGATCATTTAGTACTGCTAAAAGGATCAAGAGGAATGAAACTGGAAAGTTTGCTGCAGTATTTATAGCCCTTTCTTCTAAAAGAAAAGCTGTCTCAAATTGAATCGTATTCTTATCAAAACTTTATTCACCTTACGTCATTCTCGCGAATGCGGGAATCTTAATGCGTGCTTCCATTAGCATTAAGATTCCCAATCAACCTGATAGCTACCGGGTTGGAAATGACGATACGTCTAAATATAATTTTTCACTAGAACAATTATATTTATTTGAGACAGCTAATTAATTTAAATATTGTTAAAACGTACAGGCAATTTTTCCGTAAACATACCTGCCATTAAAGCCAAACTGACTAACGGCTCTTGAGTACAAAAATCTACCATTCGAGGTGTTGTCTAATCCCCCAGAATAATTACTGGCAGCGTCTCCACTCAAGTTATTTTCATTATTACGTGGATTGATATATAATCTATCAGGATAAACATCAAAAATATTGTTTGCACCAACCGTTACCGACCAGGTTTTGCTTGCGGCGTAACTTACAGAGAAATCAGTTATCCATTTCGGGGCAAAAGTTTGATCCAATTGAACGGGTAAACCATTGGCAGGGATATTTGGATCGATGGCATTTAAATAGGTAACCTCTCCAAAACGGACTGTTCTTGCCACGAATGATAATTTACTTACATTATAGGTTGCGGTAAGATTTAACTTGTTTTTAGGTACGGAACTTTCGAAACGAGAGCGTTCCAAACGATCGAATAATTTAGCCTTTAAAGTTGGATCACTTTCAATTTTGTCAGAGCCTTGAATACTCCTCACTACGGTTTTGTTTACATTTCCGGCAACACTTAAAATTAAGCTGCTTTTTGCGCCCAAATTGAATCTATTGGTTAAAACCACATCTATCCCGGCAGTATTGGTGGTAATGGCATTGGTAAAAAACTGTACGCTGTTAATTTGTGCCGTTGGATCTACCGTGTTTAAAATCTGGTTTACCACACCTGTTGGCACTAAAACCCCGCCAGAACGCTCGCGGGCATATTGGCTGGAGAAAACAATACGATCGCTGATATCAATGTTATAAGCATCAACGGTAAAAGTAAAGGTTTTGGCTATTTTGCCTGCTAAGCCTAAACTTCCCGATTTAGAAATTTCAGGTTTTAATGCACCAACACCAAATTGGGCAACAATAGGGTTTGCATTATTTACTGTTAAAACCTGGGTTGCGTTTGTGCCAACAAACTGTGTACTCTCGTTATTAAAGTATTGTTGGTGTAATGAAGGAGCCCTAAAGCCGGTTGCATAAGCTCCCCGCAATGAAACATCTCCAAAAAGCTTAATCTTACCTGTAAATTTATAAGAGAAGTTTGAACCAAAATCACTGTAGTTTTCATAGCGGCCAGCGGCTTCTAAGGTTACCCTTGATCCAAATTCAGCTTCTAAATCGGCATAGGCTCCAACATTATGCCGCGATTTATCCAGCGCATTGCTAGGCTTAAAACCAGGAAATACCTGTGCGCCAGATGCAGTAGGGGATGTTCCGATCAACCTTCCACCATTTGAATAGGATAACAGCTCGCCTTCTTTGATCTGATAGTTATCTATTCTAAATTCTCCCCCAAAAGCAGTATTTAACGAAGTTAAAAATCCACCGTCAAAAGTGTGCTTTTTGCTTAAATCAAGATTACTGGTGTTCTGTCTGAATAGTAACTCTCCAGCATAAAATGAAGTAGGGCTTGTACCTGTTGGTAAAGAGGCATTTACCGTGTTGTCAATATTAAACTCAATGGTATTCTCTCCACTTGTATTACTTAGGTCGTAATCCCAGGTGCCTATTTTACCTCTTAAACCTGCAGAAAATGAATAATCATTGATTTTGGTATCGATAAATGGTAAAAACCCGTTAGGGTAGATCGACAAATCTATCTGAGTAGTTTGTGTTGGCAAACGATAAAAACCCGCTGCACTACCCGTTTTATGGGTAAAACCTGCTGCATAATACAATTGGGTAGTTTTACCAAAATTGAACTGCCCGTTTAAAAACCCTCCACCGTTTTTGGAGTCAGAATTACCTACACGCATGTTGTTTCTATCTAAACCATTTGCTGCAGCCCTGGCGTCATCGGCAGCTTTTAAACTGGCAAAACGGGCCTGAAAATCGGCTTCTGTTTCTGTCGAACCCTTAGTTGGATTTGCAGAATACAATAATGGACGGGTATCTAAACCACCCCGGTTCGTATAGCCCCTTTGGAGGTATTGTGCCGCAAAATTAATGAAACCTTTGTCGTTTTTAAATGCCCAGCCTTTGCTAAAATCAACCTGAAAAGTTCTGCCATCGCTAAAATCGCGTCCTAAGGCACTTGAAGAAGATTGGCCAAAAGAGGTAGAGAAACTATAAGGCGTTACCTTTTTTAACACAATATTGATTACCCCGGCAATAGCATCCGAACCGTACTGCGCCGCAGCACCATCACGTAACACCTCAATGCGTTCTATCGCCGAAACCGGGATAGAATTTAAATCGGTTCCAACAGAACCCCGGCCGAAAGTACCGTTAATGTTTACCAATGCTGTAGTATGCCTGCGTTTTCCGTTTACCAGCACCAAAACCTGATCTGGTCCTAAACCACGTAAAGATGCCGGATCGATGTGATCGGTTCCATCAGAAACGGTTTGTCGGTTAGAGCTAAAAGATGGCGCTACAAAGTTTAAAATCTGCGTTAAATCTGTCTGCGCAAATACTTTAACGTCTTTTGTAGAAATCAGATCAACGGGGACCACACTTTCGATGTTCGTTCTCGGTGTTGATCTTGATCCGACCACAACTACATCACTTAAAAGTTCTTTCGCATCCTGAAGTACAAAATCCATCGTTTTTACAGTATTATCAATCTGAACGGCTACTTCAGCTGTTTGGTAACCAGTAAAAGAAATCCGGACTTTATAAGCTCCTGCTGACGTAAATTTTAAGGCATAGAGCCCATTTCCATCGGAAGATGTTCCAATTTTTGAGCCAACTACCTGAATAGTTGCACCAGGTATAGCCAGGCCGGCCGAATCTGTAACTTTACCTTTTAAGCCTTGCGCAAATAATTGGGCCGACGTTAGAAAAAGGAGAATAGCGAGGGTGTTTTTGAATAAAATTCTTATCATAGTGTATAGGTTTATAAACAATAATAACAATTTTATCACACATTCTCACACAATAACTACCTGATAAAGAACAAAGTACTAAAAAAGCACCCTTTTCATGTAAATAATTAAAGACAAACGATCGAAAAAATGCAAAAATTAAATCCCAGGCAAGAAATAAACAAATTATTGAGCCAAATCAACTAAAACACCGACATCACTTACTTCCAAAAGTGGATTATCGCGCATATTCTGCTCAATTTCGATTTCAAACTTGCCATTTCTCGGAAAATGATAATTGGTTAGCATGGGTAAACTATAGCTGAACACGTTTCCAGAACCACTACCCAACCATTCGCCATCATTTTTAGCCAATTTATATTGATAACGTTTGGTTATCATTTTTTTACCATCCTTAAAATGGGCAAGAATAAATATATTGGCGTATTTATAATCTGCGGTATGCCTTAGCTTGAAATAAATATTATAGGCTTTGGTATTGTCTTTTATTTCAAATGCTGTCGAAATATGATTACGGTAAGTCCACCTGCGATTGGCAATTTCTACATTGCTATCAATTACGCTGGCCGTGCAGCCAACAAATAATGTAACCATCAATAAAAAGCCAAGCAAAATTATATGCTTTTTATTCAGCAGCAGGTTTATTTTCTGAACCATTATTATTGTTTCGGCGGTTGTTATTTTTCCTACGGTTATTTCTATTCTTATTTTTGCTCTGCTCTGGCTTAACACCCTCTGCCGCTACACTTCCTTCAGCTTTTACTACAGACTTTTGTGCTTGTGGCTGCTGTTTTTGCTTATTGTTTTGAGGTTTTGGTCCATTAACATGCTGTGGTTTCGGAACAGTCTGTTGGGGCTTTTGACCTGCATTTTGCTGCGGTTTTGATCCGTTAGGTTGTTGTTTTCCGCCTTGTTGAGCTTTCTGTGCACCATGTTGAGGCTGCTGAGCTCTGTTATTAGCTCCAGCGTTCTTTTCTCCGGCTGGTACTCTTTCCCTTCTATTTTGATTATTGTTGCGGTTGTTTTTCTGGTTATTGTTTTTATTCTGGTTGTTTTTGCCACGAGAACGTTCGTCTAAGCGGGTTAAACTATCCTGACCAACTACATTTTCATAATCGAAAGATTTTTCTATTACCACAGGCACAGCAACCTGTACGGCTTCTTCTTTTAAATTAGGTGCTTTTTTGCCTGCTTTGTTCATGGCCATGATTTCTTTTACCCTGGCTGCTTTAACCGGAATCCAGTTTTCATCGCCCTGGTAACTAAACCACATAATTTTTTTGAAAATATCTGTCTTTTGATGACGAGCATAACCCGCTTCTGTATCCAGGTTTTCAATCCTGTCCGGAATATCCTTTAATGCATCTAAATAGGTATCAAGCTCATAGTTTAAACAGCATTTTAATTTACCGCACTGGCCAGCAAGCTTTAATGTATTTAACGAGAGGTTCTGATAACGCGCCGCAGCTGTAGAAACTGTTTTAAAATTAGTTAACCAGGTAGAGCAGCATAATTCGCGGCCGCAGGAGCCAATCCCACCTAAACGGCCAGCTTCCTGGCGCATCCCGATCTGGCGCATTTCAATTCTGATACGGAAACTCTCCGCCATTTTTTTAATCAGCTCACGGAAATCCACACGTCCATCGGCAGTATAAAAAAATGTTGCTTTGGTTTTATCAGCCTGGTAATCTACATCACTGATTTTCATCTGCAAACGGAGATCGAGCGCCAGTTTACGGGCTTTATGCATGGTTTCCCATTCCATCCCTTTGGCGGCATTCCATTTCTCCACATCAGCCTCTGTAGCCTTACGGTAGATTTTTTTGGTTACCTGATCAAGCGCAGTTTTGCGGCGTTTCATCTGGATACGCACCAATTCACCCGTAAGCGAAACGTGCCCTACATCAAAACCACCAGTTGGCCCTTCAACGGCAACAAGTTCCCCAATTTCGAGGTAAATGTTATCGTTATTGAGGAAAAACTCTTTACGTGAGCCTTTAAATTTGATTTCTGTAACCTGAAAAGGTTTATAATTAGAAGGCATATCCAAATTAGACAGCCAATCGTGAACTTCCATTGTTTGGCAACCACCGGTGCCGCATGAGCCATTACTTTTGCATCCATTAGGGGTGCAGCCACCACCTGTTGAACAACTTCCACATCCCATATTAATTGTATATATATTGAGTCCCCGCAGGGAGCGTTTTAAACTTGATAATTTTTACCAATTGTAAAGATACATCTAAAAACAGAATTTTCGGGTTTGCGTTTCTTTCAATGTGGTAATGTGCCTTTTCCAGTTCGCCAATTATGGCCTCTGCCATGGGCAAGGTAAGTACATGTGTGCTGAGTTTTTTGGCCGTTTCGAAGGTTAGGGGGGGTAATTTCACCAACTCTTCGGCTCCGCTCAAAATTAAACAGCATTCGCGTAAATAATTTACGCCATATTTTAAAAAATTCTTCTGGTTTTCTCTTCCCCACTTGGCTGCTTCATCGGTAAAATCGATCAGGTCGGGCACTTTATTGCCAAACCCCATCCTCAGCCAGGCCGTAAACGTACCAGAACTATCGCTTTGCGTATCTGCTGCCAGTGCTTTTGCTTCAATTAAATTTCCATCAGCTAAAAATGAATAATCAATAGCCTGATGCTCGCTTAATCCACTCGCATTTAATAAATATCCTGTTACCTCTTCCGACGAAAGTTTTGGGATTTTCACAATTTGCGTTCTGGATAAAATGGTAGTTAAAATCTGATCCTGACTTTGGGCGATTAAAATAAACAAAGTATTTGCAGGCGGTTCTTCAATTAATTTCAGCAAAGCATTTCCGGCTTTATCCAAATATTCGGGCAACCACATAATCAAAACCTTGGTTTCGGCCTCAAAAGCCTTATAACTTAGCTTCTTAATAATATCGTGGCATTCGGCAATGTTAATGTTAGCCTGTTTATTGGCAGCATCGAGTTTAGAGCGCCAGATATCCATATCGAAATAAGGATCGTGCATTAACATGCCCCGCCATTCTTCCAATACATCAACGGCCGTTTTTACACTTGCCGAGGCAAAAAAAGGATAGGAGAAATGCAGGTCGGGATGAATTAAACGTTCGTATTTTCTACAGCTCGAACATTCGCCACAACTATCATTTTCGCCTTTATTGAGGCAATTGATGTATTGTGCATAGGCAATAGCCAGCGGTACAGCGCCAGAACCAGCAGGCGACAAAAATAGTTGCGCATGGCTAATGCGGTTTTCTTTAACCGTTTGCACCAATTGTTGCTTCACTCTTTCCTGTCCGATGATTTCTTTAAACTGCATTTGGTGCAAAATAAGAAATAGATATGAGATTCACACATTCGTCATTACGATCTTACTTTTGAAACACATTTTTTAGTGTTAAATGTTAAATAAAGCTCATGACTTCTGTAGCTTATTTGGTCAATATTATTTTGAAAAGCAAGGTCTTGAGCGTTTCGGTTCCGAAAGCCCTGCTATCTCTTCAAGTCCTCGCTTCGCTGTGGGCTTTTCGTTCTATCAGGTTTATTTAACTAAATCAGTAATTCTTCGGAAATAAACCTTTAAAACCAGAATATCCAGATATAATATGCTCACCAACTTCACCCAAACCGTACAGGCCTGAATCAACTAAACCTGATGGGAGAGCGGGCATCCTACAGCAGGACCGTATATACCCAAGTACTACAGGCTTTGCTTTCCAAAAAATGAAACCATCAACTTTTACCATAAACAACATACGCGTTGCCACAACATTAATCTTGGTTTATTGATTATTTCAAAAACCTTACCTTTGGCTTTTATTTTTTAAACGGGACTAAAAGCTTTGCGCCAAACACCCTACGCTTAATTATTTTTATGGCACGTATCCTCGCATTTGATTATGGAACCAAACGCATCGGCATTGCGGTAACTGATCCTTTGCAGATTATTGCAACAGGGCTGGACACCGTGCATCCGAAAAATGTGATCGAGTATGTTAAAAAGTATATGCTTACCGAGCAGGTGGAGGCTTTTGTACTCGGCGATCCTAAACAGATGGATGGATCTCCATCCGAATCCGCACAACATGTAAAAGGTTTTGCTACACTGTTAAAAAAATCATTCCCTGATATCCCAAGGCACTGGGTTGATGAGCGTTTTACCTCTAAGCTTGCCCATCAGGCCATTATGCAGAGTGGCTTAAAAAAAATGGACAGAAGGGATAAAGATAGGGTTGATACCATTGCCGCAACCATCATTTTACAATATTTTATGGAAAGTAACCGTTTATAACCAACAAATGAGCCTGATAAACGACGATTTACAAGATTTATTAATTGCCTACTGCGAACCTGAAAGCGAACTGCTTCAACAGATAGATCGCGAAACTAACCTTAAAGTTTTAATGCCCCGTATGCTATCTGGCCACTATCAGGGCCGGGTTTTGAGCATGCTCAGCAAAATGATCTCCCCTAGAAGGATTTTAGAAATCGGCACTTTTACCGGTTATGCCACTTTATGCCTTGCTGAAGGATTAACGAAAGATGGTATATTGTATACGCTAGATATTAATGAAGAATTGGAAGATATGGTTCGCCATAACTTTGCCCAATCTGCATTTAACCACCAGATCAACTATATCCTTGGCGATGCTACCACTACAGTAGCGGGTTTAGATGAAGTTTTCGATATTGTTTTTATCGATGCCGATAAGAAAAACAACGGCACCTATTACGATCTTATTTTTGATCGCGTTCGCCCAGGCGGGATTATTATTGTTGATAATGTACTATGGAGTGGAAAAGTACTTCAGGAGAAACAGGATAAAGACACCAGAAATATTACTAGTTTTAATGATAAAATAGCTGCAGATGAACGGGTTGAGAAATTGATATTACCTGTTCGGGATGGTTTGTTTGTGATCAGGAAGAAATGATGATGGCTTATAAGCCAAAGTGATCAACCATTATACCATAGTCTATTAACCAAAAAAGAAATGAATAAAATTTTTACTTTTTGTCTGCTCCTTTTAACAGCAATTATTGCGAAGGCACAAGACACAGAAGAATATATTGCCGAGCATGTAGAATATGCGCAGGGCTTAATGCACGATCATAAAATTCCGGCCAGTGTTATTTTAGCTGTTGCCATACATGAATCGGCTGCCGGAAGCAGTAAAATAGCACAACACCTTAATAATCACTTTGGAGTAAAAGGCCCGAACAACAATGCGGAAATACGGTCATCTTACCGCGATTATTTAAATGCGGATGAATCTTACAGCCATTTTGTAGAGATTATGGAAACCCGAGAGCCTTTTAATAATCTTTTTGAAAAATATGATCAATACGATTACAAAGGCTGGGCTTATGGAATCCGCCGCTGTGGCTACGCCAGAAGTAGAAGCTGGGCCAGCCAGGTAATTGGCTTAATTAAAAAATACGAACTCTATCAATACGATGAGCGGCCAGAGGGATATGAAGAGCCCGTGTATGCAGCACCTGTTAGCCACCGAGCAAAAAACAGAAGAACAACAAAAAGTTATACCGTAAAATCTGGCGATAACCTGAGTATAATTGCCAAAAAGAAAGGCACAACCGTGAAGTCCCTCATGCAGAAAAACGGCATTAAAAAGGCAAACTTAAAACCAGGACAAAAATTACGGTTTTGAGTCATGAGTCCGAAGTCGAATCCAACAATTAGCTTTATTCAGTTTCACAATTAACCCGTTAACCGATTTAAACAATTAACCCCATATGCGTTCATATAACCATTACATCTTTATAGCAGCAATACTCATCTTTTTTAGCTCTTGCGGTACGCGGAAATTTTCTAAAAACAACAAACAGATCGAAAAGGCAGCCAACAAAGCCAATAACAATTCGTACAAAAGCTATAATACTTTAAGTTATATTGATGAGTTTAAGGGTGTGGCGGTAGAGGAAATGAATGCAAATGGCATCCCCGCAAGTATTACCCTGGCGCAGGGAATTTTAGAATCGGGCAGTGGAAATAGTGATCTGGCTAAATACGCGAACAACCACTTTGGGATTAAGTGTACATCGGATTGGAAAGGGAAAAACTATTTCCGGGATGATGACCAGAAAAACGACTGTTTTAGGGTGTATAAAGATGCCCGCGAATCTTTCAGGGATCACTCTGAATTTTTAAAACGCAAACGTTATAGTTTTCTTTTTCAGTTAGATAAAAACGATTACAAAAGTTGGGCGCAGGGGTTAAAAACAGCAGGTTATGCAACCAATCCAAAATATCCTGATCTGTTAATCAACACCATTGAAAAATACCAGCTTTACCAATACGATCAATCGGAAAACGAAAAACAGAAGATTGCCCGCGAAGATCGCGTGTTTTCAGAAATCAACCAGAATATCCCTCAGGAAAAAGCTAAATTTACACCAGTTGAAACTCCACCAGCAGGGGCTAAACCCATTCTTGCCGATGGTACTTATACCGTTGTTAAAGGAGATACGCTCTATAATATTGCAAAACGCTTTAATTTAACAGTCGATCAGTTAAAAATGCTGAATGAAATGAGTACGGATGCTATTAAGCTCGGTCAGATACTTAAGGTTAAATAATGTTAAGTACAAACATAGCCTGCCAGATATTTGTAGTTTTGTAGCTTAATGAAGTTTTTTATTCCCTTAATATTTGCTTTGGGCTTCGCTACGTTGCTTCACGCACAAAATAAACCTGTGCAGGGAATTGTTATTGATAAAGAAACCAAACAGCGTTTGGCCAAGGTTTATATTTATAACATCCGTACAGGTGATGGTTTATACAACAATACGAAAGGCGAATTTAGCACCTTTGCACTACCGGGCGATACCTTGGTTGCAGCTTTATCAGGCTACGGTGTAGATACTATTGTTTTTAAAGGACAAACAGCCGCATACTTTCAGCTCAGATCACTAGGCATCAGACTGCGTGATGTTGTTATTCAGCAAAAAAAATTAAGCCCACAGCAGCAATACGAAAAAAATGTTCAGGAATATCGTTACCAAACCATGAAAGGAAGTAGTAAAGATTTATTGAATTTAGGCAACGGTGGTGTTGGTTTAGGTATCGATGCCATTTATAACCTATTAAGCAAACAAGGTAGAAATGCCCGTCATCTTCAAAAAATCCTCGAAAAAGATTATCGGGAAGAGTTGATTGATTATCGTTTCAATGCCAGCCTGGTTAGTCAGGTATTAGGTATAAAAGATGCTGAACTGACAGATTTTATGCAGCAATATCGGCCCACTTATCAATTTGTACTAGATGCAACAGATTATGCATTTAATCTTTTTATCAGGAATGCCTATAAAAGCTACAGGCTAAATCCCAAAGCCTTACAATTACCTGCATTGCCTAAAATAACGATCGATAAGTTGTGAAAGCGCCCATACTGATCGTTAAAAAACTTCCGGCAGCGGGTATGGCAATCTTTCCGTTTATCCTGCTAAAATCGGCAAAGCTTAAAAACGATCCGGAGATTATTAATCACGAGAAAATCCATCTGCGCCAACAGCTAGAATTACTTGTATTCCCATTTTATACCCTATACCTGCTTAACTATCTGATCAACCTGATCAGATACAAAAAACACGATCTGGCCTACCGGAACATTATTTTTGAGAAAGAGGCTTACGATTATGAAACCGACTTAAATTACCTAAAAAATGGCAATTGGTATGGTTGGATCAAAAAGATGTGAAACTGCCGCTTTCACTTTAGCTTCAATTGCCGTTCTGGTAATCATTTTGTTAAATGCTTTTTATCTCTAAAATTTTTCTTTTTCTTTGTAGATAATGAAGAACTGTTTAGCTGCCATAATTCTGATTCTAAGTTTCTGCTCTACAAAATTATATGCACAGGAAATTGATACTATTCCGATCAATACAAAAGACCTGAATATAAAGTTAAAGCGTAGTCCGTTGCCAAGCAGGCAGGGACCATTAAACTTTGAGCCTGTAAAAATTAAGCCTTTGGTGGTAAACGCTAAGATTAATTACTGGAAAACAAGAACCAATATCGGCATCAATATTAACCAGGCCCAATTCAGTAACAACTGGAAAGGTGGCGGTACCAACTCTGTGGCTGTTGGAGGGCTATTAAACTGGAAGGCAGAATATAACAAAGACAGCTATAGCTATGTAAGCGAACTTGTTTTGCAATATGGTAAAATCAAAAATAAAGATCAGCTGCAAAAGAAAACCAACGACCGTATTTTTTGGGATAATAAAGCTTCTTTCCAACTTTCTAAAAGCTGGTTCTTCTTCGGGTCGTTAAGTTTTGAATCCCAGTTCGATAACGGTTATTCTTACAGTGTCACAAACGGCCAAGAAACCGCTACGCTGATTTCAAAATTTATGGGTCCAGGTTATTTAACAGAATCTATCGGTTTCGAGTATAAACCTGTTAAATATTTTTCTACCCGTATAGGTACAGGTACTGCACGCCAGACTTTTGTTTTGGATGAAAAGCTTTTTCTTGATCCGGTTGATAATACCAAACCACCAAAAGCTACTGTTTTTGGGGTAGAGTATGGCAAAAAAGTACGTAACGAACTGGCTTTTCAAATAGTAAGTGCATTTGATAAGGATATATTTACCAATACAAATCTTAAAGCACGTTATCAGATGTTCATTCCTTATCAGGATTTTAAAATGAGCAATATTGATCATCGCTTAGATGTTGCATTAACGGCAAAAATCAATCGCTTTATGAACACCAGTTTAACTGGTGTACTACTGTTCGATAAAGATACCGGCACCAATAAAATACAGGCAAACCAAACTTTAGCGCTGGGTTTTGGCTTTACCTTCCCCAGATAGCATCAACCTAAGCCCCACCAATTTTACCCATTTCCCAGTATGGCATGGTAATAATCTGCCTAAAACTTACACCTCTTTGCTTTAAGTAACGTTTAAATTGCTGTACTGATTTCGCTCTTCCGGTAAGGTAAAACGTAGCATTTTGCCACATTTCCCAGCACATAGGATGCATATTTTCCATCCAGTTGATGGCATTTTTGGCCGGAGTATCCACATCAGAAGGTACCGCATCAATCAACAGTTTTAACTGTTCAACTGAGCAAAGGTTTTCTTCCTGTAGCTCCAAAATGCCAAAATATTCTACATCCTCATCTACTACTTTTTTCCCAAGCGATTCGTACAAACCCAGGCTGGTTTCATCACCAAAAAAGAAATGCTGGTTAGATTCTTCCTTGTATTTAATTCTCGCGCGGTCTAGAATAAGTTTTAAAATGTCTCCCTTCTGAATGTTCACGGCAAGGCTGTGCCCGGGTCCTTGTCTGTTTAAATAAAAGATCACCTCGCAGGTTTCGTTCATTTGATCAAAGGCAGATAGGGTATAATGCCGGTACTCGTTGGCATTAACCCTAAACAACACTTCCATTCCCGGAATAAATTCAGCATCAAAAAAATCTCCTTTAAAGGTAACGCACTTTAAATTGCTGCTTAACATTTTAGTTTCTACAACTTCTACTTGATATATTTTATTGCTGATCACTTTTTCCATTGTATTGGCCAGCCATGATGGTAATTTTGGCATAGTATTCTTTTGTTTAGTAACTTTGAACAAAAGTAATGGTCTAACAAACGCATCTTTTTATACCAAAAGGATTAAAGTTTATATCAAAAGGATTTTATGGCTTTAAACATTTATGATGGTGACGAAAAATACTATATTGTTGGTAACAAATTCGCCGATAACGAGTTTAACCAGGCACTGGTAACCGAAAGAAGGGACAAATACAGCTTTCCCTTTGGCGATGCAGAGATTGTGGAGATCGCTTTTTCAGGTATTTACATTGTTTACGGCGATATGCTAGTGAAAAAGAGCCGCCTACGCATTAAATCTTTTGATGAGCCCGATATGGTTGAGCTTCATTTTTCAATTACAGGGGGCGGCATTATGGAAAATTACCTCACCAACAAACGCCTGGATATTAAAGCCAATCAGCACAATATTATTTATAGTCCTGATTTTGATGGGATGGCAGAATTTCCTACCAATGGCCCGCATAAATTTTTCGAGGTAAATTTCGAAAGAGCCCGTTTTGTTGATTTAACTAGTGAAAGCAGCACTTTGCTAAAAAACTTTGCCGAAAAAATCATGAACAACCGCCCGGTAGAGCTTTCATCAGAAAACCTGCCCATTAGCTTAGCCATGCACAGTTGTATAAATGATATTATGAACTGCCAGTTTACCGGTGGGTTAAAGCTCTTGTTCCTGCAATCTAAATGCCTCGAACTTTTGGCATTGCAAGCCCAGGCTTTTGAACTTGCAGCAAAAAAAACCGACAGCTCTACCATTAAATCGGCATACGATAAAGACCGCATTTATTATGCACGCGAATATTTGTTAGCCAATGCCAGCCATCCCCCGTGTTTAACCGAATTGGCAAAGGTTGCAGGCATAAACGAATTTAAATTAAAACAAGGTTTTAAAGAGGTTTTTCAGAACACTGTTTTTGGTTATTTAAGCGATTATAAACTGATGCGGGCTAAAGAACTCTTAACCGATAGCGCCAAAAACATTAAGCATATTTCCGATGAACTAGGCTATTCTTCGGTACAGCATTTCAGCAGTGCTTTTAGTAAAAAATTCGGTATAAGCCCTGCAAAAGCAAGGTAGTTTAGCTGAGCGTTTAGAATCCAAAGTCTTTAGTCCTTAGTCTCAGCATATATTTTCCATTTCCTGGCCTTGGCTTTAAACCCAAGGCCAGGAAATGACTACTCAAACCCGTAATTTAATTCTTTTTCCTTTTCTTCTTAAGGTCTAGATAATCTACATAATACAAAACCTTCACCGAAAGGCTGTTATTCTGCGGAGCGTTTAAAATCCCGCTCAGGTTTTTATTATAACGCGCTGTATAAAAGGTATCATAAGTTTCGGCTGCATCCTTGTACGAAACCGAGAGGGTGCTACCGGGCGCAAACTGCCAAGTATAAATTAAATCAATATTAAATACGTTATAATTTCTATCCATCCCGGTTAACGGCGCTCCTTGATATGCTGTTAAATGGCCATCAGGCTGAAGCAGGTAAAATTCTTTATTTCTTCTATCACTCCAATAATGCCTTAGAACAATGGTTAGCCCCATTAAATTGGTAAAGGTGTATTTAGCATCAAATGAGTTTTCTACCGTCCGGCGGTCGTATTTCGAAAAAATAGCCTGATTACCCTGTGCCGTTACCCAGTTTACGTAATTGTAATTGGGGTTAAAATTCAGGTCTAAACCAAAGGCAATCTTGTCATTTAACCTCAGGTTCTGAAAAAAGTAAAAATTATACTGCTTACCTCCGAAAAGCTGCTGTTCAAAATACCGCACATTTCCACCAAAATTATAGGCTTTGGCGCGGTTGGGGTTTATATACAGGCCAATGCCGTAGTTTTCTGGTGCGCGGTATAACTGGCCGTTTCGCGCTTCATAAAAGTCATTACTTTTTCTCTCCCAGCTTAAATCTAATTCTGCCGACCATTGATTTTTAAATTGAACCCAATATCCTGCATTTGTACTTGTTTTTTGATAAGCACTGGGTATTGCCCTGCGGGAATAATTCAGATTAAACCAACTTTCAAATTGATTATACCATTTGCTTGGCTTGTATACGTTGTAACCAATACCAATCCGCTGATCTAAAAAGTTGTTATTGGTAAAGAAACCCATATCTGATGGATCAAATTTATCATCAGCATATACCTGATTGTAACTCCAGGTAAAGTTACCGCTCTGTTTACCAAACCTTAAAGTGTAGCTATAACCCGTACTCGATTCTTCACCCCGTAAATAGCTCATTTTACCTCCGCCGTTTACGAAATATTTATTGCCTTTATTGTTTAAATTGAAAAGCAGGGCACTCACATTGGCATCGTAAGCAGAACCTTGCCTAAGCACGTTCGTGTTGATAAACGTAGCCGAACTGTTGTTTTTTAACGACTGGTCGAAAACCAAAATATTATAATTGGTAAGTGGTTGTGTTTCTACCATCCGAAGGTTGCCCTGAGCATCCTCTACCTCGGTTTCCATACTATTGGTAATTGCATTAAAAATGCCAATACCAAGGCCTTTAGCCGTTCGCCCGGAAATCTTCGTGGCATTTAACACCTTGGCCTCAGTTTGATCTTTTACAATTTTATCGCTGCCTACCTCCCTATAATTATAATAAGCTGGTATAGAGCCGATCCGTTTCGAATAAAACAGGTCGCCTTTATTAAACAGCTCTGTTCCTTCTGTAAAAAACTGTCGGTTTTCATTAAATTTCACTTCAAAAGGAGTAAGGTTTAATATCCGGTTATCAGACTGAACCTGTCCAAAATCGGGCACCAAAGTCATATCCAACGTGAAGCTGTTGTTGATTCCATATTTAACGTCCATCCCACCGTTAAAACGTGATGTTGTATTTTTTACCCCAGGCAAATTAGCAGGATAATGGTTTACATAGGCCGAAATATAGGGTGAAAAGGATAATCGTAACGGAGGTTTAACATCTTTTATTCCCATCCACAATCCTTCCTGGTTGATAAAACCATTTACTTTAGGGTCTACAAAATTCCAAAATGTCTGCGTATTGCTCCGTTGTATCCTGCGGCTAAAATTCAAACCCCAATTCTGGACCTCCTTACTGGAAAAACGCAGGGCCGAATAAGGGATTTTCATTTCACAGGTCCAGCCTTTATCATCAATTTTAACTGCACTTTCCCATACCGCGTTCCAGTTCGCATCTTCATCACCAACCTGCGAGTATTTGGCATCAAACTGAACGCCCGCAGCCGTAACAAAAAAGCCGTTTCCATTCATTTTATCGTAAAATGGGTCAACAATAATCGAAATGAAATCGGCATTGCCAATATTATCCCTCGAAACCAGCTCGTGCGATACACTGTCAGGGTGATCGTACATTCGGGCGTAAACATATATCGCAACATCATCATAAAGTAGCTTCATTTCGGTACGCCGATCATGAGTTTCTACCTTTCCCGGATTTGGCCTGATCTGAATAAAATCAGTCGCTATGGAAACATTATTCCAGCATTCATCATCTAAAATACCATCTATTTTGGGGCTTAACGAGGTTCTTTTAGCTTCAAGATGTTTTTGCTTGGAGATATCCTGAGCAGAACAAAAAGCACAAATAAATATGAAAAAAAGAAGGATGCAGCGTTTCATTCGTTTAGGTTAGTTAGGTATAAGACCGCCGCTTAACCAAAATGTTGCACCAAACGAAAAATTTAATGCTCATCTTCCTAAAGTTTTGACTTTGAGTTGCTAAGATTTACAAGCAAAATTTGATACATTTGCCTTTTATTAAAAACAAGTAGCTTATTGCCTTCAGGCAATAAGCCTTTAGCTTAAAAAAAGATGTTTGATAATTTACAGGACAAGCTAGACAGAGCATTTAAAGTACTAAAAGGACAAGGCAGCATTACGGAAATCAACGTGGCAGAAACCATGAAAGAAATCCGCAAAGCATTACTAGATGCCGATGTTAACTATAAAACAGCAAAAGCATTTACTGATGATGTAAGGCAAAAAGCTTTGGGGCAAAACGTACTTACTGCCGTTTCTCCAGGTCAATTGCTTACCAAAATAATGAACGATGAACTTGCAGCCTTAATGGGTGGCGAAGTTACAGAGTTAGATACTAAGGCAAATCCTACTATTATTTTAATTGCAGGTTTAAACGGTGCGGGTAAAACTACTTTTGCAGGTAAACTGGCGTTACATTTAAAAAGTAAGGGCAAAAAACCGCTGTTGGTAGCAGGTGACATGTACCGCCCAGCGGCTGTAGATCAATTAGAGGTTTTAGGAACCTCGGTTGGCGTTTCAGTTTATGCTAACCGCGCATCAAACGATCCTGTTGGTATTGCCTTAGAGGGTATTGCACACGGTAAACAAAATGGAAATAACGTAATCATTATCGATACCGCTGGTCGTTTAGCGATCGACGAATCTTTAATGAACGAAATATCTGAAGTTAAGGCTAAAACTCAACCACACGAGATTTTATTCGTTGTGGATTCGATGACTGGTCAGGATGCAGTAAATACAGCTAAAGTATTTAACGATCGTTTAGATTTTACGGGCGTTGTGCTAACCAAATTAGATGGCGATACCCGTGGTGGTGCCGCCCTTTCCATTAAATCGGTAGTAAACAAGCCTATTAAATTTATCGGTACAGGCGAGAAGATGGAAGCGCTGGATGTTTTCTATCCAGATCGTATGGCATCGCGTATTTTGGGTATGGGTGATGTGGTTTCGCTTGTTGAACGTGCACAAATGCAGTTCGATGAGAAAGAGGCAGCAGAACTTCAGAAGAAAATCCGCAAGAACAAATTTGATTTTAACGATTTCTACAACCAGATTCAGCAGATCAAGAAAATGGGTAACATGAAAGATCTGATGGGCATGATACCAGGTGTTGGTAAAATGATGAAGAACGTAGATATCCAGGATGATGCGTTCAAATCAATCGAAGCAATCATCAATTCTATGACACCATTTGAGAAAGAAAACCCGGATGCTATTCAGCAAAGCCGCCGTTTACGTATTGCAAAAGGTTCGGGTAGCAAGGTAGAAGAAGTAACCAAGCTCATTAAACAGTTTGAAGATATGCGTAAAATGATGAAGCAGTTTTCGAACCCGGCAGCCGCAGCAGCCATGATGAAAGGTATGCCTAAAATGCCTTTTGGAAGATAATTAAAAGGTTTAGGGTAGAGGGTTTAGGGCGCAAGGCTTTATTTCCTCCTGAAAATTTAAATCCCGATCCTAACCTAAACATTATCCTGAACTTGTTTCAGCATCTTTTAAATAATACAAATCCCGATCTGTAATGGTCGGGATTTTTTGTTTTATTGGTTTTGGAAATGAATGTCGGTATTTCATAGGGGTTTCAGCCCTGCTTTCCCTAAGCCGATAGAAGAAATCGGCATTCATCCAATGAGTTTATTTAACAAAGGCAGGTAAAATCACCTCATTAATAGATACTAAAACTTGATCTTTGTTTAAACAATCTGTATATTAGAATCAATATTCATCCCGAATAATTTACATCCGAATTTATTTTAATTAAACTAAATGCTTGTAAAAACATACGGGAGTGCTGTTTATGGTGTAAATGCACTAACCATAACCATCGAAGTGAATATTAGCGCAGGTACCAAATACTATATGGTAGGCCTGCCTGATAATGCAGTAAAAGAAAGTTTGCAAAGAGTGGCTAGTGCCATTAATGTTTCCGGGTTTCGCATGCCTAAACAGAAAATAGTGGTAAACCTGGCACCAGCCGACATCAAAAAAGAAGGGTCCTCATACGATCTGCCGATTGCCATCGGCATTTTAGCAGCCTCAGGGCAAATTCCTACTGACGAACTGGAAGATTATTTTATTATGGGCGAACTTTCCTTAGATGGCAGTATACAGCCTATAAAAGGAGCTTTACCAATTGCCATACAAGCACAGCAGGACGGCTTTAAAGGATTTATCTTACCCAAACAAAACGTTCGCGAAGCAGCCATTGTAAACGACTTAATTGCATATGGAGTAGAAAACCTGGCTCAGATAGCTGCTTTTTTCAATAAAAGTGAAACATTGGAACAGGTTAAAGTGAATACCAGAGAAGAATTCTTAAAAAATATCAATAACTATGAACACGATTTTGCAGATGTTAAAGGGCAAGAAAATATAAAAAGAGCCCTAGAAATTGCTGCAGCAGGTGGTCATAACGTTATTTTAATTGGTCCGCCAGGGGCGGGCAAAACCATGCTGGCCAAGCGCTTACCCACTATTTTACCACCCTTAAATTTAAATGAAGCCTTAGAAACCACCAAAATCCATTCTGTTGCCGGAAAACTCGCCGCGAGCGATGCTTTGATGACGAGCCGTCCGTATCGCTCCCCACATCATACCATTAGCGATGTAGCACTGGTAGGCGGCGGAATGAATCCGCAGCCCGGAGAAATATCGCTGGCGCATAACGGCGTTTTGTTTTTAGATGAGCTACCTGAGTTTAAACGTACTGTTTTAGAGGTAATGCGCCAACCTTTAGAAGACCGTAAAGTGGCCATTGCAAGGGCTAGGTTTTCGGTAGAATATCCCGCCAGCTTTATGTTGGTGGCCTCGATGAATCCCTGCCCATGTGGTTTTTATAATCACCCGGAGAAAGATTGTGTTTGTGCACCGGGTGTGGTTCAAAAATACCTGAGTAAAATATCTGGACCACTTTTAGACCGGATTGATCTTCATGTAGAAGTTACCCCTGTTGATTTTACTGAACTTGCCTCTTCACAAGAAGCAGAAAAAAGCAACCACATCAGGACACGCGTAATTCAGGCGCGAGAAATTCAAGATCTACGTTTTGCAGATAGAGAAGAATTGCATTGCAATGCCCAAATGAGCCCGAAAATGGTCCGGAAAGTATGCCAAATCAGCGAGGCAGGAACCACCCTATTAAAATCAGCAATGGAAAGATTAGGCCTATCCGCCCGAGCGTATGATAGAATTCTGAAAGTGGCCAGAACAATCGCAGATTTAGATGGCAGTAAAAATATAGAACTCGAACATTTAGCAGAATCGATTAATTACAGGAGTCTGGATAGAGAGGGTTGGGCAGGATAAAATTATATAAATCCAGCACATAAAACTATATGCCCTATATACCTATATGGCCCATTAAACATATAATTAAAATTGACCATATAGATATAGAGTTCATAGAGGGACTTAAACTATTTGTTCACTATAATACAGCCAAATTAAAATTTAAACAAATTATGACGACCAAATCTAGCTTAAGAGAATTAACCTATAACGTAATTGGGGCAGCCATTGAAATACACAAATCGCTTGGCCCCGGTTTATTAGAAAGTGTTTATCACGAATGTATGAAACATGAACTTTCACTTAGAGGCTTGGGGTTTTTAAGCGAAATATCTACGCCAGTTAGCTATAAGGATATCGTTGTTGCGACAATGCTCCGTTGTGATCTCCTTATTGAAGACTGCCTTGTTGTTGAAATAAAAGCTGCAAAAATTATCGAGCCTATTGCAGAGGCACAAATATTAACCTACATGAAATTGCTCGAAACACCTCAAGGATTAATCCTAAACTTTAATTGTACAAACATTTTTAGCGATGGACAAAAAACATTTGTAAACGATTTTTACCGATATTTAGCTGACTAAGCAATGCGAAACCCTATACCCAATACCAACCCCTGAACTTAGGCCGAAATAATCCAAATTTTGAAAAAGAGAAGGAACACCGCGGGCAAATTCCTGTATACTGAACAGTTTTAGAGTTTGGCATTAGCAAATTATTGTTCCCACTTCAAGCTAATCTTAAGCATAGTCCCAAATAGCTAAATACAGCAATCAATCAACTATTAAGCAGCATGTTACCAACAGAAAATAAAATTTAATTTCTCTTTTAAGCTTTCTGTATCTAGCATAGAAATCACCCTTTGGCATAGTCATTGTCATAGCTCTGTTACATTTATTACCTATTTAAAAACTAAAAAAAGTGAAAGAGATGAAAAAGACAGTTCAAATTTTCAGCATGCTTTTAATAGCATTAACCGTAATGGTATCATGTAAAAAAGATACCGATCCCGCAGATCGCGATTTCTTTGTGGGCACCTACAAAGGTTCTGTTTCGTATCGAAGCGGTCAAAATACCATTACCAGCAGCGATGGAAAAGTAACCGTGAGTAAAGTTGGAGAGACCTATAATTTTTACTTTGGTAATAACATTCCGGATATTACAGGAGTAAAGTTTGAAAAGAAAGGTGATAACAGCTATGTGAGTATCGGTTCGGGTTTAACAGGCATTAGCATCGATGCCAGCAACCTAACCATCAGGGTAGCCAAAGACAGTCAGATCTGGACTGCCGATTGTACCAGATAACAAGGAATAATTCAAAAATAAGGCCCGGCTCGCAGTCGGGCCTTATTTTTTGTCCTTAGTTGGTTCTGAAATCAAAAACGAGTTTCATGCTTAATTTAGCTAAATTTATAGCATGAGTTTTGAATTAAAAACACACCTCGAAGAAATCATTTCCCTTAGCGACCAGGAGTTTGAGCATATAGCAGCTTATTTCAAACCCAAAACGCTAAAAAAGCACCAGTATCTGATTCAGGAAGATGAATTTGTTAATCATATCTATTTTGTAGTTAAAGGTTTATTAAAGGCCACATTTACGGATGCCAATGGTAAAGAGTATATTATCCAGTTTGCGATGGAAAACTGGTGGCTTTCCGATTTCAGGGCTTTTTATGGTCATGTTAAATCAATTACCAACATCAGCTGCCTCGAAAACTCCGAACTACTCTCCATTAGCAAAGAAAATTTAGATCAGTTATGTAGCGAAAGCCATAAAATGGAGCATTTTTTCAGGATAAAAAACAGTTTGGGCTATGTCGCTTTACAGCAAAGGATTTTATCGCTCTTAACCACAAGCCCGAAAGAGCGTTTCGAACAACTCGCACAACAGTATCCGCAATTGATGCAACGGGTTTCTAAAACAATAATTGCAGCATACCTGGGCATTTCGAGAGAAACCTTAAGCAGACTTTCGGCAAAAGTGTGATTTTGCGCACATTAAATTTGTGATTGAAGTCCTTTGCTACCAGAATCACCTGCACTAATTTTGTGATACACTTAGCATAAAAATATGAATAAGAAAGTTTTATTCGTGCTTACTAGCCACGACGAATTAGGAAACACAGGTTTAAAAACGGGTTTTTGGTCAGAAGAATTGGCAGCGCCCTATTATGCCTTAGCCGATAAAGGTATTGATATTGTTTTGGCCTCACCAAAAGGTGGTCAGCCACCAATCGACCCTAAAAGTGAAGATCCTTCTTTTCAAACCGAAACGACGAAAAGAATGGACAAAGACACTGTTCTTTTGGCCAAATTAAAGAATACTACCCCATTGGCTGATGTAGTGATGGATGATTATGATGCGGTTTTTTATCCAGGAGGCCACGGACCACTTTGGGATTTAGCAGAAAGCGCAACATCACAGCAACTCATTACCGAATTCTATACCGCCAACAAGCCTGTTGCTTTTGTATGTCATGCTCCGGGAGTGCTTAAGGATGTAAAGGTAAATGGCGAATACCTGGTGAATGGAAAAAATGTAACCGGGTTTACCAATACCGAAGAAGAAGCGGTACAATTAACAAATGTAGTACCTTTTTTAGTAGAGGATATGTTGATAAAAAATGGTGGACATTACAGCAAGATAGCCGATTGGAATCCTTATGCTGTAGTGGATGGTTTATTGATTACCGGACAAAATCCGGCTTCATCAGAAAAAGTTGCAGAAGAGTTGTTAAAGCTCCTTGCCTAAATTTAAATCCTCAACAACGATGGGCGAAACTAATCGCTGTTGAGGATTTCTTGCTATAATTCGTCTTCTTCCTCGTCTTCAGGTTCAGGTACATAATTTTCAATCGCCTGTCCAATTGCATTCACTTCTTCATCTTCCTCAAAAATCGGAAGTTCGGTTTTATAGTCCATTTTCAGCCAGATAGCTGAAGTATCTTTCTGGATCTGAATGTACTCCTTTCCATCTTTAAAAATGGTATACGAATCATTCCCTTCCGGAAAAACTGAATAATTAATCGGCCCTATCTCTATATCAAAAGGTTCTTGCATAACTGATATTTTCTTACAAAGATAAAAATCTTTTGAGGTTAAAGTTAGAGAAGCAGATCAACTATAATTAAAAAATTACGTCTTATTGTTTAAAAATCCCGTCAATTATATTACTTTACGGCTAATGATTTTACGCGATAGATAAGAAGATGAAGTTAACGTTTTGGGGAGCAGCACAGCAGGTAACAGGCAGTATGCACCTGCTCGAAATTGGGCATTATAAAATACTGATAGATTGTGGATTAGATTACGAGAAGGAAACCTACCAGGAAGAAAACCAACAATTCCCCTTCGATCCAGCAAGTATAAACCTGGTCATTTTAACCCATGCCCATATCGATCACTCTGGTAATTTGCCAACATTGGTTCGATTGGGTTTTGAAGGCCAGGTGCTTTGTACACCGCCCACAGCCGATCTTACTTCGATATTATTATTCGATTCTGTTGAACTTTTCCTAAGAAAAGCAGGTCGCAAACCACGTACTAAACGCGGTAACTTCAGCGGGCCAAAACCTTTGTACCTGCACAAACATGTAATGGATACAATCGATCGTTTTGTAACCATTGCATTTAATAAGCCCTTTAAGATTAATGGAGATATTAGTTTAACCTTTGTGCCTGTTGGTCATTTATTAGGTGCTGCGGCAGCTATTTTAACCATAAACGATAATGGCATAGAGAAGAAAATTGCTTTTACGGGCGATATCGGCAGAGAGAACTACCCGGTGTTGGTTAATCCAGAGCCCTTGCCAGAAGTAGACTATGTAGTAAGTGAGGCCACTTATGGCGGCAGAATGCACACCAAAGATCAAACACTGGAAGAAAGATTGGTTCAGGAGATTACCGAAGCCTGTATTAAAAGCCCTGGTCGATTGATTATTCCTGCATTTAGTATTGGCCGTACACAATCGCTGGTATTTGCCTTAAACCAGATTTTCACCAAAAAACTATTACCACCTATTCAGATTTTTGTAGACAGCCCGATGGCCATACAAGCTACCGAGGTTTACCGCAAACACCATAACCTGGTAAACCAGGAAGCGAAAGATTTTTACCAAACCATGGGCGATGAGTTTGAATTTGAGCACCTGGCTTATGTTCAAAGCATGAAAGAAAGTAAAGATGTTTCCAATTATTTTGATCCCTGTATTATTATTTCATCTGCGGGTATGCTGGAAGGCGGAAGGATTCAGGATCACTTATATTACAACATTCAGAACTATTACTGCACCATTCTTTTTATTGGCTATTGTGCCAAAGGAACGCTTGGCTACAAACTATTAAGCGGAGCACCGATTGTCCGGATCAAAGACCGAGAAATGATGGTTTACGCCACCATCCGCCAAACCGATCTACTCAGTGGCCATGGTGATCATAACGATTTAGTAAAAACAATTAAACAAACCGGTCAGCCTAAAAAAGTTTTCCTGGTGCATGGTGAAGATAAAAGCCTGCAAAGTTTATCATTGGCATTACAAGAAGATGGTTTTTACGTGGAGGTGCCTGAAAGGGGAGCGACGTTTGAATTATAAGTTAAATTGTTCATTCGTGTTTTATGGCTCATGGTTTTTTAGTCCATAGATCAATCCAAAACTTAGGATTCTTCATTACATTCAGAATGACAATAACATCAACCCCTCACTTGTCCATCACCTCTAACCACCCACTTATAACTGGTTAATTCTTCAAGTCCCATTGGTCCGCGGGCGTGAAGTTTTTGTGTACTAATGCCTATTTCGGCACCAAGGCCAAACTGTGCACCATCCGTAAAGCCGGTAGAGGCATTGGCATACACCGCAGCAGCATCTACTTCATTTAAAAATTGGGCGATATTAGCAGCATCTTCAGAAATAATGGCTTCACTATGTTTAGAGCTATAATCGGCAATGTGGTTCAGTGCCTCAGCTAAATCAGCTACTATTTTAACAGCTAGCCTTAACGATAAAAACTCGGTACCAAAATGTTCAGGTGAAGCTTGGTTTAATAGGTGAGATGGATAAGAAGATTTTAATACGCCATAGCTTTTTTCATCTGCATATAATTCTACATTTCCATCAGCCAAAGGGGATAAAAGTACTGGCAGATCATTCAATCTGTTTTCGTTAACCAGCACACAATCTAAAGAATTGCAAACACTCACCCTCCTGGTTTTAGCGTTAAAAATAATCGCTTTTCCTTTCTCTAAATCACCCGTCTCATCAAAATAAGTATGAACAATTCCGGCTCCGGTTTCAATAACCGGGATTTTACTGTTTTCGCGAACATAATTGATTAAGGATTGACTTCCCCTCGGGATTAGCACATCTACAAAACCTCTTGCATTCAATAAAGCTTCAGTTGCTGCCCGTTCCGCAGGCAAAAGCGTTAAAACATCTGTACTGATTCCGTGTTTATGCAACACAGTATGAATTACTTTTGCAATAGCCAGATTCGAAAATTCAGCATCACTGCCTCCTTTTAGCACAGCAACATTTCCGGTTTTAAAACAAAGTGAAAATACATCAGCGGTAACATTTGGTCGTGCCTCGTAAATTACTCCAACTACTCCCAAAGGCACACTAACTTTTTGTATATGAAGCTGGTTCTGCAGCGTTTTATCCGAAAGAATTTTACCCAGTGGACTGCTTAAACTCGCAACATTTTCAAGATCTTTCGCAATATCCGCAATACGTGCTGCGCTCAACTTTAACCTGTCATATTTAGGGTCTTCTATAGGCATTTTAGCTAAATCCTTTTCATTTTCAGTAAGAATCTTCTCTGTGTTTGCCACTAAAGCAGCAGCTAGATCTATTAGGACAGCATCTGTTGTTTCTTTGCTTAAGCTAACCAAAGTACGACTTGCCTGTTTTGCTTTTTCGAAGTATTGTTTGTAATCCATTTTGTTAATTATTAACCGCAAAGAGCGCCAGGTTTTCGCAGAGAAACACAAAGCTAGTTGCGTTCTTTTGCGTCTTCTCTTTGTGTCCTTTGCGGTAAACCTTTAAATAGCCGAATAAAAATAATCGTAATGTACCAGCGCTTTCTGTTTCTTCTGCCCAATTCTTTCTCTGGCTTTATCAGAGCCATATTCTGCAATACCCAATCCGATCAGGTTGTTTTTTTCGTCGATAATTTTAATAATATCGCCTTTTAAAAAGTCGGTTTGTATTTCGATAATCCCTACGGGCAACAAGCTGGTTGCTTTACCTGAGGTTAGTACCGCTTTTGCGCCATCATTTAATTTCACCACACCAGTTGCCGCGGTTTCAGAATGGGCAATCCATTTTTTCTTGCCTGATTTGCTTTTTTCGGGCACAAAACGTGTATGCACCAATTCATTGTTTAATAGAGAAGTCAGCACATCTTCTTTCGTCCCGTTGGCAATATGGACTGTGATGCCCAGTTTAGCCACTTTTTGTGCCATGGTTGATTTAGTAATCATTCCACCACGGCCAAACTGAGATTTACCCGTTTGTATAAAAGAAGCCAGGTTAGCAACCGAACCATTAATTTCCTCAATAACAACCGATCCTTCAATTTTCGGGTCGCCGTTGTAAATGCCGTTTACATTGGATAAAATAATCAAGGCATCAGCATTTAACATCGAGGCGATTAATCCTGCCAATTCATCATTATCGGTAAACATCAGCTCAGTAACCGAAACCACATCATTTTCATTCACCACAGGGATTACCTCATTTTGAAGCAAAATCTGTAAGCAATTTTTCATATTTAAATAATGCGCCCGGTCACGGAAATCTTCTTTCGTAACCAAAACCTGTGCACACTGAATTTCATGGGTGGCAAAAAAATTAGCGTAGGTATTAATCAGTTTAACCTGACCAATGGCCGCTAATAGTTGTCTAGTGGTTACAGCATCTTGTTTTTCAGATACCTTAATCAAACTTCGGCCCGATGCTACTGCACCTGAAGATACCAAAATAACTTCAATACCAAGTTTTTTTATATCTGCCAGTTGATTTACAAGGTGTTTAATCCTTGCTTCATCAGGCAAACCATTCGCTTGTGTAATTACATTCGAACCAACTTTAACAACTATTTTTTTATACCCTAATTTCATTATTATGTTCAAGCAATTTGATGCGGCAATTTACCATCAATTTTTCTAATTCAGATGATTATCTATAGGCATAATGGATTTTTACAAAAATGGCAATGAAGAGAAGTCCCGAGTTGGAAGTCCTCAGTCTTGAGTCCACACATCAATGAATAATAATCAATCTTCAATCATATGCGGTATTCTTTCTGCATTATACCTACAAATGAACTATTGAGCCAATTAATGAACTAATGGCAACTGAACTATTGAACTAAATTATTTAAATTGCATTCAACCTAAATTCAAATCACCTATGAAACGTATCTTACCCAGCCTAATCGTACTTAGTGCAATTACGGCTTGCAATAACCCACAAAAGAAAGAAATGAAAGCGATTAAGTGGCCTGATGCCAAAGCTCCAGTAGCAGAAATTATCCCGCACCAAAGAGTTATACACGGCGATACCGTAGTAGATAATTATTATTGGATGATCGATTACTTTAAAAAAGGTCCTGACAGTACAAAAGTTGTCGATTATTTAAAAGCCGAAAATACCTATCTCAACACGATGATGAAAAGTACAGATCAGTTCCAGGCTGACCTGTTTAAAGAAATGAAAGGGAGAATTAAGGAAAAAGATGAATCTGTACCTGTTTTCAGGAACGGCTATTTCTATTATACCAGAACCGAAGACGGGCAACAATATTTTAAATATTGCCGTAAAAAGGGGAGCTTATCGGCCGCTGAGGAGATACTCTTAGATGTAGATCAACTGGCAAAAGGCCATGCCTACTACAGCGCAACAGGATTTAGCGTTAGTCCCGATAATAAACTTTTAGCTTTTGGCGTAGATCAGGTTTCGCGCCGCCAATATACCATCAATGTTAAAAATTTAGAAACTGGCGAAATGCTAAAGGATGCTATTACCAATACCGAAGGTGGGGTAGCATGGGCCAATGATAATAAAACGCTTTTTTATACCTCAAAAAACCCGGTTACACTATTAAGCGAAAAAATCAAAAAACACACGCTTGGTACCGATGCTAAAACGGATGTGGTTGTTTATGATGAAAAAGACAACAGTAATTATATCGGCGTAATGAAATCGAAAAATGGCCGTTTTATTTTCATTGTATCACAAGGAACATTAACTACCGAATATAGGATGATTGACGCCGATCATCCAGAAGCTGCTTTTAAAATATTTTCGCGCCGCTCAAAAGATGTATTATACGATATTTTAACGGTAGATGATAAGTTTTACATCATAACCAACTGGAATGCTAAAAACTTCCGTTTAATGCAATGCCCGCTGGATAAAACAGAAAAAGAAAACTGGAAAGAGGTTATTCCAAACCGTAAAGATGTTTTACTTGAATATGGAGAAGAATTTAAAGATCACCTGGTATTATCAGAACGTAAAAACGGCTTGACCGAGCTGCATGTACTAAAAAAGGATGGCAGCGACTATTACCTTAAATTCGATGAGCCCGTGTATGCTGCCGGTATTGGTGCAAATCCAGAATATAATAGTAAAACATTACGTTATTCGTATACTTCTTTAACTACGCCAAATTCTGTTTACGATTACGACCTGGAGAAAAAGGACAAAAAATTGATGAAACAACAGGAAGTTGTTGGTGGTTACGATCCAAAAGATTATGTAACGGAACGTATTTTCGCTACGGCAAAAGACGGCACAAAAATACCGATCGCCTTAGTTTACAAAAAAGGCTTTGAAAAGAATGGCCATGCACCTTTATTGCTCTATGCTTACGGATCTTACGGTTCGAGTACAGATGCAAATTTCTCTTCGCCTAGATTGAGCTTATTAAACCGTGGCTTTGTTTTCGCTATTGCGAATATTCGTGGCGGACAAGAAATGGGGCGCCAGTGGTATGAAGATGGTAAACTGATGAAAAAGAAAAACACTTTTACCGATTTTATTTCGGCTGGAGAATATTTAATTGAACAGAAATATACCTCAAAAGGCCATTTATATGCACACGGAGGTAGCGCAGGTGGTTTACTGATGGGTGCTGTGGCCAATATGGCACCTGGTTTATGGAATGGTATTATTGCTGATGTTCCTTTTGTAGATGTAATTAATACCATGCTGGATGAAAGTATCCCGTTAACCACCAATGAGTTTGATGAGTGGGGTAATCCGAAGCAAAAAGCAGCTTACGATTATATGAAAAGCTATTCCCCTTATGAAAATGTAGAGAAAAAAGCTTACCCAAATATGTTAGTTACTACAGGCTTACACGATAGCCAGGTGCAGTATTTCGAACCGGCCAAATGGGTAGCTAAATTAAGGGCCACAAAAACCGACAAAAATGTTTTACTGCTTAAAACTAATATGGAATTTGGTCATGGTGGTGCATCTGGTCGTTTTGACTATTTAAAAGATGTTTCTTTAAGATGGGCTTTTTTATTCTCGTTGGAGGGGATAACGAAATAACATTGCTAGCTTTATGCGGTTCGTCATTCCCAACTTGATTCGGAATCTTAATGCAATGGCTTTAAGATTCCCGCCTGCGCGAGAATGACGATCGCTCTTTAACAAATCACATATATTTTACCCACAATGAACACCAAACTAAAAACACTCCAGATTATCCACCTTGCTTTATGCTCCGGCGTTTTCCTATTTGCATTAGTAACCATCTTTCTCAACCGTGAAATCATGTTTTTTGATGCCAACCCCAAAACCACTTCGCCTTTTAACCCAATATTTCCAATTATGGGATTGATTACCATCTCGGCAAGCATCTTTTTTCACAGAAACTTAATGGCAAAAATCGACAAAAACGCAACAGCTGAGACCAAGATCAACATGTATCAAAGTGCATTTATCATTAGCGCAGCAATGCTAGAAGGTGGTGCGCTCTTCAACATTGTTGGTTTTTTTATGACACGTAATTCATTTTTTTTAATATTCGGGGCTGCTAACTTTATCTTTTTAATACTTAAAAGGCCAACCAGAGATAAATTGATTTCCGCTTTACAATTGCAATACCCGGATACCGAGTCATTGTAAGCAATTAGCCTTATCTTTGCCCCTCAATGGAATACAATGTTCACACTTTGCCAAACGGCATACGCTTATTGCACGTACCTTCAGCCTCAGCTATATCTCACGCATGCATCATCGTCAACGCAGGATCGCGAGACGAGCCTGAGGGCAAAGCGGGTTTAGCACACTTTATTGAGCATTTGATTTTTAAGCGTACCGAAAAACGGAGCACTAACCAGATATTAAATCGTTTAGAGAGTGTTGGGGCAGATTTAAATGCCTATACCACGAAAGAATATACCTGTGTGCACGCTTCTTTTTTAAATCCATATTTAGATAGAACATTAGATCTTTTTAATGATATACTCTTCCATTCTACTTTTCCCGAAGAGGAAATGGATAAAGAGAAAAGTGTAATCCTGGATGAAATTTCTTCTTATCTGGATCAACCCGAAGAAGCTATTAATGATGATTTTGAAGATATGCTTTTCGCTGGCCATGCTTTGGGCAACAATATTTTAGGCACAACCGAATCCGTTCAGCATTTTACCCGTGAGGATGTAATTAATTTTAGAAAAGCGAATTACCGCACCAACGAAATTGTGGTGGCAGTTCTAGGCAATTATACCTTAAATAGTGTTATAAATAAAGGAAGCAAACATTTTGCTGATGTTGAAGAGAACAATCCAGATAAAGTAAGGGTAAAACCCAATATACTTCCGCAAAGCAATACTACTATTTATAAGCCGATTATGCAGGCACACTGCATTTTAGGCACGCAGGCATATTCTACACACCAATTGCAAAAGGTGCCTTTAATGCTGTTAAATAATTACTTTGGCGGCAATGGTATGAGTTCGGTATTAAATCTGCAGATCAGAGAAAAATATGGCATTGCTTATACCATCGAATCTAATTTTTCGCCTTTAAGTGATACCGGTATTTTTTCTATTTATTTCGGAACGGATAAAGAAAAACAGGCCAAAGCACTCTCTTTAATTTTTAAGGAGATTAAAAAGCTCAGAGAACATCCTTTAAACGAGGTACAGCTTCAAAAAGCCAAAAACAAATTTATCGGACAGATTGCTTTGGGTGAAGAAAACAGGATCGGTTTAATCATTTCAATGGCAAAAAGCCTGATTGATCACAACAAAATCGATTCTCTGGAAACTGTTTTCGAGAAAATAAATGCAGTTACCACCAAACAAATGGCAGAAGTTACCGATGAGATTTTAAATATCGAGCAACTGAATATCTTTACTTTCTGCCCAATAGAGGAATAATTCTTATTTTTGTAAAAAATGCTTTTGCATTGCTTTACTTTTCCATCATTGCTTCGTGCCTCGCAATGGCGGATGACATAAATATAATACAATGAAATTACCAATAGTAGCTTACGGCGATCCTGTTTTAAAAAAGGTGGGAGCCGATATTGATAAAGATTATCCAGAATTAAAACAATTGATCAGTGATATGTTCGACACCATGTATTATGCAAATGGTGTAGGCTTAGCTGCCCCTCAAATTGGTTTACCCATACGTTTGTTTATTGTAGATACAGGTGATGGCGAAGACGGTACGCCGGGCTATAAGAAAGTATTTATCAATGCAGAGATTCTGGAAGAAACGGGAGAGGCCTGGAGTTTCAACGAAGGCTGCTTAAGTATTCCTGATATCCGCGAAAATATTATGCGCAAACCCAACATCAAGATTACTTATTTTGATGAAAACTGGGTAGAGCATACTGATGATGTTGATGGAATGCCAGCACGTGTAATCCAACATGAATACGACCACATTGAAGGTAAATTATTTACTGATAAAGTAAGTGTTCTTCGTAAAACCATGCTTAAAGGCAAACTGGATGCGATTTCAAAAGGAAATATCAAAACAGATTACAAAATGAAGTTTCCAAACAAGAGCAAAAAAAGATAGGTTCTGATGTAAGAGGGAAAATGGAAACGTTTTCCCTTTTTTTGTTTTAAGGCCTACCAACCTTAATTGCTCTCGGGCGTCATCCTGAATTTATTTCAGGATAACGGTTAACTAAAATAAACTTAAGATAATGATTAAATTGCATTTAATCTTCTGCATCCAAGACTAAGGACTTTGGACTTGAGACTCCCGACTAATTATTCCGGCTCTTATCGCCATCAAAGATCTGCTGCATCAGCTTGCCCCAGGCGAAAGGATTAAGCAGGGGATTGGTTTGCACCATATTCTTATTAATCATCCTATCAAAATTATACCGGTAATTCTGACTTCCGATTTCCTGCCCATCACGTGGCAAAGTTTGGATTAAACCATCTATTGAAGAGCGCGAGAGGTTTTTTTTGGCGATGGCCATATCATCATCCGCCAGTTTCATCGATAAAAACTCGCGGGTAAACTCTTCTGTTGTTGCCCAAGGGAAAACACGTACCGATGGTAAATCGATTACATTGGCTTTCAACTTAACCATAATCGTGTACTTGCTGTCTGGTGTACTTTCTGGAATCACTGTAGAAAACTTCTTGTAACCAATGGCGGTGAACAAAATGGTATCGCCCGGATTAACAATAAAAGTAAAATATCCCCTGTAATCGGCACCAACCCTTTTACTCTTGGCAGAAAGATTGGTGATGGTAACATAAGGTATTACGTTTGAGCTATCAATATCGGTAATAATCCCAGAAAATTGGATGAGTTTATCCTGTGCCGGCTTTTGTTGTGCAAAAGCGGTAACAGAAAAAATTAAGCAAATCAGGGCAATACAATATCTCATTAAGACAAAAGTAATTTTATTAATAAAACTTCCTTGTTAAATAGTGTTAAAGCTTATTCCTGCTCGGCCATGTTAACGGCAACTACTGAAGTGATCTGAGGAACGGCTTTCATAATGGCTTGTTCGATACCAGATTTCATAGTCATGAAACTCATCGGGCAAGAACCACAGTTGCCTAAAAGCTTAAGCTTTACTGTTCCTTCAGATGTAATTTCTTCAACAGAAACATCACCTCCATCAGCCTTTAAATACGGCCTGATAGTTTCCAATGCCTGTTCTACTTGTTCTGTTAAATTCATTATATATATTTTAATTTATAAAAATAGTAATTTTTTAGCAATTCACCATTTGCGCATTATTGATGGATATTTGTTGTGCAATTTTACTTGCAATATCTCCAAATATAACATCCAGCAAAGGATTTTGATTCAAAGCCACCGGTTTCCCTTGATCTCCGGCCTCCGAAATACTCTGGATAATTGGAATCTCACCTAAAAACGGCACATCAAAACGTGCTGCAAGCTCGGTTCCGCCACCTTTTCCGAAGATATAATATTTATTCTCCGGCAACTCTGCTGGCGTAAAATACGACATGTTTTCTATAACACCTAAAATCGGGATATTGATTCCCGGCATTCTGAACATTGCCAAACCTTTATGTGTATCGGCCAGTGCAACCTGTTGCGGTGTAGTAACCACAACCGCTCCCGAAATCGGGAAACTCTGCGTAATGGTGATATGTATATCGCCTGTTCCCGGTGGAAGATCTACAATCAGATAATCCAGCTCTCCCCAATTGGTATCGTTAAATAATTGTTTTACTGCATTAGATGCCATTGGGCCACGCCATGGCACCGGCTGGCCGGGATCTGCAAAAAAACCTAGGGACAATAGCTTTATTCCGTATTTTTCGATTGGTAAAATTTTCGTTTTACCATCAGCAGTTTCTTCTGCGCCCGGCTTAGCATCAACCAGATCGAACATGGTTGGTACCGATGGGCCATAAATATCGGCATCGATAAGGCCAACTTTAGCACCATCTTTAGCCAATACTACTGCCAGATTACTCGCCACAGTCGATTTACCAACCCCTCCTTTACCAGACGAAACCAAAATAATGTTTTTGATGTTATCTAATGATGATGAATTACTTGGCTGAGTAACCCTCGAAGTTACATTGATCATTACTTCTGCCGTTGGCGATACAAAATGCTTGATGGCATTTGTACAGGCATTTTTTAGCATTTCCTTCATCGGACAAGCCGGCGTAGTAAGCTCTAATGTAAAATTGACCTGGTTATCTGTTATCTGTAAATCTTTAATCATGTTTAAAGTAACCAGATCTTTTTTAAGATCGGGATCTTCAACATTTTTAAGCGCATCTAAAACTTGTTGCGGGCTAATCTGCATGGTATTAATTTAAATTCAAAATTAACAAAACATAGCCACAAATACTTTTATTTAGGCTTTTTAACTGTAATTTTAACACGAAATAAACATTTAATTGTTACGTTTAAGCAATTAACCATTTTAACGACTATATGCAAATACCAAAAATTAAGATCCCCAAAAAATATTTAAAAATCGGAGCCTGGGTTTTAGGTGTTTTTTTAGTTGTTTGTATTGCTTTAGGTGCGGTTGCCTATAGCAAAAGGGAAGCACTTCTTAAAAAAATGGTGGCTAAAGCAATTGCCAAGGCCGATAAAGATTATGACCTGAAGGTTAAAATCGGATCGGTAGGTTTTACCGGGCTCAGCACCGTTAAAATGACCAATATTTCTGTTGTTCCTAAAGATAGGGACACGCTTTCTAATATTAGCGAACTCAGTGTTGGTGTAAAACTTTTCCCGCTCATTTTTGGTAAAGTAAAACTCTCGGAAGTAAAACTGAACAATGGTTTTGTAAGCGTGGTACTTAAAGATTCGACAACAAATATCGATTTCATCTTAAAACGTAAGAAAAAAGACAGCACTCAGACCAATGGAAAAGCCAATTTACCGGAAATAGCCAGTAACATCTTAAATCAGGTTTTATATAAAATTCCTGACGATATGGATGTGAAAAACATGGTTTTTAAACTAAACGATCACGATACTGCCAAATTGAGTTTTGCAACCACTGCCACGATTGATGGCGGCGATTTAAAATCAACAATTGATGTGAACAATAACGAATCTACCTGGCATGTTAATGGCTACGTTAATCCTGGCAGTAAAGAGTTAAACTTTATGGCATATGCCGATGGAAAAAAGCTGGAATTGCCCTACCTCAACAATAAACTGCATGCCAAGCTTAGTTTCGATACTTTGCAAACAGAATTAAAAAATGCCAAATACAGTGGCGATGATTATAAGATATCTGGATCTTGGTCAGTTAAAAACATGTTGATCAATCAACCTCGAATTGCTTCAAATGATATTATTATCCAAAGTGCAAAACTGGACGCCGATATTTTAGTTGGACCTAATTACATTGCCTTAGACAGTACCTCAACAGCTTATTTAAAAAATGCACAGATCCATCCATTTGTTAAATATACTTTAGGAAAAAATAAAATATATGAGTTAAAGCTAAATGCCGAAGAGCAGGATGCTCAAGGTGTTTTAGATGCTTTCCCGCAAGGCTTGTTTGAATCGCTTGAGGGATTAAAAGTACAAGGCAAGGTTAAATACAGCCTTAACTTTTACCTGGACACCAAAGTGCCAGATAGCGTACGTTTCAACTCCACACTTACACCGGTTAATTTCAAAATTGTGCAGTGGGGCAAAACCAACCTGCAAAAAATCAACAATACTTTTGTATATACACCTTACGAGTACGGCAAGCCGATGCGTGATATTACCATTGGCCCATCGAACCCGAATTTTACGCCATTATCGGCCATTTCAAAGAATTTTATCAATGCCGTTTTAACAGCAGAAGATCCTTCGTTTTTTACGCATAATGGTTTTGTTGAAGAATCGATCCGCAAATCGATCGCCGTAAATTTTAAGGAAAAGAAATTTAAGCGTGGAGGCAGTACCATCAGCATGCAACTGGTTAAAAATGTGTATTTGAGCCGTCAGAAAACGTTGGCCCGTAAAGCCGAAGAGATTTTAATCGTTTGGCTTATTGAACATAACCATTTGATCAGCAAACAGCGGATGCTGGAGGTATATTTCAACATCATGGAACTGGGACAGAATATTTATGGGATTGGGGAAGCATCACGGTATTATTTTGGAAAACAACCTGCCGATTTAACCATTGGAGATGGATTGTTTCTGGCCAGTATTGTACCTAAACCAAAAGCATCGATGTATAAATTCATGGCTGATGGCAGCCTGAAACCTTATATGTTCAACTACTTCAGGTTTATGGGTAATATTATGGCCAGAAAAGGCTTAACACCTAGCGATACCTCAGGTTATGGCTTTTACAATGTTCGCCTGAGAGAAGGACTCCGTCGTTACTTGGCGCCTGATACTGCTGTGGTTGATACCTCTGCTTTTGACGACGACGGGGATGGCTTGCCTGTGGTAATTGTACACGATAAAAATAAAAACTTTTTTGAGCGCCTTTTTGGTGGCGGATCTAAAAAAGATACAACAACAAATAAACAGGCCACCACACCTGCCGATACTACTAAAACCAAAAAACAATTAAGACAGGAGCGAAGGGAAGAGCGAAGACGCCAAAAGGAACTGGAGAAAAGTCAGCAGTAGGCAGTTTTCAATTGACAGTTTACAGCTTTTAGTTAATCCAACGATTAACCCGTTAAACAATATATAATTAGCCGAAACCAGTTTTTAATTGGCGGTTAGCAGTTTACAACTTTCCAACATTTAAACTATTTAACATCAAAATGCACAAAATAAAAGTAGAGGATAAAGAGTTCGAGATATTTTTAGAAAATGATACCCTAAACAAAAGGATCCGTTTGCTAGGCATCCAGATGAATGTGGACTATGAGGGTAAATGCCCGCTATTTATTGGTATACTAAATGGAAGTTTCCTATTTATGGCAGATTTGATTAAAGAGATTAATGTACCTTGCGAAGTTGCTTTTATGCGTGTAGCTTCTTACCAGGGAACAGCAAGTTCGGGAAATGTAAAAGAACTGATCGGATTACCAGATAACATCGAAGGTAGAGATATTATCATTGTGGAAGATATTGTTGATACGGGCTTAACCTTAACGCATATTTTAAAAACGATAAATGAAAAAAATCCGGCGTCAGTTAAAGTAGCTTCTCTTT
Organism: Pedobacter sp. SG908; assembly: GCF_011759615.1. NCBI lineage: Bacteria > Pseudomonadati > Bacteroidota > Sphingobacteriia > Sphingobacteriales > Sphingobacteriaceae > Pedobacter > Pedobacter sp. SG908. Next base: position 358,492 of record NZ_JAAOYY010000002.1, read on the forward strand.
TACTTAAGCCAAGTGCTTTAAAACACGAAATTAAAGCGCTAGAATACGTTGGTTTTGAAATACCTAACGAGTTTGTTGTGGGTTATGGACTGGATTATAACGGCCTTGGCAGAAACCTGACAGATATTTATAGAGCAACTGGAGCATAATTTTTAGATTGGATTAATTTATTTTTCGCACCTTTGCCCAATAATTTCTAAAACAATGACCATACATAAAGAAGGCTACACCACCATTGCCTTAAGCATCTTGTTTATTTTCGTAATCAACGCAGTAGTCGATTATAAATATCATGATATCACCTGGTTGCGCTGGTTCATTTATCTATTTTCAGCTGCATTATTTATCATTGTATTGCAGTTTTTCCGCAACCCGAGCCGCAGCTTTTCTTCCGGCGAAAACCTGGTTATTTGCCCTGCAGATGGGAAAGTAGTGGTAATTGAAGAAACAGAAGAAGGCGAATACTTTAAGGATAAACGTTTACAGGTTTCGATTTTTATGTCGCCTATAAATGTTCACATTAACCGTAACCCGATTTCGGGAGTGGTTAAGTTCTTCAAATATCACCCAGGAAAATATCTTGCCGCTTGGAATCCAAAATCTTCAACAGAAAACGAACGTACTACAACCGTTGTCGAACATAAAAGCGGCACGTCTATATTATTCCGTCAAATTGCTGGTGCATTGGCACGTAGAATTGTATGGTATGTAAAAGAAGGAGATCAAGTTGTACAAACCGAACAATTTGGTTTTATTAAATTCGGATCAAGGGTTGATGTATTTTTACCAGTAGGCACAAAAGTGAATGTAGAACTTAACCAGGTTGTAAAAGGCGGAATAACTACATTAGCTATCTTAAGCTAAGGTCGTATATCATAAATATAGACAAGCCGTCACGATATAAAATCGGGGCGGCTTTTTTGTTATATCACAAATAAGAATTAGCCCGATGGTCTGTGGGTACTCAGACTAGGGCATTTGAAAAGATTTGAAACACAAAGGCTGCCAAATAAACCTGATAGTAACGGAAAGCTCGAAACGCAGTGGAGACTTGAAGTGAATAGCAGGAACAAACCTCAATAGTAGCTATGCCCTTGCTTTCCAAAAAAGAACAGCAAATTGTCTCGGTTACTCCACTTTTGCCATCTGTGAGACACAGACCACGGAAGCTAGCAACAGACTCCATCTAATCCATAGCATCATTACCCACCTCTTCATGATTACCTGCCTGAGTTGGCTTGTCGCTGATTAAACGTTGCGTTGGATAAGCAAAATCTGATTTGTTGCGAATAACGATATCCATAATTTCGAGATTGATTTCCTGCCTGATTTTAAGGAATTCAGCATATTCAAGTACAGTTACAAAATAGTTAACTTCCACATTCAAACCAGAATCGCCAAAGCTTTTAAAAGAGGCATTTCCATCGTCACTGGTGCCCTGATGTTGGTTAATATAATCCTGTATTTCGGAAATAATTTTTCTTAATGAATCGGAATTGGTTTCGTAGGTAAGCCCAATCACAAATGATACCTTACGCGAATTCCGTAACGAAAGGTTTTCTAAAACCCCATCAATCATACCCCTATTGGGCAGGGTAGCCATGGTTTTTTCGGAAGTTCTGATTCTTGTACTCCTAAAACCTACCTTTTCAACTGTACCTTCCACACCATCAACCTTTACCAGGTCGCCAACAGTAAAAGGTTTATCTAAAAAGATGGTGAATGAGCCTATTAAGTTCTCTAAGCTCTCTTTAGCGGCCAGAGCAATGGCAATACCACCAATACCCAAGCCGGTAATCAGCGTTAAAACATTAACTTCGAAAACAAAACCAAGGAGGGTGAAAAACCCGATAAAGATTACGATCGTTTTAAAAAGCTCCTTTAAGAAAGGAACCAGTTGATCGTCGGCCTTGTTATCAGTAAGCGAAGCTTTATACAGAAGCACATGGCTAATGAAGTCGATTATCCTTAAAATAATCCAAAAAATAGATAGGATGATCCCAAACAAAAATATCCGGTCGATACAATCGCCGATGGTTACTGGGATTAACTCTTTAACCTTGCCGATTAATTTGCTGTAATGAAATATAGCCACCTCTAACGGGTGTTTTAACTGGTTAATGGAAAGGTAAAGCGTAGTTAACAGGATAAAAACCTCAATGGGTTTTAGCAGTAAGGCAACAAAAGCATCGTTATGCGATTGATTGGAAAAGTTTCTGAAAAGCTTAAACAGCAACCTGCTTAACAGCTTAGAAACAATGTTCTTAAAAACTAAGCCTAAAAAAAGTATCCCTCCGAAAAGGAAATAGGCTTTTACGGTGTTACCCCAAAAAACTTGGTCGAAAAAAGCAGAATTTAACATTTGATAAAGGTACAAACAAAAAAACCTCCACGAAATTAATCGTGAAGGCTATATCTTATAATAAAGAATATTATTTTCTCAAAGATTTGATACGAGCAGCTTTACCAGTTAAAGCACGTAAATAGAACAATTTCGCTCTACGAACTTTACCATAGCTATTCACTTCTACTTTCTCAATGTTTGGAGAACTAAAAGGGAAAATACGCTCAACACCAACGCCGTTGCTCATTTTACGAACGGTGAAGGTTTCGTTAGCACCTGCACTGTTACGTTGTATCACAACACCTTGGTAAATTTGAACACGTTCTTTATTACCTTCGCGAATTTTATAGTGTACGCTCACTGTATCGCCAGACTTGAACGCAGGAAAATCTTTTTTCGCGATGGCCTGCTCTTCAACAAATTTTACTAAATCCATGATTTTAAGCTATTAAACCAACTTTCTTTACCTTGAAAATCGGATTGCAATATTAGGGATTTTTTTTCATATAAAAAAACCTATTTTAATTTTTTCCACAATCTTTATGAATTCCACATTCGATTGAGCTAAATGCTTCTATTCCAAAAGATCAGGGCGACGCGTTTTAGTTCGCTCCAAGGCCTGTTCATGCCTCCATTCGTTCACTTTAGCCTCATGGCCGCTTAATAAAACATCGGGCACTTTATGTCCACGCCAGTCTGCCGGGCGGGTATAAACTGGCGCATCAAGCAGCTCTCCCTGAAAACTATCGGATAGGGCCGAAGTTTCATCATTTAAAACACCTGGGATTAAACGCACAACAGCATCTACCACAATCGCAGCAGGCAGCTCTCCTCCACTCAAAACATAATCGCCCACCGATATCTCTCTGGTTACAAAGATATCCCGTATACGCTGATCTATGCCTTTGTAATGGCCACACAAAATAATGATGTTCTTTTTAATAGAGAGTTCGTTGGCTGTGCTCTGGTTTAAAGTAACACCGTCGGGGCTCATGAAAATAATCTCATCATACTCTCTTTCTGCCTGAAGTTTTTCGATACAAGCCGCAAAAGGCTCAATACTCATTACCATACCACTACCTCCGCCATATTGATAATCGTCTACACTTTTTTGTTTGTTGATAGCATAATCCCTCAGGTTATGCACAACAATTTCGGCAATGCCTTTTTTTTGTGCACGTTGCAAAATAGAATGAGCAAACGGACTTTCTAGTAAAGCGGGCAAAACTGTTATAATATCGAAACGCATGCTGCAAAGGTAAGTCTTTAGTCTTTAGTCCGAAATAGAATTTTGCTGTTTCTAAGCTGTCCACTGATCGTGTATTACAGCAACTAAATAATAATTATTCTGATATTTTTTAAAAACAAGCCTCAAACTGCTCCAGTCTAAACCATTATATTTTTGATCAAAACCACTGAAATAATATTCCGTAAAATGAAGTTGAGGATAAATCTCTTTGAGATTATTGATAGAATTGCCATTACCGATAAAAGAATCGTAGTCTTTTTTCTCTGCAGCCAAATAATCGGCATTGTAAATATAACGATCGATGTAAGGTTTAACCCTTAGCTTAATTGCTTCTCCTGATCCATCGAAATGCCCCCAGGTTAATATCCAATGTTTATCAATGGCTTCTAAAAAATCTTTGGCCAGGATTTGTTTATGTGTAAAATCTATAAAACCGTAAGGAGAAAAGCGCACACCTTCAGCAGGGTGGAAGTAGGAAGTAAAACGACTGTAATCTTTTGCTTTTAAAGCCTTTAATACTAGGGTAGCAACTTTTTGGATCGAATCTTTTTGGGTTATCTTTTGTGCTTTATTAAAAGCGTTTTTATTTCCGGCCTGATCATTTTGTTTGGTTTGATTGCAGCCAGAAAAAAGAATTACTGCGATGATAAGTAAATACCTCATAACAGATAGAACGAAAAACCGGAAAAAAAGTTTCTTGTTAAAGCTACTATTGCGCTAAATAAACGTCAAGCAATCCTTCAGGTAAATCGAGGTTTAATGTTTTTTCATCCTCATCGTATTCTACAATAAAGTCTTCATTTAGCGGGAACAGGATTTCGGTTTCTTTATACATCACTGTAGCCACAAATTGCTGCGGATATTCGTTTACTTCCAAAATTTCGCCCAATTCTCCCAAAGTTTCATCTATTGCTAAATAACCTTTAAAATCGGTATAGAAAAATTCTCCTTCTTCGCGTTCGGGCATTTGCGATAGGGGCAGGTATAATTTCTTTTTTAATAGTGGCTGTACTTTATCGATATGATCAGCATCATCAAAATTAAAGTAACCTGTTTTATTAGCCTGCAGTTTTGCCGATGCCACAAAGTAGGGAACAAGCTTACCGTTCATATCGGCAAATACCACATCAAATTCGAGTTGTTCGTATTCATCAAATTCGAAAAATACCTGAACTTCTCCCTTTAAACCCCTTGTTTTGGTAACGTAACCAATATAAAATGCTTCTTCGTGTTTCATTGCGACTAATGTGCCCTTAAAAGTAACGTCATCCTGAATTTATTTCAGGATCTATGACAAGAAAGATGTTGATTCCGATATAACATCGGGACAGCATGACGAACTGTAAATAATAATATCTTTTAAATAAAAATAGCGTTCCGAATATCCGAAACGCTATTTTATGAAACAAAATAATTAAAATTATTCTGCTCCTTCTTCTTTAGTAGCTTCTGCTGCAGGAGCCTCTTCAGTTGCTTCAGCTTCAACAGCTGGTGCTTCTTCAGTAACTTCTTCTTCCACAACCTCTTCTGCAACTGGTGCATTTTTAGCTGCGATAGCTGCTGCTTTATCTTCTTTTTTCTTAGCTTCTGCTGCTAATGCTGCTTTACGTGCATCTGCTTTAGAACTAGCTAAACTTTCTGATTTACCAGAAATTTTACCTGCTTTAGCATCTAACCAAGCTGCAAATTTTTCATCTGCTTGTTCTTGAGTTAAAGCTCCTTTTTTAACACCACCTTCTAAGTGTTTTTTGTATAAAACACCTTTGTAAGAAAGGATAGCACGAGCAGTATCAGTTGGTTCTGCACCACTGTTAACCCAAGCTAAAGTTTTTTCGAAGTTAATTTCGATGGTAGCAGGATTGGTATTTGGGTTATAAGAACCTAAACGCTCAATAAATTTACCATCACGTGGAGCGCGAGAATCTGCTACCACAACGTGGAAAAAAGGTTTTCCTTTTTTACCGAATCTTTGCAATCTGATTTTAGTTGCCATTTCTTTTTGTATTTATGTATTCAACATAGTTCCCGGAGCTTCATGCTGCGGGGCTGCAAAGATAACTAAAATACTGTAAATTAAAAACATAGTTTAATTTCTTTGTTTTCAGGATATTTACGCCAAAATATTTGCAGATACAAAATGGAGAGAATTGCGATTGATATGGACGAGGTGATTGCCGATGCCCTTGGAAAATTTATTAAACTATATAATCGAGACTTTAACATTCCTTTGGATTTAAAAATTGATGCCGGAAACGAAATCTACCACCATGTTCCACAAGCTATTAACCAGAAATGGTTCGAATATATAAATGAACCCGGTTTTTTTCGCGATCTTGAAGTTATTGCAGATAGCCAACGGGTAATTAAAGCTTTACAAGAAAAATATGATGTTTACATTGTTTCGGCAGCAATGGAGTTCCGTAACTCATTGGTTGATAAGTACGACTGGATGACCGAACATTTTCCTTTCATCGATTGGCAACATATCATGTTCTGCGGAAATAAAATCGTCAATGTTGATATTATAATAGACGACCGCATTAAAAACTTTGTGAATTTTGCAGGCAGGCCATTGTTATTTACCTCTCCTCATAATTTGTTAATAACCGAATACGAGCGCGTTAATAGCTGGGAAGAGGTAGCGGGCTTATTGCTATAAACACTTTCTTAAAGAAGTTCTTCGCCATATACGCTAACGCTTTTGTTCGAAAACTACGATTTTGGAATAACACAGCGTTGTCAACTTTCTAGCGGCTTGGCTATTAAAGTTGACAACTCAAATCTGTGAAACCTTTTAATCGGTGTAATCCCCTTAAAAATTAAACTCCCCAACAAAATTTCCGCCACCACTTCCAGCAGCCAATGGTAGTACAATTACCTTTCTTTGTTGTTTATCTGTCGCATATCGGGTATATATCTCGGCGGTTACGGTTGTTGGTCCGCTAATATTAATCTGCCTATCGCCATAATAATTCACTTCGATTTTATACTTTCCCTTAATAGCCTTCTTGATCATAAACTGTTCGGGGCCATAACCTGAAGTAAAATCGTTGCTAATCCTCCCGCCTATTTTTGTTCTCGAATTTCCATAAAATCCTTTTTCACCAGTTGGATCGGTTAGCCATAGATCGATATCAGTATCATTTTTATTCCAGTTTAACACTACGCGTACATCTACAGGTAATGGCTGGATTAACCTTTTATCAATCTCTTTGGTACTTAGGTTATTGCCATGCTTTGCTATCAAGTTATTGATTTCGGATATCACAATCTCCTCGATTCCTTGATCTCTATCCGCAATCTGGCTGTTATAACTTTGCGTAAGCACTTTATACAAATTATCAAGTGCGGCTTGGTACTGCCCATTGTCTGCCAGTGCCAGCGCATAATCGCGATAACTTTGAGCATCCATTGGTCGCCACTGCAAAACTTTTTGGGTGATAAAAATCTCATCCTTATAATTACCCGTTTGTTTTAATTTGTAAGCCAGTGTTTTGTACAGATCAGCATTTTCCAACTCCAGATCGGCAATATTACTTAAAATGGTCAGCGCCCTAACACTATCTTTCTGTTGATAAAACCAATTGGCCACATCGAAATAAAACATTGGTGTACTCATGTAACCAGAACGCATTTTTAAATAAGCCTGATAAGCACTATCTGGTTTTCCAACCAGATTTTTCATATAATCCTTATCACTTTTGAATTCGGGGATCATGATAGCTGGTTGTTGGGGAGCCGGCGTGGTTTTTGACACTTGAACCCCTGCAGCTTTGCCCTCAAGAAAACCACTTGAAGCAGTCCCCCTAATGGTTGTGACCGATCCGGTAACAGCACTTTTTTGTTGAGTGGCATAACCGACAACGACCACTTCATTTAGTTGATTCGTTTCTTTATCCATTCTTGCAGCCCCGGTAGCAGGGGCAAGAGCTACCGCTTGTGGCAAAGATGGAACGACCATTTCAGCCGCTTTCGCAACTTCTCTTCTCCGGCTCTCTCTGGCAGGTTCGGCCATTACAATATTAGCACCAGGATCTCCATGCGCATCCCTTTGTTCCGGATCAGGGTATCTCTCTTTCGTCTTTCCTTGTGCTTTATAGTAAAAATCAGTATTCCACCAGTTTTTTAAATCTTTGGTCATAACTACCGCCGCATTGATCAAATCTTGTTTACGCTCTAAAATAGCGGCTCTTCGCTGCTTTAAAACCGCATTATAGGCCTGTTGCAATTCAATAGGAGGTGCAATATCATAACGCAAATAATCATCAAGGTTTTCTAATACAATGAGGCTGGTATTGCGGGTAACTATACCAAACTGTTTGCTCAGAACACTAATACCATCCTTATTATCTTCATATTGAATATCCATTTCGGCAATCTTCTTCTGTGCCCAAACACGGCTAACATCAATACTGCTTAAAGTATGTTCAGTGGCGTTTAATCGAACAACTTGTTCTGAAACAACCGTATTTCCAAAACCAAACTGTAACGTAAATTGGGTATTAAACTCATTCATAATACCGGCTAAAGAGAAATGTCCATTTACATTTACTTTCATCGAGGGATAAGTCTGCCTTACATCTGCTCCGTTTTTAATCCCTAAAAACTGAAGATTTTGCTGGTTCAATTGTTTAAATGCCTCGGCAACTGAAGTGGAATTGAGGTTTACAAATTGCCCACCAGTTTTCATACTGATAAATTTCAATGTACTATAATCTGCCTTAAGGGCTGAATTGATACAATGCACAGGTTTATTTAAACTAACCGTATTTTTCCCGAATGTAGATAACCCATCGGTAAATAAAATATATTCATCGGCCTGCAGACTTTTGGTGTTTATAGCACTGAAATTTGTTCCTCCATCATATACAAGATTCTTCAGTTTATCTTTTAACTGTGTCCAGTTACCATTCGAGATAACAAAAGTGCCAGCCTTTTTAAAACCATTATTAACTAAGCCTAACTGTATGGTTAAATTTTGTTTTTGTTTAATAATCAAATCTAACAGTTCTATTTCTTTCTCGGTATTGCGCTGAAGGCCACTTAAAGAAACATCCCATATTAAACCTATTTGATTACTCCACTGTTTTTTCCGGCTTTCGGTTTTAGGAAAAACATTCACCAAAAAATAATACCCGGTTGATGCTTTTTGCATTTGCACCTCAGTTAGATCATTTCGTTTTGGCAGATTAATTGTCAGTCCGTTTTTAGGTTGATAATTAGTTTTATTGATCTCTCCAACATAGGTATTCCCATTAGCCTTTAAATCGAAGCTGCCATCGGGCTGTTCGCCAAGCTCTGGCTTCATAACGCTCTCGAAAACAGTCGTTTTTAGCGTAAAGTTTTCGATTGCCTGGTTGTAATCGAGTGGTAAATGGTATTTTAAAGCATGGTTATTATTAAATCTCAGTTCTTCTTCATAACCAACAATTATGGTTCTGCTACCATTGGCCGGTAGCGGATAAATTCTGGTGCGGAAATTATTTCCCTCTACCTTCTCCAGCAAACCCGGATCAACTCTCCGCCGCTCAATACTTTCGAAAACCTCTGTTGCCTTAGCTTTTTCTACCGGAACGGCTTCTCGCATTTTCCCATTAATATCCAAAGCGTAACGGCTTATGCTAACACCTTCTGGCATTGGAAATGTGAGCTCACCTTCTAAAATACGATTACTGCTATTATGAAAGGTCATCGTCATCACCGTTGTGGCCACATTTCCTGTAATCTGCACATCAATATTTAGCTTTTTAAGTTTAACAACATCTTTTTGATCAGCAGTTACCGCCTGTTGCACTTTTAACACAGGCATTTGCGCACGAACAAAAAATACAACCAGTAATAAAGGGAAAAGGAGTAAGGTTTTAGATGGTTTCATAATCGTAATTTTAAATATTGATGCAAAAGCATTACCGATTACATAAATTTATTCAGGCAAAATGTATTTTACTTGATTTAACATGGGCCATTGATGAGTATAAAAGCGAACTGGCTTTTATAAAAAATGTAACATTTCGAAAAAAAAATGTTCTAATTATTAAAACTGAAGCTATGTTAGTAACTACAACGCCCACAGTTGAGGGCAGAAAAATTGTAAAATATATTGGTCTTGTTACCGGAGAAACAATTATTGGCGCAAATATTTTTAAAGATCTATTTGCCGGAATAACAGATATAGTAGGAGGTAGATCGAGTTCTTACGAACGCGTTTTAAGAGAGGGAAAAGATACTGCAGTGAACGAAATGCAGCAATATGCAGCCGCTCTTGGTGCAAATGCTATTGTTGGTGTTGATTTAGATTACGAGACTGTAGGCAGTGGAGGAAGCATGCTTATGGTAAGTGCCAATGGTACAGCTGTTATTTTAGAAGATTAAGAAATTTGCTTATTGCGAAACTAAGCAAAAACAAGAAAGTCTTTCCGGTGCGGGAAAGACTTTTCTTTTATATGCTATTTTCGTTTAAAACGAAAGGATGTCAATTAATTTAAGCCATTTAGAGCTCACTTTTTCTGCATTAATGTGCTTTATCGCATGATCAAAAGGGGTAAAAACGATTTCCCGGTTAATCTGACCTGCCATTACGCCACTTTCACCATTAATTAAGCCCTCAACCGCAGCTACACCTAAGCGGCTGGCCAATACGCGATCCATACAGGTAGGTTTGCCCCCGCGTTGAATATGGCCCAAAACAGAAACCTTTGTATCGTAATGCGGGTATTTTTCCTGCAAAATTTCGCCAACCTTAAATGCGCCACCAGTATCATCACCTTCAGCAACAATAATAATTTTCGATGCTTTATCTTTACGGCTATGTTCCAATTTATGCAAGATATCGTCTGCATTCATGTTTGCTTCAGGGATCATGATGGCTTCGGCACCAACGCCAATTCCACTTCTTAAAGCAATTAAGCCAGAGTCGCGGCCCATTACCTCTACAATAAAAAGCCTGTCGTGTGATTCAGCCGTATCTCTGATTTTATCTACTGCATCGATAACCGTATTAATGGCAGAGTCGTATCCAATAGTAAAATCGGTACCTGCTAAATCGTTATCAATGGTACCTGGTAGGCCCACAATCGGAAAATCGAACTCTTTAGAAAAAATATTGGCACCGGTAAATGTTCCATCACCACCAATTACAACCAAGGCATCAATTCCATTGGCTTTTAGGTTTTCGTAAGCTGTTTTTCTACCTTCTACGGTTTTGAATGCTTCGCTACGGGCCGTTTTTAAAATAGTACCTCCACGTTGAATAATATTCGCTACAGATTTGCGGTCCATAGGGATAAAATCATTGTGGATTAAGCCTTCGTAGCCACGGAGAAATCCTGTTACCTCAATGTCATAATAAATAGAGCCCCTAACTACAGCCCTGATTGCAGCGTTCATGCCTGGCGAATCGCCACCAGAGGTTAAAACACCAATGTTCTTAATCTTATTCATTTGTTTGTTTCTTAGCAAATTCTGATAACCCATTATCCAGATATTGCAAATATTTATCTATATCAAATTCTACTCCAATAGGAGGCGAAACTAATTCTTTTTCATCAGTACCCAAAAGTACATAATATGGTTGCGAAATGGTATTAAATCTTTCGGCCTGCAAATGTTTGAATTTTTTACCAACAGTGTTCACTTTTGTGCCTAAAATTTTAGAATCAAATTGTTCTGCGGCAGGTAAACTTGTTTTATCATCTGTATAAAGCGATACTACAATATAATCTTCTTTCAATTTTTTAAGTACTCTTGGATCTGACCAAACCCTGGCTTCCATTTCTCTGCAATTTACACATCCATGACCAGTGAAATCTAAAAACAATGGTTTTTTTACCTCTTTAGCATAAGCGAGTGCTTCCTGATAATCGAAAAACCCATCAATATTATGGGGAATATGCAAGAAATCAGCGTATTTACGTTTAGCGTGACTAGTTGCCGCAGCTTGGTTTGATCCACCGCCACTATCCTGTCCGATTATAAAATCCTGGGTAGAAAGCGGGGGCACCAGTGCACTCACTGCTTTTAAAGGGGCTCCCCATAAGCCAGGGATGAGATAAATGGCAAATACAAAAGTAGCTGTTGCAATAAACAACCTAGGCACCGATACATAAGGAAGGTCGCTATCATGAGAGAACTTAATTTTTCCCAATAAATAAACGCCCAAAATTAAGGCAAGTACAATCCATATGGCTAAGAATATCTCACGGTCCAGTATTCCCCAGTGATAGGCCAGATCGGCTGTTGAAAGGAACTTTAATGATAAACCCAATTCTAAGAAACCAAGGAAAACTTTAATTGAGTTTAACCATCCGCCAGATTTTGGCAAACCCGTCATTAAACTAGGGAAAATGGCAAACATCGTAAAAATTACAGCTAACGATAAGGAGAAGCCGAACATGACCACCACTGGTGTTAGCAAATCGGTATTAATGGCAACCAATGAGGTTCCGATTAGTGGTCCGGTACACGAGAAAGAAACAACAGCTAAAGTTGCAGCCATAAAAAATATACCGCTTAAGCCTTTAGCATCTGATTTAGCATCGAGTTTATTCACAAATGAACTCGGCAGCGTAATTTCGAAAGCGCCCAAAAAAGATACGCCGAAAACAATTAATATAAGGAAGATGAAAATATTAAAAAATCCATCGGTCGATATTTCATTTAATGCACTAGCACCCCAGATCAAAGTAATAATTACGCCTAAGCCTACATAAATAACAATGATTGATAAGCCATAAATAACAGCACTCCTGATTCCTTTTGCTCTACTTTCTGCTCTTTTGGTAAAAAAACCAACAGTAAGCGGAACCATTGGGAAAATACATGGAAGGAAAAAAGCGGCAATACCCGCCAAAAGGCCTAAACCAAAAGTTACCCAAAGTGATTGTTTCGCAGCATCTTTGCCAGCTATCTTAGCTTTTTCTACTTTAGTCGTATCCTTTTTAAGGGTATCTTTTTCCGTTTTTACCTGCTTATTTGCAGCACTATCCTGTGCTGAACCTACTTCTGTAAAAACAATATCATCGGGAGGAGCAGTTGCCGTGGTATCTTGTGTTACAATGGCGTAACTCTTAACGGCTGGAAATGCAATAAACATTGTAGCCATTAACAACAATAATAAAACCTTTTTCATTTGTGTGTTTTGTGTGTGTATTTTGAAACCGTGAAATTAAGAATAATTTTAGAAACGATTTTTTTTTAACCACTACACCACGTAGATTTTACTTTAAAAAGAAACAGTCCCGAAAATTCGGGACTGTTTGTAAATATTTTGATGTCAACTATTTAACCGGAATGCTGAACTCAACTTCTTCTGGTGGAAGACACTGTTTATCATTACAAACCATAAACTCTACTACACCTTTAACTGCTGTAGTTGCTTTGTTTAGTTTAATTTTTTGCTGAAAAATTACCACTTTTTCGAAATAACTTACATTCATTTTAAATGTACTTTCGTATTTAACAATTGCTTTTGGCTCTATTGTTTTGCCAATAAGGCTAAAATCTTTAGATGGCGCAAAAGTAAAAGTAGTTTTTACCGGTCCTCCGTCTTTTACATTCTGAGAATAAATATGCCATCTGTCATCAATTGTAGCTTTTAAGTAGATGATAGCTTCCGTTTTACTTACTTTCTTTGCAGAGTAGGCCCAAGTAACAGGCTTTTCAATTTGGGCAAATGCACCAGCAATGGTAAAAAGTACCATCGAAAGCACCAGGGTGATTTTTTTCATTATGTGTTTATTTTGTGTGTGTAAATTCTATTTCTTTAAAGTTAAAGACTTTTAAGCCGTTTTTTGTACTAACGCTTAGTTTACCGCTGTCTTCAACTCCTTTAATAGTTCCTTCAAAAAACGCTCCATTTTGTATATACAACGCCGGAATGTTAAAGTTGTAAAGCCTTGAAAGGTAATCGTTTTGTAAAATACTATATTTTCCGGCCCTCAAAATTAAGTAGTATTTTTCCATAAATATGAACAATTTCTCCATAATATCCATTAAAGGGACATCTCTTTGTAAAATTTGAATGACGGAAGTAGCACGTTGGCTGATGTTATCTGAAAATTCTGATTGATTTATATTTAAACCAATGCCAATTACTGATGATTTAATAGAATTGCCTGTCAGTGTATTTTCGATTAATATCCCACCTAATTTCTTATTATGGTAATACATATCATTGGGCCATTTTACCTTTATCCCGTCCGGAACAAAACAAGATAAAGCATCACTAACGGCCAAACTAACGGCAATATTTAAATAAAACTGTTTATTGAGCGGCAAAAAAGAAGGCTTTAAATAAATGCTTGTACTGATATTTTTCCCTGCCTGGGTTTGCCAAACGCTTTCTTGCTGTCCTCTTCCGGCAAACTGATTATCTGCCATAATTACAGTCCCTTCGGCTAATGGCTCGGATTTTGACACCAAATCTTTTAAAAAGTTATTAGTAGAATCAACTTCTTTTAATTTGATTAAATTTTGACCAACAAATAATGTCGAAAAAGTGTTATTTTGCAAGTGTTGAATTTATAATATTGTAATTCCAAAATTAAAGCATTTTAATGGTAAAAAAGAAAATAGTAGCCCTTTCTACATACCTTTCGGAGTTAGCCGTTCACGGCATACAGGAGAAAAAAGGAGAAGATATAGTGCGGTTAGATCTTAGAAATATTCATACTTCAGTGGCTGATTACTTTATTATAGCGAGCGCCAACTCCGGTACTCAGGTAAAAGCTATTGCCGATAGTGTAGAAAAAGAAATATATAAAGCTACTCAGGCCGATCCAAGACATAAGGAAGGTTTCGAATCAGCAGATTGGATTATTCTTGATTATTTCGATGTGGTTGTGCACATTTTTAAAACCGAAAAGCGCCACTTTTATGGCATAGAAGAACTTTGGGGGGATGCAGAAAGCACAAATTATCAAAGCGCATAACCTAATAGAACCATTTTGACAAAGACAAATGAACGACAATCAAAATACCAACGAAAAACAGGGAAAAAGAATTCCAAACATCCCTAAAAAACCACAAAAAGGATCAAAATTTAATATTTTCTGGGTGTATGCGGCCATTATTATAGCCATTATTGCAGCACAGTTTTTATTTACTACCGACGGCGGTAAAGAGGTTACCTACCAAAAGTTTGAACAACAGATGTTACTTAAAGGTGACGTTCAGAAAGTTGTTGCCTATAAATCAGACGATTTAGTACGTGTAGAGGTTTACATTAAAAAAGACAGTTTAGACAAGAAGAAGCTTTATGATGCTTATAAAAGTAATAGCACTTTTAATGTAAACAGTAACAATGCTAGTCCTGTTGTATATTTTAATGCCGGAACGATGGATGGGCTGGATAAACAACTTGCCGATTCGCAAAAGGATCTTCCTGCTAACCAACCAAGGGTACTGGCAGAGAAAACCAGCCGCAGCAATCCGTTGGCTAGCTGGTTCTTAAGCATTATTTTACCAGTATTGCTTTTAATCGGTTTCTGGATTTTTATGATGCGCAGAATGGGCGGCGGTGCTGGCGGCGGCGGTCAGATCTTCAGTATTGGAAAATCAAAAGCAACTTTGTTTGATAAAGAAAGCCAGGTAAACATTACTTTCAACGATGTTGCAGGTTTAGAAGAAGCAAAAACAGAGGTAATGGAAATTGTAGATTTCCTTAAAAACCCTAAAAAATACACTGATCTGGGTGGAAAAATTCCTAAAGGTGCTTTACTTGTAGGTTCGCCTGGCACCGGTAAAACCTTATTGGCCAAAGCTGTTGCAGGTGAGGCCCAGGTTCCTTTCTTTTCTCTGTCAGGATCTGATTTTGTGGAGATGTTTGTAGGGGTAGGTGCATCTCGTGTACGTGATTTATTTAAACAGGCAAAAGATAAATCGCCTTGTATTATCTTTATTGATGAAATCGATGCTATTGGCCGTGCCCGTGGTAAAAATGGTGTAATGGGCGGAAATGATGAACGCGAAAACACCTTAAACCAGCTTTTGGTTGAAATGGATGGTTTTGGCACCAATACACATGTTATTATCTTAGCCGCAACCAACCGTGCTGATGTTTTAGATAAGGCGTTATTAAGGGCTGGTCGTTTCGACAGACAGATTTATGTTGATTTACCAGATGTTATAGAGCGTAAACAAATTTTCGAAGTCCATATTGCTCCGCTTAAAAAATCAGAAGAGCTTGATACCGAATTTTTAGCAAAACAAACTCCAGGATTCTCAGGAGCAGACATTGCCAATGTTTGTAACGAAGCGGCATTAATCGCAGCCCGTAAAAATAAATCGGCAGTTGATAAGCAAGATTTCTTAGACGCTGTAGATAGAATTGTAGGTGGTTTAGAAAAGAAAAACAAAATCATTACGCCAAGCGAAAAACGTGCTATTGCGATTCACGAGGCTGGTCACGCCACCGTAAGCTGGTTGTTAGAACACGCAGCGCCTTTAGTTAAGGTTACGATTGTTCCACGCGGACAGAGCTTAGGTGCTGCCTGGTACCTGCCTGAAGAACGCTTAATTGTTCGCCCTCACCAAATGCTCGATGAAATGTGTGCAACGATGGGTGGTAGGGCAGCTGAAAAAGTGATGTTCGATACTATTTCCACAGGTGCACTAAGCGATCTGGAAAAAGTAAATAAACAAGCGAGAGCAATGGTTACCATTTATGGTCTGAACGATAAATTAGGAAACATTACTTATTACGACTCATCGGGTCAGAACGAGTATAATTTCTCTAAACCATATTCAGAAGATACTGCTTTAACGATCGATAAAGAAATTTCGGCATTAATTGAGGGCCAATACCAAAGGGCAATTAGTTTATTAGAAGAAAACAAAGATAAATTAATCCAATTGGCCGACATCTTGATCGAAAAAGAAGTTTTATTCAAAGACGATTTAGAAGTGATTTTTGGTAAACGATTATTCGAAAACCAAGGAGAAAGCGGAACTCCCGGACATATTACTCCGGTAGAAGCATAAATAAATAATTTCTATTATTACATTTGCTACCCTAGTTTAATTATTAGGGTAGCTTTTTTTTATAATGAAGGATAATACGACAGCGAAAGAACAAATACTAAAAAAGATAAGGAAAGCACTATTGGAGAAGCGCGAAAACCCTTATCCTAATTTAGAAGAAAGCCCATTGTACAAAAAAAATACAGATGAGCTAGAGGTATTATTTGCCGAACAGCTTACGGCCATATCCGGTAACTTTATCTTCTGCGAAGACGGGATTGATTTTTTTGAAAATATGCTGCAGCTGGCCGATAAGTTTAAATGGCGAAAAATATACTGCTGGGAACCAGAACTTCAGCAGTTTTTAAGCAAATATGAATTTCCTTTTTACCAAACCGATAAAGATTTTGAACAGGCAGAGGTAGGTATTACCCTTTGCGAAGCCTTAATTGCCCGTAATGGAAGTGTAATGGTAACTAACCAAGGCGCCGCAGGAAGAAGGCTCAGCATCTTTCCACATCATCACATTGTAATTGCAAAAACAAGCCAACTGGTTTTGGATCTTAAAGATGCCTTTCAATTGTTGAAAAACAAGTATGGCAACCAGATCCCTTCCATGATCAGTAACATTACCGGCCCTAGCAGAACGGCCGATATTGAAAAGACATTAGTTTTAGGTGCACATGGACCTAAAGAGCTTTTTGTGTTTCTGATTGATGATTTTAGTTAATTGCAACATCAATTATTTGAGTGCGTATGCGCCTAAAATTGGACAACCATTTGCCGTTTTACAGTGAAATTGACTTAATCTTTCCAAAGGTTCAATGCCTGTTTGGGTTCCAATAAAAAATTCATCATAATAACCATTACTGCTATATACAGCATGCGGGGCATTGTATAAAACAAGATTTGAATATTTTTTAATATTGCTAATGCTCAGATCATTAACAATAACCTTTTGCAAACCCAACATATTGTATATTTCAGAGGCATTTTGTCCCTTGTTAAGTTTATCCACTCCCCGGTAAAAATAATTTGCATCGTATCCCATTTCCAATTGTTTGGCCCTGCACATTACAGCAAAACAAAATGCAGCATAATCACTAATTTTTTTTGAAATAGCATCAGTTTGCCTTTTAATAAAAAAATGTTTTTTTGCGAAATTTAACCTATCAAAAGAAAGTACAATGGTTTTATCATCTCTTCTTTTAATGTAAACCATTTTTGCCGTCGAGTCGGTTTTTACCCCTTTAAAAACACCATTAATTCCAAAAGTTCCTATTGATGCCTTTATGAGCGCCACCGAAGCGCAGTTACCTCCACCACCAAACCTGCTCAATATACCGGCAAAATGAACACGGTCTTGTTTAAATGCTTTATAAAGTTCTTGTGTGGTTACTTTTGTTATCTGGGCATTAACATGTGTATAACAAATAAATAAAATGATTATTGCAATGAGTTTTTTCATGATTCGTGTTTTAATTAATTAATAGGTTATTAGTTTAAAAGGAAACCATAAAATGATATAGGTGATAAAATTTAACCCATACTTATAAGCGTTTTCATTATCTGCCCCGTGATCTTTTCACCACCAACTTTCCAAGGGCATTTAACCAATATATATCATCAGGCGTATTCTCTCCTCAAAACATACGATTAGGCATTTGCCATCTGTACTATAAACAGGAGTCAAATAATAGCTAAGAAGTTTTTCATTTTTAAGTCGTTTAGTTTGATGTAAAAGTAATCGATAGCCTAAGTGATTTTATATACCCTTTACTCGGTATATTTAGTGTTTATTTTATATCTTATATTTATGAAATATTGATTGGCAGTTAAAGAATGTCACTAATTCTCTCATCAATGAACAAAGTTTTTTTTCTATTCTTATTTCTCCTATTTCAATTACAGGTATGCTTTGCGCAACAGGGCAACCCCATTTTAATAGATACGGCCAAAAAATTCAACATCAGTGAGCATGGGTATTTCTATGAGGACAAAAATTTAAACCTGAACATCGATTCTATTATAAAATATAAGCAGGCTGGCAAACTCACCCCACTAATACCAAGAAAAGTTTTTAGTAAAGGCTATACCCAATCTTATTACTGGGTTGCTTTTGATATAGAAAACACCCTAGAACAAGCAGTACACCTTATGTTTAAGGAGCAGAGTTCAAGCATTAACCAGCTTCAGCTGTTTAAAGTGGATGAGCTTGGGAAGATTTATCCGCTAGGCTTAACCGGCGATCATTTTCCTTTTAAACAACGTCCGTATCGCAATAGAAGCTTTATCTACCCAATAGTTCTTTTGCCCCATGAAAAAGCAACTTTCTATTTATGGGCTGATAAACGTGGGCAGAATATGTACATGCCGATGTCTATTGGGCGCGACGTTGATATTATTCAGGCAGAAATTCCACAACATACATTATTTGGATTTTATACTGGAATTTTTGTTTTTGCTGTAATATTTAACCTATTACTGTTTGC
Source organism: Pedobacter sp. SG908 (assembly GCF_011759615.1). Classification (NCBI taxonomy): domain Bacteria; kingdom Pseudomonadati; phylum Bacteroidota; class Sphingobacteriia; order Sphingobacteriales; family Sphingobacteriaceae; genus Pedobacter; species Pedobacter sp. SG908. The sequence continues at coordinate 377,534 of NZ_JAAOYY010000002.1, forward strand.
CTCTGTTAGAGATAATATCCACCTATATTATGCGATTTACATTTTCTGTACCTTAATTTTTATTTTGGAAGAAGAGGGCTTGGCTTTTCAATGGTTTTACCCAAACTTACCAGGTCTCCAGGATTATATGCGGTTAATTATGGCATCATTGAGCTGTGGTTTACTGATTCAGGTAATGCAACTATTTGTAAACCAGAATCAATCCAATAGTCGCTTATACCGCTTTACCAACTACTATAAGCGGTTCTGCTGGGCCATGTCGATTATACCAGTGTTTATGCTGTTCAAATCATTTATCATCTTAGAAAAAACCGTTTTTTATATCAACAATTTCCTGGCGCTGCTTACTGTTATCGTGATTATTGTATGTGTAGTTGAAAGGATCAGGGCAGGGTATAAGCTGGGTTGGTACTATTTTATTGCTACATTGATGTTGTTATTTGGCGTTTTCAATTATGTTTTTAATACGCTGGGGCTAACCAATTTTAACCTGCTAAAGCCAAATGGTTTAGTGGTGGGTTTAACAGCCGAAATCATTTTCCTTTCATTTGCATTAACACAGCGTTATAATTTTCTAAAAAAAGAAAAAGAAATCCTGCTGGAAGAAAAGAGTAAACATCAGGTAGATCTGGCAGATGGCATTTTTAATGCGCAGGAAGATGAAAGAACCCGGCTTGCCCGCGATCTGCACGATGATTTAGGCGGCACACTCTCCATTATTAAATTAAACATCACGGCCTTTCAACACAAGGTTTTAAAACTACCTGAAAATGAACGTGCATTTTATAATCAAACCATTAGCATGATCGAAAAGGCCTGTACCGATTTAAGGGAAATTTCGCATAATTTAATGCCTAAAAACTTTGAACAACTGGGCTTGATCGAAACGCTTAAAGAAAATTTTATTTCCTTAAACCATTCGGGTAAAATTGCTTTCGAATTTGTTTATCAAGTAGAACATCCCATCGAAAGCAACATGGAAATTACCATTTACCGTATCGTTAATGAATTGGTAAATAACATCAACAGGCACTCTTTGGCGACCAAAGCAACCATCCAGATGTTATCTTTTAATGAAGGGATCAATATTATGGCTGAAGACAATGGTATTGGCTTTAGTCAGGAAGAGGATAAAACGGGACTAGGCATGCAGAATATACGCTCAAGGGTAAACTATCTGAACGGGAAAATCCAGGTAGACAGTAATCCGAATGGTACAACAATCGCTATTGATATACCGCTGAAATAATGGACACGATGGAACAAAAACCGACCACATTAATGATCGCAGATGATCATAAACTGTTTGCCGAAGGATTATCGGCCATCCTTTCAGAACAGCCCAACTTTAAGGTTATTGGTACGGCGTCAAACGGAAAGGAAATCCTGCATCTGTTAAATCACCAAATACCCGATATTCTAATCCTTGATCTGAACATGCCTGTTTTAGATGGAGAAATTGCAGCCGAAAAAATAAGGCAACTATTTCCCTCGGTAAAAATTATGGTATTATCGATGTATTATACGGTTAAATTAGCAGCCAAACTAGAAAGTATAGGGGTAAAAGCTTTTGTTCAAAAAGATACCGATGCAGAAACGCTGTTTACAATTATATCCGATTTACAGTTAGGTGAAAAATATTTCCAGAAAACAAAACCCGATGTTCAGCCCTCAGTATTTAACGATGGAGATCATTTTCAAAAAAGCCACAATTTAACTACGAGAGAAATGGAAATCCTGCAATTGATCAGCGAAGACTACTCTTCCCAGCAAATTGCCCAAAAATTATTTATAGCTTTAAACACTGTTGATACGCACCGGAAAAACATGGCACAGAAGCTAAATGTAAGTGGGAAAGCAGGGTTATTAAAATTCGCAATAGAAAATAAGCTACGCTAAAATTTAATATATTTTCGATTATCGAATATAATTGATATTTTTATACTACATACCGTTTTAGTATGCGGTATTATAATTATGAGCAAAGTGATAAATACGGTAATTGCCGGAACTGGAAGTTACATTCCACAGAATATTATTTCCGGCAACGAATTCTTGAATTCTACATTTTTTGAGAATGGGAACCGGCTGGAAAAAGAGAACTCAGAGATTATTCATAAATTCTCTGAAATTACGGAAATCGTGGAACGGCGCTACGCATGCCCCGAGCAGTTAAGCAATCATATCGGCGCAAAGGCTGCAGAAAAAGCTATAGAAAACGCAGGTATTGATAAAGAAACCTTAGACTATATTATATTTTGTCATAATTTTGGCGACATCCCTTTGGGTAGCAACCGCATTGATATTTTACCGTCTTTAGCCTCAAAGGTAAAACAACAACTAGGTATTCAAAATCCAGACTGCGTTGCATACGACATCATTTTTGGTTGCCCAGGATGGGTGCAAGGTGCAATACAGGCAGATTATTATATTAAAAGCGGAGATGCAAAACGTGTTATGGTTATTGGTGCAGAAACCTTAAGCCGCATTATCGATCCACATGACCGTGATAGCATGATATTTTCTGATGGTGCCGGAGCTGTAATCTTTGAAGCCGAAGAGTCAGAAGAAAAAAGAGGAATATTAGCCCATAAAACAGAAACGCACGCCGTAAACCATGGTAATTTACTCACTATGGGCAAAGGATCGCATCCTGATGAAACCAGTGGAAACTTTTACCTGAAAATGAATGGACGTAAACTATACGAGTTTGCGGTAGTCCAGGTGCCACAGGTCATTAAAAAAGCCATCGATAAAGCAGGCCTAAGTGTTGAAGATATAAATATTGTATTCGTTCACCAGGCCAATGGCAAAATGGATACCGCCATCATGAAACGTCTGTTCAAACTTTATGGAAAAGATACAGTGCCCGAAAACTTAGTCCCAATGACGATTTCATGGTTAGGAAACAGTTCGGTTGCCACTATACCTACCTTGTTAGACCTGGTATTAAAAGGTGAAGTTAAAGGCTATAAAGTTAAGCCTGGCGATGTAGCTGTTTTTGCATCTGTAGGAGCTGGCATGCACATTAATGCTTTTATACACCGTTTCTAATTGGCTAACCGTTTTAAACCGGCCCTAGCCTGGCTTTCAATACTGCTTTCAAACTCATGATTTTTCATGGCAATGGCAGTATTGAAAGCCTCTTTTGCTTTCGCAATATTTTTCCTTCTTTCATAAACCTTGCCCATCTGCACAGCAGCGTTTGCAGCAAAATAATATTTCAGGTTTTTTCCTTCGTTAATCGTCTCTTGATAAGCTGCTAACGCTTGATCATCTTTCCCTAAATCATCATAAATTCTGCCCAAACGGTAATTTAATTCCGTTTTGTCTTTATCGTTGCTATAATCCGTTACTTTCTTATCTGCAAGGATCTGCAGGGCCCTGTTTAAATAACCGCCATCAAACAACAGTCTGGCTTTTAAAAGATCAATGGTTGGCGTTCCTGAAGCAGCTTCGGCTTTAGCCTGCTTATCTTTTTCCATGTAGGTGTATCCGTTTTTAACTGCCTTTGCTGCAAATGCCCCATATCCTTCTTTATCTCCCTTCAGAAGAGCGATCCAGCCTAAATGAAGGTAAGCGTCCTTTACAAAATTAACGCCTTTCGTCGTCTGCAAAAAGCGGTTAAAATGAGCTGCCGCATTAAAGTCTAGTTTGTTCAGATGAGCAATACCCTCCAGATAATCTAAATAAGGAAAAGGTTGGTATACTCCTCCCTCTGGCCGCTTTGCCAAAATAGCAATAGCTTCTTCGCTATGTCCGTTTTTAATGCATACATAACTCTGCAAATAACTTTTTAATAAGCTGGTATCGGCAATCCGTTCGGTATATTTTATGGTTTTTGCATATGCCTGTGGGCTATGTGCCACATCGGTTAATACATAGGCATAGTAAAACACTACTTCCTCGTAAAAAGGCTCGTAGGAAGATTTTGGTAGGTTGTCGGCCAGTTTTTCGAACATATTTAATCCGTTCTGAAGATTTCCTTTAATTCCAAAAGTAGATAGTGCTGTTTTTAAAGCTCCATCCGGAAGATTGCCCAGAACAGCATTAATCAGCCCCAAGCCTTTCAAATTAAGGTGAAAATTGGGGAACTTCTTATTGTTTTCCTGCAAAAGGCTGTTGGCTTTTTTTACTTCCATTGCGGCATTAAAATATTCACCAAAGCGCCCACGGATTAGCGCCCATTGCAAATTAATTTCTGCCTGTGCGTAAAGATAATAGGGAGAGCTTTTATCGTCATCACTTATTTGATCTAAGCGTGCAGATTTATTAACCTTCAAACGGTCGAAATCGGCTTTACTCTCAGAAGTTAAAACCGTAAAATAATCTACATAATTTTCTAAAAGCGGAATAATGGAATTATTGGGATGTTGTTTTTTCTCTGTAGAGATATAAGCCTTCGCATTGCCTAACTTAAGTTCGAATATACTTTTATAAGCATTTAAGCAATTGTTGTTAAAGTCGAAATTTGCAAATAAGGATGCTGGAAGCAGGAGAAGAGCAGAAAACGCAAAAACAAAGAAGATTTTAGTCATTCGGGAATATATTTCAGTTTGATCCTGCACTAGAGCAGTAGTAGTTCACATTTAAACAAATATCTACATTAAACGTTAAAATTATATTCTTGTTTTGTGTATACGCCAGAAAATTGGCCTAAACAAAAAACGTCCCGGTTTAATCGGGACGTTCTAATAATTTTATGATGCGAATTAAGCTTCTGCTACTTCGTGCGTTAAAGCTTCATCAACCAAAATACGACCGCAGTGTTCGCAAACGATAATTTTTTTACGTTGGCGGATATCTAACTGACGTTGTGGTGGAATCTGGTTAAAACAACCCGAGCAAGAATCCCGATCGATTGTTACTACTGCTAAACCGTTTACTGCATTTTTGCGTAATCGTTTGTAGGCAACCAATAAACGCTCCTCAATCAGTGGCTCGGCTTTATCAGCTTTCTTTTGTAAATCCTGTTCTTCTTTTTCAGTTTCAGCAGTAATTACATCAAGTTCACCTTTTTTAACTTCTAAATCTTTCTTTCTGCCATCTAACTCCGCTTTAGCGGCTTCATAGATTTCAGTTTTAGAAGCGATTTCGAAACCGTGTTCTTTAATTTTCTTTTCAGAAACCTGAATATCTAAACCTTGAATCTCAATTTCTTTCGTTAAAGCATCGTATTCACGGTTGTTTTTAACTTCTTTTAATTGAGAATCGTATCTTTTGATGGCAGCTTGCGCATCTTTAATTGTATTTTTACGCGTTACGATTGAATCCTCCAGATCATCAAGTTCTCCTTTGATTTTTGCAATTCTAGTTTCTAATCCTAAAACGTCATCCTCAAGATCGGCAACTTCCATTGGTAATTCACCACGTACCTGGCGGATCTTATCAATTTTTGTGTGGATATTTTGTAATTCGTATAAAGCCTTTAGCTTTTGTTCTACGGTTTGTTCCATTAAAACAAGTAATTTATGGGGTTTGTATTTTGCTCCGTTAAACGGATTGCAAAGTTAGTAAATTTTTTCTGAATAATTTCAAGCAATAAATTTGAGGTAAATTGTTCAGTTTCAAAGTGTCCGATGTCAGCAATGATCAATTTTTCCTCAGCATCAAAAAACTCGTGATATTTAAAATCTGCGGTAATAAAAGCATCTGCTCCGGCAGCAATAGCTTCTTTTAACAGGAAGCTTCCGGAACCGCCGCAAACCGCCACTTTTTTGATTCTTTTGCCAATTACTTCCGTATGTCTAACCACTTTAGCCTGCATTCTATCTTTTACCAGGTGCAGAAAATCGTAGGCATCCATATCGTATTCCAGCCAGCCTACCATGCCCGAACCAACCAATTGGTGTTTATTTTCGAGTTTGTAAATATCGTAGGCCACTTCCTCATAAGGATGGTTCTCGAACAAAGCAACCAAAATTTTGCGTTCAGATTGTGTAGGATAAACCATTTCAATCCGCACTTCGGCCTCGCGGTGGCGAACACCTCTTTCACCTACAAAAGGATCAGCATCTTCGTTGCCTTTAAAGGTGCCAAAGCCATCGGCATTGAAACTGCACTCACTATAGTTGCCAATATTGCCTGCACCCGCATAAAATAGTGCCGATCGTAATTGCTCTGCCTGGGCCTGCGGGCAATAGGTAACCAGTTTTTTCAACAAACCAGCTTTTGGCGATAGCACTTTCGTTCCAGTTAAACCCAAACGCGCACAAATCATCGCATTTACACCGGTATGGATACTATCAAGATTGGTGTGGATAGCATAAAGTGCAATATTATTCCTGATTGCCTTTAATACTACACGCTCTACGTAATTTTTGCCGTTAAGCTTTTTCAAACCTTTAAAAACGATGGGGTGATGGGTAATAATCAGATTGCAGCCTGTTGAAATCGCTTCATCTACAATTTTTTCTAAGCAATCTAAAGCTACCAAAGCACCATGAACCTCCATATTCGGATCGCCTACAATCAAACCAGCATTATCATAATCTTCCTGATAATTAAGCGGCGCTATGCTTTCTAAATAATTGGTAATTTCAGCTAATTTCATTTTATAAATATAGAAATTTCATTGTTTTCTTTTTCTGTCAATGCTGAGGTACGACACTTCATTTAACAGAAAAAATCCGCATCCAATTTATTTGGATACGGATGTAAATATCAAGATTAGTTATCCTAGAATTTTCCTGCCTGCTGGAATCCACCGCCCATTCTTACCATCTGTAAGCTTTCGAAAACCATTTTCTGGTTATGTTCAAAAGCGAGTGTTTTGTGATTTACCACATCGATAATCGATCCGATAAAACATAAACCTGCGGTTAGGAGGTATAAAATACCCATTCCGATCTGACCGATGATAAACCTTTGTAAACCTGGAACAGCAAACAGTCCGATTAAGCAGAAAATCAACATGTCAGATGGATTTTTTCTTTTACTGCTATAAACCATCAAGAAATTACGCAACTGCTCTTCAGTTAAACCTGTTGTTGCTTGTTGTAAATATGAGTATTCCTCTGGTGTTATACCTGGTAACGACATTAGAGGTGATTGAAATATATCCATGGTTTCTATGTATTTGTAGTTGAAATTTTAAACTTATTTTTATTTTTTATCAATGTGTAAATTCTATAAACTATAATCAAAAGTGCCGGAAACCCAAACCAATGTTCGGAAAAGCTTTCGGTAAACTCGCCATGTAAAATATGACTGATTGACCTGCCTATGCCACATCCCGGACACCAATCCTGAAAGCCCAAATTGGCTAGCGGACAAAGCGTGAAGTGATGTTCGTGGCCATTCGCTGTTGCCAATAACACTAATGCTGTTACCCAGAAAACCAGTTCTAAAGGAAAGCGCTTAATGTTGTTCATTGTTTCACTTTTTATATAATTTAGAGGTCATAGCCCCCCCTTTGTTACATCAATTTGCCCTTAATCGACGAAAGGGGGATATATTTCGACCAAACTTGCGATACAATCTAAGAATAAGTGGTTGTTTATTTCCCAAAATTGTTTTTTGTAGGCAAACTCGTCAAAAATAGTTAAAAAAACCTTTACACAAATTGCAGGTTAATATTAAAAGATAAGCTTATTTTTGTGCCTTGAACATTCGCGATTTAATAAACAGATACAAAACCGACGATAGGGTAACTCAATTTACCAAAGCGTTGAACAGCACTAAAAACCCAAAGATACAATTAAAGGGATTGGTGGGTTCGGCTGATGCTATTGTTACCCTTTCTTCTTATTTCCTATTACACAAGCCCTTACTGTTGGTTTTGCCAGACCGGGAAGAAGCCGCTTATTTTCAGTCTGACCTGGAAAGCGTTTTGGATAAACAGGTTTTATTGTTTCCTTCCTCGTACCGCAAATCTTTCGATTTTACGCAGGTAGATACAGCAAACGTATTGGCCCGTGCAGAGGTACTGAATGAATTGAATCACGATTCGGAGTATGGCAAAATTGTAGTTTCTTACCCTGAAGCCATTGCCGAAAAGGTGATTGACCGCTCTGCTTTAGAAAAAAACACTTTAGAAATCAGTTTGGGAGCCAAGTTGGGCATCGATTTTATTAACGAATTTTTAATTGATTACGATTTCGACCGAAGAGACTTTGTTTACGAACCAGGGCAATTTTCTATCCGTGGTGGCATTGTAGATATATTTTCTTTCTCTTCTGATTTGCCTTACCGCATTGAGTTTTTTGGAGATGAGGTAGAAAGCATCAGAAGTTTTGAAATTGAAAGTCAGCTTTCGGTTGCCGATGTTAAATCGCTTACCATTGTACCTAATGTTCAGGCAAAATTTTTAACAGAAAGCAATATCAGCATCCTCGATTATATCGACCAGGATACACAACTCTGGTTTAAGGATATAGAGTTTACCCTCGATATTGTTAAAGCTGGCTTTAAAAAGGCTGTTGAACTGTGGAAAGCGCTACCAGCGGCAGATAAAAGTCAAAATCCAGAATGGATTGATCCGAAATTTGCCTTTACTGACGAAAAGTTACTGGGCGATCATCTTCAGGATTTTCCAATCATCGAATTCGGGAAGCAGTTTTTTTATAAAACAGACAACCGCTTTGAATTTGAAACGAAGCCACAGCCTTCATTTAACAAAGATTTTAATCTCCTTATCCATAACCTTAAGGAAAACGAAAAAGAAGGCATTGTTAATTTTATTTTTACCGATTCACCAAAACAGATTGAGCGTTTATATGCCATTTTAGAGGATATTGATAAAACAGCCAAGTTTACACCGATTAATAGCATGCTGCGCGAAGGTTTTGTAGATCCGCAGATTCAAACGGCATTTTACACCGATCACCAGATTTTCGATCGATATTACAAATACAAACTTAAAAAAGGCTATCAGAAAAGCCAGGCCATTACCCTGAAAGATTTAAGGGAACTTAAATCAGGTGATTATGTTACCCACATCGACCATGGGATTGGAAAGTATGCCGGATTGGAAAAAGTAGAAGTTAACGGCAAAACCCAGGAGATGATCCGTTTAATTTATGCAGATAACGACCTACTTTATGTGAACATCAACTCGTTAAACCGCATTGCCAAATATAGCGGTAAGGAAAGCGGAGTGCCTAAGATGAATAAACTGGGTACTGATGCCTGGGACAAGCTAAAAAAAACTACTAAAAAAAAAGTTAAAGATATCGCCCGGGACCTGATCAAGCTCTATGCTTTGCGCAAAACCCAGGCAGGAACCGCGTTTTCTCCAGATAGTTATTTACAAACAGAATTGGAGGCTTCTTTTATTTACGAAGATACACCCGATCAGTTAAAGGCTACCCAAGACGTGAAAAAGGACATGGAATCGCCACATCCAATGGACCGTTTAGTGTGTGGTGATGTGGGCTTCGGAAAAACAGAGATTGCCGTACGCGCGGCATTTAAAGCGGTAGCAGAAGGAAAACAAGCGGCGGTTCTGGTACCAACAACTATTTTGGCCTTACAGCATTTCAAAACTTTTTCTTCACGCTTAAAAGATTTCCCGGTTACCGTTGATTACATTAACCGTTTTAAAACCAGTAAACAGATTAAGGATACATTGGCCGAAGCAGCTGCAGGCAAAGTTGATATTTTGATCGGCACACACCGTTTGCTGAGCAAGGATGTAAAGTTTAAGGATCTCGGCATCATGATTATTGATGAGGAGCAGAAATTTGGCGTTACCGCAAAAGAAAGGCTAAAAGCGGTTAGGGTAAATGTTGATACTTTAACCCTTACAGCAACTCCGATCCCAAGAACGCTGCATTTCTCTTTAATGGGCGCAAGAGATTTATCCATTATCAGCACGCCACCGCCAAACCGCCAGCCGGTTAGTACCGAATTACATGTTTTTAATGATAAACTGATTCAAGAGGCCGTTCAGTTCGAATTAGACCGCGGCGGACAGGTTTTCTTTATCCATAACCGCGTAAACGACCTGATGCAATTGGGTGGCTTAATCCAGAAACTGGTTCCAAAAGCAAGAATCGGCATTGCCCATGGGCAGTTAGATGGCGATCAACTAGAAGATGTAATGCTCGATTTCATTAATGGAGAAAAAGATGTTCTGGTAGCCACCACGATTATAGAAGCGGGTTTAGATATCCCCAATGCCAATACCATCATCATTAACCATGCACATATGTTTGGTTTGAGCGATTTGCACCAGATGCGTGGCCGGGTAGGCAGGAGCAACAAAAAAGCTTTCTGTTATTTACTTTCTCCACCCTTATCTACTTTAACTTCTGAAGCACGGAAGCGTTTAAGTGCTATTGAAGAGTTTTCTGACTTAGGAAGCGGTTTTAACGTAGCTATGCGCGATTTGGATATCCGTGGAAGTGGAAATTTATTGGGTGCCGAGCAGAGTGGTTTCATTGCTGAAATTGGTTTTGAAATGTACCACAAAATATTGGATGAGGCTATTCAGGAACTAAAAGAAGCAGAATTTAAAGGCCTCTTCGAAAATGAACCTGCCCGTCCATTTGTGGGCTTTACACAGGTAGATACAGATCTTGAATTGTATATCCCTGATGCATACATCACCAATATCACCGAGCGTTACAATTTATATACCGAGCTTTCTAAACTTGATAACGAAGCAGAATTAGCCATTTTTGAAAAACATTTGGCCGACCGTTTCGGTCCGGTTCCGCCGCAAGTAAAAACGATGCTAAGTGTGGTGCGCTTGCAGTGGCTGGGCAAGAAACTGGGCTTCGAGAAAATCAGTTTTAAGAAAAATAGTTTACGCGGGTATTTCTTAAGCGATAAACAATCGGCTTATTTCGATTCGAATACCTTTACCAAGATTTTAACTTTTGCGCAGAACCACCCGCGTATGTGTAATTTAAAAGAAGTAAAAAATACCTTAAGGATTGCTTTCGATAACATAAGTACTGTTGAAGAAGCCATTCAAACTTTAGAACTTATTGACTAAAAACGTTAATTCAGTCAACGGACAGACTCAATTAACGTTAATTCGGTCAATGAACTGACTGAATTAATGTTTTTTAAATTATCAGCACTACCTTAAAACAAAAATGTTAGATCCAACCTTATTGCTCGATTTAGTGAAAATGCAAATGCCTTATGGAAAGTATAAAGGTTACCTGATCTGTAATATCCCCGAAAGTTATTTGCTGTGGTATAAGGATAAAGGCTTCCCAAAAGGGAAATTAGGCGATTTAATGGCTACTATGTTCGAAATCCGGGTAAATGGTTTAGAGTATTTATTAACGCCGTTGAAGAATCAAAATCGGTAGTTAAGAATGATAGGTTAATGCGAACATTTATTCCGGGCTATTGTCTTCCCGAACCAAAAGTGATGGTGGCAGGTATAGAGGAATCGTCATTCCCAACTTGATTGGGAATCGTAATGCCTTAGTAGGGTCGCAGGTTGCATTAAGATTCCCGCCTGCGCGGGAAAGACGACCGTTTTGAATAGACATCTCCATTGCGCTGCGCTTCAGGAGATGACGACTAATCTGTAAAAACCGCAGATCAACATTTATCGCAGAAAAAATCTGCGGAGATCAGCGTAATCTGCGGGAAACAATGCTATATCTCACAACCATTTTCATCACAAACGGCATCATCATTTTTGTTTAATGAAGTAAGCGTAGTTTTTGGCTGGGCAGATTTCCACTCGGCAAAACTTTGGGTAAGTGCATCGGTAAATGCCTGAACAGGCTGAGCGCCCGAAACACCATATTTACGGTCCATTACAAAATAAGGCACACCACGGATCCCTAAATTCTGGCTTTCATAAATATCATAACGAACGGCTTCGGCAAATTCATTTCCATTCAAAACCGATTTGGCCTCGTCCTTATCCAAACCAATTTCTACAGCAAGATCAATCAAAACATCAATTTCGCCGATATTTTTACTGTTCACAAAATGTGCTTCAAACAGTTTCTCTTCGGCTAAATCCTGAAGATTATGTTTTGCTGCCAAATGGATCAAACGATGTGCATTGAAGGTATTGGCAGGGATATTCGTATCAAAATCCATCTTCAAACCAGCATTTGCAGCCATATCCGCAACCTGTTTGGTCATTTGTTTAGCCTGTTCAATGGGCATTCCCTTGCTTCTCGAAAGGTAATCGTAAACGGTTTCGTTATTCGTATTATGGTACTCAGGATTGAGCTGATAACTTTTCCAATCGACTTCAATTTCGTTTTTGAACGGTAGTTTTTCTACCGCCTGTTCAAAATGTCTTTTTCCGATATAGCAAAACGGACACATTACGTCCGACCAGATTTCTACTTTCATAATACAAAATTAAACTGATTACAGTTGGCTAAAGTAAGGCCAAAGTAAAAAGCCACTATCGTTCAGGATAGCGGCTTCTCAAATTTATTTATACAATTGGTTAAATATCAGTTTAAAAGTACCATGTGTTTGTGCCCTAAAAGCAATTTCAGGCCCAAAAGCAAGCAGTTTGCCCTTGCCAACCTTCGCTTCGAAGGCCGTTACACCATCTTGCAGGTAAGCTTGCCCCCAGGCCCATCCGCTGCGTAGCGGTGTGGCATTTTCGAACCACATTAAAGGTTTAATCTTTCCAGCCACAATGGCATCGCCTGTGAGCTTAAAAACAGGGCTATTATCGAAATATACATCAGCTTCCTTTTCCATTCCCCAATTGGTTGGTAAAGTAGTATCTACACCAACATTTAGAACACTCCCTGGAACATAGTACTTTTCAGCAGGCAATCGTTTTTCTTCTCCGTTTACAATTTCAACCATTGCATTCCGAACCGGAAGATTTAAATGATAGGCCAAATTGGTGCTACTACCTATGGTTACAATATTGCCGCCTGCCTCCAAAAATTTCTTCAATTCAGGGATTGATTTGTCGGCGGTGATCCTACCCAAACGATTTCTAAATTCTTGAGGGATTTCTTCTGCCTTTGGTCCGAAAGATCTGTTTCCGAATCCTCCGCCTTGTACCGGCGGTATGGCACCACCCACAAAAACAATTACATCGTATTTAGATTTTAAGTTGCCGGCATCAATATCCTGTGGATAAATTACCGTTGCGTTATAATGATATTGTTCCATTAAAAATCGCACCCAGCCCGAAGCCATAGAGCCGCCGTAAGTATCCCAAAGGGCAATCCTTCCAGCAGAAATTTTAATTTTATCTTTTGGGGCATTCGCACTTTTTAATTTGATATTCGCTTTTTCTAGTATTGCTTTTCCTGCTGATGAAACATAAAAATCGCCATTTTCAGTCGAACGGTAAACCTCAACTTTGCTTTTTAATAAATCATTAGCCGCAGTATAAGAATCATTTTGTGCAGCACTTAACACATAACCCGATCCGTTTGGTAATTTGTTTTCTGATTTCAACAAAACACCATATGGATTTTTCTCAAACGGACCAGAAAAATCGTCGAGAATCCGATCAAATTTAACATCCATTAAATAGGCTAATGTCCATCCTGCAGCATCGTATGGCGGAATTGGAGCACCACCTTCGTATTTAAAATCGTTCGGGTGATCCTGAGGTTCGAACATATCCAAAACGTGTGGACGAAAAGCCTGATCGGTTTTTACGACATAACTTCCGGCAGGATAATTTTTCCCTGCAACGGTAAATGAAGCGGTTGCTTTTTGAACCACAATTCCTGTTCTGATCAAAGCATTTAAAAATTTAACTGCAGAATTAAAATCAGGTTGATCGGCACTTAAAATGTATCCGCGAGGATCTCTGTTCGCCGGAGCCTTCATCACCGTATCAAAAGCTTTCATACTGATCTGCCGTCTTGGCCCAAAATCGGCATCTCCCCCTGCAATTGCGGTACCTTTTTCGCCTTTTGCAGCGTTGTTAATGGCTTCAATTTTCTTTGGAGAGAACGACCAGGTATCTTTTTTACCTCGTTCTATCGAATTTCTGCCCATCTGATAAATGTTATACAACAATTCATCGCGGTAACGTTGTGCATAATTTAAAACAGCATAATTTAGTGATACCGAATAATCGATCGAGTTTTTAAAGTACCATTTCCTCGGGGTAATCGGGTTTGGCGAATCGCCATTCGGTAATAATCTCGACGGAACTAACGGAATTTCAGAAGGAGTAGGGTTCCCGATAATTTCGGTCAAGAGCCCAATCATATTGTGAAAATATGTGGTGGTTCTTAGTCCGCCATTATACCAGGTAGAATAAACCGATCCCCCGCGTTGGGTATAACCAGGTTTATTTTCCACATTCATTCGGTTGTGCATGGCTGCACCAACCGCATCTAAACTGGTTAGTAAGGTTGGGTCGAAAACGTAATTGAACGGATCGCGGTAGGGAGGCCCAGCAACAACAGTTCCTGCCGGGCCAGCCTGATGGTGGTTATACATAATCTGAGGGATCCATTCCACAAAAAGCTGGCGACCAATATTCTGTGTTTCTTTAAGGTTTAGCATAAAGAAATCGCGGTTATTATCATGGCCTGCATATTTTTCATATAAAACGGGTAAGCCTGAGGTTGTTCTTTTCTTGGGATCTTTCTCTCTCATGTACCAATTGCTCACCAATTCTTGCCCATCAGGGTTGGCATGGGTAAACAAAATGATTACATTATCCAAAATACGCAGGGTTTCCGGATCTTTTCTGGAGGCAAATTCATAAGCGGTTTCGATTAGTTGATGTGCACCCACTACTTCGTTGGCATGTAAACCACCATCTATCCAAACTACTGCTTTACCTTCCTGGGCTAATGCTTTTGCCTGCTCGGGTGTAATTTCAGCATGCGCCAGTTGTTGCGAAATTTCCTTGTAACGGTCTAATTTCTTCAGGTTTTCGGGCGAAGAAACAATCAGCATATATTGGCTTCTGCCTTCTTCGGTTTTGCCAATATCAACCAGTTTAATGCGGTCAGAACTTGCCGCGAGTTTCTTAAAGTAAGCTTCTGTTTGGGTATAATTGGCCAATTGATAATCGTCGCCGATATCAAAACCAAAATGAGATTTTGGCGTTGGCACTTCCTGTGCCAATACAGCACAGCTATTTACCATTAAAAAAGCAACAAAAAGCCTTTTAAAGTAGATTTTTATCATAATAGTTTAGTTAGGTAATCAAATATAATAGAGAATAAGCGCCAAAAACGGCTTGCTGTAAATTTGTTACAAGTTTTAAATCCTAATCCATACATTTGTCCTGATGTAAGTTCTTAACTTTATTTTTCATCAACCGATACAGGTTCCCGGAATTACACCCGGGATTAATAGGGAATCGTGTGCAAATCACGAGCTGTCGCGCAACTGTAAATTCTGTCTTTTACCAAGAGACAACGGTCTTATCATTCATGCCACTGTGCCGTTTACCGGGATGGGAAGGCGATAAGATCGGGAATAAGTCAGGAGACCTGCCTATATTGAATTGACGGTACTTTCGCGTTATAAAGTAATTGGTCAGGTCTGATTGTACACGATAAAATTAAAATTTTATATACTTGCTTTAAGCTTTTGGCTGATGAGCAGGTTGTTTGTGCCCAAACCTTTCCCTTTAATTTTTAACATAGAGTATTACAAAATAGTGCTTTAAGAGCTTTTAAACGATTTATTTACTTAATCTTTAAAAGAGATGCTAACGCAAAATCTGGGCTATCCGCGAATAGGTAGCCAAAGGGAATTAAAGAAAATCTGCGAAAATTATTGGGCAGATAAAACTGGGTACAAAAATGTGCTTCAGGTGGGAAAAAACATTCGCCACGAAAACTGGAATCTTCAAAAAGAAGCTGGAATTGATATCATTCCCTCGAACGACTTTTCTTTTTATGATCATGTGCTCGACCATTCGTTAACTTTTGGTGCGATACCGAAAAGGTATAACGAAGTGATCCTGAAAAAAGGGAATTCGGAGCTTGATCTCTATTTTGCCATGGCCAGGGGTTATCAAAAAGAAGGATTAGATGTGGTAGCGATGGAAATGACCAAATGGTTCGATACCAATTACCATTACATCGTTCCTGAGTTTTACAAAAACCAGCCTTTTAAACTCTTCTCTACCAAAATTATCGATGAGTTTTACGAAGCAAAACAATTAGGCATTACTACAAAACCTGTTTTAATCGGCCCGGTATCTTACCTTTTATTGGGAAAAGAAAAAGAAGTTGGCTTCGAAAAAATCGATCTGATCAAAAACCTGCTTCCGGTATATATCGAGATTTTATCTCGCTTAGATGCCTTGGGTGTAGAATATGTTCAGTTTGATGAGCCGTTTTTAACTTTAGACCTTACCGAAAAAGACAAAAAAGCTTATGAATATGTTTATAAAGAAATTAGAAAAGCTTTTCCAAGGTTAAAGATCGTTTTAGCAACTTATTTCGAAGGTTTAGGCAACAATCTTGCCTTAACTACTTCATTGCCTGTAAATGTTTTACATATCGATCTGGTACGCGCTGAAGGTCAATTGATAGATGTTTTAGCTTCGTTAAAAGAAGATACCATCCTTTCATTAGGTTTGGTAGACGGAAGAAACATCTGGAAAAATGATTTCGAGAAATCTGTTTCAATCATTAACCAGGCTGTAGAAAAAAGAGGGCTGGATAAGGTGTGGATTGCCCCATCTTGTTCCCTAATACACTCGCCGGTTGATTTAGACAATGAAACCAATGAACAAAACCTTTCGGCCGAAATTAAACAGTGGCTGGCTTATGCGAAACAAAAAATTGCTGAGGTAGTTACCTTAAAAAAACTCATCACCAACGAAAGCCCTGCATCTACCCTGCAAAAGCTTGAAGAAAATAAGAATGCGATTGCTAACCGTAAAGTTTCTAAAATCATCCACAATCCTGAAGTTAAACAACGTGTTTTAGCATTAAAAGAGCAGGACGCAGAGCGTTTAAGCCCATTTTCTAGCAGAAAAATTAAACAACAGCAACTCAATCTACCAAGTTATGCCACTACAACCATCGGCTCATTTCCGCAAACTGCAGAGGTAAGAAGCTGGAGAGCAAAACTTAAAAACGGAACTTTTACCATTGAAGAATATGATGACCTCATAGCAAAAGAAACCGCAAAAGCGGTAAACTGGCAGGAAGAAATCGATCTGGATGTTTTGGTTCATGGCGAATTTGAGCGCAACGATATGGTTGAATACTTTGGTGAACAGCTAGATGGTTTCGCCTTCTCTAAAAACGGTTGGGTACAGAGTTATGGTTCACGCTGTGTAAAACCTCCTATTATTTTTGGTGATGTTTCGCGCCCAAAACCTATGACAGTAAAGTGGACCGCCTATGCGCAGTCACTTACCACAAAATACATGAAAGGTATGTTAACCGGTCCTGTAACCATCTTACAATGGTCGTTTGTACGTAATGATCAACCTAGATCAGAAACCTGTACTCAGATTGCCCTGGCCATCCGCGATGAGGTTTGCGATCTGGAAAATGCAGGTATTAAAATCATCCAGATTGATGAACCAGCCATTAGAGAAGGTTTACCATTACGCAAAGCTGATTGGCAAACTTACCTGAACTGGGCGGTTAAAGCCTTTAAAATTTCGGCAAGCGGCGTGAAAGACGATACGCAGATCCATACGCACATGTGTTACTCTGAGTTTAACGATATCATCCAGAACATCGCCGATATGGATGCAGATGTAATCACCATCGAAACTTCACGTTCGCAGATGGAATTATTAGACGCATTTGCCGATTTTAAATATCCAAACGAAATCGGCCCCGGGGTATACGACATTCACTCTCCAAGGGTTCCGAAGAGGGAAGAAATGGTTCAATTGCTTAAAAAAGCAAAAGCTGTTATTCCCTCCGGGCAACTCTGGGTAAACCCAGATTGCGGTTTAAAAACCCGTGGATGGGATGAAACCAAAAAAGCTTTGATAGAAATGGTTGAAGCCGCAAAAGAAATGCGTAAAACCGAAGAGGTGCTTGCCACAGATCTTCAGGTAAATTAATGCTAATTTTGCTACGGAGGTAGAGGGAGCACAGATTTCTTGCTAAACCATATCATTGTGGCAAACCTTTTACTTTGGCAATTTTCTACTAAAAATAACTAGAAAGTTGCCAAAGCTTTTTACAGCACCTATATTTAACCCATGACCCTAGAAGAAAGAATAGAAAATTCTAAAACCAGCATTTTTAAAGCCGTTTTCCCTAATACAACAAACCATTACGACACTCTTTTCGGTGGAACAGCCATGCATTTAATGGACGAAGTTGCTTTCATTACCGCAACCCGTTTTAGCCGTCAGATTATGGTTACTGTAAGCAGCGACAGGATAGACTTTAAAAAACCAATCCCCGCAGGCACTATCGTAGAGCTTATCGGCAAGGTAAAGCATGTGGGTAATACCAGTTTAAAAGTGAACGTAGAAATTTATATTGAGCAGATGTATGCCGAAGGAAGAGAATTGGCCGTTCATGGCGATTTTACTTTTGTGGCGATCGATGAAAATAAAAAGCCGGTTCAAGTGATCAAATAATCTAATAACCTCGGCAGAAAAGATGTAAAAAATCATAACGCCCAAATTTTTAAATTTGACTATGGAACATCAACTTTCTGAGGAAGACTTAAAAAATATTGCCAAGCAATTGGCTTGTCCTGAAGGCGAACACGGCATTAAAACAGGCGAAATGATGCATGCCAATAATATCGGCATGACCACTTCTGCAATTGAGGCATTAAACCTTCAAAACAATGAAACGGTTTTAGAAATCGGTCATGGTAACGGCGGACATATTGCTCAACTATTGTTAAAAGCAGAGAACCTAGCTTATTTTGGTGCTGATATTTCTGCAACTATTATTGCAGAAGCCGAAAAGATCAATCAGGATTTCATCACAAAAGGAAAAGTCCACTTTCAGTTAACAGATGGCGTTACATTACCATTTGATGATGATCGGTTCGATAAAGTTTTTACGGTTAATACGATATATTTTTGGACAAATCCAAGTGAATACCTCAGCGAAATTAAGCGGATATTAAGACCTGACGGCACTTTGGCTATATGTTTTGCTGATAAAACTTTCATGCAAAACCTGCCTTTTACTCCTTATGGCTTTACACTTTACGAAGTAGAAACTGTAAAAGAACTATTAGAAAAAGCGGGGGTTACCATTAAAAATACGCTTAAAAAATTAGAGCAGGTACAAAGTAAAACCGGCGAACGGGTAGAAAGAGAATATTATGTTGTAACAGCTCATGCATAATCATAGTCCTCGTTAAAAACGAGGATTAGATAGAATAGCTATTGTATCGCTTATATGAGTATTGAACTGCTTTAAGATTCCCGCATGCGCGAGAATGACGCCAATACCAAGGTCTTTCTCGATGTTCGCTTAATACAAAATCAGATATAAATAGGCGTAAACCACCGGAGCAGCCAATAATAACCCATCAAAACGATCTAACAACCCGCCATGGCCCGGTAATAAACCACCGCTATCTTTGGTATCCAAACTGCGTTTAAGCATCGATTCTACTAAATCTCCTAAAGTACCAAAGCTCGCAATCAATACCGCCATACCAATCCAAACCCAAACAGGGCTTTCGGTAAATAGAAATGACAAGCCAAAAGCGACCAAAACACTGGTGAACATGCCTCCGAAAAAACCTTCCCAGCTTTTCTTTGGCGAGTGGCGCTCAAATAATTTACGTTTACCGTATTTTACACCAAAAAGATAAGCACCTGTATCATTGGCCCAAAGCATCAGTAAAAATGCCAGCGGAAGATGAAAGTTATATTCGTTCCAGTTTTTCAAAAAGCCCAGGGCATGAAAAAAACAGAAAGGAATGGTTACATAAACAAAGCCAACAAAAGTGTACGAGATGTTGGCGAATGGAATTTTGTTCTTTTTATATAGCTCAGTAATAAAAACCGAGAAAATTAGTGGGATACAAAGTAGCAAATACTTCACATCATATTTAAGGTAGTGTAGGCCTGCCGCCATCAAAAATATTAATGACCCCGCTGCCAAACCGATATTACGGTGTGGCCTGATGCCAGAGTTTTTAATCAGCTTGTAAAATTCAAACAAAGCCAAAACACTTAAAACAAGATAAAAGATGGTAAAAGTGTAGCTCCCCAGAAGGATAGAGCCAAGCATTACAATGGTAAAAAAGAAAGCGGTTATTGCCCTGGTTTTCATTTAAGGTAGGAAGTAAAGGGTGTAAAGTTTAAGATCATCATCACTATTCAATTTCGTTTTCAACAATGTATTCTATGGCTTTATCGAAATCTACCTTATTCACCAAAACATTTATTTCGCCAATATTATATGCTGAGAGCTGTTTATTTATCGTTACTGCCGGAATTCCGGCTTCTGTTAATCCCTGTTTTAATACCTCGGCCGCAAAGGCATCGCTGGTGGTATATACTTTAACCCAATTTTCGCTCACGTGTTGCGTTATCTTTAAAAATTTTGAACAAAGCTATGGTAATTATTGCACTAATTAAATAGCCATACCATGGAAAACCGATCGGTTCATCAGCTTTATCAAGTGGCATGTGATGCTTTTGCATGTAAAAAGCCGCGCAAACCGCATAAGCATTGTTTAAGAAGTGCGCCAGCATGGCATACCAAATACTTCCGCTGTAATAATACAGGTAGCCAAAACCTGCACCCAATAACATACGTGGCACAAAACCATAAAACTGCACATGGATGGCACTGAAAATAATGGCTGATAACCAAATTGCAATGTGTGGATTATCAAAAGCCCTGGTTAACGATCGTTGCACGCCTCCACGGAACATTAATTCTTCACCAATTGCAGGTATAACAGCAATCATGACAAGGTTTACAATAAAATCGAAATTACTGCGCACAGTGATCAATTGAATTGTCATTTTCATTGCAATAGCCTCCTTTTCTTTCATCCATTGTTCTATCTTATGCAAAAAATCAGGCAAAATCATTTTCTGGTTCCATATCACAGTCCATTCCATAAACGGCATGCTTAATATCATTATAGCCAGCACAAGCACAACCAACAAGAATTTTGGCTGCTTGAAAAGATAAAACTCCGTTACCTTTTTCCTTTCTGTTAAGGCCAAGGCGATAGGAGGTAAAATAAATGTTCCGATCGAACTTAATATTTGTATCACTTTAAAACCAGCAATATACCTCGTATCGCCAGCTAAAAGCATGTCCAAATTACTTACTATTCCTAAGCCATACATTAGTAAAACAATGACGATAGCTAGAATTCCAAACACAAGTCCGCCGATAACTGCGTAAAATAAAAGTAAAAGTAATTGTAAGAAAGGATTGATTTCCTCCTTGTTAGGTGTTACAAAATTCATTATTTGTACCTTTGTATGTTTTATTAATCGTTGAAGATAGAAAATGTCTGTTAAGATAGGAAATATAGATTTAGGTGAGTTCCCGTTATTACTGGCTCCAATGGAGGATGTAAGCGATCCGCCGTTCCGTTATGTATGCAAAAAAAATGGGGCCGATATGATGTACACTGAATTTATTTCTTCGGAAGGCTTGATCCGTGATGCTGCAAAAAGCAGACAAAAGCTTGATATTTTTGAATACGAAAGACCAATTGGCATCCAGATTTTTGGTGGTGATATCGATCACATGCGCGAAGCCTCAGAAATTGCCTCTGCAGCAGGGCCAGACCTGGTTGACATTAATTATGGCTGCCCGGTTAAGAACGTAGTATGCAAAGGCGCAGGCTCCAGTCTGTTACAGGATATTGATAAAATGGTAAAGATGACAGAGGCTGTTGTTAAAGCTTCACATTTACCTGTTACCGTAAAAACCCGCCTAGGCTGGGATGATAATACAAAAAACGTTTACGAGGTTGCCGAGCGACTTCAGGATGTGGGTATCCAGGCCCTTACCATCCATGGCCGCACCAGGGCACAATTATACAAAGGCGAAGCAGATTGGTCACTTATCCGGGAGATTAAGCGTAATCCGCGCATCAAAATCCCAATTTTTGGTAATGGCGACGTAGATAGCCCTGAAAAAGCAGCCAACTGGCGTATGGAATATGAGGTAGATGGCATCATGATCGGCCGTGCGGCAATCGGTTACCCATGGATTTTCCGCGAGGTAAAACACTTTTTTAAAACAGGCGAACACCTTGCCGGGCCAACCATTGAAGAACGTATTGAAGTTTGTCGTACACATTTAGATAAATCGCTTGAATGGAAAGGGCCTAAAACCGGAATTTTCGAAATGCGCCGCCACTATGCAAACTATTTTAAAGGCTTACCAGATTTTAAACCTTACCGCATGCGTTTGGTGGCCGAGCCTGATATCAACAACATTTACAGTATTTTAGAAGAAGTGGCAGAAAAATTTGCCGACTATGATGCCACTAGAGTACTGGCTTGATTTTTGAAAGCTTTTTTTATACATTCGTAAATCACCATGGTTACAGCTATTACAGACGGAGTTAAAGTTTCGGTAGAAACAGTATACCAGCCAGAATATTCAAATCCGGCCAACGAGCATTATATGTTCGCTTATCGCGTGGAAATTTCTAATCTTTCTGATTATGCTGTGCAATTAATGCGCCGCCAATGGTTTATTTTCGATTCGAACAGTAGCCGAAGAGAGGTAGAAGGAGAGGGCGTTGTGGGTCTACAGCCAATTATTCGGCCTGGCGAAACACACGTATATGTTTCTGGATGTAACCTCAAAACCGATATGGGCAGTATGAAAGGTGCGTACTTAATGAAACGCGACATTGATGGATCAGAATTCGAGGTTGATATTCCAGAATTTCAATTGATTGCTCCTTATAAATTAAATTAATTCTTAATTCCATTTTGCCACAAATCGTCATTTCTTCCGTAGTGTTCCAAAGGAACTCCTTTGGAGGAGAAATCTATAAAGTTTAATTTGATCCAGAGCTCTCTCTCCCGAAAGTTCGGGATTGCACTCCAGTTGAGATGACAAGACCTTTTAGTATAGATGAGGGGTAGAAAAGCAATTTCAGTGTTCCATTTTTAGGCTATTCCTGCTTTCCGCTATAGTCCCTCTTTTCAATCGGGAGCTGCCGCTGCAATCAGGTTTAGACCGCAGTTTTGCTGCAACTATTAAAGGTTTAACAGCATGATGCCTGCAATTTTTTGTACACCCTGCAACCCTAAATAGTATTACTAACCTAGCCACATAAACCCGATCAAAGCGGGATGCCGATTTTTTCTATCGGCAGAAGCGGGAGCGGGACCGAAGCCTACCTAAGCACCACAAAACCTGCTTTCCAAATAGATATTTTAAATATAGCCATCACCCTGAACCGAGCCTCAGCGAGCTCACCGAAGGTAATTTATTTCAGGGTCTATCTGATCGAACAGATGCTGACCACAAAGTAGCCATTAGACCTTTAAAACAATAAAAACTGCTAATAAAATAAATTCAGCATGACGATCGAGTTAAAATTAATAACCAAAAACGGCCAGGATTAACCCGGCCGCTCTGTGCTTTTCATAATTAGATATCTCCTTAATCTCTGCTTCTTCCAAAAAGCATCGATGCGTAATACAATAAATTGGCTAATGCACCAACAGCTGCTACTACATAAGTCATGGCTGCCCACCAAAGTGCATCTTTAGCCTGCGCATTTTCTTCTTGTGTTTGCATTACACCGTTATTATTTTTTAACCAGGCCAATGCACGGTTACTGGCATCAAATTCGACTGGTAGGGTAATGATACTGAATATGGTTACCAGTGCTAAACCTACTACACCAATCGCTAAAACAATTGGATTTCCGGTAAAGCCTATTAACAATACACCAATTAATAATACCCATTGTAAAAGATTAGATGATATACTTACCACCGGAACCATACTGCTTCTTAACTGAAGCCAGTTATAAGATTTTGCCTGTTGTACGGCATGTCCACATTCGTGCGCCGCTACAGCCGCGGCTGCTACGCTTCGGCTATAGTATACATCTGTACTTAAATTAACGGTTTTATCTGATGGATTGTAATGATCTGTTAGTTGTCCTTCGGTACTCATCACCTTCACGTCGTATATCCCATTATCATGTAGCATTCTTTCTGCTACCTCTTTGCCCGATAAACCTGAGCTAAGTTGCATTTCAGCATACTTAGAAAACTTATTTCTAAATCGCCATTGTACAAACATGCTCAGCAATAGTACCGGGATGATTAATATTAAATAAACTCCCATTTTCTTTCTGTATGTTTTTCGTTTAACACATATCAAAAAGCGTTCCCATATTATTTGACTGTTAAAAAATGGTACATTTATACTATGCCAACAGTATTTTCATATTGGGAGAAGGAGTCATTTTTTACTTACGATATCATTATTATCGGTAGTGGAATTGTGGGTTTAAATGCTGCCATACAACTTAGAAAAACTGCTCCGGCTTTAAAAATTGCTATACTTGAAAGGGGCTTTTTACCAACAGGCGCCAGCACCAAAAATGCGGGTTTTGCATGCTTCGGTAGCATTTCTGAACTGATTGAGCAAGAAGCATGTACTGGTTTAGATGGCCTGGCACTCCTTATAGAAAAACGCTGGAAAGGTCTGCTTAAACTGCGCAATTTATTAGGAGATAAAACCATTGATTACCAATGTTTAGGAGGGTACGAATTATTTAAAAATGATGACATTTTTCTGGCTGACACATGTGTATCCAAAATTGAACATTATAACCGTCTCATTAACGATATTGCTGGAGCTAATGCTTTTGCCCAAGCCAATAAGAAAATTGGTTCCTTTGGTTTTAAAGGTATCAGAACTTTAATCGAAAATAGGTACGAAGCACAGATTGATAGCGGTAAAATGATGTCTGCCTTAATTCAATATGCACAAAAACTCGGCGTTAGTATATTTAATAATTGTCTGGTAGATCAGATTCAGGAAAAAAACAAGGCTATACAGTTGGTAACCAAAAACGGAAACTTTTTCTGTAAACGGCTAATTGTAACTACCAATGCCTTTGTAAAAGATTTATTTCCCGATGTTGATGTTAATCCCGGCCGTGGCCAGGTTTTAATTACCAAACCCATTAAAGATTTAAAAATAGCAGGTACCTTCCACTACGATAAAGGTTATTACTATTTTAGAAATATAAATAATAGAATTCTATTAGGCGGTGGCAGAAATATCGATTTTAAAGCGGAAGAAACAACCGAATTTGGCCAAACAGAGGCCATTCAGCTAGCATTAGAAGATTTATTAAAAAATGTCATCCTCCCTAAAGTCAATTATGAAATCGATTACCGCTGGAGTGGCATTATGGCTTTTGGAAAGATTCTGGAACCACTTATAGAAGAGGTTAAACCCAATATATTTTGCGCTACAAGATGTAATGGCATGGGCATCGCCATTGGTGCGCAAACAGGAGAAGATGTGGCAAATCTGCTGCTGAAAAGCTAATAGCTTTTTTTACCACAAAGAAAACGGAGAAAAACCACAGCGCACGCTGAGTTCATTTTTCAATTTACTGTTATATTTCTGTTTTTAAAGACCCTTCATTGCATTTAGGATAACATTTTCTGATAAATTTAACTTCGCTGAGCACCTCGTGGTTCTTGGTTAGGTTGCGCTTTACTCAAAAAAAATGACAGCCATATCGATCAGTCGCCAAAGGCTAATCACTTATCTACTTAAACACAATGGTCTTATTTCCACTCACAAAAACCCGGTCTTCAAAAATAAGCTCCAGAGCTTCTAAAAGCACTTTTTTCTCTATTTCTTTTCCTGCCCGAACCATTTCTTTTACCCCAAAATTATGATCGATGTGGTTAGTATGTTGTGTAATGATCGGACCTTCATCCAAATTATCGGTAACAAAATGGGCAGTAGCTCCAATAATTTTCACGCCACGCTCAAAAGCTTGCCGGTAAGGATTGGCGCCAATAAAAGCAGGTAAAAAGGAATGGTGAATGTTGATGATTTTACCTGCATAATCTTTTACAAAATCAGCAGAGAGGATTCGCATAAATTTAGCCAGCACCAAATAATCTACCTCAAATCGATTAATAATAACTTTAACTTCAGCCTCAAATTCACTTTTATCCTTATTGGTATGATCGACATAAAAATAAGGAATACCCAATTTTTCCGTAAAATCTCTCAGGCTTTCATAATTGCCTATCACACATTGTACGTTGGCCCCCAAAGTTTTGAATTGGTTTTTAATCAGTATCTCCGCTAAACAATGATACTCCTTGGTTACCAAAACAGCAATCTGTTTTTCCTGTTGAGTAATTAAATTTACCTCAGCAGCATTTGGCAGGTTTTCTAAGAGCTTTTCCTTTAATTTTTCTGCATCCCCCAGGTTTCCGGTACAGGCAATACGGGTAAAAAACGATTTATTGGCTTCGTCTACAAACTCTCGCATGGCGATAATATTCAATTGGTGTGCAGCCAGCACGCGGGTAATATTTGTAACTAAACCAACTTGATCGGGGCAGGATATAAGGACTGTTAATGCGTTCATTTATAAAATACTAATGTCCAATTATAGAAATTTTTTTCCGTTATTTTCCGTTCACAATAACTAAAATTTTTTGGTATATCTATTTTAAATCTTCATTTTTACTAAAATTTTTATCATTATGGAGATTGCGGGTATTGCTTTACTAATCGTTATTTTAATAGTTCTGGTTATTTTATTATTGAAAAAACCACAAGCTGCTCTTTCTATTATCTCTGCAGAAGATTTCGAAAGAACAAAAAGTGAAAATGAATCGTTAAAAATCAGCTTGGCCAAGGCAGATGAACGTGTTTCTAATTTATCTGCCGAAAAAGAACACATTACTGCGTTACTTAAACAAGAACAGCAACGCCTGATTGATGAATTACAGGCTGAGCGCGACCGGCTGGCCGATGCCAACCGTGAACTGGAAAGTACCAGATCTTTTTACCTGTCCGAAAAAGAAAAACTTGCCGAACAGAGGCTAAGTTTTGAGCAGTCGCAAGAAAAATTAAACAAAGATTTTGAATTAATTGCCAATAAAATACTAGATGAAAAATCGAGCAAATTTGTTGAGCAGAACCGGACCAACTTAGATATTATCTTAAATCCTTTGAAAGAAAATATTAAAGCTTTTGAAGACAAGGTAGAAAAGGTTTACAAAGCCGAATCGGATGAAAGAAATACGTTGAAAGGTGTAATTTCTTTATTAATGGATCAAAGCAAACAGATTCAGGAGGATGCCAATAATTTAACCAAAGCCTTAAAGGGCGATAGTAAAAAACAGGGTAACTGGGGAGAGGTAATTCTGGAAAAAGTTCTGGAACGTTCTGGTTTAGTACGCGATCAGGAATACCGCATTCAAGCCTCGCATATATCCGCCGAAGGCGGTCGCTACCAGCCCGATGTAGTGATTGACCTGCCAGACAACAAACATCTTGTGGTTGACGCTAAGGTATCATTGGTAGCTTATGAACGCTCGGTATCTGCAGAGACGGATGAAGAGCGTGAAGGCTACATAAAACAACATTTAGCCTCAATTAAGAATCATATCCAGGAATTATCTGCTAAAAACTACCAGGATTTATATAAAATCAATTCTCCCGACTTTGTATTGTTATTTGTACCGATCGAATCTTCTTTCAGTATTGCAGTGCAAAAAGATGCCGAACTATTCAATTTTGCCTGGGATAGAAGAGTAGTAATTGTGAGTCCGTCAACGTTATTAGCCACTTTACGCACTATTGCCAGCATGTGGAAACAGGAGCGCCAAAACCGGAATGTGATGGAAATTGCCCGTTTAAGTGGCAGTATGTATGATAAGTTTGTGGGTTTTATTTCAGACATGGAAAATATTGGCAAACATCTCAAAAACGGACAGGATGCCTACGATAAAGCCATTAACAAATTGTCGGTAGGTGCCGGCAATTTAACCAATACTTCAGAAAAGATTAAAAAATTAGGTGCGAAAACGACCAAACAGATAGATACAAAGTACTTGGATTTGAATGAAACGCAAGATTTATAGGTATGTCAAAAAAAGAGGCGAAGCCTCCCGATTTTTAGAAAAATTAGCATTTAAAAAGTGCTTGCCAAAACCTGTAAAATTAGTAATTTTTTACGAGACGCTTTGAACGATTTTTTTTTAAATTTTCTATCTTTCAGTGAATACTTTAGTCTTTTTTGAATTTTAAAAATAGTCGTTACGAGAAAAATGTTTTGCTGACGATACCCATCTGCAACAGGTAGGCAATCTTAATGCAAATCAAATAATTTCTCTTCATTAATGCTTTTATATCTCAAGATGATATCCTTTTCGTCTTTAATCCAACATTCTAACGCTGGATTATTATTTACAATTGAATCAGAATAATTTATAGCTTCTTCATAATGATCAAAGTAGCTAAGAGTCTCACCAATTCCTAAGAACAATTCCAATTTTGTATTATATACATGCCCTGTATTTAACTCAGCTATTAGTACCTTATATGCCATATTAAAAGCTTGTGATTTGGTTAATCTATCTTTGATCTATGCTTACCAAAATAATATATAATTCCAAAACAGAGAACAAGTATACTTGTAACCCATAAATAATAACCAGAAGAAAATGATACTATTTTTCCGTTGGATCCACTTTCAGAAATCAATATTTCCTCCCAACTCGAAAAAGAAATGGCCAATAAACTGGAAATCAGAATAAACAATATGGATACCTTTTTATTTTTTGCAAATAAAAATAATGCTATGAAATAAAATGGGTTAGCTAGCCAAATTAAAAATTCTGCAGTACCACCACCAAATAATCCGATTCCACCAATTAGCAAATAGATAAATGATTGATCAGATTCCAGACCTCTACCGCCATCAAAAACAAAGGCTGGTCTAATCAACGAAAAAATAAAAAGACCAACACTTAAATAAATTGCTGGTCTTTTCGAATCATAAGTGAATATTTTCATTTACTTATTAAAAGCGTTCCAGCCCTGAGCCTTCAGCTCGTGTACTTTTTCTGATTTAGAAACCATTTTACAACCAGAATTTTTATCGGTAACATGCCCAATCACGGTAATATCTACATCATGTTTCAGTTTTTTATAATCATCCTGGCTAATGGTAAATAATAACTCATAATCTTCACCACCGCTTAATGCACAAACTGTTGGATCTAAACCTAATTCACGGGCAGTTTCATAAGTCATTGGATCTAAAGGAATTTTCTCTTCATAAATGGTTATTCCTTTACCTGATTGTTCTGCCAAATGCAAAATTTCGGAAGCCAAACCATCCGAAACATCGATCATCGATGTTGGCTTAATATTCATTTCATCTAAAAGTGCAACAATATCCATCCTTGCTTCTGGTTTTAATTGTCTTTCGATGATATAATCTTTACCTTCTAAATCGGGTTGTATCTGTGGATTTTCCAGATAGATTAATTTCTCTCTTTCTAAAATTTGCAGGCCTAAATAAGCACCGCCCAAATCGCCAGAAACACATAATAAATCATGTTCTTGAGCACCATTTCTGTACACCACTTTATCTGCATCGGCATAACCAATACTGGTAATACTGATTACCAGGCCTTGCTTGCTTGATGAAGTATCTCCACCAATTAAATCGATGTTATATTTGTTGCAAGCCAGCTCAATTCCTTTATAAATTTCTTCAACAGCCTCTAAGGGAAATTTGCTCGACAAACCCAATGAAACTGTAATTTGACTTGCTTTTCCATTCATGGCATAAATATCACTCAAATTTACCTGAACAGCTTTGTAACCTAAATGCATTAAAGGCACATAAGCCAGGTCGAAATGGATTCCTTCCAACAATAAATCGGTCGAAATTAAGATCTGTTTTCCCTTAGCATCTAAAACAGCTGCATCATCACCAACACCTTTTACCGAATAATCGTTTTTAATTTTAAAATTAGCTGTAAGGTGTTTAATCAACCCAAATTCGCCTAATTCATTAATATCTGTACGCTCTTTATTTTCAAACATAAATTATATTACAATTATCGTCATGCTGAAACAAGTTCAGGGTGACGGATTATCTATTTAATATTCCCCATCCAATTTTTACCCTCCGTAAACCGGGCAATTAACATAGCCGCAACATTATCGCCAGTAGCATTTAACAAAGTAGCCATCGGATCAACCAGAGTTCCAATAATCATGGCTGGTGGTAGCGCTTCTGGTGGTAATTGATAAGCCGAGATCATTAATAACTCACCAATATAACCTCCATTTGGTATTCCACCTTCCACAATACTTACTAAAACAGTAATACCCAGTGCCAAAATAATGGTATCAACATGTACTAAATCTTTACCAAAAATGGCAAAAACAACAGCAATTTTAACAATGGAACTGATACTCGACCCATCCTTATGCAAGGTTGAACCTAATGGAATCGTCACATTTGTGATGTAGGCTGGTACCCCCATTTTTGTAGTCCCTTCTAAATTCGCCGGAATAGTGGCAATACTGCTGCAGGTTCCGATTGAAGTTAAAGAAGGCACTATATTATTTTTCCAAAATACTTTTATGGCTTTAAATCCACCTGCTACAAAAGCATATAAGGTGAAAAAGACGATAAAATAAAATGCGCCTACACCGTAATACAAACCTAAAGCTTTGGCATAAGTTCCAAAAAGCTGTGGGCCAAAAACCCCTACCTGGTAAGCAAAATAAGCACCCAAACCAATCGGTCCTAATTTCATAATCAAAATGATGAGTTTTTTCATCACTTCATTACCCGAAACCAAAAAATTCTTAAAGCCATCGCCCTCTTTCCCGGAATATAACGTAGAAAAACCAACCAGTACTGAAAAAATAATCAATGCAAGCATGTTTTTCCTACTTCCGATCTCGAAAAATTCACCAACTGTTAAAAGTTGTGTCATTTGTTCACCAAACGACTGTATTTTCTCAGGTTCAGTTGGTAAAGGCGAATTTCCTAACTGTTGATGAATAGGAAATATCCATGTAGCAAGCAAGGTTAAAACTGCAGAAATAAGAATGGTAGAAAGAAATACCAAAACCATGATGGTTAACAATCTTCCTAATTTCTTGGTTCTATCGATATTTGCAATTGCTGAGGAAACCGCAAAAAATACCAATGGAATAACTGCGGTAAACAACAGGTTTAAAAATATATCTCCTAATGGTTTTATACTTTCAACGCTTTTCCCAAAAATTAAACCCACAATACTTCCAACAGTTATACCTGCCAAAAGCCATAGTAAGCCCGAGTAATTTTTAAGAATGTTGCTTTTTTCCATAAATATTTCAATAAACCTTACAGGTTTCAGAAACCTGTAAGGTTTGTAAATTTTTACAAGCCCAGTTCCGCCGAAATATCCAGCATTCTTTGGATCGGTTTACGTGCCTGTTCAATAATATGCTCTGGAACAGTTACTTCTGGTAAACCATTTTTAATACATAAATATAGTTTTTCTAAAGTATTTCTTTTCATGTATGGGCAATCGTTACAGGCACAGCTGTTGTTTGGTGGCGCCGGAATAAATGTTTTCGTTGGATTTGCCTTTTCCATCTGGTGGATAATTCCACTTTCGGTAGCCACAATAAATTCAGTAGCTGGATTGGTGATGGTGTATTTTAAAAGTCCCGTAGTTGAACCGATATAATCGGCCATTTTTAAAACCACTTCTTCACATTCCGGATGCGCAATAAATTTAGCGTTCGGATGGCGTTCTTTTAGCTTTGTAATTTTCTCCTGCGAAAAAATCTCATGTACCATACAGGCACCATTCCACAATACCAAATCGCGTCCGGTTTTCTTTGCTACATAAGCACCTAAGTTACGGTCAGGGCCAAATATTATTTTTTGGTCTTTAGGTAAACTTTCTACAATCTGTACCGCATTTGTACTTGTACAAACAATATCACTTAAAGCTTTTAATTCAGCCGTGCAGTTTACATAAGTGATTACCAGGTGATCTGGATATTTTTCTTTAAACTTTCTAAACAAATGTGGCGGACAACTGTCTGCTAATGAGCAACCTGCTTTTACATCTGGCAATAAAACAGTTTTATTAGGCGATAAAATCTTTGCCGTTTCGGCCATAAAGTGCACACCGGCAAACACAATTACATCAGCATCTGTTTTAGCAGCTTCTTGCGATAAGCCTAAACTATCGCCAATATAATCCGCAATATCCTGTATATCAGGTTCCTGATAATAATGTGCAAGGATTATGGCATTTTTTTTCTTTTTTAATTTCTCAATCTCTGCGAAAAGATCGAGCGTAGGATCAATTTCCTCTTCTGCGAAACCTTTTTTATTGATTTCTTCTAAGACATCTATGTTCATTTTAAAATTTTCCTTTTTTGAATTTTGACGTTGGTCAAAGATAAAGCTTTCCACGTCTCAATAATTAATAAGTATTTTTAAATAAATAAATCTTGTTTGTTTATTAGTGTGTTAGTATTGTTGACAAGTTTCAAAAAAAAGTTCTTTTATATAAGTTGTTAATCGTTTACTAACATTTAGATTACATTTCTCTAATATCATGAGTTTGATTTTCAGCACTATCGAAAAGTCGCTCAATTTTTATCAATACTGGAATGTTAATTGTTTATAAGTGGGTAAAAAGTTAATTACTTGTACAAAGGTGCTCAAAAATTACTTAAAAGATTGTGGCAAATTGTCTTTTTAGAGTAGCTTTAAACATTCAAATTTATTTGTTAGGATAATTTAGACACAGAGTTAACATTTACCAACTAGTTGTTAACATCGTGGATAAAGTAAATGTTTTTATTAATGAGAAAAGTAGATTTTCTGGTAATTGGTTCAGGTATAGCGGGTTTGAGTTTTGCGCTTAAGGCAGCAAAGTTTGGTAAGGTTTTAATTGTTACTAAGTCGAACGAAGACGAATCGAATACAAAATACGCTCAGGGCGGTGTAGCAGTTGTGGTAGATAAGGGTGATTCTTTTGAGAAACATATTGAAGATACCTTGATTGCAGGCGATGGGTTATGTGATAAAAAAATTGTGGAAATTGTTGTAAAAGAGGGGCCTCAGCGTATTCAGGAGATCATTGATTATGGGATAAATTTCGATAAGGACAACTCAGGTTTCTACGATTTGGCCAAAGAAGGGGGGCACTCTGAACACCGCGTTTTGCACTATAAAGATATCACCGGATACGAAATTGAAAGGGTGTTATTGAAAGAAATTCATGAGAATAGCAACATAGAGATATTAACACATTACTTTGCACTAGAGTTAATTACCCAGCATCACCTGGGTGAGTTTGTGGATAAACGTACCGAAGATATTAACTGTTATGGTATATATGCCTTTAACACAGAGCTTAACGATGTGGAAAAGATTGTGGCAAATGTGACTGTGATGGCTTCTGGTGGTGCGGGACATGTGTATTCGGCCACAACAAATCCGGTTATTGCAACAGGCGATGGTATGGCAATGGTTTACCGGGCAAAAGGAAAAGTGAGGAATATGGAGTTTATTCAGTTCCATCCAACAGCTTTGTATCATCCTGGAGAGTATCCATCGTTTTTAATATCGGAAGCTGTAAGGGGTTTTGGTGGTGTTTTAAGGAGAAAGAATGGAGAGGAATTTATGCATGAATATGATGAGCGTAAATCGTTGGCACCACGTGATATTGTAGCCCGTGCGGTAGATAATGAAATGAAAAAATCGGGTGATGATTTTGTTTACCTTGATATCACCATGCGTAAGAAGGCAGACATTCTGAAACATTTTCCTAATATATATGCGAAGTGTTTATCAATAGGGATAGATATGACGAAAGATTATATTCCGGTTACACCTGCATCTCATTATATGTGTGGTGGTATTCTGGTTGATGAATACGGTCGCTCTTCAATTAAGAACTTATATGCATGTGGAGAGTGTTCTTCAACAGGTTTGCATGGTGCTAACCGTTTGGCTTCCAATTCATTATTAGAGGCTACTGTTTTTGCTCACCGTATTTATCAGGATGCTATAGAGAACTTCAAAAATAATGTTATTCCGGATCATATTCCTGAGTGGGATTCGAAAGGTGTTACCCAAAGCAATGAAGATGTATTGGTAACGCATAATCTTCGGGAGCTACAAAAAGTTATGGGCGATTATGTAGGTATTGTTCGTTCCGATTTTCGTTTAGAGCGGGCACATCGCCGCTTGTTTTTAATTTATCAGGAAACAGAAGAGTTTTATAAGAAGAATAAGGTTTCGGTTAAACTTTGCGAATTAAGAAATGTAATTCAAACTGCTTATCTGGTCATAAAATCTGCCATGCAAAGAAAAGAGAGTAGGGGCTTACATTATACTACAGATTATCCTGAACATGCCAAAGAATTGGTAGATACTGTTTTTTAAATAGTATCGTCATGCTGAATTTAGTTCAGCATCTACATATCATAAATACAATACTTAAAAGACCCTGAAATAAATTCAGGGTGACGTAAAATAGAGTTATGCCTTTAATACTACCTGTAAAAGATAAATACCCTGAAATTGGAAAAGACAATTTTATTGCTGAGAATGCCACAATAGTGGGTGATGTAATAATAGGCGATAAATGTTCAGTATGGTTTAATGCTGTAATTAGAGGCGATGTAAATGCTATTACGATAGGAAATGAATCAAACATACAAGATGGTGCAGTAATTCATGCAACTTACTTAAAAGCCTCAACACATATTGGTAACAGGGTATCTGTTGGGCATAATGCCATAGTACATGGCTGCACTGTAAAGGATAATGTTTTAATCGGCATGGGTGCCATTGTAATGGATCATGCTGTTATAGAAGAGTACTGTATTATTGCCGCTGGCTCTGTTGTGTTAGAAAACAGCATTTGCGAAACGGGTTATTTATATGCTGGTACACCTGCAAAAAAAATAAAGCCCATTACTGATGAGCAAAGGGCTTTATTGAATAAACTGCCTGATAATTATATCATGTATTCGGGGTGGTTTACCACGTGATAGACCTCATTTATATTTTATTACTAAGAGTCGTCACCCTGACCTGTAGCGCAACGGAAAGCTACGCAGTAAACCGAGCCTTAAGCGAGCTCACCGAAGGTAATTCATTTCAGGGTCTATCATACTAGAAAGATGCTGAAATAAATTCAGCATGACGTAATGTAGTAGTATTTAATCACTTTTAGGGGGTGCAGGTATTACTAATGGATCTTCTCGTTCCCAGTTGGGTTTTAAATCCATCAAAGCCTTTAAATACCAAACTTTTTCAGGTTGATACCCTTCTTTAACATTTCCAGTATCCCATATTCCATTTTTATTATCATCGTAAATTACCCTGAGCATATATTTGCCTGCTGGATATTTAGAAAAAGTAACTTTAGTATTTTTGCTGACCGGAAAAGATTTTATGATATCTTTTTTTTCATTTAGAAACTGCACAACATAGCTTTTTGAAGTATCTGGAACAGTTACATTTAATACCAGCGTAGTATAAGCATCTTGACTTTCGAGCGAGAAACGTTTGGTTATATCTTTATTTTTAGCGTTAAATATAGCAGTAAAAGCACCTGCAGCTAATTTTAAATCGTAGGTCCTTTTATTTTTCCAGGGGTATTTAATGTAATATTTAAGAAAATCTACACTGTCTTTTACTACTTCAAAAGTTGTCCGTTTTACAGAATCTTCTAAAAGGATGATTTTAGATGGATCTGCAGCAACCATTGGAAAAGGGAAGTTTAAGGTTAACTGTTGAAAAGGGTTTAACTTGCCGCCCAATAAGTTATCAGAAATAACAACATCGCGTGTATAAGTATCTTTTTTACCCCTTGTAAAATTTAAAGTCTGTAAAACTTTGCCTTGATCTTGTATGGCAACTTTAACCGAATCAAAACTTAAGTCTTTTAGCCATATTTTGGCAGTATCATTATTTTTAGTGAAATGAACAAACTTTCCTACGTCTACAGCTGGTGGATCCGTAATGGTTATTTTAGGGCTTTTAAGCTGCTGATTGAATGTAATTGATATACTACCGTCATTATTTAGTTTTCGATCTAATACGCGAAATTCTGGAGCAAGTTCTTTAAAGATTTGCAAATCTATGTTTTCTATATTTTTATCAATGACGATGGGCTCCTTTATAAATCCAATTTCATCAGAAATCTGTTGGTATATTTTATCGCCACCACCGCTACTCTCTTTAAGTGCATAAACTTTATAGGTACCTTTTCTTAGGTTATTTAATTTATAGGTTCCAGCGCTATCAGTAGTGGTGTAAATTGATGGACGTTTTTTTCCAAAAATAGTATCTCTTTCCAAAGGTAAAATAAACACGGTAGCTTCTTTTTCAGGTTCGTCACTTAGTGCATTGATTACTTTGCCACTTAATGATAAAGAATCTATTTCCGGGCCGGTAGAAAAAACATAAGATAAATTTTTAACTACATTTCCTTCGTTAACATCGGCTATGGATTTTCCGAAATTTAAAGTATAGGTAGTATTTTTTTCCAGAGAATCCTTAAGATTAATTTCTAATCTTTTTTGTCTCTTTTTTAACTCAGGAAGTTTTTCCTGATCGGGAGAAATGGAAAATTCTTTAAACTCATCTTTAAGATTAAAATATTCATCAAACTCGATTACAATTTTTTTAGCATTAAAATTCCTGGTTTGATTTTTTGGAGTCATGCTTAAAACTTTTGGTGGCTTCGTATCTTTTGGTCCACCTTGTGGAGTTTGGATACTTGCACAACCAAAAAATAGGAGCAGGGCTAATACAACCGCTAAATTTTTAAGGTTAAAATACTGAGTTTTTAAATTTGGCATATTTTAAACGTTCTGACGGATTTTTATACTTTTTGGAACTACAACATTAAAAAATATTTTTTTTAGCTTATATCGCTTTATTTTAAGTCTGTTTTAAAATAGTTAAAATATTGATTATCAGCTACTTATTGATATAAACCATTAAAACCGATATATCTGAAGGTGAAACACCCGAAATCCGTGAAGCCTGACCTAAAGTACGTGGTTTGATCTTAAATAATTTTTCCCTGGCCTCTTTTGAAATGGAAACAATTTTATTGTAATCAAAATCTGGTTTAATTTCTTTGTCTTCCATCTTCAGCATTTTGGCTACAATTTCATTTTCTTTTTCAAAATAACTTTCATATTTAATTTTGATTTCGGCCTGTTCAATGGTTTCGTTATCCAAATCTTTTGTTGCTTCTGCAAGAGGTTTACTCACTTTAATCAAATCAGGTAAACCAACATGAGGCCTGCCAACCAAACTATGTATTTTTACATTTTGGTTTAAAGGGTTCGATCCTAAACTTTCGAGCATTGGATTTGCATCACTCATTTCAATCCCTTGATTTCTGGTGAACTTAACTAAAGCATCAGCATTTGCTATTTTCTGATTTACTTTTTCTAAACGTTCATCAGAAATTAAGCCCAGTTCATGGCCAATAGGAGATAAGCGGATATCAGCATTATCTTGTCTTAATAATAAACGGTGTTCCGCTCTTGATGTAAACATACGATAAGGTTCTTCGGTTCCTTTCGTTACCAGGTCATCAATTAAAACACCAATATAACTGTCTGATCTTTTCATGATCAGTTCATGTTTATCTGTAATTTTTTGGTGTGCATTTATACCTGCCATGAAACCTTGACAGGCTGCTTCTTCATATCCTGTAGTTCCATTAATTTGTCCAGCTAAAAATAAATTATTGATCAATTTAGTTTCTAGTGTTAAAGACAATTGAGTAGGTGGGAAGAAATCGTACTCAATGGCGTAACCTGGTCTAAACATTTTTGCTTGCTCAAAACCGGGTATTAACCTTAAGGCTTTAAATTGTACGTCCTCCGGAAGTGAGGTTGAAAAACCATTTACATAAATTTCGCAAGTGTTCCATCCTTCGGGTTCAACAAAGATCTGGTGTCTGTCGCGTTCGGCAAAACGGTTGATTTTATCTTCAATTGAAGGGCAATATCTAGGTCCCAAACCTTTAATCCTTCCTGTAAACATCGGCGATTTTTCAAAGCCTTCTTTTAAGGTTTCATGAACATCTCCGTTAGTATAGGTGATCCAGCAGCAACGTTGGTCTGTCGAAACTTCCGTATCAGTGTATGAAAATTTACCTGGGTTTTCATCTCCCCATTGTTCTTCCATTTTAGTATAATCCAAACTTCTTCCATCTACACGCGGGGGAGTGCCAGTTTTCATTCGGCCAGCTTCCATGCCCAATTCTACCAGTTGTTCAGTAATCCCTGTTGATGCTCTTTCAGCTGTTCTACCTCCTCCAAATTTCTTTTCTCCAATATGCATTACACCGTTCAAGAATGTTCCATTGGTCAATACTACTGCTGTACTTTCTATCTCGATACCTAAAGAAGTTTTAACACCGTATACGGTATTGTCTTTCACCAATAAGCCTACTACACTGTCTTGCCATATATCAAGATTTGGTGTTCTTTCCAAAGCTAAACGCCATTCTTCTGCAAAGCGCATTCTATCAATCTGTGCTCTTGGACTCCACATGGCAGGGCCTTTTGATTTGTTGAGCATTCTAAATTGAATTGTTGATTTATCGGATATAATACCTGAATAACCGCCCATAGCATCAACCTCGCGAACGATCTGTCCTTTAGCTACTCCACCCATGGCGGGGTTACAACTCATTTGGGCAATGGTGCCCATATTCATTGTTATTAATAAAACAGATGATCCTAAATTGGCAGCAGCAGCAGCAGCT
Source organism: Pedobacter sp. SG908 (assembly GCF_011759615.1). NCBI lineage: Bacteria > Pseudomonadati > Bacteroidota > Sphingobacteriia > Sphingobacteriales > Sphingobacteriaceae > Pedobacter > Pedobacter sp. SG908. Next base: position 416,163 of record NZ_JAAOYY010000002.1, read on the forward strand.
TCACAGCCTGCGTGTCCGGCACCAACAACAATCAAATCGTATTTTGAAAACATTTTATTTTGTATTTATTAAATGTTTCACGTGAAACATTTAGTATGGTATGTTAGTATTATTAAAAAAAAACTTAGCGATCCTTCGGCTATGCTCAGGATGACACGTCGTTTATATTGCTAATGTTCCACGTGAAACATAACGCGGAAAATAGCTTTGAATTGTGATTTTGTTATTCTGAAAGTTCAAGCCAGCGCATGGTGAAATCGTCAAGCTTTGCCTGAAGCAATTCTATTTCATTAGAGACTTCTTGAATTTTTACATAATCGGTTGCATCAATTTTAACCAGGCTTTCGTTTAGTGAAGCTATTTTGTGTTCCATTTCTGCAATACCTTTTTCACTATCTTCTAATTCTTTTTGCTCTTTGAAGCTTAGTTTTTTTACTGTTTTAACTGGTACTTGTTCTACTGGGGCAGGGGCTTTTTTGATTTCTGTTTTTACTTTGGGTTGTTCTAAACTTAAACGATATTCTGAATAATTGCCATTATAAATTTTAACCACACCTTCGCCCTCCATGATAAAAAGTTGATCACTCATTTTATCGAGCAGGTACCTGTCGTGAGAAACCAGCATTAATATGCCCGGAAAGTTTTCTAAAAATTCTTCGAGAACATTCAGGGTATCAATATCAAGATCATTCGTTGGCTCATCCAAAATTAAAAAATTTGGATTTTGCATCAGCACTTTCATCAGGTTCAAACGCTTTTTTTCACCACCACTTAATTTTTCAACCATGCCATGTTGTTTCTTCGGCGGGAAGAGAAATAAGGTTAATAGGGCAGAAGCAGTAATTACAGAACCATCAGCCATCTTGATATATTCGGCATCTGATTTTACAATATCGATTACTCTCTCTTTTGGGTCGAAAGTTAAACCGCCCTGTTTGTAGTAGCCGAAAACAGTAGTTTCACCCGTGTCTACTTTACCTGCATCTGGTTTCAAATGGCTGGTAATAATATTTAATAGCGTGGATTTTCCTGTTCCGTTTTTTCCAGCCAGGCCAATACGATCACCTTTTTTAAAGGTATAGCTAAAATCGTTGATGATCGGACGTCCGTCGAATGCTTTTTGAATGTGCTCTAGTTCAATAATCTTCCCACCTTGACGTGACATCTTCATTTTTAACGTAATACTCTGATTGTCAGACTTTTTCTTCGATTTTTCCTCCAAATCGTAAAAAGCATCGATCCTGGCCTGAGATTTTGTCGCTCGGGCCTGTGGCATACGTCTCATCCACTCTAATTCTTTCTTTAATAGCTGTTGGTTCTTGTGTAAAACCGTTGCGTCTAAAGCCTCCCTTTCGCTTTTCTTTTCCAAGAAGTAAGCATAGTTTCCGTTATAGTTAAATATTTTTCCTCTATCCAGCTCTACAATGGTATTGCAAACATTATCCAAAAAGTACCTGTCGTGGGTAACGAGTAAAATTGTTTTTTGTCCGGTAGTTAATAATTTCTCCAACCATTCAATGGTATCTATATCCAAATGGTTGGTCGGCTCATCAAGCACCAAAATTTCCGGATCTTCAATTAAAAGTTTTGCAAGGGCTAAACGTTTCTTTTGTCCTCCAGATAGGGTAGATATTTTCTGTTGAAGATGAGTAATGCCCATTCTGTTTAAAATGGTTTTAATCTCATGTTCATATTCCCAGGCATTGTGTTCGCTTAATTCTTCGTACAAACGGTTAAGCGTTTTTTCGTCTGGATTAGGGTCTTCAATTAATTCTTCATATTCCTTAATCAACTGTTGTTGTTTATTTTCCAGCGAGAATATGTGGTCGCTAATAGAGAAACCTTCAGTAAATTGTGGCTCTTGATCGAGAAAACCGATTTTAACAGCTTTATTTTTTACAATTTTACCTTCGAGCGGAGGGAACCTTTCTACCAATAATTTCAAAAGGGTACTCTTACCTGCGCCATTAATTCCAACCAACGCTACACGCTGACCAGAGTTAATACCCAAGGTTAAATTTTTAAATAGCCATTCGTCATGATAACCATGCCCTAAGCCTTCTGCCGCAATTAGTGTGCTCAATTTTTTTGTATTTCGGATTTATAAAGGAAAATTAGTGCAAAAGTAAGTATAAAATATTTGGAACGGCATAATCAAATTGTAAAGCATTCTGGATCAGGTTAAAAATGGCGTATTATTGATTATTGTATCGCTGTGGAAGTACGATTTTAATATACCAGAATCAGTGTGCTATTGAGTATCTTGGTGATGGGTATAAAAGAAAACAGCGGTCGGACTCGCTCCACCGCTGCTTCAATCATTAACTAAAACTAAACTTTATCTTTGTATAATCGCCGGAATATAAAATTTTAGCGCATTATGTAATTGTTGTTTTTTGAATATAAGACTACAGGAGACAGTAAAAGTTGCAGGGAAATTTGCTGTATTATACCAGTAGAGCGTAATTATCGACGAACGCCAGTAACATTTAGACGAACGCCAATAAAAATAATCGAGAATAAAGGAAGTATTTGGCTTTTTAGTTTGTATTAGTCATGGCCTTCTGATCAGATAGCTGTGGATCTTTATAACATGAACGATGCTGACCAGATAGTAGCTAAGAGACAATTGGAAATACTATTTCTACTTGTAAAACAAGTTCGGCATGACGGTCGTATTGGAAGAATAGGGAAAAGAGCAATTAAATTAGCCATCAGAATGACACCGCTAGAAAGAAAATAGTAGCTTAAACTAAGCCAACCTCCACTCTGTAACCCAGATACTCATCTTCTTTTTGGGTCATAAGGGTTTTAGCTGCTTTTCCTTTGTCTTTGTAGCCCAGTAAATGCAGGGTGCCGTGGATCATAATGCGACAAACCTCATCAAATTCCTGTGTTTTGAAGGTTTTGGCATTTTCTTTAACGCGCTCAATGCTGATGAAAATATCACTTACAATCTGTTTTTCTTCTTCAGAATTATCGAAAGTAATGATATCGGTGTAGGTATCGTGGTTTAAATATTGTTGGTTGATGCCCAAGAGGTATTCGTCGCTACAGAAAATGAAATTGAGTTCCTGCAAATTAAAGCCTTCTTTTTCAATCGTAGCTTTAATCCACTTCTTTATCTTAAGCTTCTGAGGGAGATTATAACTAACTGATTCTGTGAAAAACGATATTGCAGGCATGTTGTAGTGTTTATGGCTGCAAATTTAAGAAATATTCCAATAGCCGTCATGCTGAACTTGTTTCAGCATCTTTTTAACGAAGACCCTGAAATAAATTACCTTCGGTGAGTCGCTTAAGGCTCGGTTTACTGCGTAGCTTTCCGCTGCGCTACAGGTCAGGATGACGCCCTCCTAGTGCTATCGTTCCATATTCAACGATTTCAAATATTCAGCGATCTTGTTTTTATAGTAATAATTTAAACTTGGAGGTAGTTTCTGCAGTATATCACTACCGTTTTGTTGCTGTTTTTTAAACTGATCCACCATTTTTTGATAAGATGGCGGGAACTCCTTCGCCGCTTTACTTTCGCGTTTTGAATCCTCTTCCTGATCGCGTTCAGCTTTTTCTGCTTCAAGTAACTTTGTTAAGAGATCTTTTTGCCTGTTTAAGGTTTCTTGCTGCAAACGTTTATTAACCAGGTCGCTCTCGGTCTGTTTCATTTCTTTAATGGCTTCGTTTAGGTTGCCCATTTTACCTGTACCGTCTTTGTTCTCTTCACGGTTGATCTTTTCCAACGCCTGGCGGATCATCTGTTGCTGCTGGGCCATCTTACCAAACTCCTGGCTCATTTGCCCTTTGCCCACTTTACCTTGATTATCTCCCGATTTTTGCATTTGCTCCCTGGCCTTTTGCATACTTTTGTTCAACTGTTCCTGCATCTGTGAAAGCTGCTTCATCCCTTGCTTTTGTTTTTTTCCACTACCGCCCTTACCGTTTTTCTGCATATTTTGCAGCTGACTTAGCGCTTCGCTTAACATCAAGGTTAGGTTATTGATAGAGGTCATGGTAAATTGCTGAAAACGGTTAGCCTCTGGGGTTCTTCTGTCGCCCAAACTTTCCAAACTTTTATCGAGGTTAAAATTAATCTTGTTCATTTCCTCGTTAACAGTCGATTCTATCTGCGGAACACGCTTGCTTAAGCTATATAGGCTATCGGCAATTGTTTTAAGGTTATCTTTAATGCTGCGCTGTTTCTGAACATTGCTGGTATAAGATGGATCTGCCGCAGTCATTTTCTTTAAAGCAAGCATTACCTTTTCCTGATCGAAAGAGGTGGTCAATAAGTTTTCCAGTAACCGACGTAATTCCTTGGCATTCAGGTTGTTTTCCATTTCTTCGCCCTGCTGCTGCATATCGCTCATTTTTTTGGATAGTTTTTCCATCTGTTCGCCAGCTTTTTGTTGTTTCTGGCTTGCATTCTTCGAATCCTTCTTGTCTAAAGCTTCTTTACTATCCTGCTGTTCTTTTTGTATATCCTGCACATCTTTTTCAGGATTTTCGAAAGGATTTGGCCTTTCAAGTGATTGATTTTTTTCTTCCAGTTTTTTTAGATCATCTTTCAGATCTTTCATCTCCTTGTTAAGCGCATCCTGTTTTTGCTTTAACGATTCATTATCCTGTTTTTTATCTTTAGTTTGCTGAGCAAGTTCCTTCTGTTCTTTAGCCAATTCATTTAAACGATCGATATCGGTTTGAAGGTTTTGTTCAAATTCTAATTGTTTGTAGAGTTCTAAAATCCTGTCGAGTTCATTTTTGAGGGTTTTATTGTCCAGTTGCATTTTTGAGAGCTCGTTCTGCGTTTGGTCTTTATTTTTCTCATTCATGAGGTTTTGCAGCTTCTGCAAAAGTTCTTTTGTTTTCTCATCCAGCACATTATCAAACAGGTCTTTAATCTGTTTTTGTTTTTCCAGAAGCTCTTCCGTTTGTTTTTGGTCTTCCTGTTGCTGAATATTTTTATCGTTCTGCTCCTTAATTTCTTTTACAGCTTCATCAAGCTGTTTTTGTTTGTCTAAAAGGGCTTCAATCTGTTTTTTATCTTCAAAAGAAATCTGTTTTTTATCGATGAGGCTTTCGGCCACCTTTTTACTTTCTTTTTCGATGGTATTGGCCAGGCGTATGGCCGACTGCATTTTCTGTTTTAAAGCCTGGTTGCTTGCATTTACCTGTTCGGCGGTTTCCTTTTTGGTAGGTTGTTTAAAGGTTTTGATTTCAGATCGGGTAACTTTTGCCCCATTTACACCGTCATTATCGGCTACTTCGAAATAATATTCAATCTCCTGACCAGGTTTGGCAGCAGCAGCTTTTAAATCCCAGAAATAGAAAAAGGTATTTTCTGTTGCATTGCTTTTAATGGCAATATTTTTGGTAACTGTACCCACAATGCGGTTATTTTCTTTGATGTTGTATTTAAAACTTAAGCGGCTAAAACCATAATCATCAGTAACCTGACCACTGAAATACAAGGCTTTAGTACTAGCCGAATCTGATTTTTCTTCTACAGAAATCGCCGGAGCCTGATCTTTAACTACTGTAATTTGGTGCGAAAGCGAATCTCTAATTGTAACGTATTGGTTTTTAGGTGTAACGCTATATTTTGAATTATTTTTAATTGTAGCCCTAAAATTTGCTGCATCATCATTGATTTTAAGTAGGTTTTCGGTTCCGTTTATTATGAATAGGAGTGCACTGCTTTTTTCAGTCTTAAAATTCCAGTTTACCTGGGTACCTTCTGGTAAAAGTATATCGCCTACATTCGAAATAGTTTCAGGTTTTTTACCCAGGTAGGCAGGGAAGGTAAGTGTTGCCGTTGCGTTTAACAATTCGGGGCGGGGCTTAACTGTAACCGTAAAAACTGAAGAACTAAAACCACCTCCTTTAAAAACCAATTTTTTATCGGTTTGGATATTTTTAATGTGATAATTAAACCTAGTGGTACCTTCTTTTTCGGCTTTGTAGGTGTTTTTACCGTCTTCTACATAAATTTCGGCCGGTAATTGATCACCGGATAATTTTAGATTGATGGTTACATCTTCACCTTGTGTAACCGTTAGGTTTTTATTTAAAACTGTAAATGCAAAAGGTGCTTTTGGCGCAATATATTCATCGTACTTAAAAAAACTGTTGGTGCCTTCGCGTAAAATAGTGGGTGCGATAATGGCAATTAACAGAATAATAGAAAGGGGAATGAAAAGATACTTTAAATACTTGCGGTTATCGTTAATGCTAATGGCCGTATAAAAAGGAACAGGTTTAAGCTCCAATATTTTTTGATCGATGCTGGCTAGAATGAGGTGGTTATTTTCAGGATGATTTTCGGATAAATGATGAAGTTGTAAGGTATTCAACAGTTTATCCTTAATATCGGAAAAGTGATTTCCGATGATAACCGATGCTTCGTCGAAAGTAAGGTGTTTGCCCAATTTTAGCATCGAAAGCAAGGGTTTGATAATCAGAAAGCCAACAAGTAAGGCCCCAACAAGTAAATAGGCAAAAAATACAAAGGTTTTAAAAGCAGCACTTGGATTGAGGTAATAAAGACTTAAAAAAACAACGAGATATAGCCCTAAAAGTATGGTAGCGGCATAAATGCTCCCGCGCAGAATTTTATTCAGGTAAAATTTGCGGATAAACTCATCTATCTTCCGTAATAAATCACTGTAGTTATTGCTCACCATATCACCGTAAATGTAAAAATAGTTCTAGTCAATTGAAAGAAACCATAGAAAGGTAACGCGTTTATTTCAAATAGTTTATCAAGCGAGCCTTGTTTTTTGATTGATTTGGAAAACAATGGCCTGTGTTTCATGGAGGCCATCATCCCGCTTTTGCTACAACAAAAGCGGAAAAAGCTTTTGATTTCCGCGACTATCAGGTTTATTGAACAAAGACTGACTTACCTAAAAACAGCACATTAATTTAAAAATCTTTATCTTGTTTTTATTAATACAAAGGTTACATAGATTTTAAACTAGTATTCTGATAAAAATCTACTTTTGATTTTTTGTATAATCATACCAAATATGAAACGAGTATTTATTTCTGCACTAATGTTATTCATTTTTACTGCCTCTTTTGCTCAAAAATTTAACTGGAATAAAAACCAGGTAATTGCCCATCGTGGAGCATGGAAGAAAAATAATTTTCCTCAAAATTCTATCGCTTCTTTAAACGAAGCCGTAAAGCTGGGTTGTTATGGATCAGAATTCGATGTGTGGATGACTGCAGATAATGTTTTGGTAGTTAATCACGATCCTGAGTTTCAGGGTTTGGTTATCGAGAAAGTTAACTATGCCGATTTATTGACCAAAACCATGAGTAATGGCGAAAAAATCCCAACGCTCGAAGCCTATTTATTGGAAGGTAAAAAGCAGAGAACAACCAAACTGATTTTAGAGATCAAACCTTCGTTAATTAGTAAAGAGCGCGGAATTGAGGTGACCAATAAATGTGTTGAAATGGTTCAGAAACTCAAGGTAGTAGAGTGGACGGAGTATATCAGTTTTGACTACGATTACTGTAAACGTATTTTAGCACTCTTGCCAAAAGCAAAAGTAGCCTACTTAAAAGGCGAAATCAGTGCCGAACAAATGAAAGCAGATAAATTAACAGGTGTTGATTATCATTTTAGTGTTTACCAAAAAGATGGATGGATTGAAAATGCCCACAAATTGGGATTAACCGTAAATGCCTGGACGGTAAATACTGTTCCTGAAATTCAATGGCTTTTGGCACACCAGGTTGATTACATTACTACTAACGAGCCAGAGTTAGTTTTCGAAGAGCTTAAAAAAACACCTGTTGCAGCAGGTTGGAAGCTGAAATGGGCTGATGAATTTAATGATGCCGGATTACCTTTGGCAAAAAATTGGAGTTACGATGTTGGTGGAAAGGGCTGGGGCAATAACGAACTTCAATATTATACCGATGCAGATAGCACGAATGTCGCTGTAAAAAAAGGGAATCTAAATATTACTGCTGTAAAAGCAGACAAGGAAAACAACCATTATACTTCGGCCAGATTAGTAACGAAAAATAAATTCGATTTTAAATACGGAAGGGTAGAAGTTCGGGCGATATTGCCTAAAGGTAGGGGCTTATGGCCAGCTATATGGGCCTTACCAACCGATTCGAAATACGGCGGCTGGCCAAAAAGTGGCGAAATTGATATTATGGAACATGTAGGTTATGATCCGGATAGCGTTCATGGAACAGTGCATACCGAAAAATTTAACCATGTAATCAAAACACAGGTGGGCAAGGCTTTAAAGGTTGAAAATCCTTATAGCGAATATCATATTTATGCTGTAGAATGGTTTGCCGACCGCATTGATTTCTTTATCGATAACCAAAAATACCTCACCTTTAAGAATACCAAAAAAGGATCGGGCGACTGGCCTTTCGACCAAAATTTCCATATTATTTTAAATCTAGCTGTTGGTGGTGGCTGGGGTGGAAAAAAAGGAGTGGACGACACTATTTTCCCGGCGACCATGAAAGTTGATTATGTAAGGGTATTTCAGAAATAATGGTTTGCCAGTTCAATAGTTCATTGGCCATTAATTGATTAATTTATCAACTATGGACTCCAGACCGAGAACTTCTGACTAAAATTAACTGTCAACTGAAAATTCATAACTGAAAACTTTAACTTGCGGTATCTAAGCTATATTGTATAATTTATGGACTCACGTAGAGAATTTCTAAAAAAAGCGGCCTTGTTTGCCGGAGCCACCGGCATGGCTAATACCTTGCCCAGTTCGGTGCTTAAAGCTATGGCCATTAACCCCGAGCCTGGCACTACATTTTACGATGCCGAGCATATTGTTTTCCTGATGCAGGAAAACAGGTCTTTCGACCACATGTTTGGTAAAATGAAGGGCGTGCGTGGATTTAACGATCCGCATCCGCATATTCAGCCCGATGGAAACAAAGTCTGGCTGCAAAAAGATGGTCAGGGATACACTTATGCCCCCTTTCATGTCGACATTAACAAAACAAAGATTACCTGGCAGGGTGGCTTGCCACACTCGTGGAACGACCAGGTAGCAGCGAGAAATGGTGGCCGTTACGATAAATGGTTGCCCGTTAAAACACCCATGACTTTGGCCTATTACGATCGGAATGATATTCCTTTCTATTATGCCATGGCCGATGCTTTTACCATTTGCGATCAGCATTTTTGCTCGTCGTTAACCGGAACAACACCAAATAGACTGTTCTTTTTTACAGGAACCGTTCGCGGAGAAAAAAGTGCAAACCGGGTTGCGGTAGTCAATAACGATCAGGCTGAATCGCAAAATAATGTGTTTGTAGATTGGCCAACCTTTCAGGAAACATTAGAAGACAATGGTATCGATTGGCGCATTTACCAAAATGAATTATGGACCTCCAAACTCCCAGAAGGTGAAATAGATGACTGGTTGGGTAATTATGGCGATAATCCTGTAGAATACATCAGCAGGCACAACGTTAAATTATCGGCTTATTTTAGAAAAAATGGCGACAATACCGTTAAACCAGCCTTAACCGCAAAAGAGGTTCAGGAGAAATACGATAAATTATCACAAAAGGAAAAAAACTTAATAGATAAAGCATTTACCACGAATATTTCTCAAAAAGATTATCTCGATCTTGAACCATTTACTTTTACAAATGACCAGGGGAAATCTGAAACGATTAATGTGCCTAAAGGCGATATTTTTCATCAGTTTAGAAAAGACGTAGACAGCGGAAAATTACCAACGGTTTCTTGGTTGGTTGCGCCCCAACGTTTTTCCGATCACACCAGCTCGCCATTGTATGGAACCTGGTATGTGAGCGAAGCCCTGGATATTTTAACCAAAAACCCTGAGGTTTGGAAAAAAACAATTTTTGTTTTAACCTACGATGAAAATGATGGGTATTTTGATCATCAGCCACCTTTCGTGGTACCAACCCCTGATGATTCAACCAGCGGAAAGGCGTCTGAAGGAATAAATTATGCCACCGATTTTGAATCAAGAAAAGGAAGTCCGATCGGTTTGGGCTATCGGGTTCCACTGGTTATTGCCTCACCTTGGAGCAAGGGTGGTTTTGTAAACTCGCAGGTTTTCGATCATACCTCATCGATTATGTTCATGGAGAAATGGCTCGCCAAGAAAACCGGTAAGGCTATAAAAAGCAATAACATCAGCGATTGGCGCAGAAATATATGTGGCGATTTAACTTCGGTTTTTAGGCCTTACAACGGCGAAGCCATCCAATCGCCCGATCCACTAAAAAGAGATGCGGTAGTAACCAGCATCGGCAATGCCAAAAATAAACCGGCCCAGGTAGGTCCAACAGCTTTGAATAAAACCGAAGTGGCCAAAATTAATAAGTTCGAGGCCTTTTCACGTGAAACATCAATCCATGCACCAAAGCAAGAGAATGGCACCAAACACGCATGTGCGCTTCCTTATCATTTAACGGTTGATGCAAATCTGGTTAACAATGAGATCGCACTAACTTTTCAATCGGCAAAAACTTTGTTTGGTAGCGAAATAGAAACCGTCGGTGCGCCTTTCAACATGAATACCATTGCCAAATTTAAGGGAGTTGCAGGCAAAACATGGGCCTATGCGGTAAAAGCGGGCGATGTGTTAAAAGACAGCATCAAACTGGATGATTTTGATAACGAAGTTTATGATCTAATAGTAAGTGGTCCGAATGGTTTTTACAGGCATTTCGTGGGCAGCAAAGAAAATCCTTCTGTTGTTGTAAAAGTATACCCAGAGCAGGGCGGTTTGGTAAGCAAAAAACTTACAGGTGCCCTGGTTTTTGCTATTGAAAACAAAGGCGCCAGCTTGGTTACGCTTCAAATTGTAGATAATAAATACAAATCGGGAAGTAGAACCGTAACAATCAAGCCAAAATCGAGTGCAAATATTTCGTTTAATCTGGCTAAAAATGCGAATTGGTACGATTTCAGTATTGTACAGGCAGGAAATACCACATTTAAACACCGTTATGCAGGTAAAATAGAAACTGGGGAAATTACCCAAACAGATCCATACATGGGTAACGCATCATAAATATCCCCCAAAAAGGGGGATGGCTTTTGAAAGAAATTATGCTTATTTTGTATTATATGTGCAGTAAACTGTCTATAATCAGGATAAACTTCCTAGTTTCTTTCATTTTGCTTTTTAGCTTGAAGCTATCGGCTCAAAGCTATAATTTTACCAATTATAGCTTGAAAGACGGCTTGCCACAATCGCAGGTAATGGTAATTTATCAAGCAAAAGACAGAACACTTTGGCTTGGCACTTTGGGTGGGGTAAGTAATTTCGATGGTAGGGAATTTATCTCATACAGCAAAGCTGATGGATTGGGATCTAACTCCGTAAACTGCATTGCAGAAGATAACCAGGGCCAAATGCTTTTTGGTACCGAAACAGGTATCAGCATCCTTAAACGTGGAAAAATAAGCACCCTGTTTTCGGGCAAAGGAGTCAGCCATCTGCTTAAAGACAAGCAGGGAATTGTTTGGGGAATTAGTGGTCATAAGCTTTTCAAAATTGAAAAGGATAAAGTTGTATTTTATTCCATTTCCGATAAAAATATTCATACCATAAACAGTGATAGCGCTGGAAACCTATACGCGGTTGTGTCAGAAAAGGGGATTTATCAATTAAAAAACAACAATTGGATAATTTACCAGGAGTTACCTCCAGCCATCAATACTTTATCTATCGGGAAAATTTTATTTGACAAAACCGTAAAGAATAAGGCTTATCTCTTAACCTCTCGTAGCGGAATTTATGTACTGGAGAATGGCATAGTTAAACCATTTTTTAAAAAAGAAGGCATTGATACCTATTATTCAATCGAACAGGATAATCGTGGAAATATGTGGGTAGGCTTTGAAAAAGGGGCTTACTTTATTAACAAAAACGGTTCGATCCTTAATTTTAACGGAGATAACGGATTGAGCGATAATCAGGTTAACGAAATATTTAGCGATGCTGAAAACAATATCTGGATATCTTGCTTTAGTGACGGTATTTATAAATATGAAGGTGATGCTTTTATTCGCTATAATAGGTTTAAGGGTAAGAACCTGGCTTATCCAATAAGCGGAATCGCAGCAGATAAAAATGACAACCTCTGGTTTGGTACTTTTAACAAAGGTGTTTTTAAGTATGATGGTAAAGATGTACTAAATGTTGATATCCCTGCTTTTAAGGATAAAAAAATCTACTTTGTTTATGCCGATAAAGCAAAAAATATTTGGTTTTCTACCTATGGTAAAGGCATTTGGAAATACGATGGGCAGAAATTTAGCCAGGTATTAAAGCCAGATCGGTTTGATAACAGCTCGATAGCCGAAGATGAGGAAGGAGGGATCTGGATAAACGGGCTCATGTCATCAACTTATCTAAAAGATGGGAAAACTGAACGAATAAGCGGATTTGATGGTTACTTATCTTGTGTTTACCCTTTGAGCAAGGATAGCGTGTTGCTTGGCACCTCAAATGGTATTACACTGATTAAAAATAGAAAGATAGATAAAACATTTCATATTAAATCCCTAGGCAATGTTTTCGTACTGAGCATTATAAGGCATGAAGATAACTTAATTTTTGCTACGCTTGGCGACGGGATTATCACCTGGAATTTAAAAACGAAAGCTATTAAACGTTATGTTGTTGCCGACGGGTTGAACTCAAATGATATTTATAGCCTTGCAACCGACAAGAATAATAATTTATGGGCCGGAACAGGGCGAGGGATTAACAAACTTACTTTTAATCGGCAGCAACAATTTTATGAAGTTTTTAGGGATCACCCGCTAATTGTAGAGTGTAACCAAAACGCTATTATCAATTATAAAAACAGCATATTGGTGGGCACTATAAATGGCCTCATTCAATGTAAAACCAATGCGCTTGCAGAGGACAAAAAAAATCCTTTTATCCATATTCAACAGGTAAGTGTTTTTCATAAAAATGATCGGGCAAAAGATCTTTCAATCGATCTGAACGGAAAAGGAGATAAATTTTATAAACTTGACTACAGTCAAAACCACATTTCGATAAGTTTTAAAGGGGTTTACCTCACCAATCCCGAAAGCGTGCTTTATCGTTACAAACTGGTTGGGATAGATAACGATTTCAGCAAACCTGTACCCAACACGGAGATCGAATATTCGACCATAAGGCCAGGTAGTTATACTTTCCAGGTTTATGCTATTGCGAATGGCCAGCAATCAAATATCGAGCAGTTTAGCTTTACCATTGTGTCGCCGTATTACGATACCGTCATATTTAAGGTTATCGCATTTCTGGTACTTATATTTCTGATCTGGCTTATCTTTTACCTCATTTTTAAAACCAGGGAAAGGAAAAAACATCAGTTTGAAAAGTTAAAGTTAAAAGAACAGGAAAAAATCCGTAAGCAAACGGCGGAAGATTTTCACGATGATATTGGTAATAAACTAACCAGGATTAATGTTTTGTCTGAAATTTTGGATAAAAAAGTTGCCGGGACAGAAAAAGAGCAAAAAGAACTGATTAGGTTAATCAGAGAGAATGCCGGTTTGCTATATACCGGAACAAAAGATATTCTTTGGGCGCTTGATCCACATAGCGATAACCTTTTTGAGATTTTGGTGCACATTAAAAATTTTGGTATAGATCTTTTCCAAAATACAGGCGTTACGTTCAAAATGGAAGGGGTATTAAGTAAATACCAAAAACTACAGCTGTCGATGGAGTTTAACCGAAACCTCACGTTAATTTTTAAGGAAATGCTCAACAATGTATTAAAGCATGCCAAGGCAAGCCAGGTGTTGATTATGGTTATAGAAACCGATCATGATACAGTAAACATTTTAACAACAGACGATGGCGAAGGTTTTGATATTGAAACGGTACAAAAAGGAAGAGGACTAAACAATATTCAAACGCGCTGCAAACGTATAAAATCGACTTTTCAAATTTCTTCAATTCGGGGAAAAGGCACCACTACAACAATTTCCACCAGAATTCCTGTTACAAAATAGCACTAAAACCGTCTTAATTAAAAACCAAACACAAAATGAGCCAGAATTTACGAATTGTTCTAATCGAAGATGACGATGTTTTACGAATGGGGTATGAATCGTTATTAAGCGATGTTGAAGATTTTGTGGTGGTAAATGCTTATGCATCATACGATTTGGCCAAGAAACACTTAGAGACCGATTACCCTGACGTGATTTTGCTTGATATCCAGATGCCAGGCACCAATGGATTGCAGGCCTTGCCTTTTATCAAAAAAACCTTACCCAACACGAATATTATTATTCTCACTGTTTTCGATTCGCCCGAATTGGTTTTCGAAGCCCTAACCATGGGGGCAGGTGGTTATCTTACCAAAAATTCGAGTGCCTCAAAAATTATAGACGCCGTAAGAGAAGTGAGTACTGGTGGAGGGGCCATGAGCACAAATGTTGCGCGCATTGTAATGCATTCTTTTCAAAAAAACCTGAACTCTCCCTTAACTAAACGCGAAACCGAAATATTAGATCGGATTGCAAACGGACAAACAAAATCTCAAATCGCAAACGATCTCTTTATTGATCCGGAAACGGTGAGAAGCCATGTGAAAAATATTTACATCAAACTTGATGTAAACTCCAAGGCAGAAGCGATTAAAACAGCCAAAGAAAAGCGCTTTATTTAATCTATAGCGGTATTCTGCTAAAAAAAATGCGAAAATCACCCTTTTTGGGTGATCCTTTGGGTTCAATTTCAGTTTAATTTTACATCATACAATTAAACAAGGCAATGAACCAATCTGTAAAATTCTTTTATGTGCAAGTAACGCAACTAAATGATGCAGATGCATTTTATGCCAACTGTTTAGGGATGCCTACAGAATCAACAATGATTTCTGAAAAGGAAAAAGGAATAATGGTTAAGGCAGATCATGAGACCAGTATTTTCCTGTCGGAACAAAAGCATCAAAACCAGACCAATAAAATTGTATTAACCAGCGATGACTGTTTAGAAGATTATTGCAGGCTAAAATCGAGAGGGGTTATTTTTAAAAATAGGCCGGTTTACCTAAGTGAAGGTTTAAGTATCGAATTTTCTGATCCTTATGGTAATCATTTTATCATATTGGAACAGCGTAACTACAATGAGGATTAATGTGATGAGGTACGTAAAAGAGTTAAGCAATAGGAATAAAATTATAAGCGAAAGCACCTGTGAAGCCATATACGAGCAACAGAACGATGCTTATACCATTAAATTTGTTTTTAACGGAACCGAAGATTGCGAAATTAACAAGCGTAAGTTTAGCATTTACCCCGATACTTTTGCGGTAGTAAACGCGGGAACAAATTTTAGCAGCAAAATAGACTCAATAAGTCCTGTAAATACATTTTCTGTTTCTTTTGGCGAAAATTTTATTAAAGATTTTTATCATACTTTTTCGAGTAGCAACGAAAGTTTACTGGCCGGAAAAGAAGTACAGGAAACACCTTCGTTTATCGAATCACTTTATCCGTTTTCTGGCGATATGCGTTTTAACGTATTGCATTTAAAAAGCCAGCTCGATAAAGGTTTGAAAGATGAAATGCTGATTAATGAATATCTGTACCACTGCCTTTTAAATTATTATAAAATTTACGATAAAGAGGTGATCCAGAAATTAGATAAACTCAGCTTTATCAAAGCGAAAACCCGCGAGGAGGTTTTAAAAAGATTAACACTTGCTAAAGAATACATTAGCAGCAATTACAATCAAAATATAACATTAGAAAATATTGCCGAACAGGCATGTTTATCGGTTAACCATTTGCTAAGAACATTTAAAGAAGCATATGAAATTAGCCCATACCAATTTTTGGTACACTTAAGATTAAACAGAGCTAAAAAACTATTGCAAACCACCACTTATTCCTTAAATGAGATAGTAGGTTTAGTAGGGTTTGAATGCCCAAGCTCATTTATCAGGTTATTTAAACACACGTTCAATATTACCCCTCTAAAATATAGAAAGAGTAGGTTGAACTAATTATAAATAGTGATTTCTGCATATTTTGAATGTTAGGATGAAACTATTTTTGAAGCTCTTGCAGGACAATTTGTAGAAGTTTTTTCCTGTTTAGGTTAATAATGATTAAAAAAGCAAACTGCCAGGATTGGGGTTTGCTTTTTTGCGTTTAAAGCCCCTTCTGTACAGAATGGTGATTTTCGCACATTTTCAGATTTTCACAGCACCTAAATTGCTTATTGATTTGGTTTCGTGCTCATCTGCTAAAAACCTGTTGAACTAATTAATTACTAACTATTTATTCCCAAACATGAAACAAAAATTACTATTGATTTTAATGGTGGCGGTTTTGTCTTATTTTGATGCCCTGGCGCAAAATAGAACAATTACCGGAAAAGTGGTTGATGCGGATGATGGCTTGCCATTGCCAGGCGTATCCATAAAGATAAAAGGAACCACACAACTAACTCAAACCACTGGGCAAGGAACCTTTTCAATTTCGGTACCAGCAAATGCACAGAGTTTAGTGTTGAGCTATGTTGGTTACACTGAGCAGGAAGTAAAAATAACAGGCGAAACGCTAAATATTCGCATGGTTTCATCTTCTAAAAACCTGCAGGATGTAATGATTATCGGTTATGGAACCATTAAGAAGGAAAACTTTACAGGTTCTGCAGCTGTGATTGATGACGATGTTTTTAAAGATCGTCCAGTTACTTCTTTTGAGAAAGCCCTACAAGGAGCTGCTGCTGGTGTGCAGGTTACCAGTGTATCTGGTCAGCCAGGTGCAACTTCTACTGTTAGGATTCGTGGAGTAGGTTCTTTTACCGCTTCAAGTACCCCGCTTTATGTGGTTGATGGAATTGCCATTACCAATGGCGATTTAAGCTCGGTTGCACAAACTTCTGATGTACTTTCTTCAATAAATCCCAACGATATTGCTTCGGTAACAGTATTAAAAGATGCGACCGCTGCAGCTATTTATGGTTCTAGGGCAGCAAATGGTGTGGTATTGATCACAACAAAGCAAGGAAAAGCCGGCAAAACTAAATTGAATTTAAGCTCTAGCACCGGATATTCTTACCAGGCAGTAGATAAGCATAAGGTAATGGATGCCACACAATATTACAAAACATTTTGGGATGTTTATTATGCACAGCGTTTGGCAGCGGGTTTAGCTCCTGATGCTGCGGCTACTGCAGCAAATGGATTAACCAATGCTAAATTAGTTGTAAATCCATACAACACGGCTAATCCTTACGCAGCAAATGGAGTATTGGCTAATGGAGCATCATTGCTTTACGATACCGATTGGCGTGATGAAGTATTGCGCAGAGGCGTAACTAAAAATATCGATTTATCAGCTAGTGGTGGTAATGATAGAAGTAAATTCTTTGTTTCGGGTGGTTACTTTGAGCAAAATGGCATTGTAATTCGCTCAGATTTTAAACGCTATTCAGGCAAGTTTAACTTTAATACCGATGTTACCGATTTCTTAAAAGTGGGCATTAACAACAGTTTAACCCGCACCGAGCAAAATACCCCGGCCGGAAGTACTGGTTCTGATAACCCGGTAAACTTTGCCGATCAAACAGCCAATATTTATCCCTTATATGTACGTGATGCCAACGGAAACGTAGTGTATGATGCAACCGGAAACCCTGTCTATAACTACATTAACCCTGTTACACCAGATTTTAACCCGGTTGGTTTATCTAAACTGAATGAATACAATACCATAACCAACAGGGTTATCACCAGCCCTTATGCCGAGGTTCGGTTTTTAAAAGATTTTGTTGCTAAAAGTATGGTGGGAATTGATTATATCAACAACCGCGAACGCCAGTTCTACAACATGGAGCATGGCGATGGTGTGAGTGTAAAAGGACGCGCATACCGTTATTCGAAAGAGGATGTTACTGTAACGTTTCAAAATACTTTAACCTACAACAAAACTTTCAATCAGCATAATTTCGATGTTTTATTAGGCCAAGAAGCATACCGTTCAAAACGTGATTTTAACTATTCCCAGGTTACAGGATTCCCTTTCCCAGGGACTAATGAGCAAATTGCTGCATCAACACCATCAACAGTACAATCTTATTATACCCAACAAAGGTTTGCCTCGTATTTTTCGCGTTTGCAATATAACTACGCAGGTAAGTATTATCTATCTGGAAGTTTAAGAAGAGACGGTTCATCTGTTTTTGGAAATGACAATAAATACGGTACATTTTATTCTGTTGGTGGCGGATGGCGCATCGGCAGAGAGAATTTCTTAAAAGATGTAAACTGGATTGATGAATTAAAATTAAGAGCCAGTTATGGTACTTCAGGTAACGACAGAATTGATCGTTATGCGGCCCAGGGTTTATATGGCTTGGGTAAAAACTACGAAGGACAATCGGGCATTAACTATGTTCAGCTCGAAAATGTAAACCTGAAATGGGAGCAGAATTCAACTTTAGATATTGGTGTGGAGTTCGCTTTCCTGAAAGGGAAAATTAGCGGTGAAGCCTCATATTATAAAAGAGGGTCTAAAGGCTTATTGTTTGATCAGCCTCTTACAAGGTTAACCGGCTTTGATAATTTGACTACAAACCTTGCCTCGATGGATAATTATGGTGTAGAGATTTTATTAAACGGAAACCCGGTTAAAACCAAAGATTTCGATTGGAACATCTCTTTTAATATTACTTCGAATAGAAACAAAATCAATGCAATGACCCAAAATGAAGTAATTGATGGTACTAAAAGATGGAAAGTAGGAGCTGACAGATACCAATGGTATTTACGTGATTATGCAGGAGTTGATCCGGCAGATGGCCGACCAATGTGGTATACCGACGAAATTGTAAATGGTCAGGCTACAGGGAACAGAATTACCACAAAAAACTGGTCAACTGCAACACGTTATGATGGTTTAGGTTCTTCGCTACCAAAATTCACAGGAGGTTTTAACAACACCTTTAGATATAGGGAATTTGATTTAAGCGTATTCACTTATTTTTCTACCGGAGCTAAAATTTACGATACCTTATATGGTAACCTGATGCATAGTGGGGGGGCTGTTGGTAAGCAATTATCAATAGATAATTATAACAGCTGGCAAAAACCAGGTGACATAACCGATGTACCCCGCTTTGTAATCAATAATACTGATTTAGGAAATAACCAATCAACCCGTTTCTTATACGATGGATCGTTTATGCGTGTTAAAAATATCGCATTGGGCTATTCATTAAAGAAAAATTGGTTAGAAACGGTTCATTTGTCGAATGTTAGGGTGTATTTAATGGCTGAAAATCCATTTACATGGGCTAAACATAAAGGTATGGATCCTGAATCGGCCCTTACCGGTTTAACTGATAACGATATTCCAAATGTTAAAACATTTACGTTAGGTCTTAATGTTGGATTTTAATTGATAAAGTAATGAAAAAGATAAAAACATATAAAACCGTCATATATACCGGAGTAATGTTTCTTCTTGTTGGGGCAACATCCTGCAAGAAAGAATTTTTACAGGTAACCCCAACACAACAAATAAATGCTAAAGATGCTTTTTCGTCAGGAGCAAAAATACAGGCAGCCATGACTGGTATTTACGATCTTACTACCTTTTCGGGTTATACTAATAATATGATATTAAGTGCCGATGTTAAGGGTAACGATGTAATGGTTGTAAGCGGTGCCGGAAACTATAACCGTTTTGTAGCACAATATCAGTTTGTAGAAACAGTAAACAACGGCGATGCCTATGCCTGGTGGCAATACAGTTATAAAGTGATTTCAAATGCAAACCAGTTTGTGGTGAACATTCCGGAGGCGCCTATCAGCGATGCCTTAAAAACAGAATATCTGGCCGAAGCACGAGCGTTAAGAGCTTACACGTATTTCTGGTTAGTACGTTGGTTTTCACAGCCTTATGCTGTAAATCCTGAAGCGCTTGGTGTACCTATTTTAAGAAAACCTTTAGGGCCAGATGAAACATCACCTGCCAGGGATAAAGTAAAAGATGTGTATGCTTTTATTATTGATGATTTGAAATATGCGGAAACAAACTTACCAACAACAGGCAGAACCAGTATTTATAGAATGAGTGTTCCTACTATACAAGGTATGTTAGCTCGTGTTTATTTAAACATGGGCAATTGGGCCGAAGCTAGCCGCTACGCTAAGTTAGCACGTGCAGCAAAGCCATTAAGTACAGCCGCCGCATTGTTAACAGGCTTTAATAACCCAACCTCTGAGTGGATTTACGCCATTAATGTAAGAACAGATGATAACCAGGGTTTCCTTGCAGTATCATCATTTTACGACCCTTACGATTCAGGTTACTCAAGCTTTAGGGTTACTGATGATTTCTTTAATTCTTTTGCCGCAAACGATGAGCGTAAAAAACAGTTCCTGGTTAAAAACAGTCCAACTGCTGCTGCCAGTACCGGCGCTTACAGAAGAAGAGGAGAGGGATATCTGATCAATAAGTTCGACTTTACAACTACGCCTGCTAATAATCAGGTGCTAATTCGCTCTTCAGAGATGTATTTAATTGAGGCAGAAGCAGAAGCAAGATTGGGTAATGAACCAGCAGCTAAACAAGCTTTATTGGCTATACAGCAACGCGCTGGTGTAGCTACTGTTGTTTCAGCAAACACAGGTAATGCTTTAATTGAAGAAATACTGTTGGAGCGTAATAAAGAGTTGTATGGCGAAGGACATAAGTTTTTCGATTTGTTACGTACTAAAAAAGGTGTGGACAGAACCGGTTCTACAGTACACTGGAAAATCGTAAACTTCCCATCTGGTGATAATAGGTTGGTTTCTCCGATTCCTCAGTTAGAACTGGATGCCAATCCGGTATTAAAACCTCAGCAAAACCCGGGTTATTAATCCATTTTTTCGCTGAATTGAATTCAGTTCACAGCCCTTTCCAAAACCAATTGGAAAGGGCTTTTTAATGCAATATCACATTTTAGTTACCTCATCATTATGGTGTTATCGGCATATTATTTTTATCAGTTCCGGCCGACCTTTAATAAAAAAACACAGATAGTTATGAGACTAAAAGCTTTGGTGATTTTATTACTAGGTATTACAATCACAAATAATGTTTTTGCAGCTGAAAAACCAACTGCAAGCCATAAATCGGTTATCAATTATTATATGGATAGTTACATGAATTCTGATTATAAAAAGTTAAAAGCGGTTTTAAGCGAAGATGCTGTTTTTACTTCGAATAGAGATGTAAGGGTAATTAAACATAAAGCAAGTGATGTATTAAGCCAGATGAAGAAAAATGAAGGCGTAATTCAGCGCGATTGCAGCATCAGTTCTACAATTGTTTCTGAAACCGATGCCCTGGTAATTGCACGTGTAGATATTAATTACGAATTATTTGATGGTGCACAACAAAACTTTGTGATCATCGAGAAAGATAAAGAAGGCGAATGGAAAATTACGCAGGTATACAAAGTCTTTATCAGCAACGATAGTGAGGCTAAAAAACTCGTTTCAAATTAAGGGCATTATTCTTAGATGCGGAGAATTATATAGCAAATAAAACAACAAAGTCTCGGTTATTACCGAGACTTTGTTGTTTTATTTCTTTTCGACTTAAAAGTTAATTGGTAATTCTACCTGCGTTCTGTCCCACCCGATAACCAGATTAGCACCTCCAATAATCTCTGTAAAGGTTAAGGAGAAATACTCGATCGGTTTAGCCAGGGTTTTAACCGGAACATTTACACGAACAATATCTTTAGCCTGATTGTAGGTAAAAGCACCCCATTTATCGGTTTCGCTATTTACAATAATCGTCCAAGTGTCTTTATTTGGAATGGCAAATATGCTATAAGCACCTGCTTTGATTTTTTTACCGCCAATGCTTACTTTTTTGAAGAAACGAACCTCTGTACTTTCGTTAGCGCCAAAACGCCAAACATTTCCATACTGTTCTAAAACGCCAAAAATATCACGTCCTTTTTTCTGTGGGCGCGAATAAACAATCTTTATAACCGGTTTTGTTGGGTCTCCAGCCTTTGCCTTTGGAGCATTAAGTGGAAAATAAACAATATCTGCAGGGCTTGGGTCTGCAACAGGAAATTTTACTTCGGCGGTAGGAGCTTGTTGGGCCTTTGCGCCAAAACAAAGAAGAGCGAAAACAACAATGAAGATATTTTTCATTTATAGGTTTTTGTTTTCAGTAGCGATGAGCAATTATGATCTTACAGCTATTCGTAAAATCATAATCGCCTCATTTGCTGTGGAATTATATTTTTAATCCTTAAAAGGATTTAATTGTATAAGGGACTAAAAACTAGTATTTTCTTCCTTTTACGATAGCGTTTAAAAATAAGCCTGCTGTTAACAAACCTAAAACGCCACCTAACAAAGCAAAAATATAGTTTTGCGTAATGATTGCTCCAGTTAAAACTCCGAAGAATAAACCTAAAGCATAATATAACCAGTTGAAATTATTGCTGCTGTTCTCTTGTACACTCATGTTTTTTGTTATTTGGAGGCAAAGTTAATATTTATTTTAAATTTTAATTTGTCATTACGCCCAAATTCTAATTAATTATCAATTCTAGCCAATTTATAATCAGCCTTTTTCAGATAGGTAATCAATTCTGCCAACCTGTTATAAAATTTATCAGTTCTTCTGGCATCTGTACCAATGTGCAGCAATAAGATAAAACCATTTAAACCACTGGGCTTTGTTTCATTAAAGGTAATAATCGATCGATATATTTCATCGCTCGATCGATAACTTTTTCCCATTTCGGGATAGGTATAATCAGCGTTTGATCGTGTGCCGGGAGTGAAGTTGATTAATTGTAAGCCCAGCGCATTGGTCCAGTTGGCGATGGTTTGGTTATACCATTCGTAAGGAGGTAAAAAATAGCTCGCCGTTTCTTTGTTAATCCCAAAACCTGCCATGGCCTGATAGTTATTATTTAAATCTTTTTCGAAATCAGTTTTTGTAACCAGAAGACTGTCGCGTTTATTCCAATCGCAGTACAATAAATGTTTGTCAGAATGCGGGCCTAGGTAATGCCCGTCATTTTTTAGTTTTTTAATCAATGAATGGAAGTTAGGGTTCCGATAAAAATTTCCGGTAAGAAAAAAAGATGCTTTAACTTTCTCCTGTGCTAGCACCTTGCTTATTTTCTCGCCGCCATCAGCATATTCGTCACCTGTAAAAACCAGATAGATTTTCTTTTGAGTAGAATCGCCCCGAATGTTCGCACCCAAGCTATAAGTTTTATGGTTGGGTAGGGGTTTAGCCTGTGCTTCTTTGGCCGCTAATAAATAAATAAGAGAGGCTGTTCCGTCCATTGTAGGTTCATTGGTACTATAATCACCATAATCATCGTGGTAAACGGCCAAATCGCTCTGAAAGTCGGCATATTCATCAGCATCATTTAACTTGATCCCAATTAAGCCTTTATAAATATTGGTGTAAACTGGTCCGTCAACCAGTCCGCCATTTATTGGATAATTCTTTAAATGGGTAAAAGCCGAATGCGGATCGGTTGGGGTATCTCCCCATTGAGGCAGACCATAAACCATACTCGTTCCCCAAGGATTACTGCCAAAAAGCCAATCGAAATTAGCCTGTTCAAGCTCAGCGTAGGTTTTATCGCCACTTAAGGCGGCATACCAGTTGCATTGCATAGCAAAGGAAACAGTTAAATTGTTACTACACCAGATAAAAGGAATACCACGGTAAAAGGCGTTGTTTTGTGCACGGTTCCAAACTTGCTTAATTCCCTTTTGATAATAGCTGATGGCTGTTTTGTCCTTTAAATCTTGTCTGGCAATTTCGTAGTGACCAAGGTTGATGAAAGGATAATATTGATAGTGCGCTGCGGTGTCTTTTTGTAGCCAAGGCGTGACACTTTCTTGCTGAGCATAGTTTAAGGCCAGCGTTATTTTCTTTTGATCGACCTTTTCTCTTCCAAAATTGAATGATGTTTCTGCCAGTTCCATATCGTCAACCCAATTGTCTTCAGCATAAATGTATGGCGATTTTACAGAAGCCGTTTGTGTTACACCAGGTTTTCGTAACGCGAATTTATATGCCGTTTTGGCTTTTTTAGTAAGCATTTGTGCATAAGTCCGATCACGCTCTTTAAATAAAACAGAACCTAGATTAAAAGCACTGGTAAATTTAGCAGCGGTAGAGCTGGTTCCTGTGGTGTTGTTCATAAATTTACCACGCTGCTGCGGTTCTCCAGTAATAAAATAAAGCGGGCGCTCAAACCCTTTACCATATTGGCTGTCTTCTTTTGGTATTCGCATGCTAATGTGATCACGGTCATCAGCCAATTGGTTAAACATCATGTTCTTTTGCGGATGCATTTTCAGTAGCCAATCTAAACCCCACTTTGCTTCATCCAAAATATCGGCCCTGCCGTTTTTTCCGGTTAAACCGTTTGCCTGTTGCTTATCGCCAAAAACCTGTGGGAAATCGCGGTAGGCCATTAATAGATGATAAGTAGCATTAGCAGATGTTGTTGAATATTGCAAATAATCACTTGCATCGTGCCACCCACCAGAAGCATCAAAATGTGTACTATCTTTAAGGCCTGCTTTTGCGCCATATAATACAAAGCCATCGTGGGTATGGCAACTGTCTTTAAGGTAGGGGTTAAAGCCGCTTCGTTGCTGGCGCATATACTGCAAGCAGAAATCTGCCGCACCTTTATATACATCATCATTGATCAGTAGCAGGGGCGAAGTAGTGCCATTTGCCCGGATATAAAAACTCCCCTGTTTTTTAAAATCGCTAAAATTTAACCTGGCTGTTTGTTTAAAAGGGCCGTAACGCCCAAAACTTTTAATATTAGTTGAGGTATAAACAATTTTATTGGTCTCTTTCTCTACAATTTCAAATTGGGCAAGTATTTCATTTGTTTTACTCGCCCATACTGCAACTTTAATACTTTCGGTAGGGTAGCCGAGCAGATTAATCCTGATCCAGCGCTGATGGTCTCTTCTTGTTGTGCCGATAAATGAACATAGGAGCCATAGGGCAAGGGCAAAAGTTGCCACTGTAAAGAACTTATTTTTCATTATCAAGGGTGATTATTTCATTTAAAATTAGGTTTTTATCAAGATAATGTAAAAGAAGTACTAAAACATTTGGAAATTAATCAATCGTTTGATTAATTTTGTGTCGTCAAAAAGAAATGAAAACAGAAAAAGTAGATAAAAAACAAGCCATTCTCGCTGCAGCTGAAAAGTTGTTTTGCGAAACGGGTTATGAGGGTACTTCTACCCGGCAGATTGCTAAAGAATCTGGGGCGAACATGGCGATGATAAATTATTATTTCGGTTCGAAAGAAGGTGTTTTTGTAGAGATCATGAACGAGCGGATTGCAGGTTTTGCATCTCAGCTCAAAATCATCAATGAAGATAAGATTTCGGCGTTGGAAAAATTGCACAAAGTTATAGAAGGCTATGTAAATAGGATTATGAGTAACACTGCATTTCATAAAATGATGCACCGTGAACTGTCTTTAACCCAAAGGCCCGAAATGTACGATAAGATTAAGGACGCCATGAGCCAGAACATGCAGCTTATCGACCGGATTATTACGGGCGGTATTGAAGACGGCAGTTTTAATAAGGTAGATGTGCGGATGGTAATTGCGACTATTATGGGTACCATAACCAATATTGTTATTGCACCGCATAAGGTAATGTCTTGCGCTAATTTCGACCTGAACAATCCGAAGGATAAAAAAATTATTAAAGAGCGGGCAATAGCTCACTTACAAGATTTAACAACAGTTTATTTAACGACAAAAAGATGATACCCAAATCGATTAGATTAATGCTTGTGGCATCATTAATTCCGGCAGCTTTATTTGCGCAGAGCAGTAAGGAATTAAATATTAACCAGGCAATAGAACTTGGCATAGCCAATAGTAAAAACTTAAAACTTTCTCAAAACAAAATTGATCAGGCTGCTGCACAGCTCGCAGTTGTAAAAGACAATGCATTGCCAACCGCAAGTGCAAGTTTTATGTACAACCATGCTGAAATACCAACCACTACCTTTGCTTTGCCTGGTAGTGAGTCATCTTTTCATCTGCCTAAAAGAGCCGATGCTTTTGTAGGTACAGCAGCGGTGCAAGAACTTGTTTACGGAGGCGGTAAATTAAAATATGCAAAAGAATCTACCAAATTATTGGCCGAGGTTGCACATTTAGATGCCGATAAAAACAAGGAAGAAATTACGTATGCAGTAATCAATACCTATTATGCTCTATACAAGGTTTTACAGAGCAGAAAAGTGGTTGATCAGAATTTAGAATCGATCGCTGCTCAGATTAAACAGGCACAACGTTTCTTCGAACAGGGTATTGTAACCAAAAACGATGTACTGCGTTTCCAGTTGCAGCAGGCAAATGTTACGCTAACGCAAATGGATATTGAGAGTAACCGCAAAGTGATCAACTACAACTTAGATATTCTTTTGGGTTTACCAGAAGATACCGAAGTTAAAATTGTTGATCCCACCATTGGCTTAAAAACGCCAGGTTCGTTAAACGAATATATTGGACTGGCAATGGCCAACCGCCAGGAGTTAAAACAACTTGATGTGCAGAACAAAGTTGCCGATTTTAACATTAAAACCATCAAAGCAAATACGTTGCCTACCGTTGGTGTTGGTGCAAACTTATATTACATTAACCCAAGTGGCAATTTTATTCCGCCAACAAATCAATATTTAATGCCTATTACATTAGGGGCAACAGTTTCCTGGAATTTCGGCAACCTTTGGACAAACAAGAACAAGGTAAGCGAAGCGAAAATCCAGCAAAGTGCAATTATCATTCAGAAAGATATATTATCTGATCAGGTAAAAACAGATATAAACAAAAACTTTCAAGGTTATCAAGTGGCCATGAACAAGATCCAGGTTTTGGAAACTTCAATTGCACAAGCTACTGAAAATGATAAGTTGTTGGCATCTAAATACAAAAACAATGTGGCTTCTGTTACCGATCGTATTGATGCAGAAACTTTATTGTACCAGGCAAAAATAAACTTAGAGATAGCTAAGGCAGACGCAGGTTTGGCTTACTATACACTATTAAAATCAACAGGAAAAATAACGCAATAAATACAGCAATGACAACTGAAAAGAAAAAAAAGAACCTAGTAGTACCCATCATTTTAGGTGTTTTACTAGTAATAGGTATAATCTTCGGGATTACAGAATGGAATTATTATAGCAAACACGTAGATACGGATGATGCGCAGATTGATGGCGATATCAGTCCTGTTGTTGCCCGTGTTGGTGGTTATGTAAAGGATATCAATTTTGAAGAAAATACTCACGTAACTGAAGGACAGATTTTAGTGAAACTTGATGACAATGATTATAAAGTTAAATTAGAGCAGGCACAATCTGGTCAGAAAGGCGCAAGCGCAGGTGTTGGCGTGGCACAATCTCAAATTGTGGCTACCCAAGCCAATACCGGTACTGCAAAAGCGAACGTTGATGCAGCAAAATCAAATGTTGAAGCTGCAAATGTTAAGTTAAATTTAGCGCAGAAAGATTATAACCGTTACGAAAACCTGGTGAAAGATGGTTCAATTACACAACAAGCTTTCGATCAGGCTAAGGCGAGTAAGGAATCTGCAGAAGCAGCCAGGCAATCTGCTCTGGCAGCATATCGTGCAGCACAAGATCAATATAATGCTGCGGTTAAACAAGTTGGTACTACGCAATCACAGTTAGCGGTGAGCAGCAATGTAATCAGTCAACGCCAAAGTGATATCGATTTTGCAAAGCTTCAGTTATCCTATACTGATATTAAAGCACCTGCAAGTGGTATTGTATCTAAAAAGAATGTTCAAAAAGGACAATTGATTCAGGCAGGCCAATCTTTATTCTCTATTGTGAATGATGGAAGCATTTATGTAACTGCAAACTTTAAAGAAACACAGTTAGAGAAAATTAAAGAAGGTTCTAAAGTAGAAATTGAGGTTGATGCTTATCCAGACGAAAAAATTGAGGGTGAGGTGTATAATTTCTCTCCAATTACTGGTGCAAAAGGATCTTTATTGCCTCCTGATAATGCTACTGGTAACTTCGTTAAAGTTGTGCAACGTGTTCCGGTAAAAATCAAAATCCATCCATCAAAAGAACTGTTGGCTAAGTTACGCCCAGGAATGAGCGTTAAAGCTTCAGTATCTACTAAATAATATTTAAAATGGCCGAAGTAGGTTTAAAAAAGTGGATTATTACGTTTACGGTAATCACAGCTTCACTGTTGGAGCTGATTGATACAACTATCGTAAACGTGGCAATACCACAAATACAGGGGAACCTGGGCGCCACCTTGGAGGATGTGGCCTGGCTTTCTACCGGCTATGCGGTAGCAAACGTTATCGTGTTGCCAATGTCGGGCTGGTTGGGTAACCGGTTCGGCAGGAAAAATTATTTTCTTACCTCCATTATTGTTTTTACACTTGTTTCCTTTTTGTGCGGAAATGCCACCTCATTGGGCGAACTGGTTCTTTTCAGGATTATCCAGGGTTTGGCTGGTGGTGGTTTAATCTCAACTGCACAGGCAATTTTAATTGAAACCTGGCCACGTGAAGATGTGGGTATCGCTACAGCCCTTTTTGGTTTGGGTGCGGTAGTAGGGCCAACTGTTGGGCCAACTATTGGCGGGTACATTCTAGATGTGAGTTCATGGCCATGGATTTTTTATGTGAACATTCCCGTCGGAATAGTCGCGGCCTACTGTACATACACCTTTGTGCGGGCCACTCCGAAAGAAGGGCAGGGTCAACCTGTCGATTGGTGGGGCATTGCATTATTAGCTGTTGCAGTGGGTAGTTTGCAAACAGTATTGGAAAAAGGAGAGAGCGAAGATTGGTTTGCTACCCCATACATTACAGCTTTGGCGGTTGCATCGGTATTTGGATTATTGCTTTTCATCTGGAGAGAAATGAGTACCGACCACCCGATCGTAAACTTTAAAATTATGCGTCACCGGAGTTTTGCGGTGGGGATGTTTACTTCCTTTGTGCTAGGATTTGGTTTGTACGGTTCGGTATTTGTATTTCCTGTATTCTGTCAGAACCTGTTGGGCTTTTCGGCCCTGCAAACAGGAGAACTACTTTTTCCAGGAGGATTGTGTACCATTGTAATGATGCCTTTTATTGGTATTATGCTTAAAAAAGGTATTCCTGCGCAGTTTATGGCTACTTTTGGTATGATCGCATTCTTTATTTTCTGTTGGATGCTGAGCAACTCTACCCTGCAATCGGGCACAGGCGATTTCTTCCTGCCTTTGGTAATCCGTGGTGTAGGTATGGCGCTTTTATTCGTGCCGTTAACTACTCTGGCTATACAGGATCTGAAAGGACCAGAAATTGGTCAGGGCTCAGGTTTGAACAATATGATGCGCCAATTGGGCGGCTCATTTGGTATTGCAGCTTTAACTACTTTAATTCATATCCGTTCGGGTTTCCACAGAAGTGTTTTATTGGCAAATGTGAACGATTATAACCAACCATTTGTGGATCGTTTTAACGGTTTGATCAAAGGATTTATGGCAAAGGGACAAACTTTGTTTGATGCCAAAATTATGGCGGCGAAAGCGATGGAAGGAATTGTAACCAGACAAACGATGTTACTTACATATGATGATGCATATTGGGTAGCAGGGTTAATTATGTTGTTCTCAATTCCATTACTTTATCTGCAAAAGTTTAAGAAAAACGCAAACATTCCTGCAGATGTGCACTAAAATTTGCAAAGAAATGCCTCAAAAAATGGCAAAAAACAAAAACAGCCGGTGTATTTTATTACATCGGCTGTTTTAACCCAAAAAATTAACAATCAATGCAATGCCCTTAAACATTGCAAATGTTCTTACTTAACCACATCGTGGCCAAATAAGATTTTAAAATTAAAATTTATTCTACAATTTTCCAAATTGTAAGCCTTAGAATTTTAATACCTTATGCATTTTTTGTAGTATTACGGTATACAAAACTATTGCATAAGCCATGCCCAAACTTCGTTTAACTACGCAACGAGAATCTATTTTTAATAATGAGGTAATCTCAAAATTCGAGCTATTTAACAGTTTATTTCTCACCTTGCCTTTTTACAAAATTAAAGATACCGGAACACTGCTTCCGTTGTTTTTTAAAAGCTGCGAAGAAGGCATCGCAAACGGAGAAAAACCTGCACAGATTATCGAAGAGTTTTTTGCCAAGTATACCAGTTATACCGAGCGAAAGGATATTGTTGACCTGCTTTTCCGTTTTATCCAGTATATCGAACGTCAGGTGGTACTTTTTGATGCCGTAGAGGATGCTTCTTTTACTAAGTTAAATACTACTGATGAGCAGAGTACATTAGCATTTATTTTAAAGAAGAATGCAGATAACAAACCGATGTTATCGAAAATTGAGAAACTGATTGATGAACTTTCGCTTCGTTTGGTTTTAACCGCGCATCCAACCCAGTTTTATCCTGGAAGTGTATTGGCCATTATTACCGATTTAACCAAAGCCATTAGGGATAACGATCTTACCTCGATGAACTCTTTGCTACAGCAATTGGGTAAAACGCCATTTTTTAATAAAAAATCGCCAACACCGGTTGATGAGGCCCTAAACCTGGCTTGGTTTTTAGAAAATACTTTTTATTTCGCTGCAGCTAATATTCAGGAAGAAATAGATCAGAACCTGGATGAATACAATCTGGAAACCAAGAAAATTTTAGAACTGGGTTTCTGGCCCGGGGGAGATAGGGATGGAAATCCAAATATCCATGCCGATACGACCTTGGCAGTTTCTAAAATGTTGCGACAGATCCTTTTCCGTTGTTACTACCGCGATTTTAGGGTAATTAAACGTCGCATTACCTTTAGAGGTGTTGAAGAAAATATTGCAAAACTGCATGACGTGTTGTATCTAAATGCTTTTGACCAGACCTGTGAGCTTCATGATATTTCTGATGAACTAAGGGATAACCTGAATAAAATTAAAGAAACGCTGTTGGCAGAACACGAAGGGCTGTTTGTTGATTTAGTTAATGATCTGATCCGCAAAATAGACTTATATGGTAATTACTTTGCTTCGTTAGATATCCGTCAGGATAGCCGTGTGCTGCGAAATGTGCATGCCTATTGCCGTGCCAATAAGCCCATTTCTTCGTTATATCCTGCTGATTATGATAAACTGTCTGAAGCAGAGAAATTAGCTTTGATTTCTTTTAAAGAGGCAACGGTTGTTTACGCCAGTGAGCCAGATGCTTTGACAAAAGATACGATTGAGGTAATTAAAGAAATTAAAGGTATCCAAAAACGCAATGGTGAAAAAGCCTGTCATCGTTTTATTATCAGCAATTGCCAGCAGGCGAGTGATATCCTTCAGTTGATTGAGCTTTTCTTATGGAACGGATGGAGCAAAGATTCGTTAACCATTGATTTTGTGCCGCTTTTCGAAACGGTAAACGACTTAAAAGGCGCTGCGGCCATTATGGAAACCTTGTATAGCAATCCGTTTTACAAAGCACACCTCGCTAAACGCGGCAATAAACAGCATATTATGTTGGGTTATTCTGATAGTACCAAAGATGGTGGTTACTTAATGGCCAACTGGTCTATCTTTAATGGTAAAACATCTTTGTCGGCTGTTGCAGCAAACCATAATATCCAGCTGGCCTTTTTTGATGGTCGTGGTGGCCCGCCTGCACGTGGTGGAGGTAAAACACACCGCTTTTATGCTTCAATGGGTAAGGAAATTGCGAACAAGAATATGCAGTTAACGGTGCAAGGGCAAACCATCAGTTCTCAATACGGATCGGTAGAGAGTGCAGAATTTAATATCGAGCAATTAATCAACGCCGGATTGACCTCTGGACTAAAAGAGAAACACAATATTCTGTTAGATCCTGAAAATAAAACCCTGCTTGATGAAATGGCCGAAGAAAGTTATAAGGCTTTTGTTGATTTGCGTGAACATCCATTATTTGTGAGTTATCTTGAAAAGTTATCTCCTTTAAAACTATTATCTCAGGCGAATATTAGCAGCCGTCCGGTAAAAAGAAATGGTGGTGGCGAGATGAAGCTTGAAGATTTAAGGGCCATTAGTTTTGTTACCGCATGGAGCATGCTGAAACAAAATGTTCCAGGTTTTTACGGTATGGGAACAGCTTTGAAAAACCAGGAAAAGGCCGGAAACTGGGATAAAGTAGCAAAAGTTTATCAGGACTCCGATTATCTGAAAACGATTGTAGATAACTGTATGATGAGTATGAGCAAATCAGACTTTACTATTACAGCGCATTTGGCCGCAGATAAGGAGTTTGGTGCTTTTTGGACACAACTACACAACGAATTCGAATTAGCGAAGGAGATGCTTTTAAAACTCTCCGGACAGCCAACATTAATGGCTAATTATCCAGTAGATAAAAAATCGATCGCCACACGCGAGAAAATTATTTTACCACTGGTATTAATCCAGCATTTTGCTTTAGAGAAACTACAGCACGACCAAAACGAAAAAGACCAGCATGCTTTAGAAAAACTTGCGGTAAGAACGGTGTTTGGTATTGTAAATGCAGGTAGGAATTTAGCTTAACCCGCCTACAAACCCGTAAGGTTTTTAAAACCTTACGGGTTAAATATATAACGCCAAGGTCTGTGTCCCTACAGACCTTTTCTTTGGCTCCTATCATTCTGAGGTATGGGGAATCTGTCGTATAATGGCAGATAAAACCAAGCCTTGTTTTCCAAAAAACAGATTCAGAGCTATAAACAGATGCTATGTTTTAATAGCTGGAAAGATGCTGAAATAAATTCAGCATGACGAGAAGCAGAAAAAATACCAAACAAAAATCCCTCGCAAATTCACATCTGCGAGGGATTTTATATTTTGAAAAAGCCAGATTAAAGCTTAAAGACGATTATCGATCAATCGAACCCATTACTTTTTGACCAAAAGCATTTAATGCGTCTTTTTCGGCAGCGCCTTCGCTTACCATCTGGTGTACTTCTAATGCACCACAAATATTGGTAATCATTTCGCCCGCTACATCAATCTCATGCTCACTAACTCCTCTAAATTCGCAAAAAGCTTCTAATACTTCTAAAGTACTCTCCAGTTGAGCCGGAGTGGCATTTTGAAATAATTGTCTTATAACTGGAATCTTCATTACTTTATCTTGTTAAATAGTTCAATTAAACCTTCTGCTTTGTTGGTTTGCACCTGGTCTACCAAAGCGCCGCCTTCAAAAGCTGCAAAAGTTGGTAAATTATCAACGTTTGCAAATTTGCGTGAGTTTGGAAGTTTTTCGGCATCAACAATCAAGAAAGCGACATCTTCATTTTCCGAAGCCAGTTTTTTAAACTTAGGTTTCATGATTCTGCAGTTTCCGCACCAAGATGCAGCATACTGAACCATCACCTTTGAGTTGTCGGCCAGGTGTTGTTGAAGATTATCTTCTGTTAATTCTAAAAACATAACGTTTTGTTTAATTAGTTAGCGGCTAAATATTCAGCTACGCCAGTTCTATTTGCATTCATTGCTTCTTTTCCTTCTTCCCAGTTTGCCGGACAAACTTCGCCGTGTTTCTGAACGTGAGTATAAGCATCAATTAAACGTAAATATTCTTTAACGTTTCTTCCCAATGGCATATCGTTTACACTTTCGTGGAAAACTTTACCAGTTTCGTCGATTAAGTATGTAGCTCTGAAAGTTACATTAGAACCTGAGAAAGATTCATTTCCTTCTTCGTCGTAGTTAACTTCCTGATCTAAAATATCAAGGATACCAGATAATTGTCTGTGTGTATCTGCCAGGATCGGGTAAGTAACACCTTCAATACCACCATTATCTTTTGGTGTATTTAACCAGGCGAAGTGAACTTCGTTGGTATCGCAAGATGCACCGATTACAATTGTATTTCTTTTTTCAAACTCAGGTAAAGCAGCTTGGAAAGCGTGTAATTCTGTAGGGCAAACGAAAGTAAAATCTTTTGGATACCAGAATAATAATACTTTACTATTTTTGTTTACAGCCTCTTCAAATACGTTGATTTTCAAGTCATCACCCATGTCTGACATTGCATCAATACTAACACTCGGGAATTTTTTACCTACTATTGCCATAATTTTTTGTCTTTAATTTTGTTGCCACAAAGGTAAGGCTAAAAGCGGAGTGAATCAACCCCGATCTGCTAATACTTAATTGTATTTATTGATAACGATATAGACAAAAACTATATCGAAAACTTAAATTATAGTCGTATGCTATTTGAACCTTTTGTCGTCATTTCGAGCGGAGTGTAACGCAGTAGAGATGGCAACCAGCTTAACGGAAAGCTACTTTTTTAACGTATTCTCATACAATTTAAATATTCTTTTATACTCATCGGTCCAACTGCTTGGCTCGATAAAACCATGGTCTTCTACCGGATAAACCGCAAGTTCCCAGTTATTTTTACCCAACTCAATAAAACGTTGCGTTAGGCGTACAATATCCTGAAAATGAACATTCACATCAACCATTCCGTGCGCCATTAAAAGGTTTCCCTTTAACTTATCGGCGAAATAGATCGGAGAGCTTCTTTTGTATGCAATTGGATCATTAAAGGGTTCGTTTAAAATATTCGAAGTATAACCATGGTTGTAATGTGCCCAGTCGGTTACCGAACGTAAAGCCGCACCACTGGTAAAAACCTCGGGCTCGTTAAACATCGCCATCAGCGTGATAAAACCGCCATACGAGCCGCCATATAAACCAACATGCTGCGGGTTAACACCATATTTCTCCACCAAAAACTTAACGCCATCTACCTGGTCTGTTAAATCTTTTCCGCCCATATGGCGGTAGATGCCTGTGCGGTGATCGCGGCCATAGCCGGAACTTCCGGTATAATCAATGTCAATTACGGTGTAACCATTATCCGCCAGTAAATTATTGAACATAAACTCGCGGAAGTAAGTGCTCCAGCCAAAGTGAACGTTTTGAAGATAACCTGCACCATGAACAAAAACTACCGCGGGATGATTAGGATGCGGATTATCCGATTTATAAACTCTTGCATACACATCAGCGCCATAACGGTTTTTAAAGATTACCATATCCGGTTGACGCCATTTGTAAGAATTAAATTCGGCAGAGGTAGATTGCGTAATTTTTTCGGCTTTGGCTCCAACCTTATTCGGCTGAAGATACAACTCACCAGGTTTATCCATAAAGGAATAATTAATGGCGATATATTTCTCGTCAGGAGAAAGCGTAATTTCATTTAAACCTTTCATAGTGGTAATCTGCACAGGTTCGCCACCATTAACACCGATTTTAAAGAAATTGGTAATACCAGGATGCTCTTTGTTTGCTTTAAAATAAAAGGTGCTTCTATCTTTTGAAAGCTGAACGGATTGTACTTCCCATTTGCCAGAGGTTAGTGGTTTTTTATCACCTGTGGCGATATTGGCAATATAAAGATGCGAATACCCGGTAGCTTCGCTTTGGTAATAAAAGCGGTTATTGTCTATCCACCCAGTACTACCCTGGTAAAAGCCACTAATGCCTGGGCCACCAATCCAGGCTTCATCCCGTTGGCGGTCTATTAAAGAAAATTTACCAGTTAAAGCATCTAGTTTTAAAATCCAGCGGTCTTTATTGTCGGTAGATGTTGCCACAACAATTGCTGTACTTCCGTTATCGTTCCAAAGCGGGCCAAAGAAATTTACAGGTCTGTCTGCATTTTTCTTTTTTAGCGTATCCAATTCTTTTGGATAATCTTTAAGGTAATCAGGAAGATCTTTAATGCCCGGTATGGTAGCAGTCTGAATGGCATAAACAGAATCTTTTTGGGTATCGTAGATAAAGCCCTGCGAAATATTTTCATTTTCCCCAACCTTTGTTCTGCCAGGAATATCTTCCGTATAACCCGAAGATGTAATATAATTTGGAACAATAGTGCCGTGGTTATTCTGCGCTGGTGTGGTGAGCTTATAAGTAATAAAATGCCCATCGGGACTAATGGTTACACCATTTAAAAATTTATCTTCGGTATAAAGCTCTTTTAATGGTTTTGTATCTGCAGATGTTGCGCCAGAACGGCCTCTTCCACCACGGGCACCACTTCTGGTTTCTGCATTTCTCTTTTTGATGATATCGAAGAGTTCGGTTTGCTGTGCTTTCAGCCATTTATCCTGCTCGGTAACAGGTTTGGTTTCTGGCCTTCCGGCTTTTTTACCTTTAACGAAATTGGTGAGCTGTTTGGTTTCGGATGATTTTAGATCTACCTCGAAAAGATTATCACCCAATTGATAAACAACATTTCCACTGGTTAAAAAAACAGGGCTGCTCTCCCGCTCTTGTGTACTGGTTAACCGGGTTTCTTTATTGCTTTTGAAATTCTGCAAATAGATATCGCCACTTTTTTCGATTAAACCAAGTGAGCGGTCAGTATTATAGGTATAGTTTAAGCTTAACAGTTTTTCATCTTCCTTTTCTGCGGCTTTAACGGGTTTGGTAGATGTTGCTGAAACCTTGAATAATTCTTCTTTAGCTTTATTTTCGGGATTCCAGTTAAAGTACAGGGTTTTGCTATCTGCAGTCCAACGGAAATTAGTTGGTGCAACGCCCATCCACTTTGGATCGCGCATGATCTTTTCTACGGTTAAGGGCGCTAGTTGTTGCGCGAAAGTATATTCGCCTGTGCAAAGCAAAAGGAAAAGTAAATATTTCTTCATGAATTTTAGGTTTGGACGCAATTTAGGTAAAGCGCCACCTAATTTTAAAAGGAAATGGAAATGTTACAACAACCTCCCTATGAAGGATAGTGTTTTATAGCAAAAGCTCTTCATTCCCTCTCCTTGAGGAGCGGGGCCACACGAAAGGCAGATTAGCTGCACCCACTTACATAGAGAGGGGTTAGCGGATTACCCTGCCGGTTTTATCTACATTCACATCATCGAACGGCTTTAGGTACTCGTTGATGATTATTGCAAATTCTCTTCTGGTTAATACTTTTTTAAGGTCGTATTTAGAAGTAAACTTGTAATTTTTGCTCCACTTTTTTTGCAGTTCGGTTTTGATTGCCTCAACCGATTTGTTGCCTACATAACAAACCATCGCAATGGTGTTTTCTAAATTAATGGGGATATTCTGATGGTCATCAAACCAGATCTGGGCCTTGTAATAATAATCTTTGATCGGCTGCTTAATTTCATCGTAAGTAACCTCTTTTTCAGGGTTGAAATAGGCTTTATCTTGCCTTATTTCTGCCTTAAGAATACCGGTTACACCAACTTTCTGAATGGCGAGCCAATTAGAATCTATCACTTTTACATCCTCAAAAGGCATTAATGCATGTTTGTAACTAAGTAATTCGCCCTGAATCCTTTTTAAGTTCGATAAACTGGTTTTTGTGTCGAAAAAAGCGGCATAAGCCGCGGTTGCTCCGGCGGCAGGTCCGATTTCAAATTGATCGGCAGGAATATATAAAAGGTTTTCCTGATTTGGGATGAGTAAGCTGTATAAAGATAAAAAATTGGCCCCTTTAGACGAAACACTTGCTACTGTTGTTCTATATAGGGTTTCGTTATAATTTAATTGATTTGAAGGGGCAGAATTTAAGTTTGTAATTTTTAATGCAGCCATTAATTTTCCTGGATTGTCGGCCATAATCAGAACTTTTGCTTTGATGCTCGTATCTTTAGTGAGTTTCACTTCCCAGCCGCTGCCAGATCGTTTAATTTCAATATAAGGCGTATTATTAATCACATTTAATAGCAGCGTGCTATCAACCGTTACTTTTGTCGGCTTCTTTTTATCGGGTTTTGGTTTAGGCGCTGCTAAGCTTTTTGCGTTTTCAATTTCCCTTTTTAGAAAGTCCTGATAGAAATTTACCTCCGTTTTAGGCTTGCCCTCAGAAACTTTCTTAAGATCGAGCTGTTCCTTTTGTGCGAGTAAAATGGTTTTAACACCAGATTTAAATGATTGAAAAGATGCGGTATATGCGGCATCACCACTGCCAATAACCAGTACATCTGTTTTTAGGGTTTGGGCATGTATAACAACGGGAATTATGAATGCAAAAACAAAAAACAATCTTTTCATCTGTGAATATTAAAATTTGCTGCAATATGCTTTAAATGAATGAATTTTTAATGAAATGAATGCATTTTAACTAAATTTAACGCACAACATAGATAGGCTTTTTGAGCTTATTTCAAAGAGAGACAGTCAAAAATCTTTCGACAAGTTCAGGAGGACACAAACTAAATGAAAGAAGAAATTAAAACGGTTTTCGGTTTACAGCAGCAACATAAATTCGGGTTGCGCAAAACGGATGCTAAAACACGCATTGGAAAATTAAAGTGGCTAAAGCAAGCTTTAGAAAGCGCAGAAGCGCAATTATACGCTGCATTAGAAACAGATTTACGAAAAAACCGTTTCGAAAGCGCCGTAACCGAGTTGTTTTTCATCTATGCCGAAATAGATCACGCTATAAAAAAACTGAAGGGGTGGATGAAACCAAAACCGGCGGGTAGAAGCATGAGTAATCTTTTCGCTAGGAACAAAATCTATTACGAACCAAAAGGTGTTTGCCTGATTATTGCGCCTTGGAATTATCCTTTACAATTGATTATGAGCCCGTTGATTTCCGCGATTGCAGCAGGAAATTGTGTCATCCTAAAACCTTCTGAACTGAGTGGCGCAACAGCGGATGTGATTAGCAAATTGATTTCAGATACTTTTGATGTAAAAGAGATTGCTTGTTTTGAAGGTGATGCAGATGTTTCTACCGAATTGCTAAAACTTCCTTTTGACCATATATTTTTTACGGGGAGTACGGCAATAGGTAGGGTGGTAATGGAAGCTGCAGCAAAAAACCTTAGCTCAGTTACCTTAGAGCTTGGTGGTAAATCTCCGGCTATTGTAGATGAAAGCTGTGACCTACAAAAAGCGGCAGATAAAATTGCCTGGGGGAAATTGGTTAATGCCGGACAAACCTGTATCGCCCCAGATTATGTGCTGATTAAAGAAAATATGCTGAATGATTTTGTAATACATTACAAAGCTGCTGTTCAGAAAATGTTTTTTGAGGAATCGACAATTAACAAAAATGATTATGCTAAAATCATCAACACGAAACAGTTTCAACGTTTAAATAAACTGATTGAAAAAGCCCTCGGCGATGGCGCTATATTAGCCTTTGGTGGAAAATCGGATGAGCAGGATTTAACCATTACGCCTACGCTTTTAACTTCGGTAGCTGAAAATAGTGAGATAATGCAGGAAGAAATTTTTGGTCCGGTTTTGCCCGTTGTTACTTATCAAAACTTACAGGAGGCCATCGATTTAGTAAATCGTAAAGCAAAACCTTTAGCATTATATGTTTTTTCAGATAACACTATAAACCAAAATAAAATCATCAGCGAAACTAGCGCCGGAGGAACCTGCGTAAACGATGTTCTGATTCATATTGGTAATCCGAATTTACCTTTCGGTGGGGTAAACAATAGCGGTATAGGTAGCTGTCATGGTATTTTTGGTTTTAAAACCTTTTCGCATGAAAGGGCAGTGGTTTTCCAGTCGAAGCTGGGTTTAACCAACATGATTTATCCGCCTTACAAAAAAAAAATGGGCTTGTTAAAATGGTTGAAGAAGTTGATGTAGAATTTATTATGGTACTTAATCCCAGATCTTTATATTTGAAAAAAAATGATGAAAAAACGCTCATATATTTCAATTTTTTTTCTTTTAATAAGCCTAATGGGCTGTCAAAAAGAAAAGACTCCGGTTCAATCGCCTGGACTCTCTGATTTTACTCTAAATGTAGCGAGGGTCGGACAGCCTTCTTTTACACTTACGAATCCGAAAAGCAAAAGTAGTGGAGCTTTCTCTTTTAAAACAAGCGACACCTCGTTGGTTGCCATCCAGGCAAATCTCGTTACCATTAAAAAAAGTGGAACTTGTGTTATAACGGCAATACAACAAGCAACAGAAAGCTTCAGTAAAGATTCTATTACAGCAACCTTAATAATATCACCACGCCTTCCCCCGATGCTTACATTTGTAATACCCGATAAAAAAGTAGGCGATCCTCCATTTATTTTAACACCCAAAAGTGAAAGTAATGGAGAAATCACTTTTAAGAGCAACAATGTTGCTGTTGCATTAGTTGTGGGAAATCTAACAACTATAAAAGGCCCGGGGAAGGCAGTCATAACGGCTTATCAAGCACAATCTGGGATTTACGATGCATACAGTTTTTCTGCGAATCTTGTTGTTACCGACGCGTTAATAGCTGAGACATTGACGGATATAGATGGGAATGTATATAAAACGGTAAAAATAGGGAATCAGGTGTGGATGATGGAAAACTTACGGACAGCGCATTATAGAGATGGAACGATAATACAAAATGTGACAGGCGATTCCCATTGGGGCACCCAACCAAGTGGGGCGTATTGTAACTATAATAACAATCCGGAGCTAGGCAAAACATATGGTTTTTTATATAATTGGTATGCAGTAAATAGTGACCGTAAGCTTGCGCCGCAAGGTTGGCATGTGCCAACCAG
This sequence comes from Pedobacter sp. SG908, assembly GCF_011759615.1. Classification (NCBI taxonomy): domain Bacteria; kingdom Pseudomonadati; phylum Bacteroidota; class Sphingobacteriia; order Sphingobacteriales; family Sphingobacteriaceae; genus Pedobacter; species Pedobacter sp. SG908. The sequence continues at coordinate 456,773 of NZ_JAAOYY010000002.1, forward strand.
TGCTGAATGGACTATTTTGTATAATTATATTGGGGGAGACCGTTATAGTGGTGGTAAAATTCAAGAAAGCGGCAATAGTCACTGGATAAATGACACTGGGGCTTCAAATATAACACAGTTTACTGGCTTACCCGCAGGAAGAAGGAATGCAGATGGGACATATGAGAGTATAACTTATCATGGAAACTGGTGGACTGCAACGGCTAATTCTATCGAAACAGCATCGTATTATAATTTATATGTTAAAGGTTACATTGAGCTTGCTGAGAGCTTTAAAAGTTTGGGTTACTCGGTAAGATGTATTAAAGATTAATTAATGGATTTAGAACAGCTTAAATACCCGATTGGCCAATTTTCAATGCCAGAAGTTTTCGATCAAAAACAAATCGACATATGGATTTCCGAAATCGAAACTTTACCGAACGAACTTAAGGAGGCTACCGAAAATTTAACCGAAAAAGAATTAAACCAAACTTATCGTCCGGAAGGATGGACGTTGAGGCAAGTTGTTCACCATATTCCCGATAGCCACATCAATGCTTATATCCGTTTCAAGCAAGCCATTACCGAAGATGTTCCCGTAATCAGGCCATATTATGAAGAGCGCTGGGCTGAAACTGGGGAAGCGAAAAATGGGGATGTCAAATTATCTATTGATTTATTGGCTGCTTTGCACCAACGTTGGGTTGCTTTTTTAAAAACATTGAAACAGGAAGATTATCAGCGAAAATACATTCACCCGGCTCAAGGAAAAGAACTTACATTGGCAAACATGTTAGGTATGTATGCCTGGCACGGCAAACATCATTTGGCACACATTACCAATACCATAGCAAAATGAAAATAAATCGTTTAAATTTATTGGTTTTAATCTTTATCGGCTTTTGCACCAATGTGAATGCACAAAAAGATCCTTCAAAAGCTTTTGCTTTTATTTTAGGCTCATGGGAAATGCAATCCGCCAAGGGCAAAATAGTAGAACAATGGATCCAAAATGCAGATCAAACATTCAGCGGCAAAAGTTATCGAATAAATGCCAAAGGTGATAGTTTGCTTACCGAAACCCTTAAGATCAAAAAGATTGGAAAGGATACTTTTTACTGTTCGACTGTGACAGGGCAGAACGAAGGGAAAGAAACTTGTTTCAAACTTATTACTACGAAAGATGAGACCTATGTTTTCGAAGATAAAACCCACGATTTTCCGCAGAGAATAGTTTACCAAAATCAAGGGAAAAATGATTTGCTCGCCTGGATAGAAGGCGAGCTTAATGGTAAAAGCCGAAAATCGGAGTTTAGGTATAAACGGCAATAGTTTACATCAAAACCAACATTGCTGCGCTCATGGCAATCATAATCGCATCTTCAACAATGGTTACAGTACTCATGGGTAGGTTAAATACCGCGCCCAAGCAAGCACACTGAATCTTTTTCTTATTTAAAACGCTTTCTAAAACACCAAGGATGCTTATCGTCATTACGATTAGCGTAACCCAGTTTACCACTACAGGTGATAAGTTTAAAGCAAAAGATAAGCCTAACCCAAGTTCGATAAAGGCATAGATATAACCCCACGCACCAAACTTTTTGGCTACGATATCGTACATGGCATAACTTTCGGCAAAAGCTTTTAGATTAAGCATTTTAAAGAATGAAAAGGTAAGGAAAAAACCAGCCATAAAAATGCGCATAAACACCATGAAATTGATGGCATTGCCCTGCCACGAAACCACTAACGAAATCGCGGTAACGTACCCAAAAATTAAGAGAATGGGCTTATAGGTTTCGGCCCACGATTTTGCCCCTTCCATTGCTTCATTATGTTGGGTTGCTGAGATCTGATATTTACTATCTGATCCGCCCAGGGCTTTTTGCAAGGTATCTAAACCGATATGTTTATCCATGCTAATGGTAGCGGTATTGGTGTCTTTTGAGACCTCGACCGAGGTTACATCTGGTAAAACGAGCAGGTTACTTTTTACTTTATTTTCGCAACCGCCACAGGTCATGCCCGTGAGTTGATAGGTATGTGTCATAATTAAAATCTTTATACAAATTTACTGCTTCGTGCCGCGAGAGGCATTACAGAATAATCATAAAGTTTTATAGAATTTTGTGTACTATCATTCCGTGGAACATAGGTTTTTTCTTAATGACTTTAATCCTTAATGATAAATTTTCAAAATATGCTTTTGACCATTAAGGAGTAGAAAATTAAGGTTCAAGATCCGTTTGAAACAGCTAAAACCAGTTCTTTGGCGATTCGTTTCTCCCTAAACCTCTATTTATCCCACCACTACCGAAGTCATCGTTAACGAACCGCCAACGGCTTTATCATTAAAGAAAGAAACCTCTTCTTTATCGTTTTTCATTCCGAGGGTATAAATAAGTGGCAGATAATGCTCTGGCGTAGGAATCGCCAACATCGCATCTGTGCCGAGGTTGCGGTAGTTGATCAAAGGTTGATGGTCGCCGTTGGCGATTAAATTTTTAAACTTATCGTTCATTTCAATCGCCCAATCATAGCCACCTCCATTAATCATGTCCCAGCTTAACATACGCAGGTTATGCACCATATTTCCGCTGCCTATAACCAATATCCCTTTTTTGCGGAGGGCATAAATTTCTTTGGCAATTTCATAATGTAACGCTGGAGATTTGGTGTAATCGATACTTAATTGGAGAACAGGAATATCTGCATTAGGATACATATGTTTAACAACAGTCCAGGTACCATGATCTAAACCCCAATCGTGGTCTAAGCCCACAGGGGTGGAATGAATTAAATTTGGTATTTCAGCAGCCAGTTTTGGATCACCCGGAGCAGGATATTGAACATCAAAAAGTGCCTGCGGAAACCCTCCAAAATCATGGATGGTACTTGGGAAATCCATTGCGGTGACAAAAGTGCCATGAGTGTACCAATGTGCCGATACAACCAGCACGGCTTTTGGAACGGGAATGTTCTTCGCTAATTCTGCCCAACTTTGGCTAAACTCATTGTTTTCGATGCCATTCATAGGCGAGCCATGACCAATAAAAAGCGTTGGCATTAGCTCGGTTTGAGGCAAGCGCTGAGTGAAGCTCCGGAATTGCGATAGTGCAGACATGATATTTTAGAAGTTATACTAACCGTCATCCCGAACTTGTTTCAGGATCTATTTAAAATGAAAGATTCTGGGACAAGCCCGGGATGACGATCTTATGTTTTTATGTTATTTCCCTCGAACAAACTCCAGGTTTAATTTAATAGCCACATCTTTTGCAACGCCAGCGCCAGTTGGGTCATATTTAATATTATAATCTAAACGGTTAATGGTTGTAGTTGCTCCAAAACCAGCTTTAGTGTTGCCTTGCTGATCTTTAGCGGTGCCACCATAAACAACGGCAAATTTTACATCTTTAGTTACATCGCGGATCGTTAATTTACCACTTAATTCATAATTATTTCCACTTAATTTTTTGAAAGATGTGCTTTCGAATTTCATTGTGGGATAAGTCGCCACGTTAAAAAAATCATCAGTTTTTAAGTGCCCATCTCTCATATCAACACCAGTAGTAATGCTATTTACATCAACAGTAAAGCTGATTTTGGCATCGGTTAAATCTGGTTTAGAAGCGGTAATCGTTCCGTCGAATTTTTTAAAAGAACCGTCAACGAAAGAAATACCCATGTGTTTAACCGAAAAGTTAACAAACGAATGCATGGGATCTATTTTCCAGCTTGTTTGTGCAAATGATGCCACACTGATTGAGGTAGCGATCAGAAATAAGAATAATTTTTTCATACTCAGTAATTTATTTAAATACAAAGTTATCACAGAAGCAGCCGATTAGTCTTGATTTATGATAAGAAATTATTTTTAAGAAGTTAATCTGTTAACGGTTTTTGGGTTCATAGTTCCATAGGCGATAGGCTCATAGGCCCTCAACCATGATCTATCTAACCATTGGCCATAAACCTTACTCCATTTTCCATCAAACCTCGTCAAGCGTTTTCCTACTGTCTGTTGATGTGGTCTTATAAACCGAGGGTGTAATTCCGGTTACTTTTTTAAATTGTGCTGAGAGGTGGGCAACACTGCTGTAATTTAGCTGATAGGCAATTTCGCTCAGTGTAAGTTCGCCGTATGTAAGCATTTCTTTTGCTTTTTCTATTTTTTGAGCAATGAAATACTTCTCGATGGTTTGATTTTCCATTTCTGAAAAAATACTGCTCAAACTCGTATACTCCAGTTTTAACTGCTCACTTAAGTAAACAGAGAGGTTAATTTTTAACGGCTCTTTGGTGTAGTGTATCAGTTTAATAATGGCGGTTTTAATCTGTTCGGCAATTTGAGTTTTCTTATCTGCTAGCAGTTCGAAGCCAAAATGTGTTAGGCGCTCTGCTATTTTGATTTTATCCTCCGAGGAAATATTTTCGGCCAAAGTAACTTCGCCCAGTTCAACCAATAGTGGTTTAAGGCCTAGCTTTTCCAGCTCAGCCTCAACCACCATTTTACAACGGTTGCATACCATGTTTTTGATATGCAGCTTCATTATTTCGATTTTATGGTTTCTGAAACATCGCCACAATCGAACATCATGCTTCCATAATATGGGTTTTCGATGTTTTCTTTTTCGTTTAACCAGCTCGCCTTAGCCATTGGGCAATGTTGAATGTAAACGGTCTTACTATTAAATTTTAGACCTCTTAAGGTTTTAATCATGGCATAAGAAATTCCTTCAAAAGCTTTTCTCTGTGTTTTAATATCATTAGAGCCTGCAAGTTGTGCTGCTTTGCTTTTAATGATAGCTGCTTGCTCCATAAATGTTTTATGTTGGTCTGCTGGTAAATCTTTGTGGTTTACTGCATTTACCTTTGCTGATAAAACTTTTACTTTTTCTATAGCGATGTCCTTTTTATCGGTTGCCAGTGCATTTTTTACGTCATAATATGCTGTTAAGACCTGATTTAAGGCTACATCTGTTTTGCCTTGGGCGTAGGTGAAAGCTGTTGTTGCGATTGTCATAATGGCAACTATTCCTAATATTTTTTTCATCTGTTGTAAATGGTTTTTGTACTGTTTATTTTAAAACGTTAAAGAAATTAAATTCTGCCCTAAGCAGATACATATTTTTGGTGTATCGGTTGTCCATATTTCCGGCTGCTTGAAAGCGGTAGCCTAAATCGATACGGGTTGTACTGTTTAAAATCATCTGTATAGCAGGAGCGATATCCAAGTAAGATTGGCCGCTACTTGGATCGGTTTTACCCAGTAATTCTAAATATACGTTAAAGTTTGGCTGCTTATAATCTTTGTAAACCACGGGTAGAACCAAATAACCCGACGATAAGCTGTACGAGAACATGTTCTTCGGTTGAGGCATTCCCGCAATCTGTCTGTCATAATTTTCGAAAGCATGTGCGTAGCCTAAGGTTGATGATAGTGCCAGTTTGTGCAGCAACTGGGTAAAAATCAATCCGCCCTGCATACCACTGTTGTCGCCCTCAAGGTTAATATCACGGCTATATGTTGGCCTTCTGCTGGTACTAATCCTTCCAAATGCCGATGCTCTAAAATGGCTTTGTGCTTCATCTAACGATAAAAACCGATATTTCGCATACAAACTTCCACCCTCTAACCGGTATCTGCCGTCCATATCAGACATAAAACCTTGCGCATGCATCATCAGGTTTTTATTAAAACCAATCATTACTTCCGGAATAGTTCTACTTACAAAACCAGGATTATTGAACATGCCTTCATTCGTAATTCTTACTCCAATTGATTTGGTTGGCATATTACTGGCAGGTTCGGTAAATACATATAGTTCTTGTGCAAAACCATTTGTATAGGCGCCGATAAGCATCAACGCCAATACGAATACCCTTTTCATCTTAAGAAAGAACTAAATGGTAAATACGTGTTTTTTTTCCATTAACTACGCCAGTACCACTCGCATAAGCATCAGAATTAGCTGTTGCGGCCTGCTTTTTAAATGCAGCGCCTGAAATGAAATTTTTATCTACAATACTGGCTTTTACAGTTCCATTAAGTGTTTTGCTTTTTGCGTTTACAAAGCGGTACACATTGCCATCAACAACTGCCTGCCCTTTATCGTCTATTTTTACCTGGTTAAAATTGAAATTTGCGGTTAAGCCACCAACCGAAAAACCAGCATCCTGAACTTTTTTGCGCACCAAATCAAGATTGATATTGGCATCCTTTTTAAATGTTAGAACAAAGATATTTTTGTTTAAATCGGGTTTTACACTGCTGATAAAGTTTAAGGTTTCTAACGACTTTTGTGTTGCATTAGAGCACATAGAGCAGGTTAAGCCTGTTACCTGTAAATCTGCTGAAGATATTTGTTGTGCCGAAACATTAGCGGCGAAGAATAGCATAATGATGCTGAATATTTTTATTGCTTTCATGATTTTTTTGAATTAGAGTTTAAGAAAAATGTCACATTGAGCCTGTCGAAATGCAAAAAAAGATGCATTGACGAGCTGATGTTTAAAATCCTAATTCCTAAAAATACAATTGAAAATATGAAGGGCAATCCGCGAAGAGAGTGGCGGAGCTTTATTCGAAATTTTACTGAAAAATTTGGGGCTAATGTCGGATAAAAAAGCTAAAACTGGTGGATGAAGAAAAAGCTGAATAAAAAAGAGCTTTGGCATTTGTACCTGGGCCTCAATCTGGTGACTATCTTTAACTTTTACCGTTACCTGGGTGTTTTTACAACAGCCATCATCTTTCTTCTCGGCTGGAATTTCTTTGCAAAATTTGCAGGAAACCTCGTTGCTAAAAAGTTTAACGTTTTCTAGTTTGCCCCCACAAAAATGGAGACTTAAAGCCAAACCCATAACACTAACTGCATATAATACAGCCAAAGAAAGTGCTATTTTTTGTTTTAACCTCATTAATACAAAGGTAAAGGAAAAAAAATCGAATAATGCCAGCAATTATTTATTGAATTTCATTTTTTAGCTTACTTTAGCCTTAAACACCAGTTAAATGAAGAAAATATTATTATTCCTCTGCACCTTTTCTATACTTTCGGCTTTTGCTGCAAAGCCCAAAAATCAATATGTACGGATTAAAACAGAATTCGGGGAATGCATCGTTAGGCTATATAATCAAACCCCTTTACACCGCGATAACTTTTTGAAATTAGTCCGATCGGGCTATTACAACGGTGTTTTATTTCACCGGGTGATTAAAGATTTTATGATTCAGGGTGGTGATCCAGATTCTAAAAATGCCAAACCAGATTCGCTGTTGGGCGAGGGTGGACCAAAATATACCATCCCAGCAGAATTTAATGATAGCTTATTTCACAAAAAAGGTGTTTTGGCTGCGGCCAGAGAAGGCGATGATGTAAATCCGGCCAAAGCATCGAGTGGTAGCCAGTTTTACCTGGTGCAGGGAAAAGTTTTTACTGACCAGCAATTGGATAATGTAGAAGAAAAGCGCTTGAAATTTAAAATCCCTGAATGGCAGCGAGTGGTATATAAAACGATAGGAGGTACACCTCATTTGGATCGAAACTATACTGTTTATGGCGAAATTGTGGTTGGCTTGGATATGGTTGATAAGATAGCTGCTTTGGCAACCGATAAAAACAATCGGCCAAAACAGGATGTGAAAATGGAAGTTACGATTTTGAAAAGAAGAGCAGCGAAAAAGTTAGAGAAGCAGTTGTTGCAGGGATCTTTGAAAGATAAAATGATTATGGGCTCTTAGTTTTAGCACTTCTTCCTGACGCGCTCGTCATGCTGAATTTATTTCAGCATCTTCGTACTATAAAGACCCTGAAATAAATTCAGGGTGACAACCGCTTGGACTTATCTCTAAAAAAAGGTTCTGAGTATGTCACATTAATTGAATTACAATTACTAAGCATTTATTCAATTAATTTCTAAATTTACCGCCCACAACAATTGAAATTACTGAATGAAGATTATTTCCTATAATGTTAATGGGATTAGGGCGGCGAGTACCAAAAATTTTTTTGGCTGGCTTCAGGCTACAGATGCTGATATGGTTTGCCTGCAGGAAGTAAAAGCCCTGCCATTGCAGATTCCGGAAATTATTGCCCTGATTGAACAACTCGGTTATCATCATTATTGGTTTCCTGCTGAAAAAAAAGGATATAGTGGAGTAGCAATCCTAACCAAAATTAAACCTAACCACATCGAATTTGGCTGCGGTGAAGAGTGGATAGATAAAGAGGGTAGGATTTTAAGGGCCGATTTTAATGATTTTTCTTTAATGAGCCTCTATATGCCATCTGGCTCAAGCGGAGATGAGCGGCAGATTAAAAAGTATGAATTTATGCGTTTTTTTGATGTGTATATTGGTGAACTGCGCAAAGAGATCCCAAATTTAGTTGTAAGTGGCGATTACAATATCTGCCATACAGCCATCGATATTCATAACCCTAAATCGAATGCTAATTCATCAGGCTTTTTACCCGAAGAACGGGAGTGGATGCAGCTATTTTTGGATAACGGTTTTATTGATACCTTCCGTCATTTTAACAAAGACCCACATCATTATACCTGGTGGAGTTATCGGGCTGGCTCGAGAGGAAAGAATCTGGGTTGGCGGATCGATTACCATTTAGCTACGAAACCCATGGAAAACCGCTTGAAAAATGTTAGAATTTTGCCAGATGCGATACATTCAGATCATTGCCCTGTGCTTTTAGAGATAGATTAAATTTGGTTAAAAGTTAATTGTTTAAATCGGTTAACTGTACCCAATGCTCAATTAACCAGTTTATACAGTTTGAATATTAACCATCCGATAAATGCTAATTACAAACATAAAGGGGCTCGTAGGCCTACATCCAAAAGATAAATTAGTGCTTCGTGGCAGCGAATTAGATTTGTTGCCTATTCTCGAAAATGCCTGGCTTTTAATTGAAGATGGCCTGATTAAAGATTTCGGCGAAATGGATTCAATCCCATCTCTTGTTTCAAGTCTACCATCTCAAATCTCGGCAGAAGGCAGATATATTTTTCCTTCATGGTGCGATAGTCATACACACATTGTTTTTGCTGCTCCACGCGAGGAAGAATTTGCCATGAAAATTCAAGGCAAAAGCTATGAAGAGATTGCCGCTGCAGGAGGTGGGATTCTAAACTCTGCTAATAAGCTCCAAAAAGCCTCAGAAGACGAATTGTTTAAAAGCGCATCTGTGCGATTAAATCAGATGATCCTTCATGGAACTGGTGCGGTTGAAATTAAAAGCGGATATGGATTAACCACAGAGAGCGAAATAAAAATGCTCAGGGTCATCCGCAGATTGAAAGATCAGTTTCCAATTCCGATAAAAGCAACTTTTTTAGCTGCGCATGCTTATCCGGCTGAGTTTAAAAACAACCACCGGGGTTACATCGATTTAATTATTAATGAAATGCTACCTCAAATAGCAGCAGAAAAACTGGCTGACTATATTGATGTTTTTTGCGAAAAAGGATTTTTCTCTATCGAAGAAACCGATCAGGTATTAAAAGCGGGGGCAAAGTATGGGCTGAAACCAAAAGTACATGCTAATCAGCTTTCTGTTTCAGGAGCCGTAGAAGTTTCTGTACAGAACAAAGCCGTTTCGGTTGATCATCTCGAAGAAAGCAATGAGGAAACTATCCAGACATTAAGAAATGCTGATGCCATTGTAACATTACTCCCTTCTTGTTCGTTTTACCTAGGTATTCCTTTTGCTGATGCCAAAAGCTTTATTAAAGCCGATTTACCCGTTGCTTTGGCTACCGATTATAATCCTGGTTCAACACCCTCGGGAAACATGAATTTTGTGGTGTCGCTTGGATGCATTAAAATGAAGATGGTACCTGAGCAGGCGATAAATGCTGCAACATTAAACGGTGCGGCGGCAATGGAAATGAGTGATGATTATGGAAGCATTGCCGTTGGTAAAAAAGCAAATCTATTTATAACCAAGCCAATGCCTTCAATTGCCTATTTGCCATATAGCTTTGGCGAATCGCAAATAGAAACTATTATTTTAAACGGTGAAATTTATAATGGATAACCTTAAAATATATTCGCAGGGCGACATCGATCATCTGATTATCCTCCGCGATGGGGAAACCAAACTTGGCGAAAGAGTTGCAGTTTTATCCTCTTGGGATGAACTGGAAGGCGCAAATGCGAAATTTGTGCTTTTGGGTATCCCAGAAGACATAGGGGTGCGCGCCAATGCGGGTATTGCAGGTGCTGCATCTACTTGGAAGCCAAGTTTAATGGCTTTTTTAAATATCCAAAGCAACCGCTTTTTAAATGGTGGGGAGGTTTTGGTTTTAGGCCATTTCGAAATTGATGAGCCCGAAGATTCTTCCCTAAAGGGTTTAAGAAACAAAGTAATGCAGATTGATGACCTGGTTTATCCAGTAATTGAGAAAATTGTAACTGCTGGTAAAATACCTATAGTAATTGGGGGCGGGCACAATAATGCCTACCCAATAATTAAGGGTACTTCTTTAGCGCACAAGAAACCAATAACTGTTTTGAATGTTGATGCGCATGCTGATTTAAGAGAACTGGAAGGTAGGCATAGTGGAAACGGATTTTCTTATGCATTAAAAGAAAATTATCTCGACAACTATTGCATGTATGGCTTGCATCAAAACTATAATAATGAAGCTATTTTAAGTCAAATAGATATCAACCCCAAGCTTAAGGCTGTATTTTTTGATGATATTTTAACTGGAATTGATTTTACTAACTTGATGAATGAAATAGGACCAGCTGCGGGTTTGGAAATTGATTTGGATTGCATTCAAAATGTGCTTTCGAGTGCAGAAACTCCATCAGGGTTTGCCGTTAACGATATCAGAAAACTGATTTTAACCAGTGCTAAGAAGTTTTCTTATTTGCATATTAGTGAAGGTGCCACACGAATGCTTGATGGGAGGGTGAGCAGGCTAACATCGAAATTAGTAGCTTATTTGGTGAGTGATTTTGTTAAGGCATATATTTCCTAACCAAAGATCGTTATGCTGAATTTAGTTCAGCATCTTTAACTAAGTTGATTTTAGATAGACCCTGAAACAAGTTCAGGGTGACGATTGTGTAAGAAAAATTTACAAATGCTCTGCTTCGTATTTTTCTCCGGCCTGTAACATTAATTCAATCTGTTTGAGGTCTTCGGCGGTTAATTCTTCCTTTTCCTGTAATTCGAATACCGCAATCATATTGTCTTCGTATTGTTTTTCGGTTTTGATAACGATTTCCTGTGGCATGCTTAAAATTTTATAATTTCTGTTGGCGTAATGCAAAAATCTAACCTGATGTCGTGTTCATTTACATCATCGATTTTTTCAATAGCAGGGTACAAAGATAAGCCTATTTTTTGAGCATTTATATCCTGTAAAAAACGATCGTAAAAGCCCTTGCCATAACCCACCCGGTAACCTTGTTTATCGAAAGCTAATAGTGGAATCAATACCATGTTAATCTCGCCCTCATGCAAGCTTCCTTTTTGTGGTTCCAGGATGTTATAAAGATTTTTCTTTAAGTCGTCTATTCCTAAATATTCGTGATTGCTCATTAAAGCCGTTTCAAAATCGGCTTTAGGTACAATGATTTTAATTTCTGGGTGATTTTTATTAAGCCATTCGATCAGTAGAAAAGTGTTGGGCTCTTTTTTTTCGGTGATGGGCAAAAAGATGTGCAGGGTTTTAATTTGGCTAAAATCGATCGATTTAAACTCATTTAAGAGCGCTTCACATAGGATTTTGTATTCTGAGTCGCTCAGCAATAATCTTTCCTTTAGCACTTGCTTTCTGATTTCTGCTTTTAACATATTAACAAAGGTAAATATTTTACAGACCTATAAGGTTTCTGAAACCTTATAGGTCTTGAGAAAATAAAAAAGCCTCTAAAAAGTTAATTTTAGAGGCTTTTAAAATATTGAGTTAATTATTTTACACGCTCAACGTAATCGCCTGTACGGGTGTCAATTTTAATTTTATCGCCCTGGTTAACAAACATCGGTACTTTAACTTCAACGCCATTTTCTAATGTTGCTGCTTTTAAAGCGTTTGTAGAAGTATCACCTTTAACAGCCGGTTCCGAGTACGTAATTTCAAATTCGGCAAAGTTGGGTAATTGTGCCATAATAGCCTCGTCGCTTTCCATAGAAACAATAATGTTCATACCTTCTTTTAAGAATTTAATTGCAGAACCGAATAAGGTTTTTTCAACATTAAATTGCTCGTAAGAGTTGTTGTCCATTACTACCAGGTAGTTGCCATCTTCATAAAGGTATTGGTAATCGTTGGTTTCTACACGGCAAATTTCAACAGCCTCGTCTGTATTCATACGGGCTTCTACAATTCTACCTGTTTTAATGTTACGGAATTTACCGGTGTAAAATGCACCACCTTTACCAGGTGTACGATGATTCCATTCGTCAACAGTAACCAGCTCGTTGTTTACACGAAGAATGTTACCTGTTTTGATTTCTGATGCTTTTGCCATATTGTGTTATCCTAAATTGGATTTATATTTCAGTTTTTCGTGACGGCAAAGGTAAAATTATTTTGATAAAAACCTATAAAGGTTTAGGGTATAAGGCATAGGGTTTAAGGAGATTTAGAACCCCGGTTATACTATTTTACCCTTTCCATATATTCGCCGGTTTTAGTATCAACCTTAACCTTATCTCCTTGGTTAATAAACAAAGGAACCCTAATTTCGGCGCCGGTTTCTACAGTTGCATATTTTTGTGCACTGGTAGAGGTATCGCCTTTTACAGCGGGTTCAGAGTAGGTAATTTCCAGCTCTACGCTATTGGGAAGCTGGGCAACAATCGGTTCATCACTTTCAAAAGCGATCGTTACATTCATGCCCTCTTTTAAAAACTTAATAGAGTTTCCGAAAAGCAGCTTGGGGATATTGTACTGTTCAAAAGTGTTGTTGTCCATTACCACTAAATAATCGCCATCTTCATAAAGATATTGATAGTCGTTGGTTTCTACACGGCAGATGGTCACCTCCTCATCGGTCCGGAAACGGTATTCTACAATTTTTCCGGTTTTTACATTGCGCATACGGGCCTGATAAAAAGCCCTTAAATTTCCTGGGGTACGGTGGATGTACTCTTCAACACTTACCAACTCTCCGTTAAAACGAAGTACGTTTCCGCTTTTTACTTCTGATGCCTTTGCCATTTGATAATGAAATATTGTTTTGTCAATTTTTGAATGCCAAAGTTAAAAAAAGGAATGTAATCCTTAAAATCGATCGATCAAAACCTTGCGGGTTTGATTCTGGGAAGAAAAAATACCCGTATAAAAGAAATGCCTTTGGGAACCACTCCAAAGGCATAATCAACCTAAACCTCAAACTAAACTATGAAAAATTCTTTGCCTTTTACGGGCTATATATTTTAATTCCTAAATACGGAAAATATGATCTTTTACTTAGAGAGATAAATTAAATAATTGTTTCTCTTTTTGGTGGTGCAAAGGTAGGTATAATTTGTGAATTACAAAATATTTTTTAAAAAAATTGTTTTTAATACAAATGTATGACAAAACAGACGTTTCGTAAGAGGTGATGTTTTTTGTTAACTTACTTGTAATCAGATATTTGTATTTGATTTGTGCAGAAATCATACTCCTGAATCTGATTAGAGCCAATTATCGTTAAACGCCCTTTTCCGAAATTTTCGATCAGTTCGCGGTACCAACTTATTCCCTGAACGTCTAAATTACTCGTTGGTTCATCTAAAAATAAAATCGGCGTATCGGTGCAGCAGGCCAAAGCCAGTTTGGTTCTTTGCTTCATTCCTGATGAAAAGTATTTAATTTCTTTGTTTGTTGCTTTTTCCAGTCCTAAAATTCCGATCAGCTTTTTGGCATCAAGACCCGGGGCAAAATTTTTGAACTTAAAGTGGAAGTCAATAATCTCCATTAAGGTGAAAGTTTCAACCAATTCGAGGTATGGTGCAGCCAAACTGATATATTTATAGATGTTCTCTACCGGGATATCTTTTGTATCTGAGAATGAGATTGCTCCCTCAGAAGGAGATAAACTGCCAGTTAGCACGCTCAATAATGTTGATTTACCAGAGCCATTGGGACCTAATACTGCATAACTATTTCCAGAAGAAAATTCAGCACTTAAATTCCTGAAAATCCACTCCTTATTAAACCTTCTGCCAACGTTATTTAAAGAGATATTCATTTTTGCTAGGCGTTTAGGGGTTAGCGTTAAGGGGTTTAGACATGCAAACGCTGTTTTCAACGCCAATATATTGTCCGTAGTTGGGTGTAAGGTTGTAACCCACTTTTTGGTAAAGCGCAATGGCCTCTGGTTGTTTTTTACCCGTTTCTAATACACATACAGTAAAACCCAGTTCAGTAGCCCAGCTTTCTAATTCATTCAAAACTTTAGCAGCTATGCCCTGCTTCCGATAATCTGGATGTACAAACATTCTTTTAACTTCAGCTGCTGCTGTTGAAAAAGACTTTATGGCGCCACAGCCAACAGCGGCTCCATTTTGATAGGCCACAATCACTTCTCTGATGGCATCAACCTTGTTAAACTGGGCATAAAAAGCATGGTCGTCACCATCTCTAATCGCTAAATCCTGATCGAGCAAGGCAACCAATGTTCTAAAATCGGTATGGTCTGAATCGGTTCTGATCAGCGTTAAATCACTCATGAATATTTGTTTTGCTTTAAGCTTTTCGCTTAGCTCCCCATGCCAAAACCTTTCATTACCCCGCGGTTAGAATTACGGATAAAATCTACAATTTCATCACGTATTTCAGTAGGTTTAAATTCGGCTTCAATCATGTCTAAAGCTTTGGTTACGTTGTTGTGCTTTACAAAAAGTACGCGATAAATTTCTTGAATCTCATCAATCTGCTCATTGGTAAAACCTCTTCTGCGCAAGCCTACGGAGTTAATGCCTGCATAAGAAAGTGGCTCCCGAGCCGCTTTAACATAAGGTGGAACATCTTTACGTACCAATGAACCTCCAGTTACAAAGGCATAAGAACCTACTTTAACAAACTGGTGTATGGCAACCAAGCCAGCCAGAACAACATTGTTACCAATGGTAATGTGACCAGCTAAAGTGGTGCTGTTAGAGAAAATACAGTTGTTTCCAACCTCGCAATCGTGTGCAATGTGCGAATAGGCCTGGATAAGACAATTACTGCCGATAACCGTTTTCCATTTATCTTTGGTGCCCCGGTTAATGGTTACACATTCGCGGATAGTTGTATTGTCGCCAATTTCTGCAGTGGTTACCTCACCGGCAAATTTTAAATCCTGAGGTTCGCCAGAAATCACTGCACCAGGAAAGATGCGGCAGTTTTTACCAATACGTGCACCATCCATAATGGTAACGTTCGATCCGATCCACGTTCCCTCTCCAATCACAACATCTTTATGTATCACTACAAAAGGTTCAATTACCACGTTTTCGGCAATTTTTGCCTGAGGATGTATATATGCTAAGGGTTGTATCATTATTGAGCGGGTTCTGCTTGTTTAACTTTTGAAATTTGAGCCATCATTTCGGCTTCGACAACGATTTTTTCGCCAACCATACCCACACCTTTCATCTGGGCAATGCCCCTTCTGATGGGTTCAAGTAAATCGCAACGGAAAACAATAGTATCGCCAGGAAGAACCTGGGCTCTAAAGCGTACGTTATCTATTTTTAGGAAATAAGTAAGGTAATTTTCAGGATCGGGAACCGTACACAGGACAAGGATTCCGCCAACCTGTGCCATAGCCTCAATCTGCAATACACCCGGAAATACCGGTGCCCCAGGAAAGTGGCCTTTAAAAAACTCTTCGTTCATGGTTACGTTTTTAACGCCTACCACATGGTTTTTAGAGAGTTCCAATATCTTATCAACAAATAAAAATGGCTGACGGTGTGGCAAAATCTCCATTATTTTAACTACATCAAATAATGGTTTTGCATTTGGATCGTATACCTTTTGTATTTTTTTGTTTTTCTCTTTTTTGATGGCTGCTTTAATCTTTTTTGCAAAGGCAACGTTTGCAGCGTGGCCAGGGCGGGCAGCCATAATATGGCCTTTTAAGTGCATGCCTACCAAAGCCAAGTCGCCAATCATATCTAATAATTTATGACGGGCTGGCTCGTTTTGATAACGCAGTTCCATGTTGTTCAAAATCCCCTGTGGGGCAACATCAATGTCCTTACGGTTAAATAATTTAGCCAGGTGGCTTAATTCATCCTTCGTAACCTCTTTATCTACAATTACAATGGCGTTATTTAAATCGCCGCCTTTAATTAAATTGTGCGATAACTGGTATTCCAGTTCGTGAAGGAAACAGAAAGTACGGCAAGAAGCAATTTCTTTCTTAAACTCTGCAATGGTATTAATGCCTGCGTGTTGGCTGCCCAGAACAGGAGAGTTATAATCGATCATACACGTAAAACGATAGTCGTCTAACGGCATGGCCACAATTTCCACTTTTCTATCTTCTTCTGTATAGGTAATGTTATGCGGAATGGTGAAATACTCGCGATCTGCATTTTGCTCAACTGTACCTACTTCTTCCAGTAAATCAACAAACTGGATGGAGCTTCCGTCCATGATTGGCGTTTCTGGGCCGTCTAATTTAATGAGAACGTTATCCAGATCCATACCAACCAGCGATGCCATTACATGTTCTACAGTACTTACACTAGCACCATTTTGGGTAAGCGTGGTGCCTCGTGAGGTATCGGTAACGTTATCTGCATCGGCTTCAATAATGGGGTGGCCATCTAAATCAATACGCTGAAATTTAAAGCCATGATTTTCGGGGGCCGGGCAAAATGTTAAAGTAACATTAGCGCCTGTGTGTAAACCAACACCAGATGCTGATATTTCTTGTTTAATCGTTTTTTGTCTAACGTTCATTGTGTATTGTATTCTTTTCCAGTTCAGCTGTAAGCTTTTTCAATTCCTCTTCGAGCGCATTTATTCTTTTTTCTACATCTGGAAGATGTTTGAAAATTACTGAGGCACGCATCCAGTTGCGCAGTGGTTGCGCCGGACTACCATGCCATTGTTTATTTTCTTCTGTAATATTAAAATTAATGCCGGCCTGTGCGCCAATCTGCGTACCTTTTGCTAAGGTTAAGTGCCCTGCTATACCAACCTGACCGCCAACAACACTGTTAGGGCCAATTTTTGTACTTCCTGATATACCTGATTGAGCGGCTAAAACGGTGTTTTCGCCAATCTCTACATTGTGCGCAATTTGGATCAGATTATCGATTTTTGCACCTTTCTTTACAATTGTTGATCCCATTGTTGCACGATCTACGGTTGTATTTGCGCCAATTTCTACATCGTCTTCTATGATAACATTTCCAATCTGAGGGATTTTATTGTAAGTGCCGTCTTTTTGTGGGGCAAAACCAAAGCCATCGCTTCCGATAACGGTATTGGAATGAATAACAACTCTGCTGCCGATTATCGAATTGTGATAAATTTTTACACCAGGAAAAAAGGTGCTGTTATTGCCAACTTTAGAATTTGCACCGATAAAGGTTTGCGAATTTATTTTACAGCCATCGGCAATTTCTACATGCTCAGCAATATATGCAAAAGCATCTATAAACACATTCTTGCCAATTTTTGCTGTTGGGTGAACGAATGCCAGTTTATCAATTCCAGATTGTGTGGTTTGGGCATTAACGGCTTCGTTATATTTATCTAATAAGATTGTAAAAGCGCTGTATGGATTTTCTACACGTATTAATGTACTGGTATACGGTTGTGTAGGAGTGAAATCCTTTGATACGATAACAACTGACGCCTGAGTAGAATACAAAAAGTTTTCGTACTTAGGGTTCGAAAGAAAAGACAAAGAGCCTTCCTTCCCGTCTTCTATTTTAGAAAGTTCGGTAACGGCTACATCAGGGTTACCATCAATGGAACCGTTTAGAAACTGACTTATCTGCGTGGCAGTAAATTGCATCGTACAAAGGTATATGTTAAATTGATATGAACAAAAAAACCTGCTCGGGTTAAAGGGTGTATATTTTACACAATAATAAGACTTAAAACGGCACCAAAAGTTAAATATTTTGTTAAATAACCTTAAATCCCTCTGGGGTAACAGAGGATATATTTTTCTACAGTTTTTTGCAGCGACTCCAGATTAGACAAATCAGAGGCCTTTGCAATATCAACAATATCGTTATTTTTCATCAAAATCTTAATATTTCCAACACCTGCATTATAGGCGCGGTTTTGAATAGAATCGGTAAAAACGAAATATCGGGCCTCTTCCGGTTTGATTTCTAATAAATTAACAGCGGCATCCTGCAAAAAGTTTACACGGTCGCGATTAGCCATTTCGTTACCCATTTCTACTTTATAGAGATTTCTGGAAGTAAGCATTTTACATAAAGTAGACAAAATTTTATCATCATGTTTGGTCCAAACCTTAACGGCTGCATAAATATCCTGATCGTCGAGGTTGGTAAAATGCTCGAGATTTTCGTGCTGATAAAAGAAATTACCCTCATTAATATCGTTTTTCAAAAAATAATTTAATGATGGTGAAGCAAATAAATCGGCTCCAGCAGCCGATAATTCTTTTGCACGCTCTAATAATTTTACCAAAATCATCTCGCCAGAAATAACAGTTTTGTGCAAATAAACCTGCCAGTACATTAGTCTCCGGGCAATTAAAAATTTCTCAATAGAATAAATACCCTTCTCCTCAATTACCAGATCATCATCGTAAACGTTAAACATCTTAATAATCCGATCGAAACTAATTACGCCTTCGCTAACACCCGTAAAAAAGCTATCGCGGTTTAAATAATCCATTCTATCGAGATCTAACTGACCAGAAATCAATTGATGCAGAAATTTTTTAGGGTAGGTGCCGTTAAAAATCTCAATGGCATGGGTTAAACGTCCATCGAAATGTGCATTCAGATCGTGCATCAGTTTTGCCGAAATATCTTCATGCCTAATTTCACTTACCAAAGAATGTTCTAACGCATGCGAAAAAGGACCATGGCCGATATCGTGCAATAAAATGGCCAAAATGGCGGATTCTTCTTCGCCATCGGTTATGGTATGACCTTTACTCCTTAAAAGATTGATGGCCAAACTCATTAAATGCATGGCACCTAATGCATGGTGGAAACGTGTATGTAAAGCACCAGGATAAACCAAATGAGTCATCCCAAGCTGTTTGATGTAACGCAAACGCTGGAAATAAGGATGTGAGATCACATCGTAAACTAATTCGGACGGAATGCTGATGAAACCGTATACCGGGTCATTTATTATTTTCTTCTTGTTCAATCGTTAAAAATAGTTAAATAGATAGATACGGTACAAAAATTGCTATTTTTATTTACAGTTTGATTTACCTGCCAAAATTAAAAGGCAATACTTACCTATTTTTACAATAACATGCAAGAAACTAAAATATTATGGGCCGATGATGAAATCGACTTATTAAAACCTCATATATTATTACTAAATGATAAAGGTTATAATGTAACCACATTTACCAATGGAAACGATGCGCTGGAAGCATTTGGAAAAGCCCATTTTGATCTGGTTTTTTTGGATGAAAATATGCCAGGCATGAGTGGGATCGAAACACTATCTGCCATTAAAAACCTTAATCCAGATGTTCCTGTTGTGCTGATCACCAAAAGCGAAGAAGAAAATTTGATGGAGGATGCCATTGGCAGCAAGATTGACGATTACCTCATTAAACCAGTAAACCCGAAACAGGTTTTGCTAACCATTAAAAAACTGATTGATAACAAACGCCTGGTGAGCGAGAAAACTTCTATGGCTTATCAACAGGATTTTCGCCGTTTAGGCATGACCTTAGGAGATAGGCTGAATTATGAGGAGTGGGTTGATGTCTATAAAAAGATCGTTTTTTGGGAGCTTGAGTTAGAAAAATTAGACGATCCGCAGATGCATGAAATTTTAACCATGCAAAAACAAGAAGCCAATACGCAGTTTTCTAAATTTGTTGAAGAACATTATTTAGGGTGGATTAAAGAAAAAGATAAAGCCCCGTTGCTTTCCAACGAGTTGTTAAAGAAAAAGGCTTTTCCACATATTAACGAGACAACACCTGTCTTTTTTATCCTTATTGATAATTTAAGGTACGATCAGTGGAAAATCATCAATCCCTTAATTTCTGAATATTTCAGAATTGATGAGGAGGATATGTACACCAGTATTTTACCCACGGCCACACAATATGCCCGTAACGCCATTTTTTCGGGAATGATGCCTTTAGATATGGAGAAACGTTTCCCACAGCTTTGGCAGAACGATGATGATGAAGGTGGGAAAAATATGCACGAAGAGGCTTTTTTGACCGATAATATTAAACGTAACATCAGAAAAGATTGTAAGTTCAGCTATAACAAAATCTTAACTTTCGAACAAGGAAAGGATTTGGTAGACCAGACGAATAATTTGTTACAGAACGATTTCAATGCGATTGTATTCAATTTTGTTGATATGTTAAGCCATGCCCGCACGGATATGCAGATGATCCGCGAGTTGGCTAATGATGATGCTGCTTACCGTTCGTTAACTTTATCTTGGTTTGAGCATTCGCCGCTTTGGGACTTACTGAAAAAAATCTCTCAGAAAAAGGTAAAAGTGATTATTACAACTGATCATGGGACCATCCGTGTGAAGAAACCGGTTAAAGTAATTGGCGATAGGAGCACAAACACCAATTTAAGATACAAACAAGGTAGAAACCTTAATTTTAATGCAAAAGATGTGTTTCTGATTAAAAACCCTCATGATGCTTTGCTGCCTAAAATCAACATCAGCAGCAGTTATATCTTTGCAAGAGAGGATAGTTATTTCGTTTACCCAAACAACTACAATCAGTTTGTGAATTATTATAACGAAACCTTCCAGCATGGGGGAATATCATTAGAAGAAATGATTATTCCAGTGGTAACATATTCACCGAGGTAACAAAAGAGAATTGAGATATTAGATTTGAGCCCAGTCGTTTTTAATAAGACGTCCTCCTGAGTTTATTTCAGGATCTGTCACGATGGTAAGGTCTTCGGCAGGTTCAGACTCACAAATCGCAAAATAATCAGGCAAAAGCAATGCAATTATGTATTACTTTTGCCTTTATTTTTTTAAAATGGATATCGAAGTTAACAGTTTAGCCGATTTACCTTCTGTAGCACAACAGCTTTCAGACTTTGCCGGTGGCCAAAAAGTCTTCATTTTTGAGGGTGATATGGGCGCAGGAAAAACAACCTTCATTAAAAAATTCTGTAAACATTTAGGTGTTGATGATGTGGTTTCGAGTCCCACTTATTCTATCGTTAATGAATATGAAAGTCCTAATGGTCCGGTGTTCCATTTCGATTTTTATAGAATAAAGGATATTCACGAAGCTTATGATTTGGGTTATGAAGAGTATTTTTATGGTGGTGGTGTTTGTTTAATAGAATGGCCAGAGCGAGTGGAAGAATTGTTACCCGAAAAACTTATTAAAATTGAGATTAATGTGTTGGATGAAAACCGCAGATTATTCAGATTTTCCAAGGTATAACAATTAGTTATCAATAAATTAACAGATTTTCCTTACCTTGAACAACCTAAAACTATCAAAATTTTAATTCAACATGGCTACAGGATTACGCGAAGGAATGGCCGATATAGCTCGTCAGGGTTTATTACAAACCCAAGAGGCAAAGTTAGAAACCAGAAATAAAAAAAACAGCCTATACATAGGAATACCCAAGGAAATTTCTTTCCAGGAAAATAGAATTGCCTTAACACCGCTTTCTGTTGCCTTGTTGGTAAACAATGGTCACCGCGTAGTACTGGAAAGTGGTGCCGGCACGGGAGCAAATTTTACCGATACAGAATATGCCGAACAAGGTGCTAAAATAACCTATAACAAAAAAGAGGTTTTCGAAGCAGATATCCTGGTAAAAATTGCACCACCAACGCTGGAAGAGATTGATTTGATGCATAAAGGGCAAACGCTTATTTCTTCTTTACAGACCGGAACGCTAAAGCAGGATTATCTAAAAGCATTGATGCATAAAAAAATTAATGCGTTATGTTTTGAGAATCTTCGCGACGAAGGTAATGTACTTAGCGTGGTACGTGCCATGAGTGAAATAGTAGGATCGACCTCTATTTTAATTGCTGCAGAATATTTGAGCAATGTAACAGGTGGTAAGGGATTAATGTTAGGAGGCTTTACTGGTGTTCCACCAACAGAAATCGTTATTTTGGGTGCTGGAACAGTAGGCGAATATGCTGCGCGAACAGCTTTGGCGCTGGGTGCCGAGGTTAAAGTTTTCGATAGTTCTATTTACCGCTTACGCCGCTTGCAGAATAATTTGGGCAGTAGGGTGTTTACCTCGGTAATGCAACCTATTGTTTTAAATAAAGCCATTGTAACCTGCGATGTCGTAATAGGCGCTATTAGGGCTACCCACGGGCGTAGTCCATGCATAGTAATGGAAGAAACGGTTGCCCGGATGAAACCACACTCAGTGGTAATTGATGTAAGCATTGATCAAGGGGGCTGTTTTGAAACTTCTGAGGTGACCAATCATACCAATCCCGTATTCAGAAAATACGATGTAATCCACTATTGTGTGCCAAATATTGCTTCGCGTGTGCCAAGAACAGCATCTTACGCTTTGACGAACATTTTTGCTCCAATTTTATTGGATATCGGTGAATTCGGAGGTTTAATGAATATGGTTTGGAATAATCCGGGCATTCGTGAAGCACTTTATATTTATCAAGGTAACTGTACCAATAAAGATCTGGCCGATATGTTTAATCTGCCATTTAAGGATCTTGAATTATTGGTCGTTTCGAATCAGTAGGGCATAATCCGTCATTGCGAGGAGGAACGACGAAGCAATCTAAATATAGACGTTTATGAAATTCAATTTATTGATATTTTTTCTCATTATCTCTCTTTCGGGTTTTTCTCAAAATAAGCCTTCCACGATAAAAAAACTGGTGGTGGTGGGTTCCTATAATCAATATCTGGCATCAGTAAAAACAGATCCGAATAACGAATTGGTTGAAATTAAAAAAGCCATTCCCAATATCAAATTAGATATCCGCTATGCTACCAATAATAATTTTATGCAGCAGGTGATGTATAAACAGGCAAGGGCTTTTGCCCGAAAGCCAGTAGTAGAATCGTTAAAAAAAATTCAAAAGGAATTAAATAAAAAAGGCTATGGTTTAAAAATATTTGATGGTTATCGGCCTTATGCTGTTACTGTTGAATTTTATAAAAAAGCCAGTGATAAAAATTTTGTAGCTAACCCATCGAAAGGGTCTAAGCATAACAGGGGCTGTGCGGTAGATTTAACCTTGATTGATCTGAAAACGGGCAAAGAAATAACAATGCCAACTCCTTACGATAGTTTTTTGGCTGCGGCCGCGGCGAAATACAAAAATGTATCGCCAGAGGCAAAAAAAAACCGCGATTTTCTGATCGCTATAATGGGTAAGTATCAGATGAATGTGCTAGAAAATGAATGGTGGCACTACGATTTCTCGGGGTGGAAAAAGTACGATTTAATGGATATTCCCTTCGAGAAGCTTTAGGGGTTTATTGGTTCATTCGTCAATAAGTCCATTGGGTGTGATGCATATCTTGATCATTAGTTATTGCAAAGAGCAAATCGTTGAGTTCAGGTTGTTGGTATAAATCATTCTAGTTTTTAGGAAATGAAGGGGCAGCATTTCATGGATGCTGTAGTCCTGCCATCCGCTTTACTTCGTTGCACTCGTGCTCGCTCCTGTCTGGTTTAGTTAACAACAGTTTGTTTTCAGTGCACCGACCTGAGTTAAATAAACCCGATTGTCGGGAAGAGCTTCCGATCCTTCATCGGAGCTCGAACCAAAAGCGGGGCTGAAAAAGCCAAATGCGCAGAACCAATCATTTCCTATTAACCTGAGGCCAATTATTTTTATTAGGCTATATATCCGTAGTGTAAGATGTTGCCATCTGTTGATATTTAGTTTAACAATTGTCAGTTGGTAACACCTGACATTACAAACTACAAATGATGCGGCCTCCCGTATTGTTCCATTTTTACCCTGGCCTTATCTTCCTTTACTGATAGCTCAAAAATATAATCGTAATCATCATCAGTTAATTCATCTTTAGGCTTTTTGCCACCAAGGGCTTCAATAATCTCCAGCACGGTGTTAGAATGGCCCGCTACAATAACGGTTTTGCCGACATAATTGGTTTTAATACTATCTACAAGTGATTTGATGTCTTTATAATCAATCACCTTCGGAATCACCAATGAATCTAATGTTTGATGTGTTCTTTTTGTTGGAGTGGCAAAAGCAACATCAAACTTTACCTTTTTTAGGTAGGTTGCTAAATCTCCTGCACGAATTCTTCCTTCATCAGAAAGGTTGGGGTTGGTATCCTGTGGGTTCGATTTATCTTTCTCTGCATGTCTAACAATCCAAACACTAGTGGTTTGTGCAAAAACTATATTGGCAAAGAGTAGCGTTAACGAAAGTAATACGAACAGTTTTTTCATGTCATAAATATTCGAAAATTAATTGGATAAGAAAAGGTTAAAAATTTATAGCGGCGATTAATTTTTCAATATCTTCTTTTTCATGCCAGGCAGAAAGCACTATACGGTTTAAGGTTTCGTCGGTAGGATTCGGATAAGGAAAAGACGAAATCAGGACCTGCTTTTGTAAAAGATGTTGTGAGAAATTTACATCACCCAGCAGATAAACAGGAAAACCCCATTCGTATTTCCAGGAAAGATCTAATGCCGTTTCAAACATCAACATATTTTCCTTTAGTTTATTTAAAGCTTTGCTATATATTTCTTCTGCATGCATAAACGCATAAAGGCCAGCTGCAGTTGATGGGGAGGCACCAATAAAAGTATTTGTGTTTTTAAGCAGATGGATAATTTTATTTGAAGCCAAAACAATACCAGCATCTACGCCTAAGGCTTTTGCCATAGAAGCAAGCACCACATTTTCGATGTTTTCTTGTTTGGGAAGATTAATAATGGCTCCCATGCCATTGTTGTTTACGCCTATTCCATGCGAATCATCAACAACAAGGATTATATTTTTATCCCTGCTGATTTCTTTTACAAAGTCGAAATTATAAATTTCGGGTATAAGATTGTTCATCGAATTGCTGATCAAAACCCAGGTTTTTTCTTCGGATGCATTTATCCTTTCAATGGTTTCCCGTTCCCATGCTTTAAACGGTATTAAATTTCTGGTTTGATTTTCTGCTAGCCAGAGGGATGGATGTGCTGTAGGAGCATAAATTACTTTGCCCAATCTGTCTAAAGCTTTAACAGTAAGCTGCGCAGCTAAATAGCCGCTCGAAGTAATCAGGGCCGCTTCTGCTCCATACCGAGCTGCTGCTACTTTTTCGGCATCATCGTAAATACCTAATTGGATGTTGTTGGTGCGACTTGTTCCGTTGTTTAACCCGAATTTTTTAATCCCTTCGATATATAGATTAATGAAATCCTGATCTTGAGGAATGCCCAAATAGGCTGTTCCCCCAAAATATAAATAGGTGCTTCCCTCAATATTTATTTTGTTAGAAAAGGGTTGATCAATCGATTTAAAGTTAAGCTTCATATTAATTGTAGTTTCTGCCAAGCTCATCATTTGCAGCACGGATGATAGATTTATCGCCATTGTCATCATGGTAAAATTCCCAGAACATGATTCCATTTGCCATATCTTTAGCCAGTTTAGCTTTTTTCCTGGTTGTTACTGTTCCATTAAAGTAAAATTGAACGCCATCAATTAATGCATTATCTAAACTTACATCAGCACCCGCGGTTACAAAATCGCGATAAGCCTTCGCCGAATTATTGGCGTTTTTACCATAAGCCGGGATGCCTAAAACGGCTTTTTCCTTTGGCATACCGCGCGTGCCTAACCAATAATTTAAACTGGCAACGGCCATATTGTACGATGCATGTTGAAAAGGCTCATTTTTATCCCAACCAATGCCATCATAAACCATAATATTAAAGAAATCTACAGCAGGGAAAACTTCTGATTTTAATCCATCACGAATACTGCCTGCGTATACACCCGGGGTTATAGCTGCGCTTAAAAATTTATGGTGTTTGTGCAGCGAATCAGAAAGTTCCTTCATTAACAACACATAATTGTCTGCCGATCCGTCGCTGGTACTTGGATATTCCCAGTCCATATCTACGCCATCAAGATTATTTGTTTTAACAAAAGTTAGTACATTTTTTACAAACAGGTTTCTGGCTGTTGCAGATGCTGCCATGGTTACAAAAATACTTTTCGTGCCAGATATCGAAATACCTGTTTTTACGCCATTTGCCCTCGCTTTTTGCATTAGGGTTGTAAATCGGCCAGGTTGTGCTAATGCCACTAAACTTCCATCTGTATTGGGATTTAGAAAGGCATAAAAGAGGTGTGTAATCATTTTGAATTTCGAGTCTGCAACACCGGCAGGATCACGGTAACTGGGAAAATAGCTTATAACTTTAAAACTGTTGTCGGGCACATATGGCGTAGTAGGCATAGGAGGTTCAGTAGGAACTGTTATGGGATCGTTTTTCTTACAAGATGATATGATAAGCAGGGTAGAAATGCCAATCAATAGGTAGATTTTTTTCATAGGTTAGGTGTTTTTTAATGCCGCATACGTTTAAAAATTATCGTGTATATAAGTGATTATCCTCACCATTTCTGCACGTACCTCGGCAGTTGGTTTTATAAAGCTGTTGTTCATGAAAGAATAAATATATGTTTTACCCTTTTTTGTGCGTACATATCCACTTTGATTATGAACCCCCCCTAGCGAACCTGTTTTTCCGAAAACAAAAGGTTTGTCGGTTTTGGGGTAGGCATTTTTTAAAGTGCCACTTTTACCACCTGCAGGTAATAGATTAAAAAGCTTTTCCGGGTTGTTTACCAATCTGTAAATAGAATCAAGGAGGTATACATTATCACGGGGAGTAAATAAATTCTGACGGGACAAGCCAGATCCGTCAACCCATTTTACTTTATCAGGTAGAAAAGAAAGGTAATTTTTCGTAATGTAATCAATCGCTTTTGTTGTACTTAGTGTATCGCCAATCTGGTTGGAGCAAACCAACAACAAATGCTCGGCAATAAAATTGTCGCTGGGCAGCATCATATGCTTTAAAACCGAATCGCGCTTTGCACCAGGTAATGTCTTAGCATCTGATGGTATTTTTAGATTTATTATGCCAACAGGTTTGTGTAAAGTATCTGTTAATATTTCGACGGTAACCTGTGCACTGGTTTTATATGGGTTTTGCTGATTGTAGCCTGGCTTTACCGCAACTGCCGGATAATGAAAGCGGTTGCTTAAAAAATCTCTGCTTACCTGAAAGCCGCCCGTTTTCTTTGTAGAATCTATTTCGAAACAGGGGGCAAAAACCTTTGGTTCAATATTAATTTTATTTAAACCGGCGTAAGTGGAAGTAACCATGTTATCCATAATTGGCATTTCGGTAATTTCTGGCTGATAATAATAATCGTAATCATCCCACGACCAGCCATCGCCAAAGAAATTGCCCGAATATCGCCCTGCAGAAAAGAACAGCTTTTTGTTTGATGAGAGGAGAAAGTTGTAAGCCGATTTGTCTTTTACTGCAAATTGTAAAAAAGCCGGATCTCCGGTTCCCCAAAAAATCAATGAATCATTCCGCTCAATATACCTTAAAGCAGGCATTAAATCTGGCAGCATTTTTAAGCTCGCAAAAAAAGTATAAAGTTTGGTATTAGATGCAGGGGTAAAATACTTATCGGCATCTTTCTGAAAGATCATTTTTTTATCTGTCGGGTTATATAGCGCAAAGCCAACCTGATATTGCTTAATCACCTGCGAATTTTTAAATTCTTTAGCTACTTTTTTTGAAATGATTTTATTGGTTGAGCAACTTATTAATAAACAAATAGATAGTACAAATGCGAGAAAAATAAAATTATGATTTTTTAAGGGAAACATGTTCTAAATTTAGGGACATAATTATCAACTAATTTATTAAATTTAGTTTAATGTTAACCAAGTATAACCCCGGTGTAATAATCTGTTTACGTAAACTGACAATTTGCATGGGATTTATATTTCTTGCTTTTTCTGGGTTTGGGCAAGAGTTCCTTTTTAAAAGGAATCGCCAAAAACAGTCTATTCCTTTTAAGTGTATCAAAAACCTAATGGTTATTCCGGTATATGTAAATGGAAAAGGGCCATATGATTTTGTTCTTGACACCGGAGTTGGGCCCATGATTATTACAGATCCATCTATTATCGATTCGTTGAATTTTAGCATGCTCCGTAAAATTACGGTCTCTGGCCTGGGCATCGAAACCGTCGAGGCTTATGTTTCTCAAAGCCTCGATGTTAAAGTAGGTAGTGCAAGCATTGAACATATACCTACGGCAATCTTAAAAGAAGATCTCTTTAACCTGTCGGGGCATTTAGGGCTGAAAATTTATGGCTTATTGGGTTTTAGCTTTTTTAACAGCTTTATTGTTGATATAAGGTATAGTGAAAATAGGCTGATTATTTACGATCACGACGCTATGGTTAAATACCGCGGGAAAAAAATACCCATTGAAATAGAGAACCAGAAACCATATATTTCAGCTACGGTTGATGTTCCTGGCAGCAAACCCATTGAAGCACGATTTTTAATGGATACCGGAGCCAGTCACGCTTTGTCGCTCGAAATGTTAAGAGGAACCGAATTCCCACTGCCAGAAAAAAAAATCAAAGCTAATTTAGGAATGAGTCTTAGCGGGCAGATTAAAGGGTATATTGGGCGTGTAGATAAACTTAATGTTGGAGGTTATATTTTTAAAGACGTTGTTGCCGGATTCCCTAATTTTAAGAGTATTGCAGATAAGATCGATTTATCAAAACGGAACGGTAATTTAGGTGCCGATTTACTTCGGAAATTTAATATCCAGTTTAACTACCAGGATGGCTTTATTTATGTTAAACCCAATGGATTAAGTAAAACCCCTTTCGAACACGATATGGTGGGGATGGTGATTTATCTCGATCAGAAAGAGTATAAAAGAGTTATGATTGGAGAAATAGATGAAAATAGCCCGGCAGAAAAAGCAGGTTTGTGCCCTGATGATGAAATTATTGCCGTAAACTTTAAAAACATCGATGCCTATTCTTTAAACGACCTCACCGAGATGTTTAAATCGAAAGCAGATAGAAATATAATCTTTGAAATTTTTAGGGATAATCAAGTCTATTTTAAAGTGGTACGCCTTGAAAAGAGGATCTAATAAGCGTAATTTTCCAGTTACAAATGAATTGTGCTGTAACAAGCCTTTAACTTTAACCTCTTATTGCCAAGCAAACTAACTTTTATATACACATGAAGAAAAACTTTAAGGTACTTGCCCTCGCAGGTATCGTAGCACTTGGTGTAGCTGGATCAGGTTCGGCATATGCCCAGAAAAAATCTAAAACAACAAAAGGGGCTACTCCTGCAGCTCCAACTTCAGCCCCGGCAGCAGCACCCAAAAAAGAAGGAATTAAACCATTCTCTGAAGTAATTACCGCAAAAGCCAGAACAACAAACGGCTTATTCAAAACACACAAAGTAGACGATAAATGGTATTTTGAAATACCAGATTCGATGATTAACCGCGAAATGCTTGTGGTTACGCGACTGGCAAAAGTACCCGCGGGCGTAAAAGTTGGCAACCAGCAGTATGGTGGTGAAGAATTAAACGAACAGGTTTGGAAATGGGAACGCAGAGGCAAGCAGGTTTACATCCGCGTACCAAGTTATTCAACTAAGGCCGATCCGAACAGCGATATGTACGAATCGGTACAAAACTCCAATCTTGCACAGATTTTAGCCAGCTTTGAAATTAAGGCTTATAATAAAGATACAACAGGGGTTGTGATTGATGTTACCGATTTTTATAATGGCGATGTAATGGCAATCGGCGCTACCGATCAAATCCGTAAAGCCTATAAAGTTACCATGTACGATGCAACACGTTCTTATATCGATACGGTAAAAACTTTCCCTATTAATGTTGAAGTAAAAACGGCTAAAACCTACCGTGCAGCAGAATCTCCAACAGATAATAGTAATGGAGCGGTTACTTTCGAATTCAATACGTCGATGTTATTATTGCCAAAAACTCCTGTAAAAGCCAGAATAATGGATAGCAGAGTTGGTTTTTTTGGTCAATCTCAAATCGATTATGGAAGCAATGCACAAAAGGCAGAGCGTACAGCCTATATTCACCGCTGGAATTTAGTTCCGAAAGATACAAATGCCTATAAACGTGGCGAATTAGTAGAACCGGTTAAACCTATTGTAATTTATATCGACCCTGCGACACCAAAAAAATGGGTGCCGTTTTTGATTCAGGGAATTAACGATTGGCAGGTAGCGTTCGAAGCTGCTGGTTTTAAAAATGCCATTATAGGTAAAGAAGCGCCAACACCACAACAAGATCCTCAGTTTAGTGTAGAAGATTCTAGATATTCGGTTGTTCGTTATTTTGCTTCAGATATTGCAAATGCTTACGGCCCGCATATCAGCGATCCCCGTACCGGACAAATTTTAGAAACGCATATTGGCTGGTACCATAATGTAATGAATCTATTGCGTAACTGGTATTTTGTACAAACAGCAGCCATTAATCCTGAAGTGCGTAAAGCTAAATTTACCGATGCACAAATGGGCGAATTGATCCGTTTTGTTTCTTCACACGAAATTGGCCATACTTTAGGCTTACCGCATAATTTTGGCTCAAGCTATGCTTATCCGGTTGATTCGTTACGTTCAAAAGCGTTTACAGATAAACATGGTACCGCACCATCTATTATGGATTATGCCCGTTTTAACTACATCGCTCAACCTGGCGATGGGGTAACCAAGCTTCACCCGCAAATTGGAGAATACGATAAATGGGTAGTGAAATGGGGATATTCTTGGATTCCTGGAAATAAAACTGCAGAACAGGAAAAAGAGATTTTAGATCAGTGGACATTAAAAAATGCGGGTAATCCTTTATATTTCTATGGCCGTCAGGGAACATCATTAGATCCTCGTTTGCAGAGCGAAGATTTAGGCGACAATGCGATGAAAGCAAGTACTTATGGTATTGCTAATTTAAAACGTATCCTTCCAAACGTAGAAAAATGGACTTATCAAAAAGGAAAAGATTACAGCGATTTAAAAGAAATCTACACCGAAATTGTTGGCCAGTTTAACCGTTATATGGGGCATGTGGCCACAAACGTTGGTGGATTAAGCGAAAATTTTAAAACCTACGATCAAAAAGGACCAGTTTACGCTTATTTGCCTAAGGCGAAACAAAAAGAAGCTGTTGCTTTCTTCAATCAACAATTATTTACTACGCCACTTTGGTTAATCAGTAACGATCAACTAAGTAAATTCGATAACGGAGTGCTTTTAAACCGGATTAAAGGTGTTCAAACAAATACTTTGGGGAACCTATTATCGGCATCCCGTATTGCACGTTTGTTAGATAACGAAACAAAAAACGGCACAGCAAAAGCATATACTTTGCCCGAGTTATTTACTGATTTAAGGTCATCGGTTTTTGTTGCAGGAAGAGCAGATGCATTTAAACGTAATTTACAACGCGCTTATGTAGACCGTTTACAGGATCTAATGACTAAAGAAAACGAACTTCCGGTTGGATTTCCTGCAGATTATGCAGCAAGTTATGGTTTAACACCAATTAATGTTGGTTTATCTGATATCAGGCCATTGGTTAGAGCAGAGCTGAAAACCTTATTAGCTACTACAAAAGCCAGGGCAGCAGCAGGCGATGCCATTACCAAAGCGCATTACGAAGATT
The DNA here is from genome assembly GCF_011759615.1 of Pedobacter sp. SG908. NCBI lineage: Bacteria > Pseudomonadati > Bacteroidota > Sphingobacteriia > Sphingobacteriales > Sphingobacteriaceae > Pedobacter > Pedobacter sp. SG908. The sequence continues at coordinate 488,687 of NZ_JAAOYY010000002.1, forward strand.
TAAACATCAGAATTAAAGATATTTTAGATCCGAAGAAATAATTAGTGAGCGAATTAGAGAATGATTGAATAGCGATACACCCATTCAATCATTCAAAATTAAAAAACAGTGTGGATCATCCAATTGATCGCTCGCGCTAGCAACCCCGCAGGTTTTGAAAACCTGCGGGGTTTTTTATTGACTACGTTTGTATAATTCTTGATGCTTTAAGCTAAACACGCAGCAGTTTTCTAATTTTATGATTAAAACAGCCATTATGTTTAAAAGATTATTGTTTGTCGCTACCTTATTCACATACGGTTTATCTGCTTTTGGCCAAAGTATAGATTCATTAACCATCGTAAAAACCAAATGGCATAAAAATAGAATTGCCAGGCAGGTGGTTTTATTTCAGCATCACTTTGATCAGAAAAATCTTTTCGCTGCAAATGAAAATATTTCATTTTTAGAAATAAAAAATACCGGTCGAAAGGCCGTTTTTGCTATTGGTGCAGAAGCGAAAGAACTGATTACTACCAGTAATTTCGGGTTACGCGATACAGCAATTGCTGCAATAAATGGCAATTTTTTCGATGTGAAAAACGGAGGTTCGGTAGATTTTGTTCGCGTTAATGGAAAAACCATTAATACTAACCGTTTGGATAAGAATGGAAATCGGGCAAGGCATCAGGAAGCTGCGGTTGTAATTGAGAAGGGAAAAATTTCGATCAAAAAGTGGGATGGAACAACCGATTGGGAAACCAAACTGACCGCTGAAAATGTTTTGTTAAACGGCCCTTTATTAATTTTGAACCATGTTGATGAAACGTTGGATACTGCCGGTTTTAGCCGCTTACGCCATCCGCGTACCTGCCTGGGCATAAAACCAAACGGGCGCGTGATTTTATTAACCGTTGATGGAAGGAACGAAAACTCTGCAGGCATGAGTTTGTTCGAACTAACCAAATTAATGCGTTGGTTAGGCTGTGCCAGTGCCATTAACTTTGATGGTGGTGGTTCAACTACGCTATGGGTAAATGGCATGGGCGGTAATGGCGTAATTAATTATCCTACCGATAATAAAAAGTGGGATCACGAGGGGCAACGCAAGATAGCCAATGTAATATTGGTGAAGAAAAAATAAGCGTTGCGCTTGGTTTAAATGATTTGCTGCTGCAGTGCGCGGCGAACTTTCATGACCCTCATGATTTGGTGCTGCACACTGCAGCGGGTTTTCATGATACTCATGAAAGGTTGCTCCTTGTAGCGGAAGCTTTCATGACCCTCATGATTGATCGTTGCGTAAGGCAGGAAACTTTTATTGGAAAATACCCTGCAAGTTTAAATTATGGCAGTTCGGGCGCATTTTACTTAAAACTTAAAGGCCTTTTTAGATAATTACTTATTTTAGGGGCATATTTTTTATTGCAATGTTTAAAAACACCTTATACTTTTTCTTTTTTATGCTGTGGCTTTCGTCGTGTAAGTTTGGCTCTAAAACCAGCGATCCAACGTTACGTGATTTTACTTTCGAGCCTGTAAAAGGCATTCGCTATCAAGAGGTAAAACGACGCTTTAAAAATGGACTTTCTTTTAATGCGGAAGGTTTTATGCAAAAACCATCTTGGATTATTGAAGTGGCTAAAGAAGACACCATGATGGCCTGGAGCCCGCAGAAAAAGAAGATGCAGAAGTTTTACATGCAATATGATCATGGAAACGTATATAATTTCGCTGCAGAATTTTTTAAGGTAAAGCACATCAGTAAAGATAGTCTGGTTTTTCAACGTATACAGGTAGACGGAAAGGTAATTGCCGCCGATATACGCTCGGATGTAAACATGACCTTTTATGCACAGGATTACATTAAAAATAAATTGAAAGCCAAGGCTGCCGATCTGCAAAAACCCACCAAAGCCGATACCGCTTTTATCGAAAAACGTTCGGCCAAGGTTAACCTCAATAGCGATAGTGCTTTTGCCGCTACAAACCCAGTTCAGTTTATTCCTAAGAGCAAAATTGCAAGGGTCGAAAAAATCAGTACGGTAGACCGGACAAATAACAGAACCGAGGCTTATGATTATATGTTTCCACAGTATATTATCAGGATAGACCGGGCTTATAAAGATTTTGCTTACCAGGTTGCGGCGGTTGTCGATTTTCAGGGAGGGATACACGTAAAAACGGTTTATAACGTGCTTCCTGAGAATGCTGAAGCTAAAAAAAAGGTGGCTCAGGGAATTGCTGATATCTATGTTAGAAACCTTTTTGATGTAGCTCCTGGAACGACATTAGGGATTCCGCACAATAGCGAAATTACCCTGACAATAATTGGGAAGGCAATTAAAAAGCCTTAGTAATCTGCTATTTACAAAATTTTAACGTTAAAAAAATGTTAAAATTTATTTTGATTTTAAAAATTAAAACTTACCTTGCATACTTAATTTTAATATTTAATACAATGCAAGAAGGCACAGTAAAATTCTTCAATGTAACTAAAGGTTTTGGCTTTATCATCCCTGCGAATGGCGATAGCGAAATTTTTGTTCATTCAACAGGTCTTATCGACGAAATCCGTGAAAACGACAAAGTTCAGTACGAAGTTGCTAACGGTAAAAAAGGCTTAAATGCCGTTAATGTGAAAGTAATTTAATTTATTTATCATATTTACAGAGAAGGCTGCTTTCTTGCGATGGCGGCCTTTTTTTATTTTCTTTTTCTACCTCACAGATCATGGCTTATTATTTTATCATTCCGGGTTTGGGCAATTCTGGTCCAGACCATTGGCAAACGCACTTCGAAAAATCAGGAGACAATTTTATCCGCATCGATCAACAGGAGTGGGATTTACCGGCAAGTAAAGATTGGATCGAAAATATAGATAATGCTTTTATCGGTTATAATCTTAACGATGTAGTTTTAATTGGCCATAGCCTAGGTTGTACTGCAATAGTTAACTGGGCAAAACAATACCAAAGGATAATTAAAGGGGCCTTATTGGTTGCGCCAAGCGATTTGGAAGCGCCACGTTATACATTTGCAACAGTTGGTTTCGATCATGTGCCTTTGGATAAGTTAAACTTTAAAACAATTGTTGTGGCCAGTACAGATGATGAATGGGTAACTATAGAAAGGGCTGAGTTTTTTGCCAAAAATTGGGGAAGCGAATTTATTAATATTGGTAGTGCTGGCCATATTAATGCCGATGCAGGTTTCGGGGAGTGGCCAGAAGGATTGGAGATCCTTAAAAAACTGGGTTAAAAGTTTCCCGCAGATTTCGCAGAAAACACAGAGGTCAAAATAAATCTGTATAAATCAGCTTAATCTGCGGGCATATACAAGCTAGGTTTTAATGTTTATTTATCCTTTTCCTCAAAAACTGATCAAGAAATATCAATCCGATCACCAGGTCGATAAATAAGAAGCTATATAGTACAGTAGGAGTAATGTATTGATCTAAATTATAGTTCAGGTTAACATTAAAGTCGAATTTAGGCATATTTAGGTCCGAATGGTAAAGCACATAGCCAAATAAGGCTAGTAATGAGATTACGAAAAAACCTCCAATGCAATAGATAATCTTTTTATCAACCCGTGTTTTCATGGCAACCGGCGCGGGTACTGTGGCCACACTTTCCATTACATTCCTGTTGAAAGACATGGAAGGTTCATCAAGATCGATTTCATTAAAAACGAAATTAAGCTTTAACAGTTCCTCATACTGCGATTTAATCTCAGCATCCGATTCAATTTTTTCTTCGATGGCTTTTTTTGAAGAATCGTCCAAATTCCCATCAATATAGTCCCAAAGCTGTTGTTCTATTGTGTTCATAGTAACTCCTTTACTTCATCTTTTAACAAATATTGTAATTTTTCTTTAAGTCTTTGTCTAGCCCTGTGCAACTTAACTTTTATCGTGTTGGGCTCCATGTGCAATGCTTCGCCAATTTCTTCTAAACTCTGTTCGCCTTTATAAAATAGGGTAATAATAGCCGCATCATCTGGTAAAAGCTGGGTAATGGCAATATTTAAAAAAGTATGGCTGTCTTGCTTCTCATAGCCGTTAGCGTTAAAGCCAGAAGTCTGATTTTCGAGCTGTAAAACAGTACCTTCATCATGAATAGATGTGGTATCTAAGCGGTTTTTCCTTAAAAAAGTCATGGCCGTAGTATAGGTAATAGTGTACAGCCAGGTACTAAATTTGGCCGTCTGTTTAAAAGTGCCCAATGCTTTATATGCTTTTACAAAGCAATCCTGTGCAATTTCTTCGGCATCTTCCCTGTTTTTCGAAAACCTTAAAGCAAGCGTAAACACAAACCGCTGATGGCGTTTTACCAATAAGGAATACTGATCGGTTTCGCCGTTCAATACCTTCTGGATCAGCTCTAAATCTGTAGGTTTTTGCTCCATGTTTAGCAATAAGACTACATTAAAGATAAGTAGGTTACACGTGAAACATAATTAAAGGAATTTATTATTTATCAATAACGATACGGATTATGCTAATAGTTTAGTTTTTTGGAAATGAAAGGGCGGTTTTCATTGGAGATTGCAGTCCTGCTGTTCGCTGTAGCCCTCATGCTTCGGGGCTGCCGCTGCCATCAGGTTTACGAACAGCGTGCGTGCACCCTGCAGCCTTAAAATGAAATGCTGTTTTGGCCATTTAGCCCCGGGTGAAGCGGTACCCTGTAGGCTGAGGAACGAAGCCGAAGCGTATAAGCGCAACACGGGAACTCCGTTCTTTTCTTGCATAAGCATTGCGCTCCAAAAAAGATAAGTTAATCTAACATTTGTTGTTTGGAAATGAAAGCGCGGTTTTTCATCGGGGTGTTCAGTCCCGCTTTCCATTACAAGTCCTCGCTTCGCTGTGGGCTTTTCATTGCAATCGGGTTTATAAATAGGGTTGCTGCGTCTTGGCCAAAAAAATAAAACACTGTTTTAGCCATTTAGCCCCGGGTGAAGTGGTACCCTGTGGGCTGAGGAACGAAGCCGAAGCGTATAAGCACAACACGGGAACTCCGTTCTTTTCTTGCATAGGCATTGCGATCCAAAAAAGATAAATTAATCTAAACATTTGTTTTTTGGAAATGAAAGGGCAGTTTTTTATGGCGGGCTGTAGTCCTGCTGTTCGCTATAGCCCTCATGCTTCGGGGCTGCCGCTGCCATCAGGTTTACGCACAAAGTTTTGGTGCCTTGCAAACCCAAAAAAGCATGTATCAGGCCCTGGCGAAACCTGCGAAGTTTTGCTTGCGCTATTGGTCTTATAAATTTCGCAAGTTATCCACTAATGTGAGGCGAAAAACTTTAGTCCTGCAATTGACCCGATAAGTGTGCAGATAAAAAATATCCGCCAAAAGGTTGCGGGTTCATTAAAGTAAAAAATCCCGATAATTACCGTTCCTACAGCACCGATACCTGTCCAGACGGCATAAGCAGTTCCCATGGGTAAAGTTTGGGTTGCTTTATTTAGCAATAAGAAACTTAAAACAATGCAGACAAAAAAAGCGGTACTCCATTTTATGTTCGAAAAATTGTTCGATAATTTAAGGCAGGTAGTGAAGCCAACCTCGAAAAGGCCCGCTATAATTAAGATAATCCAGTTCATAATAAATGTGTTTCTGCAAATTTAAGGCACATTTATCGGGCAGCATTTTACAAATGTTAAAAAATGATTTTATTTATGAGCAGCCCTTATTCGGCTCAAGGTAACCTGTGTTACACCGAGGTAAGAAGCAATATGTTTTAAGGCTACTCTTTTAATCAGCTCGGGAGATTGATTTACGAAATCCTGATAACGCTCTGTCGCCCCTTTAAAAGCCCGGTCTATTAATCTTCTTTCAGTAGCAATTAGCTCCTGTTCTGCAATTTTTCTACCCCAGTTGGCAATTTCTAAATGTTGCTCGTAAAGCGAAAAAAGATCAGCCAGCCTAATTTGAATTAAACGGCAGTTTTCCAATAGCTCAATGTTCTCGTACCCAGGGCTGTTATTAATATAGCTGTTAAAAGAGAAAAGAACGGAACCACTTTGTCCGAACCAAAAGGTTATTTGCTGGTTTTCGCCGTCAGAATAGGCTCTGGCAATACCACTTTCGAGGATATAGAAATAAGGTTCAATTTTATCGGCATAGATCAAAATCGTTCCTTTCCGATGTTCTACCTGTTTGGAAACAGCAGCCAGCCTTTCTAAAGCTTCATTGCTGAGCGGCTTAAAGATTTCTATATTTTTTAACTGATTGTACAATGAAATTTTGAATGTTTTATAAAGCTATCGATTTTTTTTAGCAAGGGTGTAACCTGATTAAAAAGCATGTAGTCATAATACACAGAACACGGTTCAATTTAAGCAATAGAATATTTACAAATTAAAAAATTATAATCATGGAAGGTATATTAGTTCCAATCTCGCTTTTTTTAGGCGCATTCGCAATGGTATTCGGAATCCGCTATCTATCTAACAAAGAGAAAATGGCAATGATCGAAAGAGGAATCGATCCGGGGGTGCATAAGGCCACACCAAAACCGTTTTTAAGTTTAAAGTTCGGTTTGCTGTTGGTTGGTTTAGGAATTGGCTTGCTGGTAGCACTCTTTACCGTTAGGGGAGTATTCGGCAATGATATGACGCATAGCGAAGAAGGGCAGTCAGTAGCCGTTTACTTTGGTTGCATAGGAATTTTCGGTGGATTGGGTTTAATCGTTTCTTATCTGGTAGAAAAGAAATGGTTGGATAACGAAAAAGGATAAAAGTATTAATCATTAACCAATGAACCCAAAACGTATTTATGCCCTGGGGTTTTTCCTTGTTTTAATCTGTAGTTTAGTATACGCTGTTCCGGCAAGGGCGCAAAAGCTAAACAATAGGGTAGATAGTTTAATTACCACAGTATTAAAAGATAAGGAAGGCCCCGGGGGTGTATTTATGATTGCCCAAAGAGGAAAAATGATTTACCAAAAAGCTTTTGGAAAGGCCAATCTGGAACTTGGGGTAAACCTGACTCCCGAAAATGTTTTCCAACTAGGCTCAATGACGAAACAGTTTACGGCTGTTGCGGTACTGATGCTGGAGCAGGGGGGCAAGCTGAGTGTAACTGATCCTATTTCCAAATATATAACCGATTACCCGGCTGGCGATAAAATAACCATACACCAGCTCCTTACGCATACTTCGGGCATTAAAGATTTTACCCAAATAAAATCGCTTGGCAGCATCGCTCAAAAGGAAATGACACCTAAAATGATGGTCGACTTTTTCAAAAATGAACCTGTCGATTTTGCTCCTGGAGAGCGGTTCGAATACAATAACTCAGGCTATGTGCTATTGGGTTATCTTATAGAACTGGTTTCAGGTGAGCGTTACGAGGATTTTATTAAAAAGTATATTTTTGATCAGGTTGGTATGAGCCATTCTTATTATGCCAGCGACAGGCGGGTGATAAACCAAAGGGCTTACGGATACCAGAAAAAAGAAAATACTTATGTAAATAAAACGGCAATCAGTTTTAGCGTTCCTTTTTCTTCTGGTTCATTAATGTCTACTGTGGCTGATTTGTTGAAGTGGCAGAATGCTTTAAATCAAAATAAACTGCTCAATGCCAGTGAAACAAAGAAAATGTTTTCGTCGTATAAATTAAATAACGGCAAAATGTTAAGCTACGGCTATGGCTGGCACCTTAAAGATATAGATGGAATAGCAACCAGAGAGCATGGTGGCAGTATATTTGGATTTAAAACCATGGGCGTTTACATTCCCAGCGAAGATATTTATGTAGTTGGCTTAAGTAACTGCGACTGCAATTCGCCAACCGAGCTTATCCGGAATATTGCAAAACTTGCTATCACGAAACCTGCAAAAACCAACTAAATAAAGCCGGGTTGTTTTTACTGTGGTTTATTAATAATCGCTACGGTTAAACGGCTAATGCAGTTCATCTTTCCACGTTCGTCGTAAATTTTAATTTCCCAAACATGGGTTTTTGCTCCAATATGTAAGGGTTTGCAGATGCCTTTTACCAAACCGCTTTTTACTGGCCGTAAATGGTTGGCGTTTACTTCTAAACCCACAGCAACATATTTCTCTGGGTCGATACACATATAAGAAGCAATACTACCCAGTGTTTCTGCCAAAACCACCGAGGCGCCGCCGTGTAAAATCCCAGCGGGTTGGTGTGTGCGCTCATCAACAGGCATGGTTCCGATAATAAAATCTTCACCAATTTCGGTAAAACGGATATCGAGTAGTGCTCCAAGATGATTTTTTGGACGGTTGTTCAGCTCATCAACAGTAAAATTTTTAAACCACATGATAACGTTCTTTTAAAATGGAAACATGGTGAATAATATGGCCACCTACAATAAATAAAATAGATTTTACATTAATTTCTCTGCCCGAAGCAATACCTTTTCTGTTTAATTCTTCTTCATTTAAAGATTTAAAAAGGTATAAATTGGCTTTACGCAGCGCGATGAATTCCTCAATCAGATCTTCCAGATCGCGTTCAGCAAAGCGGGCGTTCAGTACATAGTCATCTTCCTCGAAACCTGGTAAAGGTTGCTGTTCTTTTCGGGCAAAACAGGTAATCCGAAAAGCAAAAACACGTTCAGCATCAATAATATGGCCCAGCATTTCTTTTAGTGTCCACTTACCTTCGGCATAGGCATAATCAGCTTTATCGGCATTCGCCCTAAACAGGGCAGGAAGACTTTGAATCTGATCGTTTAATATTTCGAAAATATCTCTATCAACTTTACTGATATAGGTTTCGCCCCAAGTTGGATATTCGTTAGGCTGTGGTCGGTTCATATTTTAAACTGCTTTTTAATATTATTCTAAAAGTTGTGCCTTTACCGAGTTCAGAGTCTTTTACAAAAATTTCTCCACTGTGGTAATTTTCTACAATCCGTTTGGTAAGCGATAAACCCAAGCCCCAGCCGCGTTTACGGGTGGTGTAGCCAGGTTGAAAAACCGCGTCGAACTTAGATCTTGGAATGCCCTTTCCGGTATCGCTAACATCAATAAAAACCTGCTCTTTGGCTAAATTTTCTATGATATTGATGGAAATAGAGCCTTCGTTTTCAATCGCGTTTGCCGCATTTTTTAAAAGATTTTCAATCACCCAATCAAATAATGGAACGTTTAACATCGCCCTTACCTGCTCATCGCCGGTAATGTTAAATTTAACCTTGTCTGATGTTCGCACTTTAAAATAGCGGATAAAATCACTGATTACAATGTAAACGGTATGATCTTCGAGTATAGGTTTAGAACCGATCTTCGAGAAACGGTCGGTAATAATTTCCAGGCGTTTAATATCGTTCTCCATCTCGGCAATCAGCGGATCATCTTCTGCATCGAACTTAGATTTCATTAACTCCGTCCAGGCCATGAGCGATGATATTGGTGTTCCCAGCTGGTGTGCTGTTTCTTTAGCTAAACCCACCCAAACGTGATCCTGCTCATCCCGCCGGGCCGAACTAAATGCAGCATAGGCCGTTAACAGGAAAAGGAAAATAACACCCATTTGGATATAAGGAAAATACCTCAGCTGCGTTAAAATGAAAGAGTCGCGATAGTAAGCTTTAAATTTTTTGCCCAAAAAATTCATTTCATCTGGTGGATGCTGTGCTTTCATCTGCCTTAACTGACGCACAAAATAAAGGCTATCGTAAGTTAATTTGGCATCAGAAATGGGGTAATTGGTTTTTGTACTGTCGAGGCCGTTAAAAGAGGTAATCATTCCGGCCGAATCTGTCATGATTACAGGAGTTTTTGTATTTTTCCTTACGGTTTCTACTATATCACGATAATCATCATTGTCATAAAGAAACATGGCCCGTTCCTGGATTTTTACCCAAAGGTGAAACTGGTCGGCCTCTTCGCGCTCCATTTTTTTTACAAAAGAATCGGTGTAAAATACTGAAGCAATGCCAATTAAGATGGCAAAAATGAGAAGGAAAAACTTCCAGCGGCGCTTCTTTTGATAGGGGTTCATGCTTTAGCTAGCCAAATTACAATAACAAAACGAAAAAAACACAAAACCATTATGCTTTTTCAAAAACCTTACAGCAATCATTTTGAAAGCATAATAGCTTCATCGCAGATGAAAACGCTATAAAATGGATGAAAAACATATCTTTGTGGCGTCTTGCGCTTTGCGTATGGCAATAGGCGTTCATCGCGCCTTCAGCCCAGCGCCAACCGCTCAACAATTCAATCATGGATAAAAAAGTTAGAGTAAGATTTGCCCCAAGCCCAACCGGAGGTTTGCATTTAGGTGGTGTGCGCACTGCCTTGTTCAATTATTTGTTTGCGAAAAGAAATAATGGAACTTTTGTACTTCGCGTAGAAGATACCGATCAAAACCGCTTTGTAGAAGGCGCAGAACAATATATTGTGAACTGTTTAGATTGGTGCGGTATTACGCCAGATGAAAGCCCTAATAACCCAGGTGCTTATGGTCCGTATCGTCAAAGCGAACGCAAAGCAAGTTATCGTAAATTTGCCGAACAGTTAATTAGTGATGGTTATGCTTATTACGCTTTCGATACACCAGAAGAATTGGATGCCAAGCGTAAAGAAATTCCAAATTTTCAATATGGGCAGGCTACGCGTATGCAGATGCGCAACTCTTTAACCCTTACCGTTAGCGAAGTTGAAGAGTTATTGGCGACCCAAACACCACATGTTATCCGCATTAAAGTACCAGCCGATGAAATTGTGCATTTTAACGATTTAATCCGCGGCGATGTAAGTTTCGAAACCTCGTTGGTTGATGATAAAGTATTATTAAAGGCTGATGGAATGCCAACCTACCATTTAGCCGTTGTGGTTGACGATAAGGCAATGGAAATTAGTCATGCTTTTAGGGGAGAAGAGTGGTTGCCTTCTGCACCTGTTCATATTTTACTTTGGAAGTATTTAGGCTGGGAAGCAGAGATGCCTGCATGGGCACACTTACCTTTAATCTTAAAGCCAGATGGACATGGAAAATTAAGTAAACGTGATGGCGACCGATTAGGTTTCCCGGTTTATGCGATGAACTGGACCGATCCTAAAACCGGAGATATAACCAAGGGTTTTAAAGAAATGGGGTTTATGCCCGAAGCTTTTATCAATATGCTGGCCCTTTTAGGCTGGAATGATGGTACTGACCAGGAGTTATTCTCGTTAAAAGAACTGGAAGAAAAATTCTCGATAGAAAGAATTAGTAAGGCAGGGGCTAAATTCGATTTTGAAAAGGCAAAATGGTATAATCACGAATGGATTAAACACTCTTCATTTGACCGTTTACATTTGGCAGTTAAAGCCGAGCTCGAAAAAGCAGGAATTGAAGTTAAGGATCAAGTGTTTCTAGGTACAATTATCGATTTAATTAAAGATCGCTGTACATTATTGCCTGATTTTGTGGCACAGAGCAGTTACTTTTTTAATTCACCGGCAGAGTATGATATAAACTCGGTAAAACCAAAATGGACAGTAGAAAAAGCTGATTTCTTTAATGCTTTTGCTGATAGTTTAACATTAACTGATGCGGGTACTGCTGAAGCAGCTTTTAAAGCCTTAGCCGAAGAAAAAGGCTTTAAACCAGGCGAATTGATGTTGCCATTTCGCATTATGCTGGTAGGCGGTAAATTTGGTCCGGGTGTTTTCGATATTGCTGTATTGTTGGGCATAGCAGAAACTAAAGCAAGGATAGCAAAAGCAATTGCTGTTTTTAATAACTAGTATATCCTTCAGGGAATACGAGAAGACAATACCGAGAAGTCAAGTTTTAAACTTGGCTTCTTTTTTTTGCCAAAAATGAGAATGGATAAATCAATAAAAATAATTTATACTTTAGTATAACAATTGTGTCGGAATTAAGGTTATTCATTAAACAAAAAAATAGATTATGCAATGGTTTGGTAAAGGCAGTAATAATGTAGAAGACGGCAGAAGCGGTGGTGGCGGAAAAACCATCCTCGGTGGGGGGGTAGGTATAATAATCGTAGTGCTGGGTTTAATTTTTGGTAAAGATTTAACGGGTTTGGTTAGCCAGATTCCGGCTACTACAGGTACGGAGGAAGTAAAACAAGGCGTACCAGCTAACGACCCACAGGCCCAGTTTGTGGCGGGCGTTCTAGAATCTACGGAGCAAGTTTGGGATAAAGAATTTCAAGCTATGGGCAAGCAGTATGAATATCCTAAACTCAGACTATTTAGGGAAGCAGTGCAAACGGCATGTGGGAATGCAAGCGCCAATGTTGGGCCGTTTTATTGCCCGGGCGACCATAAAGTCTATATCGATTTGTCATTTTATGACGATTTAAAAAACCGTTTCGGTGCTGCTGGAGATTTTGCCCAGGCTTATGTAATTGCACATGAGGTTGGCCATCATGTTCAAAATTTATTGGGAATCTCAGAAAAGCTAGATCAGGCACGTGGCCAGGTTAGTGAAAAAGAATATAACCGCTTGTCAGTAAAATTAGAGCTACAAGCCGATTTTTTTGCAGGACTTTGGGCGCATAATGCACAAAACCTTAAAGATTTTAAATTGGATGAAGGTGATATAGAAGAAGCATTAACTGCTGCAAATGCCATTGGCGATGATAAATTGCAAAAACAGGCTACAGGCGATGTTCAACCCGATTCTTTTACCCACGGTACCTCTGCCCAGCGTATGTATTGGTTTAAAAAAGGCTTTGAAACTGGAGATATTAGACAGGGCGATACCTTTAATTCAAGTAATTTATAAAAAATAAAAACTTTTTTAAAAGCACATTGTTTACTTACATTTAATGAGGTTTTTATCTCAGCACCAATCGTAATTATCCCTGCTTCTTATTTGTTTTAATAAAAATGATCCTTATAGTTGATGACAGGCCAGAAAACCTGATCTCGTTACAGAAAGTACTCCAAGCACACAATTTTGAGGTTGATACCGCATCATCTGGAGAAGAAGCGCTGAAAAAAGTTTTAAAAAATAACTACGTCCTGATTATTCTCGATGTACAAATGCCAGATATGGATGGCTTTGAGGTAGCCGAAACCATTTCGGGTTTTAGTAAGGCAAAAGATACTGCCATTATATTTCTTTCTGCTGTAAATACCGAGTTAAAATTTATTACAAAAGGATACCTTAGCGGTGGATTGGATTATATCACCAAGCCCGTTGATATTAATGTGCTGCTTCTAAAAATAAAAACATTTTATCGCATTTATGAGCAGAATAGAAAGCTTAACGAGGTGCAGGAAAAATTGCTCGAAGAAATCGAATTCAGGAAACAGGCCGAGCATAAAAAAGACGAATTTATCAGTATTGCCAGCCATGAGCTTAAAACACCCTTAACAAGTGTAAAAGGGTATATTCAGCTGTTGCAGCGCAGCCTTAATAGAGATGATAAAGCAATGGCTCAGAACCACCTCGAAAAAGCCAGCATCCAACTCGAAAAACTAAACGAGTTAATTGTCGATTTGCTCGATATCTCGAAAATCGAAAGCGGAAAGATGAAGTTTAACATGAAAAGCTTTTATGCTGATAATATGGTAAACAATGCGATCGAGATGTTACAGCAATCTAATCCCGATTTTAAAATCAGTAAGCTAGGTAAAACAGACGACATGATATTTGGTGATGAAATGCGTTTAGAACAAGTCGTCATCAATTTTATCACCAACGCCATTAAATATGCCCCAGGTACCAACCAGGTTAATGTAACCACGCATATTAAAGATGAAAAACTTTATCTGGCTGTGAAAGATTTTGGTATAGGTATTTCAAAAGAGCAGCAGCACAAAATTTTCGATAAATTTTATCGGGTAGAAGAAAACAGTAATCGGTTTAATGGCCTGGGCATTGGCTTATATATCTGTTCAGAAATCATTAACCGCCACGGAGGCACAATAGGCGTAAACAGTGTGCCAGATGAGGGGTCTGAATTTTATTTTATTATTCCTACAACAGAAGAAGAAATCCTTAAAAATCAAATCTAATTATCCTTAATCCATATTAATGAAAACAACTCTTAAAAATAATTTACGTTTAGGCCTTGGCTTATCGCTAATTATTCTATTTATCAGTTCGCTGGCCTCTTACATCAGTATTGGCAATCTTATTAAAAGTACCGAACTGGTAAAAAAAAGTGATGAGGTGATATTAAATGCTGAGAACATTATATCCTATTTAAAGGATGCCGAAACTGGTCAGCGGGGTTTTTTATTAACAGGGAACAAGGTGTTTTTAACACCTTATTATGGCGCCAACGATTCGGCCGCTTTGATTCTAAAAAAAGTTGAGCTCGATACCAAGGATAATAGTGTTCAGCAAAAAAATGTAGCAGCACTTAAAAATATTCTTTTTAAAAGAATGGATATCATTAAATCGACCATAGAGATTAAAACTTTAGGCGGTGTTATTGATCCAACTGTTTTGTTTCAGGGCAAGCTTTATATGGATGAGGCTAGGGAAATTGTAAGTAAAATGGTAGTTGAAGAGAAAAGATTACTTGAAGAAAGAACCAACGAATTAAATAAGCTTACATCTTATACCCCGATCCTGATTTTAATTGCGGCGCTCCTTGCCATTCTGATTACTTTGTTTTTTTACCGGAGGGTATCAATTGATTTTGATGAACGTGTTAAACTTCAGCAAGAAATTGAAGATAAAAAAACCGAGATGGAGAAACGTATAATTGCCATTAAAGAAATTGCCTATCAAATTTCTAGTGGTAATTATGGTGTAAAACTCGATAGTCAAACCGCGGATGATATTGGAGAACTTTCTGATTCGCTAAATACAATGTCATTATCATTGAAAAAATCTTTTGATACTTTAGCAGAGAATGAATGGTTGCAAACCGGAGTAGCTAACCTAAACGTGAAAATGGTTGGCGAAAAAGATGTTTTCCATCTGGCAGAAGATATTATAGCGTTTTTGGCTAATTACACTAAGAGCCAGGTAGGTGCCATTTATTTATTTAAAGATGATGGATATCTGCATTTAAAAGGGCAATATGCTTTACGAGGACAAAATCTACTCCAAACCATAGAACTTGGGCAGGGCTTAATTGGCCAGGCGGTTAAATCAGGTAAGCCAATATTATTGGATGATGTTCCGCAGAACGAGCTAACCATTACACATGCTACGGGGAATATTAAACCAGCACAGGTAATTGTGTTACCAATAATTAGAAATGAAATTTCAATAGGCGGTTTAGAACTAGGTACCATTGGTAAATACAGCGATCTGCAATTGCACTTTTTAAACTTGGTTTCATCTGATGTGGGCACCGCCTTATTAGGGGCGCAGAACAGGCAAAAGCTACAGCAGCTGTTAGAAGAAACCCAGGCACAATCAGAAGAGTTGCAGGTTCAGCACAGTGAGTTGGAGGGTTTAAATGCGGAGCTTGAAGCGCAGGCACAAAAACTGCAGGCCAGTGAAGAAGAATTACGCGTACAGCAAGAAGAACTGTTGCAAAGTAACCAGGAGCTGGAGGAAAGAAGCAGCTTATTGGAAGAAAAAAATGAACTGATAGAAGAACGTAATATAGAGATTCAGCAAAAGGCTGAGGCTTTAGAATTGAGTACAAGGTATAAGTCAGAATTTTTGGCCAATATGTCGCACGAGTTAAGAACACCGCTCAACTCGATATTGTTGTTGTCGAGGTTAATGGCCGAAAATGAGGCTATGGATCGGGAGCATCAGGAATATGCAGAGGTTATTCAAAGCTCAGGCCAGGGCCTTTTAAGCTTAATTGACGAAATTTTAGACCTTTCTAAAATCGAAGCTGGCAAAATGGAACTCGATAGAACAAATATTAAGGTTGACGAGGTTATTTTCAACATGCGTTCGCTGTTTAATCCTTTAGCTAAAGAGAAGAACCTAAACTTTGTTATCGAAAAATCGCCAGAAGTTCCAGAGTTTTTTCATACCGATAAAATGCGCTTGGAGCAGATCATTAAAAACCTGCTGTCAAATGCCATTAAATTTACTGCCGCAGGTGCTGTAACCTTAAATATTAATAAAAATGAAAAGTTAGGCGCGTTGGTATTTAAGGTTACCGATACGGGAGTAGGTATAGCGCCCGAAAAGCAGGGCATGGTATTCGAAGCTTTTCAGCAGGCAGATGGCTCTACGCGCCGTAAATTTGGTGGTACAGGCCTTGGGCTTTCAATTAGTAGAGAGCTGGCCAAACTATTGGGCGGATATATTGATTTAAAAAGTACAGAAGGCGAAGGGAGTATTTTTACGCTCACTTTACCCATTGATAGAAATAAAGGTTTTGATGGTATTGTGCCAAGTGTAGACCAACCGATAATCGCCTTGGAAGCACCAGTAAAAAAAGTGAGCCATTTAACCGTAGATAATATTCCACAAGAGGTTGAAGATGACCGAGATAATATTCAGCCTGATGATAAGGTGATTTTAATTGTTGAAGATGATACTCCTTTTGCTAAAACACTTTTAGATTTTACCAGGAAAAGAAATTATAAAGGTTTGGTTGCCGTTCGTGGCGATGCAGGTATAGAAATGGCGAAAACCTTTAAACCACTTGCCATTTTACTTGATATCCAATTGCCGGTTAAAGATGGCTGGCAGGTAATGGAAGAGTTGAAATCGGATCCATCAACGCGCCCCATTCCGGTACACATCATGTCTTCCCTACAGGTTAAGAAAGAAAGTTTATTAAAAGGTGCAGTAGACTTTATAAATAAGCCTTTTGCCTTTGAGCACATGCAGGAGATATTTTCGAAACTGGAGCATGCCTTAAGCCGTCATCCTAAAAAAGTACTCATTGTTGAAGAAAATGAGCAACATGCCAAAGCATTAAGCTACTTTTTAAGCAATTTTAACATCCAGACAGAAATTGTTAACCAGGTAAAAGAAAGTGTTTCTGCCTTACATAAGCCAGAGGTTAATTGTGTGATCTTGGATATGGGCATTCCTGACAAGCATGCTTACGATACGCTGGAGGTGGTAAAGAAAACGCCCGGCTTAGAAAATTTACCAATCATTATTTTCACAGGTAAAAACCTTTCAAAAGGAGAAGAGAATCGGATCAAACAATATGCTGATTCTATCGTTGTAAAAACGGCACATTCTTATCAGCGTATTTTGGATGAAGCAGGCTTGTTTCTTCACTTGGTAGAAGAAAAAAGTAAGGAAAAGATAAAAACACCTAAAAAGTTTTCCGAATTGCAGGATGTATTGGTTGGAAAAACCGTTCTGGTAGCAGATGATGATGTGCGTAACATCTTCTCCTTAACCAAAATGCTAGAGCAGCACCAGATGAAAGTTATAGCAGCAACCGATGGTAAAGAGGCACTTAAATTACTAAATGAAAACCCAGGAATTGATGTTGTTTTAATGGATATGATGATGCCGGAATTAGACGGTTACGAAACTACAACAGCCATCAGGCAGGATATTAAATATCGAAACCTGCCCATTTTAGCCGTTACTGCAAAAGCCATGATGGGCGACCGCGAAAAGTGCATTGCTGCAGGTGCGTCTGATTACATTAGCAAACCCGTAGATATGGATCAACTGATATCGTTATTAAGAGTATGGTTGTACGAAAATCACCATAAATCATAAACCATTTTTTATTTTATGCCTCAAAAATTAATTCTCATAATTGATGATGATAACCGAAACATTTTTGCTTTAAAAGCTGTTTTAAAGGCCAAAGGTTTTGATTGTTTATCTGCTTTAAGTGCCAAAGACGGTTTTTCTATTCTAGAAAAGCACGATAATGTTGCCATTGTTTTAATGGATATGATGATGCCAGACATGGACGGTTATCAAGCTATTGCAGTAATGAAGAAATCGGCGAGAATGCAGGATATACCTGTGTTAGCGGTAACCGCCCAGGCTATGGTTGGAGATAGGGAGCGTTGTTTAAGCGCAGGAGCATCGGGCTATATTTCAAAGCCGATAAATGTTGATGAGTTATTAGTGCAAATAGAAAATTTTACAAAATAGCAGGTGATAAGTGATGCGATAGATAATGAACAGGTAGAAATCCTGTTAAATGATGTTCTAGAAACTCATGGTTATGATTTTCTGGAATACTCTCACGCATCGATAAAAAGAAGGATTATACGCCTTTATGGACTGGATAATTTTGTGAGTTTTGCAGAATTTCGCTACGCAATTAAAACAGATAAGCAATATTTTAAGCGGTTTTTAGAGGAAATTACGGTTAATGTTACCGAAATGTTCCGCGATCCTTCTTTTTATAAATCGTTGCGGAATGACGTACTTCCTGTGCTGGGCACTTATCCGTTTATCCGGATTTGGGTGGCGGGCTGCTCTACCGGAGAAGAGGCTTATTCGCTTGCCATTGTTTTAAAAGAACTTAATTTGCTCAATAAATCGCTTATTTATGCCACAGATATTAATCCATCGGTTTTAGATAAAGCAAAAAAAGGCATGTTCCCCTTAAATTATTTAAAGCAGTATTCCGAAAATTACCTGCAATCGGGTGGTTTAAAAGATTTTTCTTCTTATTACACAGCGAACTACTCTTTGGCAAAATTTGATGAAGGCTTAAACAGTAAGATGATCTTTTCTACGCATAATCTGGTTTCCGATCATTCTTTTAACGAGTTTCAGCTAATTTTATGTAGAAACGTATTAATTTATTTTGATAAAGATTTACAGCATAAAGTATTTAACCTATTTGATAGTAGCATCGAGAAATTAGGCTATCTTGCCCTAGGAAGTAAAGAAAGTTTAGAGTTCTGGCCAAAAGCCAAAGAATATAAAAGGGTTAAAATGGAGAAAATATGGCGGAAACTGTAGATTCTATATCGTGTGGTGCATTAATTATTGGCGGCTCGGCTGGTAGTTTAGATGTATTGCTCGAAATTTTTCCAGCCCTAAGGAACGATATTAGTTTCCCTATTGTGTTAGTGGTTCACCGTAAGGCAAGTAATCAATCTCTTTTAACCGATTTATTAAAATCGCGCACTACATTGACAGTTAGCGAAGCAGAAGAAAAGGAATTTTTAAACGCAGGCAAAGTTTTTATCGCACCTGCTGATTATCATATGCTGATAGAGGAAGACCAAAGTATATCTTTGGATTATTCTGAAAAAGTAAATTATTCCCGACCATCAATTGATGTTACCTTTCAGTCAGCAGCTGAGGTTTTTAAAGAAAAATTAGTTTGTATTTTGCTTTCAGGATCTAATGCCGATGGAGTAGAAGGGTTAAAAAGTGTAAACAATTATAGCGGTAGGGTAGTTATACAGAATCCACGTACGGCCATAATGCCGTATATGCCGCAACAGGCGGTTCTGAATGTCGAACCGCATATAATATTGGATAGCTATGATATGGCTAATTATATAAATAAGTTAAATGGTTGATTGCTTTTCGGAGGTTAATATGATAGTTACAAAAAAAGTATTTGTTTTTGATGATAATAGGGATATCCTTGATCTCTGTACATTTATTTTGGAAGATGCAGGGTATGAGATAAAAACATCAGAAAATGCCAACAACATAGAAGAGCAGGTTGCAGCGTATATGCCTGACTTAATTTTTATGGATAATTGGCTACCCGATTTGGGAGGTATACAGGCTACTAAAGCATTAAAAAGCCATCCTGATTTAAAACATATTCCAGTAATTTATTTCTCGGCAAATAATGATATATCTTCACTGGCCGATGAAGCTGGTGCCGATAGTTATCTATCGAAACCTTTTGATATTGCCGCGCTTGAAGAAATTGTAAAAAAACATTTGAGTTAGGCGCTATTTAACCGCAAAGCGCGCAAAGATAAATCGAAGGACGCTAAGCAATAGCTTTTTATATATCCTTTGCCAACTCCGCGAAAAAACGCAGCGCCCTTTGCGGTTAAACGCCTTATTCCTTTCCCCAAATCCTTGTATTCAGATCCAATTCCTTAACAATATCATACATAAATTTTATGGTAGAGATATCTTCATTTACTGTTTCTGGACTTAGCAATGATTTAAAAACGGGCGCCTCAAAATAATTCCGATTCAAAGGGAAAGCGATGTACATCCTCGATTCGATAAAGGATAGACTGATATTATACTTGGTTTGATGATTGAGGTTTAGTATGCGTTCCATCATGGCAGGTGTAAGGATATATCTAGATTCTACCTGATCTGAGCCATAAGTCACAAAAGTCTTATCAAATTCTACATTCTCCAATTGGATAACATCATTACCGCTAAAAGAGAACAGGTTTTTAGAAAACCATGCACCAAAGGCTGCTCCGAAATCTTTTGGTCTGACAATGGTTACGCGATTAAATTTCTTGTTAAAATCGGCAGCAAAGAGGATGCCCTTAAAAATGTCGTGCCACTCTGTTCGGGTTCCGTTTTTGGTTTGGGTTACTGTTTTGTATTCAGCATGCACCTCAGCAAAGTAAAACCGGGTTTTATCAGCACATCCAGTTACCAGGTCCTCTGTTTTATAACGATCGGGCTCATTGCTAAACAACTGTGTGTACATAAACTCCGAAGCTTCGATCCCCTGGTAAGGATTAATCGCTAAACTTTCGTCTAAAAATTTAAGGGCAGCACCAATTACATTGGTTTTGTAAGCACTTTGGTAAGCTGTTAAAGAATCGTTGATTTTAAATAACAAAACACTGCCGTAAATAAGAGGTATTAAACCACCAATTACACCAGGAATAGGAAAGCCGAGGAAGAAGCCTAGAATACAAAGTAGAATGCCAGCGGCAATAAAAATATAGCCTTTGGTTTGGGTAGCGGCAATTCTTTTGCGTTCTATCTCCATTGTAGCCAAAACTTGTTGCAAGGCTACATTATTTGCAATATCGAACGACATTAATTGTTAAAGAGTTCTTTTGCGCTAATGTTTTTACGCTCTTCAGCTGCGGTTTCTAAAACGGCAATAGCTTGGAAATTTAACATTCCGGCAAATAAACTGCCTGGGAACATCATAATCGAATTATTGTAATCGGTTACGGAGGCATTATAGGTTCTTCTAGCAGCCGCAATCTGTTCTTCGCTCTCGGTCCAGGTGGTTTGCAGGTTAATAAAATTAGTATTGGCTTTTAAATCGGGGTAATTTTCGATGTTGACCATTAAACCTTTCACACTATTGCCCAATTGCGCATCTAAATCTGCTTTTTCTGCATTGCTAATATTTGGTGAACCTGCTTTAGCTCTCAGTTCAACTATTTTGGTTAAGGTTCCCTGTTCATAAGTAGTGTACTGTTTTACCACTTCAACAAGATTTGGGATAAGGTCGAACCGCTTTTTAAGCATTACATCAATGGCAGAGAAGGCATTTGTTACCTGGTTTTTCTTCCCGATGAGGGAGTTGTAAAAGAAAATCCCGATAAGAAATATAAATCCGATAACAACGAGGGCAATAATCATAATTTTAGTTTAAGGTTTAGAGAATAAAGATAAGAAAAGGTTACAATATGTTATCGCTTTTCATTTTGTTCCCGTTCACGCTTTATCCGGCGTTCTAGCCGCCTCTGTTTTCTTTGTAAATGATTGGCCCGCATGGCCTTAAACTTTGCAATATGTTCACGTACTTTATTCTGCTTTTCTTCGGTAATGCCAATACTATATTTTATGCCTGTAAAAAGGCTCTTCCAGATCATGTTGAAGAAAGAGGTATTTGCCGGCCTGCTGTAATTAACGGCTACAGGTACCAGTTTTCCATCTGCGCCTGGGTTTTCTGATTTAATGATTAAGGCATTTGCTAAGAAAGAAAGAAAACCGCGGGTAACCAGGTGATCTTTTTCTGGGTCGTTTTTCATCAGCGCAACAGAAAGGTCGTAGTAGGAGAATGCTACCGTTCCTTTTGCGCCTAAATCGTTCGCTTTAAAATTAAACTTCAATTTATCTACATTCCCGCGGTTAATGCGCACCAGGCCAAGTGGTTTAGTAATCTGATTTAAAACCCGCGCATTAAAATTGTGTAAAACTCCATTGTAAGAAAATGCGCCATCTTTAGCGGTAAGGTCGAATATAAAGTTCACATCTAGCTTTCCCTGACCAAATAAATAAGTATTCAGATTAACCTCCATGATCGGGTTTATGGCCTTAATATTATTAAGGTTGGTAGCATTTTTTATAATTCCGGAGGTGTTTTCAAAACTGATCCGTCCTCTTTGATTACTTTCTCTGTTGAAAACCGAATAGTTAACATTTACATCTTTCAGCTGTATTTTCTGGACCAGAATAGGCGCACGAACAAGCTGCAAAAGCTGATGGGGGAACTTTCCAATTTTGCTTTCCTGCGATTTTTTAAGGAGGCCATTGTGGTTAAATACCGAAATGAAACCATTGGTAATGGCCATTTCCTTTGCCCAAAGTTCTTGTTTGCTGATGTATAATGGCAAATCAATCCCATTAAGCATAATGTTGTGCATCTTGATGTCGAAACGTTCTTTCGCATACCCGGCAACTTTGCCAAAGTTCATCTCATCATGTAGGGGTACCAAAGCAAAACTGTTAATCCTTAACTTACCTGTTGTTGCCCTGAAATCCAGCTTATCTAATTGGATATCGTACATCTTGTCTGGAGTGTGGTATACATAGTTATTCAGATTGACCACAATATCCTTAAGTAAATAAAATCTTTTAGGATCATCAGCAGAGGTAGAATCAACCAGCAAATCGGTTAACGTAATATTAAGGTCGTCAATATCGAAAGGCACAGAATTAGGAACATTTTTATTCACATACTTAAAACTTACATCCTTAAAACGGATGGTTTTAATGCTAAACTCTTTCAGGTTTTTGGAGATGATATCGTAAGGCGATTTAATGGGCCTGGGTGCACGCCCTTCATTAAAATCGAACTGTTTATTAACCATCGTTACCTCAGGTTTATCGAATATGATTTCCTCTAATTGCAGTTTTTTTTCGCGGTACAAGGTTAACGGGTGGAAGCGCTTAACCACCAGTTTTTTTAAAGAAACGGTATATAAATTGTTTGGTGCCCTTTTTAAGGCTATAAGTTGCTTAAACCGATTGGTATCGGGCATTATTTTTACATTCTGCAAAGTAGCATTGCCTGTAAAAACGTTGGTAGATACCTTGGTAAAACTAATGGTATATAAACTATCGGTTGATTTGTAGAGCAGTGTTTTGATCCTGTCGGTTAAAATAGGACGAGATTTTACATTTAACAACCAAGCTATACCTGCAAGTACGATAAAAACACCGAGTAATATACACGCAATCCATTTAAAAGCTTTATAACGGTATCTTTTGGTATCAGGCATTAAACAATGAGAGGTTGTGGTTTTATTAGCAATATACGGTTATAAACATATATTTGAAAAATGTAGAATCAGTTTTTTTCTATCCGGGCTTTTCGTGCTGCTTTTCTGTCTGCCCGTTTTTGTTCCCTTATTTTTTTTGCAATTACTTTTTGCTGTTTTACCGGATTCTTTTCAGGTACCACGCCAAGGCCTACAATATCCTTTATGCCCACAAAAACGGTTTTCCACATCAGGTTAAAAAAGGAGGCCGAATTAATCCTGGTATTAGTCATGCTTGCTGTTCTTGGCGCTTCGCCTTTTTGCGGGTTTTCATCTTTAACTAATATGGTATTGGCCAAAAAAGACAAAAACCCTTTTTTCTTGGTCCCCTCTCCATCAATATTGTCTGATAAGAGCTTTATTTTCAGGCTTGTGTACAACATATTCATCTTGCCCGATGCAGATCTTAAGTTTCCGTTTGCACTGAAATCGATATGTTGCACTTCGCCACTTTCAATCTCTATTAAACCCAGGGCTTTAGATAGTGGGTTTAAGTTTTTTAGATCAAATTTCCCCAGATTCCCACTGTAGGTAAATGCACCATTATTATCGGTAAGATTGAAATCGATTTTTACATTCAGTTTTCCGGTACCCATTAAAAGCGTGTTTAAATCTGCCAGGGCATGGTTCTTTTTGCTCAGTTGTAAACTATCATTGGTTACATTTAAAATGTTTCCGGTTAGCGCTTTAAAGTCAACCGATCCAATTTTTTTACTTGCAGGGTTAAACTCAGCATATTTAACATTAATGTTTCTCAGTTTTACTGTATCAATCAGGGTAGGCATGTTTAACCTTTTTAAGGCTATATGCGGATAATTTTGGCCCTTATCAAAGCCAGGTGGCGGTGGCGATTCGCGGCTCATAAAAACTTCTACATTGGCAGGTCCAATCCTTAGCGATTTTGCATGCAGTTTCTGGTCGGTGTTTAAACCCATAAAATCGACGCCGTTAAATTCTATTTGATCAAAGCTTAAGTTATACCGGTCTTTCTGGATCTTGTATTTTCTTGCAAAAGTAAGTTCATCGTACAATGGTGTAAGCTTAAACCCTTTTGCTGTTATTTTTTTTGATGCAGTAGAGCCGCTAATGGTATCAATTTTCATGGCGTACATTTTATCTTTCGTTACCGATTTATAACCAGCAATCTGAAAAGATGCATCTTTCGTATAGTAAAACCTTGTTGGATCGTTGCCCGAAAGCGAATCCAACAAGAAATCATTAATGTTAATATCGAGGTGTTTGATTGATTTTTTGACTTTTTTTGCTGCGGTTTTGTTGATATAATCGAAATCTGCATCTACAATTTTGATGCTTTTTATGTGTACCGATTTAAAAGTTTTCGAAATCTGTTCGTAAAGCGATTTTTCATCTTTTATGCTATCTGGTTTCCTGCTTACTTTGTTAAAAATCATGTTGATAGATGGCTTTTGTAAAATGATTTCATTTACATCTATCCGTTTTCTAAAGTAGGCCGTTAATATTCCAACACGGCTAATCTGTAATTTCTTTAATTTAAGCTCGAAAGTATGGGCAGGAGCCAATTGTTTTTTCTTTAAGCTATCAAAAACAGCCGTATCGGGTGTTAGTGTAACATCACGTAGGGCTAGGCTGCCGGTAATTACGTTTAAGTTAATGCTTTTAAAATCTATGCGGTATAAATGATGGGAGCCATTGTAAACACTAGCTTTAATTTTTTCGGTCAGTATAGGTTTCCATCGGGCGCTTAAAAACATAGCACCAAATGCAACAATTAAAATTAAAATGCCGAATATGCTTCCTATCCAGGCCCAAATTTTATTTTTATTCTGCGCTGTCATTTATTATGGCTTATCCGTATGTAACAGATAGGAGTGCGAAAGGTTTTTTGATAGAAAGCTAAAAGACTAAAGGAGAAAGGCCAAAGAGGAGATATTGTTAAAATGTTTTTGGAGCGCAGGGGCAGTGAAAGTAACAGTGTTTGCTCCTTTGCTTCGCTTGTACGCTTCGGCCATCGTACCTCCAGGCCTGTAGGGTACCGCTTCGCCTAGAGCTAGATGGGTTAGGGCGGTGGCATGGAAACCACTCATAGTAGCAAGAACAGATGTAACCTAAACCCGACCGTAGCGGGATGCCACAATTTTTTCAATTGGGGCAGAAGCGGGGGCGGGGCTGCAGCCTGCCATTGACACAGAACCCTACATTTCCAAAAACATCCTGACTTATTTTATAAAAAGGAATTATTAATTTTTTCGAGCGCAAGGGCAGTATAAGCAACACCGTTTGTTCCTTTGCTGCACTTGTACGCTTCGGCCGTCGTACCTCCGGGCCTGCAGGGTACCGCTTCGCCTAGGGCTAGATGGCTTAGGCTGCTGGCACAGAAACCACTCATAGCAGTAAAGACAGTTGTAACCTAAACCCGACCATAGCGGGATGCCACAATTTTTTCAATTGGGGCAGAAGCGGGGGCGGGGCTACAGTCCCCTATAGGGACCGAAGCCTACATTTCCAAAACCTTTTTATCCAACTTAAGAAGTATTGTTATATGCCTCTGGTTACATTATATTTTAATAAAATAGTTTTTTGGAGCGCAGGTGCAGTACAAGAAACACCGTTTGTTCCTTTGCTACGCTTGTACGCTTTCGGCCGTCGCACCTCCTGCCTGCAGGGTACCGCTTCGCCAAGGGCTAGATGGGTTAGGACGGTAGCATGGAAAACCCTCATAGTAGCAAGAACAGCTGTAATCTAAACTCGATAGTACGAATGCCGATTTAAGCATCTGTTTTTATTTACTTATAGTCTGTTTGCTTGTTTCACAGGTTTTCTAACGGCAGTAGGGATAGCGGGGCTGCAGTCCTCCACTGAACTGTATATTTCCAAAAAACTTTTTATTCAACCATATAAAATATGGATTAATTGGGGCTGCTAACTGCCTTATCATAATCGTACTGTAAACATTTAAACAAAATATGTCAATTTGTCACTTTTAATTTTATTTATGTATTTTTGCAATCCCCAAAATGTTTTTAAATAATGATTGATTTACAAGTACAGGATAAAACACACGATGAGGCTAGGCAAGGTGAAGCTTTAATTTTAGATACACCAGTTAAAGCTGATGCCCGTAAATTATATATCGAAAGTTACGGTTGTGCAATGAATTTCGCTGATAGTGAAATTGTTGCCTCTATTTTATCGGAAACTGGATTTGAAACCACAGGTGATTATCACCAGGCGGATGTAATCTTCATTAATACCTGCTCTATCCGCGAAAACGCAGAAACCAGGGTTAGAAACCGATTATCGCAGTTCGGTGTCGAAAAACGCCGTAACCCGAAATTAATTGTTGGGGTTTTGGGCTGCATGGCAGAGCGGTTAAAATCTAAATTTTTAGAAGAAGAACGTTTGGTTGATGTTGTGGTGGGCCCCGATGCCTACCGCGATCTGCCTAACTTAATTGAGCAGGTAGAAAGCGGACATAAAGCAGTTAATGTTTTATTATCCCGCGAGGAAACTTATGCTGATATCAGTCCCGTTCGGTTAAACAGCAACGGAATAACTGCTTTTATTTCCATTACCCGTGGTTGTAATAACATGTGTTCTTTCTGTGTTGTTCCTTTTACCCGCGGCCGTGAGCGAAGCCGCGATGCCCATTCTATTATAGAAGAAGCGAAAGGCTTATTTGAGGCTGGTTACCGTGAGGTTACGCTTTTAGGCCAAAACGTAGATTCGTACACCTGGACGTCGGAAGATGGAACAGAAACGGTTAACTTTGCGCAGCTTTTGGAGCAAACGGCATTGGTTAGTCCAGATTTAAGGGTACGTTTCTCTACTTCGCATCCAAAAGATATTACCGACGAGGTTTTACATACCATTGCCAAATACGATAACATCTGTAACTATATCCACCTGCCAGTTCAATCAGGTAATACCCGCATATTGGAGTTAATGAACAGGACTTACACCCGCGAATGGTATATCAATCGTATTGATGCCATCCGTAACATTATTCCTGGTTGTGCAATTTCTACCGATATTATTGCTGGTTTCTGTACGGAAACGGAAGAAGAGCACCAAGAAACCCTGAGCATGATGGATTATGTGCAGTATGATTTTGCTTATAACTTCACTTATTCTGAAAGACCAGGCACTTTAGCTGCCCGTAAACTGGAAGATGATATTCCTGAAGAAGTAAAAAAACGCCGTTTGGCTGAGATTTTGGCTAAACAACAGGCACATTCGTTAATGCGTTTGCAAGAATGGGTGGGTAAAACCGTTCGGGTTTTGATTGAAGGTACTTCTAAAAAATCTGATCTCGATTATTGCGGAAGAGGAGATAGCGGAGCGATGGCCATTTTTCCGGCTATTGAAGGTGTTAAACCTGGTCAGTATGCAAATGTATTTATCGAGAAATGTACATCGGCTACGTTAATTGGTAAAATAGTTTAAAAAGGTGGGGGGAGAAGGTAAGGAGCGTAAGGTCTAATATCTCAAATCTCAATACTCAAATCTAAAGAATGGATACACAAAATATTAAACAGCGTTTCGGTATTATTGGTAATTCGCCTTTACTTAATCGTGCCATAGATATTGCGAGCCAGGTAGCACCAACTGATATGTCGGTGTTAATAACAGGCGAAAGTGGTAGTGGTAAAGAGGTGTTCTCACAAATTATCCATCAGATGAGTGCCCGTAAACATGGTGCTTTTATTGCTGTAAACTGTGGGGCTATTCCCGAAGGGACCATTGATTCTGAACTGTTTGGTCACGAGAAAGGATCTTTTACGGGGGCACACGAAGCTCGTAAAGGTTACTTTGAAGTAGCAAACGGCGGAACTATCTTTTTAGACGAGGTTGCTGAACTGCCTTTAGGTACACAGGCACGTTTACTGCGTATTTTAGAAAGTGGCGAATACTTACGTGTAGGTTCGTCTAAAGTACAGAAAACAGATGTTCGTATTATTGCAGCCACTAATGTTGATGTGTATAACCGTGTTAAGAACGGAAAATTCCGCGAAGATTTATATTATAGGTTAAATACCGTTCCATTGCGTATTCCGGCTTTGCAGGAGCGTAAAGAAGATATTTATTTATTATTCAGAAAATTCGCCGCCGATTTTAGCGATAAATACCGTAGTCCGGCATTACACCTCGAACCAGATGCCATTCAGATCTTAACCAATTACAGCTGGCCGGGTAATGTTCGCCAGTTAAAAAATATTGCCGAGCAGATCTGTGTATTAGAGAAAGACCGAAATGTAAGCGGACAGGCCATTTTAAACTATATTCCGAACGAAGCTGGAAGTAATTTGCCAATGGCGATTAACGCACAGTCGAAAGAAGATTTTACAGAAAGAGATATTTTGTACAAGGTGCTTTTTGACATGAAAAAGGATATGGTTGAGCTTAAAAAACTAGTTGCCGAAATTATTCAGCACGGTGGAAATACTGCTACTGTTTTGGCAGATAACCCACAGTATATCAATCAGCTGTACCGTGATGTAGAATTGCCAGCAGGACAAGAGCATGCCTTTACCATTCAGCAGCCTACGCCAAGCAATAATAACATTAACAACAATAACAATGCTGATTATTTTGCGCACGAGGCAGAGGAGGTAGAAGAATCTTTGTCGCTAGTGGATAAAGAATCAGACCTGATTAAAAAAGCATTAAAAAAACACAAGGGCAAGCGTAAGTTTGCTGCGCAAGAATTGGGCATTTCAGAGCGTACCCTGTACAGAAAAATTAAAGAATTAAATTTATAAGTTCATCGCCTTTAAAAACAAACCGAGTTTTTGCGAGCTCATTAACTAAGCGAAGCGTTCTCTTGAACACCATTGAGAAAATAAATGCAAGTGAAAAATGCCAATAAAAACAATGAGCAATAATTAATAATTATACAACTGATGAAAATAAAAATATTTGCTTTAATCCTTGTTGCTTCAATACTGAGCGCCTGCTCTTATAAATTCAGTGGAGCATCAACAACAGGATTAAAAACAGTGGTTGTCCGTGTATTTGAAAACAATGCGCCATTAGTGGTGCCAACATTAAGTAACCAGATTACCGAATCGTTAAAAAGCCGCATCCGTAATCAGACCAAATTGATTATTTCTCCCACAGGTGAAGGTGATGCATCATTTGAAGGCAGAATAACAGGTTATGATATTAAACCAGTTGCGCTTCAAAATAGTGCTACACCTACTTCGGGCGCAAATAGGTTAACCATAACCGTTTCGGTAAAATATAAGAACAATATAAAAGAACACGAAAAAGAAAGTTTTGAAGAAAGCTTTACTAAATATTTTGATTTTCCAATCAATGGGGCACCAATTCAAACGTTATTGCCTGGCGCTATCGAAAATATTAACAAGCAATTATCGGAAGATATTTTTAACCGTGCATTTGCACAGTGGTAAAAAGCAGGATTCTAAAAGACAAAATTTTCAAAACCCGTCTACATTTTTTTAACTTAGCGGCAAACCTCGATAATGGATAACAAAAAGCTACTGGCAGATTTACTTGTGCAACCTGGAAAGGTTAAGCCAGAGCATGCATCCATGTTGCAGGAAATGGTTCAGCAATTTCCATATTCACAACCTATCCATCTACTTTTGGCTAAAGCCAATGCTTCATTTATTCCAAAGGCTGCTTTATATAGCCAGGGGCATGTATTGTTTCATGTGTTAAATATGGTTCCAGTTGACGAGGCAAAACAGGAAGATGAAGCTGAAATTAGTGTAGCCGTTACGGAATATACACAGGAAGAGCCGGAAGTTTTTGAAGAAATAAGTGAGTTTCCGCATGATGTCCATTCATCTACAAATCAAGCTGTAAACGTAGAAACACCAAATCACCTGCCAGGTATTGATAGCCATTTAATGGACTTACCTGCGGATGATGATTCTTTTATCGAAAGTGTTGCCGCTACTGATTTCTTTGCCTTTGAGCAGAAATTAAGCACAGATGTGGTTACAGTCGCTCCAGAAATCGAAACGGTAGTTCCAGACGAGCCTGAAAGAAATTTTGTTTCGCAATATAACGACGATAAGCTTCCATACACGTTTTTGTGGTGGTTAGCTAAAACGCGTAAAGAGCACGAGCAGATTTTTCAGCCCTATGCTCATCCTAGTGCCGATAAGGCAAAACCACAGCTCCAAAATAAACCACGGCAAGAAAGCGCCGAGTTTCAACAGCAGTACGTGGAGCATATCTTTCATATTCAGACTCCTTTTGAGGTAGCAGATCATTTAGCCGAATACCCTTCTGCCGAAATTAAAGATGCGAAGGGGGCAGAAATTATCGAGAAATTCTTAAAAGAAGATCCAACAATCAAGCCGCCTAAGCCAGAACAGATAGATAACGAAAATAAGGCAAAGAAAAGCGCAGAAGACAATTACGACCTTGTTTCGGAGACTTTGGCTAAAATTTATATCGAGCAAATGCTTTATCACAAAGCCATAGATACTTATAAAAAATTAAGTTTGAAATATCCGGAAAAAAGCCGTTACTTTGCCGACCTTATCCAATCTATAGAAAAGAAATTTTAAAATATAATATTACCATGGTAACCTTTTTAATCATTTTATTAATTATTGCGTGTGTAGCCTTAGGCTTATTTGTTTTAGTACAAAATCCTAAAGGCGGAGGTTTAGCTACAGGCGGTGGCACCAGTAACATGTTTGGTGTACAACGTACTGGCGATGTTTTAGAAAAAGGATCGTGGGTATTGTTAACGCTAATAGTAGTATTAACCCTTGCCGTTACTACAATTGCTAAAACTAGCGGTGGTAGTGCTGCAGTTGGAAACTCAGCTATTCAGGAGCGTTTAGATAAAACGCCATCACCATCTCCAATTGGTGGAAATTTAAACAGCACTAAACCTGCTGCTTCAACTCCGGCTAAAACCGATTCGACAAAGAAATAAATAATACTTACCCGTATTTTATAAAGCTTTCCTCAAAAGGGAAAGCTTTTTTGTTTTAATATCCGGAAAAATGAATGAATACCCTTTGGCTCTTAACACACATTTAACATAAAAAGCTTTAAATTGCAGCATGAAATTAAGCGTGCTGGTTCTATTTACTGCTCTTGCCGTTGGTCTTTCCATCGGGATGGTTAATTTTTATTTTCAGCATAGCCTGTATTACTTGGCTATTTCTTTTGGTGTATCGTTTCTGTGCAGTTTTTTGGTTTTTTATTATTTACTTGAGAAGTATATCTATACCAAAATTAAACTCATCTACAAGCTAATCCATAATCTTAAATTGGGTAAAGATTTAAAAGATGCGCTGGGTGAGTATGTGAGTTCCGATCCGATTAATGATGTTGAACAAGAAGTAAAGGAATGGGCTGGCGCAAAGAAAAAAGAAATAGACCTGTTAAAAAAACAGGAAC
The DNA here is from genome assembly GCF_011759615.1 of Pedobacter sp. SG908. NCBI lineage: Bacteria > Pseudomonadati > Bacteroidota > Sphingobacteriia > Sphingobacteriales > Sphingobacteriaceae > Pedobacter > Pedobacter sp. SG908. Next base: position 520,305 of record NZ_JAAOYY010000002.1, read on the forward strand.
AGTTTAGAAGAGAGTTTCTTTCAAATGTTTCGCATGAATTTAAAACGCCGCTTTTTGCCATTCAAGGTTACATCGAAACTTTGCAGGATTGCCTGGTAGATGACCCCGATCAGGCGGTTTTATTCCTGAAAAAAGCAGAAAATAATGTAGAGCGACTGAGTTATTTAATTAATGATTTAGACGTTATTTCAAAGTTAGAAACGGGCGAATCGCCAATTAACTACCAAAAATTTGATTTTGTACAATTGGCGAAAGAGGTAATGGAAAACCTCGAAGACCGCGCCGAAGCAAAAAATATTAAACTCTTTTTTAAAGATAAATATACTGCCATTACATTGGTTTCTGCAGATCGGGAGAAGATTAGGCAGGTGTTAATTAATTTGCTGGTAAACAGCATTAAATATGGCGTTGATGGCGGCGAAACAGCCATTAAGATTTTTGAACTGCACGATCAGGTTTTGATTGAGGTTACCGATAACGGCATCGGGATAGAAGAAAAACATTTGTTACGCTTGTTTGAGCGTTTTTATCGCATCGATACTCATCGGGCAAGAGAAGTTGGAGGCACAGGTTTAGGCTTAGCCATTGTAAAACACATTTTAGAGGCGCACCAACAAACCATTTCGGTAAGAAGTACACCAGGCATAGGCACTACCTTTGCATTTACGTTACAAAAAGGTGGGTAATCTGCATCTTTTACCTGATACAAAAGCTCATCATTCCCTTACAAAGAAGGCACAAGTTGCAAAATGCAAACAAATTACGATGTTAATGAACAATTAACTTCTTGAGTCATTCATTATCAGCGATCTAAAACTATAGAAATAAGCTACACCTAAGTAAATAAGCTGCTAATTAGTTAATATAATTAATAAATTAACATTAACTTAACATTGGGCTTGTAGCTTTGCAACATATTAAAAATTAACATGAACAATATTTTTAAGTTCTTTACACCTCAAGACAAAAAGTTTCATCCGCTTTTCGAACAAGCAGGTAGCAATGCATTAAAAATTGCAGAAACCCTTTTAGAAATGGTTAGCACGGGTGATGCTGAAAGCAGAAAAACAATTTTTAAAGAAATTGAGCGCCTGGAGCATGTAGGTGATGATATTACCCATTCAATTTTTCTTGAACTGAGCAGGAACTTTATTACGCCATTTGATAGAGAAGACATTCATGCATTGGCTACTGCCGTTGATGATGTTGCCGATTATATTTATGGTACTGCAAACCGGATGCAGATGTATAACATGAATACCATTAACGAGCCGATTGTTAAAATTGCCGAGCTTTTGGTAGAAATGTGTACTGATATTGATAAAGCAATTAAAGAATTACGCAGTTTTAAAAACATCCGTGTAATTGCCGATGCTTGTATCCGTATTAACAGTGGCGAAAACCAGGCTGATTATGTATTTACATTAGCGGTAGCCCGTTTATTCGAATACGAAACTAATGCGATTGAATTAATTAAACAAAAAGAGGTTTTACAAACGATAGAAAAAGCGACAGATAAGTGTGAGGATGTGGCGAATGTGCTTGAAACTATCTTGGTTAAAAACGCTTAATAAATAACAAACATGGTAACTACCTTATTGGTTGTTGTTGTAATTCTGGCTATTGCTTTCGATTACATTAACGGCTTTCACGATGCCGCTAACTCGATTGCAACAGTTGTTTCTACAAAAGTTCTTACGCCTTTTCAGGCAGTTTTGTGGGCTGCGTTGTTCAATTTCGCTGCTTACTTTTATTTTACCGACCATAAAGTGGCCAATACGGTTGCTAAAACGGTAATTGAAAATTATATCACACTAGAAGTTATCCTTGCGGGTTTGGTTGCAGCCATTATCTGGAACCTTTTAACCTGGTGGTATGGTATCCCTTCAAGTTCATCACATACCTTAATTGGTGGTTTTGCAGGTGCGGGTATGACACATGCTTTACTTACAGGTGCTAGTCCGCTTGATGCTGTAAACATGGGTTATGTAATAAAAATCGTTTCTTTCATTGTATTGGCCCCGATAATCGGTATGGTGATATCAGTTGTATTAACATTGATCATTATCAATATCTGCCGTTATGCTAAACCCGCAACTGCCGAGAAATGGTTTAAACGCCTGCAATTGCTGTCTTCTGCTGCACTAAGTTTCTTCCATGGTGGTAACGATGCACAAAAAGTAATGGGTATTATTGCTACGGCTTTAATTGCCTCTAAAGTAATTCCTAATTTCGAAGCTATGCCTGCCTGGGTACCAATTGCCTGTTATTCGGCAATATCGTTAGGTACCATGAGTGGTGGTTGGAAAATTGTTAAAACAATGGGATCGAAAATTACCAAGGTAACCGCATTGGAAGGTGTTGCTGCCGAAGGTGCTGGTGCGGTAACATTGGGAATTACGGAGCATTTCGGTATCCCGGTTTCTACTACACATACCATTACAGGTTCGATTGTAGGTGTAGGTGTGGTAAAAAGTGTTTCGGCTGTACGTTGGGGGGTAACTATCAACTTAATCTGGGCCTGGATTTTAACCATTCCGGTTTCGGCTACATTAGCCGCCATTATTTATGCCGTGATCTATTACTTAAAATAAAAACAAAATCCTTTAATATACTCAAGAGACCAAAGCTAATTGCCTTGGTCTTTTTTGTTTTATAATGATTTGGAAAGCAAGAGTGGAAGCCTTTGGTTTGGGTTCCGCCCCGCTAAACGCTTTATCTCGATGAAAAAATCGGGATGCTCGCTTATATCGGGTTTAGATTGCAATTGTTGTGGTTCTTGGGAAGGATATCGTGTACCTGAAATCCTTCATTAAAAAGGAAAACAAGAAAGCTTACCAAGCATGTATTGTCGTTTGCAATTGCTTAGCGCCCTTTGCGGTTAATAAATCGACAATTAAAACTTAACGCTGATTTCTACTGAATCAGTTCCGTTTTTAGGTAATACCCAATCCGGACCTTCATGAATCAGTCGTTTCGCCTCCGCATCAGCTTTTTTGTTCAGTGATTTTATAACGCTAATATTTGTTGGCCGCCCATTGCTTTTAACTTTGAAGCTTAAAATTACAAATTGCTCCGGACCTTTAGGGTTATAAAGTTTATTGTTATTCTCTAAATATTGGCTATAGTTAATGGTAGAAACCGGAATAGGTTTCGTAATATCGTCAGCCGATTTTCTGTCCAGGTTCTGTTCTGCACGCAGTGTAATTTTAGGCGCAGCAATATTTTCTTTTTTATGTCCGTTTGAACCTGTAATTAAAGCAATTTCGTTTAATGATTTATTTCCACTTAATGCGTTTTTAATTGCATTAGGGTCTTGCAAACCAGCTACAGGCAATTCTTTAAAGCCAATGGCATTAATCAATAAATCTTTATCTTTTGCATTGCTATCAGCAGGCAAATAGAAATAACCTTTGGCATCAGTTGCCGTTACATTTTTAGAGCCAGCCAGCTTTACTACAGCACCCTGAATAGGCTGGCCATTGCTTTGGTCTACAACGTTCCCGCTAAACGCGATTTTACTTGAGCCAATTGCCGGAGCTGGTGTAACTACAGCCTCACTTATTGTAACCGGGCTTGGCTTGTAATTGCCAAAGCCAACAGGACTCATCGCTTTAGCACGGCTATTATCAGCTGCAGATTTTTCTGCTTTTGCTTCAGCAATTTGTTGTTCTGCAGGTTGTACACTAAGGTCCGCTTTAGTATTTTTCGCTAAATCACCAGTTTTTGCGGCTGTAATTGCTTTGTCAATCAAAGCTGCCTTTGTTGAGTTTTGCGTAACCGTATCATCTTTAAGTTTGGGTTGGACTGAAGCAATACTCGTTGAGCTGTCTAATTGAACCAGCACGCCTTCCTTTTTATGTGTAGCAAGTTCTGCATTTCTGCGGTTGGTTTCGCGCATAAAGAATAAAATGCTTACTGCAATAAAGGCCACGGTTGCGGTTGCCGCAATACTTAACCTTTGGGTGGTAATGCCCCAAAGCTTGCGCTTTATAGGCTTTTCTGATACACGGTCGTACAGTTGTTTCTGTAATATAGAAAGCGTTTGCTTGCGTTTGGGCGATTGCTTCAGTCCCTCCAATGCTTCGGCAACAAAAGGATCATCCAAAGCCTGCCTTTCTACAAAATGCATAGTCTTAGCATCAAGCTTACCATCCAGGTAATCTTCCAGAACATCAATATCTAACCAATCGTTATTCACTACTATTTTTCTCTATACAAATCTTTAAATTCCGCTTACCATTTTGGATGTAACTCTTCACTTTAAGCATATCGTAACCTGTAATGTCGGCTACTTCTTTATAACATTTTTCTTGTAAATAAAATAAATCTACGCTTTTTCGCTGTTCTTCGGGCAAAGTTTCCATACACTTTTCCATAATGGTAAGCTGCGTTTCTTTTGTGTTGTCTATATCCAGATGCACAAACTCGCTATTTTCCACAAAAGTATCGTCTATTGAAACATTATTTTGCTTCGCCGATTTTCGTAGCGCCATTAAACAATGGTTCCGCGTTAAAACATGGAGCCAGCTTTTAAAGTTCTGTACCTCATGTATTTTCAGTTTGGTTACCAGTTCCTCAAAAATCTGCATTACAGCGTCTTTGCTTTGTTCTTCATCTTTGAAGTAGTTTAAGCAAACCCCGAACACCAGATGCATATATTTATTATAAAGCGTGCCCAACGCGTCCAAATCGCCAGTATTTTTATACTCGGCAATCAGTTTGGCGTCGTCTTGCTGGGCATTCCCAGCTGTGTTTTTTATAAACCTCAAAAAAATGGCAGCTATTTCGAATTATCTTTCAAGTATAAAAAATATTTCTGAGTGATAGGACATAAACTAATTTTTTAGGAAGAGAGGAACGCAAATTTTTTACATTGCCGATTATCTTTTTAAGCTGTTTAAATATTATTGCCATGTACAAAGACTTATCTTTGAGTGTAAAGATTATGGCAGTTATTTTGCTAAGCATGATTAAACACACAAATGAAAAAGATCAATATTTTATCGGCATCACTGGCTATGCTGGTATTTGCAAGCCTAAATGTTAGCGCACAGATTAAACTGAGCGATATATTTAAAAAAGTAACCGAAAAACAGGGCACCACAACTGCTGCTACCGGAACACCATCTACCTTTGAAATAGGACAGGGAATTAAGGAAGCGCTACAAATTGGTGTTTCTGCGGGGGCCGACAGGCTTTCGCTTAAAGATGGCTTTTTAGGCAATTTAGCTGTTAAAATCCTGATGCCACCTGAAGCACAGAAGGTTGAAAAAACGTTACGTAGCATAGGTTTGAACAAACTTTGCGATAACGTGATTGTAAGCTTAAACCGTGCCGCTGAAGATGCTGCTACCGAAGCAAAACCGATTTTTATATCGGCCATTAAACAGATGACTTTAACCGATGCCACCAATATCCTTTTGGGTAATAATGACGCAGCTACCGAATATTTTAAAAGGGTAACCACAGCACAATTGATACAGAAATTTAGTCCGATTGTAACCACAAGCTTAAATAAGGTAAATGCTACCAAGTATTACAGCGATTTAACTATGCAATACAACCGTTTACCTTTGGTAAAACCCGTAAACACCAATTTAACTGAATACGTTACGCAAAAAGCGATAGATGGTTTGTTTATTGAAGTTGCGAAGGAAGAACTCAAAATTAGGGGCAATTTAAGCTCAAGAAGCACAACCTTGCTGCAAAAAGTATTTGGCTACGCAGATAAGAAAAAGATTTAATCTGTTTAATTGTGATTCGCGAGGAAACAAACCGCGCCAAAGGATAGAATCGACAAGCACAATGTATGTATTAAGTAAAATATAGCTTCCCCACGGTCTCTGGAATAACAAAAACAAAAACTATTTTTAAAATTGCACATGACGAAAATCAGCACCTCAATAGTTTCTATCCTAATCCCTTGCGCCACGTTAATCGCTTCTTGTGGAAATAATAAATCAGACCAGAATAACAGGAACAAAGCCGTTTTAGACACTATTTCTTTAAGCAATAAAAATTTCGCGTTAGCTTATCAGGATGGAGATAAAATTGTAGCCACGAGTATTGATACCATGAAACAGATTTCGTTCGGCGGTGCTACCGATCCGGCTATTTCTCCTGATGGAAATAAACTGGCATATACCCTGAGCGATTCTGCAGGGAACAGATCTATTTGGATTGCCGATATGGAAAACAAAAGCCAGGGTAAATTGCAGGTAAGTAGCAATGACTATTATCAGGCCATGTGGTCGGCTGATGGAGGAGCGATCGCTTTCAATATTTTTAATAGTAAAAACCTATGGAAGATAGGTGTTATTAAAACTGATAATTCGGGCTACGTAATGCTCGATAGTGCATCTAAAATAAATGTTTATGCCCCAACCTGGAAAAATGAAAAGGAAATCATCGGACAGGATCTTACCAAGCTTTATACTTTTGACCTTGCCGGAAAGTTAATCGATACCAAATTGATAGCCGATTTGATCGGGAAAGAATTTTCCATTGCAAGTAGCAACCGCTTCTTTTATACAAAAGATGGAGCGAAACTGATTTTTAATGCAGGGAATACCGATATTTTAGATGGATTAACAGGACCGAGCGAAGCAGTTTATGTTTTAGATCTGGTCAGTAAAAAAGTAACGCGTATTTCGCCAAAAGGTATGGATGTTCCTTATGTTTTTCTTACTGCCGATGATCGGATTTTTTATAGCGGAGCCGAAAAACCCTTTACGCAAAGCAAAATATATGTTTCTGATTTAGAAGGGAATATTAAAACGGTAGTGGATAAAGGAAACAACCCAACGGGTGCATTGAAATAACCTGTTTATTGTATTTAGATTAACATGCTAAATAAAACGAGAATTGTTATTGTAGGAATTGGTGGTGTAGGAGGGTATTTCGGAGGCTTACTGTCTAAGCAATATGCCAACGGAAATGACTTAGAAATTGTTTTTGTTGCCCGTGGCGAACATTTAAATGAGATCCAAAATAAGGGTTTAACTGTAATAAAAGGAAACGAAAGTTTTGTAACTAAGCCATATCTGGCTACCGATGATTATAGTAAGATTGGCGAGGCCGATTATATTATAATCTGCACGAAAAGTTACGATTTAAAACAAACCCTCGAAAAATTAAAACCCTTAATCAGCCATAGCACGATATTGTTGCCCCTTTTAAACGGTGTTAGCGCGACTGAAGAAATTTTAGAAATCCTGCCCCAGGCAAATGTTTTAAAAGGCTGTGCATTTATTGTTTCCAAAATTAAATCGCCTGGTATAATCGAAAATTCTGGTAACATCCAAAAGCTATCTTTTGGTACGGATGGGCCACTTAGCGAAGCGGTTTTACACCTGAAAAATTTAATGTTTGATGCAGGAATCGATGTAACGGTTTCGGATAAAATCTCTACCGCCATCTGGGAAAAGTTTATATTTATTTCCCCTACGGCTACTTCCACGTCTTATTTCGATTGTACCATCGGAAAGGTATTGGAAGAAAATATTGAAACTGTTCTGAAATTAATTGAAGAAGTGAAAAACCTTGCCCTGGCTAAAGGTGTAACCATTAGCGATGACATTTCGGGCAAAACACTAAATACGATGAAATCGATGGCCTACGAGGTTACCTCATCCATGCACCGCGATTATCTCAATCAGAAACAGCAAACAGAAGTCGAGTCGTTAACAGGCTACATTGTACGCGAAGCAGAAAAACTTGGTACGGCTGCACCTACTTATCAAAAGCTGTATGAAGGATTACTTAAAAAATGATCGGTATAAGTGTTTAAAGATCAGTCTATTTTGATTGAAAATATCGATTTTCTGAAAAAAACAAGGAAAATTTAAAGTAATATTGAGTTTCATCCGTTTACTGGGTTATTAAGCAAAATTTAGTGCCAACAAACGAACCTCAAAATATCATTTCAACGGTTGCCAATTATGGCAAGCGCTTATTCAGTTTCATCCGTGGAAGGGTGAATACGGATGAGGATGCAGAAGATATTTTACAGGATGTTTGGTTTCAGCTTAGCAACCAGCCTGAAGTGGGTGCCATTGAGCAGATTAGTGGTTGGCTATATCGGGTGGCCAGAAATAAGATCACCGATAAATATCGTAAACAAAAAGAAGAATCGTTAGAAGATTTCACTTTCGAGGGGGAAGATGGCGAAATTAATTTTAAAGAAATTTTACTTGCCGAGGCTTACTCGCCAGAAGAAGAGAGTTTAAAAAAACTATTCTGGGATCAACTGTTTCTGGCACTGGAAGAACTGCCGGAGAATCAGCGTTATGTGTTTGTTCAGAACGAGCTGGAAGAACGCACTTTTCAGGAACTGGCTGATGAAAGCGGAGAGAATATCAAAACATTAATATCAAGAAAGGGTTATGCAGTAAAACACCTGCGTAACCGTTTACAAAATTTATATCAGGAATTTATTAACTATTAAATTTGCAGACATGATGAATAGAAATTTTAATCGGCGCAAGAAATTTATTTTCTTTTTACCCGTAGCGGTGCTTATTGCAGCGGTATTGGGTTATGTGGTTATGTTTTTATGGAATTGGATTTTACCTGAGGTGGCACATGCAGGCAAACTTAATTATTGGCAAGCCCTCGGTTTACTTGTGCTGTGCAGGTTGCTTTTTGGGAACTTTAATAAAGGTGGCCACGGTGGGCATAATGGTTTTCGTGAACGTGCCCGGGGAATGCGCGCTAAATGGGATTCGATGAACGAAGAGGAGCGGGCAAAATTTAAGGAAGAATATAAACAGAGATGTGGCGGATGGGGCCACCATCGCAATAAGGAATAATTTGGAAGCCTCGATTAAATTCGGGGCTTTTTTGTTTTACTGTCATTCTGAATGAGGTATCGATATCATTAACAGATTTTTAATAGAGTGGTCGTCTTTCCCGCGCAGGCGGGAATCTTAAAGCGCTTGCATTACGATTATTCATAAGTCTTCCTTTTTTCAAAGACATTCATGAGCACTACGTGGTTCCCAATCGAGTTAGGAATGACGATTCCTGATAGCCTAACATTTGCATAAAAATCAGGCATCATATTGATTTTTATGAAGTAATTATCCCTAGAAATTACGCACCTCCGAAATTTATTAAAAAGATCCTTCGACTCCGCTCAGGATTGACATAATGCGGGATGATAAATCCTAAGAAAAAAAATCAAAATAATTTAAAGTAAAAATAAAGTTGCCCCGTCTTCCTATATAAATAACAAAAACAACAGTATTAGTAGTTCAACTTATTTAAGATGAATTGATTACAATACTTTAAAATTATAAAAAGATGAAACCATCATGATTTTCAAAACCCAAAATAACGGGAGAAATCATGATCGCTTCATCACAAATAAAAACATATATAAAAAGATGAAAAAGATATTAAAAACCATAGGATTCGGGATTGTACTTGGTGCAATCGCTTTCTTCATACCGTTTGTGTTCAAATTTATATTGGCCATCATGCTGATCGGTTTAATGTTCAGGATTTTTATCGGAAGACGACGCCATTATTTCTATAACCGCTTTAATGGTTTCGAGAATCATTACAATCCAATTGTACCGATCGATAACCAATGGTACAGGCCAAACGTAGAAAGCACTGGAACGGTTAACAACATTAACGTAAATTATTAACAGCTATGAGAGCATTTAGAATATTATTGGCATTGGCTGTTGCCGCAGGGACTTTTTACAGCTTAAATGTACTTGCCGTTCAGAATGGATACCGCGATCGGTTAGATTTTAAAAACAGGCACTATCGTGATGATTGCCAGCAAGAACATCATAGAAACCATAGCTACAGTCACCATAGCGCCAAAACTGATGATAACAAGATTGAGATTGACCTTATTGATAGTGTAAACAAAGTAAATAAATAGCGCGATGTCACAGGTACTTTTTTTAAGCGATCCATCTCAGGCCGATGTTAGTCCGATTTTGGGTATGGCAAACGAACTGATTACCCGTGGGGAGAAGGTAACTTTTTTTAGTTCGGATGAATTTAAAGCCCCTATAGAACAAATTGGCGCAGACTTTAAAGCCTACAATCAGGAACTGAATATTTTTCAAGGTAAAAAGGCGATTGACGAAGAAGAAAAACCTAAATCGGGATTGATCAGTGCGCTACTTGAGCCTATGAAATTTATCGATGATATTTTGGTTCAGATAAGGGGTTTAAAATTTGATTATGCCGTTTTCCCGCCATCGTACCCCTATGCAAATATTATTACACAGCTATTGGGTATTCCTAAAACGGAGCAGGTGGCCTACAGCTAAAATTGGCTTTAGCCAATAAATTAACAGAATAAATAACAATTAAATTAAACAAGATGTACAACGAACATAGATGCCATTCGGGCAAGATGCATAGTCGCTTCGGCGCAGGAGAAGGAAGATTTGGAAGGCCCTTTGGTGGACCTTTCGGTCATTACAAACACAATATGTTTAATCAGGCCTTTAGAAAAGTACCTGTTAACATAGAAGAAACAGAAACGAGCTTTATTATTGAACTTTTTGCACCAGCCTTGGTTAAAGAGAATTTAAAGGTGGTTACCAAAGATGATGTGTTAACCATTTCCTACCAAGCTAAAGAAGAAGCAGATTCGGCTAAAAAGTATAGCCGTAGAGAGTACAGCAATGGTACTTTCGAAAGGGCTTTTGGCTTAAACGGAAAAGTTTTAGTAGAAAATATTTCGGCCAGTTATGCTGATGGAATTTTAAAAGTTTACTTACCTAAAAACCCTGAAACGAATACACCAGAGAAAGATATTCTGGTAGACTAAGTTTCGTCTATTATAATTTCCAAGCCCCGATTGTTTTAAAGCAGTTGGGGCTATTTTGTTTTATTGCGAGAGAAAAGGATCATCCAATATTGCTTTTCGAATAATTAAGCAAGCGGATATTAAATGTGGTTTGCTATTAGCGGTATTTTAAGGTACTTTTGCTAAAAGACATAAACACAATAGATTGAATTTTAACGACTTTAATTTTAACCCCGATTTATACGAAGGCTTAATGGCCATGGGGTATAAAAGCGCTACTCCAATACAAGAACAAGCCATCCCGGTAATTTTAGATAATCATGATCTGATTGCCTGCGCTCAAACTGGTACAGGGAAAACGGCCAGCTACCTTTTGCCCGTAATGGATAAAATTAGCAAAGCTGCCGATAGGCACAATAATACCTTGATTCTGGCTCCAACACGCGAGCTTGCACAACAGATAGATTTACAGGTAGAAGCTTTGGCTTATTTTACCAATATCAGTTCTTTAGCGGTTTACGGTGGGGGAGATGGTATCGCTTACGAACAGCAAAAACGTTCTATGCGCGAAGGCGTAGATATTATTATTGCCACTCCGGGCAGATTAATGGCACATTTATCTTCAGGGGTGTTAAAACTGGAACATTTGCAGCATTTAATTTTAGATGAAGCAGATAGAATGTTGGATATGGGCTTTTACGACGACATTATCCGAATTATTAGCTACCTGCCAAAGAAAAGGCAAACGCTTTTATTTTCGGCTACAATGGCACCGAAAATAAGAACCATGGCGGGTAAGATTTTGCACGAACCGAAGCAGATTACCATTTCAATTGCTAAACCTGCTGAGGGGATCGATCAACAGGCCTATAACATCCACGACCAGCAGAAACAGGCCTTATTAACCGATATTTTTAAAAGCGGACAATACAAAAGCAGTATCATTTTCGTTTCGACCAAAGAAAAAGTAAAAGCTTTATACAAAACCTTTAAAGGATTGGGCATTAAAGCCGAAGCTTTTCACTCCGATTTGGGACAGAAAGAGCGTGAAGATATTTTACTGGCTTTCAAAAATCGTAGGTTGCCAATTTTAATCGGAACAGATGTGTTATCTCGCGGTATCGATGTAGAAGGGATCGACTTGGTAATCAATTATGATGTTCCTGGTGATCCGGCCGATTATGTACACCGCATTGGGCGTACTGCAAGAGCCGCAACCAAAGGAACGGCGATTACCTTGGTTAACGGAAGAGATAAGCGTAAGTTCGATAACATCGAAAAATTAATCGAGAAGCAAGTTCCCCGCATGCCTCTGCCAGAAAGCATAGCTGCAATAGAAATTACACATGTAGAGGAAAAGCGGCCTCAACATAAGGGCAAAAAAAAGGTTTGGCACAAAAAGAAAAAACCAAAACCTTCTGTATAATATTTAAAACGCCATAAGTACATTTCTTATTGGCGTTTTTCTTTTATAAATTATCTTTGCGCTAATACTCAATGGCAAACTTCATTATTATAGGTTTATGCATTTTAGCGGGCATTCTTTTCAGAAAAAGCAAATCGCTACCCAAAGATGCGCATAAAGGTATTAATGCCTGGATTATTTATATTGCGCTACCTGCAGTTTCATTTAAATATCTACCACACATTATCTGGACTAAAGATTTACTGCTCCCGGTACTGGCACCAATTTGCGTGTGGCTATTTGGTTGGTTATTTATTACCCTATATAGCCGTATCCGGAATATAAGCAAGGCCACATCTGGTGGGTTAAAACTAACCAGTTCTTTAAGCAATACGTCATTTGTAGGTTTTCCATTAATTGTGGCTTATTTTAGCGAAAAGGAACTGGCAATAGCCATTATCTGCGATCAGGTAACCTTTATGCTTTTATCTACCATTGGTGTCATTGTAGCCATCCGCTCGTCGCAAAATCAAAAGTTAAGCCCGAAATTAGTCTTAAAAAAAGTAGTGACCTTTCCGCCGCTTATTGGTTGTTTTTTGGCGCTAACCCTCCCTCGTTTTATTGATATTTCTTCATTAGATCCATTATTTGAGAAACTAGCAGCTACGGTTGGCCCACTGGCATTGTTTTCGATTGGTTTACAGCTAAAGTTTGGTGGGTGGTTTAATGAATTGAAACACATCAGTTTTGCTTTATTGTATAAACTGATTTTAGCGCCCTCGGTAATTTTGGTTGTGGCACTTGTTTTAGGCATGAGTGGAATAATTACCAAAATAACCATTTTCGAAATGGCCATGCCAACCTTGTTAACCGCTGGTGTGGTAGCCGATCAGTATAACCTTAATCCGAAGCTTTCTAATTTGGTAATTGGAATCGGAATTTTATTGTGTTTTATCACCACGGGTTTATGGTGGTTGGTGCTGACTTATTCAGGGCTGGTTTAATTTATCTCGGTTTTTTAACCGCAAAGTATGCAAAGAGAACGCAGCGGGAGCTTATGCGCTTAAGTTCGATTAACATTTATTCATAGTGACCAATTTTTAACCGAATTTCTTGATGCGATCGTCATGCTGAACTCGTTTCAGCATCTTTTTGCTAGAGAGGCCCTGAAATAAATTCAGGGTGACGACTATAGGTTATACTAGCTGCTCTAGGCCCTTTGCAGTTCAAATCCAACAAAAAAGCCGCAAAATTTCTTCTGCGGCTCCCTGGATAATTTAGTTTTAATTACAAAGCTAATTTTTTAGCAATTGCAGATGGAATACCTGCTTTGTTTAATAAAATTGCCGTTGTTTTATATTTTACGTAGTTTTTGGTTACGTATAAATATCCTTTATAATCGTTACTTGCTCCCCAGGAGTTTTTAACGATATAATATTCTTTACCTGTCTGATCTTTAGCTAAACCAACAATGTGCATACCATGATCGTCAGTAGTTTGATAGTTATCGAATGCAAGCTGACGGTTTTCCTGTGTAATTTCCATCTCTGGCTGTGGGCCGTTAAACATATCTGCTTTTTGTTTTGCTGTCATATCAGCAAATGGTGTTTGCGGAACAAAAGCGACACCATTTTTCCAGCTGAAGTTTTTTTCGCTGACATCTGTAGCCCACGCAACAGTATAACCACCTTTTAAGGCGTTATCGATAATGTCTGTTAACTCGTTTACTTTTACGTTATAAACCTGATCGAAAGACCAGTTATCAGGCACTAATAAAGTAAATTTGCTGTAGAAAGGGTGATCGTTGAACGATGAAAGTTCTACATAGTTATCGGCATTTAAACCCACCACTTCCTGAGCGAAAGTTTTTGGTGTGTATTTTTTGCCATTATAGGTGAAGTTTTCTGGTACAGCACCTAAATAAGCATCAATTACACCAGTATAAGCTTTTAACCAATTTGGAGTTAACTCGCCATTCGCATTCTTTACAACAGCTTCTAAAACACCTTTTTCGATATCGCCAAGCTCTGCAGTTTTATTAATTTTAGTGCCATAATTTAATCCGGTATATACCTCCTGCGGAACCGCACCGTATTTTCTGTACATGTTGATTACATCGTGCAAAGCACCGCCATCGCCTAATGAAACCGCACCATGCATACGCACGTAATTTTTACCTTTTTCTACATAAGCATTACGGGCCGAAAAAAGCTGAGATAAGGTTACGGGTTGTTTACCCGCTTTAATCATTTCTGATTCTAAAAATGAGTTGGTAGAATAGCTCCAGCAAGTACCTGAAGATCCTTGGTTTTGAACCGGGGTATTGGCCAGGTTAATCACTTCAGTGAATTTAAAAGAAGCAGCACTGTTTTCGCTTTGGTTGTTTTTTAAAGAATTAACGAGATTGTCTTGCGCATAAGTCGCCGATATAGATAACGACAAAGCCAAACCAATCACACTGATTTTTGTGTAGTTGATCATTTTTTTATGAATAATTAATAAAGTCAGCGAATGTAAAAATACTTGTTGATTTGTCACCAGAAAGTTTGTAATAAATCGATCATTTTATTGCAACAATGTTGAATTAACATTCTGGTAAACTGATCGGAATATTGGTTGCCAATCCTCCATCAGATGTTTCTTTGTATTTGGCATTCATATCAAGGGCGGTTTCCCACATGGTATTTACCACCGCATCTAAACTTACTTTTGCCTTATCAGGATTGCTTTGTAATGCCAGCTGGCTGGCCGTGATGGCTTTAATGGCACCCATAGTGTTCCTTTCGATACAAGGAATCTGCACCAAACCCCCAATCGGATCGCAGGTTAAGCCTAAGTGATGCTCCATTGCAATTTCTGCAGCCATTAAAACCTGCCTTTGCGAGCCGCCTAAGCACTCTGTTAAAGCTGCAGCAGCCATGGCTGAGGAAACACCAATTTCGGCCTGACATCCGCCCATGGCAGCTGATATTGTTGCCCCTTTTTTGAAAATACTGCCTATTTCTGAAGCACAGGCAATAAACTGGATGATTTTTTCTTCGCTATAACCATCACAAAAGGTAATAAAATATTGTAATACGGCTGGAATTACCCCAGCAGCACCATTAGTAGGGGCAGTTACCACACGACCAAAAGATGCATTTTCTTCATTAACCGCTAGCGCGAAACAGCTTACCCAGTCTAAAGTATAATTAAAGCCGTTTCCGCCTTTTCTAATGGCTGCTACCCAGCTGTTATAATCAGAATATTCATTATTACCAATTAATCGTTTATTTAGCGGGAATGCCCGTCTGGCTACATTTAAGCCACCAGGTAAAAAACCCGTGGTATGGCATCCGCGATAAATACAATCGCGCATTACGGCGAAATGTTGCAAAATGCCTTTTTTTGTCTCTGCTTCAGCGCGCCAAGCCAGTTCGTTTTCCATCACGATTTCGCTCACCTTTAAACCGGTAGATAAACACCAGTGTAAAAGATCTTTTGCTTTTTCTACAGGAAAAGGGAGGTCTACCTGGGCTTTTTTGCTATTGTCTTCGCCTTCTTTTACCACAAAACCACCACCAATAGAATAGTATGTTTCTGAAAAAGCTTTTCCATCTTTTAAAAATGCCTGAAAAGTAACCGCGTTTGGATGGAAGGGTAAACTTTCAGCAAAAAGAAAAAGCAGGTCGTTATCGTAATCGAAATCAAGAATTAATTGATCGGCAAGATTTAACTTCTTATCTCTTTGGATGCTTTCAAAAGTAGGGGTAACGGCATCTACATCAAAAGTTACCGGATCAGCTCCTGTTAACCCGAGTAGAATAGCCACATCTGTTCCATGGCCTTTACCTGTTTTGGCAAGCGAACCATAAAGCAATATCTTGATGCCTTCAATTTCATCAATCAAATTGTTTTGAGCAAGCGAAGCAGTAAACTGTTGTGCTGCCCGCCATGGACCTAAGGTATGTGAGCTGGATGGACCTATGCCTATTTTAAAAATATCGAAAACCGAAATCTGTTCCTTGATCATTATGAATAATAGTTACACAAAGCTATGATTGTTTTATGATTTTGGATAAATTAATTTTCGCTGGTGACAAAAATATTTTACCTTAGAAAAATCTAATCCAAACGCTCCAAAACATGGACTTTAACAACAACTATCAAGAAATTGATTTAAACTACTGTCGCGCCAGCTCAGGTAAAAGATTTGCCAATTATATCATCGACTTAATTGTCTTTTACATTATTCTTTTTGGTATTTACATCTGTGTAGGAATTTTACTTCCTGGAGTTTTAGATGGGATTAATGATCTTTTAGACCGATTGATTGCAATGGTTTGTTATGGCTTTATTATGTGTTTAATAGAAGCTGTTTCACATGGAAAATCAATCGGGAAACTCATTACGGGAACAAAAGCCGTAAACTTAGATGGTAGCGAGATTGATTTTCAAAAAGCATTTACGCGAAATATGATCCGCGTGATCCCTTTTAATGCAATTAGCGCCCTGAGTAATCCTTGTGATCCCTGGCACGATCGCTGGTCGGACACGATAGTGATTGACGAGAAAAAACAGGACTTACAAAGCCAAAGGATAGATCTATTTGATTCGGTTAAAAATCAAACTCTATAATATCATTATCTTTAAGCATACGGTCTACAAATTTCTGATGATTTTTTGGCGTGCCCGTTGCCGTCCAGTTTCCGGTAATAATATTGCCTGCCAATTGGTGCTTCCCGCGTTGGGGTTTGAGTTTACTTTCGCGAAAAACATCTTCGTAGCTTTCTAAGTTGCCATGCGTATGCTGTCTTTTAACAATGCGGTAAACCCGCTTAGTAAAACGACGGTCGCCAATTTCTTCTAAAAAAGGGAAGATAATCAAAGCCAGCATTACCACAATGGTAACACCAATGGCCTGTTCGTAATAGCCAGCGCCTACCGCCATACCAATGGCTGCAACAATCCAGATGATACAGGCCGTGGTGAGGCCCTTAACGCGGTTTTCTTCCTTAAAAATTACACCCGCCCCTAAAAAACCAATGCCGGTTACAATGTTCGATGCGATGCGGTCCTGACTGGTGGCCCCGATATTGATGGACAGTATGGTAAATAAGGTCGCGCCCAAACCAATCATCATCATGGTTTTGAGCCCGGCAGATTTACTTCTGTATTCGCGTTCGGCTCCAATTATACCGCAAAGTAGGGTAGCCAATAGAAACTTGTTGATTTCACTTTGTGTAATGAAATGGGTTTTATCTAAAATCTCGTTCATTGCCTTGAGTTATTAAAGGCAAATTAATAAAAATCGTAACATCTTAAGCCATTTGCCCTGCCGCCATTTGAACTATTTGGGAAGTATTTTTCATAACCTACGCCAATTTCGGATGTTCCGCCCGTGTTACTATAGTTGATTTTAGAAATTGTAGCATCGTGACTGATTCCTAACCTGAATTTTTCGCCATTGGTTCTGCGATTAAAAATATCGAAGATTACCGAAAATACAATTGCATCATTTCCGTTTGAATTGCCATCGTTTCTGTACCAGATGCCTGCATTTATACCGGCATATTTATATTGCATGCCTGCGCTGAAAGATTTTACGTTGCCTTGTTTGTAGGCAACGATGGATGGAATGAGGTAATTTCCATCGCGATCGTACTCATCAGGTACTAAGGTTAACTTGTAACTTAAATTGCCTGAAATGCGCATGGGTAACCTGGCCTGAAAACCCGATAAGGATTCATCCGGACGATTGAGGTGATGCACTGCTAATCCCAGCATGAATTTTCCTACCACCAGATTAGCACCGGCATTGGAATCGAAATAATACCGACTATCTACACTTGGCCTTTCGGCGCCTGAAATACTGCCCGGAATATAACCTGTATTAATATCAATTTGATCGCCAAAAACAAGTTTATCCCAGTTTAGCTTTTGGTTTGTAATGCCCCCCTGCAAACCAAACGAGAGCGCAAAGTCATCTCCACCAATGATATAGGAATAGCTTAAGGCTATGTTATTCTTTACCAGGTAGGCTGTACCCTCGCTACTGCGGTTAAAAATAACCCCGATACCACTGTTTAATCTATGTAGGTTGAGATCCCCAGAAGCCGTCATGTACGAATAATCGCTGGCCAAACCTGTCCATTGGTTACGGTAAAGAGCGTTAAACCTGATATCGCCTTCAAACTGTCCTGTTAACGCCGGGTTTAGGTAAATGGGTGCATTGTAAAACTGCGAGTAAATGTGGTCTTGCGCCAACGAAACCATTGGCAGCAAACAAAATAAAAATATGATTATCCTTCTCCCCATCATCTATCTGATTAAATATATTACACCTGTTTTTTTAGGAGGAGATGAATCGTAAGTCATCCCTTTCCAATCGCTGCCATTAATAAATTTGATATCTACTTTCCAGTAATAAACACCCTGTGGCTGATCCTGGCCTTTATAAGTGCCGTCCCAACCTTCTAACGGCGCACCATCATCCAATTTGGTTGTTTCCCAAAGTAACTCTCCCCATTTGTTAAAAACAGACATGTTCCATTCTTTTATGCCCCGGCCTTTTGCCTTAAAGGTTTTAATCTCATTTTTCGCGCTTGCAGGCATAAAAGAGTTGGGGATGTTCAGATAGCCAGGCACACCGATAATCCGAACAGATTGAAAAGTGCTGGAGGAACAACCTTCTTTGTTCAGCACTTTCAGCGTTACAGTATAAGTACCCTCGTTGGCATAGGTATGGTTAGGGTTTTGTAGGGTTGATCCCGATCCATCACCAAAAGTCCATTCCCAGCTTACGGCGTCGGTACTGATATCCTTAAAGGCAAATGAATAATTGGGAATGGATACTTCGTTACCCGGCATAACAGTGAATGTAGCGACTGGTGGGGCAACAATGTGGATAAAATCGGTTTTACTCACAGGAGTGCTGCATTCAGTGCCAGAGGCTGTTAGGGTAACGGTATAATTTATTCCTGAACCGGGAAAGGTATGCTGTGGTTCAAATTCACTTGATTTTGGAGAACCATCGCCAAAATCCCAAGTGTAGGCTATTGCACCTTTACTATTGTTTTTAAATTTAACAATAAGGTTGGTACAGCCTACTGTCCTGTCTGCTGTAAAATCGGCTGTTGGCGATTCTAAAACCGTTACGGTTTCTGTGGCGAAATTTTTGGAACAATCATTTTCAGCATCTAGTCTGATGGTATATCTTCCTGGTTTAAAAAAGGTATAAGGTTGGTTTCTTAAAGTAGGTATAAACGGAGGTAATTCTTCGCCAGTATCTTCGTTTTTAAAAGTGTAAACGAAACGGCTGGCACCACTTGTGTTATTAATCAAATGCACCTCATGAGGCGCACAGCCTCTTTTTTCGTTTCCATTAACTACCAAAGATGGAATGATGTTATTTGGCGAAACCCTGATTAGAATAGGAATTGCACTTGTTTCGCCACAGCTATTTTTAGCCGTCATTTTTACCACAAAATCTTTTACCTCCGTTGTTTTGAAGGTATAACTTACATCTCTTCGGTCAGGGTATGATTTCGGATCACTACCATCTCCAAAATCGAAGGTGTAAGTGGTGCCAGTGCTTGTAGGGCTGGTATTTTTAAAGGTTACCAATAAATCAGAACATCCGGTTGTTTTATCAGGAAAAAATTGAGCAATAGGTTTTGCATGCACAACAATGTCTACAGTTTTTTCAACTGGGGGACCACATGGTGGGGTTGTTTTTAAAGTAACTGTGTAGGTTTTATCTTCCCCATTTACATCTGGTTGAAAAATTTGAGGTGGTGGTTGAGCTAAAAAAGACCTTGTTCCATTACCAAAAATCCATTCGTAAGTGGCGCCATCAATTGGAGTTGTGGTATTGGTAAAGCTTACGGGATGCGGGCCACATCCCTCTGTTGGACTTGTGGTAAATGATGGTGTAACTATCGGTAGTGTGCTAAATACTTCACTTTTTTCGTCTGGATTACAACCCGTGCTACTGGTAACAACGAGTTTTATGGTTACGCTTTCGTCGCCATTCATGATGGTATAACCTGGAAATGTTGCTCCTACTCCGATCTGTACATTATTGGCAAACCAGGTATAAATACTGTTTCTATCAGGATATAATGTTGCAGCGATATTGCTTGCATTTAGAATAAAAGGTGCGCAATCAACATTTTTAATGTAGGTAATCTCCGCCTGAGCATGCGGATTAACCGTTATTTTAATCTGGTTGCTTAAATTGTTACTGCAAGGGCCGCTAGCTACCGATCGACGGTAATAAATGCTTACGGTTGGTGTTGGGGGCGTAAAGCTTACACTATTTGCGCCCAATACATCACTCCAGGCCGTTCCATTTAGGCTCGATTGCCATTGGTAGGTGTACGTGCCGCTACCGCCGCTTGGCGTAGTACCAGTTAAAGTCGTAGCTGCAGTGCCAATACAAATGTTTTGATCAGCAGAAATGGTATTGTTCGTTAAGCCTGGCAAAACAGTAATCAGTAGCGAATTACTATTTGAAGTACAGGTGCTGTTCACCACTCTTCTGACGTAGGTTGAGGTGTTTACAATTAGGCTTAAGTCTTTGTTGATGGCAGAAGGAATATTACTCCAGGTATTTCCGTCGGCACTGCTCTGCCATTGGTAGGCGTATGTTCCTGTTCCACCAGTTGGCATATCACCAGTAATCGTGATGCTTTGGCCTGCACAAATTGGTGCTGATGATGGCCCAATATTATTGGTAACAGGTGAGTAATAGGTAACCGTAACATCATCTACAGATGGAGGGCAGCCGTTAAAACCAGAAATGGTCCATCTGAAGGTATAAGTTTGCCCAGGAACCAAACCAGTAACCGAAGTATTATATAGGCTAGGGTCGGTAATTACAACGCCCGCTTGAGCCGATACGATGGTCCAGGTACCACTGTTAGGTGCAGGATTATTTCCATTTAGGATAATGCTGCTCCCACTACATAAACTTTGGTCTGCGCCTGCGTTTGCTGCAACTGTGCCCGGATTTACAGTAATTGTAGTTACGCTTGATGTGGCTTCTGCGCAACTGCCACTTTGTACTACCGCACGGTATTGTGTGGTGATGCTGAGGTTCGAATATACATAAGGATTTGCTGTTGAGGTAATGGTAGACCAGTTTACCCCGTTATCGATAGATCTTTCCCAACGGATAATATTTCCAACCTGGCCGGTTAAATTGATGTTTCCACCATTTGCACCTGCACATACATTTACGTCACCTGTGCTTGTGCCGCCAACACTGAGGGGATTAACCGTGATCTGAACATCATCATTGGAGGTAGAACAGTTAGTGTCGCTTATTGTCCATCTAAAGGTATAAGCATTTCCGGCCTGTAAACCAGTAATTGTTGTATGGCCCTGTGTATCATCAGCAAAAGTTACGGCTGTTGGCGCAGTAACGATTGCCCACTTGCCTGTGCCAACCACTGGCGTATTTCCTTTTAACGTGTAAGTAGTAGCGTTGCAAATCGCTTCATCCGGGCCGGCATTTGGCGGTGTTACGCTTGGCAAAACTGTAATGGTAACGCTGGCGGGTGTACCTGGGCAGCCATTTGTAGATACAGGCGTAATGGTGTAAGTTACTGTGCCTGGACTAGTACCTGAGTTAGTTAAAATATCGTTAATCTGCGCTCCTGCCGATGCCACGGCTCTATTGCTATTTCCGGTTATTGCACCAGTTACCGTACTGGTATAGGTATAGTTTACAGCTGTTAGGTTTGTTGCTAAGGTAATATCCGATGAAGTAGCGTTACAGATGGTTGTATTGGCTGCAGTTGGTGTTACAATAGGGTTAGGTTTAATGGTAACTACAAAATTAAATGGCGTTCCATCGCAGCCATCAAAATGGGGAGTGATGATGTAAGTTACACTTGCATCAGTATTTAGATCGGTATTGGTGAGGACATCGTTAATAGATCCGCTTCCGTTGGGGGTATAGCCGGTTGCAGATGCACTTCCAGTAGCGGTCCAGGTATAGGTTACGCCCGCTACCGCAGAAGTTGGGGTATAGGCAACACTATTACCTGTACAGATGGTTTTAGCTGCTGCACTGGTTAAACTGATATTGGGTTTTATTTTTAAGATGATATCATCGTCAATCTGGTTGCAGGGGGCGGCCAGTGCAGTAGTAACCCTTAGCCGTAAAGTAACTGTCCCTGCTGTTTTTTCTGCTGGGGTTGGCTCATAGGTTGCGTTTAAATCGTTTCTGCTAGGCGTAAATGTTCCTAACCCGCCAATCCAGGTTTGTGTAGTGGTGGCGCCAGTTATGGTTCCGCTAAGTGTAAAACCGGGATCGTTAAAACAAATGCTTTGGTCAGGCCCTGCGCTAATTACGGGTGCCGTGCTGAAGGTTAAGGTTTGGGTATCTTCGGCCGTTCCGCAATTATTTTTATGGACAACCTTTATCGTATAAGTATCGTAGCTATCGAATTTTATTGATGGATATTTAGAATTCGCGGTTGTGCCACCAGTAAAGCTATAAGTTCCTGATCCCGATGGGGTAACTGTCCAGGTATAGCTATCAGGTAGTTCCTGAGTGGTTCCGCTAATTAGTGTTTTGGTGGGACCTGTTGTGGTATTGTTAAAATCGTAAGTGGCCAGGTTACACAGGGTAATATCAGGCGATAGCGTGGCTACAGGAGCCTCATTAACCACAACAGTTTGGGGCGGACTGGGGATTATGCCACATGATGGCGTGCTGATACTTAAAGTAATGGTATAAGTGCCAGGGCTGGTAAAATTAAACTCTGGTTCTTTGCTTGCTGCATTTGTGCCACCTGTAAAAGCCACAGCTGGACTAACTGACCACGAATAGTTATTAGCGGCATTGCAGATATTGTCTAAAATAGAAAGATCAGTTGCTTTTAACGTTGTTCCAGAACAAATGGTAGTTGAAGGCAAGCTAAAATCAGGCTTTGGCGGATCTTGGATACAAATTTTGTTATTGGCCGGTTCGGCATCGCAATCGGTTGAAAGATTTTTGGACGTTAATGTAACCGTATATTCTCCATGGGTAGGAAAGCTGTATACAAAATTGTATGATTTTGGCTTATCAGATTCTATGATTACACCATCCACATACCAGTTATAGGTAATGTTATTTGGGGTACAGCCTGGAGTATTGGTAGTTGGGTTTTCACCCAAAACAGATGTGTTAACAAATGTGATATTTGCATTGGTACAGCCTGGTGTATTATAAGTGAACGAGTTTATCGGCTTTACGACCACCTTTGCTGAAGAAGAAACTGGCGTACCCATGGTATTACAGAAAGCATTGGATACGCGGATGGAAATGTCAAAGGCATTATAAATGGTACCGGCGCTCGATGTAGAAACACTTCCACAAGATGATCTGTCATAAAGATGCGTTACCTTCCCGCCATTAGCAATAATTTCGCAAAGGGTGTGTGTGGTTGTAGCTTGATCACCCCATGTGATGGTGTAAATATCTCCCGGGAAATTGTTTTGAATGCCCGAACTCGAGGAAACATCTACATTAAAGGTAAAATTAGCCGTAGGTAAACATTGTGCCGTATTTCCGGTGTTGGCAAAGGTTGTTATCGCTTTGTTGTTGATCAGCAGGTATGCTTTGGTTGCAACCGAACCATCAGGCATTACTGCTTTGGTATAAATGGTGTAATGTGCTTGTTGTGCTGTAAAGCTTTGTATTGCTGTAGGGAAGGCGATTTGGGATGGCGCCCCTCCATTTACTTCGTCGGTTATGGTGGCAGTAACGGAGCTGTTTGCTGTAGACTCATTTTTTAGAAAGAACGAGTTATTGGGCTTACTGGTGCAGGTGCCAAAAGTTTCATCATTTGCCACATTTAACAAGGTTGAAGTTAGCTTGGCCTCAACCGCTGCCCCTGCCTTTATTTCAAATGTCGACGAGGGCGCACTTACAGATATTGGATTGGTTGTTTTTACCCTTACGCTATAGCCAGTACCTGGGGTAAGGCCAACAGGGAGTATACCATTTATATAAGTGCTATAAAAACCGGTGTAAGTTCCAATAAGGGTTTCGGTACCGAAATTTCCATTTTGATCTGATAAATAGAGCTGAAATTGATTGTTCTGTAATATACAGCTCGTAGGTACGGTAAAAGGAACAGCAATTGTACTGCCAGGTGTAAACGGCCCAGGATCTACCGCGCCAATATTAACTTGGGCAAAACTTGTTGACGTACACAAAAATGCCCCAAAAAATAGGACAAAAGAAATCCATTTCCTTTTACAATGAATCTTCATAAATCTCTAACACTAGGGAATGATTTTATTGCGTTCTGGAAGCTTTGCTAGTTAAATCTTGCTTTAAATCCAATCTCAGAAATGAGTATTCGGCCTAAGACGCGTCAATAAATATTCGAATGCAAAGAACGTGATTTTTATGCTACGCTTATAAAACTTTACATCAACATCAACTAAATGAATGGGTTATAGAATTGATAAAGCTTCGTTTTTGATAGCAATAGGGCATAAAAAAACCCTCAGGGCATTAAGCCTTGAGGGAATATTTTTACACGAAATCGTTTCGCTATAAGATGGTATTACATCATACCACCCATACCGCCGCCGCCCATTGGAGGCATTGGAGCACCGCCTTCTTCAGGCTCGTCTGCTAAAACAACTTCTGTAGTTAATAACATCGCAGCAATAGAAGCTGCATTTTCTAATGCTACACGGCTTACTTTAGTTGGATCGATAACTCCAGCACCAATTAAGTTTTCGTAAACATCAGTACGTGCATTATAACCG
Organism: Pedobacter sp. SG908; assembly: GCF_011759615.1. Lineage (NCBI taxonomy): Bacteria > Pseudomonadati > Bacteroidota > Sphingobacteriia > Sphingobacteriales > Sphingobacteriaceae > Pedobacter > Pedobacter sp. SG908. The sequence goes on from NZ_JAAOYY010000002.1 coordinate 545,252, forward strand.
AAATCTGCTTTACCTTCTTTAACTTTTTGAACTACGATAGAACCTTCGATACCTGCGTTTTCGCAAATTTGACGTAATGGCTCTTCGATAGCACGACGGATGATCTGGATACCCGTGTTTTCATCTTCATTAACGCCTTTTAAGTTCGCTAAAGCTTCAACCGCACGGATAAAAGCAACACCACCACCAGCAACAATACCTTCTTCTACAGCCGCACGCGTTGCATGTAAAGCATCATCAACACGGTCTTTTTTCTCTTTCATTTCAACCTCGCTAGCTGCACCTACGTAAAGAACAGCAACACCACCAGCTAATTTAGCCAAACGCTCTTGTAATTTTTCTTTATCGTAATCAGATGTAGTCGTTTCGATCTGAGATTTAATTTGGCTAACACGAGATTTAATATCTTCAGAGTTACCAGCGCCGTTAATTACAGTTGTATTGTCTTTGTCAACAACAACTTTTTCTGCAGAACCTAAGTAAGTTAAATCGGCATTTTCTAACTTGTAACCTCTTTCTTCAGATATAACAACACCACCAGTTAAAATTGCAATGTCTTCTAACATGGCTTTTCTTCTATCACCAAAACCTGGAGCTTTAACGGCAACAACTTTTAATGAACCACGGATTTTGTTAACTACAAGAGTAGCTAAAGCTTCACCATCTAAATCTTCAGAAATGATTACCAATGGTTTACCAGTTTGAACGGTTTTTTCTAAAACAGGCAACAATTCTTTCATGTTGCTGATTTTTTTGTCGTAGATTAAAATGTAAGGATTATCTAATTCAGCTTCCATTTTATCTGCATTGGTCACAAAATATGGAGATAAATAACCTCTGTCAAATTGCATACCTTCAACTGTTTTAACTTCAGTTTCAGTACCTTTTGCTTCTTCAACCGTAATTACACCATCTTTACCAACTTTGCTCATTGCCTCAGCAATTAAAGCACCGATAACTTCGTCGTTGTTAGCCGAGATAGAGGCAACTTGTTTAATTTTATTGTTATCATCACCAACTGCTTGTGATTGAGATTTTAAATTTTCTACAACAGCAGCAACTGCTTTATCAATACCACGTTTTAAATCCATTGGGTTTGCACCAGCAGCAACGTTTTTAATACCTGTAGTAATAATTGCCTGAGCCAATACAGTTGCAGTAGTAGTACCATCACCAGCAATATCAGCTGTTTTTGAAGCTACTTCTTTAACCATTTGAGCACCCATGTTCTCAACGGCATCTTTCAATTCGATTTCTTTTGCAACGGTAACACCATCTTTAGTAATTGCTGGTGAACCGAATTTTTTATCGATAATTACGTTACGGCCTTTCGGACCTAAAGTTACTTTTACTGCATTTGCAAGAATATCAACACCTCTTTTCAGGGCGTCGCGTGCTTCTACGTTATATTTTACTTGTTTTGACATTTTTAAGAATATTTTAAAGTTTTAATGTTGGAAGGTTGAAACATTTCACCCTCCGATTTATATAACATTACAACATTACAACGTTGCAACATTTTAATTTTACCCAACAACAGCGTAAATATCAGTTTCGCGCATAATTAAGTAATCTTTACCTTCGTAAGGGAATTCGGTACCGCCGTATTTACCATAAATTACAACATCACCAACTTTTACACTCGCTTTTTTACCTTCAGCATCTTCTTCAGAAACAGAAACTACAGTTCCTTTAGATGGTTTTTCTTTTGCAGTATCAGGGATATACAAACCTGATGCAGTTTTCTCTTCTGCCGCAGCTGGTTCAACTATTACTCTGTTCGAACTGCCAGCAATTGGTTTAAGGTTTAACGCCATAACTTTTATTATTTTTTTATTTTGATTTGAGTTTTTAACTAAGCTTACAATTAACACTTTTTATGCCAAGAGGTTTAGCGGGACAAATTTTCACCAAACTGTCAAACTTTTCACGCTAATTGAGGATGTGGGTGTCAGCATGGCAGTAAGTTTTAGTTTTTTTAGCCAGATTTATTGTATGTATATTCAGTGTCGACAACTTATTAACCGGTATGCTATTAGCGTTCTCAACTCTTGTTAGCTAAATGGGAACTTTCTCCGTTAAATATTTCCAATATCTTTTAGGTACATGCTGCAGGTGCAGTTTGGTATTTTTCCGTGCAACAATGTTGGCGCTTTTAAAATAATCTTTCCAAAGCGTGGCGTACAATACCTCACTCTCATCCATTAAAACTGGCGCAAGATTTTGCTTATCTGCACCCTTACTAAAGCTGATCGTAATTTCTTCAACGCCTGTTAAATTATAATGCAGGCCATATTTGCGCTTTAAATCGTAAATCACCCAGGGCTGATCGGCATAACGGTTTTTAAAATGATTGGATATTAAAGGCAGTACATTAAAATCAGGATCTATATTGGCATAAAATATCCCATCACCAGTTTTTTGAAAACGGATAAATGCTTCCATTCTGTGTTTTTCCCTTTCTACGCTTTTGGCATATTTGGCCAGTGCAATTACATGCGGATTGCCATAATTACTTTCTGCACCCAATTGATTTTGAAAAATGTATACGGTAAACTGAAAGATGTGGTTGTAGGCCTCGGGTATTTCTGATAAATAGGAGCAATAGTATTTGCGTTGCCAATCCTTTTTGAGTTTCTTTTGCAGCCCTGCCCAAACCCGATCTGCTTTTTCTGCGTTGCTGCTAACAGTAAAACTTTCTACAAAAGCTTCAGGCTGAAAAATTGAGGTAGATTTTAGCACAACTTTTCCAGGCTTACGTTCAAACCATTCGAAAACAGCGGTTAATAAACCTTGAAAAGTGCCATCGAAAATGTAGGTCATTGGGATTTATTTTTTAGATCGTAGCGTTTTTAAAACAAAATCATCTGGTTGCTATCTGTTTTTAAATATTTGCTCCGGCTTTCGGCCAAAATAAAAGCCTTAATCTGTGTACCCTGATAATCTTTCAGTTGATAGGGGCTATCCAGGCAAACGATAAAGTGTTTGGCCCGGTTATAAGCTACGCCGATTTTTTTCAACTGATCAATCCTGAGTTTTCCGAACTTTCTGGCCTGCACAATTTTCTGGGCCGACATTACGCCGATACCCGGTATCCGGAGAATCATTTTATAATCGGCCGTATTAATATCGACAGGGAAATGCTGCATATTTCTAATTGCCCAGCTTAATTTTGGATCGATATCAATATCAAGATTTGGGTTGGCGTCGTTTAAAATTTCCTGCACTTTAAAGCCATAAAACCGCATTAACCAATCGGTTTGATATAACCTGTTTTCTCTTAGCAATGGAGGTTGCGTACCAAGTATAGGCATCCTGGTGTCGTTGCTAATGGGTACATAACCCGAATAATAAACTCTTTTTAGAGAAAAATTCTTGTAAAAGGTATTCGCGGTGTACATAATATCTTTGTCGCTTTCCGGGGTGGCGCCAATAACCATCTGTGTGCTTTGTCCTGCAGGTACAAATGTTGGCACGTGTTTGATCAGTTTTTTATCGGCAGTAAATTGGCTAATCTGCTGCTGCACAAAAGCCAAAGGTTTAATTACTTCCTCGTGGTTTTTCTCGGGAGCCAAAAGCTTCAAGCCGGCTTCTGTTGGCATTTCTAAATTAATACTCATTCGGTCAGCATATAAGCCAGCTTCCTTAATCAGTTCATCGCTGGCACCCGGAATGGTTTTTAAATGGATATAGCCGTTGTAGTTCTGTTCCAAACGCAGTTTTTTAACGACTAACAACAGCCGTTCCATGGTAAAATCGGCATTTTTGAAGATTCCTGAGCTCAAGAACAAGCCTTCAATATAGTTGCGGCGATAAAAATTCATGGTCAGTTCTACCACTTCATCTACGGTAAAGGCCGCACGTTTTACATCGTTGCTTTTGCGCGAAACACAGAACAAACAATCGTAGATACAATGGTTAGTCAGGAGGATTTTTAAAAGCGAAACACATCGGCCATCTTCTGTGTAGGTATGGCAAATGCCCGATGCGTGGCTATCGCCCAGTCCTTTATTGGTGTTTTTTCTCGTGCCGCCGCTTGATGAACAAGAAACATCATATTTAGCGGCGTCAGCAAGAATATTTAATTTTTCACGGATTCGGTCGAACATAGGGATGTATTTACTAACAAAGATAGTTTAATAACTAAAAATATTAGCAAATAGATTTGCCTAACCTATTCTATTTTGGAATAATAATGTTAACTAAAAACTGTTCGAAGGATTGAGTTTTCTGCTTATTGGCAGTTGGTGCGCAATATTATAACTTTCCTGATAGTATTGCAGCTCAGAAAAGAAGCCGTCGGCCTCTATTTCGTGATTTTTAAGTGGACTAAAGTTTGCTACGAAATCAGGATTTTTAAATGCAATTTGATAAAAGTAACCTCCATTGTGGTTATCGAACATTTCGGTTACACTGCTTACGTTTTCCCATCCAGAAAAAAACTCGGTTCTCCGGTATAAGAAAGAAGTGCTTTTTAATTTAAAGCTTATGCCTTTTTCACTGATTAAAATTTTACTATGTACAAAAATCTGCGTTTTGGTAATCCATAATAAAAGAAGTGCCATTAAAATAATGGATAGCGAAACAAATATCAAGGTGGACGTTTCGGAAAGCGATGCAGGTAAACTAAAAAGACAATACAACATCAAGGAAATGAAGAACACAGGAATGCCAACCATCGCGATTAACAAAACACTATTTTTATGGTATTTTAGTTTATAAGGATGCATGAGGATTAATTTTTGTAAAGTTAAGCCCTAATGCATGGTTTCGGAATACTTACTATTAGGTATTTTATAATAGTCTTTTTGTGGGTTATTTGCCTTCCCATTCTTTATAAAAATGATCCAGGTATAACAGCATAAAATTGTGTCTTTCTATGGCTATTGCTTTCCCTGCTTCAGTATTCATCATGTCTTTCAACAACAGTAGTTTTTCGTAAAAATGGTTAATGGTAGGCGCGGTAGTATTTTTATAACTTTCTTTAGTGAGGTGTTCTTCGGGTAAAATAGCTGGATCGTAAAGTACCCTGTTTTTGAATCCACCATAGGTAAATGCTCTTGCAATTCCAATGGCCCCGATAGCGTCTAAACGATCTGCATCCTGTACAATTTGCATTTCTTTTGAGGTAAAACCTGCACCGTCAAAACTATTTTTGAACGACATGTTCTGGATAATCAGTTTAACATGGGCAATAACCGCAGCATCAACACCTATCGATGCTAAAAATGAAGCAGCCATATTCGGTCCCAGTTCTTCATCGCCATTATTAAATTTAGGATCAGCAATATCATGCAACAATGCGGCAAAGGCTACTACCAGTTCATCACCATTTTCTTGTTGATTAATGGTTTGAGCGGTTTTAAAAACACGTTCAATATGAAACCAATCGTGCCCTGCTTCGGCATTAGCTAATGTTTTTTTAACAAAATCGATAGTTTTTTGAATGGCAGCCTGCATAGTCCTAAATTTATTCCAAAGGTATTGGAATTATTTGCAGGGTAAAAGAAATGATATCAACAGCGCTTGAGCATTAACTCGCCGCTGTTGCCTTTCTCTCGTCATCAGCAATAATTTTAATTAAATCATTGTGGTTAAGGGTTAATAAATGAGATACTTCAACCTCTAAAATTGCTGCAATTTGAAATAAACGGTCTATGGTTAATTTACTATAACCAAGCTCGATTTTACTGTATGCATTTTGAGATATTTTTAATTTAGCTGCCAGATAATCCTGAGTATAGTCTCTGTATTCTCTAATTTTTCTGATATTCCCGGCTACACTTTTTGTCTTTAAAGCCAATACATCTTCCATAAAAAAGGGATAAATTTTTTAATGTTATTTCATTACTTACGAAACTTTCACTCCAACAGATTTTAAATTATAATTTTAACACTATTGAGAATTACAAGAAACACAGTATAAATGTTATAACAAAAAAACAACTTAAATGTTTAGGTGTTTTGTTTTTGATTGGTAGTCAGTTTTTTGTGGTTTTTTCGTGATTTAAATAGAAGAGAAGGATAGGAGCGTTACAGTATATTTAGAAACACATAGCGTGTAATTCAAATCAAAAAGAGGGAGGTAAAAAATACATGAAAATTAACTATTAAGGGTTAATATAGCCCCCAATCATCTTCAAATTCGTCTTTTTCGAAATACTTAACCCACTCGATAAAGAGAATACGGAATTTTTCAATTTCGTCTAAAACAATATCTTTATATTCTGGGGTGCAGATTTCGAACATATCTGCTGCTCTTACCTGGGTTTCTAATTCACGGCAGTTGGTTCGGATAATAGATGCATTTTCCATTCTTAAAATATACATATCTGCACCTTCTGCCCCAACAATTTTAGGGCATAACATCAAGGCATTCTGCATAATTAAGTTAGCGGTCATTTCTGCCAGTTCTCCTTCCAGTGTTTCGCAGAACAGGGCGGCATATTTGTAAACGGCCCTTGCCTGGTTATAAAGGCTTTTAGCCCTGGTCACTTTCAGCCTAACCTTTTCCGCATCAACACTTGATAGATTTTCTTCATCCTCATCATCTCGGCCAAATCGGCTGAAATGTTCCCATTCGGGCATGTGGTCCATATCATCAAATTCCATATTTTTCAAAATTTTTTACGTTATGGTACGTAAGAGAGCGTAATATATTAATTTTCAACGAAAAAGACTAGGCTTCAATTAATGGTGCTCGGCGAGAGCCATCATATAATTCATACTCTAGTAAACGACAGTCTAACTTACCATTATAAAATTCAATTTTTTTAGCAGCTTTTAATCCAATTTTTTTAGCAAGATCAGGATTTCCGGTGAAAATATATCCAGAATAGCCTTTGCATTTTGTTTTCATAAAATCACCCATGCGTTTATAGGTCAATTCTAGCTTGCTGTGCACGCCTAAACGTTCGCCATACTCAGGGTTAAAAACAACAACACCTTTGCTATCTTCAGGAACGGGTGTTAATTCAAAATCGCAAACTTCGAACTCAATTAAAGTATCAACACCTGCAGTTTTAGCATTTCTACGGGTTACTTCAACTGCATCTTCCGAAAGATCGGAAGCTACAATTTTAAAATCAATATTTTTAATTACCTGATCTTTTAAAATTCGGCGCTCAGCGAAAAAATCCTCTTCATTATAACCTAAGATATGCATAAAACCATAATTCATGCGGTATAATCCAGGGGCACGGTTAGTGGCAATCAGGGCCGCTTCAATAGCTAGCGTTCCTGAACCGCACATGGGATTAATAAACGGCGATTTCCTATCCCACTTGGTTGCTAAAATAACTCCTGCGGCCAAAGCTTCTAACATGGGTGCCTTTCCGGGGATCTTGCGGTAACCGTGTTTGGCAAGGGTTTCGCCAGAAGTGTCCATAAAAACATCAGCATCGGCATCTTTCCAGTATAAATGCACTACCGTTTTATTTGCATCCGATCCAGAGTTAGGGCGGATGCCTTTTTTCTCTTTCATACGGTCTACAATGGCATCCTTTACTTTTAAATTTGCAAAAAGCGGGGTGGTAATATTAGGGTTATCCACATTTGAGGTTACGGAGAAATAACCCGAAAAATCAATCAGTTCTTCCCACTCAATAGCTGCAATTTCGTTGTATAAATCATCAGGCGTAATGGCCTTGAAACTTTTTATGGCATATAGAATCTGACTGGCACAGCGTAAGTTCAAATTTAGCTTAATACACTCTGTAAGGGTAATACTGAGCTCAACACCTGTAGCAAAAGACCGCTCGATGGTATAACCTAAAGCCGTAACCTCTTCTTGTAAATAAGGCGAAAGGCGCTTGTTGCAGGTAATAATTACCTTGCTTTTATTGTGGAAAACTTGCATCATAATATATGCGAAGTTATCAATAAAATTATAGAGATTTGATGTTTATAGTACATTAAGTAGTATTAGATATGGAAATTAAAGGAAAAGTACACGAAGTAGGTGCCACACAACAAGTAAGTGAAACGTTTAAAAAACGTGATTTAATAGTAGAATACGCAGAAAATCCAACATACCCAGAATATATCCGTTTTGAGGCTTTACAAGATAAAACTGCATTATTAGATACATTTAAAGCAGGCGATGAGGTTGAGGTTTTCTTTAATTTACGTGGTCGCCCTTGGACAGATAAAGCAGGTAAAACATCATATTTTAACAGTTTGGTTATTTGGCGTATAAATGCAGTTGCAGCAGGCGCTCCGGCCGCTACGCCAGCTTATGCAGCTCCGGTTGATGTAAGCAATGCACCAGGTGAAGATGATGATTTGCCTTTCTAAATAAAGAATCTTTTTTAAGCAAACAATTTTGAACCATGCCGAGGCTTTAGCCCCGGCATTTTTTTTGCCTATACAAGACTTCTGAAGTTTACCCGGCCAGGGCATAGGGAACTTCGCAAGTCTTTCCAATTATTCGCGCTGTTAAAATATGTTAAAAACAAACACTTCGCTTAGCTAATCAGTATTTTTGATATCTGTTTAGATTTAAGAAGATTATGCCCTGGTTTTTTTAGCTTTAAAACCAATCTAGTTCATGAAGAAAAAGAGTTTTTGGTTAATTACCGTTTTAATGACGGTGGCTTTGCTTGGTGTTTTTGTAATGCAGCTGTATTACATCAGGGAATCGTATAAACTAAAATCTCAACTTTTTGATGAGCAGGTAAACCAAACGCTAACATCGGTAGTAAATAAAATACAACGTAGAAATGTTGCCGATCACCTAAACCGGAAAGATGCTGAAAATAAGTTAAAGCAGTTACAAGACTCCAGGCAACGGGCCTTAGATATTAAGGATTTACGCCAACAGTATGCACAAGAGGCAGAGTTGCGGCAAGCCGAGCGGGAAAACCAGATTGAAAGCTACCTGAACCAACAAGATAGTATTATCCGTGTATCTTATCGGGCACCTAATGTGATTTCTGAACGGGAATATAATTCGTTGAGTTCGAAAAACGGCGACAAGCTGGATTTGCAGATGGATGCGATTATTGATATTAAGAGCCTTATTTTAAAAGGCTATAGCATGCGTACAAAACTTTTTAGCGCACCGCCAAAAGCATTCGAATTTAAAAGTCTGCAGAGTTTGCCCGATACATTAAGGTACCTGGTTTTTGATCCCCGGGATGGTAGCCCTGGTTTCGCAAATGTTCCTAAAATTCCTAATGACTTACAGAAAAAATTTAAGCGTGAGGATGAGATTGAGAAGAAAAAATTAGAGCTTAAAATTGCAGCATTGGGTAAGGATACTTTTTCGTATACCCGATCGAGCGTGGTCGAGGATGTATCTAAAGAACTGCAGGAAACCAATGTGCCAATTTATAAACGCATTAATTTCAGCTCTTTAGACCGCTTATTAAAGCAGGAACTCCTTGCTAATAATATTTCATTAGTGCCTTCTTACCGCATTTCGTTAGCCAGAAAAGATTCGACCATTTTTATGATGGCTTCTAACGTTAAAGGAGAGTTTTTGCCCGAAAACACTTATAAAACACCTTTGTTTGGAAACGATATCTTTCGCGATCCCGGGATGCTTTTAGTCAGTTTTCCGAATAAAAATTCGGCTATTATAGCTAATCTAAGTGTTACGCTTGCCTCATCAATCGGTTTGTTACTGGTACTTGTTTTTATTTTCTCTTATACCTTGTATGCTATTTTGAAGCAGAAAAAACTGTCGGAAATGAAAACAGATTTCATTAACAACATGACGCACGAATTTAAAACCCCTGTGGCTACCATAATGATTGCCAGTGAGGCTTTGAAAGATCCGGAAGTGACAGAAGATAAAGCCAGGTTAAAACGCTTGGCGGGGATTATTTATGATGAAAATGTTCGTCTGGGGAGTCATATCGAGCGTGTTTTAAGTATAGCCCGTTTAGAAAAAGGCGAGCTTAAAATGGAGAACAATGAAGTAGATGTTAACGATTTGATTGTGATTGTGCTGGATAGCATGGAATTACAGTTACAGAAAAGGAATGCCATTGTCAATGTACATACCGATGCAGAAAATGCCGTTGTATATGGCGATGAACTCCATCTGTCTAATGTAATTTATAACCTTATTGATAATGCCAATAAATACAGTAGCGATACGCCAGAGATTACCATTACTACCCGCAATGTTGGCAAGAATTTAATTATCGAAATAGCAGATAAAGGCATTGGGATGACCAAGGAGCAGTCTAAACGGATTTTCGATCAGTTTTATAGGGTGCCAACAGGTAATTTGCACGATGTTAAAGGTTTTGGCCTGGGTTTAAATTATGTTCAGGATATTATTAAGAAATTGAATGGAACGGTTAAGGTAAGTAGCGAAAAAGATAAGGGAACAACGTTCGAAATATCTTTACCTTTATAAACAGTTAAACATCGGTACAAAAGCTTGCCTTATCGATACAATAAAATAAAACAGGTTTAATTTGACTAATATAGTGGAGTATTAATTTAATCTGCAACATCAATTAAACCGTTATGCATATTCAGGATCAAACTTTCAATGTGGGTAATGCCACTTATGTGAATAAAAACAAGAAAATGAAAAAAATACTTCTGGTAGAAGACGACCCAAATTTAGGTTTATTGTTGCAAGACTATTTGCAGTTAAAGGGCAAGTTTGATGTAGTGTTATGCACCGATGGTGAAGATGGACTGAGAGCATTTAATAAGCAGAACTTTGATTTATGTATTTTAGATGTGATGATGCCCAAAAAAGATGGTTTTACCTTGGGTAAAGATATTAGAAAGGTAAACACACAGGTGCCTATTATTTTTGCAACGGCTAAAACCATGTTAGAAGATAAATCTGCTGCTTATGATTTAGGCGGCGACGATTATATTACCAAACCTTTTCGTATAGAAGAGTTACTACTGCGTATTAATGCGATGTTTAAACGCATAGCCAATAAAACAGACCACAATGATGAGGCTGCCGAAACACAGTTTTCCATCGGTCAATATCATTTCGATTATACTACGCAGATTATTACCGATAACGATAATCAGCAAAAACTATCTACCAAAGAAGCCGAGCTGTTGCGTTTATTGTGTTTGAAAAAGAATACCGTTTTAACCCGCGAAGAAGCCCTGTTAAGTATCTGGCATGATGATAATTACTTTAATGGAAGAAGTATGGATGTGTTTTTAAGTAAGTTGCGAAAATACCTAAGGGCTGATCCGACAGTAGAAATTATTAATGTGCACGGAAAAGGCTATAAGCTGTTGGTAAGCTAATAGATCGATTCATCATCCTGAAACAAGTTCTGGATGACGAATGGTAGTAAAAATATAGTTAAATATACAGGTTCTCCTGGATGGCGGGAATGATATTCCGCTCTTGGGCAAGTTTAAATAGGGTATCTACCGCTTTACGGCCTTCTTCGCCAAGGTTTATGCTATATTTATTTACATATAATTCGATGTGTTTGTACATCACACTTTCTTCCATAGCCTGGGCATGCTGGCGAATAAAATCGATTCCCGATTTTGGATGTGCAAAGGCAAACTCTACCGACTGGCGAACTAAGCGGTTCACCTTTAACTGCAGATTGTGTTCTAAATTACGGTTAATTACGATTCCGCCCAATGGAATGGCGCAACCCGTTAGTTTTTCCCAATAATCGCCTAGATCAACTATTTTCGTTAGACCCTTATCCTGATAGGTAAACCTGTTTTCGTGAATAATCAAGCCTAAATCGATCTGCTCGTTAAGTAAAGCCGATTCGATTTCCGAAAAAACAAGTTCTTGTTTATTTTGTAAGTGTGGATAAGCAATTCCCAACAAAAAATTTGCAGTAGTATACTTTCCCGGTATTCCAATTTTGAGTTTAGCGTTGGGGGTGTGGAGTTGAGGGTCGGCTGAACCTTCAAAATGATTTTTGCTAATTAATAACGGGCCAACGCCAAAGCCCAGGGCACTACCGGCATCTAATAAAGCATATTGGTTGGCTACATAAGCAAAAGCATGAAAGCTTAATTTGGTAATGTCTAATTCGCCCCTAAGTGCCTTTTGATTTAAGGTTTCTACATCATCATAATAAACTTCAAATTCTAATCCTTCCGTATCAATTTTATGGTGAATTAGTGCATCGAAAATAAATGTATCGTTAGGGCAGGGAGAAAATCCAAGTGTAAGTTTCATCTATTTATTTTTTTGTTTTCAGTTGTTAGATGGAGCCTTTGACAATTAAAATAATTATTTTAATTGTGTCGGGTTCATAAATCAAAATTAAGTACTGCGATAAACTAATCGGTCATAATCAGTTCATTTCTCCAACAAAAGCAATGGCCCAATCGTTTAAGTTTTTAATGGCCAAACCAATTTTCCAATTGTCTTTATTTCTTGGCTCTACATAATTAGATATACTTCTGATCTGTAAGCTAGCTATATTTAACTGTTTACAGGCATAAAAAACGGCGGCACCTTCCATACTTTCGGTAGTGGGATTTAGCCTGCTAATTAAATTTTTGATGCTTTTTTCGCTTCCCGTTACACAGTTCACGGTTATGCCTTTTGCAATGGGTAGGTTAATTTTTTTTTGTGTTTTTGAGGTGTAATGGTTCTCCCCAAAGCCTAAATCGTTTATGGTTAAAAATTCATCTCCATTTTCGGCGCCCAGTTCCGCAAAAGTATCTTCAGTAATATTTAATACTGTACCTAAAGCTATATCCCTGTCGAAGCTTCCGGCGATGCCGAAATTTACCACAAGGTTATATTTAGATGAAAGATGTTTGCCCAGGGCAAAGGCTGTTGCTACCATTCCAACTCCGGTAATTAGCAGATCGAAATTTTTACTTTCAACAAAATCTCCGTCTGGTAAATTAAAATGCTGGTAAAAGAAGGTAAGTTCGGCTTTTGTAGCAGCAACAATTAAAGTTTTCATAAAGTAAAGTTAGCAGATTGTTTTCATTAAAATTTTAGGTTTTGTGTAAGCTTTGGTCTTTAGTCTTTAAGCTTGAACCTTTATCTGTATATTTGCATCTTATTTTATAGTAATGATTTACATAACGAGAAAAGCATCCTTTAATGCGGCGCACAAATTGGCCCGTACCGATTGGGATGATGATAAAAACAATGAAGTTTATGGTAAATGTGCCAACCCCAACTGGCATGGCCATAACTACTGGTTATATGTTACCGTTAAAGGCGAAGTGAATCCGGAAACAGGTTTTCTGGTTGATCTGAAATGGCTGAAAGACGTAATGAATGATTATGTGGTAGATAAAGTTGATCATAAAAATTTAAACCTTGATGTAGATTTTATGAAAGGCAAGTTGGCTTCAACTGAAAATCTGGCCATCGAAATCTGGAAACAACTTTGGGCTCCGATTGCAGAGAGCGGTGCAGTTTTACATTGCGTAAAAATATACGAAACCGAAAATAATTTTGTTGAATACTTTGGTTAAAAACCTAAATTAATGAGCGATAAAGACGTATTGAAAGGCGAATCGAGAGACGGTTATGTAAAAATAGACCGTTACAACGAAGATAAAATAGAAGCTGTAGCAACACATTATAAAGATATTCTTGGCCAATTGGGCGAAAACCCCGAGCGCGAAGGCTTACTAAAAACACCTGAGCGCGTGGCTAAAGCGCTACAATATTTAACACATGGTTACGATTTAAAACCTGATGAAATTCTGAAGGGGGCCATGTTTGAAGAGGATTATAGCCAAATGGTTGTGGTTAAGGATATTGAAGTATATTCGATGTGCGAACACCATATGTTGCCTTTCTTCGGTAAAGCACATATCGCTTATATTCCTAATGGGCACATTGTTGGTTTAAGTAAAATTCCACGTGTAGTTGATGCCTTTGCCCGCCGTTTACAGGTACAGGAACGTTTAACGAACGAAATTAGGGATTGTATCCAAAATACCCTTAGCCCAATGGGTGTTGCTGTGGTCATGGAATGCCGGCACTTATGTATGTCTATGCGTGGCGTGCAAAAACAAAACTCGGTAACCACAACATCAGCCTTTACAGGAACTTTTTTAAGTAACGATAAAACGAGGGCTGAGTTTTTAAGGTTAATTACCGCCAGTTTAGATTAATAGTATCAAATAAACAGTAATAGGTATCAGGTAAGGCATAGATTGAAAACGCTAGCCACTAAACGTGATACGCCAAACTAATTATAATGAAAGCATATATTTTTCCCGGACAGGGAGCACAATTTGTAGGTATGGGTAAAGATCTTTATGAGCATCCCAAAGCTGCAGCATTATTTGAACAGGCCAATGAAATTATCGGTTTCCGCATTAGCGATATTATGTTTAGTGGAACAGATGAGGAGCTTAAGCAAACCAATGTAACCCAACCAGCAATCTTTTTGCATTCAGTTATTTTAGCCAAAGTGTTAGGCGATGATTTTAAACCAGATATGGTTGCAGGACATTCCTTAGGCGAATTTTCGGCTTTAGTGGTGGCAAATGCATTAAGCTTCGAAGATGGATTAAAACTGGTTATTGCCCGTGCAAATGCCATGCAAAAAGCATGTGAGGCACAGCCATCAACCATGGCAGCTATTTTAGGTTTAGCTGATGATGTGGTTGAAAAAATCTGCGCTGAAATTGATGCCGTAGTCGTTCCGGCAAATTACAACTGCCCAGGGCAATTGGTAATTTCGGGCAGTATAGAAGGTATTGATCTGGCTTGCGCTAAACTAACCGAAGCGGGAGCTAAAAGAGCTTTAAAATTAAACGTAGGCGGTGCATTCCATTCGCCTTTAATGGAACCAGCGAAAATCGAATTACAGGCAGCTATTGAAGCTACTAATATTGCATCACCAATTTGCCCTGTTTATCAAAATGTTGATGCTAAGCCATATACAGATCCGGCAGAAATAAAATCCAATTTAATTAAACAATTAACAGGCGCTGTACGTTGGACACAGACAGTGGGTAACATGCTTGCCGATGGTGCAACAGAATTTGTAGAAGTTGGTCCGGGTAATGTGTTGCAGGGATTGGTTAAAAAAGTAAGTCGCGAAGTACAAACCAGTAGCGCTGCGATAGCTTAATTTTATTCAAATAGAATATTAGTGCCAACGCCATAAACTCAATTGTTTATGGCGTTGTTTTTTATCAATATTTAATATCTTTATCCGTAGATGAAAATGAGCTTTGGTGTAAAAATAAGATTTCTATTGCTTGTTTTGGGCTGCTGTCTCATTGCAACTTCTATTTCGTTAAGCAGGTTTACAACCAAAAGTGAGCTTCTGGAACATGATGCACAAGAAATTCAGCACAACCTTTCAATTAAAGAAAGATCTGTTCAAAGTTTTCTGGCCGATAAACAGCAGGTTGCCAAGGCAAAACAGTTTCACCTCAATCCGCAAAATGCGATAAATTTTATCAATGCCTATCGTAAAAACGGCGGCATAAACCTATTAACCTATGAAAACAACCAGCTTAAGTTTTGGAGTACCTATAAGGTTGCCGAAATAGATCCAACTACAATAAAAGAAGGTAGCTCGGTATTGTTTTTTTATAACGGCTGGTACGAAGTGATTAAAAGTACCCAGGGTAATTTCAGTTTTATTTTCTTAATCACCATTCAATCTCAATACCCTTTTAAAGAGACAAAGTATTTTAAAAATGATATCGATCCAATTTTATCAACCACCAAAACATTAACGTTTGCATCTTTTACGGATAAGGACGTGTATGTAATAAAAAGTTTGGATAATAAGTTTTTATTCGGCCTTAAAGTAAAACCCGGGTACGCAGAAACCCATTATTCAGGTACACAATTGTGGCTGTTTGTTGCTGGCATGTTATGCATCTGCATGTTTTTTAACTCATTAAGTTCGTTTATTGCCAGGCGTGGACATATTGCCTGGGGTACTTTTTTGCTGTTGTTTTTCTTTTTAGCCTTTCGGTTAACAGATTTATATTACGGTTGGTTTAACCACAGGTTTACCTTAGATCTATTTGATCCGAGGATATATGCAGATAATTTCCTGATGCCTTCGTTAGGCGATTTTCTGTTAAATGTAATCGCACTAACCTGGTTACTCTTGTTTATGTATAACCATAAGGAACAATATAAGTTTCCGGGATGGATTAAGCGGAGTAAAATAATCGGGATGGTTATTCAGGCAGGCTTAATGGTGTTAATTGGCCGGATTGTTTGGGATACCGATGATATTTTCTTCGGATTGATTTTTAACTCAAAAATTAATTTTGATATCGTTAATATCCTTAAGCTTAGCGGAACCAGTTGGGTGGGTATTGTAATTTTATGTTTGGCCTGGTTTCAGATTTACCTGATAACCGCTGTTTCGGCAACAGTAAGCAGTCAATTAAATGTAAGCAATAAAGAGCGGGTCATTATTTTTTTAATCGGCTTTGCTGGTGTTTTTATCTACAAGTTAGTGGTAGATTTTAATGCATTTTTTATCGTTTTTGCGCTTGTATTATTTATCGTGGCAAGGGCTGTTTATTTAAAAGAAAAGAACTTTTCGATCGGTATGTTTGCCATAGTATTTTTCTGCCTGGCTTTTAATACGTCTATTAAGTACACTAAGTATAAAGATATTAAAGAAAGAAGTTTGCGGGAGCCTTTGGCCAGAAAAGTGCAATCGTCTGAAGATCCGAATGCCATTATTGCTTTAGGTACTTTGGGCAATGAAATTGTTAAAGATAATTTTCTGACAAACTATTTTACTCAAAACCGAAAAGGGAGTTATTCGGTGCTCAAAAATCATATTAAAGATTATTTAGATGGCTATTTAAACCGCTACGATTATCAGATCTATCCTTACAATAAATTGGGCGCTGCAATAGAAAATGCGGATACACCACCGATTGATAAGTACAAAAACCTGGTTGAGGCGGGCTCTGTTAAAATTGATGGATCTAACTTTTTTTATCAGGTTAACAATACATTTGGTTATCAGGATTACTTTGGTATCATTTCCGTTGTAGATAATGGCAGTTTATTAGGTACACTCGTTATCGAACTCCGCTCAAAGCCATATAATTATAACAATCGGCTACCAGATCTCTTAGGTGATCAAAAGTTGATCAAAGACGAAGATTTTAAGGGTTATTCTATTGCCTTGTATAGCAATAATAAATTGCTTAATCAATCTGGAAATTATACTTATCCTTTAGATGGAAGCATATTTAAGGGTAAAAAGGATGATTTTATTACAACCAGTGACGATTCGCTCCATTACAGCCATTTAATTTATAAACCTACTGATAGCAAAATGGTTGTAATCAGTAAGGAGAAGGTAGATTATGTAGAACGTTTGGCAGCGCTATCGTTTTTCTTCCTGATATTTATCATTTTCTCCTTGTTGCTTTATGGTTTAATATGGTTAATCAAAAACCTTGATGATGATAAGGTAGGCTGGTTCAGTATCAACAGGTCTTTAATGATCAATGCCAATAAGATTTTGTATAAAACCAGAATCCAGGTTTCAATTGTAATGGCGGTGGTGGCAACGCTGGTTATTGTAGGTTGGGGAACCTACTATTACATGAATCTTGAGTACCGTGGGCAGCAGGATGCTATATTAAAAGATAAAATAAGAAAGGTACAGCAGAATTTTGAGAAGCAGGTTTTTAGCAATGGCATAATTGCAAACGACGAGAATGCAACAGCAGATTTTAACAATTTTGCCGATATCAATAATGCCGATTTAAATTTATATGACCTGGATGGCAACCTGATCATGACGACCTACCCTAAGCTTTATAATTATAAAATTATCGGTAAGAAAATGGGGCCAACAGCCTTCTTTTCTTTAAGTGGTTTACACCGATCGGAATTTATCAACCCGGCAGAGAAAATTGGTAATTTAACCTATGCTGCTGCATATGCCCCCATCAGGAATGCTCAAAATAAAACAATTGCCTATATTGGTTTGCCTAATTACTCTACCGAAGAAGAATATACTGATAAACTGGCGCTTTTTGTGAGTAACCTGATTAATCTTTATGCACTGGTATTTGTGGCTATTGGGGTATTAGCTGTATTTTTGGCTAATCAGATTACCAATCCCTTAACTTTTATCCAGGATAGTATTAGTAAAACGAAAATAGGGCAAAAGAACGAGCCTATTGTATGGCGTAGACATGATGAGATCGGTTCTTTAATTAAGGAATATAATCATATGATTGCGGCCCTAGAAGATAGTGCAATTAAACTGGCCAGATCGGAACGGGAGAGTGCCTGGCGCGAAATGGCCAAACAGGTTGCTCACGAAATCAAGAATCCACTAACACCTTTAAAACTGGGTGTTCAGTTGTTAGAGAAATCGTGGAAAGAGAAAGACCCTAACTTCGAACTGAAGTTTAATAAGTTTAGTAAATCATTTATAGAACAGATTGATAGCCTTTCGAAAATTGCTTCTGAATTTTCTAATTTTGCCAAAATGCCCGATACCAATCTGGAGCGGCTTTCTTTACTTCCGATTATTGAGCAGGCAAGAGAGGTATTTAAAAGCACAGAAAACGTTACCATTGATGTGCTAAACAAGAGCGAGAAGGATATCGAAATCATGGCAGACCATGATCAGCTTTTAAGAACGTTTAATAACCTGCTTAAAAACGCGATAGAAGCTATAGATGAGGAAACTTTATGCTGCATTACCATTATTGTATATGTAGATGCGAAAAATGCATATATAGAAATAAAGGATAATGGAAAAGGCATACCACCAGTGCTGCAGGATAAAATATTTGTACCGAACTTCACTACAAAAACATCGGGCACTGGTTTAGGTTTAGCCTTTGTTAAGCAGGCTGTAGAAAATGCCGGTGGTTCAGTTAAGTTTACCTCAATAAGCGGGTTAGGAACAACGTTCTATCTGAACTTTCCTTTAGTTTAAATTAAAAATAAGGTAGATTGGTTAATTAGGATGGCGGGTATTATCTCAGCTCCACTTGCGCCTTGCCCATGGTATTACCATCAGCATATAAAATTACGGTATATATGCCCTTTATAAATGGTTTAGGGTTTGCCCAGTCGATAACATAGGTGCTGTCATCGTTATTGTAGTCAATAAAAATAGAATGGCTGAACTGCATATCCTGTCCATCAGCCTCGAAATGGTTTCCTTCGTCTGCTAACAGGTTTCCTGCCGGATCGAATACCCGAAGGTAAATGTTATGATGTCCTTTTTCTGCTAACTGGTTCGGCACAACGTTAAAACGTACACTTAACTTTTCTGCAGTAGATGATTTGCTCACTTCTACTTTTTTGCCGTTGGATTTTGTTCTGAAAGCAATAATTTCGGCCGATTGAAGCTTTAATACCGCGGCCGTTTTAACTTTCGCATTTAAATTAGAGTTTTCGTTCTCCAAGTTCGAGGCCTTATTGCTGATGTTTCTAAGGGAGTTCTGTAAACTATCGCGACTATTTTTTAGAAAAATATTGTCTTTCTGCAGCTGAATAATCTGATCATTGTAATTTTTTACAAATGTTTTCAGGTCATTAATTTGTGCATTGGCTTTGTCGAGTTCGCCCTGGGTAATCTGGTTTTTTTCTAAAGCCGTTTTAAGTTCTTCAATTTTTACCCGCGCAAGCTTCTGTTCTTCAACAAGTTTATCGTTTAAATCAAGGTTCAATGCATTAACCTTATCCAGCTCAACCTCAATTTTTTCTACCTCCAGCCGTAGTTTATCTTTCTCTGCACTAACGGTAACAAATCTTTCACTTTGTTGTCGGTCTTTAAAAAACAAGTAAGCATTTGTGCCAATTAAAGCAGCAATAACGATGACCAGGAAGTAAATTTTGTTTCTATCACCCTTATTAATCTTTTGTGATTCCATTTTTAATAACGCTGTATCTTCTGTAAATTAATATACTTTTGTTCTCCATAGGTAAATGGGGGTACACAATTAATTTTAGCAGGGCGCAAATTAAATTTTTTTAAAAACTTATAAGAGTTTTTAAAAAAAATCGTTTAATTGCTAACGTTCATTTGTATTCAAATCAACACAAACACACAACCTGAATAAAAAATAAGACAGAAATAATGCTTAAAAACTTCCTATACGCACTTTTATCTTTAACTGTAATACCTTATATATTAAATGCACAACCTTTATCAAAAATTGCACCAAAAAGGGAGTTTAGAGGTGTTTGGGTAGCTACTGTAACCAATATAGACTGGCCATCCAAACCAGGTTTAAGCATTGACCAACAAAAGCAGGAGCTTATTGGCATTTTAGAAAGGCATAAAAGCCAAGGGATGAATGTTATTATTTTGCAGGTTAGGCCCGCAGCAGATGCATTTTATGCAAAATCCAGAGAACCATGGAGCCAATGGTTAATGGGGAAACAGGGTTTGGCGCCAGCACCTGGTTATGATCCTTTGTCCTTCGCCATTAAAGAAGCCCATTTCAGGGGAATGGAGCTTCATGCCTGGTTTAATCCTTATAGAGCCAGTATGAGCAGCACGGCGGTATTGAGCGAAAACCATGCTTTTCGTAAACATCCCGATTGGTTTTTTACCTATGGTGGCAAAAAGCAGTTTGATCCGGGTATTCCAGATGTGAGGGAGTATATTGTTCAGGTAATTTTAGATGTGGTAAAGGGCTATGATATTGATGGTATTCACTTCGACGATTATTTTTACCCTTATAAAGTAGAGGGACAAACGATTAACGATGGTAACACTTTTTACAAATACCCTAATAATTTTTCGGACATAAAAGATTGGAGGCGCAACAACGTCGATCTGCTCATCAAACAGCTTGACGATAGTATCCACCACTATAAGAAATGGGTGAAGTTTGGTATTAGTCCTTTTGGTATCTGGAAAAATAAAAATGAAGATCCCGAAGGCTCTGCTACCAGTGGCCTATCCAACTATGCAGAACTTTTTGCCGATAGCCGTAAATGGGTTAAAGAAGGTTGGGTAGATTACATTAATCCTCAAATTTATTTTACGTTTACCAGGAGAGTAGCACCTTATGGTGTTTTAGTTGATTGGTGGAGCAATAATACCTTTGGTAGGCATGTTTATATTGGGCAGGGTGCTTATCTGGTAAACTCGAGGGCAGAAGCAGCCTGGAAAAACCTAAGCGAAATACCCAAGCAGATTAGATACCTTAGAGATAACAACCGGATTCAGGGTAGCGTGTTTTTTAGTTCTAAATCATTAAGTACGGTTGCAAAGGCGGTTGGCGATTCGTTAAAGAACGATCTTTATAAATACCCTGCTTTGCCACCGCAAATGCCATGGCTGGATGAGGTACCGCCAAACGAGCCTCAAGCATTAACCGCTGATGCGCTAAAAGATGGTGTACATTTAAAATGGCAACTTCCGCTAAAGGCAAAAGATGGAGAAACGGCTTCGGGATTTGTAGTTTACCGATTTAATGAAGGAGAGAAAATTTCGATACTCGATCCTAAGAACATTATTAAAATAAGCTTTGAAGATTATCTTTCATATATTGATACCAGTGTAGAAAGTGGGAAGCGGTACAGCTACCTCGTTACAGCATTAGATCGATTAAAAAATGAAAGTGAGCCTAGTGGGCCTGTTGGTATTGAAGTCCCTTTAGCAAAGGAATAATAGATTTTTAACTCTTTTTATTGGTCGATTCTCTTTCTACAACAGCTGGGTCAAGCACAATATGCTCCATATTGGCATATGGGTTTTCCTGATTAATCATTTTCAGAAACATTTTAGCACATTCTTGGCCCATTTGTGATGCATGCTGATCAATTGTTGATAGGTTAGGTGTAATGTAAGCCGAGAATGCTTCGTTGGCAAAGCCAATTACACCAACTTCAGGAGGTGTTTCATCGATCTCTTTTAACTTTTTAATTACACCCAGCGCGGTAAAATCATCACCGGCAATAATAGCATCGGGTTTATTTTTGCTACGCATTAATTTACCTGCACCAAACCGGCCGTCTTTAATGGATAAACCTCCAAAAATAATATGCTCTTCTATTAGTGGAAGGTTATGGTCTGCTAAAGCTGCTTTGTATCCTTCTAAGCGATCATTAAATATTTTAATCTGGTGAACAGTGGTTACGAATGCAATTTTTTGATAGCCCTGATCTATTAAATGTTTCGTAGCAATATAACCTGCCTTAAAATCATCAAGTGTAATGGTAGGAACTTTTAAATCTGTATTTACGCGGTCGAATAATATCAGGGGCTTATTTTGCTTAATAATTTCGTCAAAGTGCGAAACATCTTCTGTTTCTAACGACATTGAAGCCATAATGCCATCTACCTGTGCTTCTAGTAAGGTTCTTACGCCATTTATTTCATTTTCAACAGATTCGTTGGATTGGTAGATAATAACACGGTAGCCGCTATCCTTCAGGCCATCTTCTATACAATGGATAATAGATGCAAAGAAATGTGCCTGTACACTTGGTACAATTACACCAATGATATGGGTTTTACCAGATTTTAATGCAGATGCGAGTTTATTTGGGCTGTAATTTAATTTTTTAGCCATTTCTACAACGGCCTTTCTGGTGGCATCGCTTATTGCGGGGAAGCCACTAAGTGCCCTCGAAACAGTTGATACTGTAATGTTTAGCGCTTTCGCTATATCGTATATGGTGGTTTTCTTTTTCAATTAGGGATGGAATCGTTCAATTATAGCATAAATTTATTAAACCTTAATAATAATGTTCTTTTTATACATAAAATATAATAACACATAAAAACCGAGCACATAGGTTATTGCCCAAACCAGTGAGGCATTTATAGGGCTAAAAAACGGAGTATAACAAGTTTCGTAAAACCGAACCAATAATCCTGTTTTAGTACCATCAGGTTTGGTAATCTGGATCAGGTTTAATACTCGGGGCATTAAGCCCGCTAAAAAAAAGACTGTAATGGCGTTTACACCATAAACAACAAAAGGAGTGGTAAATTTTTTGTAACGCTGAACATCGATAATCCAGTAACAAAGTGCCAATCCGATTGAAGCTAGGCCGCCAGCATACAATACATAAGAGCTGGTCCATAGTGCTTTGTTAATGGGGAATTGTAAATCCCAAAGTAAACCTAAAATAACTGCCGTAATCCCAGTTGTAAATAGCCAGGCTACCTTGGTTGGATTGTCTACATCTTTCCTGCGCATCCAAACGCCAACCAGAATACCAAATAAACAGGTGCCTATTGCAGGTAATGTACTCAAAATGCCCTCTGGGTCCCAGGTTTTAGAGGAAGCCCAGGTATGTGCCTCTGTTAAAATTTCACGATCAATCCAGGCCGCTAAATTGGTTTCTTTTTCCAGGTTGGGATAGCCAACCCCCGGAACAGGGATAAAGGTCATTAATGCCCAATAAACGGCAAGTATTACAATTAATGTTTTAAATATCGTTTTGTTGGAAACCTTGATAAAAATGATGCTGCTAATAATGAAAACAATACCTATCCTTTGCAAAACGCCCAACAATCTTACGGTTTGAAAGGCCTCCCATATGGACCTGTTATCCATTATCGCGCTGATAATTTTCCCGAAAATGGCCAGGAAGAAACCAAGTAAATAAAGTATAATGCCACGCTTAACGGCTTTTATAATTGTTTTTTGATGTGTAGACGGATCTGCTTTACTAGTGCTCATGGCAAAGGCAATAGATACACCAACAATCCATAAAAAGAAGGGGAAAATTAAGTCTGTGGGTGTACATCCATTCCATTCTGCATGCTCTAAAGGGGCATATATGTGCCCCCAGCTGCCTGGATTATTCACTAAAATCATCGCAGCTACAGTTAATCCTCTAAAAAAATCAAGAGAAAGTAATCGTTGTTTAGGCTCGGTCATGGTTAGCTTGTTTGGGTTCAGCAAACTAATTTAGAATATTGTTTTTAGAATGAGAAATAAATAAGGCGTTGGGGGGGAGCAGGTGTTGTGAGAAACTTCCCAAGTCTTGCCACGTTCCAGGCTTTTGAGGCTTCGGAGGTTAGTTAAGAGGACAAAAAAAATCCTGCTTTGAGTGAACAAAGCAGGATTGGTTTATTTTAAAAACTAATCTTCAAATTTCCAGCGAACAAAGGCCTCTATCGCTTCGTATTCTGCAAGCCCGAGCTCATCATAAGCTCTTGCAGTATCACGGTTACGGTCTTCAGCACGTTGCCAGAACTCTCTTGAATCGTCGCCAGGGAAAACAGCTTTGTCTTTTTGACTTTGGTGTTTAAAGATCGCATTTCTTTTGCGCTCCAGTTCTTGTGGTGAAATTGGAACTGCCATTTCTATTTCATAAGTTTCAAACTCATGCCATGCACCGCGGTACATCCATAACCAGCAATCTTGTGCCCAAGCTTCAGTTTTACGTAAGCGTTTTAGTGCTTCTAAAATAATTTTGAAACAAACGATATGTGTTCCGTGAGGATCTTCAAAATCGCCGGCAGCATAAACCTGTTGAGGTTTAACTTCTTGCAGTAGCGCCATTGTGAGCTCGATATCAGCATCGGTTACTGGGTTTTTCTGAACCTTACCGCTTTCGTAGAAAGGAAGTGCCTGGAAATGGATATGGTCATCTTCTAGGCCACAATATCTTGCGCCGGCAATAGCTTCGCCTTTTCTGATGAGTCCTTTAACCGTTTGGATTTCTGGTGTATCGATCTGGTTTGGTTTTTTCTGCTCTATAAAGGCTCTCATCTTATTATAAAGATCCTTTAAGTGCGTATTGTCCATGCCCATTTTCTCTGTGAAGTCTACATTAAACTCTACAAAACGAAGTGCGTCGTCATCCCATACCGCAGTATTACCTGAGGTTTGGTAAGCCACATGTACATCATGTCCCTGATCAACCAGGCGTAGAAAAGTACCACCCATCGAGATCACGTCATCATCTGGGTGAGGAGAGAAAATAATAATTCTCTTCTTAGCTGGTTCAGCTCTTTCCGGACGTTGAGAATCATCAGCGTTCGGTTTGCCACCTGGCCAGCCCGTTATGGTGTGTTGTAATTTATTAAAGATATGGATGTTGATGTTGTAAACTGGTCCTTTTTCGGTGGCCAGTTGTGCCATACCGTTATTGTTGTAATCGTCTTCGGTTAATTTTAAGATCGGTTTTTTTAATGTGTTGGCCAACCAGATCACTGCCTTGCGGATCAAAGCATCTGTCCAAACGCAATCTTTAACTAACCACGGCGTATCAAAACGGGTCAGCTCTGAAGCAGCAGGTACGTCAAGGATAAACTCTACGTGGTCGGATAGTTGAAGGTATGTTGCCGGAACCTCGCCTGAAATTTCGCCTTCAACAGCTTTTTTGATGATTGAAGCTTTTTTACGGCTCCAAGCCATCAATATAATTTCTCTTGCTTTGAAAATTGTACCGATACCCATAGTAATGGCCTTTGTTGGTACAAAAGTTTTTCCGCCGAAATCGCGTGCAGCATCACGGCGTGTCAAATCATCTAAGGTAACTAAACGGGTACCAGAATTTGGTGCTGAACCCGGCTCGTTAAACCCAATGTGACCTGTACGCCCGATACCTAAAATCTGGATGTCAAGACCACCAAGATCGCCGATTTTCTTTTCGTAATCCAGGCAGAAAGCCGGAATGTCTTCTAGTGCAAGCGTACCATCAGGGATGTGAACATTTTTTTTATCAATGTCGATATGATTGAAAAGGTTTTCGTTCATAAACGTAACATAACTCTGTGTCGCAGTTGGCGCCATTGGATAATATTCATCCAGGTTAAAAGTAATTACGTTCTTAAAACTCAAGCCCTCTTCTTTATGCAGTCTAACCAATTCGGCATAAACTGCAATTGGAGTAACACCTGTTGCTAAGCCCAGTACTGCAGGTGCGTTGTTTGCTTGTTTTGATTTAATGAGCTCGGCAATGCGGTGTGCTACATTAATTGAAGCAATTTTTGGATTTTCGAACACGCTTACTGGTAATTTCTCGAAACGTGTCTCCTCCAGTAGATTTAATCTAGCCATTTTTTTTATATGGATTTTAATGTACGGAGCAGTAAATATAGAGAGTTATGCCCAATTTCTAACAAAGGTTATTTACATTTATTGCAAGTATTTATATAAAATTCGATTAGAGGAGCAGACAAACGTTTGATCTTTTTAAGATAAAAACCAATATGAACACACAGATTGAAAAGTTGTATTCGAAAGCAGGGAAATCAGAACGTTTTATTATCGGCTTAATGAGTGGAACTTCTATGGATGGGCTTGACATTGCGTTATGCTCGGTTAAGGGAAGTGGAGCAGGTACCAACATTCGGGTGCTGAAATTTAAAACAGGCGATTATACCGATGATTTTAGGGCTAAAATTAAAGCGATTTTTTCGAAAAAAGAAGTCGACTTACAGTTGGTGTGCCTGATGAACGAACATATTGCAAATACCCATGCGCAGCTCATAAACGAAGCGCTAAAAGAGTGGGGCATCCGAAATGAAGACGTTGATTTTATTGCGAGCCATGGACAAACGATTTTTCACGCACCAAAATCTTTGCATCAACTGGCCGATTATCCTAATGGTACACTACAGATTGGTGATGGTGACCATATTGCCATTAAAACAGGAATTATTACACTTTCTGATTTTAGGCAGAAACATTTGGCTGCAGGGGGCGAAGGCGCACCTTTAGCCGTTTATGGCGATTACCTGATATTTTCAGAAGCCGGAGAAGACCGCGTAATGCTGAATATTGGAGGTATAGCAAATTTCACTTACCTTCCAGGCAGTACGGATGCAAGTGAAATTTTTTCGACGGATGTTGGTCCTGGTAATACCTTGATGGACCAGTATATGCAAAAACATTTTAATCATTTTTATGATAAAAATGCCACTGTTGCTTTGGCTGGTAAATTTAATCCCCGTCTATTATCTGCATTGTTAAATTGCAGTTTTTTCGATTTAGATTTCCCTAAAACCACTGGGCCGGAATTATTTAACCTGGAATATTTAATAGAGGCCCAAGCACAATCTTCAACAACAGCGCTTTGCAAAGAAGATGTAATGGCCACTTTATGTCATTTTTCTGCAGAAACCATTGCAAATGCGATAAAACGTTGTTTTGGCGATGAGGCTAAAGCGCAAATTTTTATGAGCGGTGGCGGGATGCACAATCCGCTGCTTGTTCAGCTTCTTAAAAGCAAGCTGCCTTTTTGCAAATTCCTAACCACAGCCGATTTAAATATCAATCCCGATGCTAAGGAAGCGGTTTTGTTTGCTGTTTTGGCCAACGAAACGCTCTGTGGTAAACCAATAGACTTTGGCAATAGGCAAGGTGTGCCTTCGGTTTGCATGGGTAAAATTAGTTTACCAACATAATAAAATGCAATTGTTTTACAGATTGTAAACCTGTTTGTATCTGTTAAAAATTTGGTTTGTGTGGTATTTTGTTTAATTTGTTTTAAACTAATCTTCTAACAAAACCAAATTTTATGGAAAAAAGTTACCTAAAATGGTCACCAGGATTCTTCGTAATTTTGTTGATCCCATTTCTGCTGCTCTTATCTACAGGGATGGCACAGGCACAAAACAAACGGTATACCATAAGTGGTAAGGTTACCGATGCCTCAAATAACAGCCCTGTCCCCGGCGCTGTAGTAAAAATTATCAATACAAATCTTGTAACAAGCACGAGTTCGGGCGGAACGTACAGCTTTTCGGTTGATTTAGCGCCTGGTAAATACCAGATCCAGATTTCTTTTATCGGCTTTAAATCAAATATCGAAACTGTAATACTTGGTGAGAATACCACGGTTCAGGCAAATAGTGCTTTGAGTGGCGATGCAGTGGGGCTTGATGAGGTAATTGTTACAGGTACCTCTCAAGGAACTACCCGTAAACAGCTCGGTAGTTATGTGAGTACGGTGAAGGGAGATGATTTAAATAAAGCACCCAGCGGAAATGCACTGGCTTCATTGCAGGGTAAAACGCCTGGTGCGCAGATTAGCCAGAATTCTGGAGATCCGGCGGGCGGAATTTCCGTTCGTTTAAGAGGAGTAAGCTCGGTTAACTCATCATCAGAACCACTTTATATTATTGACGGAGTGATTGTAAATAATGCAACCACACGGGTTACCAATACCTCATCTAATTATGATAATGCGAACAATAGTATTCAGGTGGGAAATATCGGACAAAATAGAATGGTTGACATTAGTCCATCTGATATTGATCATATTGAGGTTTTAAATGGTGCAGCTGCTGCGGCAATTTACGGATCGAGAGCCAATGCAGGGGTAATTCAGATTTTCACCAAGAGGGGTAAAACTGGAGCGCCGCAAGTAAGTTTCAACACCAGTTTAATCATTAGTGAGCTGCGCAAGCAAATTGATGTCAATCAATCGCCAACAAAATTTGGGGGGCCAACTGATGGGCCGAATGCGCAAACCCAAGACGTATTATCGCCTTCGCTAATTACAACAACTCCGGTAACCAGGTATAATTACCAGGATTATATTTTCAGAACGGGTATAGGTACAGATAATTCAGTTTCAGTTTCTGGAGGAAATGACAACACTAAATTTTATACCTCTGCTGGTTATTTCTCAAACCAGGGAATTATAAAAAACACCGATTTCACCAGAATGAACTTCAGGGCGAATCTTGATCAAACCATTAATAAATGGGCAAAAATGACGGCAGGATTTAATTATATACATAGTGATGCGAACGAAAAGCCAGATGGAAACTCTTTTTTCTCGCCAATGAATTCGGTAACCATTATTGGTAATTTTCATGATTTGTTCACTAGAGATGCATTGGGTAATTTAAAAGCCATAGGAGAGCGCGGTCGTGTTAATCCGGTATCGGTAATTGAAGATATCAAGCAGCGCCAGTTTACCAATCGTATCATTGCAAATGCTGGATTAAAACTTACTCCTGTTAAAAATTTAACAATTGATTATACCATGGGGGTAGATAACTCAATCCAAAATGGGACAACATTTATTCCGCCCTTTGCATATAATGTAAGTACAAGTTTTTATGGTGGTGGACCAACTCTGGATCCATCATTAAATGGTTATGCCAGTGCGGCAAATGCTACTACCACATTATTTAATAATGAACTGAATTTTACTTATGAGGCCAAGATCACAGATTTGTTGAGTTCAACAACCCAACTTGGTGGGTCTTATCAATACCAAAAAGACCTGTATAGCTTGCTAAACGGGCGCGGTTTAGCCCCATTTGTTCAGGTCGTAAACGGAGCAAGTACTGCTTTAACTAATGTTGATAGTCGTTCAGAATTCTCGATCAGTGGTGCTTATTTACAACAAAATTTTAAATATAAGGACCATTTGTTTGTAACTGGCGCCATAAGAGTAGATCAATCTACAGTATTTGGGGAAGACAATAGAACACAGTTTTATCCTAAAGCTAATGTAAGTTACGTACTGTCATCTGCCGATTATTGGAAAGATTTTGGTGTATCATCATGGTGGAATGCTTTCAAATTAAGAGCGGCATACGGCCAGTCTGGAAATTTAACAGGGATTGGAGCATATGATCGTTTTAATGTGTACTCGCCAAGTGCGCTAAACAGCAAAACGTCTTTAACATCGTTAACAACATTGGCTAATACAAGTGTAAAACCAGAGCGCCAAAAAGAGCTTGAAATCGGGACGGACATGTCTTTTTTTAATAATCGTTTAGGTTTAACTTTTAGTTACTACGATAAGAATGTAACTGATTTATTATTGCCAGTTGTGACTGCGCCCACAACTGGTTTCTCTAGCCTGTTAGACAATATTAGCGGGACGCTAAAAAATAGGGGTATTGAATTAATGCTTACAGGGGTGCCAGTTAAAACCGAAGATTTTACCTGGACATCGACGCTAATTTACAATAGAAATAGAAATAAAATAGTAGGTTCAGGTGCACGGAGATTAATTCAGACCAATGCTGGCGCACCTGTTGCCATTATTGACGGTTATCCTGTAGGCGTTTTTTATGGAACATATTTTGAGCGGACAGCAGATGGAAATATTGCTACAAACGCTGCGGGTATTCCTTTAACTGCAGGTCAGACGGCCAATAATGTTTTGCGTAAAGTAATTGGCGATCCTAACCCAGATTACACGGGGTCTTTTGTCAACGATTTTACGTACAAAAAATTAAGCTTACACATTCAATTGGATGCTGTTCAAGGAGGTGATGTTTGGAACGCAGATTGGAGAACACGCCAGGGTGTGGGAAATGGTAAAGTTGCCGAAGCAGAGCAGATGGGGCAATTGCCTAGAGGTTACGTGGCCGGGGCATACGGTGTAGAAGAATGGCGTATTGATGATGGATCTTTTGTTAAATTAAGAGAGATTTCTTTGAGTTATAATATTGGTCAGGTTAAATTCATTAAAAGTTTGAGCGTTAATCTTAGTGGAAGAAACCTCATTTCGTGGGATAATTACAAAGGCTATGATCCTGAATTGAATTCTGGTGGTCAATCAACAATCTTGAGAAATATCGATTTCGGTTCAGTACCAATTCCACGCACCTTCTCTTTGGGTTTACAGGCAAGATTCTAATTTAAAACTGTTGTTATGAAAAATTTAAAATCAAGATATATAGGATATACATTTCTGCTTACCATAGTGGCTTTCTCAAGCGCTTGTAAAAAGGAATACTTAAATCCTAATGCAGCTACGGCTGGCGATGTATTAACCTCTGCAAAAGGTTTGACAGGTGTTACGGTAGGCTTACAAAAAAACTATTCTACAACGCGGGCTGGAATTCTGTATGCGACTATTACTTTAAATGGCTTAACTACAAATGAGTTAATATCCATTAATACAGGTAATACCAATGAAGAAAGATTAGTTGCTGGAGGTGTACAGGTAGATGGTACCAATTCGATATTGCTAAATGTTTGGGCTGGTGCTAATAAAATTATTTATGATGCTGATAACGTGATCAATAATGCTGTCAATCTTCCGGATAAAAACTATGCAGCGGGTTTAATAGCTTATGCGAGTGTTTTTAAGGCTCTGGCTGTGGGTAGTTTATCAGAATATTGGGAAAAGGTTCCAGCTGGTACAGGGCAAAACGTTACCTTCATTAGTCGTGCTGATGGCTATAACAAAGCAATTACAACCATTGATAATGCCTTGGCGGTAATAGCAGCAAACCCGATTAGCACTTCGTTTTTGAGCAATATTCCTACAGGGGTAGATATTCCTAGTACTTTAAATGCCTTAAAAGCACGTTACGCTTTATTTGTTGGGAACTATAGTCTTGCTTTAAGCAGTGCCAATGCCGTTGATTTAACTAAAAGATCGTCGTTCACTTACGATGCACAAAATTTAAATCCAATTTTTGAAGTCGCTACCTCTACCAATAATGTAATTCAACCTAAGAATATAAATTTAGGGCAAACGGGCGCTAATATTCCGGATGGCGGTGATGGCAGGATTCCATTTTATACGGCAATTAATACAACTGTACGCATTAATGGTTTTGGTGCAGGTACTTTTACCCAGTTTCCCATTTATCTGCCAGGCGAGATGACGTTGATTAAAGCAGAGGCATATGCCCGTCAGGCTACTCCTGATTTAACTTCAGCACTTACTGAGCTGAACAAGATTGTGACTAAAACCGCTGCAGCTGATCCTTTTGGAGTTGGGGCAGCACTACCAGCATTAACTGGTCCTTATACACAACAACAGCTTTTAGATCTGATTTACAAGCACCGCTGTATTGAACTCTTCATGTCGGGCTTAAAACTTGAAGATATGAGAAGATTTAATCAGCCTTTAGCTGATCGTAAGCGTAATTTTTTCCCTTATCCTTTCGCAGAAAGAGATAACAATACCAATACCCCTGCAGATCCAACTTTCTAGCAAAATGAAAGAGGTTGTGTCATAAAGACAATTTCAGCTCAGATGCTGTCATGTTGAGCCTGTCGAAACACCTTAAACAGTATTTAAACAGGCCCTTCGACAGGCTCAGGGTGACAAATCTGTATTTATGGTACAGCCTCTTTTTTATAAAATATTTAGTTCTTTCGCGCGGTAACCGGCTAAAGATTCATGTTCTACTTCTAACTCCGTTATCAAATAACTAATGCTTTCTATTGGGCAAACCCTCAATCTTAAAGCAATATCCAATTTCTCGGAGATACAAAGCACGGCCGTTTTTTTGGCACAGGCCAGCATGGCCTTTTTAAGTTGGTTAATTTCCCAATAAGTATCCGTTAAGCCTTCATCTGGGTGGATGGCGCTTGTTCCCATCAGGCATAAATCGGCCTTAATTTCCGATAACTGTGTAATTACTTGCCCGCCATAGGTAACTTGCGAATTTTTTGAAAACAAGCCTCCGATCAAAATCACTTCGATATTGTTGTATTTGGCCAGTTCTACTGCCACCAAGGGACTAATAGTGAAAAATGTAGCAGATAGGCCCTGTGGAAGTCGTTTCACAAATTCTAAAATCGTTGTTCCTCCTCCGGTTAAAACTACCATGCCATCTTTTATCAACTGAACGGCTTTTTTACCAATCGCGATCTTGCTATCTCTGGCATAAACCGTACTATCGTCAAAAGAACTGTGATAAGATTTCGATAAAGCACCTCCATGAACCTTATAAAGCAAGTTTTCATCAACAAGCTCTTGCAAATCCCGTCTGATGGTATCTTCCGAAACATTAAGCAGTTGAACCAGATCAGAAGTTAATACGCGGTTATGTAAATTAATCTGGCGCATGATGAAGTCGTGGCGTTCTTTTTTCAGCATAAATCATTTGATTTTCTACGAATGTATAAAAAGATTTTAAAATTATATTCTTTGCGTTTTTATGCGTGTTTGTGCGATAAAGTTTTGTTTGTTAGCATAATAAATCTTTCCTATTTGTTTTTTTTATCAAAAACATTCATCATATTTACTTAACTAACATCAAATATGCGGCAATTTGCGTGTTTGATAAACCGGAATACAAACAACAACTTCTAATAACCACTTTCTTACTAACAAATTATGAAGAAAAAACTATTCTTTAGTTTTATCGGTATGATTATGCTGTGTGCACAAGTTTTCGCGCAACAGATAACGATTACCGGTAAGGTCAGCTCCGCTGACGGCCCCATTCCCGGCGCTTCTATTCGGGTAAAAGGGAGTACCGTGGTGTCACAATCCAATGGTAATGGAAATTACTCGATAAAGGCATTAAAAACCGACGTATTAACATTCTCTTATGTTGGATATAAAAGTGTTGAAAGAGCTGTGGGAGTGAATAGCACAATTAATGTAACCCTTTCTGCCGATGCCAGCAATCTTAATGAGGTTGTGGTTACTGCCTATGGGATTGATCGCGATGCTAAATCGTTAGGCTATTCAACACCAAAAGTTTCCGGATCCGAGGTTGCTGAAACCCAGAGAAACGATTTCTTTGGAGGCTTGCAAGGCCGTGTCCCAGGTTTATCGATTAATAGTACCAATGGAAACCCAGGAGCCTCTGCACAGATTGTTTTACGAGGATTTGTATCGATCAGTGGAGATAATAATGCATTGATTGTGGTAGATGGTGTTCCGATCAATAACAGTACATTAAACCAGACCAGAGAGCTGGTAACAGGTGCAGCAAACAGAGATCAGGATTATTCGAACAGGGGGATGGATATCAATCCCAACGATATTGAAAGTTATGTGATTATGAAAGGTCCGGAAGCTACCGCTTTATACGGAAGTGCAGGTGCCAGTGGAGCCATTTTAATTACAACAAAAAAAGGTAAAGCCGGACGGGGAAGTATTAATTACAGTAACTCGTTTAGGATAGAGCAGTTGAATAAATTTCCGGAAATACAGACCAAGTACAATACCGGTGCTTCTAATGGTGTTTACGATGGCGGTTCATCTAACTTTTTTGGCCCTGCATTTCTACCAAATACACCGCTTTACGATAACATTCACAATTTTTTTGAAACGGGTTTTACGCAAAAACACAATTTATCATTTGAGGGCGGAACCGATAAATTCTCTTACCGGTGGTCTAATGAATATACCGATACGAAAGGAACGATTCCTACCACGCGTTATACCAGGATTTCCTCGAGGGTAACCGCGGTTGGTACCATTTCGCCGGTTTTAAAGCTCACCACGACCTTCAATTACATCAATTCCAATAACGATAAAGCCAATAAAGGAACAAATGGTACGTTGCTTCAATTAATGCGTTTTAGTTCTGCCTATAACGTTAAGGATTATGAGGATGCCAACGGAAACCGGATTTTGCACCTGGCAAGTATTTATTCGGAGTTCGATAACCCTCTTTGGGATGTAGTTAAAAACGTAAATAACGATAAAGTTAACCGTATAATTGCCAATACCAACGTGGAACTAACCCCTTTAAAATGGCTGCGTATTAATGGTATCGTCGGGGCTGATGTTGCCAGTACCAAGGGACTATCAGTATATCATGCGCAATCTTACCGCGGTTCAGGGTCGGCTGCCGCCCCAACAGGTGGTACAGTAATGACTTACGGCCAGCTGGCCAAAGTATTTAACGGCTCCTTAACTGCTACTGCTAAACATAAATTTGGCGATTTTAATAATACTTATGTAATTGGGGCAACATTTAATGATTACAATTCTACTACTGATTCTCAGCGCGGAACGAATA
This sequence comes from Pedobacter sp. SG908, assembly GCF_011759615.1. Taxonomy (NCBI): domain Bacteria; kingdom Pseudomonadati; phylum Bacteroidota; class Sphingobacteriia; order Sphingobacteriales; family Sphingobacteriaceae; genus Pedobacter; species Pedobacter sp. SG908. Next base: position 579,787 of record NZ_JAAOYY010000002.1, read on the forward strand.
TGTATGACCCCAATTTTTACAGCATTAACAATACCTTGCCTTCTACACAGCGTACCTTAACCTATGTGAACCGTTACCGTACTGTAGGTGCTTTTGCCCAGGCCATTTTGGGTTATAAAACTTTATTGTATCTGACGTTGTCGGGCAGGGTCGACGGTGCCTCGCGCCTGATGCCCAATAATCCGTATTTTGCCTATCCATCAGCCAGTTTGGCTTTTAATTTTACCGATCTGGCCGGTGTTAAAAAAGCTTTGCCCTGGTTGGATTATGGTAAGTTAAGGGCTTCTTATGCTTTAACGGGTAAAGAACCCTGGAGAGAGTATTCTACCGGAACCAACTACGAGGCCAAAAGATTTACAGGTGGTGGTTATGCCTATTCGTACTATGGAGGTAACCCGGATTTAAAACCAGAGGTATCAGAAAATTTTGAGATCGGTACCGAGATGCAGTTCCTCAAAAACCGCATTGGGCTGGATTTTAACTATTATAACCTGTTAAGTAAAGACCAGATCATTAATCCACGTTTAAGTTATGGTACAGGTTTCGTTTTAGAAATGATGAATGGTGGTACGGTACGTAACCGTGGTATCGAGGTGCAATTAACCGGTAACCCGATCAAAGGAAAAGACTTTAGCTGGAACACTACTTTAAATTTTACCCGTAACCGTGGGGTAGTATTATCGCTGGCCAATCAACTTCCTGAGCTTTACGAATCGGATACCTGGATAGTTGGCGACGTTAGGAGTGCAGTTCATCCGGGGTACAGTACAGGAGCAATCAGCGGTACCAGGTTTGCCCGAAATGATAGGGGCGATATTCTGATCAATCCATCATCAGGTTTGCCATCAGTTACCGATACCCAATTTTATCCCATCGGCGACAGGAATCCGAAATTCACTTTAGGTTTTGTAAACAGGTTTAGTTATAAGGGTTTTAACCTTTCTTTCTTATGGGATTTCAGGTATGGCGGCGATGTGGTTAACGGTACCGAATATGAATCATACCGAAAAGGAATCAGTTTAAAAACATTGGATAGGGAAGTGCCGAGGATTATTACTGGTGTGCTGAACGATGGTTTGCAGAATACGACAAATCCAACGGTTAATACGATTGCTGTAACGCCTTATTATGCTTCTAACTACTATTCTTTAAATGTTGCTCCAGAAATGTTTGTAGAAAAGAACATTAATACGCTTCGTTTAAGAGATGTTACTTTGGCTTACGATTTTCCGCCATCATTGGTTAAACGTATCGGTCTTATCCAAAGCTTTGGAGCCTTTTTTACGGTGACCGATTCTGTTTTGATTACCAATTATTCTGGTGGCGATCCGGAGAGTAACTCGAACTCGCCGGGTGTAGGCGGTATTGGTGGTTACGGTATCGATTACGGTAACGTAGGTAAGCCAATCGGTTTCAATTTAGGATTTAGGGTTAAATTATAGCGAATAACATGAAAAGATTATATAAACTATATATTGCTGCAGCAATATTATTAATGGCAGGAGGCTGTAAAAAATACCTCGACATCAATACCAATCCTGCTGTGCCTCAAACCAGTAAGGCAGAGTTGTTGCTTCCGCCGATTTTATTTCAGATGACGAACGGAACTTCGCAGGATTACCGTTTGCTTTGGAAGTTTACGCAGAATATGATCGGTGCCTCTACCGATATTGCTTCACTTTATCCTGAAAAGCACTCTTTTGTGGCCAACAGTGATAACGGGGGCGTAATTTGGAGGATGACTTATGTCGATCTGGGTTTGAACCTGGAGAATTTGATTAATGATGCCGTAACCAATCAAAAATACGAATATGCTGCTATAGGTTATGCCATTAAAGCCTGGGCCTATCAGCAAACAACAGATCTGCATGGTCCGATTATTTTGGATGAGGCCTTTACACCTGGCTTGTTAAAATTTCCTTACCATGATCAGCCGGAGGTGTATGCAAAGGTGCGTTTCTATTGCGAACAATCGCTAAAATATTCAACCATGAAAAGTCCGCTTAACTATGCTACGCAATTGGCAAGTGTTACGGGTGACGGCATTTACAAGGGTGATATGGCGAAGTGGAGAAAATTCATATATGCCATTTATGCTTTGCAATATAGCCATTTAATCAATAAACCGGAGTTTAAAACCAGGTATGCGGATAGTGTGGTAAAATACACCAACTTATCTTTTGCTAACGAGGCCGAATCGGCAACGGTTTATTTTTCGGCGGCAAGTCAGGATGATACCAATCCTTTTGGGCCAACTTTGGGATATATTAACACTTCAGGTACAACTTCTACCTATTATGGAAGAATTTCGACTACCATCTTAAATTATCTTGCTGGTGGAGTAAAGGGAACGCCTACAGTTAATCCAACAAGTTCGCTCGATCCGCGTTTAAGCAGAATGTTGCCTGCAAGTACGGCTACGGCTACTTTAGGCAGGTATATTGCCGGGGTTCCCACCCAGGGCAGCAGTACATCGGGTCTTCCGATCGTTTTCGGATCAATTCCTGCAGGTGCTACTATCTATAATGGAAAATATATTTTTGCCGATGCAGCCAGGTATCCGATCATGACCTATTCGCAATTGCAATTTGCAAAAGCTGAAGCCTTGTTTTTGCAGGGAAAAACAGCAGAAGCTTATACTGCATATAAAGCGGGTATATCCGGGCATATGGTTTTTTGCAATACATATGGCCGTTCTTCAAAAACCCCCGATCCGCTGATTACCGATGCTGAGATCAATGCTTACCTGGCTTCTACAGAAGTGGCGCAAAGCGAAGGAACCTTAACCCTGGCTGATATTATGGGGCAAAAATACATTGCACAATGGGGCTGGGCCGGTTTAGAACAGTGGACCGACCTTCGGAAATACCATTACGACGCAAATGTTTTCAGGCAGTTCTATCAGATTCCTACGGCAGATCTTCTATTGGGCGGCAAATATGCTTACCGTTTCAGGCCCCGCTATAATTCCGAGTACGTGTGGAATGCCGAGGAACTCAGGAAGTGGGGAGGTTTAGAACCCGATTATATGACTAAAGAAACCTGGTTCAGCCAGCCATAATTTTATTAATTTAAAAATATCAAAATGAAAATATTTTCTTATTTAGTTGTGGGTCTGTTTATTGCATCGGCATTAACAGGTTGCACCAAAAATGTACTCGATTATGGTGAAACTGAAAAGCTAACCAGCGATCAGGCTTTGTTGAAAATAAATTATGCGTCCTATTATTACAACAATAGAGCAATAGCCATTAAAATTAATGATAAAAGGGTAAGTAATGTTATTACCGCCCGCACCCCTTTTCCTGGTGGCGGGTACAATACCGGGGGGAGTTCTACTGCCGATTTTCTTTCGGTAACCCCAGGGAATTTAAAACTCTCCATTATTCTTCCAAAAAAGAAAGATGACGGAACGGATTCGCTGGTGCTTTACAGCACCACTTTCCAAATCCAGGCAGGCAAAAACTATGTTGCCCACATTACCGATACTGCTGCCTTTACCAAAAATGTGCTAACAGAAGAGAGTTTCGTTAGGCCAGATACGGCTTATTGTAAATACAGGTTTATTAACCTGATGCCCAATGTTCCGTCGGTAGATCTGTATTATGGAACCAGTGCTACTGATAATACGAAAGATTCGCTAATTGCAGGAAATGTGAATTATTTGAATATTACCAATGAGATTAAATTAAGGTCGGCACAATCAAAAACCTGGAAAATCAGGCCGGCTGGAGCAGCGATAACAACCGCAACGGTTTTGGCCAACTACACCAGTGCAAGCACGTTTTTAAATCAGAGGGTATATACCATTTTTGCCAGTGGCTATAGCGGTATTACCACTGCGCCACGGAGGCCATATGTATCTTTCTTTCTGATCAGATAATTTTTGTCTCCTTTGTTTTAGTTTAAGCCGCCACTCGTTTAGTGGTGGCTTTTTTATTAAAAATGCATAGTGTTAAAATGAGATTAGAACCCATTTTAATTGCGCTTTTGTGCGGTTTTTTGCAATAATATCAAACTAATTACAATATATACCCCTTAAATATTTGTAAATAAGTGGAAAACAATTATGATATTTACTTAAAATTCAGGAATATGCGGAATTGTGCGTGTTTATGAATCTAAACTAACAACAAACATCATTAACTCGTGTTTATGAAAAAAAAATTACTATCAATCTTTCTTGGCGTGTTTTTGCTGGTGGCCCATGCCATTGCGCAACAAATCACCATCACAGGTAAGGTTACATCAGAAGATGGGCCGATACCGGGGGTTTCTGTTAGGGTTAAGGGCAGCAATACTGTTGCGCAAACCAACGCTGACGGAAGTTACTCCATTAGTGCCGCAAATGGTAGCATACTGGTGTTCTCTTACATTGGTTATGTAACTGCCGAAAAAACAGTTGGCGCTACTAAAACCATCAATGTAAGCCTAAAAACCGATGCACAAGGGCTTGATGATGTGGTTGTGGTGGGTTATGGAACCCAACGCAAAGGCAACCTTACAGGCGCTGTTTCTACCATTGATGTGAAAAAGACATTGGAGGGCAGGCCGATTGCCGATGTAGGCAGGGCACTTCAAGGGGCAGCATCAGGTTTAAGTGTAACCGTTCCAAGTGGCGAAATTGGCTCCGATCCGGTAATTAAAATCAGGGGGCAACTGGCATCATTTGCAGGAGGGAGTTCTCCTTTGATTTTATTGGATAATGTAGAGATCCCGAGCATCCAACTGGTTAACCCCAACGATATCGCGTCAATTACCATTTTAAAAGATGCTGCTGCATCCTCTATCTATGGTGCCAAGGCTGCTTTTGGTGTGGTATTGATAACGACTAAGCAAGGATCTGGGTCTGATAAGCCTTCAATTAATTACTCAAATAACTTTTCTTTCCAGAACGTTTGGAAAGACCTAAAAATGGCTGATGTAAACGGTTTGAAATATACCGTTGATGCCGCTGAACGGGTAGGAGTAACCACCCCGGTTGGTGCATTTTATTATGTAGATAGGGCAAGTTATGAAAAAGCGGTAGCGTGGAAGGAAAAGTACGGAAGTACAATCGGGCCAGACGATCCTACTGTGTTTGGGAGAGATTGGTATGTACAGGGAGCCAACCTGAAAATGGGCGTGAGGACTTACGATCCTTACGAATACATGATCAAAGAATGGGCCCCTACCCAACAACACAACCTATCAGTTGGTGGTACAACCGGAAAAACAACTTATAATTTAGGCCTTGCATTGCTCGATCAGAGCGGAATGTTAAAACCGGCGAAAGAAGATCGTTTTACACGCTACAATGCATCAATCAAGATATCAAGCGAAATCAACAAGTATCTTACCATCCGTGGAGGGGCACTATATTCAAGAAGAAATAAACAATACGCATATACCACTAACTCTACTACGGCCGATCCATGGTTGTATTTATATCGCTGGAGTTCATTGTATCCATTGGGAAAAGATGAAAATGGCGATGCCATCCGCAGTCCCGAAAGTGAGGTTGCTTCGGCAAATACAGCCAACATCTTATTAAATTATGCTAATGTAAATTTGGGTTCTACTGTTAACATCCTAAAAAACTGGAAAGTAGATTTTGATTATACTTTTACCAATCAAACTGAAGACTGGAAAAGACCGGGTACAAGGTTTACTGCAAGAAATTCATGGGTGGCACCGAAGGCACGTTTAGATGCAAGTGGTGCGCCTGTTTATGTAAATGATCAGGGCCAAGTGGTTTCAAGCACCGCGGCTGGTGCAATTGCAGCATACGATTTATCATTGGATATGTACACTACACCAGGTTCAAGCCCCGATCATTTTGCTAGATCTGCAACAAGTTATTTTAGCCATACCATTAATGCTTTTACTACTTATAATTTAAATTTAAAGGAGAGCCACAATTTTAAATTTATTTTGGGTTTAAATCGGGTTACTTCTACAGCAGAATCGCAGTTCGGTCAGATTACCAATTTGGCTGATATCTATAACCCACAGTTTAGGTTTGGTACCGGTATACAAACCGTAATTCCATCCTCGGCAGTAATGGGAATTATTCCGGGAGGAATAGATATTGCAGGGTCAGATAAAAAATGGGAATCGCAACTAGGTTATTTTGGCCGTATCAATTATGCCTTTAAAAACAAATATCTTATCGAAGCTAACTTACGTTACGATGGTTCTTCAAAATTTCCAACCGATTTGCAGTGGAGATGGTTCCCTTCATTTTCTGCGGGTTGGGTAGCCAGCGAAGAAAATTTTATGGCATGGACCAAACCACTCTTGAATCAGTTAAAATTTAGAGGGTCTTGGGGATCAATCGGCGATCAGACTGTGCCGAACAATTTGTACATCCCAATTATGCCAAGCGGACAGTCGAGCTGGATTGGTGCAAATGGTGCAAAAGTAAATTTTGTAGGCACGCCAAACGCAATTAAAGAAGCGATTCAATGGCAGGATATTGTGACTACCAATTTAGGGCTAGATGCAACCTTGTTAAACAATAAGATAAATGTTTCTTTTGATGTTTTCCAAAGAAACACCGATAACATGATTGTGCCTCAAGAGGGTATTCCTTTTACTTTTGGAGCGGGAGCGCCGCAAGGTAACTTTGGTGCATTACAAACCAGGGGCTGGGAATTAACTTTAGATTTCAACCATAGGTTTAAAAATGGTTTGGGTATTAATTTCAAAGGTAATATTTCTGATGCCAAAACAAGATTAACCGCTTATGGCTCCGGCACACAGGTTGTTGGTAACTATAACGGTAAAGATATTGGCGAAATATGGGGCTATCGCACAGATAGATTATATCAAACGAGCGACTTTGAACTGGATGGCTCTGGCAAACCTATTTTAATCACCTTAACTAATGCCGAGAGTAAGTTAAACGCAGGGAAACAAACTTATAAACTAAAAGCCGGACCAAACGGCGAAAAACCAGTTTATCAGCCTTTTTTACAAAATGCATCAACTTTCCGTTTTGGTCCTGGCGATGTTAAATTCATCGATGTAAATGGTGATGGGGAAATCAGCAATGGCGATGGTACTTTGGCTAATCACGGCGATTTAGAGGTAATTGGGAATTCCAATCCAAGTTATGAGTATGGTTTTAGATTAGGAGCCGATTTCAAGGGCATTGATATCAGCGCGTTTTTTCAGGGAGTGGGAAGCCGCAAAATTTGGGGCGCTGGATTTTTAGCCATCCCAGGATTTAACTCAGCCGATGGTGCAATGCCAGAAGCCATTGCAGGCAATTATTGGACACCGCAAACGCCTGATGCCTTTTACCCTGCTGCCTATAACAATGCAGCGAGCGGAACCACCAATAACATGCAGGTTCAAGATAGGTATTTGTTAAATATGGCTTATTTAAGATTGAAAAATTTAACAGTTGGTTATACTTTTCCGCAAATGCTGACCAAAAAAGTTGGTATTAGTTCGCTAAGGGTGTATACCGCGCTCGAGAATTTCTTTACTTGGGATCATTTAGGGGATTTGCCGATCGATCCGGAAAGTATTAACGGGTATTCTGTATGGGATCAATCAAATTACAATAGCGGCCGTACAGGAACCGGAATCCCTGCTTTTAAGAGTATTTCTTTTGGTGTTCAGTTGAATTTTTAAAAATTAAGAAGATGAAATATTTTAAATACATATATGGTTTGCCAATTATGGCCGCCCTATTTCTGGTATCTTGTAATAAGGACGTTTTAGATCGCACGCCACTAACATCATATATAGATGGGCAATACTGGCGCGGTGAGGATGATATCCGCATGTATGCCAATAGTTATTATACTAATTACTTTAATGGATACAACTCGGGCTTTGGTGTAGATTATGCGCCAGTAAGGGGTTATACCTTCTCTGATGATTTAACAGGTAAAAATGCGCAAACCAGTTTTGAAAGTAGTGTGCCTACAACAAGGGGCTCTGTTTCTGAAGCTGCCGATTGGTTAGGTACCTATGCAGGTCCAACATGGGATTTCGCTTGGGTTAGAAAATCAAATGTAATGTTGGCCCGTTTAAACGACGTTGCAAAGCCAAAAATTACTACCGAAGCTTATAACCACTGGACAGCGGTAGCCCGTTTTTTCAGGGGTTTTGAATATAGCCGTTTGGTTAGTGTTTTTGGCGATGTACCTTATTTTGATAAAGAGGTTTTGGATACCGATCTGCCAACTTTATATAAAGATAGAGATGCAAGGGGTGTGGTGATGGATAAGGTGTACGATGATTTTAAATATGTAATGGCTAACATGCGAGATAATGATGGAGCGCAGTTCCTGAATAAATATATCGCTGCGGCATTTATTTCGAGGTTTATGTTGTTCGAAGGGACGTATGAACATTACCATGGCTTAGACGCAGCAAGAGCCAAAAAATATTTAGAGTTTGCTGTGGAAGCAGGCGATTATGTGATTAATAGCAACAAATTTAATTTCACACGCGATTTTAAGTCACTGTTTTCAAGTGATAATTTAGCCGGGCATCCAGAAGTGTTGTTGTATAGAACTTATGATGCGGCTCTAGCTGTTACGCACAGTATCGGTTCGTACCAAAATGGAACTGAGGTTGTTGGAGTGGATGCCAATTTGGTTTTAATAAAATCTTTCTTGCTTAACGATGGTAAAGTATGGCAAAACTCTGCTGTTACCGGAGCAAATTCATTTACAATTGCTGATCTGGTAAAAACAAGAGATCCACGTTTCGAAGCATCATTTTATGATAAAGCCCTGGTTCCTTCGGCAACTTTGCTTTATGGTTTTAAATTTGCATCAAGAGAGGCCTTAACTTATATCGGTAAAACTTATCCGGCTGCTTGGGGCAGTAACACCAATACAAGTGATGCGCCTGTAATGCGTTTGGCCGAAGTGGTGTTAAACTGGATAGAAGCCAAAGCCGTATTGGCGCAATATTATTCTGGGGCGGCCATCACGCAGTCTGATCTGAATAAATCAATAAATGCTATTAGGAACCGCCCGCTTGACGCTGCTGCCGCTGCAAAAGGGGTGTTAAAAACAGCACCGCTAACGATAGGTGCTCTTCCGGTCGATCCCGCTAAAGATGCCGATGTTCCTGATTTGATTTGGGAAATCCGCAGAGAACGTCGTATGGAGTTTGTATTTGAGCATACCCGTTTACTGGATTTAAAACGGTGGAAAAAACTTAATAATATGGATTTTAGTACCAATCCCGATTATTTCCTAGGGCCATGGGTAAATGTACAAGCTGAGGCGCCGAGTTATTTAACCGCTGCAAATGCAACCGCACGTAACGTTAAGGTAAGAAAAGCTGATGGTACCATTGTTACTTATGATGGTACAAATGCAGCAGCCATGGTAGGTTATTGGATGGTTACCAATGCGGCAAATAGAAATGCATTTACGGATCGGGCATATTTAGCACCGGTAGGGCAAGCTCAGATTATTCAATATCAAGAAAAGGGTTATAAGCTTACACAAACCCCAGGTTGGTAATGTTTTAAGTAATTATAAATACGAAAAACCTCCTCGAATTAATTTTTGAGGAGGTTTTTTTCTACTTTTAGTTTGTTTTTAACCAAACCACTTTACCATCCATAGTACTCACAAGGATGTTTTTACCTTCGATTACATTCACCGTATTGATCATCGAGTTATCTATTTTGTGCGCCCAAACGGTGCTTTGTTGTTTAGGGTCAATGGCATAAACAACGCCGTTTTTCGTTCCAAAAAACACCTTTCCGTCTTTTTCTATCAGCATTGATGGTGTGTGCTCATATCCAAAGCCTACATTATAGCGCCATAAAATGCCCGGATCTTTTGCCTGTGCTTTATAGGCCACAATCTCATCCTGCATGGTTTTTCCGTAAATGATGGTACTATCTGCAGATTGGCCGATCGATTCGCGAACCGTAGCTTCTTTGTTCCGCCACAGTGTACTGCCATTTTTTACATCAATAGCTGTTAAATAACGATCGGGGGCTGCAATATAAACAATACCCTGGTAGGCAACAGGCGTTACCATAGCCGGCGAAAACATCCGGTTTGCCTGGCCGTTATTCCATTTCCAAAGCAGATTTCCTGTATTGATATCGAGTGCGTAAAGATGTCTGCCCCACGATCCAAAAATAATTTTATTTTGATAAATAAGCGGTTTGCCTACGATAGAACCCTCAACTTCATTGAATGCCCAGATTTCTTTCCCTGTTTTAATATCCAGGGCCCTAAAAGTATTGTCGCTACCCCCAATGTATACCAGTTGTCCATTAACTACTGGTGATCCCAATACCGAATTCGTTATTTCTTTATGCCAGATTTCTTTTCCTGTTTTAGCATTCAATGCATAAATGTTTCCGTCGCCTGAACCTAAAATAACCGTTCCGTTAACCGCTGCTGGTGAAGAGTAGATGGCGCCTTTAGTTTTAAATGTCCATACTTTTTTGCCGGTATTCTTGTTTAGGGCTTCCACTAAACCTAAACTGTTTCCAAAAATAACATTGTTCGAAGCATAAGTTGGGGTATTTACCACATTGGCATTGGAGTGGTAAGACCAAGCTTCTTTCGTAGCCGGATATTTATTGTTGATAGAAAAATTAGGGCGTTCGTATTTTTTCTGATCATCTACAAAAGTTTTCAAAACGATTTTTCGCCATACAGGAAGAATTTCCTGTGTTGGTTTTTTGACCTGAAAAAACACAGTGTCTTTGGTCATGGTTACAATGTTGTACCCTCCAATACTATCTTTTGCCCGTAAATTAGAACGGCCCATTGTGGCTTCAATGCCCTCAAAATTATAAGGGTGATTGTTATGCCCGTGGCCGCAAATGGCATATTGGATATTGTACTTCTTTAACTCATCTGTTGCTTCGTACCAATTATCCAAACTGTTATCCAATGGGTAGTGATTAGCAAAAATAATGGGCATATTTTTAGGTGTTGCTTTAAGCACACTGTCAAGCCAAACGGTAGCGTCTCTTGGAATATGTCCGTCACTCATCCGTACATAAGGCCCTGATGCGCAGGCGATAAAACGGTAACCATTATGATCAAAAATAAACTTATCACTACCAAACTCTTTGATGAAACTCACACCTCCTGATTCCGACCAACCCGTGTCGTGATTACCTGGAATAATATGAAAGGGTTTGTTCAATTTGGCGAGGATGTCTTTTGCGAGTTTAAGTTCATTATTGGTACCCATTTCGGTAATATCACCGGTAATAATTACAAAATCGATGTCTTTTAATGCGTTAATGTCTGCAACAGTTCTGTTAAGATCTTCTTCGCCTGTTGACGATCCAACGTGGGTATCGGTTACAAAAGCATATTTAAAATTTTGGGCTTTTACAGAGAGCGAGAACAGGACAGCAAACAGTAAAAGAATGGGATATTTCATTTGTTTTTCGTTAAATTGTTTAACTATAAAAATCGGATTTTTTTAAGGTTAAAACAGAGCTGTAATACCAATATTACATGTTTATAAAGGTGTTGTTGGATTAAGAATTAGATTAAACGGGGGGGGCTAAATTCAAACAATTCACCATTGGTAATGACGCCTTTTTATTTCCAGGATTTAGAGGTATTCTGATAAACTGTTTGTCCTAAGTTGATTTTGTTGAACGTGTTTATCTATTTGAGCCATCACCAAGCTTTATGTAAAAAGGCTGAGATGGTTTCTTTTGATAAGAAAATATTCTTGATATTTAAGATAACTGAGTGTTAATCTGTCTTTTTTGTATTAATTCATCATTTTCTAATCCTAATTAATCAATTTTATGAAGAAAAAACTACTATTCTTGTTTCTGGGAGTGTGTTTTTGGGTTGGGCAGGTATTCGCCCAGCAAGTCACCATTTCCGGTAAAGTAACATCAGCAGATGACGGTACGCCGTTGCCTGGTGTTTCTGTAAAGGTTAAAGGATCTACAGCCGGAATCAGCACTGATTCTGACGGGCGTTATACCATTAAAGCCACAAGCGATCAGGTTTTGGTTTTTGTATATATCGGTTCGATAACCGAAGAACGTCATATTGGAGATAACAGGGTAATCAATGTTCAGCTAAAGCAAGATGCTAAAACGCTAAATGAGGTAGCCATAACGGCATTTGGGGTTAAGCAGGAGGTAAGAAGCTTAGGTTTCTCTACCCAGAACGTTAAAGCCAAAGAAATTGTCGATTCGCAACAGCCCAATCTGGTTAACGCGATGCAGGGAAAGGTAGCTGGTGTTCAAATTACCAATTCAAGTGGTGCACCTGGCTCTTCTGCAAATATTATGATCAGGGGAGGAAGTTCGCTGAGTGGAAACAACCAGCCACTTTTTGTGGTTGATGGTATTCCTGTTGACAATACTACGCCGGTAAGTCAGGCAGGGCTTGCAGCCAGTACTGCTCCGGCATCAAACCGCGCCATCGATATTAATCCTGAAGATATTGAGTCGTTAACAGTACTAAAAGGTCCCGCTGCTGCTGCACTTTATGGAATCAGGGCTGCCTCGGGTGCCATTGTAATTACCACCAAAAAAGGTTCTGGCGGCGCGGCAAAAATTACTTATCAGAATACTTTTTCGTTAGACAATGTAAATCAGTTACCAGAGTTGCAGGGTAAATATAAACAGGGCGAGGCTGGTAATTTCAGCGCAACTGCACCAAACTCCTGGGGGCCCGAATTTGCAGCTAATGAAACGGTTTACGATAATCTGAAAAATTTCTTTAAAACCGCTTTCTCCCAAAGTCATGATCTTTCGGTAAGCGGAAGCTCTGAAAAGAGTACTTTTTATACCTCTGCATCACTTTTAGATCAGGGATCAATTGTAGATAATTCTGATTTTAGAAGAAAATCATTCAGGATTAATGCCGACACCAAAATTGGCGAAAAACTTACCGTAGGTGGTTCGGCCAACTATGTGCGTACCGATCGTACTTCGGTGCCGCAAGGGAGTGCAAATGGCACTATGGGTGCGTTATATTGGCCACGTAATGATGATATGACCAATTATTTGAACCCGAATGGCTCGCAAAGGGTTTTCCCGGGAGGTAATGATAACCCTTACTGGACCATCCAGAACAAGCCGATTACCAGCGGCATTAACCGTTTTATAGGAATAGCAAATATCAACTACAATCCCTTTAGTTTTCTAAATTTAACCTATCGCCTGGGTACTGATTTATACACCGAGAATTTTAAGGCGGTACGCATGCCCGGTACTTTAGAAGCTGATGCACTTAAAGGAGCTATCGGTCAAAACACCAACACTAATCAGATCACCACCTCAACTTTTATTGCTACAGCAAAGAAAACTTTCTGGGATGATTACAATTTCAGCCTGGCTATTGGCAATAATATCGAAAATACAAGGGTGCAAACCTTAACGGCTAATGCTATCAATTTTATAGATCCAACTTTTCCAAGTATTAACAACACTGTCGCTACCGATAGGTCTGTTTCTGAAACCCTAAACCGCAGAAGAATTGTAGGCGTATTTGGTGATTTTAATTTCGACTGGAAAAACATCATTTATGTAAACCTAAGGGCACGAAACGACTGGACATCAACTATTCCGGTTGGCGATAATGCTTTTTTTTATCCGGCTATAAGTACTTCTGTTGTTTTAACCGATTTATTGAAAGAACTTAAACTGAAGTCGGATGATCAGATTTTTTCATACGGAAAAATCAGAGCGGCCTATTCCAATGTTGGTAAAGATGCACCGCCACATGTAACTACCACATCACTTGCTGCAGTTACCAACACTTTCACCATCAATCCTCGTGGTTTTATTACCAATGCCAATAATCCATTTGGTAACCCGATGCTGGTGCCAGAGTTTACCAGAGCATTTGAAGTGGGAGCAGATTTAAGGTTTGTTAAAAACCGCTTCGGGATCGATTTTACTTATTACAGAAGTAAATCAGATAACCAGATTTTAGCAACCAGGGTTCCGCCATCGGCAGGAGCTTTTCTTACCTACTTAAATGGTGGGGCCATCCAGAATAAAGGAATTGAGGTGGTGCTGAATGCACAGGCCATTGTTAAAAAAGATTTCAAGTGGACAATAGATATCAACTTTGCCCATAACAAGTCCATTGTGAAAGAGCTTCCGGGAGCTTTAGATCGGGTAGAGCTATCTGATGCCTGGGTAGCTGCCAATGTAGCTCAGGGAGCAGGATTCTTAAATGGAAGTTTATTTGGTATTAATGGTAATGTTTGGAAGCGGAATGCTCAGGGGCAGTTATTACTCGGTAATAATGGTTATCCACAGGTGCAAGTCGCCTATGCTAATATTGGAGACCGTAATCCTGATTTTACTTCAGGCATCACCAATACCTTTAACTATAAAAATTTTGCTTTATCCTTTATGGTTGATATCCGGGTAGGCGGAGATGTATTCAACGCAACTGAAAATTCATTGGTCCGTTCCGGTCTAAGCACAAAAACTTTAGATCGTGGGTCTAAAGTTTTTGATGGTATTATAGAATCTACCGGATTGCCAAGTACTCTGTCAGTCCCACTAAATCAAAATTATTACCAAACTATTTACGCTAGTCAAGGATATGATTTTGTTGAAGATGGCAGCTGGTATAGATTAAGGTATGCAACTTTAACGTATAACATGCCAAGCAGTTTTTTAGCTAAAACCAAACTTAAAGGTCTGGCATTTACAGTAACAGGTAGAAACCTGATCTTGATTACCAAATATTCGGGAGTAGACCCTGAGGTTTCGGGCAGTGGTGCAGGCGTTGGTGGATCGGGTTCTTTTGGGTTCGATAACCTTGGTATTCCTGCTACACGTGGAATAGATATGGGTTTAAGATTAACTTTTTAATTGCATCGTCATGAAAAATAAAATAATAATAGCATCATTAATCAGTGGTATGTTTTTAAATACCTCTTGTAAGAAGTACCTTGATGTAAATAAAGATCCAAATAATCCTACAAAAATTTCGGCTGCGAGCCGTCTGGTGGGCGCTATCACCACATCAAACGGTGCCGCGCTGTGGAGGGGCACGAGAGAAGTATCAGGGCTTGTGCAGTACGGAACAACTAAATTGCTTACTGGTACCAATCGTAACGCAGAACAATGGCGTTTTACAGCCAGTTATTTTCTTTGGCAAAACGCCTACGTATATACTATGCCCAATTGTGTCGATGTGATCAATCTGGGTGAAGAGGAAGGAAGTCCTTACTTTGTTGGCGCAGGTAAAACGTTGCTGGCTATGAATTTTGGCCTGCTTACCGACCAATACGGTTCGATTGTGGTTGATGATTATTACGATGGCAAAACCCAGTTAAATTTGCTGCCTAAAATGCAACAACAACAAGAAGTTTACCAACGTATTGATAAATTGCTGGATGAAGCAATTGTTGCTTTTAATAGTACAACAAATGCTACTGGACTTAATGCCAGCGGTGGTGACATTATGTTTCAGGGAGATGTAAGCAAATGGAAAAGATTTGCCTGGGCGTTAAAAGCCAGATATCTGAACCATTTATCTAAAAAGGGCGCATTGTACAATCCTGCAAAAATTATTGAGGCCTGTAGCAATGCCTTTAATGCCGATGGAATGGATGCGCAGTTTGCTTATTTATCAGGAGGCATCCAAACTGATGAAAACCCATGGTACAGCTGGGGTGGTTTTGTGCTTACCACAACAGATCCAAATAATGCGCTTTACGATCCACGTTATTTTGCCTGGAGCCAATTCTTTGTTAATATGCTATCATCGTTTCCGGTTACCAATACCACTTTTCAAGATCCAAGGATAAGCCGGATTATGCAGCCTGCGGCTTCAGACGGGCAGTACCGTGGGTTAAAAGCCGGTGCTGGCTTGGCGGGCGGTCAAGGGTTGTTGGCCAACGGACAGGCAGGTGATGCCACTAAAACAAATGGGAATGATTATGGCCGTTTTAGTAATAGTGGATTTTATACCAAACAAACCTCGCCTATCCCTTTCATCACTTATTCTGAAATTAAACTGATTGAAGCAGAAGCTAAGCTGCGTTCTAATGATGTTGCTGGTGCACTCGCCGCTTACGAAGAAGGTGTTAAAGCCAATATGCGTAAACTAGGGGTTACCGCAACCGAAATTAATACTTATTGGACAGCACAGTTGGCGGATGGGCTTGTGGCACACTTTACAAACCTTACCCAAGGTTTAAGCCACATTATGCGTCAAAAGTATATTACACTATGCTTAAATCCTGAAACCTGGGTTGATATGCGCAGATCTGATTTTAGTCAGGCAATTTATGGGCCATCTTTAATTCGCCCATTAAACCTGAATACGGTTGTTTTTGATGCCAATAATGCAAACCAATGGATTAGAGGAATGGTTTATGAAACGAACGAACAAACCCGTAATCCAGGAGCTGTGGGCGACAATTCGGAGAAATACCGCTTGCTAACACCGCTTTGGTGGGACACTAATTAATGACGATTCGCTTGAAAATCCTCTTTTCGGGGATTTTCTTTTTTAATTCGATTTCGATGAAAATTAAACAACTACTTTTTTTATCCTTTGCAATGGCTTTAATTGTTGGATGTGCCAAACCGACCTTCCGGACATTCTATAAACCCATCATATTCGACGATCAGCGTAAACAGCTCAGTATCGAGTACCTGCAAGTTCGGCACGGCATTAAACAGGATAATGCGGTTATTAAACCGGTTATGGTAGTATTGCATTGGACAGCCATACCAAGTTTGGAGAAAACATTTGATGCTTTTAATAACCCAACTTTACCAGAAGCCAGAAAGGCGATATCTACAGCCGGAACGCTAAATGTATCAAGTCAATACCTTATCGATCGTGATGGAACCATATTTAGGTTAATGCCCGATTCTATATTTGCAAGACACGTGATCGGCTTAAACTATTGTGCAATAGGGGTAGAAAATGTGGGGAGCGAAAGCGCACCCTTAACAAAGAAACAGCTGCTGGCTAATGAAAACCTGGTGAGGTACCTGAAAACCAAATACCCTATCGAATATGTAATTGGGCACTATGAGTACAGGCAATTTATTGGAACGGGTTTATGGAAAGAAAGCGATCCGAACTATCTTACCGAGAAAACAGACCCAGGTAAGTCTTTTATGAAACGGATCAGAAATAGATTAAAAGACCTGAATTTAAAAGGAGCGCCAGAGAAAAAATAACCTGGCGCATTTTAATCCTTACAAAATTTTGAATCCTAAACTCAATTGAAATAAATTAGGTTTTTGGCTGTATTTTTCACTTTTACTAATGTTTGATAGGCCAGCTTCGTAGCGCAAATCAACCGAAATGCTGCCTACATCTACACCTGCACCTGCCTGTAAACCCAATGCCTGGTTTTTATAGTTACTAAAATCGGTTGCCTGTTGGTAGGCCGAACTAAAAGTCGAGTTTTCATCCAGGATAAACGAAATAACCGGACCCGCCATCAACCTGAAGTTTAAATTTTTAGCACCAAATTTTGTTCCCAACAAAACAGGAACATCTAAAGTGGTAAATTTTACTTTTCCTTCAGCCTGAACTTCATTTCCATTATCCTGTGTAAAGCTGATAAACTTGTTGCCTTTACTTCCAATGTATGCTTCGGGCTGTACATAAAAGCTAGCACCGCCAATACGTGCCCAAGCGCCAATCTGATAGCCTAAACGGTTTTCTTCACTTGCGAAATCTGCGTTTAACTTGGCTAAGTTAACACCAGCTTTCACACCGAGATTAAACGTTTGTGCCTGTGATGTTGCCCAACCCAAGGTTAGGAAAACAATAGAGAAGATGATTTTTTTCATGTTGTTTAATTTGCTTTTTTTTAAGGTTAGTGATTCCATAAATCCCTCAAAATGCCATTTTAGCGCACTCTTCAGGTTCTGGTTTCATTTTTTAAAATTTACACAATGTGGGTTTTACACCTGATTAAGTTTTATAACGCAGTTTTAACACAATTATCGTGCAATTAGAATTCGCGAATCTCCACTTTTTTTATCACATCACATAAAAAGGTATCAACCTGAACAAATATTTTTTACTTTTGCATCAAATAAAATATGCCATGGCTAATTTTCAACTTACTTCTGAAACTGCATTTAAAGTAAAAACTAAATTTTTAAGGAAATACCGCGATCTGGCGAACGAGCCTTTAGAATTTACGCCTGGCAAAGAAGATCAATTGGTTGAAGATTTAATGCGTTTGGTAAAACGCGACCGTACCTACATCGAATTTACCATTCAAAAAGCGCTTGCCGATACTAAGGGGAACAGACTTTAGTAAATCTTTCCCTTGTTTTTCTTTTTAGCGTAACGCTTAATTTACGCTTAGCTCAAATATGCTGTTTTTAATATTTATCGGTTTTTGTACATTTACGTTTGTACTTAATCAATAATAATCTTCCAAAAAGAGCAGTATTTCATTTAACTTGCCCTTCGGAATTAAAATATATAAGGGAATGAAGAAACTAAAATATGGTCTTTTAGCAGCTGGCTTTGGCGTGGCTGTTTTATCCTTTTCTTTTAAAGAAGATTTGTTCCTGGTATCTAAAAACCTCGATATTTTTGCCTCACTCTATAAAGAAATCAATATCAATTATGTTGATGATACCAACGCCCCTCAATTGATGAAAACGGGGATCGATGCCATGTTGGATAGTTTAGACCCTTATACCGAATATGTTCCCGAATCGGAAATTGAAGATTACAAGTTGAAATATGTAAGCACACAGTACGGAGGTATTGGTGCCAGCACTGTTTTTATCGACGGGAAACTGTTTATTAACGATATCAGTGAAGGTTATCCAGCAAATAAAAGCGAGCTTAAAGCCGGAGATCAGGTGGTAAGCATAAACGGAATCGCAGTAAAAGGTAAAGACCGGCAAGAAATTAGCCAGTTGTTGCGTGGCCCTAAAGGAACACCGGTTGATTTGCTGATGGTTAGAGATGGCAAAGAAATTACTAAAAAACTCGTGCGCGATGAAATAAAACAGCCTAACGTTTCTTACTCTGGAATGGTTGGCGATGGAATCGGTTATATTAAGCTTGATAAATTTCTGGAAAATTCTGGACAGGAAGTCAAAGATGCCCTGTTGGCCATTCAAAAAGAAAATCCAAAAGGTGTTGTTTTAGATTTAAGAAACAATGGTGGTGGTATTTTGCAGGAAGCAGTTAAAATTGTAAACCTCTTTGTGAATAAAGATCAACTTATTGTAACCCAAAAAGGTAAAAATGCAGAGAAAACCATTGCCTATAAAACACTTTTAACCCCAGTTTCTACTTCCGTTCCGCTGGTGGTGCTCGTAAATGGAAATTCGGCCTCGGCCTCAGAAATTGTTGCAGGTTCTCTGCAGGATTTAGACCGTGCTATTGTGATTGGGCAGCGTAGCTACGGTAAGGGCTTGGTTCAGCAAACCTTCAACCTGCCTTATAACAGTTTGGTTAAAGTAACCGTGGCTAAATATTATACCCCTTCAGGCAGGTGTATCCAGAAACTGGATTATGCACATAAAAATGCCGAAGGTGTAGCCGAACGTTTTGCCGATTCTACCATGGTTATGTACCAAACCAAAGCAGGCAGAAATGTATACAGCGGCAATGGTGTTTACCCCGATATTGTGGTAGATGCTGCCAAGTTAAGTCCGATTACGATTTCGATGATCAATAAAAACCTTTTCTTTAATTATGCAAATCAGTACAGGAAAGAAAAACCAACATTAGCTTCGGCTAAAAACTTCCAGTTATCTGATGCAGATTATGCCTCATTTTCTAGCAGCCTTGCCGATAAAGACCTGTCTTATCAAAGCCGTACAGAAAGATTGCTTTCTGACTTGCGGGCAGAGGCTGAAAAGGAAAATAAATCTGCAGAAGTTAAAACCGATCTGGAGAATCTTAAATATAAACTTACCTCATCTAAAAAAACTGATTTGGTTAGCCATAAAGCAGAAATTAAAAGGGTTTTGGAAACACAGATTGTAAGCCGTTATTTTTACGAGAAAGGAAGAATTGAGCAGAGCTTCCAGTACGATAAAGAATTGGCTGCAGCGAAAAACCTTTTTACCAATCAATCGCAAATCCTGGCCATTTTAAAAGGCGATGGAAATTATAAGGTGATTGGAAAACCCACCAAAGCCACCGCATCAATAGACTAAAACCTAACCAAACGATACCACCATCCTTATGAAGAAATTATCCCTAATATGCCTTGTGCTATTAATTGCCTTACAGTTAAAAGCACAGGATTATACTCCTACTGCCTCTAATTTAAAACAAAGAGCATGGTTTAATGATGCACGGTTTGGCCTATTTATCCATTGGGGTCCGTTTAGTATACCAGGGAGCGGCGAATGGGTAATGAACGAACGAAAGTTGAATGTTCATAATTATACCAACCTAAAAGATTTTTTCAACCCTGTTGAGTTTAATGCCGAACAATGGGTGAGTATGGCGAAGAATGCTGGAATGAAGTACATTACGCTGATTACCCGGCACCATGATGGTTTTAGTATGTGGAATACCAAATATTCTGATTTCAATATCATGAATACGCCCTATAAAAAAGATATTGTAAAACTGATGGCCGATGAGTGCCATAAACAAGGCATTAAACTATATCTGTATTATTCACTGTTAGATTGGCGTAGAGAAGATTATCCGCATGAAACTGGACGGACTGGGCAGAACTCGGGTAGGACCGGCAAAGGCGATTATGCCAGTTATTTGCAGTTTATGAAAAACCAATTAACCGAGCTTTTGACCAATTATGGCGAAATAGGTGGAATCTGGTTCGACGGGCATTGGGATCAAACCGAACCGGAGGGATCAAAAGACAGGACCTCGCGGATTGACTGGAAATACAATGAAATTTATGGTTTAATCCACAAACTTCAGCCACAGTGTATGATTGGGAATAACCATCACCTTAGCCCCTTTGCAGGAGAAGATTTTCAAATGTTCGAACGCGATCTTCCGGGCGAGAATAAATCAGGTTTAAGCTTTCAAAAGGCATCAGATAAATTACCGCTCGAAACCTGCGAAACCATTTCAAATTCGTGGGGATATAATTTGAGCGATACCTATTACAAATCGAATAAAGAACTGGTTCACATGTTGGTTAAAGCCGCCAGTTTGGGTTCCAATCTTTTACTAAACATTGGTCCGATGCCGAGCGGTAAAATTCAGCCAGAGTTTCAAGACCGTTTGGCAGGCCTGGGCAATTGGCTTAAAATTTATGGTGAAAGCATTTATGGTACAAAAGCAGGATTTATTAAACCACAAACCTGGGGTAGCATTACGCAAAATGATAACAAAATTTTTATCCATATTTTAGACGAAAAAACAACATCCCTGGATTTGGAAAACGTTCCCGTTAAGAAAATTAAAAAGGCATATTTACTAAAAGACAAAAGTCCAGTAAACTATACCTTTAAAAAAGCAAAATTATCCATTACTACGACTTTAAACACTACAGAACCTGATCAGGTGATTGTTTTGGAGATTGGGTAAGTGGACGTTTATATAGGCTGTCATCCTAAACGCAGTGAGGAATCTTTCCGAATTTCAATTAAAAGAGTCGTCATTGCGAGGTATGAAGCAATCTTAATGCTTTCGCTGTTAGCGATAGTTGTAAGATTGCTTCGCTGGCTGAAAAAGCCTTCTCGCAATGATGATCTCTCTCGTTCAAAAGCCTATATCTTCCTATAATTTACTAAATTCAATGCTTTTATTTAATTTTAGCACAATTCTTCCCTATTTATGAGAAAATAAACGTAAAACGTTTTACTTTTAGGCTTTAAATTCTAATGTAAGAAATTATAAGCACACATGCAGTTCAAGAAAACTTCGTCTATTCTATTTCTAACAGCCTCTCTATTCTCTCTTAATGCAGCTGCGCAGCAGAAAACCAAACTTACCCAATATGTCGATCCATTAATCGGATCAGCAAAACACGGACATGTTTTTGTAGGTGCAAATGTTCCTTTTGGTGCAGTTCAGCTGGGACCGAACAATATCTTTGAAGGCTGGGACTGGTGCAGTGGGTATAACTATGCAAGTAATACCATTACCGGTTTTGCACATACTCATTTAAGTGGTACTGGTATTGGCGATTTAGGCGATATTTCGATTATGCCTGCAACTGGTAAATTGCTTCTGGAAAAGGGTAAAACAGCCGAAGACCAGAACGGCTACCTATCTAAATTTTCGCATCAAAATGAAATAGCCAAAGCTGGTTATTACAGTGTATTACTTGATAAATACCAAATTAAAGCCGAACTAACCGCAACCGAAAGGGTAGGCTTTCACCAATATACTTTTAAAAAAGGTGCTGAAAACCCACATATCATTATCGATTTGATAGAAGGTATAGGTTGGGATGCGCCTGTATCTGCTTCATTTAAACAGCTTGATGCTACTACTATTGTAGGGCATCGTAATTCGAAAGGTTGGGCCAACGATCAACGTTTATATTTTGTAATTAAACTTTCGCAACCGATTAAAAGCATTGCACTTTATGATAGCACTGTTGTTAAAAGTGGCGCAACGTTATCTGGTAAAAAGCTTAAGGCGGCGGTTAACTTTAATACCATTAATCATGATAAACTGCAGATTAAAGTTGCCTTATCTCCGGTAAGCATTGAAAATGCCATTTTAAACCTAAAAACAGAGCTACCGGGCTGGGATTTCGCAGCAGCTGTTAAAAATAGTGATGCGAAGTGGGAAAAAGAGCTGGCCAAGTTGAAAATTGAGGCTTCAAATACGACCAAAAAGATATTTTATACCGCTTTGTACCATACCATGGTAGCGCCATCACTTTTTAACGATGTAAACAAAGATTACCTCGGTACAGATAAAAAGGTATATAGGAAGGCAAATTTCAATAACCTCACTACCTTTTCACTGTGGGATACTTACCGTGCGGCTAATCCATTGTATACCATCCTGCACCAGGATAAGGTAAACGATGTGGTAAATACCATGTTAGCCATCTATAAACAACAGGGTAAACTACCCGTTTGGCATTTAATGGGCAGTGAAACCAATACCATGGTGGGCTACCATGCTGTTCCGGTTATTGTTGATGCCTATTTAAAAGGATACCGGGGTTTTGATGTAAACCTGGCATACGAAGCGATAAAACAATCGGCTATGCAGAAAACGGATGGTATCGAATACATTCAGGAGCTTAAGTTCATTCCTGCTGATAAAATAAACGAATCAGTGGGTAAGGCTTTGGAGTACGCTATTGACGATTATTGCATTGCACAAATGGCTAAGGCACTCAACAAAACAGCAGATTACACTTATTTTAGCAAAAGATCGAAACTGTATCGTTTATACTTCGATCCGAGTATTCAGTTTATGCGTGGTAAACTTGCCAATGGAAATTGGAGAAGTCCTTTCGATCCTTTTTCGTCCAAACACCGTGAAGATGACTACGTAGAAGGGAATGCATGGCAATATACCTGGTTGGTGCCACAAGATGTAGAAGGTTTGATTGATCTTTTTGGAGGAGATAAACCTTTTACCAATAAACTTGATTCGTTGTTTACCTTACCTTTAGATTTGGGAACCAACGGTTCGCCTGATATTAGCGGATTGATTGGAAATTATGCGCAGGGAAATGAACCCAACCACCACATCCCTTATTTATATACTTACGCAGGCCAGCCATGGAAAACTGCCGATCTGATCCGTAAAATCGACAAAGATTTTTATTCGTCAAAACCTGATGGATTGTGCGGCAACGAAGACGTAGGTCAAATGAGTGCCTGGTATATTTTCTCCGCAATGGGATTTTATCCAGTAAATCCTGCAAATGGAGCTTACGTTTTCGGAACGCCATTGGTTAATGATGCGATTATTTCGCTGCCTGGGAATAAGAAATTCAGTATAAGGGTTGTGGATAACAGTGCGGAGAATAAGTACATTCAGAAAATTGTGCTGAATGGCAAACCATATACCAAATCATATATTTTGCATAAAACCATAACAGCTGGCGGAAATATACAAATTTACATGGGCAATAAACCATCGGCAAGCTGGGGCGTAAAACAAGAAGACAGACCTGTATCAACTAATAGTTCTAGACAAAAATGAGGTTGTATCATAAAATTAGTTTATCTAGATTTTGTCACGTTGAGCCTGTCGAAACGCCTCACTCCATATTAATGAAGGTCCTTCGACAAGCTCAGGATGACATTCTGGACATATGATATATTCTCATTAAATTAACCACAGCAACAAAATTTTTATCTACAAGATTTCAAAATAATGAAGAAAATATTTCTACTTCTCTTACTCTGTTCGGCTTTGACCGTAAATGCACAACAGCGCTATGAACTAAATTCGGGTTGGGTATGTACCAATATCAAAGATGCTAATGCTTCGGGCTTAGAAATCTCGAAAGCTGGTTTTCCGGTCGGCAACTGGATGCAAGCGACAGTTCCAGGAACGGTATTAACCACTTTGCTGAACAACAAAAAAGTACCCGATCCATTTTATGGAATGAACAATGAGAAAATTCCAGACGTTTATAAAACCGGTAACGATTATTACACCTATTGGTTTGTAAAAGATTTTGAAGAGCGCGCTGTGGGTACCGAACAGGTTTGGTTACAGTTTAGAGGAATAAATTATAAGGCCGAAATTTATTTAAACGGAAAAAAAGTTAACCCCAAAACCCAGGTGGGTATGCACCTTAGGGCACAGTATAACATCACTAAACTTTTATCTCCGAATGGGAAAAACAGGCTTGCTGTAATTGTTTATCCGCCAGATTTCCCGGGCAACCCGAATGGCGGACAGGGTGGCGACGGTACAATTGCCAAAGGTTTAACTACACAATATACTGCCGGATGGGACTGGATTCAGCCTACACGCGACCGTAACACGGGCATTTGGGATAAAGTGACCATCGAGAAAACCAAGAGTATCAATATCCAGAATCCACAGGTAATTACTCTGGTGCCGGGCAAGCGTTTGCCAGAAGGGGAACAAAAGCCAGCTACCGTTAAAGTTTCAGTTGAAGTAGAAAATCCAACTAATCAGGCGGTTTCGGGTACATTGCAATACCAAATTGCCGGAAAGTTGATTAAACTGTCAACCTCTATTGCAGCCAATAAGACTATTACGGTTAAACTTCCTGATTTACAGCTTGAAAACCCTAAATTGTGGTGGCCAAGCGGATACGGACCACAAAACTTGTATGACGTAAAAATCGAATTTGTAGTGGCCAATCAAGTATTAGATCAGGAGCAGCTTAAAGTGGGTGTCCGCCAGATTGATAATACCTGGAATGAGCACACCAGGAGTATGGGGACTTTTGTAAATGGACAAAAGATTTTTATTAAAGGTGGTAACTGGATTATCAGTGATGCAATGCTCCGTTTTAGCGATGCCCGTTACGATGCTGAAGTGCGTTACCATAAAGATATGAACCTGAACCTGATCAGGATTTGGGGTGGCGCTATTTTAGAGCGACCAGAGTTTTACAATGCCTGCGATAAATATGGTTTGCTGGTTTTTCAGGATTTCTGGTTTAGTGGCGATTGTAACGGCCGTTGGGTAGACCCCATGAAAAAGGAAGACCAATGGACACGCAGAAATTATCCAGATGATCATCATTTAACCTTAACAGCCATTGAGGATCAGATCAAGATGATCAGAAACCATGCTTCACTTGCTTTTTGGTGTGGAGGGAATGAGATTACACCACCCGAAGATATTTTGGAACCTTTAAAGAACAATATTCTGCCCCGCTTAGATGGTACTAGAAAACTTTTCGATTTTTCTAACAGCGACGAAATGTCGTATAATTCCATTGGCGGAAACGGCGATGGGCCGTACGGCATACAGGATATTAAAACTTTCTGGGGTACCAGAACATTTCCTTACAACTCCGAAGTAGGCTCGGTAGGGGTGGGCGATTATGTTTCTTTGCTGCGTTTTATCCCAAAAGAAAACCTGATTGCACCACAATATAAAGCCAAACCCGATTCGGTATGGGATTATCATAAATATATCTCATACGAGCAATATCTTAATCCATACGGCAAGCCGAAAAGTGCAGAAGATTTTGCAATGAAGGCCCAATTGGCCAATTACGATCAGTACAGGGCATTAATGGAGGGTTTCTCGAACAAAATGTGGGATTGGTATACTGGTTCCATCATCTGGAAAACCCAAAACCCCTGGACAGCCTTGCGCGGACAGATGTACGATTATTATCTTGATCCAAATGCCTGTTTATATGGTTTAAGGAAAGGGAGTGAGCCTTTGCATGTGATGATGAACCCTTTGGATAGTATGGTTACCATCGTAAACAATGGGTTCAGCACTAAAAACAACCTGATGGTGCAAGCAAAAGCTTACGATATGGATGGCAAAGATTATTTCTACTCTCAAGCCTTCAATTCGGTTGGTCCATCTTCGGTGAGAAGACTTTTTCCTATGAACGAGTTCTTAACCAAGCTGGATAAAAAAGAAGGTGTATTTGTTTCTTTAAGGATTTTAGACCAGAAGCAAAATATACTGAGCGAAAATATTTATTGGCTTCCAGGTAAGGATGGTGAATATTCGGGTTTAAAAAGTATCAAACAAGCGCCGTTAAAAGTTTCGGCAATTGATCAGAAAAACGGTAAGGTGGCAGTTACTTTGAGCAATGCAAATGGAGGCCCCGTAGCATTTTTTAATCGTATTGCTTTAATAAACGGCAATACTGGCGAACGTATACTCCCAGCATTTTATGATGATAACTATGTAAGTATTTTACCTGGGGAAAGTAAAACGGTAACTGTAGAATATACAGGGAAACAAAGTAATTTAGCTGTAGAGGTATATGGCTGGAATGTAGAAAAGCAGAAAGTAAATATTCAATAAGTTAATCGGGATTTGTAATCCCGTTTTAAGAACTTAGGATGTTTAATCCTGGGTGGGAGTACTCAAATGCGAGATTACAAACCTCGACTAATAAAAGGATTATTTTAAGCCTGTTGCAAATTGATTAACAGTTAAGAGGTAATATTTATCGATTTCTATATAACATTCTTCTGGCCAAAACCCAAAATGTCCGATGAAGCTCCGATGATGGTCCGATGAAAGTCGGATGATGGTTGGGTTTTAATAGAAGCTTAGTCATGGTTTGTTATCCCGTCTTTAGGGGATTTTTAATTATGAAGTGTAGGCTTATTTTCAACGTTTTTGAAAATGCTGGGTTCTGCTACAATGGCAGAATGTAGCCCTGCTATCGCTTCAAGTCCTCACTCGTGCCTCGCTCCGGGCTTTCCGCTTTATCAGGTTTAGAAACAGCAGCAGCTGCTCTAAAATACCGCTAGATCCGCGTTAGGGATTGTAAGGGTTCAGTACCGATCCTTCATCGGTACCGGAGCGAAGCGCAGCCCTGAAAAGCCCGACCCTTTCCCGTACTTCACGGGATTGGGTAACGCCCAAATCAGTTATCAACTTTCAATCTTCAGTTTGCAATTCACGGTCTATAAAACAAAAAAGGCGACACTTATGTATCGCCTTTTCTCTATAATATGTTTTACAACCTAGCTTACGCCGTGTAATTTTACTTTTAATCCGTCCATGTTATTGTTTAACTGCAACTGGCAGGCTAAACGCGAGTTTGGTAGCAGATCGGGCAAAGTATCTAACATGGCATACTCATCGTCTGTCATTTCGTTAAGTTTTTCTTCGCCTTCCAATACATCAACACAGCAGGTAGCACATAACGCCATTCCGCCACAAGTAGCAAGAATATCGTACTCTGATGCTTTTAAAAACTCCATCAGGCTTAAACCCATGTCGGTTGGTGCAACGTGTTCAGTAACCGAGCCATCCGGCTCCTGCATATATATGTTAATGTTGTTTTCCATTTTATTACTCTTATGATTTGTAGCGACAAATATAGGAGAAAGCTTAAAATTCTGAAACTCCGTTTACAGTTGTATATTTCATGGTATATTTTACACCTGGGTTCATGTAAGAATAAGCACTGTGACTCATTAATGCGGCTTCGTGGAAACCACAAAGAATTAATTTTAGTTTATTGGTGTAAGTATTGATATCGCCAATAGCATAAATTCCAGGGATATTTGTCGAGTAATCATCAACATTAACCTCAATGGCACTTTTGTTGATGTTTAAGTTCCAGTCTTCAATCGGGCCTAATTTAGGACTCAAACCAAACAAAGGAATTAAATGATCAGCCTCCACAACAGTTTTTTCCATGGTGCGGTTCTGCACAATTTCAACTTGCTCTAATTTATCCGTTCCTTGTACCGCTTGAAGATTGCTATTTAAAATTAAATTGATTTTTCCACTTTCTGCCAATGCCATTACTTTAGCAACCGAATCTGGAGCACCACGGAAACTCTCGCTTCTGTGCACTAAGGTTAATTCAGAACAAACTTCCGCTAAGTAAATGGTCCAGTCTAAAGCAGAGTCGCCACCGCCGGCAATCACCATTTTCTGATCGCGATACTTCTCGGGGTCCAGGATCATATAATTTACACCCTTACCGTTCTCAAATTTTTCTAAATTTTCTACAGCTGGTTTACGCGGTTCGAAACAACCTAAACCACCTGCAATTACCACAACCTTCGCTTCGATAACGGTACCCATATTGGTAGTTAAAACGAAATCTGCTTCGCCACGCTTTTCTAAACCTTCAATACGCTCACCTAAAGTAAATGTTGGATGGAAAGGTTTTGCCTGCTCCATTAAATTATCGATAAGTTCCTGAGCCAACACAGAAGGATAACCAGGGATATCGTATATCGGTTTTTTAGGATAAATTTCAGACAGCTGACCACCAACCTGCGGCAGGTAGTCAATTAAATGGCAACGCATTTTTAATAAACCGGCTTCAAAAATGGCAAATAAACCAACCGGACCAGCGCCTATTACGGCTATATCAGTAGTGATCATTAAAAAAAATTTGACGCAAAGTTACGAAATAAAGTATTATCAATCCTGCTATTTAGAAATATTCTAGATAATTTTGTAATACTGTTGTATTCAATATTTTATATGCTTTGTGTTGGGTTAAAACAAAAGTTAAGGGTTTTTAGGTGTTTAAAGCAAATTATAATTGGTCTATGGATATTGTAGAATTAATTTTTATATCGTTTTTTTAAAGCCGATTTATTATAAACAATTATCAGCTCGTTAGGTAGGCTGTCATTTTTGGTTTTATAAGAAAATAAGCCATCTCTGTTGTTCCATGATAATCTAGACTTACCAATTATCGCAAATTGATATTGATCTTCTGATTTCGAGTCGATATTGTTAACAAAGAATATAGTATCGTTTTTTATATAGTATCGAGAATTCATTGTTTTTATTCCAAAGCAGGTCACTCTTTTATAAAGCTTGCCGTTTTCTTTAAATTTTAATATTGTTGTGCAGCCAGCCGAACCAGTCCAGCCCGCAATTAATATGTCTTTACCCTCAAATTTTTCAAAATCAATGATGCCCGAAGGGAAAAAAGCTGTTGATATCAAAACTATTGCCAACATAGAACTGATGTAGATTCTATGTTTTTCCTTGAATTTTTTCTTTGTAAGCAAAACTAATTGCTGTATTAAAAGGAAAAATAAAATGAGGTAAAAGATACACAACCCTATGGTTATTGGGAAGGTTAATAGCCCAGTTTTACCTTCCCAAAAATATACTGTTTGAATAATCAGGAAAAAAGCAAGAGTGGCTGACCAGAGTGCTTTATTTTTTACCATGATTATGTTTTATTACCAGCTCATTCCTAAATTCTGAAACACAAAGCTCCATACATCAGCTGCTTCTTCAATTAATTTGGTGGTTGGTTTGCCCGCTCCATGCCCTGCTTTGGTTTCGATCCTGATTAAAACAGGGTTTTCGCCTTTATATTTTTCCTGTAGGGTTGCTGCAAATTTGAAAGAATGAGCAGGTACCACACGGTCATCATGATCGGCAGTAGTAATCAAAGTTGCCGGATAATTAACACCGCTTTTTAGGTTATGGAGCGGTGAATATTTAATCAGGTAATCGAAATCCTCCTTTTTATCGCTGGTTCCGTATTCAACAGCCCAGCCCCATCCAACGGTAAATTTGTGGTAGCGAAGCATGTCTAAAACACCAACAGCTGGTAAAGCCACCTTAAACAGATCTGGTCTTTGAGTCATACAGGCACCCACCAACAGGCCGCCGTTTGAACCACCAGATATGGCAATTTTAGATGGGTTGGTGTACTTCTCTTTAATCAGGTATTCGGCTGCGGCAATAAAATCGTCGAAAACGTTCTGTTTTTTGGCTAACATACCCCCTTTGTGCCAGGCTTCGCCATACTCACTTCCGCCACGCAAACTCGGCTGAACGTAAATACCGCCGCGCTCTAAAAATAGCATTCTTGAAAGGCTAAATCCTGGGGTTAAACTGACCTGGAAACCGCCATATGCATAAAGATAAACTGGGTTGTTGCCGTCCAGTTTGATGCCTTTTTTATGTACAATAAACATAGGTACTTTTGTGCCATCTTTTGATGGATAAAATACCTGTTTGGTTTCGTAGTTATCGGTATTAAACTGGAGATCTGATTTTTTATATAATACCGATTCGCTTTTGGTGATGTCGTAGCGGTAAATGGTGCCTGGAGTGGTGAAATTAGAAAAGGTGTAAAAAAATTCTTTATCATCTTTGTAGCCACCAAAGCCTCCAACAGTTCCAATGGCAGGAAGTTTTACTTCGCCTATTTTCTTTCCGGTTAAATCAAACTGAATAATATTGGTGCTTGCATCTTTTAGGTAAGAGGCCCAAAGAAATCCTCCGCCAGTTCCAATACCCTCTAAAGCCAATTTCGATTCTGGGATAATTTTCTGCCAGTTTTTCGGATCTGCATTTTTCGGATCAACCAAAACTACCTGTTTGTTTTCGGCACCGAGATCGGTGTTTACCAATAGTTTGTCGCCAACATTATCAATAACGCTGTGGTTGTTTTCAAAGCCTTTAACCAATAAGGTGATTTTGCTATTTGGCACTTTTAGATCTTGATAATAAAGTGCATTGCCCGAAGTACCAGCACTGGCATAAACCACCAGAAAACGCTCGTCTTCTGTAATATTAGCCCCGAAATATAAATTTGGATTGGTTTTGTCTTCAAAAATTAACTGGTCATTTTGTTGCTGATCGCCCAGTTTGTGGAAATACACCTTTTGGTATTTGTTGGCGGCAGAAAGATCGGTTCCTTTAGTGGGTTCATCAAATTTACTGTAGTAAAAACCATCGCCTTTCCATGCTGCCCCAGAGAATTTGGTCCATTTTAGCTCGTCGGCTAATTTGGTTTTACTGGCAATATCCATTACATAAATATTGCTCCAGTCTGATCCTGCTTGCGCAACCGAATAGGCCAGGTATTTTTTATCGTGCGAAAACCCAAGCAGCGAAACGGCCGCTGTTCCATCTTTCGTGAGTTTATTAGGGTCGAGAAAAACTTCTTCTTTGCCATCTAACCCTTTTTTAATAAACCAAATGCTTTGGTTCTGAAGGCCATCGTTTTTAGTGAAGAAATAATATTCGCCAACCTTAAAAGGTGCGCTTTCTTTAGGGTAATTCCATAATGCTGTTAAACGCTTTTTAATGTCAGTACGGTAGGGAATTTGCTCGAGATAGTTTTGGGTAACCTTATTTTCGGCTATAACCCAGGCTTTTGTCTCTGCTGAGGTATCATTCTCTAACCATCTGTAAGGGTCGGCAATGGTTGTTCCGAAATAATTATCTTTTGTGCTGTCTTTTTTTGTTTCAGGGTATTTCATTAATGTTATTTTTTCTGCAGGTTTTTTGCCTTGGTTGCAAGCAAACAGACTTAATGCAAATAAGCTCAATAGAATTTGTTTTTTCATCTTTAGTGAGATTTGTTTACTAATATATGTCTTTTTTCCTTTCGTATGATTTCGCAGATTTTTTGATTTCACAGATTGCTGCACTTTAGGCTTTGGTCTTTCTGCTTTAGTCTTTGAGCTTTTTCCCTTACCTTTGGATTTGTACATGGCAAAAAATATTTACTTCGCTTCCGATTTTCATTTAGGCACTCCAAATTATGCAGAAAGCCGTGCCCGTGAAGCACGTATTGTAAATTGGCTAAATTTTATAGAACCAAATTGCGGCGAGTTGTTTTTGATGGGCGATATTTTCGATTTCTGGTTCGAGTATGCTAAAGTGATCCCGAAGGGATTTATACGTTTACAGGGCAAATTGGCTGCCATGGCCGACGCGGGGATAAAAATCTATTTTTTTAAAGGTAACCATGATATGTGGGTGCGCAGTTATTTCACTCAGGAAATCGGCATGGAAATTATCAGCGATGAACTGATCATTGAAAGAGGTGATAAAAAATTCTATCTGCACCATGGCGACGGCTTAGGCCCGGGAGATAATAAATACAAATTTTTAAGAAAGATTTTTAGAAGTAAGTTTTGCCAATGGCTGTTTGCCCGTTTGCATCCTAATTTGGGTATTGGTATAGCCAATGGCTGGAGCCAGGGGAGTAGGGCCGCGCAGACTGAAAAGGAAGTGTTTTTAGGTGAGGATAAAGAATGGTTAGCCATTTATGCCAAAGAACAGCTGCAGAAGACACATTTCGACTATTTTATTTTTGGACATAGACACTTACCACTCGATATTGATTTAGGTAATGGAAGCCGATATGTTAATATTGGCGAATGGCTCAATTATAATTCGTACGGGGTATTTGATGGCCAGGATTTAAAATTGGAGTATTACAATCCAGAGCCTTAATTTTTAAGTTCATTTTTGAAAAGCAAAGCCTGTAGCATTTTTAATGTTGGTCGGGCTTTCCGTTATAGTCCCGATTTTAAAGGAAAATCGGGAGCTGCCACTTCAATCCCGTTTAGGTACGCGGGTTGGTGCTGCTATTTGAGGCTGTATGGGGCCTAAAATGCACTGTTCTTTGTTCCTAAACCAGATAGAACGGAAAGCCTGGAGCGAGGGACGAGTGAGGACTTGGAGTGATAGCGGGGCTACGGGCTGTCACAGGCACAAAACTGCTCATTTCTAAAAAAAACTTTGGATAATATTGCAACTTTTCTTTTCATACTTGCGCGGTAGATGAAGATCTTCCTTGTTTGAAAAGCAAAGCCTGTAGCATTTTTTAATGTTGGTCGGGCTTTTCGTTATAGTCCCGATTTTTAAAGGAAAATCGGGAGCTGCCACTACAATCCCGTTTAGGTACACGGGTTCGTACTGCTATTTGAGGTCGGATGGCGCCTAAAATACACTGTTCTTTGTTCCTAAACCAGATAGAACGGAAAGCCCGGAGCGAGGGACGAGTGAGGACTTGGAGTGATAGCGGGGCTACGGGCTGCCACAGGCACAAAACTGCTCATTTCTAAAAAAAACTTTGGA
Source organism: Pedobacter sp. SG908 (assembly GCF_011759615.1). Taxonomy (NCBI): domain Bacteria; kingdom Pseudomonadati; phylum Bacteroidota; class Sphingobacteriia; order Sphingobacteriales; family Sphingobacteriaceae; genus Pedobacter; species Pedobacter sp. SG908. The sequence goes on from NZ_JAAOYY010000002.1 coordinate 613,134, forward strand.
TAATATTGCAACTTTTCTTTTCATACTTGCGCGGTAGATGAAGATCTTCCTTGTTTGAAAAGCAAAGCCTGTAGCATTTTTTAATGTTGGTCGGGCTTTTCGTTATAGTCCCGATTTTTAAAGGAAAATCGGGAGCTGCCACTTCAATCCTGTTTAGGTACGCGGGTTGGTGCTGCTATTTGAGGTCGGATGGTGCCTAAAATGCACTGTTCTTTGCTCCTAAACCAGATAGAACGGAAAGCCCGGAGCGAGGAATGAGTGAGGCCTGGGAGTGATAGCGGGGCTACCGGCTGCCACAGGCACAAAACTGCTCATTTCCAAAATCCTTAATAAAAATCTAGTTTTTGCTTTCCAAACTAATTCAGCTTTTTTCCTTATTTTTGCATTTCCTGAATTTTTGGGCTATACCAACCGTCAGGAAATTTCAACAAGAATAATATGTTAGATAAATTAGAAGCTATAAAGCTGCGTTGGGAAGATGTAGAAGAATCGTTAAGTAATCCGGATGTAATTCAGGATATGAAACGTTTTGCGGCTTTAAATAAAGAATATAAAGACTTAGGCAAGATTGTAGATGAATATAAAATCTACAAAAATGTAATGAGTAATATTGATGCAAACAAAGAAATTTTAGCTACTGAGAAGGATGCTGAAATGCGGGAGATGGCAAAAGAAGAACTTGATCTTTTGTTAAAGCAACAGGAAGAAATGGAAAGTAATATCCGTTTGATGTTGATTCCTAAAGATCCAGAAGATGCCAAAAATGCGGTTTTTGAGATCCGCGGCGGTACTGGTGGCGATGAAGCAGCTTTATTTGCTGGCGATTTATACCGCATGTATACCCGTTATTTCGAAACTAAAGGCTGGAAAGTTGAAACTGTTGATGTAACTGAAGGTACTGCCGGAGGCTATAAAGAGGTAATTTTGAAAGTGAGCGGTGATGATGTTTATGGTCAGCTAAAATATGAAAGTGGTGTACACCGCGTACAGCGTGTGCCAGATACCGAAACGCAGGGCCGTGTGCATACCTCAGCTGCTTCTGTAGCGGTTTTGCCAGAAGCAGAAGAAATTGACCTGTATATTAACCCTGCCGATATTGAATTGCAAACTTCGCGTTCAGGTGGTGCCGGTGGACAGAACGTAAATAAAGTAGAAACCAAGGTACAGTTAACGCATAAACCATCAGGTATTGTAGTGGTTTGTCAACAAGAACGTTCACAGTTGGGTAACCGTGTTATTGCGATGGAGATGTTGCGCAGTAAGCTTTACGATATCGAATTGCAGAAAAAAAATGGAGATATTGCCGCCAAACGTAAAACTATGGTGTCAACCGGCGACCGTTCGGCAAAAATCAGAACCTACAATTATCCTCAGGGACGTGTTACCGAACACCGTATCGGTTTAACCATGTATAACCTACCAACTATTATGGATGGCGATATTCAGGAGATTATTGATGCACTTCAGTTTGCAGAAAATGCAGAGAAGATGCAGGAAGGTGCTGTAGGTTAAGGAGTTAAATGTTTTTGAAAAAAAAGTTTGCAAATTAAGATATAGTCTCTATATTTGCAACCTCGAAAGAGACAAGAGGTTCGAACTTTAAAGAAGAACAAATGGAGTGGTAGTTCAGCTGGTTAGAATGCCTGCCTGTCACGCAGGAGGTCGCGGGTTCGAGTCCCGTCCATTCCGCGAAATAGTTTTAAACTTAACTAAAAGCCTGTAAATTAAATGTTTACAGGCTTTTTCGTTTTCTGGAAGCACCAGATTATTCATTTTTTTCGGATCAAACGTGAAAGTTGGGGGGGGGCTAAGTTTAAATTTTTAACTTAGTATTTTTAGCACTTGGCCTTGGAGACCGAAGAGACTAAACTCTTACTACCAGCAGATCTTTTAGATCAATTTGATCTTATCCGTACTGAAACAATCGGAGATGGTTATCATTTATTTTTAGACCAACGGAACCAGCCACCGCAAGAATTCCATGCTCATCCGCTTGATCCCTTGTTTTCTTTTTTGCTATGTCGGTTTCTTAAGAATTGATTGGAGACCAGAAGATTCGGACCTAGAATTTATAATGCTGATTATTAATGTTTTATTCTTTACGATGTATCACTTAAGAGTGCGACAGATTTCATCCCAAACTGTACATCCCACTTAACAATCTGTTCTTGATGGTTGCAGAGTCTTTCAGCAAATTTATTGGTAAACGTTACGAATATTTATTGAAAGCCAGCAAATATTAGGTATGCCTTTTATTACTAGATGTTTATGTTCAGCTTTAAAATAAATTATAGTGGTAGTGCTAGCAAATTAAATTTATACCGCAGTAGTTAGCTATTTGTATTAATATTTTTTTAGACCTATAACTGATGTTTTTATAAATAGCAAATTAACCAAAACCTAAACGCCAGGGTAAGTTGGCGCTTATCAATCAAATATTAAACTTTAAAAGAAAATGATAAAGTTAAAAGAGATGCAAAAAAGCTTGTCTTCGTTAGAAAACAAGAAGCTAAACTTGGAAAGCTCCAAAGCTGTATTAGGTGGTTTAGCTGGGGGACCTAAGTATATCGTGTCTAACCTTAGAGACGAAAATGGATGTCAATTGGTAGATTACTATTATGATGGCAAATGGTATGCTAGATTTAGCGATTGTAATAACGAATATTGCTAATAATCAATTCAAGGAATTTTATCAACAGTGAAGATTCAGTAATACAATCTGATATTAGCTACGGAACATGCTGTTTCGAAAGGCCTTAACTTGAAAAAGTTGAGGCTTTTTTGTTTAATAATCGTTTTGATTAAAATATTTAGAATGAGGTTCAGCGTGTTACGTAATTATTGATTAAAAAGTCGATTACTATAGTGATAAACTGGATATAGTGTCTATATTTGCATTCCCGAAAGGGGAAAGAGGTTCAGACTTTAAAGAAGAACAGAAGGAGTGGTAGTTCAGCTGGTTAGAATGCCTGCCTGTCACGCAGGAGGTCGCGGGTTCGAGTCCCGTCCATTCCGCTAAAGGAAACAACAAATATCAGTTGTTTCCTTTTTTTATGGCTGTAAAATACTGATTAACAAGTTATTGCTTTTCAAAAATCTGCGATTGGAAGGTGTTCAAGATTTTCGATAATAGATCGCATTGCGGCCATATGATGCTCATCATGCCCGGCTACGAAATACATAAAGTCAACGATATTCATTGGCTGATTTAACCTAGGATGGGTACTCTTCCTCAAAAGGTCTTCTTTGCTTATTCCCCTCAGCAATACAATTGTTTTTGCTCTTTCATCACTTAGACTTTTAGTAAGCTCATTCAGCACCTGCTCATTGAAAGAAGCCTGATCGGTTGCTGTATTGTTTAAATCAGCAGGAGACATATCCGGCTTTCCATCCTTTATGTCCTGAAATCGTCTGCGCCAGAGATCTTCTAGGAGGATCAAGTGCCCAACGTTTTCATTCACAGACCATTTGGCACCAGTCTTTATGGTGGTCATTTTTTTAGGGCAAGTTTCGAGTAATTGATTTAAAACAGCAGGAAAATGTTCCATGCGGCTTAGCACATCCTCAAACTGTACTATATCAATGTTTGTATCGAATTTTCGATCAAACCATTTTACAAAAGGCTTTCGTTCTATCATTTTTCAAAATTTTATTGATGGATAATATTATATTTTCATCATCTTAAAGCGCCATGTGCAGAATGGGATAATTTTTACCCGATCCGTCTTTTTCTGATCTTCCTGTTTTTTTAAAACCCAATTTAGCGTAGAAGCCCACGGCCTGACGGTTTTGCTCATTAACATCGACTCTTGTGATGCCTTGCAATTCTTTCATAAAATGGAATAATCTTTTTCCGTAACCTTTTCCACGGTATTCGTTATGGATGAAAAGCATTTCCAGGTTTCCTTCTGATGCAGATACAAATCCAATTTGTTCGCCCTGTTCAATAAGCAAGAATACATTAAGATGCGGTAGGTAGTTCTTTGGGATAATCTGCTTAAAATAAATAAAATCTTCCTCAAGAAGAAAGTCATGGGTGGCTGTAACTGCTGATTCCCAAATCTCCATGATCCGGATATAATCTCCGGGGGTTGCGCGCCTGATCTGTTGCGACATAATTAATGAATTGATCAATATAATATTAAATATTCACAGATGGTCTTCCTGATGCCATGGTATATGCTTCTTTCAGCACTTCCGAATAGGTAGGATGCGCATAACATATTGAAGCCATATCTTTCGCTGTAACTTCGTATTCAAGGCCAACAACTGCTTGTGCTATTAAATCTGCTGCCCTGGCACCTATTATATGCACGCCTAAAAGTTCTCCGTATTTAGGATCAGACAGTACCTTTACGAATCCGTCCGTTTCCATTCCTGCCCTGGCTCTTGCATTTACTGCAAATGGGAATTTACCGAGATTATACTGCACTTCCCGTTTTTTTAATTCTTCTTCTGTAGCTCCTACTGACGCAACTTCTGGCCAGGTGTAAACTACCGACGGAATCCGGTCATAGTTAATATGCGGTTTTTGACCATCAATTCTTTCGACCACAAATATGGCTTCTTCTTCTGCTTTGTGGGCAAGCATAGCACCACCGATCACGTCGCCAATAGCAAAAATGTTTGAAACCGTTGTCTGTAGCTGGTCATTCACCCTTACCGTACCATTAGCATTCAATTCTACATTGGTATTTTCTAAGCCCAAACCATTCACATATGGCTTTCTGCCGACAGCGACTAAGATATAGTCCGCAATCAGGTCTTGTTCGGTACCCTGTTTATTTTTAAAATATACTTTAGCTTTGTCGCCGAGGTTTTCAGCTTTGTACACTGCTTGCTGAAGCTTGATTTCTACACCTTCCTTTATCAAAATTTTTGTTAATGTAGTTCCCAATTCCTGATCCATTGCAGCAATCAGATTATCGGCATATTCTAATATGGTCACTTTTGTGCCAATTCTGTTAAAAATGGAAGCCATTTCTACACCGATCACACCACCGCCAATGATGATGATGCTTTTCGGTTTTTCTTGCATTGCCAAAGCTTCTGTAGAGGTAATGATCCTTTTTTTATCGATGGTAACTCCTGGAATAGTTGCCGGCTTTGATCCGGTAGCAATAATGAACTTACCTGATCTGATAATAGTTTCTTGCTGTTCAGCATTTATGATTCTCATGGATTCATTGTTGAGAAAGGTACCTGTGCCCTGGAAAACTTTGATCTTATTCTTTCTCATCAGGAAATCCAGTCCCTGTGTATTTTTAGTTACCACATCGGCTTTGCGTTTAAAAACCTGTTCGAAGTTAAGGTGGAGATCAGAAAATTCAATACCATGATTTTCAAAATGCTTAAGTGCATCTGCATAATGATGTGTGGTATCCAGTAAGGCTTTGGTGGGGATGCATCCCACATTGGTACAAGTGCCGCCTAGAGCGCTGTATTTTTCAATTAAAGCTGTTTTATAACCCAGTTGGGCACTTCTTATCGCTGCTACATATCCGCCGGGACCTGACCCGATGACGGTAATATCAAATTCTTCCATTTTTCTTTTCTAACATTATTAATAAAAATAAACCGATCGGTCTTTTTACGGGTAAAAAAATTATACTTTGAGATTCTTAATTAATTTTTCGAGGAAAGACATTGCTATTTTAAGCTCTGTTATATGGTTATTGACCTTTGCCTGCATAAATGCGCCTTCAATCATGGAAATCATGATCACCGAAATTTCGGTTGCGTCTGCATCTTCTTTTATTTCTTTTCTTTCGATACCCCGTTTTATTTGGTTTACAATAGATGCCTTCCAGAATCCCAATGCCTTTTGTGCACGTTCTTTTAGCTTTGGATGCGTATCATCTGCTTCTGTAGCAGTATTTAAAATCGGGCAACCAGCTTGTAAATAAGGGTACCTGAAATAATTCTTATACGTTTGCGGGTAAACCAGCAACCTTTCTATCGAATTCTCGGTAGCTAAGATGCGTTCTTTCATATGCTGTGTTACCATATCGAAGTTGTGATCAAAAACGCTTAATGCAATTTCGTCTTTGTTTTGGAAATTACCATAAATGCAACCTTTTGAAAGTCCGGTGGCATCCATTAAATCGTTGATCGATGTTCCCGCATAACCCTTTGTATTAAAAACCAATGCGGTTTTCTCGATAATCAGCCGCTTGGTATTTTCAGACTTCGTCGTTTTCATCGCAGAGAAATTTTTAATTTCTTCCAAAATTATATAAAAAATAAAACAATCGGTCTTTTTTTTGAAATTTTGCCGGCCAACGGTAAGTTATCCTACCTGCTGAAACACTTTTACCTGTTTGCTGATTTCTTTTTTAACAGATCTTCGTATGCGGGGGCCTCTCGTTTTTCCACACCATCAGAAATCTTTATTCCGGCTTTCTCAAACTCGCTGATTAATCTTTTATCAAAATTAGCGATGTATGATGCGAATGATACAGAATCTTTTTCTTCCGGAATGGTTTCAAAAGGGATATGCGGTTCTTTAAACCTGTGCAACACGGCTTGAGTACTATCATTTCCCTCCAAAAGGAGTGAGTCACCGTAGTCTGTAATCTTAGCTACATAATCTTTGGTAAGGTATTTTAAGGAATCATTTTCTATTTTATAAGGAAGCTTAAAGCGGCCAACTTTCTGATTATAGAAAACGACATATTGCGAATCAATATCAAATTCGCTATATCCATTTGCCGTGGAAAACCGATGCCATTTTCCGATCAGTGATTTTTTATTTCCGCCTATATTTTTAGGATTTGGCGAATCGCAGGCGGAAAGAATAAAAATAAAAAAAGCAAAAAAATAAAGGATGGATCTCATGATAACAAATGGTTTAAAATTAAAGGCTTTTTAATTCAGGTAAGTGATCAGAATTACCTGCATATAAATACTGCCCGGCTTATTGCCAGGCAGTAATGTGTTTGTAATTGATTTAAACAAATGTTTACTGTGCCCAAATGGTACAGTTAATATTGCCATTCGTATTAGAACCCCATGTTTCCGAAACCATAATTGCAGGAATATTTAACTGACCAAGCGTATATCCATAACTTTGCCACTTGTTGTAGTGGTTGGCAAAAGTAATGGTGTGATTTTGTCCGGTAGACGTTTTTGTAACTCTCGAGCTGTAAATCTGCCTGAAACCGTCGCCTCCATCTATATTTTTGCCTGTCATCCATCTGGTCCATACATTATAACCCGCGCCATCGGTTTCAAATGTCCCCAGGTAGGTACCGGTATGAGGCGAAACCGCCCCCCAGGTTTCATTCACATAATACTCATAATAAGGGCTTCTGCTCCATCCGTACCAGCCAAAAGTACCACCTCCTGAGTTTGAGTAAGTGCCCAGATTATACCCTATCGTGTAATTATTTGATCCTACTGAATAACCTTTGCCACAGGTAAAATTACCGTTAAATCCGTTCCAGTTAACACTGTAATTTCCGCCGTTACCATTGGCATAATTAACTGTGCCGGTTGCGCCATCGCTCTTCCAAAGCGACCAAAAGAAGCCGTTATGTGTACCCGATTGGTATGATTCTACCGTGGCGACAGCTTTGTTAGATGGAGGCGGAGCAGTAACGGCCTCGGGTGCCATCTTTTCGTCTTTTTTACAGCCTGTTAAACATGAGGTGCTTGCAAACACTAAGGTTGCAGCCACAACAAAGGTAACCTTCCTGGTTACACTTGTCGGTGAATTGTGTTTTTTCATATAATATATATTGGTTAGGGAAGCAAAATAACCGTATTTAGACTTGGGATATGGCTAATAATCAGCAAATTTGTTATACAAATGTTCATACGATGACTGTATATTTTATTTTATATCAATGTAGCTGTTTGTCTTATTAAAGCCAGATTGGTGTTCATTGCACTAGATGCAGGAAGATGCGCATATGGTGGTGTGAAAGGATAGGTGATCAACTTCTTATTGATTTTTTCAATTTTGGACCATTCATAATTTTCCTTGTAGCGTTTCAATCGGTTTTGTCGTTTCTCATTCAAAACCGGGAAACAATGAAAAAAACAATACTGCTATTCATGGCGATTGCCCTGCTTTCGTGCGAAAAAAATAAAACTTCTGATTGTGGGGACAAGATCTGTACTGAAGAATTTGCCTCGATAATGTTAAAATTTGTAGACAATAAAGGCGCTGGCGCTGAAGTAAAAGATTTTAATGTAATCAACCAAAGAACAGGCGAGCGGGTAACAGCTAATTCGAGTATTTATACAAATACGATAAAAGGTGCATTTATTATCGTTGATGATAATAATAAACTTGGTCTGTCAGAACAGGGAGATGATCTGAAAATCACTGGCACTTCTGTAGAAACTAGTCAAACTAAATCTGCTGTTATTAAAGTAAGTGGGGGCAAGTGTGCTTGTCACATCAATAAAATTTCAGGTCCGCAACAGATCGCTTTCGATTAAATCTGTTAGTATATTCAAAATTTAGAGCCTTAACCTTAGTTGAGGCTTTTTTTCTCCATAAAATTATATTAACAAAAAAGCTGTACCGCTAATTAAGTGGTACAGCTTCATTATAAAATTTACTCCGAGAAATAATTTAATCCAGCAATGTCCAGGTTTTTCTGGCCTGTACCTGCTGTACAACTTGCTGTTCGGCAACTACGATATTTTCTTTGCGCTGGCCAATGTATTCTAGTCCACTTAATTTATTCCAGAGTGCTACTAATACATTCATAAATTCACTGGCCATTAACATACTATTATTAATTTGTTTATGATCGTAAACCAGTTCGATGGTTTTGGCTAAAAGCTCTTCAAAGTTTCCTGGTGTTACATCTTTCCACTCGTAAAAATACTTTAACAGTTCTTCTCTTTCGCGCGGATCGATCAGTTTAATGGCCGTAAAAAAGATGTGCGCCAAACTGGAGAAATAACCGACTAAAACCGCTGGCGATTCGCGGTGTGCAATGTTTCTATACTCGTAAAATAAACCTGCAATATAATCTACAATTTTCTCTGAGATTAAACGGATGTTTTTGCCCAATGGCGTAATGTTGTCTCTACCTCCGGTTTTATCAATAATTTTAAAAGCCGCCAATTGTAAATCATTTAATAAAACACTGAACGATTCGTAATATCTAATCAGCGCAGGATGGCTCGTTATGGTAGCGCTCGGCGGAATGTAATTGTTATTGATCGTTAATCTTCCATTCTCGTAGTAAACCTGTCCAATGGTAAGGAAATAGCTATCGGCTGTTTGTGTGCTTACTTCACTTTCAGGCAAAACGGCAATAGAATAGCTTTTTGTTAGCTCAGGGTAACGGATTGGGCTTTCTTCGGGATTTGGGGTGCCTGTTGGAATGCGGTTAAATGGACTTACCACCAATAAAATAACGTAGTTACGGGGTTCTGATTGGCCAAAATAATGGTTATGAACCAGTGTATCCATCATATGATCTGACTGCACAATATCGATGTGACAGCCTTCTGGAGTTACAGCGTTACAGTACCTTACCCTAATTTCGATGTGATTTGTGGCTTTTTCGATAATCTCAATATCGTGTGAACTTTTGTAACCTGTAAATGGCGGTAAGAATCCGTAATTGCTATTGTTTAAATGTATTGATACGGCATCTCGAACAAAATCCTGTAAATACAGGTCACTTACTGTAAAATGATCACTAGAAAGTTTCATGCCATTAATCCAGTTGATGGATTTATATTTTAGTGGCTTTATCATGGTAAATGTTTTTATATAGGTTAGATAAAGATAGCACTTTCTCCAACTTCATTAGGCTTATTTACATTTTCTGAAACGCGTTTAGCGTAAATCGTCATTTTTTCGGTAATGCCGTTTTCAATGATATCCAAATCCGGATCAATGAAGATATTCCGTTTAAAAAAGGAGGTTTTAATAAAGAAAATCCATTTATAGTTCTCCATATCATCACCTCTAAACTCTACCGGGCTTTTGGCGAACTTTAAATTGTAGTCATCAATAAACTTATGGAACCAGATACCGAAGTTCATATTTTCTACCGCCTTTACCTTTACTTTTAAAGGTTCAGGATCACTGCTTTTTTTGTATAGTTCAAGCTCCAATACCAGTAAACGGTTAAAATCTACATGGTCCATATTAATGTCCAACGGAGTATCAGGATACCTCCAGATTTTGTAGATTTCTGAAGGAATGCCGAGCAGCGAAACGTAAGCCCACCAAAAAATAAGCGGAATAAAAAAGCAAGTGATACTGCCTGCGCCAAACCAGCCAAAATTTACCGAGCTTAACCAATTAAAGGCCAACTGAAATAAATAGGTAGCTAAAATAGCCGAAATTAAAGTGGCGAAAAAGATAAAAACCTTGCGCTCCAGTACATCTTTAGGGTGGTATTTCGTTAACAGATAAACGAAAACCGAACCCATTAACAGGTAAAAAATACAGCAAATAATATAACCCCAGGGCATAAAATTAAAGTTCAGAAAACCTAAGAAACCGGGAACAGCTAAAATAATACCGATGAGCAGAACACTTACGATAAGTCTTTTGTTATTAAGAAACTGGTTCTTTTTATTGATAATAGAGAGTACTGCCGTTGAGACGATGAATATCAACGGAAATAAGAGAAAGCGAATAAAAAATGATTGAACGTCCATTAAATTTGATAGATGTGATGTACTGCAAATATAGTATCTTTAGTATTTGATTATAATCCTAATTTTTTTCGATAATACAAATTTAACCTATAACAAATAAGCAAGCTTAAAGTTTAAATGAAAAAAGAAACTTTGATTAATAACGAACTCTTTACAGATTACAAGGCGGTGGCTCATGCCGCCGACTTAATAGAGCGTAAGGTGATAGATGCCGATCGTATTGAAGTTATTCCTGTAGGCCCTGATAAGCGCGCTTTTGCAAAGGATATTGAAAATACAACCACCTACTATACAGAAAAAAGAAGGCACGATCGTATCCGCATCAATACCAATAGAGAGAGTTTGTACGATATGTTGCCTGAAGGACTTTTTCATAAGCCGCCAACAGGCAGTGCCGGGATGGATGAGGAATCGATGATTAAGGATATCAGGGATAGGAGAGAAGAAGAAAAACACGCCAGGTTGTTTTTTACTCCATTTGATGCTGAAATTAATCATGTAAGGATTATGACCGAGCTTTATGAAAACAGGCTCGATAAAAAAACTACTTATTCGGATTTAAGCCAGATATTCGAATTCGGCTGGGATGAATTTAACTTGTTGAATAAAGAACAGAGTATTATTTGGATGCACCTGTTGCCCGAAATCCAACAAAAAAGAAATGATATTACTTTTGTATCTAAGGTGCTTACTGCCTTGTTTAATTTGCCCATAAATCTTGTTGATACCACTGCCAACATTAGCCCTTTAAAAATTGCGGATGAACTGCAGATGCAACTTGGTGCCAGCGCCTTGGGCATTGATACCATTATTGGCGATAGTTTTATGCCGGAGCATGAGGCCTATAACGTTAATATTGGCCCCACCACACCGCAAGAATTGATTGGCTTTATTCCGGGCCAAAAGAATAGGGCTATTTTGGATATGGCGATGAGTTATCTGATGCCGCTTGATGCAGAAATAAATGTTGATTTGCTTACCGCAACCGATTATCAGGAAACAGTGCTGAGTACAGATGGAGAAAGCGCTTATTTAGGGTATACTGTATATATTTAATTGCGAGAAGGAACAACAAGCATCTCTTTAAGTTTGCTTATTGAACAATAGAAATAATCGATTTCAGGTTATTTGGAAATGAGCGCTTTGTGGTTCTTGGCAATTGCAGCCCCGCTTTACGCTTTACTCCGTTGCACTCCGTGTTCGCTGCAATCAGGTTTAGAAACAAAGGTTTTTGCGTCCTGCAACCCAACAAATGAAATACTATTGTGGCCACTTAGCTCCGGTTGAAGCGTTACCCTGCAGCAACGAGGAACGAGGCAGCGAAGCGTAAAAGCGCAAAACGGGAAGGAACTTTTTGTTATGCACAAGTATTGCGCTTCAAGTGATGTTAGTGTTTTAGGGTTAGGAAATGAGTAGCTGTGGTGCTTGGAGGTCGACAGCCCCGCTTTACGCTTTACTCCGTTGCACTCCGTGTTCGCTGCAATCAGGTTTAGAAACAAAGGTTTTTGCGCCCTGCAACCCAACAAATGAAATACTATTGTGGCCACTTAGCCCCGGTTGAAGCGTTACCCTACAGCAACGAGGTACGAGGAAGCGAAGCGTAAAAGCGGAAGACGGGAAGGAACTTTTTGTTATGCATAAGTATTGCGCTTCAAGTGATGTTAGTGTTTTAGGGTTAGGAAATGAGTAGCCTGTGGTTCTTGGAGGTCAACAGCCCCGCTTTACGCTTTACTGCGTTGCACTCCGTGTTCGCTGCAATCGGGTTTAGAAACAAAGGTTTTTGCGCCCTGCAGCCCAACAAATGAAATACTATTGTGGCCACTTAGCCCCGGTTGAAGCGTTACCCTGCAGCAACGAGGAACGAGGCGGCGAAGCGTAAAAGCGGAAGACGGGGATGAACTTATGGTGTTGTACAGCCCTTGCGCTCCAAATATGAAGTACTTTTATTAATAACCTAAATTCTATAATTAAGCTGTCAAAAATGAAATGGCGTACTTTACGCATCCTTCTAAAACCAGCCCCCAGGTTCGTATTGACGACTTTTTTATTTACCCTTAATTCGGTAACGGCTTACAAAAACTTAAACCATTTTATATACTGTTGGCTTTAATAACATGCGGTAATGTACATTCATGGTACTTCTTAAGTTTAATTTGGCCAAGGTAAGGCCAAGCAGTTCTTCCCAGTCCGGCACAGTGAGCTGCAGGTTATCTGCTGGCTCAATTATAATATCAGTGGTTTTAATAAATCCAGCATTGGGTTTATTATCCATCACAATGCCTTTGGCTAGGGTAATGCCTTTAAGCTTTTGGCCTAATTCGTATCGGCAAAAGTTAATCACATCTGCCTTGGTAATAATCCGGTCTGCAGTGGTTAGCCCATACTTATAAGCCTGTACCCTGTTGGTTGCATTCAATCTCGACCGTCCGCCTTTTGTTTGGCTTAATAAAAAGATGCTTTCTGCATTTACCTTATTGTTTTCGTATACCACTAAACGGCTACCGGCATTAATGTGGTTAGCCTCTTCAGCTTGTGTAACCCAAATATCTAAAAACAGAATATCGGCATCATCAATCGGTTTTAATACAATATAGCTTGGTAATTCTTTGATGTCTTTTAATGCCGAGCGACTCTTCTGTTCAATAAGGGCAATATTCTGTTCTAAATTTTTAAGCACGGTGCTTAAAAAATCGGGGCCATAGGCAGAAAAAGAAGCCTTCTCATCTCTGAGCAGTTCAAACAGATAATCGACCAATTCTTTTGCATTTCTGGTATCGAAGCGCTCGGTGCCTCCATACCTGATCGAGAAGGAACCGTCGCCTTTATCGTTCTCATTGGTGTATGGAATTTCGTTATAACTTTTGCCTTTATTGTCTTTCAGATTTTCTACAGCCAGCATTTGGTCTATAGCTTCGGTTTTAATCGGGATGATATTATTCATCGTTTTAAGCCGGTGTTTGATCTGGCTTAACTTTTTATTTACCACCGGAAATGCATTGGTATAGATATGAAGCTCATTCAGCATTTCCTGATTGATGGCCGCAGGAAAAACCACTTTAAGCCATTTTACTTTTTCATCAATCTGGTTTAAGCTTGCTGGCTGAAAAATGTTTGCAAAGGCAGCAGGCAGCTCCTTGCTTTCATCAATATTAAAATCATTAAGATCGCCAAGGGTAATAAACCTGTTGCTATAAAACTGGAGCACATCAGCCTTAATTAGATTAAGCAACTGTTTATGCTGAAAGGGCGCTTCGTGTTTCCCGGTTAATGGCTCATCCATAAAACGTTCGGTATAGGCACTAAGCTCATTATCTTTATAGAACCATTTTCCCAAGGATAACAGATCGTAAGTGTTCTCTGGTACCGAATAGTTTTTCCAATCAAAAAATAAATTTAGTTTGTTAAAGTCCATCCAGTTTTTTATCCCATTAAAACCGATGTAAATGGTGTTTTTTTCTATTGCTGATCCAGGTAAAGTATTTAAAATAGGTTGCCTGCTTAATTGTTCTACATTAAAAAGGGTAGTTCCGGTTGCGATATATTTTATAGTAGCATTTTGAACTTTTACATGGTGCAAGGGGCTGAAGAAAATGTCTATTTTTTTTGCCTTATCATTTTCTTGCTGGATGTTTTTCTTAAAAGCGAACTGTGTATATGGAGAAAGGTAATCTTCGTATTCAATTGGCCTGGCGTGGACAATGGCGTGCGCAGGTAACGATGAAGTTAAATGATCGGGAGCTAAAATGCGGCTAATCTTATCGAAAATTCTATTCTCAAGATTTTTAACATCATTGGCCACATTAAAAAGTTCGTTACTTAAGGCTTCAATAATTAATTTTACAAGCGGATCAAAATCATTACTATCCTTAACGCTCCAAAAGTCTTCGGCATTTTTTAAAATTCTGTTCCGGATCTCATCTTTTGATGAATAAAAAACTGGTTTCATGTGTAGAATATTTTGGGCGTTTTAGATTAAGTTGATAGCGGGCTAAGAAATAAAGCGGTGTTGAAAAAATATTTTTCTCCTGTGGTTTTTATTAGTGCCCTAACACTAATATCTACCTTTTTTTTAATCTCAGTTATCTTACGTAGCGGATATACGTTTTCTACTTCAGTAATACGGACCTCTACCTCGGTATTATATATCCGAAATTCACTATTGGTTATGGATTTTAGCAACGATTTGCGGAATTTTTCCTCCCAAATGCTCTCGCTCACGATTAACTCAAAATCCAGATCCCATATTTCACATCCAAAATCATGATGGAATCGATGCTCTCCAAACCGGGTAAAAATAATCAATTCAATGTGGTTAGAAATCGATTTTCCAAGGTCTGTTGCCTGTAGGCCAGCACCTGAAAATACGGCGTTAAATCTGAAGGGTTTGTTGAAAAAATTTTCAGACATGGATGTTTGGCTTAAAGTTTGTTAAAAGTAAAATAAATAAAACCGTTTTAATAACCAAACAACAAATATTAAAAATTGTTATAGTACAATGTTAATTTGAAAAGGTTTGTGTGATTCTTAGTGAGGTTGATTGTCGGATTAATTATTAGGCTATTGCTATGTGAAACTATTAAATCTTTATGAAACCCATTAACGCTACCGAAATTAGGAATTCATACACCAAGTTTATTTTAAACTTTGTTTTCCTAACACTCTTCTCTATTCTTTGCATTTATCTCTTTTTTGCAGCTTCTGATTACGAGTACACACTACTCGATAAAAAAGTAAAAGAAACCGAAAAATTATCCTATTTACGAAAAGATATCAATACCAATTTCGATCTCATTTTAGTCCGCTTTAAAGAGCTTGCCCAATACCGTGATTATAATGCAAACGAAATGAGCAAACAGAGCATTTTGCTTGGCGATATTCAAACCGCAAACAACAGGATAAAAGATTTAATTACGAAGAAGACCGAATCCAGTCCCAGTTTCGACCTATATGGGAAACTGAATAACAATGTTGGCGCAATGGCCGATTTACAAGATTCTCTTATTAAATCTAGAGGTGATATTCAAAGATACAAGGAACAAATAAACGACTGCCATCGTGCAAACCAATCAGCAGCTAACAAAATTAGAAATGGTAGGTTCGGCCGATAATTAAAGATTATGATAAAACTTAGCATAAAAGAAAGACGGGAACAATTCTTGTTTTTTTTAGCCTTATTTGTTTTTACTGTTGGGCTTTTAAGCTTTGGGATTTTTTATAGCGGTACATCCCGGTACGAAATTTCTAAAGAAGAACTTGAAGTGAAGATCCGTGAAAATGATGCCTTTGAAAATATGGTGAAAGAAACCATGCCTACCGTTGATACGACTTTTAAGCAGATTACACGCTATAACCCAAATGTGCAAGCGGTATTTTTAAAGAATGATATCCAGCTTTCGTTGGGCTCCATTAAAGCTGCGTTTGATCGAAAAGCATCAGATTCGAGATATAAAATCTTCGTTCAAACCTCGCAACTGTACGACAGGTTATTTTACGATAGACAAGAACAAAATAGAAATATTACAGATATTGAACTGCACAAAAGGCAATTAGACGACTGTATTACCAACAGGCGTCAGCTGCAGCAAACAATATCTGCAAGATAAACATCCTACAACCTATAAAAAACGCTACCTATGTCTGACACAAACACCAAGCAAGTTAACTCAAATTCGCAAGGCTACGTTATCCTTTACATCCTTTTGGCTGTATTGCTCTTAACAGGCCTGATTTTTTTATTTAAAAGCTCTTTGTTCGAAAAAAGAGCCATCGATGCAAGAATCCTCAAAGATGAAATTTATTTAAACGAGGATTTAGTTTTTACTGATAATACACCTAAAGCCACTAAATGGTTATGGGAATTCGGTAATGGCGAAAAAGCGACTACAAAAACCGGTTCCTATCATTACACTAAGCCCGATACTTATATTGTACGTTTAACCGTTGATGGCGAATTACGTCAGGAATTTCCAATAACCGTGCGAGATACTGTAAAAGCAGTAGTTGTCGATAGCGTGCTCACCATAAGCGGGCCAACTGCCGGTCTGGTTAATGAAGAGATCAGGCTGGAGGGCGATGGAGAAGGAAAAGATTTCGAATGGTCTTTCGGCGAAACCGGCCGTGTAGATGTTAAAGGAAAAACCGCTTTATACACCTACCGTGCACCTGGGAAATATGTGGTACGCCTTCGATCGGATAAAGCACGTAAACCAGCTTTTTTAAATATCCTGATTACCGATCCTAATGCCGAAATAGTGGAAGATCTGGTTGCACCCGGAGATGGAGAACGTAAAACCATTGATGATATCAGAGCCCGCCTACAAGCTATTGCAAATGGTGCTGATTTTAACTCCAACTATTATTATCTCATTAACAAATACATGTGCAGCAACGAAAAAGTAACTGTAAATGTGGAGATGAACGGAAAGAAAAAGCAGACTGATATTTACTCTTATTGCATGGGCTTAACTTTTGGCGGCGAAATCGCGGTTGACGAAGCGCAGTTAACCATTAAGCCAAATTCTACCTGCGCCAGTTTGTTAAACATTAAGCAACATTCTGGAACAGTCCAGCCTGCAGCAACAGCAACTACCGATGCTCCGGCAAAAACAAAATAGATTAACATCTGAACCTAATTTTAAAGCTCATCTACAATATTATGAAAAAATATTATGCCTTATCCATCCTGTTCTTAGGAATATCGTTTGCCTATGCACAATCACCGGCATCCTTTGGCAAAAAAGTGAAATACATGCCCAAATCGTATGAAAAGCCAGCCGAAACCATAAACATTAACGATAATACCAGTAGCAGCAGTTTACCCTGGATTGTTTTTTCCGATCGCGAAGACAACTATACCACCACTGCTCCAGGTGGAAGCCTGATTATGAAAAAAATCAGCTTCATGGAACCTTTTTATGTTTCAAAGGAAGAAAACGGATACCTGAAACTGATCAAGTATAAAGCAGGAATGATCAGAGGAAGAAAAATTAACGATAAAAAGAGCGCCATCAGTTACGGCTGGATAGCAAAATCTAAACTTCTTTTGTGGCAGCGTGCTTTTTCTAACCAAAAAACAGGTTATGCCGAAAAAGCTATTGGCATTATAAACGGTAAAAACGCACTTACAGAGCCAAAATTTTATTTCGATACTACCGACTCCATTTTGGTTTACAACACACCCGAACTTAAAGACAGGCGCACCAAAGTAAGGTTGCATGAAATTGCTTATATCTATAAAAAATCGGAAGATGGCAAAAAATATCTGATCGGTTCTGATGATCAGTTGGTTGCTGATACAGCTTTAAAAAGTATTTATGGATGGGTTTCTGCTGAGGCAGTACACAGTTGGGGAGATCGGCTGTATATAACATCTGTTAAGCCTGGTAATTACGATAACGATGATTCTACTTCAACAGCTATTAAAAATGGAATAAACAATGGAACAGCTTTCGTGGTCGATCCTCTGTTGCCAAGAGAAAACCTGATTTTAAGAAGTGTTCCTGTAGTTTCTGATGATGCCGGTGCGTATGCCGTGGGGATAGCTGCCGATGTTTACAATAAAAAAGACAATAAAATATTAACCATTAATGGTTCAGCACTTTCTTATCAGGATTATGTGAATCTGCGTAAAAATAAAAATAAGGTTAATGTTGTTTTTGTAGTTGATGGAGGAAGCCCGATGACGAAGTATCTTTCCGGAATGACCAATACTATTGCTTCTTTTGAAAACATAATGGGCGATTTTGGTAAAGGGACTAAAGTAAATTATGGCGGTGTAGTATACCGTGGCGAAACGGGATGCTCATTGCAAGGGATTTTTGTTAGTCCGATTCAGGATGATTACCGACAGTTGATGACTTTCCTGTCTAACCAGGCAAAAAATACCCTGAGGTGTAACGGCGAAATTGCCGAAGAACCTGTATTTGCAGCATTAAAGGCCGGATTAAACTTGTTTAAAACGAAAAAGAACGAAACCAATTTAATTGTTTTGGTTGGTAGTACGGGTAATGTTGGCGGTACCAATAATTACCTTATTAACGAACTGAGTGAGCAGGTTGCACTTGCCGATGCCCGAATTTTAGCACTACAAGTTTATAGCGATTTTAACCAGTCGTTTAATGATTTTGTAATTCAGTCGCGAAAACTGGTTTCAGAATCAGCTATCCGTGCTGCCGAATACAGAAAAAAAACCATGGTTAAAGGAGAAGGTTTAAAAAGCTTCCAGCCTTATAACACCAGCCTCCAGGATTCAATTTCTTATTATTTAGATTATCCTAAAAACAGTTTAATACAAGGTGGGGTGGTTTTCCCAACTAAAGGTTCAGTAAATTCAAACCAGAGCATGACCATCGCTTTGCGCCGTTTTGTGAAAGAAACCAATATGGATATCTACAACCAGATCAGCTCTTTGGATAGCGCATTCCGTTTAACAGGTATATCGCGCAAAAACTTATCAGCTGATGTAGAAGGTTTATTACCTGCACCTGTTGGCGCAGAAGTAGCTGACCGTATGCCGCACAATGCCTTTAAATATTACAGTACCGCCAACGTATCAGCCGATGTTGTAAAAAACAACCGCTCTACGCTGCAGTATGCCATTGTATTAAATAATATGGAATACAAGCAGATTGTAGATGTTTTTTCGATTATGTTGGGGCAAAACCTACAGGCAGATCAGTCTTCTTTCAGAAGCAAACTCGTTAAAAACTACGTCAAAATGCCTAAACAGCTGTTGGGGATGAAAGTATCTTCAGGAGATATTAAAGCAATGACTTTGGCCAGCTACATCAAATTGGTAACAGGTTTACCTTTAAATAACGAGTTTTTGTCAAAATATACTGTAAACGATTTAAAAAGCACCTCTAGAATGCCCCTCGATCAGTTTGAGAGTTATATCAAGATGTTAAATCAATCGGTACAACAGATCAAAAGGGCGACACAGATTGAACAACAATTTGTATCAAACGGAAAAATATATTACTACATCACCGAAAATAATTTTAACCCGGCAGTTTTGCCTACAACCAACTAAGGGCTATGGCAGTTACAAATTTAAGCGAATCGGTTAAAACGGCCTTGCATATCGCACAGTCATTAGCAAAAGAATACAGAAATGAAACATTTTCTGCAGCTCATTTGCTCAAAGGCTTAATGCATAAAGATGTTGGCTTACGGTCGTTTATCACTTCAATTGGGAAGGATGAAGAATATATTAGTGAGTGGGCAGAAGTTCGGATTGATGAACAGACAAAATCTGCAAGTTTTAGTGATTCTGTTAGTGGTGCACCAGAAATTGCCGTTATTTTTGAAGAAGCTGATAACGTACGCATTAAATTAGGGTTGGATTTAATTACGCCTGTGTGTGTGCTGACTGCATTGGCTAAACCTGGAATCGGTTTTCAGCCCGATCAGTTAAAATCTTTTCCAATAAAGGAACGCGAGATTTTAGACCTTTATGTAAAGGATGAAGAAATTTCGAGAGCTGTTTCTCCAGGTCAGGCAACTTCATCTGTAGAAAATAAAAGTACAGGCAACGCATTATATAAATACTGTATAGATCGGTTACAGATGGTTCGCGATGGTAAAACCGATCCGATAATCGGTCGGGATAAAGAAACCAGGATGATGATGGAAATCCTTTGTCGCCGCACCAAGCCAAATGTAATTCTTACTGGCGATGCCGGTGTGGGTAAAACCGCACTTGTTGATGGATTTGCCATTGATATTGTGAACCAGAATGTGCCAGAAAGTCTTAAACCTGTACAGCTTTTTGAATTGGATCTGGGCTCGTTAATAGCAGGAGCATCTTATAAAGGAGAGATTGAAGACCGCTTAAAAAACATCATCAAAGAAATAAAACAGTTCGAAAAAGCAGTGCTCTTTATTGATGAAATCCATACGTTATTGGATAGCAAAGGCCCATTGGGTGCCGGAATTGGCAATTTGCTAAAGCCAGAACTTGCCCGGGGCGAAATCACGGTAATTGGCGCAACCACTATTGACGAATACCGCAAAATTATTGAACCTGAACAGGCTTTTAGCAGGCGGTTCGAAGTGCTTCAGGTAAATGAACCGAACGAGGAAAGCGCGATAAAAATGTTGCAAAAACTGGCTGTAAAATATGAAGAACATCATATTTTAACGATCGAACCTGATGCGTTGGGCGAATGCGTTCGTTTAGCCAAGCGGTATATGAAAGATAGACGTCTCCCTGATTCTGCTTTCGATTTATTGGATAGAACCATGGCGGCAATGAAAATGATGAATGACACTTCCGATCAGGTAATTGAAAGTCTGGAAGCTGATCTGGAAACATTAAATGCCAATACAGAACAGGCGGAGACAGCGAAATTTGCAGATTATAAGTGGCTTTTTTCTTTGCTTCAAAATAAATTAAGTCCGGTTTTGTTAGGGCGGTTAACCGACGAAACGCAAACAGATGCTTTCGAAACAGCGGATGAATATCAGGGTTATATCAATAGTAGCCTGCAGGAATTAAAAAAATATGCGGCAGAAAAAAGCGACCGCATTACCAAACAGGACATCGCTTCCATTGTGGCCTATAAAACAGGTATCCCAATGGGAAAACTTCAAGCTGGCGAAAAAGAAAAGCTGCTCAATATGGAAGCTTACCTGAAAAAACGGGTTGTAGGACAGGATCAGGCCCTTAAAGCGGTTTCTGATGCGATATTGGAATCGCGTAGTGGCTTAAATAAAAAAGGACAGCCCATCGGATCTTTCTTTTTACTGGGTCCAACCGGAACAGGTAAAACCGAACTGGCTAAATCAATAGCAGAATTTCTGTTTAATGATGAAAAAGCCATGATCAGGTTCGATATGTCTGAATTTAAAGAAGAACACAGTGCCGCATTGCTTTATGGTGCGCCTCCAGGATATGTGGGTTATGAGGAAGGTGGTTTGTTAGTAAACAAAATCAGGCAACAGCCTTATTCGGTATTGTTGTTTGATGAAATTGAAAAAGCTCACCCTTCTGTTTTCGATACTTTTTTGCAGATTTTGGATGAAGGCCATATGCATGACCGGTTAGGGAAAGAAGGAGATTTTAGTAATTCGCTGATTCTTTTTACCTCGAATATCGGTAGCGAATGGATAGCAGAACAAATCAGTAAAGGTGTTATTCCGGCATCGAACCAATTGATGGAGGTAATGGCCGGACATTTCCGCCCCGAGTTTTTAGCCCGGATTTCGGAAATTGTTCCATTTGCACCGATTAATGAAAGTAATGTGGTACGCATCTTTGAAATTCAGCTGAGCAGTTTGGTGCAATCGCTGAACAAAATGGGTATCGAATTTGAAATAGCAGATGATGCCAAGAAAATGATTGCATTAGATGGTTTTACCCCAAAATATGGAGCAAGACAGCTATCGGCAGTGATCAGAAATCTTTTACGCAGGCCAATTTCGAAATACATCATTTCTGGCGAACTTAAAAAAGGATCAAAGATCCAGGTAAGCAAACATCCCGAAGAAGATACATTGAAATGGGATATTATTCAGCCAGAAGTTGTTACATTGGAACAAAAATTGAGCTAAAACGTTAACTATTATATTATTAGAATAAATTAATCGTAAATCTAAATCTACATACTATGTTTAATTATGAAATTGGTGGTAATGAGCGAAAAATCGACACCTCAGAAGCTTTCGCAGAAATTGCCCATAACAAAACGCTTTTTGTACAAAAACTTACCGATAA
Source organism: Pedobacter sp. SG908 (assembly GCF_011759615.1). Classification (NCBI taxonomy): domain Bacteria; kingdom Pseudomonadati; phylum Bacteroidota; class Sphingobacteriia; order Sphingobacteriales; family Sphingobacteriaceae; genus Pedobacter; species Pedobacter sp. SG908. Next base: position 635,491 of record NZ_JAAOYY010000002.1, read on the forward strand.
CGACCCAATCAAACCAGAAAAGGTAGAAGGATTAAAAACGGTAAAAGAGGTATTCGAACATTACAAACCAAATGTTAAGGTAGCTTTCGAAAAGCAGGATGGATCTACCGTTGGCGAAACCCTAAGCTTTAACGATCTGGGCGATTTCGGTGTGAAAAACATAATCAACCAAAGTAACTACCTCACTAATGTTAACATTGAGAGAGAGATGTCTCTAAATGTAATTAAACAGTTAAAATCTAACAAAACCTTAAAAGCTACGCTTGATGATGAAGAAACTAAAGCGGCATTCATAAGTGCTTTAAAGAACTTTGTTGATGAACTGGAGCAAAATAAATAATCTAAACGCTGAGAAAACATGTCAAATCCTCAAGAATTAAAAACAGACCAAAATACAGCTCAGCATGGGTTTAAACCCGCTGAAGGCAAAACCATAGAAAAAACATCGCTTAAAGATAACTTAGAAAAACTGGCCAGGGTTGGTGGTTTCGATCTGCTAGAAGCAACTGTTGACGGACTTCAGAATTTAAATCCTGAAAGAAAAGCCAGAAAGCAGATTTTTTTAACTGGTGATGAAAAAAAGAAAGAACGTGAAGAGCTGAAAAAGAAAATTCAGCTTTGGATAGATGTGCTCGAATCTTCCACCTCTGTAGCAGATATGGTTGAAAAAAGCACTGAAAAACTGAACGCCGCTGAAGAAAACTTAAATAAAAACATTGGTACCGCACTCGAAAGTACCAGAGAACTGGAGCAGGCTTATAGATCGGTGCATTTATTCTATAAAAATACCGAATCTGACAAACTGAAAAATGTGGTGCTGTTAAATGCATCAATGGACCAGATTAAAGATCTCGATAATCCTCGTTTTATTGAATATGTTGATGATGAATTAAAGCAGAATTACGATCGATTAGATCTTCGTAAAAATTATTCGTTAATGGTTGTTCCAGGCTATATGGGCTCTAATAAAGTATTAGAAAGATGGGCCAAAATAGCACACAACAATAAAGCCATGCTGGTAACAGATTTTGCCGATTTAGATCAGCCTGATGATGTACTTGATTTATTTACTGCTGCTAATTTTACAGGTGGCGATGCATTTAGATCGAACGTTATCATGACCTGTAACTGGCTGGTAGGCCGCGGCAAAGTGGCAGAAGTGGGTGAGGAAGATGACCTTACCGTTCCGGGATCGGCCGCTCTTGCAGGTAAAATGTATTACACACTAATGTCGCAGGTTACCGCAGGTAAAAAACATGGTGCTATAAATGAAGTAGATGGCGTAAAATTCGATTTAAAGAAAAGTGAAATCTCTCATTTAGAACGTGTAGGTTTAGTGCCAATGGTTAATGAATACGGTAAAGTAATGGCTTTTTCGGCTAAAACCTTGTTCAATGGCGATAATATTGGTTTACAGACTTATTCAGTTGTTCGTGTATTCGATTACATTACCAAAGTATTGTTCGATTTCTTAAACAGAAGAGCTTTCGAAAACTGGACTTCTAAAACAGAACAGGATTTGCGTGGTCAGATTGTTAAGTTTTTGGATGGTATCCAGGGAGCAGATCGTTTAATCGAAAGATTTAAGATTATGCGTTTCGAAAGAGATGAACTTCAAAAAGACAGAATCCACCTTGATATCCACATTACACCGTATTTTCCGGCTAAAAGTTTTGTGGTAAAACTAGACGGCCATAAGGGTGAAGACGAGAATACAACCTGGAATACAGAGTATAACCAGCAATAGTTTTTGATTACTGAAATAAAAACCCAACCCTAGCGTTGGGTTTTTTTATGGGTTATGCATAACACTTAACAAATTCTTTATAATTTTGTAATGCATCGGCCAGATCAGATTAATCAAAAAAAATGAAGCAAGTACTTATCCTGAATGGGGATATTGAAAAAAACGCATCTACAAATTTCCTGATTAACGCATATAAGCAAGGTGCTGAAGGTGCTGGTGCAACGGTAAGAGAGTTGGCCATCATCGACCTCATATTCAACTCGAACAAACAGTTCAATAACAGGCAAATTGCCGAGTTAGAACCCGATCTGCAAAAAGCTTTAACTGCAATTAGGCAAAGCAACCATGTGGTGCTTTTTTGTCCTGTATATGTAGATCATATTCCGGCAAAGATTAAAGGCTTTTTTGATCGCTTATTTATGCCCGACCAGATTTTTACTACCCAGCAGCAAAACGTAAACAATAATTTTAGTGGCCGTTCGGCACGGATTGTGTCTATTTTAGATGAGGCAACTTTTAAAGAATGGAAAGCAAATAAGAAAACAACTTATCTATCTATTAAAAAAGTTGTTTTTGAGAAATGCAGAATGAGCCCCGTGCTTACCAATACCATTGGCGAATTACACTCTCTTGAAAATCATTATAGCCAAAAATGGGTGGCTAAAATGGAAAAATTTGGTGCGCAGCTAATTTAAAACTCAAGTAAACAAGTATTTTTTTGTCCAAAAATGCTACATATTGGGTAATATCACTACAGTTATGTAGGTTATTCGCTAGTATGCTGTATCAGTAAGACTAAAAATATCTTAAAACTTTTCCACACCTTTTCCACAATAATAATTCGTTTAACTAATCGTTTAGTGCGATTTTGGGATTTTACCTGCATTTCTAAAATAAGATTATTCACTATAGCTGAGCTATATACACAATAATTGGCTTAATTATTGGTTTATGTACAATGTAGCGGAGGCTACATAAAATCAATTTTTTTAACCTTTAAATTTTAAAACTATGGCTTTCAAAGCTAGATTAAATTTTTCGGGCAAGGAGTACGATGTGCTTCATTGTGCCTATGCGTTAAACCGCGATGTAGATGCTAAAGGAAGACCTTCTTCCGGAGTTTACGGCGGTACCATCGACATTGAGATCGAATCAACCGAAGACACCTCAATTATCGAGGCGATGGTAAACAACCAGTACAAACCTATCACAGGAACCCTTCTGATCAAAAAAACAGAGGAAGATGCCAAAATGAAAGAAGTTAACTTCGAGGATGGCTACATTGTTAAGTATTCCGAAGGGATCAACATTGTAGGCGATCACCCGATGACGCTTAAGTTCCAGATTTCAGCGAGAAAGCTTAAATTAGGCAATGCCGAGCACCTTAACGACTGGCCTAAAGCCTAGTTGGGTATAAGGCGTAAGGTTTGGGGTATTTAAATGCCTGACGCCATGCGCTCTGCTCTAAACTCATTTCATTTTCAAAAACATTAAAACTTTACTACAATGGCATTCAAAACCCGTTTAAACTTAGGATCAAAAGAATTTGATGTACTACAGTGCAGCTTTTCATTAAATAGAGATGTTGACGCAAAAGGCCGTCCATCGTCAGGTGTTTATGGTGGCACCATCCACATCGAAATCGAATCAACCGAAGATACTTCTGTAATCGAATCGATGGTTAACAACCAGTATAAACCACTTTCAGGTAACATCGTTTTCAAAAAAGGCGAAGAAGATGCAAAAATGAAAGAGCTTTCTTTTGAAGATGGCTACATTATTCAATACAACGAGGGTATTGCTGTAAACGATAATACACCTATGACATTAAGTTTCGTGGTATCGGCCCGTAAGCTAAAGCTGGGCAACGCAGAACACGAAAACGATTGGCCTAAAGCTTAATCATCAAGCATAAGGTAAACTGAAGCGACCGGTTTATATCGGTCGCTTTTAGTTCACTTATATTTTCTATCGACCTAGAACATCTAAAAATTAATACTTCAGTCTTGTGTCAATCTCCACAGGGCAATCTCATCAATTAAAGCTCAATTATGTCTAACCAACGCAAATATATTGTAGTAAAAAACGATTACCATTCTGGTAAAATGTTTGGTTCGGCATCTGCACACAAAATTCATCTGAACATGCCATATATGAAAGTGGATTCATTTTTATTGGGAAGGGCATGTATTAAAAACTCGGCAACTGGATTTAGCTTAGGGTAATTTTTGTGATCAAGATTAATCAATATGGAAAAAAAACTCATTGCAGAAATCAATATAGAGGATAAGGAAATTACCCATTTTGCTTCCTTCAGCCTAACACAGGCTTTTAACGAACACCATTATTTCGAGCTGCGTTTTAACCACGATCAAATGGGGGCACCCGGGCTGATCAGTTTAGATGATAGCCGCGATTTTGTGGGCAAAACCCTAACCGCGTCTTTTGGCCATTCGCCAGAAGGTATGCAGAATTTTGTAGGCCTGGTTTCGAAGGTAGAGCTATCGCAGAGCCATGGTTATCATGGTGTTTTAATTGTAAGTGGTTATAGTCCAACTATTTTAATCGATCGCGGTCCTGATTTAGGTTCGTATTTAGATAAGGATCTGAATGAGATTGTAAAACTGGCCACGAAAGATACACCTGCCAACGATTTAAAGGTAGTGGCCAATGCCGCCAGGCGTACATCTATCGATTATATAATTCAATATCGGGAAAGCGATTTTGCTTTTTTGAACCGTCTTTCTGCCGAATACCACGAATGGTTTTTTTACGACGGCAAACAGCTGAATTTCGGTAAGCCTAATACACAGAAAGAAATATCGTTGTTTTATGGCAGGGATGTGCAGGAAATGCAATACGCCATGGAAATTGCACCGATTAAAAATAAAAGGTTCTCCTATAATCCGAAGCAGAACGAAATGTTGTTGAGCGAGAGTACTGGCAAAGTAGATGGAACTCCCGATTTATCGCATGCTGTAAAAGCTTCGAACCTTACTTTCAGCAAAACCTTTAATCAACCTTCTTTAATCAGGGTTGATAATAACAACGATATCAAAAACCTGGTCGAAAATGAAGAAAAGGCCAATACCAGCGAACTTTTAAAAGTTACGGCCAGGGGCGATAATGCAGGATTGAGCATTGGTAGTATCGCCGAAATTACGATGAGCTTAAGGAAAGAGCTGGCTTTTACAACTGAAAGTTTGGGGAAATTTCTGATTACGGGCATTAAACACCACATCGACGAAAATGGCAAATACCACAATAATTTTGAAGGGAAAATAGCCACAACCGAGCGTTTGCTGGTGAAAAACTTTGAAAAACCACAGCCCGATATGCAACTGGCAGATGTAATCGATAATAACGATCCACAGGGCCAGGGCCGCATTAAAGTAAAATTTAAATGGGAGTGCTTAACCAACGATGTAACCGAATGGCTACGTGTGGTTACGCCTAGTGCAGGGGTTGGCGATAGGGGTAATAACCGTGGTTACTTCGCTATCCCCGAAATTGATGATCAGGTAATGATCGCTTTTGAGGAAGGTAATATTGCCCGTCCGGTAGTAATGGGCAGTGTTTACCATAGTTCTAGCGTAGATAGTAGCCCGTTGATTCAAAACCACCTTAAAAGTATCATCACCAGAAGCGGGCATTTAATCGAGTTTGATGATAATCAGGAAACACAGGGCATTAAAATTACCGATATCCACAGCAATATCATCCATATCGATACGAAAGGTAATAACATTACCATTACCGCTTTAGAAAACATGACCTTGAACTGTAAGAACATGCAGATCAATGTACAGGAGAATATGGATGTGAGTGTGGGGCAAGATCAATCGGTTTCTATTGGAAATAATCAAACCACCACGGTTAATAAGGATATCGGAACCACCGCTGGGAATAATTATTCACTTAGCGCTACGGGCGATATTCAGGAAACCTCAGATAAAAGATCAGAATTTGTTACTAAAGATTTCATCAGGCAGTCTGAAACCTCTAATGAACTGGCAAGCGAAATTACCATGTTCAGCCAAAAAGAGAATATGAGTTTGCAAAGTGGCAAAACGGTAGAGATAAATAGTGCTGAAAAATCTAAATTATTCTAATTATGGCAATTGTAAAACAATCAAACAATATGAGAATTAAAGTTCACTCTGATTATAGTATGGTTGTGGGGCGAAAAACAGAGAAAATCGCCGATAAACTAAATATTGAAGCGATGTATAATAATTTAGTATTGGCCAGCAATAAAAAAATTGTTGGTGAAGGAAATAAGTAGTTCCCATAGCACAGAGTTGACGTTTGGATTTCGTGCAAGAATATTACCTTATTAAGCCCAATATTGCTGGCGAAACCTTTAACCGGAAAAATGCTGAGTTTATTACAAGCACATAATACTTGAAAATAATTAACATGAACTAATGCTTTTTATAGTTCCGGGAATTAAAGAGTGCAAATTTTCTTCATCGAACAGAAGTTTGGAATTTGGAAATATTACGATCAAAATCGGAACCTAGTTAAAAGTATAATAAGTAAGAAGATTATCATTTCTCTTTCTTTTGGCAAGAAAACATGAGGGTGATTTTGTCATAATGGTTACATAAACAGGATTGAAGCGTAAAATATAAAATGAAGGTCTGGAACTCAGCTGAATAGAAAACTTACACTAATGGAGATAGCATGCAACATGTTCATACACACTGGATGAGCAGAGAGTAGCTATACTGAGGAAGTTTAAAAAGTGATGCACCGATTAAGATTTAACTGCAATTAGCCAACTGATACAGATATGATTAATGAAGATATATTAAACCATGTTTGATAAAGATAAAAGTATATTTTTTGATAATTTATCAAAAGTTGAGGTCAATCCAGAAACCACAACTGCAATACGTGCTCTACAAAACAGGAACTTTAAACCGCAATGGCCTGTAGGCCATAAAATGGATTATGGATTGCGAATGGAAATGTATGCAGATGAAAAAATCCACGAAATCAAATACGAATTACAGGTTGAAAGACTCGAAAATACAGTAGAAAATTTTACATGCTTTGCTATTGATCGTATGGGGCCAGTTTATATTAATGAAATTGAACCTGATTTATTAGCTGATCAGCTGGCATATAAGGTAAGCACCGCTTTTTACCCTATGAATGTAGTTTTAGATGCTCAGGGAACAGTACTTGAAATTCAAAACATTTCAGATATTAAACGCAGGTGGCAAACTGTTAAAACAGAAATAAATCAAACTTTTGAAGGCCCTATTTTAGATGAATATATGCACAGGATGGAAAAAAACATCGAAGATCCATTTGTTCTGAATCTTGCCTTTAAAGATCAGGATTGGTTTCTGAATGTTTTTTTTCTGCCAATTTATAGAAATTATCATATAGAGGATGAACCGGCTTCAGCATTATATTTTCCAATATTACCGTTCAGGAACACCGGTTATTCATCTTCTTTTGTTTTAAATCCGCACCTTAATGATCTGGGCATGATTGAAATAAACGTGAATGGTAAAATGGAGGCCGGCGAAACTGAAAATTATGCCGGAAACTATTCAGGCAGATATTTACTGCATCCGCACAATAAACAAATTTGGATGATTAAATCCATGTATACGTTCGAATCGGCAATGGACCAGAAATATGTTAAACTCGATGTTTTTTGTTTAAAGGATGATGGGCAGGAGTTGGATTTTAGTTTCGAACATACTGCAAAAAAAATAACCAGTTCAGGTTTAGCGATAGCAAATAAGAGGTCAGAAAAGAAAAGTTTCTGGAAAAGTATTTTTGGATAAATAGATATATTATGGCTGAAAAATATATTGTAGTTCAGGGAGCAGTTTGCATGTGTAATTTCGGTTCTGCCCCAGATAAATTAAAGGTGCTAACGCAGCAGAAAGAATACGTAAACGATAAAGATGGATCGAATAAACTTATTGCGACAGATAAGGATATCGGTACCACTTTCGAGAAAAATATGTTTGGCTCCTGCTCAAAGATGAATAATAAGCCTTGTACCGTTACGGTTACCAAATGGTCGGGGTTTTATACTGATACCGTATTAACCAATGGAGGTAAAATTCTATTGGAAGATAGCAAGGCCACATGCCCTATAGGAGGAACAGATTGCATTAAGGTTATTTTCCATGGACAAGTGATGGAGCCTGGCGCATCAAATTTCGAGAATTCCCCTCAGGAAGTTCAATCTGCAGTTAATCCGTTAACTACCTATGGACATGGAAAACCGTTAAGCGGCTCAGAATTTGGAGGAGAAGTGGTAAAGTAAAATGGATAGATAAAAAACTATAACTGATGCCTAGAGGAGTAAAGAAAATAGCTTTAGACGCCCATCAAGTCAGGATGAAGAACATTAGCATTCCAAATGGCTTCGTTCTGCAGGGAGGTACGCCTGTAAATTTCGTTGTATTTGAGTGGATGCCAGATACTAATGCGACGGATCAATCACGTGTTCAATGGATGCTTGAAGATAAAGAACGCAAGTCTATCATTAAAAAATATCCGGGTTCAGGGCCCAGGTTGAAAAATTTTGTAATCAACAAAAAACTATCAGGTAATCAACAATATTATATTGAAGCTTCCCTTTCTGGTGAAAGAGACTATAAAAATCCTGCAGGTGTGTATGTACGGGGGTATGCACCGCCATTGATTATTAGATCGAAATGGTCGCTAACAGAAGGTGGCGAATCATTAAAGGCTGAACCTATCCAATATGGTGATAGCGTCGTACTTTCTATAGAAACAGAAGGCTTAAATGGGAATAAACTGATTATTGATGTTTACAATCGCGTAATCGGTAAAAATATCCATGTGAAGACTTATATCGATGTGCCTTGCGAAGGAGGGGAAGTAAACATTACCATTGGCGATACTAGTTTGTGGTATTCGAGAACAAATGATGTTTCGCTGCGGGAGTTTTTTATTACCGTAAAAGATCAGGATACTAAGCAATTGATTTTGGATTCAAGAAAAGATAAATACCATGCCCGCTTTTTGAGAATAGAAGGTCGCAAAATAACGAATAATGTAGCCCCGATTAGAACCAATACTGCCGGTAAGATTGGTCAACAGCCGGTAAATGGTAAACGTTACGAACCTTGCGGCTTTACTAAAATCGAAATTAATGACGGCGCCAGGTTCTTGCTTTTTGACGAAGGAAAAATAGGCTTGAAAGGGATGAAATCTGATGGTTTCTCCAAATCGATGTCGATCCATTTTGACTTTAACAAGTGGAGTATAACTTCAAAAGCTCAAACTATTTTAAATGAACTGGCAGAGTATTTATTTCAGAATCCCTATCTGCCGGTAGAATTGGGTGCCCACACAGATGTTCGCGGAACAGATGCTTTTAACGACGAATTATCTCTTAAAAGGGCAAAATCAGCAGTTGATTATCTGGTAAAAAAAGGTGTCGACGGCAGGAGAATAAGTGCCAAAGGATATGGTAAGCGTGCTTTAATATATAAAGGCCAAGATGTTACCGAAAACCAGCATGCAGAGAATAGGCGTGTAACCATTAAATTCAAAATCTTTGAAAATAATGCAGAAACAATCCTATTCGAAACCATAGGACCAGGCCAGTCTTTAAAGAAAAAACTGACGCTTAATGTCGACAACTATACCCCACCAGAAGGATGCATATTATCTGGTGGTAAGCATCAGGCTGTAATTTTGAAAAAGATAGATAGCCAAACCAGTCCTAATACAGAATCGTTGAACGTAGTGGCGGTAGTGCAAAAAAATAAAAAGGCCGACGACATGGTTTTTTCACCTATGGATAATAAAGTGTTTGCTTTTGATTACTTTATGCCGCATTCGCAGGCACCTAAGCAGTACTTTTATTACATTAATTCGTGCAGGTACTTCAGTAACAAAAGCAGGCCAACTGTTCAGGTGAATGTATATTCAGACATCCGTTGGAAGTTTAAGTTTTTTGTAAACATGTCTAGCCCACTGAATGTAGATTGGAGTAATATTCCGGTAATTAGTCAGCGCTATGAAAAATTAAAAGAAACGGCGCAAAAACTTGGCACCAGTTACGATGCCAAAACAAGTGGTATGGAGTGGGGAGTAGAATTAAATGCAGATTGGAATCACGATGGCAGCAAGTTTACCAAAAATGATAATTACACGCTCAAATTTGAGGGTAAGATCAAAGATATTTATAATATTATTACCTCAGTACGTGATATTACGCGCGCTTTAGGTACTGCGACAAAAGGTGGCGTTAGAAAAATGCCTTTTGCCGGAAAACTGCCTTTAACGGTATCTATTCTTGCACCAAAGTTTGCTGTTTCAGTAGATTGGTACCTGGCACATGGCAAAAGTAAAGGCGTAGAAACCAATAAGATTGGTACAGAATTTTTAATTGACGTATACTTTGACCCAATTATTGGGCTGGAGGTTACTTTTGATTTATTGGGTTTGGTGGTTACTGCAGCATCTGTAGCAGCAACTGGTAATACCGTGGCGGCAGATCTTTTTATGTATGCTAAAGAGTGGGCAGCAAAAGGCTTTAAATCTAAATATGCCGAAGCTAAATTGGATATGTATATCGATGCGGTATTTGTGGGGTCAATAGCCGGAGGTCTCAAAAATGGCAAGATAAATACTGCTTCAGATCAGTTCCAGGTAGAGGCAAAGATCGAATCTAAAATTGGTGTTACTTTAAAAGCAGGAATTGTTGCCAGCGCTAAAGCCATGTTTTTAGAATATGGTAAAGCATCTGTCAAAGGGGGCTTAACCGCCGAAGCCAGCGTAGCCATTCGCGGGTCCTATAATTTCCAATGGGATACATACAAAGGCCTGTTGTTAAAACCTGGCCTGATCCTTGATCCGTGTGTTGCTAAGGTGGCCATGTTCTTGGAAGTTGGACTTTCTTATAAGGTAGTATCTACCGATTGGAAACCGATTAACATCAATGAAAACCGCACGTTTTGGAAAGCATACGATGTAATGCAAGGCATAGCTAATTTTACAGGCAGGTCGCCAGAGTTTATTATTTATAAAACAAAAAGCTAATAATTACCTAATGAAAAAGTTAAATTTTATTTTGTTGATGTGCATTCCCTTTTTATTTCAATCTTGCCAAGGTCAGAATCTCGATTTGGAGAAATTATCCCTTCCAACTAAGAGCGATCAGCTAAAAACGTTAAAATTATCAAATTCTGGTGCTGGTATCGGAACCCGCGAAATACAGTATACCTCTTATGTTCCTGATGCTGAAGGAGGCATTGCTTTCGGCGGAGTGGCAATTTCTAAATCAACTTCAAATTCTGAAGCATTAGCGCGTTTTTTCTCCAAGGATGAAGGGAAAAACTTTCAGGGTTATACCCTAAACCTATTTACATCCGATGTTATGGAAAAAGTTTTAGCCTACCTCCTAAAAAATAAAAGTCAGTTTAAACTTGTTTTCGACGATGGAAAAGATAGCGAGGAACGCGCAAGGGTTTTTATCGCCAATAACACTGGCAATACCTATCTAATATTGTCGAGAATAAACGGCGATGGAAAAAAAACAGGCTATATTGATGGTATCGCTAAAGGAGAAGATGCTTTACTATCATCTAGAATTGGCGGATCATTTGGCTATTATGAAGCATATCTCGAATATAAGAAACATAAATTAGGTAATTTAAGCTACTTAGATTTCCTTCGTGAAACCAATAACGATTTATATAAACAGAGCAATAACTTAAAACAATAATCATGTCTAAACCCTATTATCTTTTGGAGTTTTCTGTATCTGCATGTAGGTTTATTGTTGAAATTAACGACCTCGAAGTACTGAATCTGTCTGTTGAAGATGGGATGAGCAGCATGCTGCCACTTAATCATGGCATTTTTAAATCTGGAAATCAGAAAGTAAAGATCACCTTAGAGTCGCTCGAAGAAGGAGTTTTTAATCTAGAACCAAGTACTAGCTTTAAAATTATCGAATATAGTGCTGGCCATACCCTAGAATTTAAGAACGATATAAAGGCCTTTACCCCTGATTTTAAAGAGAATGGCAAGAAACATTCGTACGAAGCTCAAACTAGCTTTAATTCGGTAATGCCATATCAGATTGAATCCTGGACAGAAGGGGTCAATTTAACAGATATCAATAAGCTAGAAGAGAGACTAGACAATTTTTATGCAACTGTTAAATCGATCTTTAAAAGAAAAGAGTATGTTAAAATAAGAGAAATCTTTTCTAAAAAAGAGAACAACATTGCATCTATGATGTACCTTAATCAGGAGCAATCAGAGGCCCGCTTAAATTCGATATTTCAGGATATGGAAAATGGCTTTGAGTTTGATGACAGCATCGTAGCAATACCTTATTTTCTAAAAAATGGAAAAGTTGTTTCATTTAGGAATCCATTGGGAAGTCCGGCAATCAAATTGGTGAATCCAGAATTGGGAGAAGAAATATATGTAGAGTTGAATGTGATGATGGATAAGTCAAAAATGGCTTTTGAAGTAATCTGATCTCTTATTATAGTTACAATCTGTAGGCAGGCAAATTAGCGATCTCAAATTATTATAAGCGGTTAAAATGCCGGAGTATGCTGATTTAAATAAGAATAACGGTTTGATGCTTGAAAGCTAATAACCCCTAGTGTTAAATGTTGAAGGAGTTCAAGCATTTATTTAAATGGCTTGCACATAATGGTAAATGAGTTTTATGTCAAATGTTAAGTTCGGTGATTATCAACCAAAGGATGAACCTAAAGATACCTTACAATACGTTTATTATACACGTGAGGGAGAATATCTTGGAGGGATTGCAGGGAGTGCTAAAATATTTACAACAACCAAAGAGAAATATGATCAGGCTGTAGCTGCAAAAAGTTGGGAACCTTTAAATGTAGATCTGGTTAAGTATGATGGTAAAGCACTCTCACATTCAGATTTTCGTTACATTGCCTACATCGTGAGTCATGAATCGGGTAATGCCGATATAAAAGAACTCAGATGTGTAGCCTTTACCAGCCGTAATAGGGCTGTTTCTACCAAAAAAACATGGCGCTCACTACTTGCTTCAGGTTACTCTTCCGTACCAAATAAGAAAGAACTACCGGATAAAAATGATGAAAAATCAAAACTGGCTAGATATGCTGTACTAGATGTTTGTTTCGGCGTAAAAGATATTACAGATGGAGCCGAATTTTGGGATGGAACTGATTTTCTAGCGTGGGGCAATTCGGAAACAAATCCCTACAATAAACTGGGACAGAATAAATTCGATGAATATAAATTTGTGGAAATTCCGAAGGCAATTTACGACGATTTTGTAGCTGCTAACGGAACATCAGCAAGGTACAAAGACAAAGGTAATCATGATGAAAATGCAGATCAGGGCACGCACGAGCACCTTAAAAAGAAAGTTAAAAAGCCAGTGCTGGGACCAGATGGCAAACAGTTAAAAGGTGCTGATGGTAAACCACAGTTTAAGGAAGTTGAAGTGCCTGATAGAATTAAATATGACATTCCATCAGCCGATTTTGAAGATCAGCAATATTGGGGCAGCGGAAACTTTTATTACGATACCAATGTGAAAACCACGAATGGTATTTCTGCAACCATTACTGCTGGAAAAAGTATTTTTTGGAAAATAACGCCAACCCGTTTAACAGCTGCAACAACAAAATAAATATGAACAAACTGATATCTTCCATTATTCTCCATTTTTTGCTTGTATGTAGTGTAATGGCTCAACAGCCGCAAAAACCGGCAGCGATTTGTAATGGAATTTTACTAACTCGATTGACAGAGGTCAAATCTGAGGGAGAGGAAGAAAAGGATACGAGTAAAATCCTATATGTACAAAATAGTTTAAAAGATAGCCTGTTCGTATATAAAATAGCAGATGGCATACTCTCTGAAGCGACCGCCTATGGCTTATCTGGCGATAGTAAGGGTCTTTACCTGCATGCTAAATCCATATTAAATGGCGAAAGAAGTATTGAGCCTTTAAAGATTACCTTTTCCGATTCAAAACATACCTTATTTGTTAATCAAGATGAGTATAGATTATTTCCTGAGTTTTATGCCAAGGTTAAACAGCAGGTAGGTGTGAAACATTCCATCCTTAGCCTTTTCAATCTTTTGGAAGACTACTTAGAAGATTATTCCATCAGGGATATTTATATGCCTTTATTATCCAATAATAACGAACAATGGGGGAAAAGCATTTTGGAATCTAAAATTATTACAAAGCGAAGCCAATCTGATCTTAAGGATATCTGGAGTTATAAGTATCAGTACAACCGTTCAGGTAAATTGGAATTAGTTAAGGGAACATCGGCAGATGAAATACATTTTAGTAAAAAAATGAGTTACCTTAATCCACGCTTGATTGAAATGAGCATTTATCGAAATACCGAAGACCGGCAGATTATATCCCGTAAAGCAACCTACAATCCTTTAAAACTTAACTTGCTCAAATTAACAGATCATGTTGAAATAACGGGTAAAGATACAGCGGTAATAATAACTACAACCATCAGCAGGAAAATTATAGGAAAACTAAAATCCTTGCGGATGTCGCAAGCTGAGATAATCAGGTTGGTAACTTTAAATAAATAGTTAGTTAAAATTTCATAGCAAGCTGGTAAATAATCAATCCAAAAGTTTAGTGCATTACCAATAATACTATTGTCGCAAAATGTAACATCTTGTCCGGAAATACTACAATATTTTAGGTTATTGTTTGTAGTAAAAATCAGACTTCAGTTTTTTTAAAAAAAATACATTTTTTTCTTTTGTAGAAATCTGCATTTACATCACTTTTGACCGTGTTTTTTGGAAATGGCTTGGCTGTTATTCTTTTAAAATGAGCTACATACACAATAATTGGCTTAATTATTGGTTTATATACAATGTAGCGGAGGCTACATAAATCAATTTTTTAACCTTAAAATTTTAAAACTATGGCTTTCAAAGCTAGATTAAACTTTTCAGGCAAGGAGTACGATGTGCTTCATTGTGCCTATGCGTTAAACCGTGATGTAGATGCTAAAGGAAGACCTTCTTCCGGAGTTTACGGCGGTACCATCGACATTGAGATCGAATCAACCGAAGACACCTCAATTATCGAGGCGATGGTAAACAACCAGTACAAACCTATTACAGGAACCCTTCTGATCAAAAAAACAGAGGAAGATGCCAAAATGAAAGAAGTTAACTTCGAGGATGGCTACATTGTTAAGTATTCCGAAGGGATCAACATTGTAGGCGATCATCCGATGACGCTTAAGTTCCAGATTTCAGCGAGAAAGCTTAAATTAGGCAATGCCGAGCACCTTAACGACTGGCCTAAAGCCTAGTTGGGTATAAGGCGTAAGGTTAGGGGTTTAAGGTATTTAAACGCCTGACGCCATGCGCTCTGCTCTAAACTCATTTCATTTTCAAAAACATTAAAACTTTACTACAATGGCATTCAAAACCCGTTTAAACTTAGGATCAAAAGAATTTGATGTACTACAGTGCAGCTTTTCATTAAATAGAGATGTTGACGCAAAAGGCCGTCCATCGTCAGGTGTTTATGGTGGCACCATCCACATCGAAATCGAATCGACCGAAGATACTTCTGTAATCGAATCGATGGTTAACAACCAGTATAAACCGCTTTCAGGTAACATCGTTTTCAAAAAAGGCGAAGAAGATGCAAAAATGAAAGAGCTTTCTTTCGAAGATGGCTACATTATTCAATACAACGAGGGTATTGCTGTAAACGATAATACACCTATGACATTAAGTTTCGTGGTATCGGCCCGTAAGCTAAAGCTGGGCAACGCAGAACACGAAAACGATTGGCCTAAGGCCTAATTCGATCTAAATCGTTATTGGTTTCCGGCAAGGCTGGTGCTAATAACGATTTTTTGTTTTGGGGCGTGATTAAAAGAGCTACCTATGGCTACCGATTTAGAATACATTAACCTGTTTAATCATTGTATAATTTCTCCGTTAAAATCTGCAGAGATCAACCGTATTATTGACAATAAAATATTAAACAATAAGTCAAGATATCAGGCGGTAAGAAATAAACTACTTAATTTGACCGAATATACTTATCGCAGTACCTGCTTTTTAACTAAACCGGAAGACAGTTTTCTCAAAAAGAATCCGAAAATTGAAAATGGTTTTTTCAGCAGGTTATTTTCAGATGCAGGCCTTTATTCTGAAACTACTGGCATACCATGGTATTTTATTGCATGTGTCCATTATAGGGAAAGCAATTCCAATTTTACCAAGCACCTGCACAATGGCGACCCATTAAGCGGTTTTACCAGGCAGCACCCTGCAAACCGGCCTAAAATTAATCACGGTCCACCATTTACTTTTGAGGAAAGTGCTGTTGATGCCCTGAAGTTACGTGGTTTGGATAAAGAAACCGTTTGGTCATTACCTAAAGTTTTACTGCGTTTAGAGCAATATAACGGTATAGCGAAAGCTTATCAAAGTAATAACATCAACTCGCCATATCTGTGGGGTGGCTCTAACCTCTATACTAAAGGAGGTTTTCCAAGGGATCATGTTTTTAGCTTTGATTATGTAAATAAACAGATTGGAACAGCTGTTATTTTAAAGGCAATGGAAAATAGGGGAATAATCAATATACCGAGGCAGTAATATGAAAGTATCAGGCATCTTATTTTTTTCTCTGGCTTTTCTGCTGTTTTCTTGCGGGGCGAAGCACGATAAGCAGCAACTTGTAGGCGCCCAAGACACGGCTATTGTTACAAATCCAAAATTAGACTCAGTTCCTGCCGAAATACATACGCTCGAAAATCTGGCAACCCATATGATGGATTCAGGAGAAAGTTATAGGAATGATGGTAGTACAGAGGCTGAGCAGGTATTTATAAAAGCATTTATTGAAGCCTTAAAAAAGCCAGGGGCATTTGAAACCAACTTCGCCAGCTTAAAAAAACACGATATTCAAGTGCTCACTGCAGATGATGGCAGACTTAGGATATTTTATTGGCTTTCTCCCTATTCAGGCTCTATGTGGCATGTACAAAATATTATTCAATATAAGGATGAAAATAATGCATTAACAGCCCTTTCATTTAACAATCTTTATGAGGATAAAGATGACGACGGCAGTCCTACTCCTTTTTTTGATCACATTTACACGTTGAATACATCTCCCCAAAAAACCTATCTCTTTATCGGGTACGGACAAATGAGTGGCACCGAACCATATACAGCTAGCCATACGCTGGTGATTGACCATGCGAAATTTAGTATCAATAAAGCATTATTCAAAATAGGCAAAGTGGTTAAAACACAATTATTCGCATCTGCAGAACTTAAGGAAGATCAGGATAAAGAAAAGCTATTGGCCGAGTTGGCCATAACCTATAATTCCAAAGATAAGACCATTAGTTATCCCGAGGTAAATGAAACAAAAAACGGTTCGGTTCTTACTGGAAAAAGAAACGTTTTAATCTTTCGTGATGGAATGTTCAAGTAGGCACAAACTATTATTTAGTTGATATGGAAAAGAAATTAATCACTGAAATTAACATAGAAAATAAGGCAATTACCCATTTTGCCTCATTTAGTTTAAAACAGGCTTTTAATGCTCATCATTATTTCGAGCTGCGGTTTAACCACGATCAGATGGGCGCTCCTGGCATGATCAGTCTGAATGACAGTCGCGATTTTGTAGGTAAAACCTTAACCGCATCATTTGGATATGATGCTGGTAGTTTGCAAGGCTTTGCTGGTCTGGTAACCAAAGTAGAGCTCGCGCAAAGCCATGGGTATCATGGCGTGTTGATTGTGAGTGGTTACAGCCCAACCATTCTGATCGATCGGGGACCAGATTTAGGTTCTTATCTCGATAAGGATTTGAATACTATTGTAAATCTTGCTACCTCAGATGTACCTTCAAACGATATTAAAATTGTGGCCAACGCAGCCAGAAAAGAGCCTATTGATTATTTGATCCAATATAGGGAAAGTGATTTTGATTTTCTGAACAGGCTTTCAGGCGAATACCATGAGTGGTTTTACTATGATGGTAAACAACTTAATTTTGGTAAACCAGATGACCAGAAAGAAGTTGCCCTGATTTACGGTCGCGATGTACAGAATCTACAATATGCAATGGAAATTGCACCGATCAAGAATAAACGTTTTGCCTATAACCCAAAACAGGATGAGATGCTACAGAGCGAAAGTAGTGGGCAGGGCAATGGATCGCCTGATCTGATGCACGCCATACAAGTTTCTAACGCGATGTATAGCAAAACCTTCAATCAACCATCTCTTATCCGGGTAGACAATAGCAATGATATTAAAAACCATGTTCAAAACGAAGAAAAGGCACACATCAGCAATTTATTGAAGGTAAATGCAAGCGGAGACAATGCTGCTTTGAGCATTGGCAGTATCGCCGAAATTACGATGAGTGTAAGAAAAGAACTCTCCTTCTCTACAGAAAGTATGGGCAAGTTTCTGATTACCAGTATCAATCATGATATTGATGGCACAGATAAATATTACAACACTTTCGAAGGTGTGGTAGCGACAACAGAGCGTATTTTGGTAAAAAACTACAGTAAGCCAAGCCCAGATATGCAGCTGGCAGATGTAATAGACAATGCAGATCCGCAGGGGCAGGGGCGTATCAAAGTGAAATTTAAATGGGAATGTAAAACCAATGATGTAACGGAGTGGCTGCGGGTAATTACGCCAGATGCCGGAAGCAGCGATAAAGTAAGCAAAAACAGGGGTTTTGTGTTTATCCCTGAAATCGGCGATCAGGTAGCTTTAACTTTCGAAGAAGGCAATATTGCCAGGCCAATTGTATTGGGCTCGGTATTTCATGGCAAAAGTGGAAGCGGTGGCAGTGCCAGCAATAATAGCAAAAGTTTAACTTCTAAAAGCGGACATACCCTAACCATGGACGACGGTGCAGGTATGGTAATGAAAGATAAGGACAGCAATTTTATCGAGCTTGATGGGGCTGGTAAAGCAGTTTTCGAAACCAAAGAATCGATCCTGATTACATGTGGGGAGAGTAGCATTTTTATGGATAAAACAGGAAAGATCATCATTAAAGGGAAGGATATTTTAACACTTGGAGAAAACATCGGAAATTCTGCTACAACCAGTATTGGCATAGGTGTGGGGCCAGAAGATGGAACACCAACTTCTGGTATTGGGATAGAATCACAAACCTTGGATATTGGTACTAAAACGCTTTCGATGAGTGGCGAAACGGAGGCCAATCTGGCTTCGAAAAAGATTAATGTGGGAGGCGAAAGTGAGACAAATATCAGCAGTGGAAAGATTAATCTAAACTAATTTCGACCCTAAAGCTCAATGAATCCGATACAACTGGAACTGTTTAAAATAGATAAACAATGGCAACAAGTAGTAAGGCAACATCCATCAGAAACCCTGTTTTTATGCCTTGGAGAGCGGCATGAGGTAAACCTATTCGAATCATATTTTAAATACCAATTAACAGAAGAAAGCAGAACCAATGATATGTTTCTGCTCCATTATCAGGAGTTCCAGAACAAAAATGATTACGGTAGAAGTTTGGTTAAAGAATGGAAAGAGATTTTTGACTTATGGCAGAAGGATACAAAGGCTGGTGTTGTTTGGGATGTTGAAACAGGTGAAGGAGATAAAAATTATAAAACCGATGCTTATTTCCCTGTTAGGGCTTTAGTACGGTTGTGCAATCTCTACCCCGATTTAAAATTAAAGAAGATATATGTTCAACTGGCACCAACTTCCATCCATGATGTAGCTGGGTTATCTGAATGGATTAACGAGTGGTGCAGCTGTGTTAAAGCATTTGATAATCATGATATTAAACTGGTTTATACCGAGCACCATATACATCGTACTTTAAAAAAATTAAAACAGGGAACCGAATTCAGGATCAATATTGACGTTAGCCAGTTGATGCAGAATGCCGCGGCGCACACCAACCGAGAGAAGAATGATCCTGAAGCCGATTACCAGCAGCAGATACTGATTGCCAGTAATTATTTAAGTAAAGGCAAACATGAGCAGGCCAATGCAATTCTGGAACGGGCAATTGTTATCGCTCAAAAACAAGGACTGCATGAAGCAGTAGTGGCCGCAAGGATTATGCTCGCACAGAGTTTAGCTGTAAAAAACAAAAAAAACGAAGCACGTCAACAATACGAAATGGCATTGGCCCGTGCAGGAGCAAATACGCTGTTGAGTGCACATATCCACATGAGCTATGGTAGTTTCTTACTGGCACATTCGGGTAAAGATGAGGCTAAAAAGTATTTTGAAAAGGCAATTAAAATAGCAGAAATTATAGAGAACGATTTTATAGCAATGGAATGTACCCGATTGCTCGGGCAGCTTTCTGATAGTAAAATAACAGGCTCTGCAAAAGCAATGGGTTATTATTTGAGGTGTTTAGAAATTGCCCGGAAAATGCCGATTGAAAAACGGCGACAAAGTTCGATGGCTTATACCGCATCGATCGTGTTAAAAAAATATGGAGAAGAAAGTCCAGAAGGTAAAAAACTAGATAGGGATATGCAGCAGGATTATGGAGAAGACTGGAAGTCGATGGCAGAAGTGCCAAAAAATCACGCTAATCCTTTATCGTAAAAAATATACGGATGAAAAAAGTAAAAGCGAGTAAACCGAATATGTCTACCGATAGGTCGATCAGCCTGTCTGCAAGCTTAACTAAAGCCGAACCAAAAGCTGTTGGTGGTGGAGGTGGTGTTGCCACAGGGAGTAACCCTCCTGCAGCAAAAAGTAGTTTGAAGCTTGTAAAGGCCAAAAAGCCTACAATGGCCAATACAGCAGTACAGCATGTAAGCAAACATTTTGATGTGGTATTGGCAATCGATTTTCACTGGACAACCATTCCCATCCCGCCATCTTTCGGCTTTATTCCCTTGCCCTTACCCCATCCTTTTATTGGTATGGTGTTCGATCCGATGGATTACCTGCATTTTAACATTCCCATTCCAAAATTTGCGCAAGGTTTAATTGGTGCGGCCAGTATCCCCATGGGGGGCTCCATTTATGTTCATGGCAGGCATAAAGCTACCACTACCACTACCGTAATGGGTGTTTTGTTGCCATTTAGACATATCAGTTCTATTCCAGTATATTTTATTGTAAATATACCTGGCTCACCACATGAAGGAGAAGTGTATTGGGGCTCTACAACAGTGAAAGGGCAGGGATCCGAAATGAGTGGTTCTAATCCGGGGCAGGTACTTACTTGCTGGTGTCCACCAATGGGTTTAAAACCCTTGCCAACTGTACCAGGAAAACTGAAGAAAAACCCATTGGCTTATTTCGCTTTTTACAGCGATTTATTAAGTATGTACGTACAGATTAATACTGGGAAACCTGTGTTGGTTGGCGGTACATTTGCACCACATAATTATACGCTGAAAGAATATTTAATGCGTTTTGCAGCCATTGGTATTATGAGAGGGCTTGCCAAATTAGGAGGAGCTTTAGCAAAAGGGGCCTTAAAGGGTGTAAATAAACTTCTCCAGCGGATGTTGGGTAAAACAAACCCATTATCAAAAAAACTTTGCCATTGGGGTTTAGAGCCAGTTAATTTTGTTACTGGGGCTATGTTTTTCGAATGGACCGATTTCGAGCTTCCTGGGGGCCAAACACTGGCTTGGAATAATGTATGGCGTAGTGATAAGTCATATGCGGGCATGTTGGGCAATCAGGTATACAATAATTACGATCTTTATATTTATCCTGATCCTGAAGCTGGAATTGTAGGTTTTAGCCACCCAACCGAAAATATGGTGATGCCTCTGCCTTATATTGAGGTATATTCAGGTAAACAGTACGACCGTGCCCAGAAACTTTGGATGGAAAGACCTGATGAAAATACCTGGATACTCACCATCGGTCAGGATATTTATACTTATACACTTTTTAGCGGTGGACCAGATGGAGATATCTATCGTATAAACCAGATCGGGTATACAAACGGTACCAGCCTCAGATTTTATTATCAAAAACAGCTTTTAATACGGATTGTAGAAAACTCAGGCCGTGTACTCGAAATGCAGCATAACGAGGCTGGTACGGCGATTAAAGCGGTTTACTATCAATATAAAAATACCAGCGACCTGTTGGTGAGCTATGATTACGACGATCGTGGCAACATGATCAAAGTGTATGATCAGGCTGGTAAAGCCATTAGCTTTGAATACGATGAGTTTAACCGTGTGGTTAAAAGAACCAACCGGAACGGAATGGTTTATTTCTGGCGTTATGATGAAGAAGGCCGGGTAATCCATACTGAAGGTAGAGATGGCGTTATGAGTGGATCGTTACGTTATTTTCCGGAAGAAGGGTATAACGAGGTGTACTATCGCGATGGTAAAGTAGAACGTTATTACTATGATGAAAATGATCTGGTTTACAAAAAGGTTGACGGCATGGGCGGCGAAACCTGGTTTGAGCATAATCGTTACAACGAAGAAAAAATGGTTTCCAGTCCTGAGGGTAAGGTTATCGGCTATGAATACGACGATCGTGGAAACATTGTTACATACCATACCACAGATGGCGAGCGGTACCAATACGCATACGATGAAAACAATAACCTGATTCTGCGTAGCGATCCTGCTGGATCGAACGAAACATGGCTGTACAACGAGCAGAACCAATTGCTTAAACATGTTCAAAAAGACGATCGTATAATCGATTTTTATTATACCGAAGGACAGAAATTACCCATGTTTTGTCGCGATAATGATGGCTACGAAGTTCATTGGACCTATAACAGTTTAAATCAACTGATCGAATCAGTTTCGGGCGAAGGTAATAGCCGTCGCTGGACTTATGATGATTATGGGCGATTGATCCGTTTTAGTCCAGATGGCGATCAAACCACCATTTGGGAACGTGATGAAATGGGGCGTGTAATCTCAGTGAAAGATTTTGGAGAAGAGGCCTTACGTTTCGAATATGACGCCTACGATCTTCCGGTTTACGCTACTGATGGCCGAGATGAATGGCACATGACCTATACCCCAATGGGCAGCCTAAAAACACAAAAAAGAAGTAGCCATTTATCCCATCAAAGTATTCAGACACTTCATTTTACTTATGACAATTGGGAAAACTTAAAAGCCATTACCAACGAAAAAGGCGAAGAATATATCTTTTTAAGAGATGCGAATGATAATGTGGTGACAGAAATCGGCTTTGATGGGCAAGAGCAACAATATATTCGTAACCACGATGGACAGGTTATTAAAACCATACAGGCCGATGGCAAGGCCATTTACCACAATTATGACCTAAGTGGCCGATTGGTATATAGCAGCTATGAAGATGGTACTTACGAGGCCTTTCAATACAATAAGCTAGGTTTGCTTATTGCCGCCGAGAACGAACTTTCTTCTGTTAATTTTATACGGAACCCACTGGGCATGATTACCCAGGAAATACAGGATGGTTACCAGATCAATTATCAATATGATGCTTTTGGCAATCTAACTAGTTTAAAAAGCTCATTAGGAGCCGATATTAAATATGATTATGACGACATTGGTTATCTGAATGGTATTGTAGCTCAAAGTGGCGGATCAGCCGAATGGACGGTAAATATTGGTCGCAATAAAAACGGACAGGAAATCAGTCGTAGTTTAAGCGGAGGGATTAGGGCTACATTCGATTATGATCACGAAGGTCATCCAGTTAGTCAAAAGGTTGAAGCCAGTCATTCCATCACTGCTTTTAAACAGTATGGCTGGGGTCCAAACGATAAACTCAACAGTTGTTTAAACAGCATTACTGGTGGAAGCATTAATTACAGGTACGATACTTTTGGCAGCCTGTCATCAGCAAGTTATACCGATGATGGTAAGGTGATCTATAAAAATCCTGATGAAGTAGGAAATTTATATAAAACCACCGACCGGATCGACAGGCGATACGATAAAGGTGGCAAGTTGCTTAAAGATGATCAATGGTATTACCGTTACGATGCAAAAGGCAACCTCGTGCAAAAAAGCAAGCGTAATATTATCGGCCTGAAAAAGCAAGAAGCTGCTAAAGCAGAAGATAATGGCTTATTTGGTAAAAAATTAAACTGGGGAATGGCCAACCCCGATCTTCCCGAAGCTGACGCATTGGATATCTTAGCAGATTCTGAACCCGATTTGCCAGAATGGAAAGAAGGCGACTGGGCTTATGCCTGGATGGCTAACGGCATGATGAAGGCAGTTAAAAATCCACATGGTGAGATCACCAGTTTCGAATACGATGCCTTAGGCAGAAGGAAAGCCAAAATTGTTAAAAATACGGTCTACCGATATGTGTGGGATGGCAATTTACTGCTCCACGAATGGCATTATCCTTTAAAAGAACGGCCAAACTTAGTAGTTAATGAGGATGGCCTGCTTAGCTACGATAAAACAGAACCGCTTGGAGGTGATTTAATTACCTGGGTATACGATCAGAATAAATTTACCCCAAGCGCCAAAATCGTTAATGACCAATATTATTCTATTATTAGCGATTATTTGGGAACACCTGTACAAGCTTATGACGATGCAGGTAAAAAAGTGTGGGATTGCGAACTTGATATTTATGGAAAAATACGTAAACTTAGCGGCAGTAGGGAATTTGTGCCATTTAGGTATCAAGGGCAGTATGAGGATGTAGAAACGGGGTTGTATTATAATAGGTTTCGGTATTATGATCCGGAGCAAGGCAATTATATCTCTCAGGATCCAATTGGTTTGTCGGGTGGTAATCCTACCATTTATGGCTATGTATTTGATAGTAATTATGAATTAGATGTATTTGGCTTAAAAACCTTTCAGCAGGCATTAGGTGATTACGGCGAAAAATGGGTGAAAGAGGCATTACAAAATTCGAACAAGTATTCACGTGTATTTCAAGTTCAAAACGCCTCTGGCCATGGTATTGATGTAGTGGGGATGCGCCATGATGGAAAATTTGATATTTTTGAAGTAAAAACCAATATCTCAGGAAACGTAGGTAATTTATCTGACAGGCAATTAAATTCTGACTTCTTTATCAAAAACATATTGGAGAAAGATAATATTACTGATTTTGGATTATCTCGGCAGCAAGCTAACAGTATATTGAATAATATCGGAGATAAAAGAGTTGTGGATGTATTTGTTGGCCGGGGAGCGAAAGGTAGATTCAAAGTAAAAAGCGCGTTGGTATCAGACTGGGATGAAGTTTCTCGCACTCAAAAAGCTAAAGGCACATGCCATTAATAAAAAAAGAAGTTTATGTATAGCACAAAAGAATTCAAAAATTTTTTTCAGAAAGTACTCAAGTCATCACAGGATGAAGAACCATTCATTAAAGAGTTTGTTGAAGATTTTCTTCATAAAAATGCCAGAACTTTTCAAAAGAAAATGGTTGTGTGGGACGAAGAAGAGGTAGTGGATTATGATTTATTGTATGTACTCTCTTCTTATTCATATCGATTTAAAATTCCGGAAGGAATATTAAATTTTATTGAGAAAAATAATGAAGACGCCTTTGTCGTATTATTAAAATCGTATTTTACTGATCTATTACTTCAGACTTGTGCTTACAAAAACAATCAATTCGTTAACAGTGTTTTACATACCGATTTGGCATTGAGTACACTTCTATCATTGGGCTATTTTCCTAATAAAACCGAAGTTTTAGCTAAGCATTTATTGAATTTTCTTGAATCCAATAAAGCAAAATTGGAGATTTATCCTCAAAATTTAGATTTTGGTTTTAAAAGCACATTATATTTAGTATCTGTATTGCTAAAGGATGCGGGTTATTTGGATTATTTTGAAAAGATTACTCATTTTTTAAAAACACCCGAAAAATCTTATGAATTTGCTTATAAAAACCTTTATTCTACAGACAATGAAGCGATTAATAGATGGGTTAATGAATTAGCTGATTTTCATATTAAGAACAGTAAGGATGATTTAACAATGCCTTTCAATCGCGAAAGATGGCAATATTTTCCAATAGAAATTATAGCACTCCTACAATTACGTTCACAACGGGGTCTGCCGATTGATTTTATTACCCACCCACTATTAAAAGATTTTCTGCCTTTTATAGCACAAAAGCTGCCCGTTCCATTGGATGAAACCACCCAAAAACTGGAAAAACGGATTTTGGAGGAATAGAAATGATGTTAAAAATTGCTAAAGAGTGTAAGCTAAACCTTATCCTTTAGCAATAATTTAATTACGTTCTTTAATGCGGGGTTACGGTTAGATTCTTTCCAGATCATATATAGCTCCGTTCTTTGCGGAATATGGGTAAGCTCTACAAACTTCACATTTTCCTGATAGCCATATTGCAGGGCGGTGGGCACAATTGCAATGCCCAAACCTTCTTCTACCAGTTTGTAAATGGTTAATGCATTAACTGATTTGTGGTAGGTTTTGGGTTTAAAACCATGATCTTCACAGATACTCATCATCAGGTCGTAATAGAAAGGGCTGTCATCGCTCGAGAAAAAAATGAAAGGTTCATCACCGAGCTTTTTTACTGCTTCAAAACTTGCCTTTTTCATAGGGTGACTTTTAGGCAATACCAACGAAAAGGTATCCTGATGCATCATATGTTTAGAAATGCCAGGTTTAAACTGCTGAATCCGCACAAAGCCTACATCGAGCATATCTTTTTCTAATAACTCAATTTGTAATTTATTAGGCATTTCATCCAGATTGGTTCTGATTTCAGGAAAATCTTTGTTCAGCTTAAATATAACTTCAGGTACAATTTTTTGTGCCGCCGAACCTAAAAAACCAATGCGGAGCTCGCCTTGTTTGCCCTCATTAATATTGCTGATCTGTTTTTTAATGTTTTCAATATGTCCGAACAAAAAATCAACCTCTTCTTTCAGGTAAACGCCTGCTTCGGTAAGTGTTACCTTTTTCTTATTACGGTCGAACAATGGAGCATTAAAAATTTCCTCCATCTGTTTAATCTGCCGACTTAGTCCCGGTTGCGAAATAAACAGGCGGTCGGCAGCCTTTCTAAACTTCAGTTCCTCGGCCAAAACCTGAAAATATTTTAAGTGCCTAAGCTCTATCTGATAACTCATGGTTATTACATGATGATGTAATTGGTATTTATAGGTATCAAATATAGGGCTTATTTTTGTTTAAAACCTTTTTGACATGAGTGAGCAACAGATTTTTAATTACGGAACAGATCATTTAACCGCTAAATTAGCGCTAGCCATTAGCAATGGCCAAATAAAGGGAGTATTGAGTCAGCGCACCCGCAATAAAGTGTTGGAAAGTAGTAAGGTAGTTGAGCGGATAGCGATTTCGGGTAAAGCCGTTTACGGCATCAATACGGGCTTCGGACCACTGTGTACCTCCATGATTTCGGCGGTTGATACCCGTAAATTACAAGAAAATATTCTGAGAAGCCATGCAGTTGGTGTAGGTGAGCCTATAGATAGTGAAATATCAAAACTAATGTTGGTATTAAAACTACAGGCTTTAGCTCAGGGATACTCAGGCATTAAAATAGAAACACTCGATCGAATGATCTGGTTTTTAGAGATCGGTGCTACACCAGTAGTGCCTAAACAAGGTTCTGTTGGCGCTTCTGGCGATCTTGCCCCTTTATCTCATCTTTTTTTGCCTTTAATTGGCTTAGGAAAGGTTCACCACAAAGGTAAAATTATTGCCACAGCACAGCTCTTACAAGAATATCAGGTGAGTCCACTGCAATTGGGTCCAAAAGAAGGCTTGGCGCTAATTAATGGCACGCAGTTTATTGCAGCACATGCCGTTAAAGTGGTACAGCGATTAGAAAACGTGCTGGCTTCAGCAGATATTATTTCGGCTATGATGATTGAAGGACTTCAAGGTTCTGAAAAGCCTTTTCATGCGCAGCTTCACCAGCTTAGGCCTTATCCGGCAAATATAGCGGTGGCCGAACAAGTGCGTAAACTGTTGCAAGGTTCTGAAATTATGAAATCGCATGCCGATTGTGCCAAAGTACAGGATCCATATTCGTTAAGATGTATTCCACAGGTGCATGGCGCCTCCAGAACAGCGTGGATGCATTTAAAAGAAACTTTAGAAATCGAACTAAATTCGGTAACCGATAACCCTGTTATTTTTAATGACGATTTAACGATCAGTGGTGGTAATTTTCATGGTCAGCCATTGGCACTACCACTCGATTATGCCTGTTTGGCGGCCTCAGAAATCGGAAACATCAGCGACCGCCGGATTTATCTTTCCTTAGAAGGAAATACGCCAGGCGTGCCTAAACTCCTTATGCAGGAAACCGGATTAAATTCTGGTTTTATGATCGTTCAATATACCTCGGCGGCCTTGGCCAGCGAAAATAAAGGGCTTTGTTTCCCGGCCAGTGCCGATAGTATTCCCACTTCTTTAGGCCAGGAAGATCATGTGAGTATGGGTTCGATCAGTGGACGTAAAGCCCTACAGGTAATCGAAAATGTGGAGAAAATCCTGGGGATTGAACTGTTCTGTGCTGCACAGGCTATTGATTATCATCATCCATTAAAACCAGGCAAAATACTGACTGCGGTACATGATTTTGTGCGTACTGAAATTGATCATTTCGAGGAAGATCAGATTATGTACGATAAGATGGAAAATGCCATTCAAATGGTACAACAAGGTAAAATTGTTGCCGTTGCTAGCAAGGCCGAATCAAACATTAAATTAAGCGTTTAAAATTACAAAATATGGATTTTAAAGCACAGATATTGGCGGGTATTCCTTCAACATTACCGGCAAAAAAAAACAGGAATACCGCATTAAGCCACGCACCAGTAAGGAAGGATGTTTTAACAGTAGCGGAAAAAAAACTGAGCATTAAAAATGCTTTGCGTTATTTCCCAAAAACATGGCACCAAGAGCTTGCACAAGAATTTTTAGCCGAATTGGAAAACTACGGACACATTTATATGTACCGTTTTATGCCCGATTATGACATTTATGCGAGAGATATAGTTGCATATCCATGCCGTACTATCCATGCAGCGGCAATTATGCTCATGATTCAGAATAATCTAGATCCGGCAATTGCACAACATCCCGAAGAGCTTATTACTTACGGTGGAAACGGAAGCGTATTCCAAAATTGGGCGCAGTATCTTTTAACCATGCAATACCTCGCCACGATGACGGATCAGCAAACGCTGAATATTTATAGTGGGCATCCACAGGGATTATTTCCATCAAGTATTGCTGCACCTCGGGTAGTGGTATCCAATGGAATGATGGTGCCGAATTATTCTTCACCCGAAGATCTTGAAAAGTTTAACGCTTTAGGTGTAACCCAATACGGACAGATGACGGCAGGTTCGTACATGTACATAGGGCCTCAGGGCATTGTTCATGGCACAGCCATTACCTTAATGAATGCTTTCCGTAAAAAAGGTTTTTATGGGCAAGATACGGCAGGGAAAATATTCCTTACTGCGGGTTTAGGTGGCATGAGCGGTGCACAAACCAAGGCAGGTAATATTGTAGGCTGTATTACCGTGTGCGCAGAGGTAAATCCCCAGGCCGCAACCAAAAGGCATCAACAAGGTTGGGTAGATGAGCCGATCGATAACTTAGATGAACTGGTTAACCGTGTGATACTTGCCCAAAAAGGAAGGGAAACGGTATCCTTGGCTTACATTGGTAATGTTGTTGATGTTTGGGAGCGATTTGATCAGGAAGATATCGAAGTTGCCATTGGTTCTGATCAAACTTCACTGCATAATCCATATGCTGGCGGTTATTATCCTGTTGGTTTAAGTTTTGTTGAGGCAAATGAAATGATGGCCAATGTGCCTGGCCAGTTTAAAGTATACGTTCAGAATTCATTAAAAAGGCAAGCGACAAGTATTAACAAACATACCGCCAAGGGGACTTATTTTTTCGATTATGGAAATGCTTTTTTATTAGAGTGCAGTAGGGCAGGCGCTGATGTAATGGCATCAAATGGGGTGGATTTTAAATACCCATCCTATGTAGAGGATATTTTAGGGCCATTGTGTTTCGATTATGGTTTTGGTCCGTTTAGGTGGGTTTGTGCCTCAGGGAACGAAAAGGATCTCGATTTAACCGATCAAATGGCAAAAGAGGTAATGGAGGAGATTAAGCTTAGTGCTCCAGAAGAAATACAGCAACAATTGCAGGATAATATCAATTGGATCAGTGCAGCAAAAGAAAATAAACTTGTGGTAGGCTCAAAAGCCCGGATTTTATATGCAGATGCTGAAGGTAGGGCGAAAATTGCGATGAGGTTTAACGAAGCGATTAATGCCGGCCAATTATCAGCCCCAGTTATCCTAGGGAGAGATCACCACGATGTAAGCGGAACGGATTCTCCTTTTAGGGAAACCAGCAATATTTATGATGGAAGTAGATTTACTGCAGATATGGCTATCCACAATGTAATTGGCGATAGTTTTAGAGGAGCAACATGGGTTTCGATCCATAACGGCGGTGGAGTTGGTTGGGGAGAAGTAATAAACGGCGGCTTCGGAATGGTGTTGGATGGAAGCGAACAGGCAGCCGAAAAACTGCAAAATATGCTTTTTTACGATGTAAACAATGGAATTGCCAGAAGAAGCTGGGCACGTAATAAAGAAGCCCGCTTTGCTATCGAACGCGAAATGGCACGTACGGATACCTTGAAGATTACGTTACCCAATCTGGTTGATGATGATTTGTTGGATGGATTGGAGATAAATTAAGGTTTTACAAAAGAAAAATGCCTTTTTTGTCATTCTTCAATATAAACTATATACTAACCATAACCTCTTTAAAAAGGTTTTTAATGATGTGAATTTCTGATGCATACTGCGTATTTTTTCTACAACCAAAGTATAAGGTATTGGTCAGTTTTGAAGTACCTTCCCAAATTACCTTTACTTTTTCTTCTTCAACTTCTTTTTTGCAAAGAAAATCGGGTATAATAGCCAAGCCTTTTCCACCAGATAAGCAGCGGACAATCGAGTTAAGGTTAGGTACAATATAGTTTGGACGGAAATCTGCGTGTTTGCCAAAGTTAAGTTGCCAGAAACGTAAAAGGTGTTCCATATCGCCAGCGGTTCCGTACCATTTCTGCTGTTTTAACCATGTTTCCATCCCGGCTAAATCGTTCTTTTTAACCAACGAATCAAAAGTTTTCCCATCAGTTTCTATTCCACCTACTAAAACGATGGTTTCGGAAGAAAAAGCCTCATGTTCTACATTGGGAGAATTACCTTTTTGCGGGGTAATAATCAGATCTAAAATGCCTTTATCTAGTTGATCGAGCATTTCAGGGTACTCTCCAAAACGGATAATTACATTAAAAGGTAAGGTTGAAATATATTGTTCGAGTGTAATCTGAAAAGTCTCGAAACACATGCCTACGCTAATGGTTGGCGTATGTTTCTCCGTACTTTTTTGAAAGTGTTTTTCTGCATCCTCGAGTTTGGTTAGCGGCTCCACAATAAAATTGTACAATACTTTTCCTTTTTCGGTAGGGATCATCTTCCTGCCTGTACGCTCGAACAACTTGTAACCAACATAACTTTCTAAAGAACTTAAATGCAAACTTACCCCAGGCTGCGAAATAAACAGATTTTCTGCAGCACCAGTTAAGGTTCCAGTTTTATAGATTGCTTTAAAACTTCTGTACCATTCTAAATTAACCATAATCTTAGTATTATAATTCTGATACAAAGCTATGAATTAACTTGTTTTAATAATAGGTATTGGCGCTGTAATTTTGTGTTATCAAAATAGAAAAACGAAATGACAAAAATATTTATTATTAACGGAGGGCAAAAATTTGGTCATTCCGGTGGCAGGTTTAACGAGACAATAGCTAATGCTACTGCCGATTTCTTTTCTTCACTGGAAGAATTTGAAGTAAAAACAACCAATATTAACCACGATTACGACCCTAAGGAAGAAGTGGAGAAATATGTATGGGCGGACGTTGTAATTTATCATACCCCAATCTGGTGGTTTCAGTTGCCACATGGGTTTAAAAAATACATCGATGTGGTATTTACCGAAGGCCATAAAAAAGGAATTTATATTAGCGACGGCCGTAAGGCTGATAATCCAACCCGAAATTATGGTACAGGTGGTATGTTACACGGACGGAAATATATGGTAACATCATCATGGAATGCACCGAAAGAGGCTTTTACCTTACCAGAAGAATTTTTTATGGAAACCAGCGTGGATGATGGTGTATTGTTCGGTTTCCACAGAATGAATGCATTTACCGGAATGGAACGGATAGATGGCATCCATTTTCATGATGTAGAAAAGAATGCAGATATTAGGAGTGCACTTAAATTGCATCAAGAACACTTAACCCAAAATTTTTTAAATACAGCAGTATATGAGCATTTATCTAACAGCAATTGTTAAAAGTAAAAAAGAAACCACAGCAGCATTAAGAACCATGCTGCTAGATATGGTTGCAAATTCGCGTAAGGAAGAAGCCTGTATCCAATACGATCTGCATGAATCTGCAGTTGATAATACTTTTGTTTTTCAGGAGGAATGGAAAGATCAGGCAGGTTTAGATCTGCACAATAAGCAGCCATATATTTTAGATTTTGTAGCGCAAGCTGATAAGTTGACAGACAATATTATCATCTATAAAACAGAAAAACTGGCCTGATTACAATTTTGCACGCCTAGCTGTTAACGAAGAACCTGCAGAAGCAATTACAACAAAAGCTACAGCAAAGCACTCTTTTAAAGTGAGGTATTCTTGTAGAAAAACGAGCGCGGCTAATGAGGCCATAGCAGGTTCGAGGCTCATTAAAATACTGAAAGTACGGGCAGGGAGCTGCTTAAGGGCCCTCATTTCTAGGGTAAAGGGAATAGCGCTTGATAGTAGAGCAAGTGCTGCTCCTAACCCTATTAATTTAGGATTCAACGTGTTTAAACCACCGCTATAAATACCAAAGGGTATAATTACTATTGTAGCAAATAACATCCCTATGGCAACGGCATCGCCACCTTTCATTATTTTTGAAATTCTACCTCCTAAAATAATATAACCCGCCCAGAATACACCAGCCAAAAGTGCCAGGAGTACGCCCGCTAAATTTAGCCCTGTACCCGTCCACGGTGTAATTAATACAATACCGGTAGCAGCAAGTACCACCCAAAGAAAATCAACAGGTTTCTTCGATCCGAAAATGGCAAGCCCTAGGGGGCCAACGAATTCTAAAGTTACCCCTAAGCCAATCGGGATGCGGGCTATAGCCATATAAAAAATCATATTCATTACCCCTAAACAAACACCATATAGGATAACGTATTTCCACTGTTTGGCATTTAGTTTAAATAGGTTTGGTCTAAAGGCGATTAGTAAGATTACTGCAGATAAGCCTATGCGTAAAGATGCTGTTGCAGCAGCGCCAATTTGTGGAAAAAGCCCTTTTGCAATTGCCGCACCACATTGTACACTGATAATTGATAATAAAACGGCAGGTATGGGCGGGATATTGATTTTGCTTTTCATCTTGGGCTCGTAAATGAGGCGCAAAATTAAGGAATTATAACCTGCTAATATTTTAAAATAAAAAAAGGGAGAATCAGATTACGCTAATTCTCCCCTTCACCAATTTTTTGGTTATTAAGAAAACAGTTCCTGTTCGTCTCTATTTTCGGTAGGAATCTTTTTTAGGAAATCATCAAACGATGGTCCTTCATTGTCTGAATAAATGCCATAAGCGTCTAATATATATCCAATATTTTTATCCTGATCTTCCAGTAGGTAAAGCACAGAGTTATCCGCCGGGTCTGAATCTCCTTCAAACCGATAGGTTTTAACAATGGTTAAATCTTCGGGTTTATAAATTTTTCCGAGCGATTTACTTTGCATCTTACCATGATCAGACATTTTTAATTCGTTATCTTTTCCTTTCAGC
Organism: Pedobacter sp. SG908; assembly: GCF_011759615.1. Lineage (NCBI taxonomy): Bacteria > Pseudomonadati > Bacteroidota > Sphingobacteriia > Sphingobacteriales > Sphingobacteriaceae > Pedobacter > Pedobacter sp. SG908. Next base: position 669,189 of record NZ_JAAOYY010000002.1, read on the forward strand.
CTCAATTTCTCCAAAATTTGACTTAAAGTGTTCATTGCAATTGGCTGTTCCATAGTTATAAGATTTTATACTGGTTAAACAAGTGGCATTCGAAATGGTTTTGCTATCCTTCTTTTTAAAGCAAACTAAATGATTGTCAATCTGTTTCTTATGTGAACTAATTTTTGTAAAATGAAAAAATATCTTTTTAGCTTAGCTATAGCAGGCGTAACACTTATAAGTGCTTGCGCTAAAACCGACAAAGAAGTTGCTCAGGCTACATTGACCGAAACAGCAGATAATACTAAAACCATTGGAACAGCAAAGTTTTACGAACTGAGTGATGGAAAAATTAAGATGGATATCGAGATGAATTTTGCAGCACGTGCAGATAGTAATGTTGCTGTCCACTTTCACGAACATGGCGATTGCGGGAATATGGGCGAAAATACACATGGCCACTGGAACCCAACAAAAGAAGCTCATGGCAAATGGGGATCTGCCGCTTACCACAGCGGAGATATTGGCAACATTATGTTAGATCATAAAGGCCATGCAACCCTTTCGGTTACTACCGATAGATGGAGCATTAAAGATGGAGATGTTAAAAATATTATCGGTCGCGGAATAATTGTACATGGTGGTACTGATGATTATACTACACAACCAACCGGTAACTCAGGTCCGCGGGTGGGCTGTGGTGTAATTGAAGCATTGAAGTAAAGTTTTAATTTAGTTTGATCGCCATTTCGAGCGGAGTGCAATGTAGTTGGGGAATCTATTAAAGATCTCTCTATTTCACTACGTTTCAGTCGAGATGGCGATTTTCTGTTGGAGTCTTTAAGCGGTTAAATTTTTAACCGCTTTTTTATGCAATTTGATTCCGCTTGTCATCATCATTAAAAAAACCTAAATTATTATGGCAACACTAAACGAATCTCAAAGTGGCAAGGCTGCAAAAGGAAGAACCAACAAGACAATACCAAGGGTAGATCTTACTGCAATGGTAGACCTGATGTTTTTATTGACTACATTTTTTATGCTCACCACTTTATTAGGATCTTTAAATGCGGCAGATATTGCGAAGCCCGATAAAACGGATATCAATATCGTAGAAAATTATCCCGAGTCACGTACCATGACCATTCTGCTTGGTAAAAACAATAAGGCTGTTTGCTACATGGGCACAATAGAAAAGGCAAATATGAAAGTTGCCTCGGTAGCTAACATTCAGAAAGAAATCTTGGCAAATGAGAAACTTGTGGCTAAAACACATCACAATAATCCATCAAAGTATATGATCGTGATTATCAAACCTGGCAAAACCGCCAAGTTCCAGAATTTTGTAGATGTAATTGACGAAATGAAGATTGCCAATATTAAATCATACGCCATTGACGACGATCATATTGTAGAAAAAGAGATCGCATTTATGAAAATAAATGGTCTTTAAATGGTCGGTTCTTACTGTAACTATACTTAAAATAGAGCGAATAAAAAGAATATAAAGCGTTTTAAGGTTAATGAATAAATTGAATAGGGTAAATTGTACACTATGCTTTTACTAAACACTTGGTTTTTGACCACTTTAAGGGTGTTTTTTAACAGTATTATAGAAATGTTAGGTTTGTGTTAGATGTTTAATACTACATCTGTATAGCTAATATTATTACATTCGTCGAAGTGTTTGGCCAAGCATCAGGCGCATCCCGAAAAGCCTTTAAAAGAGTAGGATCTTAAAACTCAAAAAAAATCTAGTATGAAAAGTTTAGAATTAAAAAATCTTGGTGTTAAAGAAATGAACACAACTGAAATGTCTCAAGTTGAAGGTGGTGGTATTATTAATAATACATTAAACGAACTTTTAACTTCTCTTGCAGGAACTTTAAATGCAGTTGGTGCAGACACTTCAGCATTTTTAAGCAAAACAGTAACCAATGTTTTGAAACTTGTTTGGAGTCTATAAGCAATTTATTGCGTCCGCTGTTCTGGTTTTCAGAATAGCGGATGCTTTACGATTTCAATATTATGGCGCTAACCAGCTACTCTACAGAAAGAATTTCAAATACCGCTCTCGTTTACCGTTCTCAAATTAGTAAATCAAGCCAGTTAATTTATATCGTTGCGGTGGCAGCCATTTTAATTGTTTTGATTGCCCTTCCCTTTATTAAAATACCCATTAGTATAAATGGTACAGGTATTTTACAATCAACCATCGAAAAAACAGAACTTATTGTCCCGGTTAATGGCCGGTTGATACAATATCGCCTCTCGGATAATAAAAGGCTTAAACAAGGTGATACGCTTTTAGCTATTGATGCCGGTTTACCCAAGCAGCAGGATGCTTTGGTTGAAACGCGCAAAAATCAGATCGCCCAATTTTTACAGGATATCCGTACGTTACTCTCGTTTAATGGCGGCTCATCGAGCTTACAAACGGGGCAATATGTGGCATCCTGGCAACAATATGTGCAAGAATTAAAAAACGCAGGTATTGCGAAAAGACAGGCCGCCAGCACCTTTGCGCGTTACAATAAACTTTATCAGAACAAAGTGCTAACGCAATCAGAATATGAAAAATACAAATACGAACTCGAGCAGGCCGAATCGGTTTACTTAATGGTACGTACTAAATATAAAACGCAATGGCAAACGGAAGCCAATGGTTACCGCAACGAACTGCGCCAGCTTTCTGGGCAGCAGGCAGAGCTTAACGAGCAGAAAAAACAATATGTACTACGTGCGCCGATTGATGGTTCTGTGCAGAGTTTAATCGGCTTGCAAAATGGTGCGTATGTATTTGCGAACCAAAAAATAGGAGAGGTTTCACCAGATGCCGGCTTGGCCGCTTATTGTTACATCAACCCTTCAGATATCGGCCTCATTAGAAAAGGACAGGAAGTGCACTTCCAGATTAATGCTTATAATTATAATCAGTGGGGTTTGGCAATAGGGAAAGTGATTGATATTTCAGATGATATTGTTATTTTAAATGGTAACCAGCCTGCTTTTAAAGTAAAGTGTTTAATGGATAAAAATTTTCTGATGTTAAAGAATGGTTATAAAGGATACCTCAAAAAAGGAATGAATTTTACGGCCCGCTTTAAAGTAACAGACCGTAGTTTATACCAATTACTTTACGATAAGGTAGATGATTGGGTTAATCCAAACTTAATCCAAAAAACATAAAGGCAATGAGTACAAAGGTTAAGCAACGAGATATAACAGATTGTGGTGCGGCTTGTCTGGCTTCAATTGCTGCTCATTATAAGCTGGATTTGGCCGTTGCCCGCATCAGGCAGCTGGCCGGAACCGATAAAAAAGGTACGACCGTTTTAGGACTTGTAGAAGCGGCTCAGAAATTAGGATTTGAAGCGAAAGGGGTAAAAGCACCTTTCGATAGTTTGTTTAAAATACCTACGCCTGCTATAGCACATATCATTGTGAATGATATCCTTCAGCATTATGTAGTGATTTATAAAGTAAATGGCAAGTTTATAGAGGTGATGGACCCTATAGATGGGAAAGTGCACCGTAAAACACATGATGAATTCAAAAAGGAGTGGACTGGTGCTTTAGTCTTATTGTTGCCATCAGAAGATTTTCAGATCGGCAATGAAAAAAAATCAATCCAGGGTAGATTTTGGAGTTTGATTAAACCGCACAAAGGCATTCTGACGCAAGTTTTATTTGGTGCTATTGTTTATACTGTACTGGGTTTGTCAACCTCTATTTTTGTTCAGAAGCTAGTCGATTTTGTGCTGGTAGATGGTAACCATAATCTGCTAAACCTCATGAGTATAGCCATGATGGTTATTCTGATGGTACAGTTGTTTATTGGCTCAGCAAAAACAATTTTTACCTTAAAAACTGGTCAGCTAATCGATTCGCAGCTTATTTTAGGCTACTACAAACACCTGCTCCGTTTGCCACAGCAGTTTTTTGATACCATGCGGGTGGGCGAAATTATTTCGAGGATTAATGATGCTGTAAAAATCAGAACGTTTTTAAATGATGTATGCGTAAATTTTGTAGTCAACATTTTTATTGTTTTCTTCTCGTTCATCATGATGTTTACGTACTACTGGAAATTGGCACTCATTACGCTTACCGTTATCCCATTGTATCTAATTATTTATGCAATTACCGATAAATTTAACAAACGTACGCAACGGAGGTTGATGGAAGATGCTGCCGAGCTCGAATCTCAATTGGTAGAAAGTTTAAACGCGGTAGGTACTATTAAACGTTTCGGCTTAGAAGATCATGCCAACGACAAAACCGAAACCCGTTTCATTAAATTGCTCCAGGCAGGCTTTAAATCGAATATTAATGCTGTTGTATCGGGTACTTCTACCGAGTTTATCTCACGCATGATTACAATTGTATTGCTTTGGGTAGGTGCAGGTTACGTATTAAGCAATTCGATTACACCAGGAGAATTACTGTCGTTTTATACTTTGATCGGTTATTTTACGGGACCAGTTTCCTCTTTAATCGGAATGAATAAAACCGTACAAGATGCTGTTATTGCGGCCGATAGGCTATTCGAAATTATGGACCTGGAACGTGAAAGCGATGAGAACCAGATTGAATTAAGTACTGATAAAGTTGGCGATATACACTTCGAAAACGTTTCTTTCCGCTATGGGGCGAGGTTGCCCGTTTTCGAGAACCTAAATTTAACCATTCCACAGGGTAAATTTACAGCCATTGTGGGCGAGAGCGGATCAGGGAAATCGACTTTAATGTCTATCCTACAGAATATTTATCCGATACAGGCGGGCAATGTGCGCATCGGTAAATACGATCTCAAATACATTACCAATTCGTCGCTTCGTAGGATGGTATCGGTAGTGCCCCAGCAGATTGATTTATTTGCAGGTAATGTAATCGATAATATTGCTATTGGCGAAGAAGAACCCGATATGCAAAGGATTATTGATATTGCCACTAAATTGGGTTTAATTGGTTTTATTGAGGCTTTACCTAAAGGATTTCAAACTTATTTGGGTGAAAATGGTACATCACTATCGGGCGGGCAAAGGCAGCGTATTGCCATTGCAAGGGCTTTATATCGCGATCCTGAAATTCTGATTTTAGATGAGGCTACCTCATCGCTAGATTCGGTTTCTGAGCAGCATGTACAACGGATGATCGAACTTTTAAAAGAAGAGCATAAAACGGTAATTGTAATAACCCACCGATCGAGTACACTGAATAATGCCGATAAAATTATTGTATTGGATAAAGGTGTAGTGGTAGAGCAGGGCAGCCACCAGGAACTGAAATACCATTTGGCCTAACTAACGAAGTTTAGGAGGGTACGAGTGTTGGGAAACTTCGTTAGTTTAGCGGAGGGAGAAAGCCTAGATATTTATATTGTTTTTTTTGGAAAGCAATTGCAGTAAGTCTTTTTAATGTTCGTCCTGCTTTTTGCTTGTAGTCCCGATTAGAAAAAAATCGGGAGCTACCGCGTCAATCAGGTTTGGGTAGGTTAGGCTTTTGCTACTATTAACGGAGGTCTGCACAGTTCGAGAGTATTTATTTCTTAGTAAGATTTCTTTCCCAAGAACCACCAGCCCAAGTTAACTAAACCCGACAGGAGCGAACACCGAACGCCGTGAGGTAAAGCGGATGGCGGGGCTTTCGGAACCGATGTGCGCAGAACCCTGCTTTTCAAAAAAAACGCTTGGATACTTATGAATTCTGCTATTGCCGTTAGCCCTTGTCGACTTCGTAAGTCTAAAACAAGAAAAGGCGTTCTGCATATTTGCAAAACGCCTTTTTCTATAAAATTATTTGAAGAATTAAATGCCGAAAGCAGCTTTAACCTGATCTACATAATCTAATTTTTCCCAGGTAAACAAATCAACAGTAACTGTTTTTTCTTCACCGTTTGGTGTTCTGAAAGTTTTGGTAACTGTTTCTGGTGTGCGGCCCATGTGCCCATAAGCAGCCGTTTCGCTGTAAATTGGGTTTCTTAATTTTAAACGTTGCTCAATAAAATAAGGGCGCATATCGAAAATCGATTCTACAATTTTAGCAATCTCGCCATCCGTTTTTCCTACTTTACCAGTGCCATAAGTATTGATATAAATACCCATTGGTTTAGCAACACCGATAGCGTATGATACCTGAACTAAAATTTCGTCGGCTACACCAGCTGCCACTAAGTTTTTAGCAATATGGCGTGTAGCATAAGCTGCACTTCTATCTACCTTACTTGGATCTTTACCAGAGAAAGCACCACCGCCATGTGCACCTTTACCGCCGTAAGTATCAACAATAATTTTTCTTCCCGTTAAACCAGTATCGCCATGCGGACCGCCGATTACAAATTTACCGGTTGGGTTAATGTGGTATTCAATTTTATCATTAAATAAATGTGCGTAAGCAGGGTTGGCTTTTATAATTCTTGGAATCAGAATATTCACTAAGTCAGTTTTGATTTTAGCCAACATTGCGGCCTCTTCATCAAAATCATCGTGCTGTGTAGAAATTACAATCGCATCGATACGCACTGGTTTGTTGTTATCGTCGTACTCTAAAGTAACCTGGCTTTTTGCATCAGGGCGTAAATAAGTAATTTCGTTATTTTCGCGGCGTAAAACAGCTAATTCCTGTAATAACTTATGAGAAAGATTTAATGCCAAAGGCATGTAGTCTTCGGTTTCGTTCGTAGCATAACCAAACATCATACCCTGATCGCCAGCACCTTGTTCTTCTTTGTTGCTTCTGTCTACACCTTGGTTAATATCTTGAGATTGCTCGTGTATTGCCGATAAAATTCCGCAAGAGTTGGCCTCAAACATATACTCGCTTTTGGTGTAACCAATTTTCTTAATTACATCGCGGGCAATTTGTTGTACATCTAAATATGTTTTAGATTTTACCTCACCAGCCAAAATAACCTGACCAGTAGTTACCAAAGTTTCGCAAGCAACCTTTGATTCTGGATCGAAAGCTAAAAAGTTATCAATTAATGCATCCGAAATTTGATCGGCGATTTTATCCGGGTGGCCTTCAGAAACAGATTCTGATGTAAATAAATATGACATTTATTAAATAAATTAATGGTAAATAAACAAATTAATACTTGCCAAACCCCTTGGAAACAGGTGTTTAAATGATTGAAAGGAGGCATTAGCAATTTTTTTAAGTGGTTGCAATCCGGTCCCGAGGTGTCGGGATAGCAAATCAATCCACTTTTTTACTGGTGCAAAATTAGCATATTTTCTTTATTTCAAAAATTATAGATTATTTTGTGCATTCATTCTTACACTTTGCACACAAAGATTAATATCCTCTTTATTATAAACCCTATCTCTGGTGGGAGAGGGAAGTTGCGCATCCCCGATTTTATTGATCAATATCTCGATAAGGAAAAATTTAGCCCAAACTTTGTTTTTAGCGAATATGTTGGTCATGCCGGCGAACTGGCAGATGAAGCGGCGACTAAAAATTTTGATGTAATCGTAGCTGCAGGTGGCGATGGTACCATTAACGAGGTAGCCAGTAAAGTGTTAAAACACCATAAAATTTTAGGGATTTTACCGCTTGGATCGGGAAATGGCCTCGCCAGGTTTTTAAGGATATCGAAAAATTTAAGATATGCACTTTCATTGATCAATAATTTTAAGGTTGATGAGATTGATACTGCAGAGTTTAATAACAAGTGTTTTTTTAATCTGGCCGGTATGGGATTTGATGCCCATTTAAGCGCTGTTTTTTCAAAAGATAAAAAACGAGGGCTTTCGGGCTATGTAAAATTGGGTTTCAAGGAGGTTTTTAATTACAAGCCTCAAACCTATCAGCTTAATATCGACGGGACTGAATACACCAAAAAAGCTTTTGCTATTAGCATTGCCAATTCGTCTCAGTATGGAAACGATGTTTATATCTCGCCAAATGCCTCGGTAAAGGATGGCTTACTTGATGTATGCATTATTAAGCCTTTCCCGATAATAAAATTACCAATATTGGGTTATGTAATGTTGAGGGGCAAGGCAGAAAGCTCTGATATGATTGAGATTATTAAAGGAAAAAATATTAAAATTACAAGGGAAGTGGCGGGTGCAGTGCACGTTGATGGCGAACCTTTGCAGATGGGAACAGCGATAGAAGCGAAGATAAAGCCACTCTCGCTCAAAGTGATTGTGCCTTAGCATGTGGCGTTTAGTGGTTGGCGGAGTATATTGCCTCGTGCGCTCAAATCTAGCCTTACTACAAATTCTTAGACTATGCACCCCAAACTGATGAACCAATGGCCAGTGAGCCAATGAACTTTTTATAAAACATGAAACCAAAGAAAAACAGTTTAAGCGATCTTGGCGGAATTATGTATTCTACCAATCCGGAGTTTGAATACGAAGAAGAAGTTGATAATACTGTTACCTCGCCGAACAACCAGCAGGATTTAAGGGTAATGCTCGATAAAAAGAACCGAGGTGGTAAAGCGGTAACCTTAATTACAGGTTTTAAAGGCCGTACTGAAGATTTAGAGGTATTAGGCAAAATGCTTAAAACCAAATGTGGTGTAGGTGGCTCTGTTAAAGATGGCGAAATCATGATCCAGGGCGATGTACGCGATAAAGTAATGGGCATCCTGCAGAAAGATGGGTATAAAGTGAAGAAAGCCGGGGGCTAGTATAATATGGTTAAATTATAATTAAAAGTGGTGTCATCCTGAGCGTAGTCGAAGAATCTTTTTTAGCATTCATCGCGAGTATGAAAGATTGCTTCGTTGTTCCCCCTCGAAATTGACGTCCTCTTAAGATACTAAAAAACTCCCTCTTAATCCTCATCAAAACCTACCCAATACTCAATATTGGTTTTTAAATGTATACCGAGAAACTACTTTCGCTAAACATTTAAATCGATCAATATGAAACAGTTATTATTTTTATTCTTTTTTGTTATTTCTTTTGGCTTACAGGTTGCGCATGCAGCAACCATCGGAATATCAGAAATCATACTCCTTCTAATCACTGGATTTGGAGCAATCGCTGTAACAGTTGGCTTTGTTTTATTATGCTTACATTTAATTAAAAAGACCAAAGCTACTCAGAATGAAAAATAAAATAATTTTTGGGCTGATTTTCATACTCGCTTACGGCATTCATACTGCCTATGGAGCTACTTTAGGAGCACCCGAAATCATCATGCTGTTGGTTGCTGGTCTTGTCTTTTTTGGATTTTTTGGTGGCATTTTTATGCTGATCTACTTTTTGATTAAAAAAAATCGGAATACCCCGTTAAACACTACTCCGAATACAGTAGCCATAAACTTTGCACCTCCACTTGCTTATCAAAACCCTACAGTTGAGGAAAAAAGCGGTAAAAAAGAAACCATAAAAGTAAATGCCAGAATTGCTTTGCCTCAACAAAACGAAATCAGGTACGTTAATACGGATGAAATTATGAGGTGTGAAGCAGATAACAATTATACCAACTTCTTTTTTAGCGACGGCGGTCAGCTGCTGATTTCAAAATCATTAAAAGAATATTCAGATCTGCTTAAACCACAAGGTTTTGTGCGGACACATCAAAGCCACCTGGTTAACCCGAAATTTGTGAAAAGCTGGCTAAAAGAAGATGGCGGAACGCTTTTAATGGATAGTGGCGATAAAATTCCGGTGAGTAAACCAAACCGGGAATTGGTGAAAGAAATTTTGGGAAAGTAGTTTTTTCTTTGATCGTCATTGCAAGAAGGCTTTTTCAGCCGACGAAGCAATCTTACAACAACTGATTCGTGCTTAAGATTGCCTCGTCGCTCCTCTTCGCAATGACGAAACTTTATTTTTAAACATTACATTTTTGTACTTTTGCGGCTATGTCAGTTATTAAACCCTCATTAGCAAAAGGTACCCGCGATTTTACTCCGGTTGAAATGGTAAAACGCAACTTTATTTACGATACCATTAAAACGGTTTTCAGGAAATACGGTTATGCCGAAATCCAGACTCCAAGTTTCGAAAACCTTTCTACTTTAACCGGAAAGTATGGCGATGAAGGTGATAAACTAATTTTTAAAATTTTAAATAGTGGCGAGTTTCTTAAAGACCCGAAAAAGAAATCTTTCGATTTTGCAGATGAAGATAATAGCAACAAACTGATTCCGCTAATTTCTGAAAAAGCCTTGCGTTACGATTTAACCGTGCCATTTGCGCGTTATGTAGTCATGCATCAGCACGAGATCGCCTTACCTTTCAAACGTTTTCAGGTTCAGCCGGTTTGGCGTGCAGACCGTCCGCAAAAAGGCAGATACCGTGAGTTTTATCAGTGTGATGTGGATGTGGTGGGGTCTGAAAGTTTATTAAACGAAGCTGAATTTATTTTAATCTACAATGAAGCTTTAAGCAAACTGGGCTTGAAAGATTTCAGCGTAAAAATCAACAACAGAAAAATTTTATCAGGTATTGCCGAGATTATTGGTAAACCAGATTTAATTATCGATATGACGGTAGCCATCGATAAACTGGATAAAATCGGTTTAGACGGGGTAAGTAAAGAACTTTTAGAGCGCGGTTTTACCGAACAGGATTTAGAAAAACTTCGCCCGGTAATTTTGTTAGAAGATTCTAATGAAGAAAAACTGGCCAGCTTGAAAGAAGTTTTGGCTCAATCAGAAACCGGTTTAAAAGGTATTGCCGAAATAGAGCAGGTTTTTGAATATGTAGATAGCCTGATTGCTTATGGTTTGCCTTTAACGGCTAAATTGGAACTCGATATCACTTTAGCACGCGGCTTAAATTACTATACCGGCTGTATTTTCGAAGTTAAAACCAACGAAGTGGCTATGGGCAGCATTGGTGGTGGCGGTCGTTACGATGATTTAACCGGTATGTTCGGTTTAAAAGATTTAACGGGAGTTGGTATTTCTTTCGGTGCCGACCGCATTTATGATGTATTGGAAGAACTTAACCTTTTCCCTGCCTCAGCAGAAGTTGGAACAAAAGTATTGATCAGCAATTTCGATGCAGAAGCTGAAAAATATGCTTTGCCGATTGTTCAGCAATTTAGAAATGCAGGAATTTCAGCAGAGTTGTACCCAAGTTCAGCAAAACTGAAAAAACAAATGGCTTATGCAGATGCGAAGAACATCCCTTATGTAATTTTAATTGGTGGTGATGAGATTGCCAGTGGCGAACTTACGTTAAAGGATATGCAAAGCGGTGAGCAGAAAAAGCTGACTGTTTTAGGTATTCTGGAGTTGTTGAAATAACGTCGGTTTTCACCGCAAAGTATACAAAGGTTTTCGCAAAGAAGCGCAGAGGATCCGGTTATGTACCCGCTTTGTGCACTTTGCGCTTGCCTTCTTTTTCTTTGCGGTTAAGCGAGTCTCCCAATCCGCAATAAAACCGGGAAACGAACATCTTTCTCCGCATCATCGCCCCAGGCTTCTTTTAGTTCTGTAAACATATACTCTAATGGGTTGCGTTCATTCGCCTTTTTATAATGCTGCAAAGAAGACCAGGTATTTAAATAGCCAATTAACTGGTTAAAATTCCAGGTGGTTTTAATCTGAAAATGAGGAGCAATGATCTCTTCAAAGGGAAATGGGATGGTTTTATAACCTTCTTCAATATAACGGCGTTCGCTATCCCAATATTTACCCAAAATATCTTCGTAAAGTTTATGTACAGCCTTATCCACTTTTTTATCGATAAACATTAGTCCATAACCAATCACTGCAAAAAGGCCATCTGGTTTTAGTGTTCTTTTTACTTCGGCGTAAAATGCCTCAAAATTAAACCAATGGATGGCCTGTGCTACGGTAATTAAATCGAAACTGTCATTACCAACCGAGGTTTGTTCGGCAGGTTCAACTTTGTAGGTAATATTTGGCAATTGCAAAGCATTTTTTAGTTGATTTTCGCTAATATCCGTTGCATAAACGGCATCGAAATGTTGGGCCAATACCCGCGCAACCTGGCCGTTTCCTGTAGCACAATCCCAAGCTGTTTCTTTGTTTTTTACCATGCTAAGCAGATAATCGTACATTTCCTGTGGATAAGTTGGTCTGTAAATGGCGTAATCGGCAGATTGGGTAGAAAAGTTATCTTTCATTGTTGTAATGATGAAATTCTGAATGTTGGATGGAGAGAATGGCATCAAGTTGAGAAATAATCCCGTTCTTTCTTTATAAAATTATTATATTTTTGATTAACAACTACTGTTGATTTAAGTTTCATTCATTCAATATTCAACACAATTATTCTCTAATATGGAAAAAGCATTACAACAGGACGGAATTAAGGATGTAGAATATAGGCTGAAATCTATATTTGGCGGTTCGGTTGGTAATCTTGTGGAGTGGTACGACTGGTATACCTATTCTGCTTTTGCGCTTTATTTTTCTCCTGTCTTTTTTCCGAACAGTAATCCTACGGCCCAATTATTAGATACTGCAGGTATCTTTGCGGTAGGTTTTTTAATGCGGCCTATTGGTGGCTGGTTGTTTGGCAGTATTGCCGATAAACTAGGCCGAAAACGTTCGATGACACTTTCTGTACTGATTATGGCGATAGGATCATTAATTATCGGTTTAACCCCAGGTTACAAACAGATTGGAATTGCAGCTCCATTATTGCTCGTTTTTGCCAGATTAATTCAGGGTTTGAGTACTGGTGGCGAATATGGAACTTCTGCCACTTACCTCAGCGAAATGGCCACCAAAAAACACCGCGGATTTTATTCAAGCTTTCAGTATGTAACCTTGATCGGTGGACAGCTGTTGGCTTTGGGCATTCAGTTAATCTTACAGAACTGGTTGCTTACACCTGCTGAACTACATGAATGGGGCTGGAGGATTCCATTTTTTATTGGTGCCATACTTTCTTTCATCGCGCTGTATCTACGCAGACATATCGACGAGACCTCGGCGTTTAAAAGCAAAAACTCGGCAGACAAAAAAGGGGGCATTGCGGTACTGATGAAATATCCAAAGGAAGTTTTTACTGTAGTAGGCTTAACTTTGGGCGGAACGATTGCCTTTTATACATTTAGTACTTACATGCAGAAATTTCTAGTCAATACGGTCCACCTCAGCAAAGAAACCTCCACAACTTTGTCGTTTATTTCGTTATTGGTTTTTGCCATTATGCAGCCGCTGTTTGGACTGTTATCTGATAAAATCGGGCGTAAACCTTTATTAATCGGTTTTGGCGTTTTGGGCAGTCTATGTACCTATCCAATTTTAACAGGCTTGGCAGGAGAAACCAATACCACTATAATATTCTTGATGATGATCGGTGCTTTGATCATTGTGAGCGGGTATACGAGCATCAACGCAGTAGTTAAGGCAGAGCTGTTTCCTGCCGAAATCAGGGCTTTGGGCGTAGGCTTACCTTATGCCTTAACTGTTGCCATTTTTGGCGGAACTGCAGAATATTTTGCGCTGTGGTTTAAAAATATCGGTCACGAAAGTTATTTCTACTGGTATGTAACCGGGTGTATTTTAATCTCGCTGATTTTATATACTACGATGAAAGATACGAAACACCATTCGAAGATTGAGGATTAGACTTTTTGTACCATCTGTCGTCATTTCGAGCGGAGTGCAACAGAATGGAGAAATACCTATTGTTAAATGTAATTGCAGATTTCTCGAATAGTTAAGCATTTTTTTAAACCGTTATTTTTTGGAAAGCAGTTGCGGTAGCTTTTGGGCAAGAGCAGTCCCGCTCCCGCTTCTGCCGATGAAATATCGGCATCTCGCTTTGATCGGGTTTAGGTGGCCAAATGCTGCTGCTATAAAAGAAATAAACAGTAGCGAAAAATCCTTTTTGTTGGTCCTTCGATAAACTCAGGAAGACAGGCACAAAAAGATTGTAGCGAATGGCGGGGTTGGCGGAACCGAAGCACTTTCTAAGAGCCTACAAATAATTACTCACTTCAATTAAATTCATATCCGGGTCACGGAGGTAAATAGAGATGATTTTCCCATTGGCGCCGGTGCGTTCTACAGGCCCTTCCTCAATTTCGATGCATTTTTCTTTAAGTTCCTGCATCACTTCACGTAGTGGAAAATCGGTAATGAAACATAGATCGGCTGTGCCGGGCATGGGTTTGAAAGCTTTTGGTTCAAACTCACTTCCATATTGGTGCAGGTTAATTTTCTGATTCCCAAATTTCAAAGCCTTTCTGTTTTCGCCAAATTCAACAATTTCCATCCCTAAGGCAAGGCTGTAAAACTTACAGGTGCTTTCTAAATTGGCAACCGTTAATACAAGATGATCTAAGTTTTTAATGTCCATAATAATTAAATTAGAACTAAAGCATTCGTCCTTTTGTTTTAAAAGAGTCATGCTTTCAATATTTGGTTAGTAAATTATCGACAAACAAAATACTCAATTTTTATATATTTACCATTATGCAAAACCTGCCTCCTTTAGCCGAACGTATGCGCCCTCAAAATCTCGATGAATATGTTGGTCAACAACATCTGGTTGGAGAGGGTGCGGTTTTACGCAAGGCGATAGAGAGCAGTCAGCTTCCTTCCATGATTTTTTGGGGACCTCCGGGCGTAGGTAAAACAACTTTGGCCTATATCATTTCGCAGGCATTAGATCGTCCGTTTTTTAATTTAAGTGCTATTAACAGTGGTGTGAAAGATATTCGGGACGTAATCGATCGGGCCGCACAGCTAAAGGATAGTTTTTTAGGCCTACCCATTTTGTTTATCGATGAGATTCACCGTTTTAGCAAATCGCAACAAGACAGTTTGTTGGGTGCGGTAGAGAGGGGTCTGGTTACTTTAATTGGCGCAACAACCGAAAATCCATCTTTCGAGGTGATCTCCGCTTTACTTTCCCGTTGCCAGGTTTATATTTTGAAATCCTTAACCGAAATGGAGCTAACGGGCTTATTGGAAACAGCCATTAAAAAAGATACCATTCTCTCAGAGAAGAATATTTCCATAAAAGAACATGAGGCCTTAATCCGTTTATCGGGTGGCGATGCAAGGAAATTGTTAAACGTGCTCGAAATCGCCATTAATGGCATTGGTGGGGATAAAATCGTACTTACTAATGAGAACGTACTGGCGCATGCCCAGCAAAATCTTGCCCTGTATGATAAAGCGGGAGAGCAGCATTACGATATCATTTCGGCCTTTATTAAATCTATCCGTGGCAGCGACCCGAATGCAGCCGTTTATTGGTTGGCCCGGATGATAGAAGGAGGCGAAGATCCACTTTTTATTGCCCGTAGGTTACTGATCCTGTCTTCAGAAGATATTGGCAATGCCAACCCTAATGCCCTGCTTTTAGCCAACAACTGTTTTACCGCAGTAAATGTAATCGGTTATCCAGAGGCGCGAATCATCTTATCGCAGTGTGTAACCTATCTGGCCAGTTCGCCTAAAAGTAATGCATCTTATGAAGCCATTAACAAAGCGCAGGCTTTGGTTAAACAAACAGGAAACCTACCCGTACCGCTGCATATCCGCAATGCACCAACCAAACTGATGAAAAATATCGGCTATGGGAAAGATTACCAATACTCGCACGGATATGAAGGTAATTTTTCGCCACAAGAATATTTTCCAGAAGAATTAAGCGGCACCAAACTTTACGATCCGGGGAAAAACGCTGCAGAAGAGAAACTGCGCGAAAAGCTAAGGCAAAATTGGAAAGACAAATACAAATATTAGTGTAACATTTTCTCTCAAATACATACTAATAGATATATTGACTAAAATCAAACACCTAAACTAAATATGCTGAGTACTTTTTTAAGCCATCAAAGAAAATCTTTCTGGCGTTCGCGAAACAGGGGCAGTAGTATTGCTGGCCAAATTGTTTTGGGTTTTTTTATGCTATATTTTTTCATATTGGCACTTGGTGCCGGTTTTGGCATGTCTCATTTATTGGCCTACTTTTTCCCAAATCAAGATGTAATTAAAAGCTTCAATGGCATCATCCTCTATTATTTTGCATTCGATTTTATCATGCGCATGCAGTTTCAGGAGTTGCCAACGTTGAGTATCATTCCGTACCTGCACCTCAAAATACAAAAGAGTAAGATTATTAAGTTTTTAAATGTTAAGGCACTGTTCTCGGCATTTAACCTTTGGCCATTTTTTATCTTTCTTCCATTCTGTTTCATCAAAATTGCACCGAGCCTTGGTGCAGTTACCACCATCATGTATATCGTTTCGATATTTTCGATTATGATCTTTAACAATTATATGGTGTTGTATATCAAGCGGAAATCGATCACCAATACACTTTATACCTTCTTGGGCTTGGTTGTTATTGCTACCTTTGCTGCTTTAGAATATTATAAGATTATTTCAATCATGGCCGGTTCCGATTTTGTGTTCAGGGCCATTACAGCTCATCCTTATTATGCTTTTGCATTTACTTTGGCTGCTATAGGTATATTTTATTTCAACTCCAGTTTCTTGCGTAAAAACCTATATGTAGAAGAATTAAGCAGCAAACAGGAGAAGAAAGGCAGTACCGATTATGCTTTCCTGAACCGTTTTGGCAAGGTTGGCGAACTGGCTGCTTTAGAGTTAAAATTAATTCTCCGTCACAAACGCCCCCGCTCCGCGGTTATTATGGGGTTCTTTTTTCTATTTTACGGGTTTATTTTTTATAAGGAAAAAGCAATAAATCACAATGCTTTCGGGCAAATGATGTTTGGTGCTATTTTCATGACAGGTGTTTCTATCATTATTTATGGCCAGTTTATGTTTGCATGGCAAAGTGCCCATTTCGATGGGATATTAGCCAATAAAATCAATTTTAAAGATTACATCAAGGCTAAGTTTTTACTATTTACCATTGGCTGTACCATTATTACCTTATTAGCGAGTTTTTACGGATTTTTAAGTCCGAAGCTATTACTCTTACACCTGGCTGCTTATTTATATAACATCGGTTTTGGAACGGTAGTGGTGCTTTATCTTGCTACCCTAAATTATAAAAGATTAGATATTACCAAGGCGGCAAGTTTTAATTATCAGGGCACAGGCGCTACGCAATGGCTGTTAATGTTTCCTTATGCACTTACCCCAATATTAATTTATGTGCCATTTGGTATACTCAACAAGCCTTATTGGGGATTGGTTGCCGTTTCTGTTTTTGGCCTTGCGATGTTATTATTACGCGGCTTTTGGGTGAATTATATTGCAAAAAGATTAGAGTTACAACGTTATAAAATAGCCGAAGGCTTTAGAGAATAATTATGATTTTAGAAGTTAAGAATTTACAAAAAGTTTATGGCGATAAAACCGTTGTAAACATCGAAGATTTGCAGATTGCTGCTGGCGAAACCGTTGGCTTAGTTGGAAATAACGGCGCTGGTAAAACCACTTTCTTCCGAATGCTTTTAGATTTAATCCGCCCAACTAATGGCGAGGTTTTATCAAAAGGCGAAAATGTAATGCACAACGATAACTGGAAGAATTATACTGCATCATTTTTGGATGAAGGTTTTCTGATCGATTATTTAACCCCTGAAGAATATTTTATTTTTATTGGAAGTTTAAATAACTTAAGTGTAGCTGATGTTTCGGCTTACCTGAGCCAATATGGCGAGTTCTTTAATGGAGAAATATTAAACAGTGGAAAATACATCCGCGATTTTAGTAAAGGAAATCAAAATAAAGTTGGCATTGCAGCTGCACTGATGCAAAAGCCAGAAATTTTAATTTTAGATGAACCTTTTGCTAACCTCGATCCAACTACACAGATACGTTTAAAGAAACTACTGAAAGAGCAAACAGGCAACATGACTACCTTTATTTCTAGTCACGATTTAAATCACGTTACCGATGTTTGTAACCGGATCATTTTGGTTGAAAAAGGGCAGGTAATTAAAGATTTTAAAACAGACGAAAATACATTAAAGGAATTAGAGAATTATTTCTCTGCCTAGTTTTTGTACTAAGAATGATACATTATAGAAGAGTCTCCATTTATCGGGACTCTTTTTTTATATGTGTATTGTTTGTGTTTTTAGTGAATTTTGGTCAAAATAGACAGAAAATACAGTTTGGTTACTTTTTGGCATTGTGTTTGAATATAACGGGTAGAAATTATAAATCTAGATTATTATGAGTATTTCAAAAGTAAGAATAGCAACATTAAGTATAGGGTTAGCAGTAGGATCGATGGCATTCCAAAGTTGTGATAGTTTAACTAAAACACAAAAAGGAGCTGGTATTGGTGCTGCAGCTGGTGGTGTTATTGGTGCATTGATCGGTAAAAAAGCCGGTAATACAGCAGTAGGAGCCCTAATTGGTGGTGCTATTGGCGGTACAGCGGGAGCTTTTATCGGCCGTAGAATGGACAGACAGGCAGCTGAAATCCAGAAAGCTATTCCTAACGCAGAAGTTATTCGTGAAGGTGAAGGAATTATTGTGAAATTTGATAGTGGTATTTTATTCGATTTTGATAAAACCGCTTTGAAAGATGCAGCTAAAACAAACATCCAGAGTTTAGCTTCTTCGTTAAATCAATATCCTGATACTGATATTAAAATTATTGGCCATACCGATAGCCGCGGTACCGAACAATATAACATGGGCCTATCTGAAAGAAGGGCAGCAGCAGTAAAAGCTTACGCTGTTTCGCAAGGTGTTCCTTCAAACCGTTTAGTTACAATTGGTAAAGGTTTTTCTGAACCAATTGCTGATAACGAAACTGATGCTGGCCGTGCAGCTAACCGTCGCGTAGAGATTGTAATAGTTGCCAACGATGCATTAAAAGCAACTGCACAAAAACAAGGATAATACCGCAATTTCCCTCTACCTATGAGGTCATTATAAATGCAGCCCTGGTGTAACATTCACCAGGGTTTTTTTGTGTTTTGTGATGTTGCTGCTGTGCGACAAATGGCATAAACGGTTGCGCGCGCCCTATTATCTAACACAAGGTTGTATACTCCTATTGGTTTTGAAAAGCAGGTTACTGTGTGTATCGGTTCCGATAGTCCCGCCATTCGCTTTACCTCTCTGCGTTCGGTGCCCGCTGCTGTCGGGCTTAGTTAACTTAAGGCGGTGGCGCTTGGGGAGGGTTGGATTACCGCGCAAGCCGTGGGGCCGACTTTGTAAGTTTTTCTAGCACACCTGCAACCCTAAATAGTTGCACCAACCCCCGAATTTAAACGTGATTGAAGCGGCATCCTCCGTTCCGGTTTTTCATCGGAATCGGAGATATACCTTGCTTTCCAAAAAGAAAGAATCTTATATCTTTCCCTGTTCGTCACCCTGAATTTATTTCAGGGTCTATCTAGCATGAAAGATGCTGAAACGAGTTCAGCATGACGATCACTTTAGGCAAAGCGGCTAAAAACTGCTTTCTAAGAATAAATATCTTCGAAATAACTTACCACAAGCGATTTCATCAGCATTTCCTGCTCAAGCATGGTATAAGGTGGAATGGCTTTGATTAATTTCCAATGCGGCCAGCCGTCCTGATCTAGGCCCTCTAACTCATAGAATCCCATTTCGCTCAATAAACGACAGGTAGCAATATGCATCAACTCTTCTTTTTGGCGTTTGCTGTATTTCTTTGGCCCTTTGCCCAGCTCCTGAACACCGATTAAAAAAAGCATTACTTTTAAATCAGGAAAATCAGATTCAAATTCCTTTGAAATTCTTTCCTGTAAAACTTTCCACTTGGCATTAATCTCCGACGGCTTCATATCTGACAAAGATAAGGTAAAAAGGTGTAAGGCCTAAGTAAAAGCTTTGCGGTTTTAACATTAAAGCTTGATTGGTAATTGTATTTTTAACTACATTTATAACCTATGGATACGAATATCAATAAAACAATTAATGCGGGTTTATTAGCTTATGGCATGTCAGGGAAAGTTTTTCATGCTCCTTTTTTACAGGCGCACAGCGGATTTAATTTAAAGGCAATAGTAGAACGCAGCCATAAAAACGCAGTGAATGATTATCCAAATATTACAAGTTATAATAGTGTTGATGAACTCTTGAATGATGAGGAAATAGCGTTAGTGGTAATTAATACTCCAAATAACCTGCATTATGAACATTCGAAAGCTGCATTAAATGCACATAAACATATTCTGGTTGAAAAACCATTTACGGCAACGGTTGCACAAGCAAAAGAACTTTTTGAACTTGCCGATAGTGTAGGAAAGCAAATCTTTTTCTATCAGAACCGCCGTTGGGACAGCGACTTTACCTCTGTGAAAAAGGTAATTGAAAGTGGTAAGCTGGGGAAGCTGATTGAGGTTCATTTACGTTACGATCGTTACCGCAATGTAATCGGGCCAAAGGTATTTAAAGAGAATCCGGTAGAGGCTAGTGGACTTTTATACGATTTAGGCCCACATCTGTTAGATCAGGTGATCTGTTTATTTGGCAAACCTTTAAGTTACCACAAAATTTTAGGTAAAAATAGGGTAGGTACTTTGGTTGATGATTACTTTTCGATCCAGCTAAGTTATCCAGATAGTTTGAATGTTTTTGTTACTTCGAGTATGTTGGTGGTAAGCCCGCAGGCAGGATTTGTTTTACATGGCATGAACGGAAGTTTTATTAAACAGAGAACCGATATTCAGGAAGAGCAACTTTTGGCGGGTATGAAATTAAGCGATCCGGCTTATGGCATCGAATCTGAAAGCAAAGATGGTGTGTTAACTACTATTGATGCAGATGGCAATAAAACGGAGGAAATTATTCCTTCCGAAGTAGGTAGCTATCTGCCACTTTTCGAAGCTGTTTATCAAGGCATTGTTAACAATAGGCCTTATCCGGTAACCCGCGAAGATGTTTTAACACAAATGGAAATTATAGAAAGCCCCATAACCGCATAAGCCTGATCATGAATTCTCTCCCATTTGTATACCTGATTCCAATTTTTTTGATTGCCCTTTATTTAATCCTGAAGAAAAAGAAAGTTGCGATAGAACCTTTAACCGATGTTGATAAAAAAATACTCGACGACTATGTAGGCTATTACCATAATCTGGATTCGACAGATAAACTGAGGTTTGAAGAGAAAGTAGCTGCATTTTTCAGTACGGTTAAAATTGAGCCGGTAGGTCTAGAAATGACCACACTGGATGAACTGCTGATTGCCTCTAGTGCTGTGATCCCGATTTTTGGTTTCGACGATTGGCAATACAAAAACTTAACCAGCGTTTTGTTATATCCCGATGCCTTTAACAAGGATTTTCAGTTTGAAGGTGGTGAAAGAAACATTATGGGTATGGTGGGTACAGGTTATATGAACGGGCAAATGATTTTATCTCGATCGGCGTTGCGCCATGGTTTTTCTAAAAGTGCAGGGAAAGAGAATACCGCAATCCACGAGTTTGTGCACCTTTTAGATAAATCAGACGGTGCTACAGATGGAGTACCCGAAAATTTAATGGCCCATGAATATACTTTGCCCTGGATTAAAATGATGCGTGAGGAAATTGAAAAGATTGAAGAAAATAAATCGGATATTAATCCTTATGCCATCACGAATGAGGCCGAATTTTTTGCCGTAGTTTCAGAATACTTTTTCGAAAAGCCTGAACAGCTTAAAGATAAGCACCCTGAATTGTACTTTCAGTTAAGCCGTATTTTTGCGCAACAGCCTGCAGGTTAAAAATGATAAATTAACAAATGAAAATATTTGCAACAGTTATCTGTAGTTTGATCGCCATCAGCGCCTTTGCGCAGAAAACCTATGTGCTAAGGCAAAATTACCCGACAGGGAATAAGTATAACTTCTCGTTTATTTCAGATCAGCTTATTAAGCAGAAAATTGGTAGCAGGAGCATTAATTCAACGCAAGCCATCGGTACCGATTATACTTTTGATATCACAGAAGGGCACAATGGCGATAAAGATATAAAGGTAACCTACAACAGGTTGTTTATGAAATCGACTGCAATGGGGAATACCATGAACCTGGATTCGGATGAGGCAGACAGTACCAAAAAAGGTCCGTTTGCAGGTTTTAAAGGCGCATCTTTTTATATGACAGTAGCTTCAAACGGCGGAATTAAAACCGTAGCTGGCATTGACATGATGCTAGATCGCGTAGCGGCAAAAATGACTACCGATACGGTTAAGCTGAAGGCCATAAAAAGTGCATTAGGAAAGCAATTTAGTGCCGATATGGTTAAACAAACCATGGAATCGTCTTTTAAAATTTATCCCGAAAAATTGATTAAAATAGGCGATAGCTGGACCGTTGATACCAAAATGCAAATGAGCATGCCCATTGAAACGATTACGCAATACACGTTAAAAGAGGTAAAGGATGGTGTTGCCATTTTGAGTGTAAAGGGAAGCTTAATTTCGAAAGGAAATTTTGAAGTGATGGGCAATCACATGGAAACCGATTTAAAAGGTACAAACTCCGGAGAAACAGCTGTCGATTTAAAAACGGGCATAGTATTGAACAGCCACTTGCGCGTTGAACTTTACGGCAAAATGAAATCGATGGGGCAGGACATAGATTTCGAAATGCAAGGCATTAATAAAATTGTAGGGAAAGAGGTTAATTAGATTTAGTGTTGTCGTCATTCAAAGTATTTACATTACAAACTACCTGTTAATGCCACTAAAAATTCAGTCGGAATTTCGATATGCGGAATGTGGCCACAAGCATCAAACTCAATAATTTTAGCACCAATAATTTTGGCTGCGGTTTGCTTTCCTAAAAGTTTATATTGCCCATGTAAAGCCTGTTGATCTGGCGTAAGCAGGCCTTTGCCGACAATGGTTTTGTCTTCCTTACCAATAAACAAAACAGTAGGGACCTTTAAATTCTGAAATTCATATACCACAGGCTGTTCATAAATCATGGTATAAGTTAGTGCAGCTACTTTAGCCCAGCGCGGGTAGTCGGAACTATTGGTTACCCCTCCCGCAATGCCCACTAGGTATTCGTATTCAGGCTTCCAATACGTAAAATAAGAGCCTTGGTAATACTTCCGTACGCTCTCAGCTGTAGTTTTAAGTTCTGTTTGATACTGTTGCGCAGTAGTGATATAAGGAATGAAAGTTTTATAATCTTCCAGTCCGATTGGATTTTCGAGCAAGAGTTTTTCAGTTGTTTCCGGGTACATCAAAGCAAAACGTGTAGCCAGCATACCGCCCATACTATGACCTAAAACCACGGTTTTTTGAACGCCTAAGGTATCTAGCAGTCGTTTATTCCAGCTAGCCAGTTGGTGGAAACTGTAATGGATAAATGCTTTAGATGATTTGCCAAAACCAATTTGATCAGGTACGATTACACGGTAACCGATGTTGGTTAAGGCTTTAATTACATTGCCCCAGTAATAACCTCCAAAATTTTTTCCATGGAAAAGGATTGCCGTTTTTCCATTGGCTGCTGCGGTTGGTGCAACATCCATATAAGCCATTTTAATATCCTGGCCTTCGGTATTAATAGGAAAGTATTTAACGGGATACGGGTATTTAACGTTATCAAGGGTGATAGATAGCGTATCTATTTTTTGTGCATGTACAAGGGTAAAAACGAACAGGCTGAGGGCAAGTAAAAGAAAATATCTCTTCATGATTGGTAATGATGTAAAAACTAAAAAGCTAATTGGCCCAAGTTAAACTTTTGCCAATTAGTTAGCTTAAAAATCATGCCCTTTTTACATAATCAGCAATTAAATGTAAGTGCCATGGCGATTTGAATTAATCTTTGAGCATCTGTTTCAAATATTTTACGGGCATCGCAATGGTTGTTTCATCTGATAGACTACCAGAAATTTTATCGATATTAACTTTGTCAATCTTAATTTCCGATTTTTCGAAAGTATTAATCGTTAAATTGCCAATGTTGCTTTTATCTTCTTCTCCTCCGAGATCAACGGTTGAATTCTTGCATCTTATATTTAACTTTTTATAAGAGTTGTTTTCCGAATAAAAAGTTGTACTATCCAGGTTGATGTTTAACTGTTTAATGTCGGGTTGATTAATTACTTTGCTCGATTTTCCATTATTTGTAAATAATGTAATGGGCGAGCCAAAACTGAGCTGGCCGGCATTTTTCATGTTAATATTTAAAGAATCACTTTTGGCTGTTAAAATCAGCTCTGAAGAATTAGTTAAATTGAGTTCGTCAACATTCCGACAATATACCAGTATTGTTATATCTGATCTATGATGGTGCGATGGCTGTGCTTTATCATCAAAATAAATTTGTAGTACGCCCACATTGTTTACACTAAAATTGATGGCGTCTTTCATCTCAGTAGGTACTTTTACCCCGAATACATCGCTTTTAATAAAATGTATCTGCAGAGCATTACCTCTAGCATCTGGAATGTTAATACTGGTAAACGGATTTTTTATAGGTACGGCAGTTCTGCCTTGGCTTTCCTTATCAAAGGGCTCCGCGTTTATTTCTTGTTCTTCAACAAAGCCACCACTAGTTGATGGCTTATAATTTATTTTGGCATTTATGGCCACAACAATTATTGGAACAATAATGAACAGTGCAGCAAGGGTGATTAATAATTTATTGCTTGTTTTCATTTTTTTAGGCGTTAAAATTTTCTTTTACAAACATTTTGTATTGGCTTTCCAGTTCATCAAAACCAATGTTAAGCAGGTAAATATTCCTGAAAAAGGTTGGCAGTTCATCTGTTATAAACTGTTGTTTGCGGTAGTTTCTTACATTGTCTATTGCCGCTTCCTCTACAAAAAAACCAATTCCTCTTTTATTGTTGATGATGTTCTTGTTTTGTAGCAGCTCGTAGGTGCGCATTACCGTATTAGGATTTACTTCCATTTCTACGGCCAGTTCCCGCACCGAAGGAACTCTTTCATCGGCTTTCCATTTTCCGAGCAAAATATGTTCACAAACGTATTCTGCAATTTGAAGGTATATCGCCTTGTTATCTCTAAATTCCATATCTATACCTTTTAATTAAACTTCTTTTTCTTTTAAGCGGACGTAAGTAATTATCCAGATAAATAAGGTGACTAAGATGCTAGCCACAAATAGTATTATGAATACAAAGTCTCTTTCATTTGTGCCTGTATTGTACTTACCTTCCAGTAACCATTTCGCAGTTTTAAAGCCTAAAAAGATCACAAGTGTGAATAAGGCTGTTAAGGATAGAGCGGTTTTAACGTAATGAAAGCGATTAAAATAAACGGATCCCAGAAGAAAAATGCTAGAGAAGAAAAGTGGAAAAGCAAATAGGAATTTAGACCTGTTATCGACGGTTAAATCATCATAAAAAGAGCTAAAGCTCACCAATGTTAGTTTATTGGTGTTATAATCGAGCGCTTTTTGATTTTTCCATAGTTCGTTGATATAGTTAAGAAATATAGAATCAACTATATAAAAAATAAGTAGGTAACTTACTAAGCTGAGAATTACGGAGAAAAGGATTGCGCAAAAGAATTTCTCGGTAACAGAGGCTGGCGTCATTAATTCCATAATTGCTTTCGGTTTTTGCCCTAACGCACTAAAATAGGTGCTGGCTTCAATTGTTAAAAACAAAAAACCGATCGAAAGAAAAACAGGCATACGAAAGGCTAATTGAGCATGGCCGTTATCATTCCATACAAAATTTGATTGGTTGAAACGAGGGATGTTAAAGAGATAGAAGCCCACTACAATTACGGTAAGCACTATCAAACTCATCAAATAAATTTTTCCAAACTCCAGCCACTGTCTTTTAAGCAATAAGCCAAATCGATTGATATTAAATGTGTTGTTCATCGCTTAACTGAATAAAGGTTTAAATTTGATTTTTTCTGCAAGTATGGCATTGAAAAGAAGCTCCATATCTAATTTGCTTTCTTCCTGGTGATAGTTGGGCATTACCGCATTATAACCAGAAAGTGATGCCTCTGCATAAATGATGCTATCATCGATTTCTTTGACTTTCTTGAAGGTTAACTTTGCTGTAATTTCTTCTACTGAAGCTTTAAGCGCAACGTCATTTTCGTCAAGCATAATCACCGTGTCGATCAAATTGTCCAAATCCCTAACCTGGTGCGTAGAGATGATGATACAACGTTCATCTGTCATGGCTGAAGCCATAATTTTCCTGAACTGTGCCTTTGATGGAATATCCAATCCATTTGTCGGCTCATCCATAATCACCAGTTTGGCCTGTGTAGCCAGGCCAAAAGCAATAATTACTTTTTTCTTCTGCCCGTAGCTCATGTTAATGAGTTTCTGTTCAACCGGAATATCAAATTCCTTAATCAGATCTGTAAAATAATCATGGTCGAAATTTTTGTAAAATGGAGCGTTTGCTTTTAAATAGGCTTCAATTTTTACTGAAGGCAAATAAAATTCTTCTGGAATAAAACAAATCTGCTCTAAAAGCGCAGGTTGTCTTTTGGCGGGGTTAAAGCCCATCACCTCTAATGTGCCACTCTGTGCATATACCAAACCGGCCAGGTTTTTTAATAGACTCGATTTACCGGCTCCATTTTTTCCAAGCAAACCGTAAATATGACCATTGCTTAACCGCATGCTCATATTTTTAAATAATGGCTTATGCTTGCTGTAGCCAAAATTAAGATTGTTAATATTTATCATATCTACTGTATTAGTTAAATAATACACTAATGTATGTTGTTGTTTGATGATCTCCAAATTATTTTGAAAAAAGTTTTGGGCTGAGCGAATAGGGGTTAGCGTTTTCACACCCATCGCGCTACGCCACGGGAAGGTAAAATATCAGTCTAATAATTGTTGCATTAAAACATCCTTAATGTGGAGATTGTATGTTTGTAGTATATTGATATAGTATGGATACAAAATGGGCATATTTACTTAGTCGCTTGGCAATAGGATTGAGTTTTTTCGGACATGGTTTGGTGCGTTTACCAAAACTTGCAGGTTTTAGTGGCTGGATGGTTGGGCAATTTTCGAAATCATATTTACCTGATACATTGATTATTCCCTTTAGTTATATTTTGCCGTTTGCCGAATTTATAGCAGGCTTAATGATCATATTGGGCTTATTTACTAGGCAAGGCTTATTATTTGCCGGAGTGATTTCGTTAGCACTGATTTTCGGAACAACGGTAATTGAAAATTGGGATGCGCTGCCTTCTCAACTCATCCATGTCGCATTTTTATCGGTACTACTCGCTTACCTGTCGCATAACAGTTATGCGGTTGACAAAATCATTAAAAAATAATTATGGAATACAGAAAAATTGGAAATTCAGATTTGGAACTTTCAGTAATCACTTTTGGTGCCTGGGCAGCCGGCGGATGGATGTGGGGAAGTACAGATAGAAACGATGCAATTAACGCAATTAAAGCAGGTTACAATTTGGGGGTTACTTCAATTGATACCGCACCAATTTATGGTCAGGGAGATAGTGAAGAAATTGTCGGGGAGGCAATAAAAGGTATCTCGCGCGATAAATTACAACTGGTAACCAAATTCGGGATGCGCTGGGACCTAGCCAAAGGCGATTTCGGCTTTAAGAGCAAAAACAACGAGGGAAAAGATATCGATATTTATAAATATGCCGGAAAAGAAAGCGTGATTTATGAATGTGAGCAATCTTTAAAACGCCTGGGTACTGATTACATAGATCTTTACCAGATCCACTGGCCAGATACAACAACACCGATAAACGAAACTTTCGAAGCCGTGAGCAGGTTAATTGAACAGGGTAAAGTACGTTATGCAGGCGTGTGCAATTATAATGTGGCACAATTAAAAGAAGCAGATCAGACTTTAGAAATTATTTCCAACCAGATTCCATTTAGCATGGTAAACCGCGGTGTTGAGGAGGAAATTGTGCCATATTGCATCGAAAAAAATAAATCAGTTTTAGCTTATAGTCCGATGGAGCGCGGTTTATTGACCGGAAAAATGACCGCCGATTATAAATTTGAAGAAGGTGATCACCGTCAAGGGAATAAATTTTTCTCGCCAGAAAGTATCGAAAAAACAAATGCATTCTTGGCTAAAATAAAACCGTTGGCCGACGAGAAAAATGCTACTCTATCTCAATTGGTGTTACGCTGGACGGTTGAACGCCCAGGCATAACCATTGCTTTGGTAGGTGCGAGGAATGAAAAACAAGCTGTACAAAATGCAGAAGCCATAAACGTAAAATTAAAAGCTGAAGAAATTCAGTTCATCAATACCGAATTAAAGAACGCTGGTTTTTAAACTTCAACCGCAAAGAAAGGAAGGAACACACAAAGAATACAGCGGTTAAAGTGTTCGATTTCTTTGCGAAAAAACTTTGTGTTCTTCGCGGTTAAACAAACAATATATGTCTAAATTATTTTCTCCTTTTACCATAAAGGATGTAACCTTAAAAAATAGAATTGTTATTTCACCCATGTGCCAATATTCTGCTGTTGATGGCTTTGCCAACGATTGGCACCTGGTGCATTTAGGAAGCCGTGCCGTTGGTGGTGCAGGTTTAATTATTCAGGAAGCTTCTGCAGTAACAGCCGATGGGAGAATTACCTATGCTGATTTAGGTATCTGGAAAGATGAACATGTAGAAAAACTGAAACAGATAGTTTCTTTTATTCATAATAATGGTGCTATCGCTGGCATCCAACTGGCGCATGCAGGCAGAAAGGCCAGTTGCGAGGTGCCCTGGAATGGCGGTGAGCAATTAGCTGGAGGTGAAAATAGCTGGAAGCCAGTTGCGCCATCTCCAATTTCTTTTAAGCCAGGACAGGTTGAACCACATGAATTAACGATTTCAGAAATTCAGGATATTGTTTTTGCTTTCAGAGCGGCGGCAAAACGGGCCCTTGATGCTGGCTATAAAGTAGTAGAAATACATGCTGCACACGGTTATTTACTACATCAGTTTTTTAGTCCATTGAGCAATAAACGTACAGATGTTTATGGTGGAAGTTTCGAAAACCGGATTCGTTTGGTAATCGATGTGGTTGAAGCCGTACAATCGGTATGGCCAGAGAACTTGCCTTTGTTTGTTCGCATTTCTGCAACGGACTGGACGGAAGGCGGTTGGAGCGAGAACGATTCATTACAATTAGTGGCTGTGTTAAAAGATCGTGGTGTAGATTTAATTGATACCTCATCGGGAGGAAATGTACCTGATGCTTTTATTCCTGCAGGACCAAACTATCAGGTTCCTTTTGCTGATAAGATTAGAAATGAAATTGGGATTTATACAGGTGCAGTAGGTGTAATTGTTGAGGCGCAGCAGGCAGAAGAAATTTTAGAGCAGGGCAAAGCTGATTTGATTTTTATTGCCCGCGAATCGTTACGTGATGCTTATTTCCCTACGCATGCAGCGCAAGTGCTTGGCGATGATACCGAATGGCCAAATCAGTATGTTAGGGCTAAGAGGGTTACGTTTAAGAAATGATCATAGGTTCCAAAAAAGGGAAAAAGCCGACATTTGTTGGCTTTTTCCCTTTTAAATCAATTATGATGTGGCTGGCACATAGAACCTCAATCCTATCCACCTAAACCCGATATAAGTGGATGCCCCGGTTTTTTTCTATTGTTTGTTATTTTACCAGTGTAAAAGGAACATACAATCCGAAAGTGATATTTCTGCCGGTATTATAAACACCTAAATTAGGATTTTCCTGATCAAAACGGCCTGGTTTAAATCTGCTTAAAGCATCATAATATTTCTGATCTAACAGGTTATTGGCCGAAACAGATAGTTTAATTGGCTGTTTGCCTAAATTAAATGTAGCACCGATGCCTGCGTTTAACAAAGTATAACCACTGGTTGGCGTTTCAAAAACATCATCTACACGGGTTTGTTTAAATGCCGAGTTGATACCCACAGAAAGATATGCATCATTTGTGCCTTTAAGTTTAGGTTCGAAACGTAATTCATTTCTCAATGTTCCGGCAGGAATAAATGAAAGCGGTCTGTTTAACGTATTGTTCTGTGCATGAACGTATCCAAATGTATTTTCGAAGTGGATAAACGGAACAGGGTGGATGGTTAAGCTTGCTTCAGCACCGTAAAGATTCGCGTTTACCTGTCCGTAACGGTAAACATCATAAAGTGTACCGTCAGCTACTCTTTGTTCGCCATTGTTGGAGGCATAAATATAATTGTGGATGTAATTGTTGTAAATACTTGCACTTGCACTTACAATTTTTCCTTCGTATTCCAAAGCAGCATCAACCTGGTAACTGCGCTCAGGACTTAAACCTGAGTTACCGATTTCGTATCTAAATGTACCTTCATGTACACCGTTCGAGCCTAGCTCTGCTGGGTTTGGCGCACGGAATGCAGAACCTGCATTGGCTTTAAAATTCAGCTCATCATTAAACTGATGGGTAAAACCCAATGCGCCACTTACATTTGAAAACTTATTTTTGAAAGGTGCAAAAAGCTCTTCTCCATCATCAAACAATTGTTTTCCGTTGTTTTTTCTAAAATCGTAACGGGCACCAATGCTAAAGGTGCTATTTTCCCAATTTTTCTTTGCATAAGCAAAAGCACCTAAACCAAAAGTATCATAAGCTGGAATTAAAAATTCTGTTCCTTTATTTTGGCTATGTGCATCATCTACACTTACACCAAAAACGGGCTGCCATCCATTGGTTTCGTGGATATAATATTTCAGATCTGCGTTGTAAGTTTTAAGGTCGAAGAATAGGGCAGGATCTGGTCCATCTAATTCACGACGTTGGTTTTGTTGATAACCAAAATCAGCTTTCAAATTACCGTTACCAATAATGAAATTGTTATTTAAGGCGATTTTAAAGTGTCGGATATCTTGGCGAGGGTATTCTAAAGTACGGTTTTTATAATCATCGTTGGTAAAAGCACTACCGTCTTCTTTCACAAAATTTCCATTGTCGTCTAAAGTCGGCTCATAAAAGCCAATATTGTTATGAAAGTTCGAAACATTTAAGTGGGTATAACCCCAGCTTTTATTTAAACCTACCATACCACTTAAATCGGTTTCGTTAAAGCCCGAATTAGGGAAGTAACCTGTTGGTGTTTTAAAAGAGTAAGCATTTTTATACGTTCCACGGGCTCTCCAAACAAACCCGTTTTCGTTACCATTTAACATTAACGAGTTAGCAGTAAGGCCATTATTGGTAGAGTAATTGGTAATAAATTCACCTTTAATCTGCCCTTCGGGTGCGGTACTTGGCTCTAATAGATTAATTACTCCACCTAGTGCATCAGAACCGTACATTAACGATGCTGCGCCACGTAAAACTTCAACGCGGTCTGATTTAAACTGATCAATTTCAATACCGTGCTCATCGCCCCATTGCTGGCCTTGTTGTTTTATACCATCATCTAAAGTTACAATTCTGTTATAGCCCAAGCCTCTGATTACAGGCTTGGAAATAGATGGGCCAGTAGTAATTTGTGATACACCGGGTATTTTAGTTAACGCATCAATTAAATTGGTTGAAGGCTGTAAAAGCTGATCCTTGCCAATTACAGCAGAAGAAGCACTATTTCTTTTGCTGGTACTGCTGATCAAACTTCCGGTAATTACAATCTCCTTTGTTTCTATTGCAGTAGGTTGTAAAGAAAACGCTAATCCAGCTGCGCTGGCAAAGTTTACCACCTGTGTAGCTGTTTTATAGCCTACATAATGTACCTCAACCAGATAACTTCCTTTTGAAGGAAGGTTATTCAACGTAAATTCTCCGTCATTGTTGGTTACTGCCGAAACTTTTAAGTCAGGAATAAAAATGGTTGCACCTGGCAACGTTTGTTTGGTGCTTGCATCAATAACCTTACCTGTTATATTCTTTAAAGCGGCAGCAAAAACGGTGCTGCTTAATAATGTATATAGAATTACTAAGCCAATAAGCTGTAATTTTTTCATGTGTTGTAGTAAATAAAAATGATTGAAAAACCAAAGCAATAGCATAATGATGCTAGTTTTAGTTTCTCATATAAATAATTTGATTAAGCACGGATGCGCTTGAAAAGAAAAAATTAAGCTAAAGGGGGACCCCGTAAACAAGTACGCTTTATTTCGGTAAAGGCATTCTTTAAGGTAGACTCGGTTCGGCTAAAAATTTTGGCTGATAAGAAGATTCTGTAAATGTGGTGCGTTTGCACATAATTTTTTTCAAAACTAGCATTACAGATTAAACAGGTATCGCCATGGGCCTGAACATGGCTAACATGTTTACAGTTGACCTCTTTCTGCACAACCGGAAGCGGGTTATGGTGGTGAAGTACACTCCAAGGAGTTAAAGCAATAGCAAATACGATCAGCATAAATGCCGATAAATATTTGTTAATGTTTTGTCTATGCTTTTTCAACAGGCCAAAAGTAGTAATTCCTAAGCAATTATATATATTTACAAAGTAACATTGTATTTATACTGCTATGACCTGAGATCTAGTCGATGGTTTAATGAAAAGAAGATATAAATCTTAAAAAATTATAGCCATACCAATTATAAACCTATTTCCGTTATTGGTTGAAATAAAGAATTAATGAAATTTATCAGGAAAAATATATTCAATGCACTATTGCTCATCATCCTTTTGGTAATTGTTTTTGTACCTGATGCAAAAGCATTTTTAATTAGGGGATTAATGGAAATCGGTTTTTATTCGCCAGAAGTTGAACGCCCAATGGCAAGCACGATAGGCCTTAGTGGAATTCAGTTTAAGGATTTAAAAGGAAACGTGATTGATCTTGGCGATTTAAAAGGGAAAGTTATTTTTCTTAATTTCTGGGCAACCTGGTGTCCGTCATGTAGGGCCGAAATGCCTTCGATTAACAAGCTTTACGCACAATTTAAAAACGATAAAGATATTGTATTCATTTTTGCCGATGCTGACGGAGATTTTGCGAAATCAGGCGAGTTTATGTCCGATCGTAAATATGAAATGCCAGTTTATAAAGTAGAAAGCGATATTCCTGAAAAAGTATTTACTGGCGCTTTGCCTACAACTGTTATTTTCGATAAGCAAGGCAGATTGTCTTTCAGGCATGAGGGTGTGGCTAATTATGCAGATAAAAAGATTGTCGACTTCCTTAATAAATTAAAGAATACAAAATAACTTATGCAGTAATCAAAACATTCCAGATTCTTCCTAGGATTTGAGGTTCAAATGATATTTCTATTTATGATATATGTAGTTAACTACATATATTTGTTGGATAATATTTAGCAATGCAAAACGACTTTAAAATAGAACGGTTAGATAATCAATTCTGTGAAGCGATTATTGGGTTAATTCTGCCCATCCAACAAATAGAATTTAATGTAGATATAGACCTGGCAGCACAGCCAGATTTGTTGGATATCGAAAAAAACTACGATGGCTCTGGCGGTGCCTTCTGGGGTGCAAAATTAAATGGTGAATTGATCGGAACTATTGCTTTAATTGCCGTACCTGAGCATCAATCAGGGGCAATCAGAAAAATGTTTGTGAAAAAGGAATTCCGAGGGAAAGATTTGGGCGTTGCACAGGCTTTATTGAAAACACTGCTAGCCTACTGTGAGGATAATAATCTGAATGAGGTATATTTGGGCACTAAAGACATATTGCAGGCGGCCTGCCGTTTTTATGAACGTAATGGATTTAAACCAGTTGCAATGGAAAATTTACCGGTTTACTTCCCCCGGATGGCTGTAGACAATGTTTTTTATAGCCTGGATTTAAAATCTGTTTAATGGAACAAAATGTAATTGATGCTTCTGGCTTATTGGCCATTTCTACCCGCTTGCAAAGGCTCAGCGATCAGATCCGTAAAGATGGCCTGTTGATTTATAAAGCATTCGGAATTGATTTTCAACCCAAATGGTTCCCTGTGCTTTATACTTTATATAAAAAATCAACCATGAACGTGGTTTCGCTGTCAGATGAAATCGGTTATGCACATCCTTCTACCATCAGTTTGTTAAAAGAATTGGAAAAGGAGAAACTGATTCGGTCTAAAAAAGATAAAGTAGATACCCGTAAACGTTTGGTTGAGCTTACAGAAAAGGGCACGGCACTTCTTTCTACCATGGAGCCTGTTTGGGATGTGATTATTAAAGCAACAGCAGAAATTACGAATACTCAAAATAACTTAATGAAGGCCATAAATGAAGTTGAAGCAACCTTAAGAGAAAAAAGCTTCTTAGAAAGAGCAGAGGTTTATATTAAGAAATGAGTGAAGGATAGAATGATTGAATGACGGAGAAGGTTAACCAATGATTTTACTATTTTTGCTCCCATGATTTCATTTTTCGAGGCTTCACTTAAGCAACTTTCTATCCACCATACAGGCAATAAATTGCTTGAAGAGTATTATAAATTATCTGATGCACCTTTAAAAATTGATGACGAAATACTGGGAAACCTGCTGATGCAGTATTTCTTAAAGCCTTTCGAAAAGGTAAATGAAGTCTACCGTTTTTATCATCCTAATGATAATTTAGAACTGAACGAAGTATTCCATTTTGCGCATGAAATTTTCGAAAACAATGAGCTTTTTCACGAAGATTCGCAGCAACTCGCCAAACATTTATACGATGTTGCCAACCACCCAAAAATTAAATCGGGTGAATTATATGTGGCTTACTTCGAAAAAGTGCAGATAGAAGGGGAGCAGTTGGACGTAATCGGCGTTTTTAAATCCGAAACAAAAGATACTTACCTAAAAGTTTACCCTGAGCAGGATGGCTTTAATGTAAGTTACGAGCAAGAAGCCATTAGCATTAATAAACTGGATAAAGGCTGTCTGATTTTTAACGTTGATCAAGAAGAAGGTTACAAAGTGGTGGTGTTGGATCAATCGAAAAGCAGCAACGATTCTGCCGTTTACTGGAAAGATGAATTCTTGAAACTGAAAATCAGGAACGATAGCTATAACCAGACCAATAATGTGCTGGGAGTTTATAAAAATTTCGTCACGCAGAAGCTGGATGATGACTACGAAATCAGCAAAGCTGATAAAATAGATCTCTTAAACCGCTCGATGAAGTATTTCAAAGAGAAAGAAACCTTTGATATTGAAGAATTCGGTAATGAGGTAATTGGCAATGCTGAAGGGATAGAGTCGTTCAAAAATTACAAGAAAAACTATGAGCAGGAGTTCGAAAGTCCGATAGCTGATCATTTTGAAATCGCCGAATCTGCTGTTAAAAAACAGGCCCGTGCCTACAAAAGCGTGTTAAAGCTGGATAAAAACTTCCACATTTATATCCATGGCAATAAAGATATGATCGAAAAAGGTTACGACGATGATAAATCGATGAACTTTTATAAGGTGTATTTTAGGGAAGAAGAGTAGGTTTTAGTCCTAAGTCCATAGTCTTCAGTCATGAGCCCTACTTTGGACTACAGACTAAGGACTCATGACTAAATCCCATTTCCTCGGTCTGTGTCCCCACAGACCGAAACTGAATTTTATTTTCTATTTTTAATAATGGAAAACAAAAATATTTTCAAACAAGACCGCAACTCAAAAATGCTTTTGGATGGAGTATATTTTTGGACAGACACGGTTAAAGATTGGAAAAAAATCTTTTCTATCGATAAGTATAAATTAATTTTAATCGATACTCTGAGGGAACTTGTAAATAGAAAAAAGGTTGTTGTTTATGCTTTTGTAATTATGCCAAATCATTTGCACTTGGTATGGCAAATGATAGCGTTAAATGGAAAAGAAATGCCTCAAACAAGTTTTAATAAATTTACTTCCCATCAAATTTTTCAGGACTTAAAACTTCATCACTTTGATATATTACCATATTTTAAAGTATCTGATGGAGAAAGAAATTTTCGTTTATGGCAAAGAGATCCATTAGCTATTCTTATGGATACTCTGGATAAGCTTGAACAGAAAATAGACTATATCCATCTCAATCCATTACAGGAAAGATGGCAATTGTGCGA
The DNA here is from genome assembly GCF_011759615.1 of Pedobacter sp. SG908. Taxonomy (NCBI): domain Bacteria; kingdom Pseudomonadati; phylum Bacteroidota; class Sphingobacteriia; order Sphingobacteriales; family Sphingobacteriaceae; genus Pedobacter; species Pedobacter sp. SG908. Next base: position 704,947 of record NZ_JAAOYY010000002.1, read on the forward strand.
GAGACCGGAAGATTACGAATGGTCATCAGCAAAATTTTATGAAACTGGAATAGATAATTTTGGCTTTTTAACTGATTATAGGGATCTTCTGTAGCTTTATTTCTATTTCGGTCTGTGAGGACACAGACCGAGGATTAGCATGAGCTTGATCATCGGTTGTGAAGTCGATTTTGGACTCGGGACTGAAGACTTAGGACTAAATCCGCTGCTGTGCCTTTAACGCCAAATACTGATTAATCACATTAACAGTAAGTTTTTGGGGAGGGGTAAGGATGGCTAAAATGCCATGTTTGTTGAGTTCCTTAACCATTAGTTTTTTTTCGTAGATAAATTTCTCGGCAATGGTTTTATGGTAAATACCTTCTACATCTTTTGCAGGTTCTGTACTTAATTCTTTTAGTTCTGTATTTTCGAAAAATACCACAACCAATAAGTGATATTTAGCAATCCTTTTTAAGTAAGGCAACTGTCTTTGTAGGGCAGACAAACTTTCGAAATTAGTAAAGAAAACCAAAAGACCCCTTTGTTTCACTATTGATCGTACCGCGGAATATAGTGCCTCGAGATTACTCTCCAGGTATCTTGTTTTTTCTTTGTAAAGCACATTCATGATACTGCCAAGCTGGGAAGCTTTACGATCTGCTGGTACAACAGCGCCGATATTTTCAGATATCGTAATTAAACCTGCTTTATCTTCTTTGAGCATAGCCACCTTCGAAAGTGCAACCGTAGCATTTATGGCGTAATCGAGTAGGCTCAAACCTTCAAAAGGCATACGCATTACACGCGATTTATCGATTATACAATAAATATTCTGCGACTTTTCATCTGTATAGGTATTCACCATTAAGCCGCCTTTTCTGGCGGTAGCTTTCCAGTTAATGGTGCGGATATCGTCGCCTCCAACATAATTTTTAATCTGGTCAAATTCACTGCTTTGTCCAACTTTCCTGATTTTTTTAATCCCAAATTCTGTTAGATAGCGTGAAGCGGCCATCAATTCGTATTGGCCGAGATTAATAAACGAAGGAAAAACAGGCAAGATCTTGGCACCATCAAAATTATAACGGCGGTTAATTAAGCCCAGGGGCGAGCTGATGTACGCTCTAATAAAGCCAAAATCATATTCACCACGTTTTGTTGGACGCAGGTTGTAATAGATCGATTTTGCTTCAGCAGGTTTTAGGTGAAGTTTAAAATCTTTATCCCGGAGTTGAAACTGAAAAGGCACTTCATCAATCACCCTGGCATTTACCCCAAAACCATAACTGTTCCTGATTTCGATCTGTATCGGATTTTCATCGCCATTACTCAAACGTTTCGAAGTAATTCTTTTGGCATCAATCCCTTGGGTATTTCGGTATAGAATAAAAATATCTATAAAAAATAAAGCAAATACGGCGCCAGTTGCAATTTCAGGTATATCGCCCAGCCAGGCAAAAAAGAACTTCAACAAAAAAAGTACAATACAGCAGCCTAAAACCGCGAATAAACGATCGGTTAGGAATAGATTGTTATAATATTGCTGAAAGATTTTTTTCAATGTATGGTTAATTGTAAATGTTGGTTAATCGGTTAATTGTTTAAACGGGTTAACTGTAGTAGCCAACTGTAAACTGAAAATTGTCGACTGATAAATATAAACTAGCCTACCTTGGCACTTCAATTTTTTTAATGATCTGATGTATAATATCGGTTGTGGTTAAGCCTTCCATTTCTTTTTCTGGTGATAATAATATCCGGTGAGCCAGTACAGGGCCCGCAACTGCAATAATATCTTCAGGTGTAACAAAATCGCGGTTTTGAATAGCAGCAAAGGCTTTTGCACTATGTGCAATCGCTAGTGATGCTCTTGGCGAAGCACCCAGATAAAGTGATGAATTGTTCCGGGTTTCGTTTACGATTTTAGCGATAAACTCCAATAATTTTGGTTCAACAAATAAACTGCGGATGATTGCCCTAGCCTCTTTTATCTGTTGAACAGACAATACAGGTTTTACTTCGTTTAATAATGTTTTATTAACTAAGGTGTGTTGAGCCAGCAAAATTGCGGTTTCCTCCTCTAGCGAAGGGTATTTAACCTCTATTTTGAATAAAAACCTATCCAGCTGTGCTTCAGGGAGGCGATATGTTCCTTCCTGCTCAATCGGGTTCTGTGTGGCCAATACCATAAAAGGCTCATCCATAATATAAGTATGCCCATCAATGGTTATCTGGCGTTCTTCCATTACTTCGAACAAAGCCGATTGGGTTTTTGCAGGCGCACGGTTAATCTCATCAACAAGAATAATATTGCCAAAAATAGGACCCTTCCTAAATTCGAAATCTCCTGTTTTGGTATTAAATATCGGGGTTCCTAAAACATCTGAGGGCATTAAATCGGGGGTAAACTGTACTCTCGAAAATTGTGCATCTATCGATTTTGCAAGCAGTTTTGCGCTGAGCGTTTTGGCTACCCCGGGTACGCCTTCAATTAAGATGTGCCCGTCGGCAAGCAAACCAACAATTAAGAAATCAATAACCTGTTTTTGGCCGATAATGATATTTCCAAGTACATTTCTGATTTGATTTACCGCTTCATTTAAGGCACTTAAATCGGTACGTGGGTTAAACTGTTCTTGTTCCATTGCTTTGCGTATTTTTATAAAACTGTTCTATGCTTTCGTTTAAATTAATCAATTGGGTATCGCTTAAATCGCCCATTGTTGGCGTTTGGATAAAATGTTTGGTCAGGGTTTTGGCCAGGGCTTCGTTAATGCCTGTTTTCTCCATGAGTACCTGAGCAAATTTGCTGTCGATATCGTTAGTCTTTAGATAATACCTGCTCCTTAAGTACTCCATAAAGTAATTGATCTTTTTTAAGGCTATATCGAGATTGTTCCGCTCGTGGTAATAAACACTGCCCACCACATTAACAAAGGCCAATGAAGAATTGGTAAGCGGATCGGCGATTGGGATAATTCTTTGCCTGCGCTTAATGTCGTACAAGACAAAAATTATCAAGCTAAATATGGCCAGATAATAGGCGAACTTCAGTTCAGGATGTTTAAAGAATACCCTGAGCATATCGGTAGTAGTGTTCTTTTGTGCAGAAAAATATTCATCAAAAATGAGCTGCTTATTTCCGTGCAAATAACTTAAGGTTTTAGCGGCATATTCTGCACCATATTTATTCAGCAGGTTAAAATTAGTGTAAAAACCTGGCTCGGCAATCAGGTAAAGATTACCCTTACCGTAAGTATAGCGGATAAAATTAGGCTTATTATCGGCATTTATCCCAAGTATTGTGGTTTTACTGGTATCAACTTTACTAAAATACTGGCTGCCAATCCCTCTTTCAAAGCCGTAGTTTGCATCTGTTTTTAATTCTGGATTGGTAAAATTTAAGGTGCTTCCTTCGGGAGACATTGTGGTAGAAGTTTGTATTTTAAGTTCCTTACTTATTTTTCCTAAATCGTAAGTAGCAATAAATACATCATTACCTGTGTGCATATATTTTATTAACTGCTCAAGATCAGTTTTACTAATGTCTGTCTTTTGCGCAACAATTATATAAGCGGCTTTATTGAATTTTTTAGATTTTAAAGTGGTGTAAACAGCAGTTTTTGACTGTTGAATACTTGCCGATGGCAAAATATCTTTGATTCTATTGTATAAAATATATGTTCCGTAAGGGATTTTATCTTTAGTAGCATATGTTGGCGCCCAGTTTGTTGGCGTAGGCTTGTTATACTGCGCAATTAAATAACCCAAAATTAGAATGGAACCAATAATCAGATATAATTTGTAGCCCTTCATTTAATTTGGTTGTTAAACTCGTTAAACGATTGGTTGATCGGGTCGAATTTCACCTCATCGATAGGGAAGTCGCCATACCAGATATAATCGAACTGTAGGGTAAGCTGGCTAAAATCGTTTCTCAGCTCTGGCTTACTAATTTCCATTAAATAATTATAATTGGTTTTATCGGGCTGCCATTGGATAATTTCGGCATCGCTCAATTTTTTTAGGGCCCTCAGATACAAAAGCCTAACAGCCAAACGGAATTTTCTTTCTGCAACTAACCTTTGTAATTCCTGTTCATAATCTATCTCGTGGATGTTTTCGGTAATTACATCATATGGAAGGATTGTTTCTTTCGGTTTTTTAGTAAAGATTTTTTCAGCACCGATAACTTTAACCACGATAAATATGATCAGCGCTACGCCAAGGCCTACAAAAATATACCTGGAAAAAATGTTAGATGCTGCTCCCTGAAAGAGGTCGCCGACTAAATTCCAGAACCATAACCAAAATTTATCCCAAAGTGATAGCTGTTGCTGGCCTATTTCGTCGTATTGAAACTCTTTTTGCTCTTTATAATTGCTTATGGCCTCTTTATCAAATTTTGATGCCACAATCTTACTGCTATCGGTTTTAATTACAGTAGTTACAGGCTTAGGTTTAGCCGTCTGCGCTTTGTTGATTACCGGAATAAAAAACAAAATACAAACAAGAAGATATCGGAATAGTGCACGCTGCATTTTAATATTCTTCAGGTCTGGTATCTATAGGTTTTTCGGTATTGCCAAAATTAGAAATCCGTTCCATTAGGCCGGTGTTTTCTTTTTGTTCAACCAAACTGAAATAGGCCAATGAAATGGTAATAATGGGAATGATGGTAAATACCTGGCATAACGACTGCAAAACAGTTGTAATCATGGTAAGTGTTAAAGACATATGTGGGGTTTTATGCGTAAACATACCAATCATATTAAATAAACTTGTAGGTAAAACAATCATGCTCATACAGGCATAAACAATAATCCATACTACGATCAGCGTACCGAAAGTAATCCAGAAATTATCTTTAATAATTTTGAAGCTCCTGTTAAATGAATAACCTAATGAACCATTTTCGATTACCATTATCGGGAACATCATGGCCACATAGGGGAATAGCCAGAAGCCAGGTACAAGGCAAAACATAAAGGCAATACATAACAGGATAATTAATAGGATAGAACTGCCAAAAATCCTGAAAAAATAATATTTAAAGTATCCCCATACTTCATCGGTGGTTGGCGTTTGGTTTCCTTTCTGCACATATATAGCGATATAAGATAGTATGGCGACACTCATACTGGCATATGTTGCTAAAGAGAATAAAATAGATAGGAAATACTCTAATCCATATAAAGCTGAAAAACCTAAGCCTTTGGTATTTCTTCCATTACCAATGGTATTGATGATATTAACCATTTTGTATTGTTGCAATAACATGGTTAACATACTGGCCAGTACAAATAAGCCACAAAATGTGAAATATATTTTAATGAGTGGCTTAAAATTTTGACGCATGAAGGTAAAGGTATCGTTGATTACCTGTCCGAAATCTCTTCTTTTCTTAAATTCAATTTTCCCTAGCATGTTAATTTAGTGTTGCTTGTTTATTGTAGATTTTTATGGGGTATATAAATACATACCAAATAATGAAAGCTGCAGAAGATAACAGAATGAACATGCTTAACCATAAAGGCATTTCAGTATGTCGGGTAACGAAACTTTCAAAGAATGCTGCAACTATAAAAATTGGTATCAGGCCAATTACAATTTTCAATCCATCTTTGGCCCCTTTTAAAACAGAAGCCATACGGGTATAGGTTTTAGGGAATAAAAGGCTATTGCCCAAAATTAAACCAGCTGCACCAGCCAAAACAATTGCCGATATTTCTAATGTTCCATGAATCCAGATCACCAGAACCGATTGAAAACCCAAGCCCTTGCTAAAGAAGAAATATTGAAACGAGCCCAGCATTACTCCATTTCTGAATAATGAAACAATGGAGCCAAATGAAAATATAATACCCAAAACAAAGGTATAAAGCGCAACATAAATATTATTGACCCCAATTTGCATGAACATCATAAACTCATTACTTTGTTTATAAACCCCGAACGGATCGCCTTTGGCAATGTTTTCGTTGGTCATGTTTACATAACCATCACCCATAATCAATCGTACAAAAGTGTCGTCGTATTTGGCCGATAAAGCACCAATGGCACAAGAAACCAAGAAAAATGCCAATGCATAAAATACCTGTTTTCTGTGTTGTAGGAATATTAAGGGGAGTTCTGTTTTCCAGAAATGGATAAACCGGTTCGACTTTTCCTTTTTGTTTTTGTAAACCGACTGATGTAATTTAGAAGCTAAGCCATTAAGATAGGCTGTTGTTTTCGAATTAGGATAAAACGTTTTTGAGTAAGCTAAATCGTTAGTGATTTCGATAAACTGATTGGCCACTTCATCAGGACTTGCGGGTTGCATGGAATCATAATGTTGCCACTTCTTCGAATTCTGTTTAACAAATAATGCTTCTCTCATTTATAGACCTTACCAAATCTTGGGTTAAAATAGCTAATTTTTTACGGAAATGAAACCAACATTGTTTTCAAATTGCTTAACCCATCAGAACAAATATACGTAGATGAACAATCCAAATATGAAAATATAAGAAAACTTTAGTTTAAAAAAAAATAAACATCAATCTACAGCTATTATCTTTAAAAAAAATTATGTTTGAATATGGATAGCATCAGAATTAGCACGGCTCAAAATATTGATATTGATTACGAAATTGCTGGCCTGGGCGAGCGTATAGCTGCAAGATGTATCGACCTGGCTGGATTTATAATTCTTGCTATAATTACCCTGGTGATAATGGGAGCTGCCCAAATGGCAATGTCTGGAAGTGCTGCAATAGTTATTTTCTTTATTTTCCTGGCAATTTTTGCTTTCTACGATCTGGTTTGCGAAATCACCATGGATGGCCAAACTTTGGGAAAAAAAGTGTTAAAGATAAAGGTAATAAGCATTGATGGTACACAGCCAACTATTGGGCAGTATATTTTTAGGTGGTTATTTCGAATGATCGATTTTGGCTTTCCTTTTGGCTGGGGCGTTGTTGCACTGGTTTCTGTAGTGGTAACAAAAAATCATCAACGATTGGGCGATATACTGGCTAAAACAACGCTAATCAAAACTAAACCAAGAACCGAATTTTCTAATGTGGCCTTCAGTTTTAATTTGCCTGAAGAATATGAACCACAGTTTAAGGAAGTACTGCACTTAAATGACAGAGATATAGAGCTTATTCATGAGGTGTTGACTGGTTATTACCAAACCGGAAATGCCGATTTAATTTATGCAATGGCAGCCAAAACCAAGGAACACATTTTTGTAACCATTCCGGGTGGGATGAACGAGTTACAATTTTTAGAGACCGTATTAAAGGATTATAATCACCTTACAGCCAATATGAGTGTTTAGCTAAAAAACATTTTGTGTAAATAGCTGATCATTACAAAATTACCAATTACGATAACCAATATTCTAAAGATAAAAGAACGTTGTTTGACTTGAAGTTTATATAATAAGCCAGCTGAGATAAACAAAAACAACAGCGGAATGGTAGGCGGATAGAGCGACCAGCTTTTTGATAAATCACCTTGAATAAGGGCGATAAAAGATCTTTGAAAGCCGCAACCCGGACAATCGATTCCTGTTAAAGCTTTAAATGGGCAGGGGATTAAATGATTTTGCAGCCAATCAACCAGGTTGATTAAGCTGCAAAATGTAAATATGATAAACATCCAGAATTAAACTGTAGGTGGAGGAGTATCGTTTGGAGTGTCTTGATTGCCGAATGGTTTGTTAAATGGATTATTTGGGTTATTGAAAGGATTGTTGCCAAAACCACCATTTTGTGCTTCTGCTGCCGATGGCCCTAAGTATTTAGCATCACTAAAACCTAAAATTGGCCAAAAAATGTATGGAAAGATAACCAAACCGACAGTAAAACCTTCTGATTTGCCAAAGCTCTTGCTTAGTAGGTTCGTTGCCCAAATTCCGAATACAATGTTTACGCAAGGGATAAGCATCCATAAAATCCAGATCATTGGTTTACCAATAATTTCAAGCAAAATAATTAAGTTGTAAATGGGGATAATAGCAGCCCAGCCTGGTTTTCCAGCTTTTTCGAAGGTTTTCCACATTCCGGCAATCAACAAAACAATTACCGCCAGGTAAATAATTCCGCCTACCAGACCAATACCTGCGGCTAGTCCACTTGATTCATACTCATTCATAATTTACTGTTTTTAAAGGTGATTAATTTAAATAGTTGAACTAAAATAAATTTTTTAATTTAAAAACAGCATAAACAAACGTTTAATTATTTCAATACATTGGCCACTTTTGGTAATAAAGCAGCTGCCCATTCTGTGTACATTTTAGCACTTGGGTGCAATCCATCGCTCGCCACCAACGATAAATCTGTTGCAGCATTTCGAGATGCAGGGGTAATGTTGGTATAATTTACTCCTGCTGAAAGCGTGATTTCTTGGTTTGCAGCATTAAAGCTATCAATTTCATTAGCAATCGTTTGTGCGTTTCGCCCTGAGTTTTTACCGAAGGGCGTAGCCCCCCAATCTGGAATAGAAACTACAAAAACCTTATTCTTGTTTCCTCCTGCAAAAGCGATTGCCGTTTGTAACAATTCTGTGAATTCCTTTTTGTAAGTGTTTATTGGGTAACCCCGATATTGATTATTTACGCCAATCAAAAGCGTAACAAAACTATAGGTTCCTGTTAAATTCTCTTTTTTTATACCCGCCTGAAGTTCGTCTGTTGTCCAGCCGGTTACCGCAATAATTTTTGGATCAGCTATGCTGATGCCTTGAGTTTTTAATAAACTTTGAAGCTGATAAGGAAAAGATTCTGCCTGTTTAACCGATTCGCCAATGGTATAAGAATCGCCAAGTGCGAGGTAAGTGAAATTACGTTCTCCATTTGGTGAAACTGTTGATCGATCGATAATTGGTTCAGTAGGCATAGGCTGTTGTTTTGTACAGCCCGAAGTTAAGAAAGAAATTAAAATGGCGCTTAATAAAATCTTCATAGCTTAATCTACGAATTAGCGCTCGGTTTAGTTTTATCCAGCCAATTAAATCAGCTGCATTTTAAAGAGTTCGGCAATATGATTCTTTAATTTTCCTTTTACCTCTTCCATATCGAGATGATAACCGAGTTCTTTTGCTAAAGAAGTTACCGCTTTATCATCAATGCCACAGGGCACAATATTTTTAAAATAATCTAAATCTACATTTACATTAAAGGCAAAACCATGCATGGTAACCCAACGGCTGCAACGAACGCCCATGGCGCATATTTTACGGGCCTTTTCGTTATCGGCATCTAACCATACCCCTGTAAAACCTGGATAACGGCCAGCTTCTATTCCATAATCTTTTAAGGTAAGAATAACGGCTTCCTCTAGGGTACGTAAATATAAATGGATATCAGTAAAGAAATTATCAAGATCAAGAATCGGGTAACCCACGATCTGTCCTGGGCCATGATAGGTGATGTCGCCACCGCGGTTTATTTTATAGTAAGTCGCGTGTTTATCCTTTAATCCCTGGTCATCTAATAATAAATTTTCGGGATGCCCGCTTTTGCCCAAAGTGTACACATGTGGGTGCTCGCAAAATACCAGATGGTTTGGCGTAGGCTTATTGGTGTTGTTTACGCGGTTTTCTGTTTTAATGGCTACCGTTTTATTTAGTAAATCTTCCTGTTTATCCCATGCTTCCTGGTAGTCTGTTAAGCCCCAGTCTGCAAAAGTAGTTGGCACTAAACCTGCTGCAATTGCTTTTTCCGCTGTATCGTTCATCTCCATTTATTTTAAGAATTGCTGGCAACATAGCCTAGCATGTAACCGTCTTTTGTTTTAAAGTAATTAACGGTCAGCTCCCGCGTACCCGTTGGTAGCTCTACCAATGCATTTAAAGAGCCTTCGTTTTTTAACTTAAAAGGTTTAATATGGATATGTTGTTTAAATTCTAAACCTTTTTTTCCGTGCCATTTATAAATAGCCTCTTTAGCACACCAGGCCACGTATAAGCCATCGGTATTATCTCCGATCTGTTTTTGGGCAAGCTCTACATCGCTTAAAAACTTATGCTTAATGCTTTTTATTTTGTGCTTAATCATTTCAATATCAACACCCACAGCATGCTCTTTACTAATCATTACGGCAGCATAATCATAAGAATGGCTTAACGAAATATGATAATCGAAATTCACCAGGTAGGGCTTGCCGTGTTCATCAAACTGGCAGTCGATATACTCGGTAGTATTCAGCATTGTTCTCAATAACAACCTCGTGCTTAGCCAATGTAATAACCGCTTACCACTGTTTAATGATGAAATAATATCATGTTCATGCTGCTTAAGCTGCAGTCCGGCCAACAATTCTTCTTCTGTTTCCTCAATTTTCCAAATTGCTAAAACAGCATGCTGATCAATATTTTTGTTGTAAATTATTGGCATTGATTAAATTGGAAATTACATGCAAAATTATCTTAAATAAATGATAATTTAGGCCAAAAATACGTATAAAAATGATATTATCTGATAGCAGGATATTAGAAGAAATTGAGAAGGGAACAATCATCATAGAGCCTTTTAAACGCGAATGTTTAGGAACCAACTCGTATGATGTTCATTTAGGTAAATACCTGGCTACATATAAAAGTCGTGTGCTCGATGCGAAGGCGCACAACGAAATCGAACATTTCGAAATTCCTAAAGATGGTTATGTCCTTTACCCGGGTACCCTTTATCTTGGTGTTACTGTAGAATACACCGAAACACACGGGCATGTGCCTTTTTTAGAAGGTAAAAGCAGTACCGGCCGTTTAGGTATCGATATCCATGCCACAGCTGGTAAAGGTGATGTTGGTTTTTGTAACACCTGGACATTGGAAATTTCGGTAGCGCAACCTGTAAAAATTTATGCCGGAATGCCTATTGGCCAATTGATTTATTTTGTTGTTGAAGGTAAGATTGAAACAATGTACAATTCAAAAGGTAACGCTAAGTACAACAATAAAACCACCAGGCCGGTAGAAAGTATGATGTGGAAGAATAGGTTTTAGAGATTGCTTAATCGGTTAGTAGCCAATAGCTTATTGAAATATGGCATCTTTTCTTTTTTGGAAATTAACAGGCAGTGTGCTGTGGCTGCGGTAGTCCCGCCATTCGCTGTGGTCCCGATGGAAGAATCGGGAGCCGCCGCCGCTGTCGGGTTTTATGATTGGCGGTCTGCTTTCAGGCATTAAACCTTGTTCCTAAACCCGATTGCAGCGAACACGGAGTGCAACGCAGTAAAGCGTAAAGCGGGGCTGCCAACCCCCAAGCACCACAGGCCACTCATTTCCTAATCCTAAAATACTAATATCACCTGAAGCGCAATGCTTCTGCATAACAAAAAGTTTCTGCCCGTTTACGCTTTGCTTCCTCATGCCTTGCTGCTGTAGGGTAACGCTGCAATGGGGAAGAGGTTACAGCAGTATTTCATGTGTTGGGTAGCAAGGATTACAACCCCTTATTCTTAAATGCGATTAAAGCGAACGGGACTGACGTTGTCAAATGCTTTAGACCAGTCGTTTCTAAACTACTTAACATGTGACAATTCTTCATCTAAATGAAAATTAGCTTATAATGACCTTCCTACCTCTGCCATTTAATAAATAAAGCAAATTTGTAGCGGTTAACTAAAAACTTAGAAGTCAAACTAAATTTCATGGTAACTTCATAAAAGTATGCCCTAGGTTTTGTACCTTGACACGTATTTATTTGTTACCTAACCACATGAAACTCAAAATTACTCTCGCAATCAGTTTTCTATCTCTGCTTATTGTTTTTGGTGCATTTAAAATGGATGATGATCCGTTTAGCCAGCTCTTACAAAAACTAGAAGATTACACCAGTAAATATCCTCAAGAAAAGGTTCATTTACATTTAGATAAGCCTTATTATGCCATTGGGGATGATATTTGGTTCAAAGCTTATGTTGTGAATACTAAGACTTCAGCTCCTTCGGGCATTAGCAAGATCCTGTATGTAGAGCTCATCAATGAAAAAGATTCGCTAAAAAAATTGGTTAAATTACCCATTATGGGAGGGATTACCTGGGGCGATTTTAAGTTAACAGATTCGCTTGGCGAGGGCAATTATAGAATTAGGGCATATACCAATTACATGCGTAATTTTGGCACCGAATTCTTTTACGATAAGACAATTAAGATCGGAAATAGCTGGGCTAACAAAGTTTTTACAAAAACTTCTTACAATTTTACCAAAGAGAACAATGCGGATAAAGTAACTGCAACAGTTCATTTTGAAGATAAAAATGGTGTTGCTTATAGCGAAAATGAAGTAAATTATGAAGTCCAGTTAGATTATCGTACCGTTACAAAGGGTAAAGTTAAAACCAGTTTAACGGGTGATGCCGTAATTAGTTTCACAAACAATCAATCTTTCCAAAATAAATCAGGGAAGATTCTGGCTACCATAACACTGGATAATAAACAAAAAGTAATCAAATCTATTCCGATCACTTCCACGTCTAACAATGTTGATGTACAGTTTATGCCGGAGGGAGGGACGCTTGTTGAAGAATTGCCACAAAAAGTTGCCATTAAAGCGGTTAATGCCGATGGCCGCGGCGAAGATGTAGAAGGAAGTATAATAGACGAAGGGGGGAATGAAGTAACCAGTTTTGCCACCAATTATTTAGGTATGGGTAACTTTGTATTTAACAATCAGGCCGGTAAGTCATATTCGGCAAAGGTTAAATTTAAGGATGGATCAGAAAAAACCTTGAAACTACCTGTGGCCGTTAAAAGTGGTTATGCACTTTCGGTAAATGCTTTAGATACAGGTAAAGTGGTGGTAAAAATTATGGCTAGTGCCGATCTTGTGAATGGCGATGAACTTAAAGTTGTGGCACAGCATGGTGGCAATGTATATTATGGTTCGAAAGCTAAAATGGATAAACAGGTACTAGTGGCCAATATTCCAAAAAAGAACCTGCCAGCCGGTATTGTGCAGTTTACTTTATTTTCGAGCAGCAATCAGCCTTTGGCAGAGCGATTGGTTTTTATTAATAACAAGGCCGAGTTAATTGACGTATCGATTAATACATCAGGAGTTTCTAGTTCGAAAAGAGGAAAGGCAGCTTTTACTTTTAATGCAACTAATGATAATAAACCCGTTTTAGGCAGTTTTTCGGTTGCTGCAACCAACGCAGCAAAAGTAACACCTGATGAAGATAATGAGTCGAATATACTCACCTCGTTGTTACTTACGTCTGATCTGGTCGGCTACGTAGAAAAACCGAATCATTATTTTTTAAAAGATGATCTACAAGCACAAAAAGAACTCGATAACCTAATGCTTACCCAGGGCTGGAGAAGATTTCTTTGGAAAAACATTATCAATAATGTTGGTCCGAATATTACCTACAAGCCCGAACAGTCTATTACCATTAGCGGAACGGTAACAAAAGGAAATAAGCCCGTGCCTGGTGGTAAGGTAATGCTAATGGCTACGAAAGGAACCATGTACATTTTGGATACGGTAACAAATGCCGAGGGAAAATTTGTTTTCGATAATTTAAGTTTTGGCGATAGTACAAAATTTGTGGTGCAGGCAAGAACTAAAACAGAAAGGAAATTTGTAGATATTAATCTTGATATTGTTCCGGGGCAGATTGTAACCAAGAATAAAAATGGAGCCGATATCGATATCAATGTGAATAATACTTTGATGAAGTATATTAAAGAAAGTGATAACTATTTTAATGAGATGACCCGTTTGGGTTTGCTGGAGCGGACCATTAAACTCGAAGAGGTTACGATTACCGAAAAGAAAAACCCGGCGAAAAATTCATCGAATTTAAATGGTGCGGGTAGGGCCGATTTTATTATGACAGCCGATCAGTTATCCACTTGTGTTACCTTATCTCAATGTTTACAGGGCCGTTTGCCAGGTGTAATATTTAGGGGGAATGTGCCATATCTGATGCGGAGCCAAGACACGCCAATTCGTATTGTTGTTGACGGGATGCAGATGGAGGCCGATTTTCTGGATAACGTTACCCCTATGGATGTAGAATCTATTGAGCTGTTAAAAAGTATCGGTAATACGGCAATTTATGGTTCGCAAGGCAGTGGAGGTGTAATTATTATCACCACTAAACGTGGCGACGGGGGAAGAAGTACTGCTCGTTATGCACCAGGTATTGTAACCTTTAATCCAAAAGGATTTACGATTTCAAGAGAGTTTTATTCTCCAAAATATGATGCGGCAAGCTCAAGCAGCCGGACTGATTTAAGAACCACTATTTATTGGAACCCACAGGTTGTTACAGATAAAGATGGGAAAGCACAATTCGAATTTTACAATGCAGATGAGCCTGGAACCTACCGCGTAGTAATAGAAGGAATAGATGCATTAGGGCATTTGGCAAGAAAAGTTTATACTTATGATGTTAAATAGATAAAAATAGATAAATTTGAATTAGTATGCATGCATAGTTTATGCTGTGATGTATTTATCTTGATGCTAGATTCTTAAATCTTGATACTATTTAAAATATGAATACAATAAAAGTAAGTGTTAAAGATCGCTTGGCAACTATCACATTAGATAGAGGGAAATCGAATGCCTTAAACCGCGAGCTGATTACCGAGCTTGATGATATACTTAAAAATATTGCCGCCGATGATAACATTGGTGGTGTAATTTTAACAGGAACAGCGCCTTTCTTTTCTGCAGGATTGGATTTGGTAGAACTTTATAACTATAACGAAGAAGAAGCTAAATCTTTCTGGCAGTTATTTTTGGGTTTTACAGCCAATATGGTTTCTTTTAAAAAACCAATAGTAGCTGCAATTAGTGGCCATAGCCCGGCTGGTGGATGCGTAATGGCTTTAGCCTGCGATTATCGGGTAATGGCAGAAGGCCAATATATTATTGGCTTAAACGAGGTTCCGGTAGGTATTATCGTACCCAATAGTATTTTTCACTTGTATGCCTTCTGGATCGGTAAAGCCGAAGCTACCCGCAGTTTACTTTCTGGTAAGTTGTATAATCCCGAAGAAGCTTTAAAGGTTGGCCTGGTAGATGAACTGGTAAAGAACGAAAGTTTGTTAACAGCAGCCGAACGCAAGATTAAAAAATACATGGAGCTTGAAAGCAATACCTGGTCGCAAAGTAAATTAAATATCCGCGAGGAATTAATTACTGCCGTAAGTGCCGATCAATCTGCTACTTTAGAAAAAATGTTAGCACAGTGGTGGTCGCCTGCAACGCGCCATATCTTAAAAACAATTTTAGCCAACCTGCAGCGGAAGTAGTTTTCAGTTCATAATTGATCGTTTTCAGTTTCTGGTGGCCGCATCGCAATTAACCTACTCGAACAGTTAACCATCCCCAGCAATTTGGCAATATAACAATATCAACATTTAACCCGTTTAGCAATTAACCGACTTAAACAGTTAACCAATTAACCAACTTTAATTATGTTCAACTATAACTCACCAATGCTCAGAGAAGACGCTTTAAAAGGAAAAACCATTGTAATTACAGGTGGTGGAACAGGGTTGGGGAAAGCAATGGGCGTATATTTTTTGAAATTAGGTGCCAACCTGGTAATTACAAGCAGGAAGCAGGATGTACTGCAAAAAACTGCCGATGAAATGGAAGAAAAAACAGGTGGCAAAGTATTAGCTGTTGCCTGTGATGTTAGAGAAGTAGCACAGGTAGAAAACGTATTGGCCAAAACCTTAGAAAGATTTGGTTCGGTTGATGTATTATTGAACAATGCTGCAGGTAATTTTATCTCGCCAACGGAACGCTTATCAGCCAATGCATTTTCATCTATTATCGATATCGTTTTAAAAGGGACGGTTAACTGCACACTTACATTTGGTAAACATTGGATTAAGGAAAAACAAGCGGCAACAGTTTTAAATATAATTACCACTTACGCATTTACAGGCTCAGCTTATGTTGTGCCCTCGGCCTGCGCAAAAGGTGGTGTTTTAGCCCTAACAAGGTCTTTAGCCGTAGAGTGGGGTAAATATGGTATCCGAACGAATGCTATTGCTCCAGGTCCGTTCCCAACCAAAGGCGCATGGGAGCGTTTATTGCCAGGCGATTTAGCCAAAAAATTTGATTTTAAAAACCGTGTACCCCTGAAAAGAGTTGGCGATCATCAGGAACTCGCCAATTTAGCTGCATTTCTGGTGAGTGATTTTTCAGGTTACATTAATGGCGAAGTAATTACCATTGATGGTGGCGAATGGTTGCAGGGAGGGGGGCAGATGAATGGTTTGGAAGCCATCCCGAACGAAATGTGGGATATGCTCGAACAAATGACAAGAAGTGCTAAGGGAAGCTAGTATTTGATGACAAGTCTTATTACTTGATACTCGCTACTTGTTACTAAAATATTATCTTTGCCCATATGAATATCTTACTTTTAGGTTCAGGCGGCAGAGAAAGCGCATTCGCTTGGAAAATGAGCCAGTCTTCGCACTGTGATAAACTAATTATTGCTCCGGGTAACGGTGGTACAGGGGCTTATGGTACAAATATCAACATCAATGTAAACGATTTTGATGCCATTAAAAAAGTAGTGCTTGCCGAAAATATCGAACTCGTTGTAGTAGGTCCGGAAGAACCTTTGGTAAATGGTATTCACGATTTTTTCCTTGCCGACAAAGCCATTGCGCACATCCCGGTTATCGGACCTAAAAAAGAAGGTGCTATTTTAGAAGGAAGTAAAGATTTTTCTAAACAGTTTATGGAGCGCCATGGTATTCCTACTGCAGCTTCAAAATCTTTCACACCTGAAACTTTGGAAGATGGCCTAGCTTATCTGCAAAACCATGCTTTGCCGGTTGTTTTAAAAGCAGATGGTTTGGCAGCAGGTAAAGGTGTATTAATCTGTACCGAAACCATAGAAGCTCAGGAGGAATTAAAACTGATGCTTGGCGGTAAATTTGGTGCAGCTGGGGCAACAGTAGTAATCGAAGAATTTTTAAGCGGGATAGAACTTTCGGTATTTATTTTAACTGATGGTGAAAATTATATTACACTACCTTCTGCTAAAGATTATAAACGGATTGGTATTGGCGATACAGGTTTAAATACCGGTGGTATGGGCTCGGTTTCTCCAGTTCCTTTTGCCACACCAGAATTTTTGGCTAAAGTAGAAGAACGCATTATTAAACCAACAGTTGATGGTTTAAAGAAAGATAATATCGATTACACTGGTTTCATCTTTTTCGGACTGATTAAAGTAGGTGAAGAGCCATTTGTAATCGAATACAATGCACGTATGGGCGATCCTGAAACAGAGAGCGTGATCCCTAGAATTGAAAACGACTTGGTAGAGTTGTTTTTAGCTACTGCGAACAAACAATTAAACCAGGTAAGTTTGGTTATTTCTGAGCAAACTGCTGCTACTGTAATGATTGTGGCAGGTGGTTACCCGGGCGATTACCTGAAAGGTAAAGCCATTACAGGAATCGAGAACTTACGTCATTCGAATGCATTCCATGCCGGAACATTGTTAGAAAATGATGTGGTGAAAACAAATGGAGGAAGGGTAATTGCAATTACCAGTTTACAAAAAGATTTGTTTACTGCTTTACAATCGGCAACTGCTGATGCTGGCAGAATTTATTTCGACGGCAAATATTTTAGAGAAGATATAGGTTTTGACTTAGTTTAAAAGGATATAAGTTGAAAAAAGTACTCAAGAAGATTTCCGAAACGGCAATTAAACAAGGGGAGTTTAGTTTTACAACCGAGCAGGTCGAAGCAAAATGGCTAGGTAGCCAACCTGCCACCTTAGCCGAAATACAAGAAGCTGAAACAAAACTAGGGTTAACGCTACCATCGGACTATAAAGACTTTCTACTAATTACCAATGGATTTACTACGCCAAATGAAAACGTTGATCCATCGTTTTCCAAAATAAGCGATGTAGCATTTTTAAAAGATGTTGACCCACAGCTAATCGAGATTTGGACAGAAAACGATGAGTTACTAGAAGTGGCTATTAAACTTGCCAGAAGTATTATTGTTGGTGGAGTAGACGAAGAGCAATATTTCCTTTTAATCCCTCCCATAAGCGAAAATGCCGATTGGGAATACTGGAAATTCGCATCATGGATACCTGGAGAAGACCCTTACGAAGGGCTTGAAAATTATTTCATTAACGTATTGGATTTTTTAAAATCTGCTTAATACGTTTCCCTATAAAACAAAGAAAGCCCCAATTTTGATTGGGGCTTTCTTTGTTTTAATGTTTTTTTATTTCGATTTACTTCCTAATAATTCTTGAAGTTTATCTTGTAAAGCCTGTTCCCTTAAGCCTTTAGCAATAATTTTGCCTGTTGGATCAATTAAGAAATTAGCCGGGATTGATTGGATGCCATACATTTGAGCCACTTCATTGTTCCAGCCGTTCAAATCAGATACATGTGTCCAGGTTAACTTGTCGGCCTCGATGGCTTTTTGCCACGCCGCTTTGGTTGTTCTGGTATTTCCTCCATCCAACGAAACCCCCAATACAGTAAAGCCTTTATCTTTAAATTTATTATAGGCAACAACTACATTTGGGTTTTCTTTACGGCAAGGGCCGCACCATGAGGCCCAAAAATCTACCAGTACGTATTTACCTTTAAAATCAGATAATTTAACAGGTTTTCCGGCGGTATCAACTTGAGTAAAATCCATAGCCATGGCACCTACAGCGGTTTTTCTGCCAGCATCAAATATTTGAGCAATTCTTTTACCGTTCGGAGTTGCCTTCAATTCTGGTGACAATGCAATAAAAGCCTTCTCTGCAGCAGCAGCCTGATCAGGATCTGAAGTCAGCTGGCTAATTGAAGTTAAGCTTATAAATGATTTTGGATTGCTGCTAGCAAATTGTAACAATAATGGGGGCATCGCTGCAGCTTCTTTGTCATAACGAGCACCTAAAGCCTCCATAACGGCCTTGTCTTGTTTTTGCTGCGGCGTATAAGCCGCATATTCTGCATTAATTGCGGCAAGCTTATCTGCTACAGGTTTAGTTAATGCTTTTAATTTCTTTGCATCGTCATTAACTGGCGAACCGGTAATTGTTGCTTTCTTTAAAGAATCTGCCGCAGTCAGCTTTATGTTTCCTGGTTCTACATATAGCGATAAAGCATCTAATTTCTCGCCTTGTGCCGGACGGTTTACGTAAGGGTTTTTGTTTAAGAAAAGACTTCCTTGTGCAGGGCTCAACAATGATCCTTTAAATGCAAAGGCACCATTTGTTACGATTGCAGAATCGGTGACATTTTTGCCGTCACCTTGATAGATCAGATAAACCTTATCTCCGGTTTTCAGTCCCTTTATGTCGCCACTAACTGTAAATGGCTTTTGTGCCAAAGCTGCAAGAGGCAATAGTGCCATTGCAGATAATAATATTTTTTTCATGAGGTTAGTTTAATTCCGTCCAAATATAGAAATCTGTATCGCTAAAACGTAAATAGCTGTGTAAAATTATGATAGACTTTTAGGAGAGTAGTTTTTAGTTTAACTTTTGATAGGTTCTCCACCACAAATCGGGCATTTCGCCATTAACAGCAGTCTGGTAATCATCGTATCGGCAAGGTACCAGATGGTAACGTTCGTTTTTAGATTGTCCTGATGGATAAGGAACCTGCATCCACCAACGGTCTGATTTTTTGCTTTTTACGAACATCATTTCTCCCGAACCATCTTTTAAACTGGTTCTGTAGATCATAAACTGCGATTTCGGAGTCAGCGGAAAATCCTTTTTACGGGCGTAATATCCATCCACAAAATACCATACCATTTGAGCAAGTAAAAAGGCTGTTTGTCCGTTGTTATCATAGGCAGGATTAAACTCGTAAAAACCAATTGAACTTAACTTATCATTCATGCCTGCATAACGGGCTATGCGACAGGCCTCTTCGCCATCAAAACCATTTGGGGTGGTATTCGCATTTGCAGCAGCATCGGCAGATCGGATAGCACCAATATCAAAGCTAATCATGTTTGCATTGCGAATAATGGGCTCTGTTAAGGTAATATCCTGGGCAAACTCGCCCAAACGATGTACATCAAAATACAATTTGTCCATTACACTCAAACTTTCTTGATTTACAAAATAAGTTTGATAGCCCACATTGCTAAAATTGAAAAGGTAATTGGGTTGATGTAAGAAAATCTTGTTTAGGTAACAATCCGATCGGGTAGCAATTCCCTCATGGTCATCATCGCCAATATCAAATTGATTATCAATAACCACCAGGTCTACTTTTTGTTCTAAATCTTCATAACCAAGGTATTGGCCATAGGTTAGGTCCTGTCCACCGCCAATAATGATCGGAATAATGTCTTTTTTGATTAACTCAGAAACCACCATTTTGATGGCAATGTAAGTGTCGGCAATGGTTGCGCCGTGTTTAATATTGCCTAAATCGACAATCCTGCTATTAAAAGCACCTTCATTGAGTTTGTAAAATTTCTCTCTAAAATAATCGGGTGCCAGGGCAGTGCCTTCATTGTTAACGGCACCTCTTCCATCAAGTACCCCAAAAATTGCCAGATCGTAAGTGTGTTCCTCAAAATCGGGAAACGATTCGGTGTAAATCTGTGCTTTTAACCCCAGCTGGCTTGTAAAAAATCCTTGCTTAGGTGTAAAACTATCGGGGTTTATAGGGGAAAAGAAATCCGTTAATGACATATATTTAAAACTCTCGGCTCAAATATCTATTTTTGAATGCGTATTTCCACATATAGCCCGAAAAAAATAAAATGATACTGGTAACCGGAGGAACTGGATTTTTAGGATCTGAATTAATTAAGCAGTTAACCGACAAGGGTTTAGCTGTTCGGGCCTTGAGACGGGAGCAATCTAAAATCCCTGCATTGATCGAAAATATTCCGTTGATTGAATGGTTTGAGGCCGACATTAATGAACCTTCTACTTTAGAAGATGCCTTTACAGGGATTACCAAAGTTTACCATTGCGCTGCATTTGTATCCTTTAATCCGAAAGATAAAAAGCAGCTTTTTCATGTAAACATAGAAGGCACTTCGAATATTGTAAACCTTTGTGCCGAAAATAATTGCCGTTTATTGCATGTAAGTTCAGTTGCTGCATTAGGAAATGCTAAAAAAGGCAATAAAATTACTGAAAAAGACTTTTGGGAATACGATGCCAAAGCCCATGCCTATGGTTTATCGAAATACGAGGGCGAAATGGAGGTTTGGCGGGGCATTACTGAAGGTTTAGACGCTATTATTGTCAATCCATCGGTAATTATCGGTAAAAATGCAGGCTTTGAAGGGAGCGGAGCAATTTTTAAACTGGTAAAAGGTGGCTTTCCATTTTATACAGATGGAGCTTCGGGTTTTGTTGATGTTGAGGACGTAGCCAAAGTGATGATTCTGTTAATGGATACCGAAGTTTCGGGAGAGCGGTATATCATTTCTGCTGATGATTATCATTACAAAGAGCTGTTCGGTGAAATTGCGCAGGGTTTTGGTGTTAAGGCACCAGAAAAAGAAGCAAAACCATGGATGCTTGGAATAGCCTGGAGGGCGCTAAAATTCGCATCCATATTTACTGGTAAGCAACCTTCCATCACCAGAGATGCTGCAAAGAGCAGTTTAACCTTAAGTTATTACGATAATAATAAAGTAAAAGCGGAAACAGGCATTACCTTTAAGCCGGTTGCCGAAAGCATAAAAGAAATTACCCAACATTTAAGATAATGCCCAAACAAAAAGCCTATTACATCATCGATTTTGATAGTACCTTTACACAGGTAGAAGCACTTGATGAACTTGCCCGAATTTCGCTAAAGAACCACCCAGATAAAGAGGCGATTTTCCAAAAAATTGAAGATTATACCAATTTTGCCATGGAAGGAAAACTTTCCTTCTCCGAAAGTTTAGCACAACGTGTTAAGCTTCTTGAAGCAAATGAAGATCATTTAAAGCAGCTTATTAAACATTTAAAAAAGAAGGTATCTACTTCTTTTTCGCGTAATGCCGAGTTTTTTAAGAAACATGCCGATGAGGTGCTGATTGTTTCTGGCGGGTTTAAAGAATTTATTACCCCTGTGGTGAGCCAATACCACATTAAAAAAGAAAATATTTATGCCAATACCTTTGTAACTACTGGCGATGGCAAAATTATAGATTACGATCATGCCAATCCTTTAAGTGAGGAAGGTGGTAAAGTAAAATTACTGCAGCATTTAAAACTCGAAGGCGAGTTATTTGGTATAGGTGATGGTTATTCTGATTTCCAGTTGCGCGAAAGTGGTATCATCAATAAGTTTTTTGCATTTACGGAGAATATAGCCCGTGAAAGTATTGTTTCGAAAGCAGACCATGTAACACCAAGCTTCGACGAGTTTTTGTATGTAAACGATCTGCCACGCGCAATTTCTTATCCTAAAAACAGAATCCTTTGCCTGGTAATTGGTGAAGTGGATCCCTTAACAATTTCTATCCTTAAAAATGATGGTTTATCAATTAGACATAAAACTTCTTTTGAAGATAAATACGTAAAGGATGTGGGTATTATTCTTTTAGCTAATGGTGAAAAAATAAATGCAGAACAATTAAAAAACGCTGCCAAACTAAAAACTATCGGTTATTTAGGTAATGCGAAAAATAAAATAGACCTCGATTTATGTACCAAACAAGGTATTGTTGTTTTCGATGACCCTAAAAATAATCCACGTAATATCGATTTTATCCCGAAACGGGTTGCCGATTTTATGAATACCGGGGCAACTTATTTAAGTAGCAATTTTCCTAACTTACAATTGCCAAAAATTGATAAATCGCACCGCTTAATTCATATTCACAAAAACGTTCCGGGTATTATGGCCAAAATCAATACTGTTTTTGCAAAACACGACATCAACATTGTGAGCCAGTTTTTAATGACCAATTCTGAGATTGGTTATGCCATTACAGACATCAATACGCAGTATGATAAACAATTGTTTAAATCATTGAAAAAGATCGAGCAAACCATAAAGTTTAGGGTGTTGTATTAATAATGGTCGACTGAAGGCTTTGACAACCTTCTTTGCATTGCAAAGAAAGTTGTCAAAGTTAGCTACCTCAAAAACTGATGCCTCTTTAGCAACAAATGTTTAGGTGCCCCTACGGTTTGTGAGCGATAAATCCCCGTATGGCCTGAAAATAAGTAAGCAGTAACACAAGCTAAGGCGATATAAATTCCCGATGATACACCAAATAGCTCTACGCCCATAAAAATACAAGCCAAAGGGGTGTTCGCTGCCCCTGCAAAAACAGCCACAAAACCCATTCCTGCTAGCAGGCCAAGAGGTAAGGGGATAAAGAAACTCAAAAAACTACCGAGTGTGGCCCCAATAAAGAAAAGTGGAGTAACTTCGCCGCCCTTAAACCCTGCACTCAGGGTAAATGCAGTTAAAAACAATTTGATTGCAAATGTGTAATACGCTTCTTGTTTTACAAAAGATTCTGAAATGACAGGGATGCCCAAACCGATATATTGTGTATTTCCAATTAGGTAAATAATGCCAATTAAAACTAGTCCACCAATAAATGGCCTTAATGGTGGGTATTTAATTTTACTGAAAAGGCTTGATAAGCCATGGTTTAAGGTAGAGAAAGATCTTGCCGTGAGTCCAAATAATACTCCTGCACTTAAAGATAACAATAGATTGATTGAATTTATTTCCGGTACCAGGGAAATTGAATAATGGGTATGTCCAACACCCCAAGCCTTGCAGGCATAATCGGCAATAATTGCTGTAATAAATGAAGGAAGAATGGAACCATAAGTTAAACTTCCAATAACGAAAACTTCCAATCCGAATACGGCGCCTGCCAAAGGTGTTCCGAAAACAGAGGCAAAGCCAGCGCTGATGCCGCAGATGAGGATCACTTTTCGATCTCTGACTTTAAGTTTAAACAGTTTCGTAAACTGGTCTGCAAAGGCCCCTCCAATTTGCACAGCTGTACCCTCTCTTCCAGCCGATCCGCCAAATAAATGGGTTATAATGGTACCCGCAAAAATAAGTGGCGCCATAATCAGGGGAATCACATTCTTGGGCGATTGTAATTCCTCAATTAAGAGGTTATTACCCTTTACAACTGCTGCGCCCCAATAATGGTAGGCCAGACCAATAATTATACCCGCAATTGGTAAAAAGGCGATCATCCAAATGTGCTGCTCACGGTAGTTGGTTGCCCAGTTTAAAGTTTCTAAAAAGAGGGCAGAGGCAGAGCCAATAATCCCACCCAATATCGCAGAGATTAATAGCCACTTTAAAGTGCTCATTAAGAGTAATCCGAAGTCGAGTTTAATAAAATGTTTGATAGACAGAAGAAATCCTTCTGTTAGTTTTTTAACAGGCATTTGAATTCAATTTTAAATAAAAATCGTAGGAGTCATCAGCCTGTTTTGGCGGTTTTGGCGGTACTCCATCGCCATTGTTCCAAATGTATAAAATTTAGTTATTTGTTGCAAAATCTTTATCACCTTTGTGCAGCTAACTTTAAACCATGGATTTTACACCCGAAATAAAAGACAAACTCCACCAACTACAGGAAAAGTACACAGCAATGGGGCAAGATATGGCATCGTACCTCGATGGACTTTTATATGCCGATTTCTTAACCTATTGGGATTACATTCATTTGGATACTTTGCTGAGTTTGCAGAATCCTAAAACACCGATACCTGATGAAGAGATTTTCATCATGTACCACCAGATTACCGAACTTTATTTTAAACTTGCACTGCACGAATGCAGGCAGATTGCGGAGCATGAAAATTTGACTGTCGAATTTTTTACTGCACGGGTAAAACGGATCAATGCTTATTTTAATGCCTTAACTACCTCTTTTGAGGTGATGGTTGATGGTATGGAGAAAGAACAGTTCCTGAAATTCCGGATGTCGTTATTACCTGCCAGTGGATTCCAGTCAGGCCAGTACCGGATGATCGAGATCTGTGCTACAGATTTCATCCGATTAGTAGACAAAACAAAACGAGAAGAACTAAGTACCGCAACAATAGAAGAACAATTCGAAAATATTTATTGGAAATTCGGTGCAACAGAACTGGCTTCGGGCAAGCAAACTTTAACCCTAAAGCAATTTATTAAAAAGTATTCAGTTCAATTTTTGCAACTGGCCAAAGACCGTACTTTAACTAACTTCTCGGCTTTATATCATCAATTACAGGCCAGTGGAGCCGATGTTTCTGCCCTTGCTGAAGAATTACGTAAGCTGGATCTGTATGTAAATGTAGAATGGCCATTGTCGCACTACAAATCGGCTGTACGTTATTTAGAGAAAGATCCCGTTGATATTGCTGCAACTGGTGGAACTAACTGGCAAAAGTATCTGCCTCCGCGTTTTCAGAAGAGAATCTTTTATCCGTTTCTATGGACCGATGTGCAAATGGAAGAGTGGGGTAAAGGCTGGGTGCTTAGTGTACTTAAAACACTCAAAAACAAAGATTAATATTGCAAAAAGCTATTAAAAAAGCCTGTTTTTTCTTAATTTGCGCAAAATAATTAATGACAGAATGAGTGAGTTATTGAATTAGAGAATGAGTGGGGAGAACACTCAATCATTCGATCATTCATCCATTCAAAATTCAAATACAATGACCGAGACATTAGATATAAAAATCACCAAAACAGATCAAACACGTTTGACTGTTACTGATTTTTCACAATTACCGTTCGGTAAGGTTTTTACCGATCACATGTTTACTGCCGACTATGAAGATGGCGAGTGGAAAAATTTACAGATTCTTCCTTATGGGCCGATTCCGATGAGCCCTGCAATTTCCGCACTTCATTACGGACAGGCAATTTTCGAAGGATTAAAGGCTTATCGTCAGCCAAACGGAAAAATTAGTGTCTTCCGTGCTGATAAAAACTTCGAACGTTTTAACAAATCAGCAGCGAGAATGTCGATGCCAGGCATTCCCGAAGAAATTTTTATGCAAGGTTTGGCCGCATTGATTAACGTTGATGAGAAATGGGTACCTAATCAGGAAGATTATGCTTTATATATCCGTCCGGTAATGTTTGCAATGGATCCCTATTTAGGTGTTAAGGCATCTGATACCTATAAATTTGCTTTGTTAACCACACCAACGGGTCCATATTACAGCAATGCATTAAAAGTTAAAATCGAAACTGAATTTACCCGTGCAGACGAAGGTGGTGTGGGCTTTGCCAAAACTGCTGGAAATTATGCGCGTTCATTGTATCCTTTCGAGCAGGCTAAAAAAGAAGGCTACGATCAATTGATCTGGACAGATTCGGTAACACATGAGTTTATTGAAGAAGCTGGAACAGCCAACTTGCTTTTTGTCATTAATGGTAAACTGGTTACGCCATCAGTTCGCAGTACTGTTTTAGATGGTGTAACGCGTGATACCATTATTAAATTGGCTAAAGATGCTGGAATAGAAGTAGAAGAACGCAGGGTTTCTGTTAAAGAAGTAATTGAAGGAATCGAAAACGGAAGCTTAACCGAAGCTTTTGCCGCAGGAACTGCAGCTACAGTAACGCATATAGGCGAAATGGGCTATAACGGTCAGATCTATAAATTAACTGATCCATCAACAAGACATATTTCTAATGGTATTGCTAAAAAACTGAACGATATCCGTTACGGCTTAGCACCTGATGAATTTGGTTGGAACTGGGTTTTATAATACGAAACCTTATAAAAAAGAAACCCCGATGTATATTCTGCATCGGGGTTTATAATTTATAATATCGTCATGCTGAATTTATTTCAGCATCTTAAGACCCTGAAATAAATTACTTTCGGTGAGCTCGCTAAGGCTCGGTTCAGGGTAACGATAGTGGCAAGAGGATATCTTATTTATCCAAAATCACCACGCCTTTGGCTTCGAATGCCAGTTCCTTTTTAGGATCGGTAATTTTAGCTACTTCTTCAGGAGATTTTTTAGCGTCTTCGGCATAATGGCGTAAAGTTTCTACTGAGATGGTCTGTTTCTTCGCTAAGCCATCCAAAACCACTTTTTTGCCAACAATATCCATTGGCATAAAGAAAGCGTAATCTTTAAAAGTTACCCGCATTGGATCGCCATTAGGCATTTCTAATGTCATCCAACAGCCTTTTTTCTTACATACATCTACTACCTTACCTTCGATTTTCATATCGACAGTTTTTTTATCACCCATAGCAGCTTCCATTTTTGCAGCTGGTTTTACATCGCCTGGTTTAACTTCTTCTCCAAATTTTTGACCTGTATATGTGGTTTGGGCAAATGAAAATGCCGTAAATAGGCAGAAGCCTAAACTTAGAATGATTTTTTTCATGATTTTATAATATCCGGTTATGATCTACTCAAAGTTATTTAAAATTTTTCTAAGTAGTGAAAACAAAAAATCCTCGCTAACATCCGTTAACGAGGAAAATCATCCCTATAATTGTATAAATCAAATTCTATGATTTACATATTAATTTTATAGGCAAACCAAAAACCAAAACCTTAATCTTTGCTTTGGTTATGATTAATATTCTTGTATTCAGTAAGTTATTTTTTTTATGCTGGTTTTATTAATAATCAAAGATGTTGTAGAAACGTAGAATATTATCTTCTTTGTGAGGAATGTTGTTGAGTTATTTCCCCACTTCTTTTTTATCCAAAAACAAGACCGAATACTTCTTCTATTTTACTCACTGCTTTAATCTCAAGGTTGTATTTTTCTGTTGCAATGCCTTTTAAATTGTATTTAGAGATGTAAATGGTTTCGAAACCCAATTTATCTGCTTCAGCAATGCGTTGTTCGATTCTGTTTACTGCTCTTATTTCCCCTGATAGACCTACCTCTGCAGCAAAACAATTTTTTGAAGACACCGGGATATCCTGATGCGATGATATAATGGCAATTAATACAGCCAGGTCAATCGCAGGATCTTCAACTCTAATTCCACCAGCGATGTTTAAGAAAACATCTTGCGTACTTAACCGAAAGCCGCAACGTTTTTCTAAAACAGCTAAGAGCATATTCATTCTCTTGGTATCAAAGCCTGTTGCAGAGCGCTGAGGGGTGCCATATGCAGCTGAGCTTACCAAGGCTTGTGTTTCGATTAACATCGGCCTGGCGCCTTCTAAAGTGGCAGCTATAGCAATTCCACTCAACTCTTCGTCTCGTTGTGATAACAAAATTTCAGAAGGATTGGAAACTTCTCTTAAGCCACTGCCTTGCATTTCGTAGATACCCAATTCTGCTGCTGCACCAAATCGATTTTTGATAGATCTTAAAATGCGATAAACATGGTGCCTGTCGCCTTCAAATTGCAAAACCGTATCAACCATGTGCTCAAGTATTTTAGGCCCTGCAATGGCACCATCTTTAGTGATATGGCCAATTAAAAAAACCGGCACACCGGTTTCTTTTGCAAAACGCAATAGTTCGGCGGTACATTCCCTTACCTGCGATACGCTGCCAGGCGTTGAATCGATATGTGCGGAGTGCAATGTTTGAATCGAATCAACCACCAGGATTTCAGGCTCAAGGATCTCGACCTGCTTAAAAATATTTTGGGTCGAAGTCTCGGTTAGGATATAGCAATCAGATGATGGACTTTCTTTAATCCGTTCGGCCCGCATTTTAATCTGTTGTTCGCTTTCTTCACCAGAGATATAGAGCAGCTTTTTGCCTTTTAAGTTTAAAGCCAGTTGCAGCATTAAGGTCGATTTGCCGATGCCCGGTTCGCCACCAATTAAAACAAGTGAACCTTCTACCAGTCCACCGCCCAATACGCGATCGAGCTCTTTGTCGCCAGTTAATATGCGACGCTCTGTTGACGATTGAATCTCGTCTATCTTACTCGGTTTGCTAAGCTTTCGGCTGGTATTGTCGGTTTTCCAGGTAGGTACCGATGCAGGGCTTTTCTCTACGATTTCTTCAACAAAGGTATTCCATTGGTTACATGATGGACATTTACCCAACCATTTTGCCGATTCGTAGCCGCAGCTCTGACAGAAAAATGCACTTTTTGATTTTGCCAATTGATTAAAATTTTAGATTACGAATTTAACCTTTCAGGATTGAAAGTGTTTTTATTTTTTTGAACAATTAATCCTTTGCCCGAATTGCATTTTACTTCAAACCCCGCAGGTTTTCAAAACCTGCGGGGTTTGAAACATCACGATGAAATGCAGCGCCATTGTTGATAAACCTGATAGAACGGAAAGCCCGGAGCGAAGAATGAGTGAGGACTTGGAGGTATAGCAGGACTAAGTGACCAAAACGCACTGGACAGTTGTTTTCCAAAAATATTGACCGCCTAAGTCATCTGAGCGCAACTTAGCGAGTCGCTTAATTAATATTGTAGGTTTGAAATATGCTTAAACAAGAAAAGCCCGGATTTAAAAAATCCAGGCTTTCTGCTAAATGTGTTTTGAGTTATAATTTAATCTCTTCATCTTTTGCGGAGATGAAGTGAAACTCGGTTAAATAATATGATGATTGTGCCTTAACTTTAATCCATTGGCCATATTTAAAGAACCAGCGGCGTTGAAGGTTGAAAATGCCTTTTGTAATGTAAGCTTCGATGTATGGGTGTACGCAAAGTGTTACGCCTTTTTCATTCTGCTCTCTTAAGATATAATTAAGGTTGTTCTCAATATCATCCATTAAAACGATACTCGCTTTAATTTCTCCGGTCCCATCGCAGGCCGGGCATTTTTCTACCGTAACAATATTCATTTCCGGACGAACACGTTGTCTGGTAATTTGTACCAAACCAAATTTGCTTGGAGGCAAAATAGTGTGTTTGGCTCTATCCAATAACATCAGCTCACGCAAATAATCGAATAGTATTTTACGGTTTGTTGGTTTGTGCATATCGATAAAATCGATTACCACAATACCGCCCATATCGCGCAAGCGCAGTTGACGGGCAATTTCTTTAGCCGCCTCTTTGTTTACCTGTAAAGCATTCTCTTCTTGATTTTCTTTACTGGCAGTACGGTTTCCACTGTTCACGTCTATCACGTGGAGTGCTTCAGTGTGCTCTACAACAAGGTAAGCACCACCTGGTAAGTTTACTGTTTTTCCGAAAGCATTTTTAATCTGCTTTTCTACACCAAAATGATCGAAGATAGGTTCTTTCTGTTTGTACAGTTTAACGATTTTTTCCATTTCAGGAGAAATATCGTGAACATAAGAACGGATATCATCGTACAGCTCTGGTGTACTTACGTAAACGTTTGTAAAATCAGGGTTCAGAATATCACGGATTAACGTTGATGATCTGTCCATTTCTCCCCAAACTCTTTTTGAAGGCTCGGTAGATGGCACTTTTTTAATGAAGTTTTCCCACTTAGCAATTAAATCTAAAAGATCTTTTTGCATTTCGGCAACCCCTCGGCCTTCAGAAACGGTTCTGATAATAACCCCAAAATTTTGAGGTTTAATACTTTCAATAATCTTTTTTAAACGATTACGTTCGGTATTACTTTTAATTTTTTTTGATACAGATATGGTATTGGAGAATGGCACCAGTACCACATACCTGCCGGCAATCGAAATGTCGGAACTTAAACGCGGACCTTTTGTAGAAATTGGTTCTTTAGCAATTTGTACAGGTAGGAGCATGTTTTTACTCAGCACATCAGAAATTTTGCCTGCCTTATTAATATCGGCTTCTAGCTTTAAATTATCTAATAATGTGCCTGTAACCGAGCCATTACGCTTGATCTTCGTTAGCTTAATTAAAGATTGCACCTGAGGGCCCAAATCAAAGTAATGCAAAAAAGCATCTTTTTCATAACCAACATCCACGAAAGCAGCATTCAGGCCAGGCATAATTTTTTTAATGCGGCCTAAATAAATATCGCCTACGGCGTAGTTAGTATTGATTTGTTCTTTGTGAAGCTCAACAAGTTGTTTGTCTTCAATCAACGCTATGGTAACTCCGGCAGGAGTCGAATTGATAATTAATTCTTTTACCAACAGCTACAGATTTAAGGCTTTCGCCTATTAACAAATGGATAGTAAATAAAAACAGTGATATAGCCAAAAACGCATACAATAAAAAAATCATATAAATTGTTTAAACCTCATAGTGTTTACTATGAGGTTTAACTGGCTTTATCAAAATAAGAAACTATTTTTTCTTATGTCTGTTTTTTCTTAAACGTTTTTTACGTTTGTGGGTAGCCATTTTATGTCTCTTTCTTTTTTTACCGCTTGGCATAGTTTTAAGTTTTAAATGTTTTTATTAATCTGTTAATTAATTTTTATTCTTTAGTTCAGCCACCTTCTTATCAATGAATGAAGATAAGGTTGAGTTAGCCGCTAATTTTTTGCTTGATAGGTAAGCATTTACTGCTTCTTTATTTCTGCCTAAATTTTCTAAAGCTGTTCCTAAATAAAAATAGGCTTCAGGGGTTGGAGCAACGGCAATTACGGTGTTAAAACGGGGAATTGCTTTATCAAACTGACCTGATTTTATCGAGAACAATCCTAAATTCATATTCGCCTTTACATTTTTAGGTTCTTTGGCAACAACTTCTAACAACATTGCAATACCCTGCATTGGTGCGCCTAAGCCGTTTACAATAGTTACACCTAAGCCTGTTTTAGCTTCAATGTTTGTAGAGTCTTTCTCTAACGCATTTTTATAAGATAGATTGGCTTTCTGCAATAAAACAGGCTGCGCGATGCTATCTTGTGTGCTTTCAAAAGCTTTTATAAATTGATTACCGGCAGCTAACCACGATTTTGATGATGGTTCGCCTTCGGCCACAATTTCTAAATACAGTGCAGACGGAGTAATTTGTTCAACATCGTCCCATTTCTGAGCCAGTTGTTTAGCAAGTTCAATCTTTTCTGCACCGTTTGCGCCTTTGTAGCTGTTTTCTAAAGCTGTAATATCTGTAGCCAAATTTTTATTGATTACATTTTTTGCAGCAGTAGATGAAGTTTCGAGGTTTAGTACCGAGGTTGTTGATGGAGAACCTGCTCCGGCCATTGGGCCACTTGAAGGCATTTTTCCATTTTCTTCTGTTGGTTTAACCAAACCCTTAATGTCTCTTGTAAATAAGAATGCAACAAGTAATACAATCGCTCCAATAACAATGGTTTGTTTAGATCTGATGTTGCTATTCATATATAAGACTTAGGCTTCTACGTTAATTTTTTTTGAATTACTTTTCACTTTATCAACAAATACTTTTGCTGGTTTAAAGCTAGGTACGAAGTGTTCTGGGATAATTATTGCAGTGTTTTTTGAGATATTTCTCGCAGTTTTTTGCGCTCTCTTTTTAACAACAAAGCTTCCGAAGCCTCTAACGTATACATTTTCACCGCCAATCATGCTGGTTTTGATAACCTTGAAAAATGCCTCAACTGTTTCCTGTACATCAACCTTCTCAATTCCGGTTTTTGTTGATATTTCTGAAATAATATCTGCCTTAGTCATATTTTATTATTTATTATATTATTATGTTTTAATATTACTACTGTTTTGGGGTTGCAAAAGTATTGCTTTTTAATGAGATAGGGAAATAAAAGATGATTTTTTTATCACTAGACTTATCAGGCAATTGCAAGTTTTTTTTTAATCGGATAAATAGACCGTAATTTGCAGCAATGACATTTCAAAATGAACTCATCAATTGGTACCTGATAAACAAAAGAGATTTGCCCTGGAGGCATACCAATGATGCTTATACCATCTGGTTATCAGAGGTTATATTACAGCAAACACGGGTAGAACAAGGGCTCCCGTACTTTAATAGGTTTTTAGAAAATTTTCCTACAGTTGCAGATTTTGCCAATGCTAGCGAGGCCAAAGTTTTAAAGCTTTGGCAGGGCTTGGGTTATTACTCGAGAGGTAGGAATATGCATGCAACTGCTCAGATTGTAGTGAAAGATTACCATGGAATCTTCCCAAATCTACATGATGAACTCTTAAAATTGAAAGGAATTGGAGAGTATACAGCTGCTGCAATCTCTTCTTTTTCATCTGGTGAAGCACGTGCTGTGGTAGATGGAAACGTATTTCGGGTGCTCTCCAGGTTTTATGGTTCGGCTACACCAATAAACACTCCAGTCGGAAAAAAAGAGTTTTATACATTAGCTAATGATTTGCTGTATAAAGAAGACTCTGCCTTATATAATCAGGCTATTATGGAGTTTGGGGCCATGCAGTGTAAACCAAAATCGCCCAACTGCGGCATTTGCCCGCTTAACCAGGAGTGTTATGCTTATAACCACGGCCTGGTAAATGTACTTCCGGTTAAAATTCGAAAAGCCGAGCAAAAACACCGGTACCTTAATTATTTTATTTGTGTTGAAGATGATAAAGTATTAATCAGGGAGAGACAAGCGGGAGATATATGGCAGCACTTATATGATTTCCCCAGTTTAGAAACAACCGAAAAATACGAGTGGAGCAATTCATCATTCGTCGATCAGGTAAAATCTGTATTCGGGAATAAGGCCGATTTTGCATTTATAAAAACCCAAAAACATATATTAACACACCAAATTATCCATATACAATTTTTTGCATTAAAAAATTATATATTTAACTTTAGTAAGCAAAAGGAACTTAATTGGGTTTCTTTAACTAAGTTAGATGAGTTACCGCAACCAAAAGTAATCCATGATTTTGTTCTGGAATATTTTTATAAAGACAAAATGGAGTAACTAACCATCTTATTCGGTGCGCATTTACAAAACGAAACAACTAACCAAAAATATTTATGTCTGGGATTAACAAAGTTATTTTAGTAGGCCACTTAGGCAAAGACCCTGAAGTGCGACATTTAGACGGTGGCGTAACAGTAGCCAGCTTTCCATTAGCTACATCGGAAACATACAACAAAGACGGTAAGAGAGTAGAACAAACAGA
Organism: Pedobacter sp. SG908; assembly: GCF_011759615.1. Lineage (NCBI taxonomy): Bacteria > Pseudomonadati > Bacteroidota > Sphingobacteriia > Sphingobacteriales > Sphingobacteriaceae > Pedobacter > Pedobacter sp. SG908. The sequence continues at coordinate 738,791 of NZ_JAAOYY010000002.1, forward strand.
ATGGCACAATATTGTGTTATGGCGGGGATTGGCTGAAGTAGCTTCCAAATACCTGCAGAAAGGAAAGTTGGTTTATATAGAAGGCAAGCTGAGAACGAGATCCTTTGAAGATAAAGAAAAGGTTAAAAAATATGTAACAGAGATTGTAGCAGAAAACTTTACCATGTTGGGTAGAAAAAGTGATTTCGAGCAGAGTCCAACAACACCAACGCATCAAAGCGCTGAGACTAAAATTGATGATGAATTTACAATTGGCCCATCAGATGAAAATGGAGATCTTCCGTTTTAATTTTAAGGGCTTAAATGAATAAAAAAAAGCTACCTGATGAGAGGTAGCTTTTTTTATGCGCTAAAATGAAGATGCAAAAAAAACTCCTGCCGGTTTTGTTGGCAGGAGTTTTTTGATCAATACTAAAATAGTTAATTAATTTTAGTGTAGTAAATATTTAGCTTTATCTTATTTGCAGTTGCATCGCTAGCACCTATAATCGATCTTTCAGCAGATGTGGCACTGGATACTCTCTGAAAGTCGGTATAAGATGTAGGAGCTAAAAATGTGCCGTAATCTTCAATATTTTTATCAATCAGGCTCTGAACATAGCTGGTTACAATAAAGATATAACGTTTCTTTAACGAATCGAAATAACCGCCAAATAGTGCTGCCCCACCAGAAGCACTGCTTGAAAATGTGGTATAATCAGGTATATCGGCAGCTTGATGGGCAATATCCCAACGATATAAAGAAAGTCGCTGTGCGGCATTAAAAGGGTATGCTGGCGCACTTTCACCTAGCTCTACTACTAATTCTGCCTTATTGATAATTGCTTTCCCGTAAGTACCCTTAAAATTTGTCAATTCTGGGAACGTTAACTTGGTTTTTACGCCAGCTAAACCTTGTAAATAAGTTACGCTATATGGAGCCGAAGGATTTGGGGTTGTAATCTGATCCTGTACGGGTGTTCCGGCATAATCGTGTTTAATATTAGCAGCTATACCGGAAATTACATTTGCCGTTTGTGCACCATTCGTAACCATTCTTCCGATAGGGAAATTTACACTTGTAGTATCTACACCGTTTGATGAGTTGGTTTTTTTCCAAACCAGTTGAAGGTAAGAGTCAGCTCCCGAAAAGTTAATAAATGCAATCCCTCCAACACCAGTAGAAGAGGTTTTATTAATCTGTGCGTATAAACCTTTAAATGATTCTATAAATTTAGTGTCTGTTGCAGTTCCTGCAGTACCTAAGTTTAATATGGCGTTTTGTATAAATGCTTTGTTTAAAGGGATTCTAATCTGCGCAGGCACGGTTTTTAAGGTATCGGCTTTGCCTGGAACAATATTTAATACTTTCCTTTTGGTATTTGGCGCCAGCTTACCCGTAAAGTTACCTAAAAGCGTATTGTTAATCGATTGTACATCAGAACTTTTATAAGTAGTAACCTTATTGGCTAACTGATAAACATCAATACTGTATTTAGAATTGGTGGTATCGCCGTAAAATTTGGTTAATGTAGATGTTGTATCAATTTTTAATACCAAAACTGCAGAGTCTAATACAGGAGAAGTGCCGAAATCGTAACTTGTACTCACCGGGTAAACCGTTAATGCTAAAGCGGCTTCGGTTTTTCCAAAGACAGGGTCTACCATATATCCCAGCGGATAACGGTTTAATCCATAGGTATTGGCAGGATCTTCTTGTACAAGTTGAGACTTAACCGGAGATACGACCAAGGTTCCGGTAATGGCTGTAGACGGATCAACATCTAAACCCACACCATCGGGATTTTTGCATGATGCAAAAAGAAAAAGACCTATCAACAGGGTTAATAAGTCTTGTTTTGTAAATTTCATATTTAAAATAATAATACCTTAATTAAGCAAGTGAAACCAGTTCGTCATTCGAAATTTCTTCATAAAAAGTATAGAAGTTTTCGAAATTCTCGGTTAAGTTAAAAGCTAATGTTGGCTTATTGGAATCTTTAACAAATTTTAACACATCTTTATCTAGGTTTTCATCTGCTAAAACTACTGCATCTGAGTGTGTTATCGCGCCAATGTGCATGCTGTCGCAATCAGATGGTAAGAATGCTTTCGTATCATCTTCAGTCATATTGGCCATTACTGCTTTCTTAGAAAAATTAGCATTTAATTTCTCCGTAAAGCCGTCCTCATAAATAGAATATACTACTTTAGAATTTTTAAAAGTAGGATCGTTTTTATAAGTCGTTTTAATATAAGCAGGGACTAATGCGCTCATCCATCCATGACAGTGAACGATATCTGGCGCCCAGCCTAATTTTTTAACAGTTTCCAATGCACCTTTACAGAAGAAAATCGTACGCTCGTCGTTGTCGTCGAAGAATTTTCCGCTCGCATCTCTAAATACTTGTTTGCGCTGGAAATATTCTTCATTGTCTAAGAAATAAACTTGCATGCGTGCAGCTGGGATGGAGGCTACTTTAATGATTAAAGGATTATCGTTGTCATCGATAATGATGTTCATTCCTGATAAGCGGATTACTTCGTGTAAACGATTTCTTCTTTCGTTGATGTTGCCAAATTTAGGCATCAAGATACGGATTTCGAATCCTTTTTCTTGCATTGCTTGTGGTAATTGGCGTGTGATTTCAGAAATTTTAGTAAGCTCGAGGAAAGGCGACATCTCGTGTGTAACAATCAGCAGCTTCGTTTTTGCCATCTCCATATTCTAAGAAAATATTAAGTTAAATAAAAGATAATGAGCTGCAAAGGTAAGCATAATAATACTATTTATCAATATAGCAAGCATTTGTTTGGTTTCGTTTAGATTAATTTACACCTTTACGGCTTTAATTTAGTTTGTCCAAATTGGAAATATTTAAAACCAAAGCAGCGCTTAAGGCTTTTTTAAAACCCTTAAAAGCATCAGGTAAAAAAATAGCACTTGTGCCTACCATGGGTGCCTTGCATAATGGCCACATATCGTTGATAAAACTGGCTCAACAGAATGCCGATATCATTATCTGTAGCATTTTTGTAAATCCAACGCAATTTACAGACCCTAAAGATTTAGAGAAATACCCGCGCCCTATAGAACATGACTTAGCTATGTTAGCAGATGTTGGTTGTAACGGGGTGTTTATGCCTAATGTAGATGAGATGTATCCTGCCGGGGCCGATGAGGCCTGGCACATTGATTTGGGTAATGCCGAATTTCTATTGGAAGGCGAATTTAGGAAAGGCCATTATCAGGGCGTAACGCAGATTGTAAAAAAACTGTTTGATGCCGTAGAACCCGATGTGGCCATGTTCGGACAAAAAGATTTCCAGCAGGTATTAATGATCAAGAATATGCTGGCTTATTTTAAGCTGCCTATTACCATTATTACCTGTCCGATTATCCGCGAAGCCGATGGTTTAGCCATGAGCAGCCGAAATATCCATTTATCGGCCGATGATCGAAAGCATTCGCTCGTGCTGAGTAAATCACTGCAGTTCGTTATCGATCATTTTAACGAATATTCACTGTCAGAATTAGAAGATAAGGCCAAATCATTCTACCATAATATAGATGGCGTGGAACTCGATTATTTTACAATAGCAAATGGCGATACGCTAGAACCAGCCAAATCAAAACATGAAAATAACCTGATTGCACTGGTTGCCGCAAAAGTAGGTTCGACAAGGCTGATCGATAATATGATAATTAAATAGAATCAAGACATCAGTATCAAGAATCCAAAGCCAGCTGAAAAAATCTTTCTTGGTGTTCTTTGTGTGGTTCTTTCTTTTAGCTTTAAGCTTTGGTCTTTCAGCTTTCTAGAAACTCCAAACTGATGACTGAAAACTCCAAACTGATTACTAACTTTGCCGAATGGTTATCACAATATTAAAATCGAAAATACACCGTGTTAAGGTAACACAAGCCGAATTGAACTACGTAGGCAGTATTACGATAGATGAAGATTTGATGGATGCAGCTAACATTATCGCTAATGAAAAGGTGCAGATTGTAAATAATAATAATGGTGCACGTTTCGAAACTTATGTAATTAAAGGCGAACGCGGTACCGGAACCATCTGTTTAAATGGTGCAACAGCCCGTTTGGCACAACTAGGCGACATTCTTATCATTATGTCTTACGGCTCATTGCCGATAGAAGAAGCCAAAAAATACAATCCAATATTGGTTTTCCCTGACGATAACAACCACTTGCTAAAATAACCTTGTGATATTCGACCTCAAAACAGCGTTAAAATATATCATCCTGTTTTTAATCGGGATAGGGGTTTTATATTTAGCTTTTAGAGGTCAGGATTTAGGAAAGATCTGGCAGGAAATTAAAACTGCCAACTACTTTTGGGTAATTACTTCTGCATTTGCAGTATGGATTGCTCATGTGTTACGTGCTTTGCGATGGCAAATGCTGTATAAATCCATTCATTACAAGGTGAGTTTCTGGAATGCCTACCATGCCGTAATGATCGGCTATCTGGCTAACCTCGCTTTACCGCGCTTCGGAGAGATTGGCCGCTGTTCGGTTATCCAAAAAGCCGAAAAGGTACCCATGTTTGCTTCTATAGGTACCGTAATTACCGAACGGCTATTTGATGTGCTGATGCTTTTTCTTACCAGTTTGGCGATGCTGGTTTTTCAATATGATATTGTAGCCGATTTTCTTTATCAAACCATATATCTCAATCTTGTTAAAAAATTAAGTGCGATTAACTATTTGTGGTTGGTTGGTTTGGGTATCGTTATTCTGCTGCTCGTTGCTGTTGCAATATATTTTCTCCGTCAAAAATTTAGTAAAAAATTCTTACGCATTTTTGTAAGTCTGCGCCAGGGATTTGGCTCGTACAGTAAGTTAAAACGAAAAGGATTATTTTTAACGTATACACTAGGGATATGGCTTTTCTACTCACTTTCCATGTATTTCGCCTTTTCATCTATTCAAGCTACTTCGGGATTACATTTTAATGCTGCATTTACCGCAATTGTTTTCTCTGGCTTTGCTATGGCAGCCCCTGTGCAGGGCGGTATTGGTGTTTTCCACTGGATGGTTGCGCAGTCATTGGTGCTTTATTCCATTTCTTTTAAAGATGGCTTGGCTTACTCAACCATTATTCACTCTTCGCAGGTACTGCTCATTCTAATTTTAGGCAGCCTGAGCCTGTGTAAGATCTTATTCAATAGAACGCTATAAGTTTATTCTCCATGTTTTTGTTCTGATAAGGCTACCTATAAAGGGTATTAGCTTAACCGGTTAAAGAAAATTGAATCGGATATAAGGTGGGTTTTCTTCGGGTACTATTCTCACTGCTCCGTCTGAGATCCGAAGAAGGTCCGATGAAAGTCCAAAGAAGATTCGTCTAAATCATTATGCTGTCCATAAGTTTTTCTCCTTCTACTGCCGGAATAGTGCTGCTGTAATTTCTTTATCAGGGAAAAATGTTTTAAGGTAAATTGCTACGTTTGATTACTAACGTTTTATGAATAAATGTTATGCATTTTGAACGAAGTGAAGAATAATAATGATCCGGCAGGCTGCCAGAGCTTAATGCTGATTTTATTTAAGAAACAAAAAGGAAATTAATTTCTTTTAATTGGCCCTGTTCTCTTCATCGCTTTTTTTGTTTTCCCTGGCTTTGTAAGCCGAACTCCCAAAGTTAAAAGTTAAACTAAAAACCAATCTTTGCGAGGCAAAATAGTGATATAAATCGTTATTGATAATACTTTTCTCTCTAAAAATAAGCCTTCTTTTAATGTTATCGAAAGCATCGTAAAGCGTAAGTTTAGTGTTGAACCTGTTTTTTAACCAGGCTTTTTGCACACCAAAATCAATTCCGTAAACTGGAGCCATAATATAAAGTCCATTACCACTTTTCGACTCGTACGTATAACTTACGTCTAATGTCCAATTTTTTAAACTAAAAACCTGACTGCCATTAATGGTATAATTATATATGGGTATTTCGTAGGTATTTCCAAAGTAAGGTGTTAGCTCCTTGTTGTAATTGAAGGTGATGTTGTTGTTCATCCGCCACCATTTGTTCATTGTTATTGGGACGCTTACCTGTAGATTCGCAAATTTTCTGTAGGGTAGGTTTCTACCCAGAAAAATCAGTTCATTGGTTACTGGATTATATTCGGGATAACGGCCCATTGGATCTGTTTCCTTTCCAGCATTTAGCGAAATATTAAAGCTTTTTCTACTATAAGACAGCGCGAAAAGACTAGTCGTAGATGGCTGAAGGTAAGGATTGCCTATCCAATAATGCCTTGGACTATAGTAAAAACGAAAAGGGTTTAACATAGCGAAGGTTGGCCTTGTTAATCGCCTGGTATAACTGAAACTGAGCTGTTCGCTTTCGTTAATGGCATAAGTAATGTTAAAACTTGGGAGCCATTTTATGTACTTTTTTTCTGTAATACTGCCAGTAGTAATCGAATTGGATATGGTGTGCGTATGTTCTGCTCTTAAACTTAAACTGTAACTAAGCTTACTCGATTGACCAATATAAGAAAGGTAGCCTGCGCCAATATACTCCTGGTAGCGGAACTGGTTACTCCGGTTAGGGTCTAAGTTAAAAACATCGTTGGCTAATGTATCATAGCGGAGGTCGTTCTCAGTGGTTGTATATGCAAATTTTCCACCGAATTCTAATTTTCCTTTACCTATTTTTTGGCTATAGTCTGCTTGTGCGGTATGAATCATTATATTATTTCTGGAGCCTGTTTTCCAGTAATTTAACAATTGATTGTTAAGTATGTTACGATTCTGAATATCTTCGGTTTGCCGATTGTCAATTTGGGCCAAAGAGGTAATTACGTGAAGTTCGCTATTCTTAAATTGCGCATCGTAATTGATTCCGCCTGAATAATTATGTTGCTTAGGAAAGGCATTATTGTCGCTTTTAACAAGCGCAGTGGTCTGATCTAAACTAGCGGTTTGGGTAAGCAATTGATTGCCAGACACCGCATTTCTATCCATTTGGTAGGTGCGCACAAAAGCTTCTAGGTTTTGCCCTTTTTTTACCTCATAAGTTACCCTTGCCTGCACACTAAAGTTTTGGTTGGAGGTAATGGTTCTGGTATCGGTAGTCATGGCGTTTGTATTGGCTAAATATTGCAGGGAATAATACTTATAAAAAGTGCCCCCGCTGGTATTGCCTAACCTTAAGTCGTACACGAACCGCTTTGTTTTAAGCACCAGGGATAGATTATTATCCAATAAACTGTAATTGTTTCGCTGAAAACGGGCATTATAGGTGCCTCTTAAACCTAACGACTGATTTCGCTTCAGTTTTACATCGATAATCCCCTGATATTCTCCATCATATTTTGATGAAGGCTGGTTAATCATTTCAATCGATTCGACCATATCTGGCGACAAGCTGCTGAGGTAGGAAATGATTTCATCATTGTTCATGTTTGCCGGCTTGCCATCAACAAATAAGGTTGGAGTTGTCCTGCTTGCCATTAAGATTGTTCCATCCTCGTTAACCTGCAAGCCAGGTAGTTTCTTAAACACGTCTAACAAATTAGAAGCAGACTTGAAAAACAGATTATTGGCAATACCGATTTTAATCTGACCATTTTTTGTGCTAAAATTTGGTATTCCCCCTGTTATGGTTACTTCTTGGAGTAGGTTAGTGTCTTCCTCCATTAAAATGTGGCCCACATCAATTGTTTTCAGGTTGTTCTCATTTATCAAGAGCTCTTTTTGTGTTTTTTGATAACCAACTAAAGCAACCGATAAAATGTATTTTCCGTTTGGCAGGCCTCGAAATTCGAAGAAACCAGTGGTATCGCTATTGGTATGTTTGATCACTGCTGGATGGTTTTTATCAGCCAAGGCCAAATTGGCTAAAGGTATAGCTTGTTTGGTTCTGCGATCAATGAGTTTTCCTCTAATCGTTTGGGCATTTAGAAATAGAGATATAAGTAAGAATAGGCAGGATAGCAATGTTGGTTTCATCTTCGTGTGTTTGGATTTTGCGGAATGCTCCAAAACTAGAAGAGAAGGATGGATAAGGGGTTTTGAATCTCAGATTTAGGCGTTCGGAATTATAAAACGAGACCAAATTTAGTTTGATGAAACAACTAATAATTGTTCCTTATAATGCATCGGGGTTGTTTGTTTGTGTTTTTTAAAAGCGGTGTAAAAAGTAGATTTGGAGTTAAAGCCCACTTCATATCCAATGGCTTCGAGCTTAATGCCCCTGTCGTTAACAATCAGTTCGCAGGCTTCATTTATTCTAAATTCGTTGATATAAGCGGCAAAGCTTTTGCCTAAATTATCGTTGAGCAGTTGCGAAAGCTGGTGACCCGAAATGTTAATTTTTTTGGCTAAATCATTTAATTTAAGATCGGAGTTCTTATACAGCTCCTCTTCCAAAATAATCTTCTGCAGTCTGTCAGTTAGTGCCACGGCCTGTTCTTCGGTTATCTTCTTGTTGGCATAGCGAACCAAATCCTGGCTGCCCGAAAAAAGATTGCTGTTTTTTCTTCTGCTAATAAACAAGAAGGTGTTTAAGTAAAGAACGGCTGAGAAAAATAAAGCCCCACTTATGCAAGGGCCATTAAAAAATGAGAAGATAGATAGCTTAAATGCCACAGGAACTATTATATTCCCAATAAATACAGATAGCAATAGTGTCTCTCTTGTAGAAATCTTGCCTCCTTTGCTGAAAATTTTGCCGAAAACATTTCTGAGCAACCAGGCAGATAATACAGTATAAACGGTAAATTGTATTGAAATTATTCTTCCAATATAATTTTCCCATACATCAGGCTTACTGTCGTATGGCGCAATGATACTGGCAATTACAATTGCAAAAACCCAAAAGAGATATGTTCCTTTCTGTGTAGTTTTATGCTTTGAACCTTGCCCCAAAGCCGATTGAATAAAATAAAAAAGAGATGGACCAACCAATGAACTTCCTAAAATGCCAATTTGAATATAAATGCCAGGTAAGGCCGGATAGAAATAAAAAAGAAGCGACTTGCTGATCTTTAAACAGAGAGAAACAAGCAAAAGTCCAAGAAAAAAAGAAGAAGTGGATTTTGGTTTTTTGAAGAATAATAAATACGCACTAATGATAAAGCCATTAAATGCACCCAAGGCACTAAAGAAAAATAATATTTGTTGCCCTAGGTTCATTTAACAAAAATAATAATCTTACATTAACACAAAGCCTATTCTAGCTAAAACTTTCATTTTAAATATGATAATATTTTTAGAATTGTTTAATAAATTATAAAAGTACTGTGAGATAAAATAAATTACTATGCAGCCATAGTAATTTCGATCAGAAATGCTACATTTGATTTACTAACCTTTTATACATAAATGTTATGCATTTTGAATTAAGTGAAGAGCAATTAATGATCCAGCAGGCTGCCCGCGATTTTGCGCAGCAAGAATTAAAGCCTGGGGTAATTGAAAGAGACGAACATCAGAAATTTCCGGCAGAGCAGGTAAAAAAACTTGGAGAACTTGGTTTCTTGGGGATGATGGTGAGCGAAAAATATAACGGAAGCGGACTCGATGCCATTTCTTATGTTTTGGTAATGGAAGAGCTTTCTAAAATCGATGCTTCTGCCTCTGTAGTGGTTTCGGTAAACAACTCATTGGTTTGTTATGGATTAGAGGCCTATGGTAGTGAAGCCCAAAAAGAAAAATATTTAAAACCATTGGCTGCGGGAGAAAAAATCGGTGCTTTTTGTTTGTCGGAGCCCGAAGCCGGTTCTGATGCTACCTCACAACGTACAACTGCAGAGGATAAAGGCGATTATTATTTACTGAATGGTACAAAAAACTGGATTACCAATGGTGGTACTGCATCAACTTACCTGGTGATTGCACAAACTCATCCTGAATTAAAGCACAAAGGTATAAACGCTTTTATTGTAGAGAAGGGGATGGAGGGTTTTACCATTGGGCCAAAAGAAAATAAATTGGGCATCCGTGGTTCTGATACACATTCATTGATGTTTAATGATGTTAAAGTGCCGAAAGAAAATAGGATTGGTGAAGATGGTTTTGGTTTTAAGTTTGCCATGAAAACATTAGAAGGGGGAAGGATCGGTATTGCCGCCCAGGCTTTGGGTATTGCGCAAGGTGCTTTCGAGTTAGCTACACAGTATGCTAAAGAACGTAAGTCATTCGGGAAACCAATTTCTGAACATCAGGCTATTGCTTTTAAACTGGCTGATATGGCTACGCAGATTGAAGCTGCCAGATTATTGGTTTATAAGGCAGCATGGTTAAAAGATCAGGGCTTGCCTTACACTCAGGCCGGTTCTATGGCCAAACTGTTTGCTTCAAAAGTAGCTATGGATGTAACTATTGAAGCTGTACAGGTGCATGGCGGTTATGGTTTTGTAAAAGAATACCATGTAGAGCGTTTAATGCGCGATGCTAAAATTACCCAGATTTACGAAGGAACTTCTGAGATCCAGAAAATGGTGATATCGAGAGAAGTTATTCGTTAGTCGTTTAGCCAAAAGTCTGTAGTCCTTAGTCCAATCCGACTCATGACTACAGACTCACGACTTCGGACTATTCCTTCTCCCCAACTACAGCACTAAATACCGCTTTAATCAAAGCTACTACAATTGCCAAAAACGCAGCTGCAATAAAGCCCGAAGTGTTAAAAGAGGTCATCATATTATCAACCAATAAGATCATCAAAACGGTAATGATAAATGATACCAGTCCAAGCGTTAAGAAATTGATTGGAAAAGTTAACAGCCTTAGGATGAATCCAATCGTTGCGTTTGCAAGTGCAATCAGCACTGAGGCGATAATGGCATTCCCGAAGCCATCAATAGCTACCCCTGGTACTAGCTTTGCGCCTATAAAAAACGCCAGTCCTGTTAAAAGGATTTCGATAATAAATCTCATAATTGTTTATTTTTGTAAATGTTTAAATGCTTTTTTAAATACCTGGCCGCAATTGCTGTTGTCCTATTTGCACTTTCATGTTCAAATACAAACAACAGACCAATAATTAAGTTTTCGAGAGATAGTTCATCAATAATAATTAAAAATATTGATGAGGCGAACCTCTTACAGGTTAAAAATGCCTATAGGGCTAATGCAGACACACTTAATTTGGTTTCTGTTTTGATAAAACCGGGCGATTTAGACAGTATACAGGATGAACTGGAAGTGCCTGGCAAGGTTAAGGTACTAGGCGATTCAGTCGTATTTAATCCCGATCAGCCTTTTCTTAAGGGTAAAGAATATCTGGTTGAGAGTTACATCGGAATAAAATTTGCAACCGTTGGCGATCTGATTAGGGGGGATGGTAAGCAGAATTTAAAAGCGCAGCAACAAACACTTAAACGGTAATAATCAGCATAATAATTAGTACAGGTGTTTGATTTTTTCTAAAAAATTACTACATTTGCATCGTAATCGAAGAAAAGAGAAGGGGACAGTGTCCCCTTTTTCTATGAAATCAGGTTAAAATATGCAGGTAGAAAAGAGAGTTGCAGCCCTCGTTGAGGAAAAAATAGCAGATCGGCCAGAGCTGTTTCTGGTGGAGGTGAAAATGTTGCCAAACAACAAACTAATTATCCATGTTGATGGTGACGAAGGTATTAGCATACAGGATTGTGTAGCCATTAGTAGGCATGTTGGTTTTCATCTCGAAGAAGAAAACGTGATAGAGCAGGCTTATAATTTAGAAGTTTCTTCGCCCGGAGTTGGTGAGCCTTTGAAATTAATCCGTCAGTACAATAAAAATATTGGCCGCACGGTAAGCATTAAGCTAAAAGAAGGGTTGAAAAAAGAAGGAAAACTGCTGGCAGTTACAGAAAATAATCTGCTGATTGAAGAATCGGTTAAAGAAAAAGGGAAAAAGGCGGTAGCAATTCAAACAGATGTTCCGTTTAATGATATATTAGAAACAAGTGTGTTAATTTCATTTAAGTAAAAATGAGTACTACAACAATTAATTTGATCGACTCTTTTCAAGAGTTTAAAGATTTCAAAAATATAGATCGCCCAACGGTGATCAGTGTGCTGGAAGAAGTTTTTCGTAGCATGTTGCGTAAAAAATACGGAACAGATGAAAACTGTGATGTGATCGTGAATCCGGATAACGGAGATTTGGAGATCTGGAGAACGAGGAAAGTAATGGAGGATGGTTTTTCTGAGGATGATGATTTAGAGATCGAACTTGCTGAAGTTTCTAAATTGGATAACACTTTAGAAGTTGGCGATGATTATGTAGAACAGATTACCTTAGAAAGTTTTGGCCGTAGGGCAATTTTAGCTGCCCGCCAGACTTTGGTATCTAAAGTATTGGAATTGGAGAAAGATGAAATCTTCAAAAAATATAAAGACAGGGTAGGCGAAATTGTAACTGGTGAGGTTTATCAGGTTTGGAAGAAAGAAACTTTGGTTTTAGATGATGAAGGTAACGAACTTTTAATGCCTAAAACAGAGCAGATTCCTGCTGATTATTTCAAAAAAGGCGATTCTGTGAGAGCGGTAATCTCTAAAGTAGAAATGATCAATGCTAACCCGAAAATTATCATTTCGAGAACAGCACCAGAATTTTTGCAGCGCCTGTTCGAACAGGAAGTTCCAGAAATTTTCGATGGTTTAATTACCGTTAAGAAAATTGTTCGTGAACCAGGGGAACGCGCTAAAGTTGCCGTTGAATCGTACGATGACCGTATCGATCCAGTAGGAGCATGTGTAGGTATGAAGGGATCACGTATTCACGGTATCGTTCGCGAGTTGAAAAACGAAAATATTGATGTGATTAACTTCACTAATAATATTTCATTATACATTACCCGTGCTTTGAGCCCGGCAAAAATCACTTCCATTAAATTAGATGATGAAACCAAACATGCATCGGTTTACTTAAAACCAGATCAGGTTTCATTGGCAATTGGACGTGGCGGACACAATATTAAACTGGCTGGTAAATTAACCGGTTACGAAATTGATGTATACCGTGAAGCTGGAGAAGAAAGCGATGAGGATGTTGATTTAGAAGAATTCTCAGATGAGATTGATAGCTGGATCATTGATGAATTAAAGGCTATCGGTTGCGATACTGCTAAAAGTGTATTAGCACTTACAGTGGAAGATTTGGTAAAACGCACCGACCTTGAAGAGGAAACCATTAAAGAAGTGGTTCAAATTTTGAAGTCAGAATTTGAATAAGTGGTGTAATTGCCAAATAAACACTACTTTTGTATTAAATAAAAAACAATAACAGGAGCTAAATGTCAGACGACAAACCAATCATTTTAATTAAAGCTATTAAAGAACTTAATATAGGCATGGGTACGGCCGTTGAGTTTTTAAACAAAAAGGGATTCTCTGCCGAGAAGAGCCCTATGTTTAAACTTACGGGAGACATGTATAATGCCTTATTAAAAGAGTATCAGGGAGATAAGATCGTAAGAGAAGAAGCCAAACAAATAGTGATTGGTAAAATACGTCGTGACGAGCCTGAGACTGAAAAGCCAGTAGAAGCGCCGAAGAAAAATACCGATTTTGAGAAAAATGAAGAGATTTTAATTAAAAATGCTCAATCATTTACCCCTCCGGTAGAGAAACCAAAGGTTGTAGAAACACCTAAGGTAGAAACGCCAACACCAGCACCTGCGGCAGCAGTAGAGCCAGTAAAAGAAACTAAGGCAGAAGGTAAAGTTGAAGAAACCGGACTACCAGGAGTTAAAATTGTAGGAAAGATCGATTTAAATGATCTTAACTCAAAAACACGCCCGGCTAAGAAAGAAGAAACACCTGCTGCACCAGCGCCTGTTGTAGAACCGCCAGTGGTTAAAGCACCAGAACCTGTAAAGCCAGTTGAACAACCTAAAGTGGAAGAAAAACCGGTTGAGGTTAAAAAGGAAGAAACTCCTGTTGCACCTGCACCAGCTGCAGAAACACCAGTGGTTAAAGCAGTAGAGCCAGTAAAACCAGTTGAACAACCTAAAGTGGAAGAAAAACCAGCTGAAGAAAAACCGGTAAATAACGAGCCTGAGGTTATTAAAGCACGTACCGTTAAATTAACTGGTCCGAATATTATTGGTAAAATTGTTTTACCAACAACTCCAGATAGAAGAAACGGTCCAGTAGCATCATCTAGCGATAGTGAAGCCGCTAAACGTAAGCGTAAACGCAAAAAAACACCCGGAGCTCCTGGTCAACCAGGCCAACATGGTGGTCAAGGTCAGCAAGGACAGAATAATCCTGCAGGTCAAGGGCAGGGCCAGGGCGGCGCGCCAGGACAGCCTCGTCAACCTTATCAAGGTAACAGACCAGCTGGTGGTACACCATACCAAGGTAACAGACCAGCCGGACAAGGCGGAACTCCTTATCAAGGAAACAGGAATAACAACAATAACAGACCAGGTTTCCAAAATAGGAATGCTACACCAAGCGGACCTAAAGAAGAACCTACTGAGAAAGAAATTCAAGATCAGATCAAAGCAACACTTGCTCGTTTAAGTGGTGCGGGTAAATCGGGTAAATTTGCGCAGCGTGCTAAATTACGTCGTCAGAAACGTGATGATGTAGCATCAAATGCAGAAGAGGCCGCAAACGAGCTTGAATCGCAATCGAAAATATTAAAAGTAACAGAATTTGTTACGGCTAACGAGTTAGCGAGCATGATGGATGTACCGGTTACCAAAATTATTGGTACTTGTATGAGCCTTGGTATGTTCGTTTCCATTAATCAACGTTTAGATGCTGAGACCTTAACCATTGTTGCCGATGAGTTTGGTTACGAAATCCAATTCGTTAAACCAGATGAAGAAGAAGATAATGTAATTGAGGAAGAAGATAACGAAGAAGATTTAATCGAAAGAGCTCCGGTTGTTACGATTATGGGACACGTAGATCATGGTAAAACCTCATTGCTGGATTATATCCGTAAAGCGAATGTGGTAGCTGGTGAGGCGGGTGGTATAACCCAGCACATTGGTGCTTACATGGTAACTACTCCTTCTGGTAAAAAAGTAACTTTCCTGGATACACCAGGTCACGAGGCCTTTACAGCGATGCGTGCACGTGGTGCTAAGGCGGCAGATATTGCCATTATTGTTATTGCTGCGGATGATGCAGTGATGCCTCAAACAAAAGAGGCGATTAATCACGCGCAGGCAGCAGGCGTACCATTGGTGTTTGCTTTCACTAAAGTAGATAAACCAGGTGCAAATGCAGATAAAGTACGCGAGCAATTATCAGTAATGAATATCTTGGTTGAAGATTGGGGTGGTAAATATCAATCGCAGGAAATCTCAAGCAAAAGCGGTTTAAATGTTGATTTACTTTTAGATAAAGTATTATTAGAAGCTGAATTATTAGAACTGAAAGCAAATCCGAACAAGAGAGCTACAGGTACTGTAATTGAGTCGGCTTTAGATAAAGGACGTGGTATTGTAACTACGGTATTGGTTCAGGCAGGTACATTAAGAGTTGGAGATCCAATCTTAGCAGGTAGTTACAGCGGACGTGTAAAAGCATTAACCAATGAGCGTGGTGCTAAAGTAGAATCAGCAGGTCCATCACAACCAGTACAGGTGTTGGGTATGCAAGGTGCACCTACAGCAGGTGATCGATTTAATGCTTTAGAAAGTGAAACCGAAGCACGCGATATTGCAAACAAAAGGATGCAGTTACAACGCGAGCAGGGATTACGTACACAGAAACACATTACATTGGATGAGATCGGTCGTCGTTTAGCTATCGGTAACTTTAAAGAGCTTAACATCATTGTTAAAGGTGATGTGGATGGTTCGATCGAAGCTTTAGCCGATTCATTGTTGAAATTATCAACTGAGCAGATTCAGATCAATATCATCAGTAAGGGGGTTGGTCAGATTTCAGAGTCTGATGTATTGTTAGCTTCGGCTTCTGATGCCATTATCATCGGTTTCCAGGTTCGTCCATCAACAGGTGCACGTAAACTTGCAGAAGCGGAGCAGATTGATATCCGTTTATATTCTATCATTTACGATGCGATCAATGAGATTAAATCGGCAATGGAAGGTATGTTGGATCCAGAATTTGAAGAGAAAATTGTGGCTAACGTTGAGATCCGCGAAACATTCAAAATCACTAAAGTGGGTACCATTGCAGGTTGTATGGTATTGGATGGTAAGATTACCCGCAACAGCAAGATCCGTATCGTTAGAGATGGTGTTGTAGTGTACACAGGTGAACTGGCATCGTTAAAACGCTTTAAAGATGATGTGAAAGAAGTTAGTAAAGGTTACGAGTGTGGTTTAAACATTCAGAACTTTAACAACATCGAAGTTGGCGATATCGTAGAAGCTTACGAACAAGTAGAAATAGCTAGAAAACTGTAATTTTACAGTATATTACAAAGATTAGAGTGGCCTCAAAAGGGCCACTTTTTTTGTATTTATCCGAAAAATTATCTTAAAAATATCGGATAATATGCTAAAAAGGGTCCAAATTAATTTTTGAGCCCTTTTTTATAGCTAATTTTATTCCTTAACAAACCAAAAACAACCGCAACCGTAAAATTGTTTATTTAATAGTTCCTGATCCGGATCTTTAACCAATCCTCCATCTTCTTCATTTTCGGGAATTAATGTGAATTCTTTTAATTCTAAATCAGAAAATAAGTTAAGCACCTGTTCTTTTGAATAGATCCGGTGTGCATTGAAACAGATTGTATCCTTAGCACCCAACGGCACTACGAACAGCAGTGTACCTTTAGGAGCTAAAACGCGTTTTAATTCATTTATCGCTTTAATATCACCATCATAATCTAGTGGGTCTCCATACCTTCCTAAGCCCACATGTTCTACAGTGTGCATACAGGATAATGATTCAATTGAATTTGATTCGAAGGGCAAATTCATTAAATCCCCAGGCAATGATTTCAAATTTGATAACTCAAGTTTTGCCGGCCGGTAATCGTAAAACTCAACAGGTAAAATTGCCGAGAGCATAGAACAGAAATGAAGCGTAGAAGAGATATCTATATGCTTGGAAGGTTTATTGTTTATGATGATTCTGGTTGCCCAGGCAGGATGATAAACATAATGCCTATCAAAGCCCGTTTTCTCTGTGTTATCAAATAAACATGGATAATGATTTTCCTCATCCAAAGAAAAACGCTTTTTTGTATGCTTTTCTTCAGCAAGCAACTGCTTAAATTCTGCTTTGAATCTTAGTATACTGGAATTGTCTTTAAAAAATGCTTTTCTTATTTTTTTAATCATAAGGAATCCTAATTATTAGCATAGCGAAGATAATGTAATATTTAATGAAATCTTTCAGCCGTACTTAATATTAAATTATATAAACTTATAGCAGTGTAAAATAACTCTTATAAATATATTCCGTATAGGTAATATTCTTTATACATGTATGTTAAAGGTTGCTTGATTTTTTATTTAAGGTCATTTTTTGTAGATATTCGCAAATTGTATTAAAATGATATTTAATGGATACTGAACCGACCAATTTAATAATACCTAAAGCAAAAAACTTTTCATTTGTTGATACCATCAGGTGTATATCAATGATCGGGATCGTTATTGAGCATTGTGGAGTTGTTCCTCCAAATCACTATACCAGTCAGTTCCAAAACATTTTTGAAAGTTGTATTCTACAATCTTTTAAGTTCAGTACAATTGCTTTTTTTCTAATCGGTGGGTTTTTAATTAACCATAAGTTTGATGAATATACACCTTTCCAATATTTAAGAAACAGATTTAAGAAAACCATCGGACCATGGTTATTTTGGATATGCATATTAATTATGTTAAGTGTATTAGACCGTTTTATTGCGCATGCGAGAGGAAGTGTAATGGGATTGATAGGATCTAATTTTTTTCTATATTTTTACGAAACCTTTGTTCATCTAGTACTCATTAGTCCTTATTGGTTTATCCTTAACTTTCTTATCTGTATTACCATTTTATTACTATTTAAAAAATATTTATATAACCTTTGGTTCGGTTTAGTTTTGGCGTTATTTTCGCTGTTTTATAGTGTAAACATTTATCAAGGCTGGATTGCGACAACCCATACTACCGCAATTTTTGGATTTGTGTTTTATTTATGGCTGGGTGTTTATTTTAATGAGTACTACGATAA
This sequence comes from Pedobacter sp. SG908, assembly GCF_011759615.1. Classification (NCBI taxonomy): domain Bacteria; kingdom Pseudomonadati; phylum Bacteroidota; class Sphingobacteriia; order Sphingobacteriales; family Sphingobacteriaceae; genus Pedobacter; species Pedobacter sp. SG908. The sequence continues at coordinate 756,892 of NZ_JAAOYY010000002.1, forward strand.
GGTAATGGCGATTATTAAGGCTACTTCGTGGTTTAAAATAATACTTTTAGCAGTTGTTACCTTTTGTATTGCCGTTGGAGAATCTACATATCTTAATAGCATTGGTATAGAAGACGCATACAATACCTTACGTTTTAGTAATATTATATACTCTTTAATAATGTTTGTATTATTGTTAAAAGTAGGTAGTTTAAACTGGCTCCAGCGAAATTTAAGACCTCGGGAAACCACATTCGGTATCTACCTGATCCATGTGGTCATTATTGGCAGAGGGCTTCCCTTAATTTTTCAGCCATTAAAGTTAAACTTTCTGGAATTTAGCGTATGGTTAAATACGGCAATACTGTTGTTTAGGTTTTTAGTTACCTATGGGGTGAGTTTTTTCCTAACAAAAGCCATTGGTAAAACAAAAATGAAGTGGATGGTAGGGAATTAATTGATCAATCCCCTAAAACTACTTTTAAACATTTTCCGCAACTGTTTGAAAGTAGAATATTCCGAACGGTATAATTCTTTTTTAAAATACCAGTTTAATGCGTTAATGTTTGATCTTTTTGATAGTAGTATTTCATACCATTTATTAAATAAAAATTGGTTCATTTTAGCTACATCGAATCTTTTAGATTTCATATTTGCAGTTTTCATCGCTACCAATAGGTCAAAATATCCGGGGAAGTGAGTGTCACTTAAATTATTCATAAATAACTCTTTATGTAGGTTTAAGGTATTTGTGTTAAACGAAATACCTAGGTTTTCCTGCATGTTTTTAAGAATGTCCAATTCATGCTTTTCTTGATCTTTCGATCTTTTTATGGTTATATTTTCGCCATGTATTCTATATTTAACCAAAAAGGCGTCAATATTTGCTACTTTATATTTTTCGGAAATCCTTATAAAAAGGTCAAAATCTTCAGCTAATGCAAAATTTCTATAGCCATTAAATTCTCTAAAGACTTGAGTTTTAAACATCGCACTGGAATTTATGAAAGGATTGCTAAATAACATGCGCATATTTACCAAATCATCGGTTGGTACAATTATTTTTTTATCAGTCTCAATTCCATTTTTATTAATGATTTTGCCATGTCCTCCGCATAATGCAGCTTCGGGATGTGAGGAAAAAAAGTTCAACTGTAACTGAAACCTGTCAGGATAGGCAATATCATCACTATCTAAAACGGCAATGTATTCACCTAGGGCTAAATCTAGTAACCTGTTTCTTGTAAAAGGTATCCCTTTATTACCGTCATTTTGAATAAAGTGGATCCGGCTATCGCTAAATTTTTTAACAACCAAAGCCGTATCATCTGTTGATCCATCATCAATAATAATAAATTCGAAATCTTTAAATGTTTGGTTTAAAACGCTTGATATCGATTCTGCTATGTAGTCTGAAGCATTGTACGCAGCCATAAAAGCCGTTATTTTAGGGTTTTTCATAGCTTAATCCAATTTTTTGGGCAAATGTCAGTATCATCAACAGAGCGGTTGTTTGTCCATTTTTTTGGCGCAATAACCATTTTGCCGGTATTGTTATTTAACCATGCCCCCCACCAACTAAAACTGCTATTTGCAATAATATTATGTTTGCAGTTGCTCATTAACTGCATATCGATATAGCTATTGTTTTTTTTGTTCCAATCGATATAGGTGACATTTTCTAATTTTAGATTTTGTTTGCACCAGGTTATATCATCCGAAAAGACAAAGAATTGGACATTTTTAATTTTTGAATTTATGCTTAATATTGCCTGCTCATAATAATCTAAATTGCAAATGTTACCTAGTAAAGGATCTTTTAAATAATCTCCTCTTCTTACATGGATTGCTACACTTTCATTATTTATGATCTGTTGCATTACGGTTTGATTTTCTACTCCCTTAATTTCTGGAAATTTGAAATCATCTCTTATTTTGTCTGCTATATTCAGGAAATAACCTTCATTTTGCCAATACCCAAAATAATAATTATTGGCATTGTTTAAAAATGATGCATCGAACATAAATTCATTTTCCTCTGCCCTGTATGTGTTTTTTAAGTTTAAAATTCTTTTCAGTTTTCTAAAGATCCATTTTGATTGATTGGGCCTGAACAGATTCAGAATAAATTCGCTAGGAGTTTTAACGTTTAAATTAAAAATCCTTTCCAGTTCGTAACCATTATGTAGAGGATATTCTTCAAAATCAGATAGATCTGCATAAACTTTTAGATCACTATTTTGTAACGATCTGTAGAAAGCATATTGAAACATTTGATTACCTAAACCACCCAATAATTTTACAATTTTCATTAATAAGTATTAGTTGTTTTTGAATAAAATTGCCATTTTTTACTCCGTAAGATGAATTTATTAAGTTGCGAAGATACCACGAAAGCGAAATAAAATAATCTAAATAAGACGAAATAAAATTTTTAAGTTATTTATTCTTTATTTTGCGTCTTGAGTAGAACTATACAAATTAGTTGATTTATTTTTATTCAATTGATTATTTTTTGATGAAAAGAATATTATTTATAACACAAAATTTAGGTAGAGGAGGTTCAGAAATGCTTTTGTGGTATTCCTTAAATCATCTGAATAAAAATAAGTTTACCCCTTTAATATTCTGTAAAGAAAGGGGAGAGTTAATTGATGTTTTGCCCACAGATATTAAATACTTTTTACCATACAAAAAGAGTAAAAATTTATTTCGAAAGGCATTTAGAGCAGCTTTAAAAGCTTTTAAGATTAATCCACTGGAATATCAGTTAAAACAAATTCATAAAAAGAATCATATTGATTTTTGGTATGTTAATACCATTATAATTCCTGAGGTTTATGAAATAGCACAAAAATTAGGGGTTAAAATTATAACCCATGTGCACGAACTAACAATTGCCTATAATTTCATTACCTATAATGATTTAAAAAGAATTATCAACTATTCATCAATTCTTATTGGCTGTTCTGAAGCTGTTTGTAATAAGATAAGAGATATGGGGAGAACGGACGTGAAACTGTTATATGGTTTTGTTGATACTGATAAAATAACTTACACAAAATTAGCTACAGAGGTAAAGGCTGCTACTGGTTTTAGTAACAATGATTTTGTGTGGGCGATTTCAGGGAAAACATCTTTAATAAAAGGGATTGATTTTTTAGTTGCTTTGCTTAAAGTGGTCCCCCAAAATTTTAAGTTTATTTGGATTGGAGGAGATGAACATACCGGCTTATATTATTATACAGAGACGGCTTTACAAGCTAACTTCCCCGATAGGGTTAAATTTTTAGGTGTTCAAAGGGAGGAATATTATAATTATCTTAACTCAGCCGATGCCTTCTTGCTGCTATCAAGAGAAGATTCGTTCCCATTGGTAATGCTGGAGGCCGCTACCTTAGGGAAACCGATTGTAGGATTTAACTCGGGAGGGATTAGTGAATTTGTACAGCCACATACGGGTAAGGTTGTTAATTCTTGGAGAATTGAGGATTTAGCTAATGCAATGAAGGAGATTGAAAATAATCTTTTAGCCTTCAATAAAGAAGAGATTAAGAAACAGGCACTAGGCTACGAAGTAAAAAAGCAAGTTGCAATTTTAGAGGATATTTTGGATGAAATGAATTAAAAATATGGTTAAAAGACTGTCTAATTAAATCACTTAGCGTTTAAAATACTTATTTTTTAAGGTGCTAAAAAAAGATTTTTTTTGTGATTTGTTATTGCTCGTATAATGGTTTTGTCTATTAATATAAAGTTCGTAACCGTTGTTTTTCAATGCAGTATAGTACTTTTCCAATAAATGCTTTAAATCTGGGCGCATATCTGCCGTAAACAGGCTCCATTTAGAAATTTCTGATGGATTGTTATAATCCCAGCCGCTATAATGAAAGAAACAAAGCGGTACATCATCATTAACGAAAAATCTTCCATCATGCCATGAGATATTTCGCTCGTGCAGATTCCAATAGGCAACATTTATTCCTATATTGTTTTCTACAAACACATTTTTAAAATACAAAGGAACGAGGTTTAACCACAATTGTTCCCCATAAAACCCTCTTTTAAAATCGTATATACACTCTTTAACAGATCGTTCTCTTAACCAGGTAATATAATGGTCGGTTTCATGAGATTTTCTCAATTTAAAAAAACCACCATTATATAATCCAGCATTTAGTACTTCCAGTTCCTGGCGCTTCATATCAACACTTGGTGGATGCGTAAAATGTGGACTGAGAACAATCTCTCCTTCATTAGTTGTACTTGATGGTAGTTTCCCAAAAAAGTAAGTATCCGAATCGCAAAAAATAACCTGATCAATGTGTTTCTGATCAAGGAAATGTTTCGCAAACAATACTTTTGAGCAGTTTGCTAACTGCATTGGATTGTAATTTTGAGTAATGAAGTCAAATTCCTCAATCCCTAGCTCATGAAGCTGGATAATTGGATATTTCTGCATCAGATCATTTGATGCAATTTCTTCATTGGTTAAGTAATCTGCAAGGCAGATGTAAAATTCAAATTCCGGATGAAAATGTTTAGCTGAATCTAATAATGATACGGCGAAAGGCAGATAATTGGTAGTGACTACAGTAAAAAATAAGGTCATTTCTGAAATAGTTTGTCAAGATTTTTATAGCAAATTTCCTTCTCGTAACTGATGTTAAAAGTAGCCAATGCATTTTTGGCCTGTTTTTGATACACAGATGCATCTGTTAGCAGTTTCATAATGTTATTCTTAAATTCAACAGCATCGTCACTCACCAAACAACCATTGTTGTTTTTGTCAATCAATCCATCTATACCTCTTGTATTACAAACCACCGGCATGCCGTAAGATAGCGCTTCAACTACTTTTATCTTAGTGCCGGTACCCGTTAGCATGGGGCATAATGCAACTTTAGCATTAAGGTAATAGGTTGATAGATCTTCAACAAAGTTTACTGAGGTAATATTGGGTGCTTTGATAGAAAGATGCTCATTGATCTGCCCAATAACACATATTTGCACATTGGCAGGTAACAATGGGTATACCTCATTAAAAAACCAATCGGCAGATTTTTGATTGTGTATGTTATCACTTGCAACATATATCAAATCAAATGATTTTTCTTCAATAGTGCCAATGCTTTTGGGTTTATCAAGCATCATTGGTGCTAAAACAACCTTGTTTTTACAAAACTGGCTAAAAATATACTGCTCTTCTACAGAAATAGCCAAAGCAATATCAAATAAGGAAATCCTTCTGATTTCTTCTTTAAAAGACTGCCCGATATTAACCTTTCTTTGAAGTTGGGCTGTTATAAAATCATGTGTGTCGATTACCGTTACTGCTTTTTTTGTTAAAGGATTGTGCTCTACCAAAGTAGCCCAGCTGGCATAGTTAATAAAGATATAATCGTAGTCGTTTTTTTTTAAGATTTTCTTGAAAGCTCGCTTAAACCTTAAGGTAACCAACTCCGGGAATTGAAGCGGAAAAAACCAGGCCTTATTTGAATAGAAAAAATTTGGCAGCTTATAAAAAAGCAGGTAATATAAGATGTTTTTTTTTGTAGGTTTTTTTTTAATTACGTAAGTATTATCAGCAAGGTTAGCTTGTTCAAATGCTTTAATGTCTGTTTCGTTCCAGCGTCCGGTATAATATTCACTTACAAAATCAATTTCAAAATTTCTTGATTTAAAGTAGCCCAACATGCTTAAAGCCCTGGTTCTATTCCCTGCATTTTTTTTTAGCGGGTTATCGGGCATAAAAAATAATACTTTCTTCATCTAAATGTTTAGTCGTTAAAGGCCTGCATGTCAATTAAACGTCTATATAAACCATTTTTATTCATTAATTCGTTGTGGTTCCCACTTTCTACAACTTCGCCTTTATCAATCACCACAATTTTATCAGCGTGTTGTATGGTGCTTAAACGATGTGCTATAACGATTGAAGTACGGTTTTTCATTAAATTATTTAAAGCTTCCTGTACCAATTTTTCAGATTCTGTATCCAGTGCTGATGTGGCTTCATCTAAAAGCATAATTGGGGGGTTGGCTAAAACCGCCCGGGCAATACAAACCCGTTGTTTCTGTCCACCAGATAATTTATTACCCCTATCGCCGACATTAGTTTGATAGCCATTTTCCGTATTGAGGATAAAATCGTGCGCATTGGCAATTTTCGCTGCTGCAATTACTTCTTCCGCTGTAGCATCAGGTTTAGCAAAGGCGATGTTATTAAAAATGCTGTCGTTAAATAGAAAAGATTCCTGGTTAACAATCCCCATTTGCGAACGGATACTTTCTACGGTAAGATCTCTGTAATCATGGCCGTCGATTTTGATTGCTCCCGATTTTGGATCATGAAAACGTGGTAGGAGGTCCATTAATGTACTTTTACCTCCTCCTGAAGGGCCAACCAAGGCTATCGTTCTTCCTTTTTCAATATCGAAGGTTATCGAGTTTAGGATTTGTTTTTCTCCATAATTAAATGATATATTTTGAACAGTAATTGCACTGTTAAAACCATCAAGCACTTTAGCACCTGCCTGGTTAACCAATAACGGTTTAGTGTCGATTAGTTCTAAAACCCGTTCTCCTGCTGCAATTCCAGAGTGTATCCCACTAAATGAATCTGTTAATGCTTTTGCAGGACGCATTACCTGAGAAAAAATTGCGATGTAGGCAATAAAATCTGATGCGGTTAAGGCATTTTTATCATTATGTAATATTAATGATCCACCATACCAAACGATAATAGAAATCATTAAAACACCTAAAAATTCAGAAACTGGTGAGCCGAGTTGTTGGCGTCTAACCATTTTGCGTGTTAAGTTGGAATAGTATATATTTTCCTGGTTAAATTTGTTTTTAATTCGTTCCGTTGCATTAAAGGCCTTTATGATTTTAATCCCACTTAATGCCTCATCTAAAAAGCCAATCATCTTCGCAAAAGATTCATGCGATTCTTTTGCCTGCTGCTTTAACCTTTTTACAATTTTACTGATAATAAATGCAGAAATTGGGATTACCAGTAAAGAGAATAAGGTAAGCTTTGCTGAAATATTAAATAAAAGAATAATATATACAATTAGTGTTACGGGTTCTTTAAAAACAACCTGTAATGTATTGGTAACCGTAAATTGAACCACCTGTACATCAGAGGCTACTTTAGAAATAATATCGCCTTTTCTCTCATTGTTAAAATATCCTACATGAAGATTCATCACGTTGTTAAATACCCGCTTTCTAAAATTTAGCAACGTATGGACTCTCAAATCCTCCATGTAACGTTGAGAAAAATACCTGAATAAATTGGAAAGCAATACAGAGATAACAATGATAATACAGATGTACATCAGCGTACTTTCTATAGTGTTAACCTTTATTGAATAGTTAACAAAATCCCTTAATTTACCCAATAAGCTAAATGAGGAGGCTGCTTTATCTGTTAAGCTTGGCGTTTGGCAAGCTTGTTTGTTTGCGTTTAAAAGTGTCTCGAACAGCGGCGATAACAAAGCCAAGTTAAAGGTTCCGAATAGAATAGAAAGTAAGGTTGCAATAACGTAAGGTATGGCAAACTTTTCAATAGGCTTGGCAAATGATAATAAACGAAAATAAGTTTTCATTAAGTATGGTATATAACGGAACTTAGGGAGTACCCAGCCGTAAAAAATTAAAATAAAGTTCGGGCAAATGTACGGTTTTTCAGATATATGAATAAGGACTCGGAGCTTTACCCAATTAAAATTACAATTATCTAATTTTAAAAGGAGCGCGCTGTATAACGAAATGATACATCAATGAAGGCAAATTGATATGCATTGGACTGATGAGTTTGTTATTCTGAAGTGATATAAAAAGTAACAAAGAAGAAACGCTATTTTTCTCTATTATTCAAGCATTCCTGATATAAATTCAAATACTGCTTGGCTGCTATTTCCCACGAAAATTTTTCTGCCTGGGCAATTGCTTCTTTGGAGCGGTTATTTTGAGCAAAATCTACCATTCCATCTCTAAATACATCTTGCATGTGTTCAGGTTCGAAATTATCAAAGTAATAGGCAACATCGCCACCAACTTCGGGGAGTGAAGTGAATTTTGATAGAAAAACAGGTTTTCCAAAATGCATTGCTTCAATAATAGGCAAGCCGAAGCCTTCGGCAACAGATGGGAACAAAAAAGCATCACAATTTTTGTAATACCATGTTTTATCTTCATCAGAGATTGGGCCCGTGATGTGTACCCTGTTTAAACAATCATATTTTTCAGCTTCTTCTAAAATCCTTTGTTTATGCGGGGTTTCTTTGCCCGAAATAACGAGATGAAAGTCATTCCCTTTTAACAAAGCAGGCAGCAGATGAAATCCTTTCTGTACCGATAATAATCCTATAGTAAATAAGAAAGGCTTTGGTGGAACAAAGCTCGGGTTGTGTTTTTCATCTGCAATCAACTTATCTGCACCATTATAAATAACACTAACTTTTTCTTTTGCCTCAGGGAAGTAGTTAACAACATCATTCGCAACAAACTGCGATATGCATACAATTTTATCACATTGCGATACCAGTCTGCCAAGTTTTTTTAAATAAACCTGGATTCTGTGCGGTTTGCTAAATTTTAAATGCACCTTGTTCATGTCGTGAACAGTCATTATTTTTTTTGCATTTACCCTGCTTGGTCTTAATCTGCAGGTTTGATCAGAGAGATGAACAACATCAAAGTCATTTTTTCCCTTAAAGAATAGCCGATCTAGCCTGGATAGATAAATGATATCAACCAAACCATTAAAAAGATATTGAGTGTGTTTAAAAAGATAAAATTTGAGCTTAAATTTCCCTTTGTTTTCTTGGATCAATGCATCACCCAATCCTTTTCCGAAGGAAAAATAACCACAATTGGCATCTTTCATCGAATCGAAGGTTACTAAGACATTGGGCTTTTTCATTAATATGTAATTTAATGGTGCAAATATAGGCAGATTTAAATTGAGGCTTATTTTACAATTTTATAATTTCGGTATTCAAACAAGCGTAATCCGGTTAAATCTTCAATTTTTTGCAAAACGCTCCTTCGGAAATTCATTTTTGGCGTTTCCTTGGTTAAATCTTTTTCAAATTTCCAGTTTGCGGCTGCAATTCTTGTCTGCATAACTTTTGGGTGGCTACCTTTAAAATGAATCAAACGATCGGCATTGTGCATATCGTAGGTTTCCTGTATGGGGTAGTTTTCTTCAATCCACTCTTCTGTTTGATAAAATTGGTTAAAATTTCGAACCTTGCCTTGCAAGCCTTTGGGTGGTTTTACCCAGCCGTAATGATAAATGTATGCATCAATTAATTTAACCCTGAGTTTTCTATCATTAATCCTAAAGCCTTGCGCATCGCGGTAGGAGTGTACGCCCGGCAGGTTTTTGATAATTCTAACTTCTCTTCTGTACCAGCGCCTCGATTCAGCGATATAATCGTACGAAGCGTAAAAATGTTTATACTTTAGCAAGAGGGCCTCCACATTCGGATTGTTAAGCTCCTGCTCCATTTCTTTTTTAATCAGCGGAAGATAATCTTCATGGATGGCTTCATCACCTTGAATGTAGATCATCCAATCGGTATCCGATGGTATTTGAGCCAGGGCTTTGTTGGTTTCGTCGGCAAAAACACGCCCCCCTTCCCTTATGTTGTCATCCCAAACGGTATCAATTGTTCTGATTTTAGGATCGATGCTTTTAACCATTTCAGAAGTTTCATCTGTAGAGTTCCCCAACGCGACAATAAAATCGTTGCATAATGGAAGCACAGAAAGTATCGCTTCTTTTGCCGGATAATCGTTTACAATTGCATTTCTTAAAAAGGTAAAACCGGTAACTTTCATTATGGGGGCGCTTTGTAGCTAATAATTTTTGTTAATTTGTACAAAGATAGTTTTATTGATGAATACGCATCTATCCATTTTAAGCGAAGTAAAGGCGGGCAATTATAAGGTTTTGGCAAGAACATTAACACTTGTTGAAAATGATATTAGACCAGCCGATTCGATTTTAAGAGATTTAGATAGTGGGGTTAATGTGCCAGTTTTAGGTATTACCGGACCACCTGGAGCAGGTAAAAGTACTTTGGTAAATGCCATAACCAATTACTTTACTTCTAAAGGGAAGCGCATCGCCATATTGGCTATTGATCCAACTTCTCCTTTTAATTTCGGTTCGTTATTGGGCGATCGAATCCGCATGGCTGGTCAGTTTAATAATCCAAACGTTTTTATCAGATCGTTAGCAACGCGAGGTGCTTTGGGCGGTATTTCGGCAAAAACCATTGAGATGGTTGATATTTTAAAAGCAGCTAATTTTGATCTGATTATTGTGGAAACCGTTGGTGTTGGGCAATCGGAAGTAGAAATTGCGGGACTGGCTGACAAAACTGTTGTTGTTTTGGTCCCCGAATCTGGGGATGAGATTCAGAATATCAAATCTGGTTTGATGGAGATTGCTGATTGTTTTGTTATCAACAAGGCAGATAGGGAAGGTGCAGATGTTTTTGCCAATAATTTAAAGAAAATTGTTCATCAAGGCCCGAAGACTATCCCGATATTAAAAACAGTGGCCGATAAAAATACAGGTATTGATGAGCTATGTGCCTGGATAATCAAGCCGTCTGCTTCTGATCATAACCGAAAAGCTTTTCTATTTGCAGAGAAAGCCTGGAGACTCATTCAACATGAGAAAATGAGGGGTATAGATAAAAAAAGGCTGCTAGAAAAAATTCAGACAGCCTTAAAACAAGATGATTTTAATATTTATCGTTTTGCAGACGAGTTTATTCGTAATGGTTAATCGTTTGAAACGGTTAATTGGGAACCGCCCACTGAAAACTGTAAACTGAACTAGCTATTCATAATCTCTTCAATTTCTTCCGCTTCTAGTGGTATATCGGCCATTAAATCTACATTTCCTTTTGCAGTGATGAGGATATTGTTTTCTAAACGGATGCCTAAGCCTTCTTCCGGAATATAGATACCTGGTTCAACCGTAAGAATGTTTCCGTTAGCAAATGGCGTATATCTTCCTGCAAAGTCATGTACATCTATACCCAGGTGATGCGAATTGCCATGCATAAAATATTTTTTATAGGCTGGCCACGCTGCGGTTTGGTTTTTTACGTCTACTGTAGAAATGAGCCCAAGATTAATCAGTTGTTCAGTCATAATTTCACCAACCTGTTCGTGGTAGGTATTCCATATGGTTCCTTCGCCAATTAATTTAATTGATTCTTTCATTACGTGGAGTACTGCATTATATACATCCTTTTGTCTTTTTGTAAACCGGCCATTAACAGGGATGGAGCGGCTCATATCGGCATTATAATTGGCATATTCTGCACCAAAATCGAAAAGTATTACATCTCCATCTTTACATACTTGATTATTATCGTTGTAGTGTAGAATGTTTGCATTATGGCCGGAAGCAATGATAGGCGTATAGGCATGGCCGGTTCCACCTTGACGGATAAATTCGTGTATAATCTCCGCTTCAATCTCATATTCTTTAACACCGGGCTTGGTAAATTTTAATACCCTGATAAAAGCATCGCGGGTTATTGCCGACGCCTTTTTTGTTAATTCGATTTCAACATCAGATTTAACTGCACGCAAATTTCGCATAATTGGTGCAGAGCGTTCATAATGATGCAATGGATATTTTGCTCTCATTTTCTCAATAAATCGGATATCACGATAAGGAACTTCATGGGCATACCTGTCATTTTCATTTGTATTTAAATAAATATGATCAGCATAGTTCACAATGCTATGCAAAATGTTATCAAAATCCTCTAACCAGTATACAGCTTGAATCCCCGAGGCCGCTTTAGCTTGCTCCTTAGTATACTTATATCCCTCCCAAACTTTAATATAATCATTAGTCTGTCTTAAAAACAGGACTTCTCTGTACAATGGATTAGGACAATCAGGAAATAATAACAAAATTGTTTGTTCTTGATCAATTCCAGATAAATAAAATAAATCAGGATTTTGCTTAAAAACGAAGTTCTGATCGCCACTTCTAGGAAATTCATCACTTGAATTGAATATGGCTAAAGAGTTGTTTTTTAGGCGTTTAGTGAAGTTATTTCTGTTTAGAATAAATAATGACTGATTAATGGTAGGATATTTCATGAAAATGGTATTTTTATAAGGGTAATGGCCAAATGTAATAAAATGATTAATTACTGTGAAGTTTGGAACGGAGTTTGTATAAAAGTTTGAAAATTTAAAATTTTGTTTAATTTTGCGATTACTAAAAAATTAATCAATTAAATTGTTTAACCCTTAAAAAAGAAAAAGATTATGAATTATTCTACTTTAAAGAAAAGTGTTGCGCTTTCTTTAGTGGCATTAACAGGAGTTGCTTCTCTTGCTGTCGCTCAGGATGCACCTGCAACCACTTCTGCTGTCAAGGTATTTGGCGGTAGAGGACAGTACAGAACTTGGTCTATCGGTGTACATGGTGGTGTTTTAATGCCAGTTGTGGCTATCGGTGGTTCAAACGATTTCAACAAATGGGATGCTAACTTAGGTTACGGTTTAAACATCCGTAAACAATTAGGTCACTCATTCGGTTTAGAATTAAACGGAACTCGTGGTAAACTTTCAGGTAATAACGAGGGCATCACTAATCCAGCTGTTAAAGATTTCGAAACTGAATTACAATATGCTGTAGATTTACGTGGTGTTGTTAACGTAGGTTCTATCGATTTCTTACGTCGTGAGAACTCAGTAGGTTTCTTCTTAACTGCCGGTGCTGGTTACATGGCTTATGCTCCAAAAGTTACTTTAGGTAATGGAACTGTTATTGACTGGAAAGGTAAAGCTGTAGGTCCTGCTGATGACAGACATGATGCTAAAGATTACGTAAAAGGTTTCTACATTCCAGTTGGTGCTGGTGTTAAATTCAAAGTTTCTGAGCGTGTTAACTTTAACTTAGGTTACACGATGAACTTTGTTGATGCTGATAACTTAGACGGAACTTATGCAAAAGGTCAAACTAAAGATAAATTCTCTTACGGTTATGCTGGTTTAGAATTCTCTTTAGGTTCTTCTGCTAAACCAACTTTAGAGTGGACTAACCCATTAGCTACTATGTACGATGAGTTAAAAGATCCAACTTTACGTCAAGAAGTTGAAGCATTGAAAAATCGTGTTTCTGCTGTTGAGAAATCTGTTGAAGATTTGAAAAAAGATACTGATGGTGACGGTGTTGCTGATCAATTCGATAAATGCCCAGGAACTCCTGCTGGTACTGCTGTTGATGGTTCAGGTTGTCCTCTTCCAAAAGTTGAGGCTCCTACTACTGCTCCAAGCACTGTAACAGGTTTCGAAAAAATCGGTTTCGATTTCAACTCTTCAGTTTTAAAAACTGAGTCTTACCCTACTTTAGATAAATTATCTTCAGTGTTACGTGAAAACGGTGGTAAAGTAACTGTAAACGGTTACGCTTCAAGCGAAGGTACTGCTGCATATAACTTGAAATTATCTAAAGACAGAGCTAACTCTGTTAAAACTTACTTAGTAAACTCTGGCGTTAACGCTAGTCAAGTTGCTACTAAAGGTAATGGCGAAGCTAATCCAATTGCTTCTAACGATACTGAAGAAGGTCGTATCCAAAACCGTCGTGTTGAAACTGCTAGAAACTAGTATTTCAATATAAGATTTAAAAAAGTCCCGATGAAAATCGGGACTTTTTTTATGCCTTTTAATTTTCTGTATTAAGCTTTTTAGCTAAGTTTGTATTATGTACTTCTTTAGAAAAAAGGATCCCAACAGGCCAAATAACATCAACCTTAGAATTATGCATTTTATCAATGCATTGGCCATCTTAATTTTTCTGGCAGGTATCATCTACAAGCTTATTCAGTGGCTTGCTAAATAACCCCAAATTGTATGAAAAAAATCATTAAAACAACCAATGCTCCAGCTCCAATTGGACCATATAGCCAAGCTGTACAAGCTGGGAACTTTTTATTCGTATCAGGCCAGGTGGCCATTAATCCCGAAAGCGGAGAATTAAATATTAGTAATATTGAAGAAGAAACACACCAGGTAATGCGTAACCTTAAAGCCGTTTTGCTTGAAGCAGGTTTAACCTTCGATAATGTAGTAAAGTCTACTATTTTCTTAAGTGATATGGGCACTTTTGCTCAGGTAAACGAAGTTTATGGACAATACTTTACTGCTGATTTTCCAGCTCGCGAAACCGTTCAAGTTTCGGTGTTACCTAAAAATGTTAATGTAGAAATCTCTGTAATTGCCATTGTAGGCTAATTTTGAGAGAAAGCAAAAGCAAATATTTTATATCTGGCATTGTTCCTTACATCATATGGGGAACAATGTCTATACCTTTGCGTAACATAAAAGGTTTTCCACCTCACGAAATTTTATACTACAGGATATTTGTTTCCATAATCGTAGTTTGGGCTACCATTCTTTTATTCAGAAGAGAAGCATTAAAAAATGATTTGAATTTCTTAAAATCATTAAGCACCCGCAAGAAAACCAGACTACTACTGCTTACCATAATATCATCATTTCTGATTACAGGAAACTGGTTTACCTACATTTATGCTGTAAATAGTGTGAGTTTAAAGGCCGCAGCCTTTGCCTATATGGTGTGCCCTTTGTTAACTGCGCTCTGCGGATTTATCATTTTAAAAGAGCAGTTAACGAAGGCTAAAGTTATTGCCCTGATCATTGCATTTATAAGCATTATCCTATTGGCAACAGGCTCTTTACATGAAGTTATGTGGGCTATTATCATCGCCTCTTTTTATGCCATATATGTTATTGTGCTCAAAGTGATTACAGATGTAGATAAATTTAATTTTTTAGGCGTTCAGTTAATTTTATCAGGATTAATGATGCTGCCTTTGTATTCTTTTGACGCAGCACCTTTTCCCACTGAAACCTTCTTTTGGTTACATATATTTTTGATTGCTATCGTATTTACCATTATTCCGCTCTTTTTAAATTCGTATGCGCTATTAGGTATGCCTTCATCAGCCCTGGGTATTTTGATTTATCTTAACCCGATAGTTGCTTTTACCGTTGCATTTTTCTACTTTAAGGAGAAAATAGATCTGCACCAACTTTTTGCTTATTTGCTTTTGCTGCTATCGATCGTTATTTTTAATGCACAATTGCTAAAGAGTGTTGTTTACAAGAAACAGTAAAATATTTTGTTTAATTCGGTATTAGATACACCTGTTGAATTTTTGAAAGGCGTTGGGCCTAGCCGTGCAGATGTTTTGAAAAAGGATCTCGGCCTGTTCACTTATCAGGATATGCTTGCCCACTATCCTTTCAGGTATATCGACCGTACGAAATATTTCAAGATTAACCAGATCAATCCCGATACGCAGTATATCCAGATTATCGGGCGTGTAATCAGCAAAAAAGTAATAGGCGATAAAAGAGCGAAACGTATTATTGCTGTTTTTAAAGATGAAACCGGAATCATGGAATTGGTCTGGTTCCAGAGCCTAAAATGGGTTGACGATAATATTACTGTCGGTACCGCTTATGTGGCCTTTGGGAAACCAAGTATCTTTAACGGAACATTCAGTATTTCACATCCAGAAATGGAACTTTATCAGCGTAAACAGGTTGGGCGAGGGAATTTAACCTTGCAGCCGGTATATAACTCCACTGAAAAGCTTAAAAAATTTAATCTCGATTCAAAGGGTTTACAGCGTTTAATCGCAGGTTTGTTAGATCAGATTATTCCTCAGGTTCCGGAAAATTTACCACAATACATCATTGATAAGTATCAGCTGCCAGATAAAAGATTGGCCTTGCTGAATATTCACTTTCCTAAAAATCAGAAAGATTTAAGTGCCGCTGAAAGACGTCTTAAATTTGAAGAACTATTCTTCATCCAGTTACAGCTTCTACATAATAAACATTTACGCCAGTTAAAATTTAAAGGGGTAACTTTTGAAAAGGTTGGCGAAAAAGTGAACCGATTTTATAACGAATTTTTGCCCTTTGAATTAACCAATGCCCAAAAAAGGGTAGTTAAGGAAATCAGAATCGATACACAACGTGGCGTGCAAATGAACCGGCTTGTTCAAGGCGACGTAGGGAGCGGTAAAACTGCGGTAGCGCTGATGAGTATGCTTTTAGCAAATGATAACGGCTATCAAGCTTGTATGATGGCTCCAACGGAAATTTTGGCCCGCCAGCACTATGCATCTATTACGGCGCTTGTAACCGACGATTTGGTGCGCGTTGCCATTCTTACTGGAAATACCAAAAAGAAGGAGCGCAACATTTTGCATGAGCAATTGGAGAACGGAGAAATCGACATTCTGATTGGAACGCATGCCTTGATTGAAGATAAGGTTCGGTTTAAGAATTTAGGATTGGTTGTGATTGATGAACAACACCGTTTTGGCGTAGAGCAACGTGCTAAGCTTTGGCAGAAAAATATTATTCCACCACATATCCTTGTGATGACCGCTACGCCAATTCCGCGTACTTTGGCCATGACCTTATATGGCGATCTTGATGTTTCGATTATTGATGAACTACCTGCGGGCAGAAAACCTATAGAAACCAAACACCTTTTTGAAGGCCAACGCCTTAGGATGTTCGGTTTTATGAAGCAGGAAATCGCCAAAGGCAGGCAGGTTTATATTGTTTATCCCTTAATTAAAGAAAGCGAAAAATTAGATCTTTTGCACCTCGAAGCTGGAATTGAGCAGCTGAGCTATCAGTTTCCTAGGCCCGACTATCAAATGAGTATTGTACATGGAAAAATGCCAAATGCTGATAAACAGTTCGAAATGCAACAGTTTATTGATGGCAAAAGCCAAATTATGGTAGCTACTACTGTAATAGAGGTGGGCGTAAACGTACCTAACGCTTCGGTAATGGTAATTGAAAATGCCGAACGTTTTGGACTTTCGCAACTACACCAGTTGCGTGGCAGGGTAGGTCGTGGCGCAGAGCAGTCTTTCTGCATATTAATGAGTGGGAATAAATTGAGTAGGGAAGGCAAAATTCGTTTAGAAACAATGGTAAGGACAAACAACGGCTTCGAAATCTCTGAGATCGATCTACAGCTTCGCGGTCCTGGCGATATTACCGGAACACAGCAAAGTGGTGTATTGGATTTGAAACTAGCCGACCTGGCCAAAGATCAGGTTATTTTGTCTGAAGCACGTAATACCGTAATTGAACTTTTTGAGAACGATCCACAATTGTTAAAACCCGAAAACGCAACCTTAAAAGCTTATCTGCAAAAATTAGAGAGAGGCATTTCTTTCGATAAGATAAGTTAGCTCACCAATCCATCAAATTTTTCTAATTTTGCAATAATATTTAACAATGTATTATTTGTTCTACTTTGTGTAGTTTTGTAATCGTTTTTTTACGAGTCAACCCCTTATAATTATTATTTTACCCCCTTTTTTTAAACCTTAATATCCCTATCTTGCGTGTAACCAAGTATGAACTGTTTAGTCGACAAGTCTAAATAAGATTACATCCTATTCAGTAATTTTTATTAACCTCAATTAGTTTATTTATCAGATAAGGGGATTCATAATGGTTAACAGCAATTTATTGACCAATAGAGAAGAAGCTACTAGTTTCCTTAGTGCGCTGATGTAGAAATTGACTCAATAGATCAAGTTTTAATAATGCAAATATTGACAGTTCATGATTACTCATGAGTATTAAATTGTATTACAATAAATATCTAACCAAAATAAATTGAAAACTATGAAAAAAAATCTATTGAGGACTTTTGCCAGAAGTAGCATGTTTCTTGTTTGCGGTGGTTGTCTCGTTTTTTCTCCACTTGCCGGCATGTCTGCCAAAGCATCATTACATGAAAAGGAACCTTTTGATTTTTACAAACTATCCCTCCAGGATATTATCGTGAAGGGGAAAGTTACAGATGCCAAAGGCCCAATTCCAGGTGTAAGTGTGAAGTTGAAAGGGGGCACAGCAACTACGGTTACCGATGGTTCCGGAAATTTTAGTATCAAGGTGCCTGAAGATGCAACGCTGGTGTTTACATATGTTGGCTACGTAGATCAGGAAGTTCAGGTAAAGAACCAAACCAACATTAATGTCCAGTTAGTAGAGAATAACCAAAATCTTTCGGAAGTAGTTGTAGTAGGTTATGGAACACAAAAGAAAGCGGTTGTATCTGGTGCTGTTGCTTCGGTTAAAGGTACCGAACTGGCTAAATCTTCATCTGTAAACTTAACCAACTCTTTAGCGGGGCGTTTACCAGGCGTAACGGCATTACAAAGCAGTGGAGAACCAGGCTACGATGGCTCTACTATCAGAATCCGTGGTACAAACTCGCTTGGAAACAATAATGCACTGATAGTAATTGATGGTATTCCTAATCGTGCAGGTGGTATTGAAAGGTTAAATCCAAACGATATCGAAAGTGTATCGGTTTTAAAGGATGCTTCTGCTGCCATTTATGGTTCGCAGGCTGCCAACGGCGTAATTTTAATCACCACCAAATTAGGTAAATCAGGCAAGCCTCAGTTTTCTTACGATTTTAGTTATGGTTTACAACAGCCTACGCGGATACCTAAAATGGCCAATTCGGTGCAGTACGCTGAAATTTTGAATGAGCTGAATATCTTTGGTTCCGATATTAATCCAAATGAATGGTCGGCGGCATGGAACAGTTTTAAATCTACCGGGTCCTATACTTCTACCACCGGAAAAACAATTAATGCCGCTTATAAAGCTGATGATATCAGGAAGTTTGGCGATGGATCAGATCCGTTAAGATACCCTAATACCGACTGGTTTAAAACTACTTTCCGAAACTGGTCTCCACAGCAAAGGCATAATGTTCAGATCAATGGAGGGAGTGAAAATGTGAAGTACCTTGTTTCGTTAGGCTACCTTGATCAGGATGGATATTATAAAAATTCTGCCACAGGGTATAAACAGTACGATATGCGATTTAACCTCGAAGCAAAGCTGAGTAAATACATTACAACAACTTTAGGGGTATCGGCCAGAGAAGAAGACCGTAACTTTCCTACAGTTAGTGCAGGCGATATATTCAGGTTTTTGATGAGGGGGCGCCCGAATGAGATTGCGATATGGCCAAATGGAAAACCTGGAAGGGATATCGAATACGGTTATAACCCAGTTGTATCTACAACAGATTTAACCGGTTACAATAAGGATGTTAGAGATTATTTCCAGACTACAGGTAAGGTTGAAATTAAAATCCCGGGAGTAGATGGCTTAAAAGTAACAGGAACTGCTGCGGTAGATAAATATTCAGGCAGACAGAAAAACTGGCAATTACCATGGACGCTATATGATTGGGACAAGAAAACTTTTGAATCCGATGGGGTAACGCCTGTATTAACGGGTACCGTACGTTCGCAATATACCGATCCTCGCCTTAGGGAAACTGCCGGTGGGCAGCTGGCCATCAACTTAACGGGAATGATTAATTATGATAAAAAAATCAATGATCATACCATTGGCTTAATGGCTGGTGTAACCCGTGAAACGGTTGATAATGATGGTTTTACGGCTTTCAGAAGATATTTTATTTCAAGATCTGTTCAGGAATTACTGGCTGGCGATGAACGCGAACAATCGCTAGGTAATAATCCGGGCGACCCGAACAACTTATTTAAGCGGGCGCGTTTGAGTTATTTTGGAAGAGCAGGGTACAACTATAAAGAAAAATACCTAGCCGAATTCTTGTGGCGGGTGGATGGTTCTTATATCTTCCCAACTGATAGACGTTTTGGCTTTTTCCCTGGTGTATCTGTAGGGTGGCGTTTATCTGAAGAGCCCTTTTTCAAGGAAAATGTTAAGTTCGTAAACAATTTAAAACTGAGGGCCTCGTATGGCCAGATGGGTGCAGAGGCATATTTTGGAGATGTGTTGCAAGAATATCAGTACCTCAGCTTAATGAATTTTGGAACGTATACCTTTAATGATCTTGTTACTAAAACACTAACAGAAGGCAAAGTGCCCAATTTCAACTTTGGATGGGAAGTGGCCAATAATACCAACGTAGGTTTGGACGCATCATTTCTAAATAATAAACTATCACTTGAATTTGATTATTTCTATAATAAACGTACAAACATTCTGATTAGCAGAGGGAGTTCGGTACCTGAAAGCTCAGGTATTACCGATCGTTTACCGCCAGTTAACTTAGGGAAAGTAAACAATAAAGGTTTCGAGTTTAAATTGAGTTATAACGACAAGATTGGCGAATTAAATTATGGTGTGAGTGTAAATGGCGGTTATGCGAAAAATAAAATTATTTTTTGGGATGAAACCCCTGGTGCTCCTGAATGGCAGCGTTCAACCGGACGTGTAACCAACGCATGGTTGGTTTACGAGTATGATGGTGTTTTTAAAGATAAAGCAGAAGCTGATGCCAATAAACTAAAATATAGTGCATTAACCAGTAACCTTCGTCCAGGCGACATGAAATTTAAGGACAGAAATGATGATGGCAAAATCAATGCAGATGATAAGGTCCGTCTGGATAAAAACGGCACGCCTACCTTTACAGGAGGTTTTAACTTAAACCTGCAATATAAAGGGTTCGATTTATCAGTACTTGTTCAGGGTGCAACCGGGGGTATGCAAATTGTAGGTATAACAGAATCAGGCGATATTGGTAATTTTCTGGAGTGGTCGTACCTAAACCGTTGGAGCATTGATAATCCAAGCTCGGTAAATCCGCGTTTATCTAACCGTGGAGCTACCTATTATACCGATAGCAACAATGCGCTAAATAATACCTATTGGTTGCGGAGTAATAATTATATCAGACTTAAAAACGTAGAGTTGGGCTATACATTACCAAATACCCTGGTAGAAAAAGTGGGACTGAATAGTGTAAGGGTTTATGCAAACGGATTGAACCTGTTTACACTGGATAAAATCAAGATCTGGGACCCGGAATCAACCAATTCGAGCGGCCAATATTATCCACAGGCCAGGGTAATCAACTTTGGCATTAAAGCCGCTTTTTAAAATGTAATCAAGTATAACCGTTACAATCAAGAATATGAAAGCAATAAATAAAAATATAAAGCTCTATATATTAATTTTCACAGCCATTTTTGCAGCATCCTGTAAAAAAGATTTTTTAAATGTAGAATCGCCTAGTCAGGTGCCAGCAGAATCGGTATGGAAAGATCCGGCAACTGCACAAGCCTTTGTTAATGATATCTATAATGGATTAGGCAATGGGGGCTTCTCAGAACAAATGCTGGCTTCAGTTTCAGATGAAGCCCTATTTACGCACCCTACCCGGGGTATCGATCTGGTTAATAGTGCTACCATCAATCCATCTACATTAGGCTGGGTAGATGATACCTGGGCGTATAAACAAATGTACAACCGCATCAGGGCCTGTAATATTACGATCGAAAAAATAACCAGTGGCGACAATGGCTTGAGCAGCCAATCGTTAAAAGATCAGTTATTAGGCGAAGCTTATTTTTTAAGGGCTTATTTTTATCAGCAGTTATTGCGCTTTTATGGAGGAGTGCCTATTATCACAAAGACTTACGTGCTCAACGATAACTATAGTGTAAAGCGTAATACTTATGAAGAATGTGTAAACTTCATTATAAAAGATTGCGATGAGGCAAATAAACTGTTAACTGGTAAAACGATGGAAAAGGGGCGTACCACCGCTACCGCTGCTTTGGCACTTAAATCAAGGGTGTTGATTTATGCTGCAAGCGATTTGCATATCAGGACAAAACTCATCGCAAAATTCGCCGAAAAGAATACGATCATTCCAGCTCAAACATTAGACTTTTTAAGTTATGCAAGTGAAGATCGTGTCGCTCGTTATAAATTGGCTCAAACAGCTGCAGACGCCGTAATGAAACTGGGTACAGGTTATAAATTAAATCTTACGGCGCCGGCTACAGATGGTCAGTTAAATTATAAAAGTATTGCCATGGGCGGAGCAAGTAAGGCACCGGGTATAGATGCTACTGCGGCATCTGAACTCATTTTTGCCCGTTATTTTATCATCCAGAACAATATTAAACATGCACAGCAGAATGGTCCGAATGGTTACCATAACTGGGCGGGTAACACGCCTATCGGTTTGTTGGTTGATGATTATGAAATGAAAGACGGCAGTAAATTTAGCTGGTCAAATGCTGCACAAAAAGCGAGCCCTTATCAGGATAGAGATCCCCGTTTTTATGCTACCGTTTTATACGATGGTGCAGGTTGGAAACCACGCGATAAAGCTTCGGGCAACGTAGATCCTGCTAACCAGATCCAAACCGGTATCTACGATTTGTTAGATGATAAAGGCAACAAATTCGATTTTAGAGGATTAGATACGAGAGCTAGTTCTATTGAAAACTGGAACGGCAGTTGGACAGGTTATTATTACCATAAATTTATCGATCCAGATCCAACTATAGTGGATGCTTCGATGTCGCAGAATGTACCTTGGCCTTTCTTTAGGTACACCGAAGCCGTATTTAATTTCATTGAGGCCAGTATTGAACTTGGTGAATTAAGTAAAGCGACAGAGTGGTTAAACAAAATCCGTTTCAGGGCAGGTATGCCGGCGGTTACAGCAACAGATCAGGCTGGCCTTAGAGAGGTTTACCGCCACGAGCGCCGTATCGAGATGGCTTACGAAGAACAACGTTATCACGATACTCGCCGATGGTTAATTGCTAGCGAAACGCTAGGCCGTAAAACCACCTACATAAAGGTTACCGGTAAGTTTAAGCCTGGTAAAACTATGTCGGGCCCTTACCACTACGATAATACGATTTACGATTATACCTATAGTCCGGTAGAGGAAAATTCGCAAGAAAACAGAAGTTGGGACAATAAACTTTATTTCAGGCCATTTAGCCGCGATGAAGTAAATAAGAATAATTTGCTCGAGCAAAACCCAGGATACTAAAAATTAAGCTTAATAACCCGATGGATATGTACAATCATATTCATCGGGTTTTTTATGTAATAGAATTTGAGATTTCTGATCTCAAATTTTTACTTTTCAATAGAAAAACAAGCAATCTTGGGTCTTTGTATATTCCTGTATTTAATTTTCAAAGCTTAGTTTTGCATATATTTTTTTTCCTGTGGCAGATTCAGACCCCAACACCATTATTGCAAAACCAGATCCATTCGCAGCCTTGCGATATAAAGAATTTAGATCATTCCTGGGTATGCGGTTCTTTTTTACGCTTGCTTATCAAATGCAGGCTGTTGTTATCGGTTATCATATTTACGATTTAACACACGATCCATTAAAACTCGGTTTAGTTGGATTATGCGAAGCCATTCCGGCTATTGGGATTGCACTGTATGGCGGCTACATTGCCGATAAAAGTGAAAAACGTGGGTTGTTAATCAAGATATTTTCAGGTGTTTGGCTGGCTTCGGTTTTAATGCTGATCATTACCAGTAAATATCTTCACCTCCAGGAAGACCTCATTGTACTCATCATGTACGGATTGGTTTTCTGCATCGGCTTAGCCAGAGGATTTTTTGGCCCGGCAACATTTTCTTTAATGGCCAAAATTGTACCGAAAGAGTTGTACCCAAATTCGAGTACCTGGAACAGTAGCAGCTGGCAACTGGCCACCATTATTGGCCCATTAGTTGGGGGGCTGGTAAATTGGTTATGGGGAATAACAGCAGCATATAGTGTAATTGTAGGGCTTGTTACCATATCATTGATCTGTATATTTACTTTCAAAAAGCATCCAGCCACATATGTGCCTACTCAGAATATATTTCATAGTTTAAAAGAAGGAATCCAGTTTGTTTTTAAAACAAAGATGATGGTATGGGCAATGAGCCTAGATCTGTTTTCTGTCTTTTTTGGTGGGGCAGTAGCCTTGTTGCCCATGTTTGCCAAAGATGTTTTTCATTTAGGCTCATTTGGATTAGGTATGATGCGCGGTGCAGCATCTTCGGGCGCTGTAATTACCATGCTGGCCATGACCCGCTTTTCGCCAATGGGAAAACCTTGGCGTAACCTATTAATCGCAGTAACTGGATTTGGCCTCAGCATTATTTGCTATGGTTTATCTAAAAATTTCTATTTAACATTATTCTTTTTGTTCCTGGAAGGGTCATTTGATAGCGTAAGTGTAATCATCAGACAAACAATTATGCAATTGCTTACCCCCGATGAAATGCGAGGACGGGTTTCGGCGGTAAACAGTATGTTTATTGGTTCATCAAATGAGATTGGCGAATTCGAGTCGGGTTTAACTGCTAAGCTGATGAAGCTAGTCCCTGCAGTTGTGTTTGGAGGAAGTATGACGATAGCTATAGCAGGTATTACCTGGTTTAAAACACGATCTTTAACCAAGTTGAGTTTGCAGGATATTAATGAACAGACTACTAAAGTTGCTTAGTTGCTAAAAAGCTCTCAACTTTAATAGTGAGTTTGCCTGAAAGTTGACAGTTCTCAAATTTAATCAACCGGGATCATCATGCAGAATTTATTTTTCAGCTATTTTTATTGCAATAATTAGGGCATGCCCCTAATCCCGATGAATCGGGAAAGGGTCAGGCTATCCGTTACAATCTTTGAAGAAAAATTAAAAAAGGATTTCCACTGCTATCCGTCATGCGAACCCATCGCATTCCTTTCATGTGCTTAATTTTTGTGGTGTCTTTGTTTCTTCTTGATTAAAAACAAACATGGTCCATGCGGACACGGACCATATTGAAATCAAAACTTTTTATTCTTACCCCACATCAGGTAAATAATCGAACCCAAAAATGGAGCAAGCAAGATAATGATGAACCACAATACTTTTACACTGAAGGCCATGGAGCTGTTTCTGGAAATGTGGTAAAGGGCTATCAAGATTAAAACCAACCATAAAACGGCAGGTATAATCACGAAAAGTGCCACCTGATTGCTGTTAATTTCTGCTAATAACATTTAAATAAATTTTAATTACTTAAACTTCAACAACTCTTTCACCAATTTGTTGGCGCCACATGGCTTGATATAAACCATTTTGTGCAATTAGTTCTTCATGTCTTCCCTGCTCAATAATATGGCCTTTTTCTAACACATAAATTTTATCAGCATGTTTTATGGTCGATAAACGGTGGGCAATCAAAATGGTAATGTGATCGGTTAAATCAGAAACCGAACGGATGGTTTTGGTAATTTCTTCTTCTGTAATCGAATCTAATGATGATGTAGCTTCATCAAAAACCAAAATATCTGGCTGACGGAGTAGTGCCCTCGCAATCGATAAGCGTTGTTTCTCTCCTCCCGAAACCTTAACACCACCTTCGCCAATTAACGAATCTAAACCCTTATCGGCACGGGCTAAAAGTGTTTGGCAAGCAGCCTGGTTTAATACCTTATAACACTCTTCATCGGTGGCGTTAGGGTTAACAAATAAGAGGTTTTCTCTTATCGTACCCGAGAATAACTGGGTATCTTGTGTTACGAAACCGATTTTCTCGCGTAAAGCATCAAGATCGATATCGTTACTTGGAATACCGTTGTATAAAATCTCACCATCTTTTGCCGGATATAAACCTACCAATAGTTTCACCAGTGTACTTTTCCCAGAACCCGATGGACCAACAAAAGCGATAGTTTGTCCGTTATAGGTTTTGAAGGAAATATTTTCTAATGCATTTCTATTAGCCGTTAAGTGCTTAAAACCAACATTGCTAAAGGTTAAATCTTTAATTTTTGCGATCGAAGTTGGATTCTCTGGTTTTTTATCAATAGGTGTACTTAAAATCTTTTTGAAATTACCTAACGAAACTTCTGCCTCACGCCAGGTTAAAATTACATTGCCCAGCTCCTGTAGTGGTCCGAAAAGGAAGAACGAGTAAAAAAGAAAAGAAAAATACTGTCCGGCCGAAATGGTATTGTCGAAAATAAGCAAAAGCAAAACCAGCACCATTGTACTGCGGACCAGGTTAACTGTAGTACCCTGAACAAAACTCATGCTGCGTACATACTTCACTTTTTTAAGCTCTAAGCCTAGGATTTTATAAGTAGTTTTATTTAATCGATCAATTTCCTGGTCGGCCAAACCTAAACTCTTAACCAGTTCGATATTTCTTAATGATTCGGTTGTAGAACCTGCCAAAGCAGTAGTTTCGCCAACAATAGAGCGTTGTATGGTTTTAATTTTGCGACTTAAAAACCAGCTCACAAAACTGATGATCGGAATGGCTGAGAAATAAACTAAAGTAACTTTGTAGCTTACTGAAACTGAATATACGATCACGAAGATCATTCCGATTAAACTTACAAAAAGGATGCTGATAAAGGCAGTGATAAACTTCTCTGAATCTAATCGTACTTTTTGTAAAATACCCAAAGTTTCGCCACTGCGCTGATCTTCGAAAACCTGATATGGCAATTTTAAAGAATGCTGCAAACCATCGGCATACATTTTTGCCCCAACCTTTTGAACGATTACACTAGTGAAATAGTCCTGAAAGTTTTTAGCAATACGTGAAACCATTGCAGCGCCGATAGCCAGGCCTATTAAACCCAGCGAACCCCAAAGATATTGGCTATAGGTTAACGAATCTTTTTTGTTGATAAAACGGTCTAAAATCCGACCAGTGATATATGGATCTAAAAGCGAAAAACCAATATTTATGCCTGCCAGCAATAGCGCTAAGGCCACAATCCACTTGTGATGCTTCAGGTAGTTAAGTAATAATCCCATTAAGTTTTGTTGTTTATATTACAAACATAAAAAAAGGGAACGGATAAAAATCCATTCCCTTTTTTTATGACTTTAAGCTAAGAAAGTTAGCTAAACGCTATTAAAATCCGTAACGTAAACCGATTTGTATCTGCCAAGGGTTGCCACTTGGAGTAACGATACCAGTATTGTTTACACGATAGTTAAACTGGCGCGTTGTAGTATTGTAATTTGGTACAGCCGGAGATATTTCTACGCCATTTGCATCTTTTACTGCAGGTATACCAATTGCATATAGTGCTTGTGTTCCTAAAGTTTCATTTACGCCCCATTTTTTCTTAAGTAAATTGGCGAAATTGAAAATATCCACTGATAACTCAACGGCGTGGGTCTTATATAGTTTAACCTTTTTGCTCACTCTTAAATCTACAGTGCCAAAAAAACCATTGATACCACCGTTACGTTCTGCTATTTGTCCATCATATTTTAATACGTAATCTTTTAAACTTTGGCTCACATTCGGGTTATCCAAAAATGCCTGTAAACCTGTGCGTACATTTTGAGGAACGTTAGGGTTATTTCTATCAAATATGAAAGCTAAATCATTAGTAGTAACAAAATCACCATTATTATTAGCTCCAGATAATAAGCTATAGCGCGTTCCACCTATGCCCGAATATCTAACTCCAACAGTAACGCCCCAAAATGTTGGCAATGTACCATAAATCACAACTTTATTTCGGAACTGATTATCTGAATAGGTAACATTACTTAAATCTCTCGGGTCGCTTGGAACAGGTAATGATAAGGTCGCCGAATTGGCTACGTTACCATTAAATGAAGTATTGTCTTTGGTATCATTCCAGGTATAGCTGGCTGATATTTGACCATCTTTAAAATATTGCCAGGTCGCATCAAGAACAACGGCAAACTGATTTACTTTTCCCTTGCTATTCAATTCTAAAACCCGACCAAATTGAGTTGTATTTAATCTTCCTGTTTTCCAATCGGCAACTCCGTTTGCAGGTATCGAAGGAACAAATACACCTCTATTTGCTTCATTGGTTAATGTAAAATATGGTGTGGCAGCCATATTTCTATCGGCATAAAAATAATTATTACGGCCAAGTGTTGCATAACCTGTAATGCCAACCTTTAATCTGTCGGTAATTATTTTGCTGTACGATAAGTTGGCTTTATAGACTACAGGTACCTTTGCATCTTCAGCATAGGTATTAATGGTTTGAACTTGTGCCGCTGGTAGCGATGGTGTAGCAACTGTACCGTTTCTGTAACCAATAAAATCAGGGGTAGGTACGCCTGTATTTATAACATCTAAAGTTCCATAGTGTTTTCCATCAAACGTTAGGTTGTTAATGGTTACATAATTGTTTACATCCGATCCAAAAATACCAGCACCAAACCTAACAAAATCAGTTCTATTTTCATTAATATCCCAATCTAACTGTATTCTTGGCTGAACTAAGAATTGTTTTAATTCATTATCGGTTCTTACACCAATCGCATCAAGGAGTTGTTGGTTTAATGGCGATTTAGGATAAGCGCTGTAATCTAAACGGATACCGGCGGTTAAGTCCAACCCTTTGGCCAGTTTAGTCTGCATCTGTCCGTAAATAGCACTGTTCCAGATGTTTCCCATCACCGAGGGATCACTCATTAACGGTACTTCACGGTAAAATCTATTTGGTATTAGGTTATTAAAATTTTGTAATGATGTTTGCGCTGAAGCACCAGACCCACTATTTGTAAATTCGAAACGACCATTAACCTCGCTTCCATAAAGTGATTTGGCACGTGTGTACATTACATCAAAACCGAAAGTATATTTAATTTTATCGGTGTTGTAATAAAAATTGTCAACCAATTGGAATACATTATTGGTAAAACCCTCTTGGCCAAAACGGTGACCACCAATTTGAATTGCTGTTGATACCGGCGAACCATTAGGTAATGTTGAGGTTACATTTCCTACAACCGCTCTTGGTATAGCACTTGTTAATTGATCATTTTGCGTACTTGCCTGAAAAGTGTATAAGTGCTGAAATTTTAATTCGTTAGTGATTTTACTGCTGATGGTTGAGCGTAAGGTTGCCAATAAGCTATTATCTACGTTTTTGTCGTTACCATAACTTTCATAAAAGTTAATAGCAGTATTATCAGCCAAACCTAGTGGATTTCTATCGTTGGTGTAATTATCGCGAATGGTTAACAGGTTTCTATCGTTAATTTGCCAATCTAAGCGGGCAAATGCAGCATCAGTACCTCTTTTCTTAGGGAAAGACCCATACTGAGGGCTGTTTGCTACGCCATATTTTGTTCTGGCTGTGCCGAGAAACTCCTCTAATGTACTATTGGTAATTTTATATCTGGCTATATCTGCATCATTATTTATTTGTGCAATAAGTAATGGGCGGGCATCTCTTTGATGATCCCATCCCACAAAATAATGTAATTTATCTTTAATGATTGGCCCTCCCAGGGTAAATCCATACTGGTAGGTAGAAAAATCATTGGTTCTTTTTGCGCCGGCAATATCATATTTGCTTGATAACCAATCTGCTCGATTGTAAACAAAAGCACTTCCGCTTACAGTGTTGGTACCTGATTTGGTTACTGCCGTTACCGTACCACCGCCGGCCCTACCTAAAGTAACATCGTACTGGTTGGTTACCACTTTAAACTCGCGTACAACGTCCATAGATATTGAATATGGTGCACCACTACGACTGGTTGTACTACCAGAAGATGTTGGGTTTTTTGCATTCATTCCATCAATAGTATAATTGGTTGATGAACCTAACTGTCCTGAAATGTTGCCCCCCCTGCTTAATGGCGATAGATCCATCAAATTAGAAAAATTACGGCCATTAACAGGTAATTGTGTCATTGTTTTAGCTGAAATCTCCGTTGATGCGCCAAAGTTTTTAACTTTATTCTTTAGCCCGGATGCTACAACCTCAACAGCTTCAAGATTTTGAGATGTCTCTTGCATGGTAATAGCTATTTTAACCACATCACCCAGGTTTAGCATATATCCGCTTCTGCTTTGCTCCCCAAAACCTACATAAACGGCTTTAACCGTGTACGGACCACCTAAAGGAAGCTCTTTGAAGGTGTATTCGCCTTGAGCATTAGTAGACGTTCTAGTGGTAAAACCGGTTGAGTTGTTTTTGATCTGTACAGAAACACCAGGGATGGGTTTCTTTTGCTGATCGGTAATTACACCTGAAATAGATGCCTGGGTTGTTTGTGCTATTACCGTATTATGGATACAGCAAAACAGCAGCAACACTGCAATAAGTAAATTTTTCATCATCGTTTGTTTTCTGATTTTTTTATGATGACAAAGATGTTACTGTAGTGTTAAGGGAATTAGGGTTTTATATTACTAAATAGTTTACAAAACTCAAATGTTAAGAAAAATCACATTCGAGTGTGTATTACTACTCTAGATACTTAAAAAAATCCGTAAAGCATTTTACAGCTCTACGGATTTTTGAATTTTAAAAAGAGACAGTTAACTAATTAAACTTAAATCTATTTTTTCTCAGCAGTGTATTTATCGCTGAACTTCTTGTCCAACTGTTTATGTAAATTGTCCAGGTTGATATCTCTGCCTTGAATAAAAGCCTGCTCTACTTTATTGGTGCGCATATCCAGAGCATCGCCTGCAGAAATAAAGAAAGTAGCATCTTTGCCAATCTCAATACTGCCTGTAGTTTTATCAACACCCATCGCTTTGGCCGCATTTAAGGTAATGGTTGATAATGCTTTTTCTTTATCTAAGCCCCAGGCCGTAACTGTACCCGCCATAAAAGGCAGGTTACGTTGTTGCCAGTAACCATCAATACTTAATACCACATTTAAGCCTGCATTGGCCAATACCGCCGCATTTTTGTAAGGCATATTCACGTCATCATCATTATTATTGGGTAAAGCATGAGGCTGTTTCACCACCAGGGTAATGTTGTTTTCTTTTAAGAAATCGATAATCAGGTAAGCTTCATCAGCACCTGTGATTACCGGAGTGATCCCGAATTTCTTGGCGAAATTAACTGCCGCCACGATATCCTTCTGGCTATCGGCCGAGATAAATAATTTTTCGCTGCCGGCAAATACTTTCTTCATCGCCTCGAAACGGGTATTAATTACTTCTGGTTTACCCATTTCCGAATAGGCTTTTGCCTCGGCAAAGAAAGAAGTTAACTGTGCAATGGCTGCTTGCGTTCTTTCGGCTAGGCTTTCTGGCGATTGTTGCGGTCTGCCGAAACCACCAAATCCGCCCCTGAAACGTGGAGTAACGGGCCAGGTCATGTGCATGGCATCGTCGGTTTTAAGGGCAGCATCTTCCCAGTTCCAGGCATCAAGCTGAACTACCGATGAACTGCCCGAAACAGTACCGCCCTGTGGTGTTGGCTGCGCGATTAAAATTCCATTGCTGCGTAAAGTAGCCGGAACTTTCGAATCAGTATTGTAAGCCACTATAGAACGAATGTGCGAATTAAAATCGCCAATCTCCTGAAAATCCAATGTTGCTTTCACCGCTTCAATTTCTGTTAAACCTAAATTGGTGGTTGCAGCAATAAAGCCAGGGTAAATGTGTTTGCCTGTAGCCACAATGCGTATTACATCATCTTGCGGCACCTGTCCGTTAGCTGTAACAGAGATAATTTTTCCGTTGCCAAAAAGGATGGTTCCGTTTTCGATCACCGTTCCATTGCCAATATGTACGGTAGCACCCGTAATGGCGATGGTTTTGCTTTGTTTTTTAGCTGGCGATATGTTTGCCTGCGCAAAACACATCAGGCTTGTTGCTGATAAAGCCAGACTGAGTATATATTTTTTAGTGTTAGTGTGCATGTTCTTTCTCGGTTAATTCTGCTGAATAGTTTTCTAAAGTTTCGCAATTGTACAGGCGTGGTGCATCACCCAACGGGCGTTGTGTACGGCTGCCTTTACTTTTGCTCTCTAACATCTTTTGGATCAAGCGTGCTTTTTCTGTCTGTTGGGCTTTGATTACCTGAGCATCTTTCTCAATATCCCAGTAGGCAATACCATCTACAAAAGTTTTTTCTGCCCTGGCATAAATAGAAAGTGGATTGGCAGTCCAGATTACCACATCGGCATCTTTACCCGCTTTTAAACTGCCCACCTTATCGTCAATGTGCAGCATTTTTGCCGGGTTTAAGGTTACAAACTTAAAAGCATCTTCTTCCGGAACGTTACCGTATAAAACTGATTTTCCTGCTTCCTGGTTTAAGTGGCGGGCCATTTCGGCATCATCAGAGTTGAAAGCAGTTGTTACGCCAACATTATGCATGATTTTTCCGTTGTAAGGGATGGCTTCGGCCACTTCGTTTTTATAAGCCCACCAATCAGAAAAGGTAGAACCCGCAATGCCGTGTGCTTTCATTTTATCGGCCACTTTATAGCCTTCTAAAATGTGCGTAAAAGTATTGATCTTGAAGCCTAAGCTATCAGCCACATGAATTAACATATTAATTTCGCTCTGCACATAAGAGTGGCAGGTAATGAAACGTTTGTTGTTCAAAATTTCCACAATAGCATCCAATTCTAAATCTTTACGTACACTGTTGCCTTTAACTGATAGTGCTTTTTCATATTCTTTTGCACGGGTAAATTCATCCACAAAAGTTTGTTCAACACCCATACGTGTAACCGGGAAACGGGCACCTGTACCGAAATTACTTTGTTTCACGTTTTCGCCCAAAGCAAATTTGATGAAACCATCCGCACCTGCAAATTTCAGTTCTTCTGGCGATTTTCCCCAGCGCAGTTTAATCAATTGCGATTGGCCACCGATCGGATTGGCCGACCCGTGCAAAATTTGTGAAGTGGTTACACCACCGGCCAACTGACGATAAATGTTTACATCTTCGGAGTTGAGAATGTCGGCAACGCGTACTTCAGCAGAAACCGATTGTGCACCTTCGTTAATACCGCCTGCACCTGCAATATGCGAGTGCTCATCAATAATACCAGCGGTTACGTGCTTACCAGTAGCATCAATCACTTTAGCCCCACTTGCCGAAAGGTTTTTACCAACAGCTTTAATTTTTCCGTTTTCTAAAAGTACATCGGCATTTTGGAGGATTCCGTCTTTTTCGTTCGTCCAAACGGTGCCGTTTTTAATTAAAACCGTTTCTTGTTTAGGCAGTTCAGCATTTCCAAAGGCTGAGAAAGGATAAATTACCGGACCCATGGCCAAAGTGCTTTTTGGCTCTTCTTTTTTAGGTGTTTCTTTTGCGGCTTCTTTATAAGTTGCTGTAAACTTTCCCGTAGTACCATCAGCCAGAGCCGATTCGCCTTTGATGGTAACTGGATTTGCCGAAGTAAGGTAACCGCTTAAACGGATATCACCCTTAGGGTTTTTCTTTAAGTTGAAATTGATACTTACCCAATCGCCATTCCTGGTAAAGGTTGCTGTGGTTTTAACACTATCTACACCAATTCTTTCTATTGCAGCTATAGATCCGCCACCCGTTCCGGTAATTTTTAGGGTTAAAGCACCAATACCGTCAACGTTTAAGCTGTAAGTGCCACGCACATCGCTCACATCCATTTTATTTACAATAAAACGTTTACCTTGTACCCAGTTTTCGAAAATAATGTTTCCGTTTTTGAACAGGTTATCAGATGAGATTAAAAAGTTGGCTACTTTTCCTTTTTCTAATGAGCCAACTTTATCGCTGATGCCCAGAAGTGAAGCAGGGATTTCGGTAACCGATTGTAAAGCTTGTTTTTCGGTCAAGCCATTTTCTATCGCCGTGCGGAGATTAGCCCAAAAATCGCGACTGTTTTCTAAGCCAAATGCCGTTAGGGCAAATTTAATGCCTGCTTTCTCCAAGCTGGCCGGATTAGTTGGTGCCAGTTCCCAGCCTTTCATTTGTGATAAACTTACATTTCTGGCTTCTGCAGGATCTTCAACATCATATGCTTTAGGGAAAGTTAAAGGGATAATTAAACTTGCGCCTGTAGCTTTAACCTCATTTATGCGTTGGTATTCATCGCCGGTAGATTTAATGATGTATTTCTTGCCAAATTCTTTTCCGATTTTATCAGCACGCAGAATGTTCTGCCACCCATCTACTTCAAAAATCTGCGGCATGGTTTGTTGCTTGCCAAATTCGTCTAGCGAGATGTTGTACTCATCTTTTTGTTTGCCATACCATTGTGCATCGTAATAGGTTTGGCGCAATAAAGCAATCGAACCCATTAATGAGGTTGGGTAATCGTTTGATGAAGTTCCTTTATTAAACGAATAATTTGCTGCGGTCTGGTCCTTTAAAAATACACTGTTATCTGCACCTTCGTTTAAAGTTACTGCGGCCGAAACGCCACGCGCTATACCATCGCGATTAATTACGTTCACACTGCCAAAGCCTACTTTACGCAGTTCATCAGCTTTTTTGCTATCAGTAGAAAAAATGCTTTTTACATAAGTTTCAGGTCGGATAGATTCGTTCCAGCCGTAAGCACCTTTTTTGGTTGATATGAAAATAGATTGGCGCTGACCACCGAAACCGCGTTGTTGCACAGGTACTTCGGTAAGTCCATAGCTGCTAAAGGCATCAACTAGTGATGGATAAACAAATTTTCCTTTAAGGTCGATCACAACATAACCTTTAGGCACGGCTAAGCCGGCACCAACACCTTGTATAGTTTGTCCTTTGATTAAAAGTGTGGCATTTGTTAAGGTTTGATTGGCATTAACTACTATGGTTGCATTGGTAAAGGCAAACATTCCAGGTCTGGTATCAAAAGAACCATTAACAGGAAAGGAGCTTTGCTGTGCAAACAGAAATGTAGTAGAAAATACCAGCCCAATGGCGAGTAAAATTTTCTTCATAATAAGTTTAGGGTTTAATTTGTTTAAAACTAATATAAATAAGCGTTCAATCTGTTGAATATCCTATTTTTTACAATTAATGTCTATTTTTGAATCATAGAAATTTATTGATATGAACGATATTTTAAAAAGTGCTCACTCTGGATGGCGCTATGTGGTTTTTCTTTTGCTAATTATTGCCGTTGTTAAGGCTTTGTCTGGTTGGTTTGGTAGTAAAACCTATACTGAAGGCGATAGAAAGTTAAATGTTTTCACGCTTATTAGCGCACACATTCAGTTATTGATTGGTTTGGTGCTATATTTTAGCGAAGGCTGGTATAAGTTAAGCAGTGCAGGTGCACCTGCAGTACGTTATTTTAAAATGGAGCACATCAGTATGATGATAATCGCCATTATTTTAATTACAGTGGGTAATGCTAAATCGAAAAAAGTTGCTGATGCAGTTGCAAAACACCGGACCATTTCGGTTTTCTTTGGCTTAGCGCTGATTTTGATCATCATAACTATACTGTTAATGGTAAAAGAAGTTCCAGGTAGATCGTTCTTTGGGGTTTCATAGTTAACCGCAAAGCACGCAAAGCACGCAAAGTTTTTCGCAAAGAGGCGCAGAGCCATTTATTTTTTGATCTTAGTCTTGGTGTACTTTGCGTTTTCACTCTGTATACTTTGCGGTTAACAGATATTTATTTTCATATTTATTTCCATTTTTCAAAATTCTTTATATTTTTGTTGCTCATGATCAACAATATACATACATGGCTTTGGCAAAGTAATTCGAACGAATTGCGCTGGCTGCGTATGAACAAAATATAGTTTATCAACCTAAACCTTATTAAAGAACCATTAAAGCCCGGCGTAGAACCACACGCCGGGCTTTTTATTGTTAAAAAATACGAAATGCAAACCTTAAGCCCTATAGCTTACACCATTTACCTTTATCATGTATAAAATTAATACGACTTACAAAAAAATGCTTGCTGATACCACAACACCAGTGAGCATTTATTTACGCTTACGTGATGTGTATCCCAACAGTATCCTGTTAGAAAGTTCTGATTACCACAGTCGCGAAAACTCTATGAGTTTTGTGTGTGCCGATCCGGTTGCCGGAATTATTTTAAAGGGATCAAGATTGGAGACTTATTTCCCGGATGGCGCTGTAGAGATTACCGAAAGTGAAAACCTGATTGAAGAAATTGCCGATTTTAAGGATAAATTCAGAGAAACTGAACTACCCGAGATCAAATTTATTTCGAGCGGCCTGTTTGGCTATTTTACCTGGAATGCAGTGCAGCATTTTGAAGATATAAAGTTTACTTCTGAAACTCCTGAGGGTGAAGAAATTCCAGAAATGCAGTACCATTTGTATCGCTATATTATCGCCATCGATCACTTCAAAAATGAAATTACTTTATTCAAAAATACTTTTGAAGGAGAAGAAGAGGGGGGGCTTGAAAAAATGGAATACCTGATCCAGAATAAAAATTATCCTGAATATAAGTTTCAACTTCGTGGTGAGGAAAGTTCAAACCTAACCGATCAGGGTTTTATGGACTTGGTAGAGAAACTGCAAAAGCATATTTATCGTGGAGATGTTTTTCAGATTGTACCATCAAGAGCATTTAAGCAAGCATTTTCTGGTGATGAATTTAATGTATACCGTTGCCTGCGTTCGATAAACCCATCACCTTACCTCTTTTATTTTGATTACGGGAATTTTAAATTGTTCGGTTCTTCTCCAGAGGCGCAGATTACGATCAAAAACAATTCGGCAAACATTTTTCCAATTGCCGGAACATTTAAGCGCAGCGGAAACGACATTGAAGATGCTGAACAGGCCCGTAAATTAGAACAAGACCCAAAAGAAAGTGCAGAACATGTAATGCTGGTAGATTTGGCCAGAAACGATTTAAGCAGGCACTGTAACCGCGTTGAAGTAAAATCTTTTAAAGAAGTGCAGTACTATTCGCACCTGATCCATCTGGTAAGTAAGGTGAGTGGCCATTTGCAGGAAAACGTAAGTGCTTTTAAAGTAGTGGCCGATACCTATCCGGCGGGTACCTTAAGTGGTGCACCAAAATACAAAGCCATGCAGTTGATCGATGAAAACGAAAAGCTGGGCAGAAATTTTTATGCGGGTGCAATTGGTTTTATGGGCTTCAATGAAGATTTTAATCATGCCATTATGATCAGAACTTTTATGAGCAAGAACAACGAACTGCATTATCGTGCAGGCGCAGGTATTGTGGCCGATTCTGTTCCCGAAACTGAAATGCAGGAGGTGAACAATAAAATTGCAGCCTTGCGTAAAGCGGTGCAAATGGCAGAGCAAATCTAGTTTGGAGTTGAGGGTTTTTAGTTTGGAGTAAAATCCACTAGTAAGAAATATAATGGAAAATATAAATAAGAAAACGGTATTAGTAATTGATAACTACGATAGTTTTACCTACAACCTGGTGCATTTAATTAACGAGGTAGGTTACGAAGCAGAAGTTTGGAGAAATGATAAATTTGATCTGGCCGACGTAGAAAAGTATGATAAAATTTTACTTTCTCCAGGCCCGGGCATACCGGAAGAGGCTGGTTTGTTATTGGATGTAATTAAAACCTATGCGGCAACGAAGAGTATCTTTGGCGTATGTTTAGGCCAGCAGGCCATAGCCGAAGTTTTTGGTGGCACTTTATTGAACTTGGGCAGACCAATGCACGGAATTGCTACACCGGTAACGGTAGTAGATGGCGACGAGCCTTTGTTCTGGGAATGCCCGCAAACCATCAATGTTGGCCGCTACCACAGTTGGGTTGTGAGTAAAGATAATTTCCCTACTTGTTTAAAAATTACAGCCAGAGATCATAAGAATGAGATCATGGCGTTAAGACATGAAACATTGGATGTGCGCGGCGTACAGTTTCATCCTGAAAGTGTGCTAACAGAGTATGGCAAACAGATGATGGAGAATTGGTTGACGTCGACCCCCTAGCACTTTATTCATCCGGTCGTCATCCTGAGCTTGATTCAGGATCTTACTGGGATTAGTTAACTTTTAGATGCTGAAACAAATCCGATAGCTATCGGATCAGCATGACGGATTAATAAAAATGAACATATTAGATAAAATCGTATTACGCAAAAAAGAAGAAGTTGCCGCTGCAAAAGCCTTGGTTTCTGTTCAGGATTTAGAAAATTCGGTACATTTTAACCGAACGCCTTATTCTTTTAAAGAGTTTCTATTGGCCGAAGACCGTACCGGCATTATTGCAGAATTTAAACGCCGCTCGCCATCTAAAGGTTTAATTAACGGTATTGCTGATGTTGCGGAGGTAACGCAGGCTTATAATGCAGCCGGCGCATCTGCACTTTCAGTATTAACGGATGTAGATTTCTTTGGCGGTAAAACCGACGATATCCTGGCGGCAAGGGCTACAAATCATATTCCGATCTTGAGAAAAGATTTTATGATTGATGAGTATCAGATTCTGGAAGCAAAGGCCTGGGGTGCTGATATTATTCTGTTGATTGCCTCGATATTAACACCTCAACAGATTAACGATTTCGGAAAGTTTGCCAAAGGTTTAGGGTTAAATGTACTGTTAGAAGTGCATAACCTGGAAGAGCTGGAGCGAAGTATCTGTCCGAATCTGGATGCCATTGGTGTAAACAATAGAAACCTGGGCGATTTTACGGTAGATATCCAGACTTCGTTCGATTTAGTAAATAAAATTCCAAATGAATTTTTAAAGATTTCGGAAAGCGCGATCAGTAATCCACAAACGATTAAGGAGCTAAAAGTAGCAGGTTTTAACGGGTTCTTAATTGGCGAGAATTTTATGAAGACCGATAATCCAGGAACTGCTATTAGGGAATTTGTAACGCAGCTATAGCTATTTATAAACTCCGCAGGTTTTAAAAAACTGCGAGGTTTGGTTGGGCGCAAATTTCGTATCTTTGTATTAATTACATGGGAAAACAAAAATTTTATGATACTGCCATTGTGCAGGAGCGGGCAATTTTAGTTGGAGTGGTTACGCCAGGCGAAAAAGAAGCCCAAACAAAAGAATATTTAGATGAGCTGGCCTTTTTGGTAGATACAGCAGGAGGGAAGGTAGAGCACGTTTTTACACAAAAAATGCTTAAACCAGAGCGTGCTACATTTGTGGGTACGGGAAAGCTGGAAGAGATAAAAGCTTATGTAAAATCAGAAGAAATTGATGTGGTGGTTTTCGACGATGAATTATCACCGTCGCAGCTGCGTAACATCGATCGTGAGCTTGGGGTTAAGGTTTTGGATCGAAGCAATCTAATCCTCGATATTTTTGCCAACAGGGCCCAAACTGCACAGGCAAAAACACAGGTAGAACTGGCACAACTACAATATGTTCTACCACGCTTAACCGGTATGTGGACACACTTGGAACGCCAGAAAGGTGGTATCGGGATGCGCGGTCCGGGTGAAACGCAGATTGAGAGCGATAGACGGATCATTTTAAATAAAATCTCTTTGCTAAAAGAGCGTTTAAGGAATATAGACCGGCAGAACGAAACACAGCGTAAAAACCGTGGTCAGTTAATTCGGGTAGCTTTGGTTGGTTATACCAATGTTGGTAAATCTACCATCATGAATATGCTGTCGAAATCGGAAGTATTTGCCGAGAATAAACTATTTGCAACTTTAGATACGACTGTTCGTAAAGTGGTGATCGAGAATTTACCTTTTTTGCTTTCAGATACCGTTGGGTTTATCCGCAAACTGCCTCACCACTTGGTAGAATGTTTTAAATCTACTTTAGATGAAGTACGTGAAGCTGATTTATTGATCCACGTGGTAGATGTTTCGCATCCTAATTTCGAAGATCAGATTAATACGGTTAACGAAACGCTGAAAGATATTGGTGCGATTGATAAGGATATGATTTTAGTTTTTAATAAAATTGATGCCTATGTTTCGCCTGAAGTTGACGATGAAGAGGATGATGGCAAGCTTACTTTAGAAGATTTTAAGAAAAGCTGGATGAGCCACGATAAAGTACCTGTATTATTTATATCGGCAACAGAAAAAGAAAACTTAGAAGAGTTTAAAACATTATTGTACGATAAGGTTAAAGCTGCACACGTGGCAAGATACCCGTATGATAGTAATTTATTATATTAGATTAAATTCCGTCATTGCGGTGCGAAAATAAACCTTGTAGGTTTTTAAAACCGATAAGGTTTCATCATAAAGGCGATAGATAAATACATTATGGAAAGTAAACGTCAGCAGAAATTTGCAGGAGTATTACAAGAGGAGTTAGCACAGGTTTTTCAGCGGGAAGGTGCTGCGTTTTTGCCTAATACATTGGTAACCATTACGCGTGTTCGGGTTTCGCCCGATTTGGCAGTGGCCAAAGTTTACCTAAGCTTTTTAAACACCAATAACACCACGCTTTCTATTAATACTGTTAATGCACATTCAGGCGAAATCAGGTATAAATTGGGAAGCAGAATCCGTCATCAGGTAAGAGTGGTACCAGAGCTTACTTTTTTTGTAGATGATACTAATGAATACGTAGAACGTATGGACCATCTTTTCGATAAGATTGCTAAAGAACCCAGACAGAAGGACGAAGACAGTGAATAATCTTTGTGAGGAAGCTAAGGGAACCCGTTAATTTCTTCACTCATTTTATACCGGCATTAATTGCAATTCCGGCAGGCTATATATTGCTTCAAAAATGCAATACGCCTATTGAATATACTGCCGCATGGATTTATAGTATTGGCACTTTTATCCTTTTTGGCGTAAGTGCCATGTATCATGGTTATCCGGCTACCGATTATGGTGTACGCTTTTGGCAAAAATTCGATCATTGCTGCATCTACCTTATGATAGCAGGCTCTTACTCACCAACTGCTTTGCTGGTTTTTGATGGCTGGTTAAGGTGGAGTTTATTTGCCATTGTATGGATGATCGCTATAATAGGTTGCCTGCTTAAAATCTTTAACCGATTAAAGAGCACCGCTATATCTTTGGCTATTTATATTTTAATGGGCTGCTTAATTGTGCCTTTGTTGCAGAAAATGCTAGGTACACTACCTATTGGCGCAATTTTCTGGTTACTGTTTGGGGGCGTTTTTTACATCGGTGGAACTTATTATTATGCAAAAGATAAACAGCTGTTTAGGTGGATGCATAGCCATGAGCTTTGGCACCTGTTTGTAATTGGCGGAGCTTTAGCGCACTACATTTATAATTTCGTATACATCTTTAAATAGCTACAGATGCAAACTTTCGATCAGGTTATTCAATCAAATGCTGCTTTGATCCAAAAAGTTGTCGATTTTGATGTAAAACACGATCGGCTTTTGCCTTTGGATTTTACAGTGGCGAATACGGAATTAACAGATGAAATTTTAGATAATACTGATCTGTTTTCAAACTGGGTTAACGAAAAGCTAGCTAAAAACAATGCCCGTTACGGAATTGGCGGATATAATGAACACCGCACCATTTATTCGCGGAGCGTACATTTTGATACAGAAGAAGAACCGCGCAGGCTACATTTAGGTGTAGATATCTGGGGACCAGTTGGAACACCTATCTACAATTTTTACGACGCCACTGTTCAAAGCTTTGCCAATAACAACAATTTTGGTGATTATGGCGCAACAATCATCCTGGCCTACGAAATAGATGGATTTAAGTTTAATGCATTATACGGGCATTTAAGTCTGGCATCGTTAAATGGCTTAAAAGAAGGGAAATTTATTCCTGCCGGGGCTAAAATTGCAGTATTGGGAGCAAAGGAAGAGAACGGTAACTGGCCGCCACATCTTCATTTCCAATTGATCAAAAATATGGAAGGATTAAAAGGCGATTACCCTGGGGTTTGCAGGTTAAGTGAGCGCGAAAAATATCTGGTCAATTGTCCCAACCCGAATTTGATTTTAAAAACTACATTCTTTTAACCGCAAAGAAAGTAAGGAATGCGCAAAGTTTATCAACCTAACTTACGGATCGTAATACTTGTTTTTGGCGCTATGTTCTATACGATCGTCATGCTGAATTTATTTTAGCATCTTTCCTGTTATTAAGACCCTGAAATAAATTACCTTCGGTGAGCTCGCTGAGGCTTGGTTCAGGGTGATGGCATTAAACCAAAAATCGCTCTCTTTCTCTGCGAAAAACTTTGCGTTCTTTGCGGTTAAACCTGAATAAACCGTAAATTAGTACAATGAAAAACCTGCTCACCTTTTGTTTGCTTTTCTGCTACTCCTTGGTCATGGGGCAGGTTCAGTTTAAATCGGGTAAAAGCGGTTTTACCAATTTCTTAAGGGAAAATACCATCTATCCCCAGTTTTCGAAAGATAATTGTATCCAGGGAACCGTAAACGTGAGTTTTAAGCTCAAT
The DNA here is from genome assembly GCF_011759615.1 of Pedobacter sp. SG908. NCBI lineage: Bacteria > Pseudomonadati > Bacteroidota > Sphingobacteriia > Sphingobacteriales > Sphingobacteriaceae > Pedobacter > Pedobacter sp. SG908. The sequence goes on from NZ_JAAOYY010000002.1 coordinate 798,856, forward strand.
AACCAGGGTAAGGTTTATTTTTCGAAAATTAGTAAAGGAATATTGTCTGACCTGGATGAAGAAGCTTTGCGATTGGTACGTTTAAGCAGCGGTAAATGGCAGATTCCTGCGGGTTACGATACAACAGTTTCGATTGTTGCTCCGGTTAATTTTAAACTTTCGGGCTATAATTGTGAAGGCAAATCAAGTGAGGCCATTCAAGAAGCGATCCGTACTTATCTGGCTGAAGAAGGCTTGACCAACTCTGTTATTAATTTTTATAAAAACATCGATCAGGCTAAACCCGGACAGGAAGTTCAGATTATAGCCATTAAAAACCAACTGGGAATTGATGATGAATATTTGGACGACCGAATCAAAATGGGTTTAAAAAAAATAAAACAGGGCGATAAACAAGGTGCCTGTGAGGATTTTTTATTTGTTAAATATATGGGCAGTAAAAAGGCTGATGATTATTTAGCAAAGTATTGTAAGTAAATGAAGAATACCACCCGATTTTTTGCCTTATTAGATATCATCAGTATCGTTTTGTTAGCCAAACAATTTTGGCAGATTTTAACGCATTTAAACGAAATTCCCGATCAGGTACTTTCGCAGGCCAAAGTGGTATTACTACTGCCGTTATTCGTTTCGCTGTTTATCTCAGCAGCTGGTTTATTACTGAACAAGAAATTTGGATTTATCACCTATTATATTCAATTTCCGTTCCGTTTGGTGGTATGGGTATTTTCTATTGGCTTTATTACCTATTTACCAGAAGCGTTAAACCTCGGCGAACGGTGGTTCGATATCTTATTCCGCATCTGTTTTATTGCCGAGTTTTTCAGGCTGTATTTTACAATTAAAATTCATCGTTCATCTTTCTAGTACATCAGGTAAAACTACTGTTATGGCGGCAGGAAGGATTTTTGCTTCAACAGTGTTCACCCTGCCAATATATTCCCCATCAATCTGGAAGTGTGCTTTATGTTTCGAAGAAATCTTAACCTCAGCAGTTTGAAATACTTCTATTTTTTTAGGGTTGAAGGGAAGTTTGGTGACCCATATCTTTAATATTTCAAGGTAAGAGTAATCTTTTACCAAAACCACTTCGAACAGATCGTCGTCTAATTTTCCGTCAGGGTTTATCTTTAGCCCAGAGCCGTACATGGTTGCGTTTGCAATAGCCACCATTGCCGCTTTAGAAGTGATTGTTTCATCTTTAAGTTTCAATTGCACGTCCATTCTACTATGGTTCCATAAGGCATGCCAGGTGGCCTTTGCATAGCCCAACATACCGCGTTGGGGTTGGGCATCAAATTTCTTTACCAGATAGGCATTAAAACCCAGATCAGATAAGTGGATACAGATCTCATTGTTAAGTTTAACCACATGAATTTTTTGCAAACGGCCTTCATCCAAAATGGCTAAAGCCTGTTTAATATCGGTGGGTATGCCTAATTCTTTCGCCATTCCATTGGCCGATCCGGCAGGGATTATGCCAATAGGGGTTTCGGTATGCAACAAACACTCGGCAACCAGTTTTAAGGTCCCATCGCCCCCCACCGCTACCACGCGATCTGCTTTTGCATTTTTAATCCTTTCTTTTATCTGCTCTAAAGAGCAGTCTTCTGGTAATTCGAAAAGATCTATCTCTGTTTCTTTTGTATCGAAATGGGTGGAAATTACTTCCTTCAAGTTAATGTCATGACTGCCTGAGCCTGGATTGATGATGAATAATAATTTCATGTGTTACCTTATGGTTTACATCACAAACAACTTTTAATAAACTCTGTTTTAATACAGATGAATAAATCTGTTAGTGTTAAGGTATATCATGGCTATGGCCACACACACAATTTGGTTGTTTATGGTCATGTTTTTAAACGCAAGGCAAAAACACAGCAGGTTTACAGCAATAATCTGTTTGTTAATATCGTACATCTTTTAAAACTCTTTATCTTAAAACCTTATGCTTTTGTTGAGGTGCGTTTGCAATTTTTTGATCAGACGATTTACAATAAAACCGAAGGAGATGGCTTTTTTAAGTTCGAATGGAAAGCCGAAAATGATGTGCCTGCAGGCTGGCATTTTGTTAAAGTAGAAGCTATTGATAAGAACGGAAAAGTTTTAAGTGCGGGAGAGGGTAAGGTATATGTACCACATATTACACAATATGCTTTTATATCGGATGTGGATGATACCGTGATGATTTCTCATTCGGCAACTATTGGACGGCGGTTAAGAGAGCTGTTTATCAAGAATCCGCATACCCGCAAAACCTTTCCTGATGCAGCCAGTCATTATCAGCAATTGGCCATGTCGCATACCGAAGCAAATCAGCCCAATCCTTTTTTTTATGTAAGCAGCAGCGAATGGAATCTCTACGATTACTTGGTGGAGACTTTTAGGTTTAACAAGTTGCCTGACGGTGCTTTTCTTTTAAATACATTAAAACGGTGGAAAGATTTAGCCAGAACAGGTAAAACAGGGCATGAGGGGAAATTATTGCGGGTAATGCGAATTTTGGACGCTTTCCCCAACCAGAAATTTGTTTTCTTTGGCGACAACTCGCAGCATGACCCGGAAATTTATTCTACAATAGTAGAGAAGTATCCAAAAAATATCGAAGCGGTATACATCCGTAATATTCGTTCTGAAAAAGAAGTAGAAACAAGACAATGGCTTAAAAAAGTTGAAGATAAAGGGGTAAGGGCTTGTTTATTTAATAGTAGTGAAGAAGCGATTGAACATTCTAAATCAATAGGATTGATCTAATAGTTTTTGGAGCGCAAGGGTTGTGCTCATCGGTTTCGACAATCCCGCTTTTCTTCCTGCCCCGATGTAATATCGTGGGCATCCATTCAATCGGGGCTAGGTATAATGTTTTTTGCTAATGGGAACAGGCCACAGTTCAATAAACCCGACAGTAGCGACAGCCCCGAATTTTTCATGAGGGCTATAGCGAATGGCGGGGCTTTCTGAGCCGATAAACACAGAAACCCGCTTTTCAAAAAAAGATTCCCAATCAAGTTGGGAATGACGGAACTATGTAGATTTATCTAAATCAAGAAATCGATTTCCCGAATGGCGTAAAGGCCAAGTTCATTAACTTAAAATGCTGGCGCCCGAATGGAATACCTATAATGGTAATGCAAAGTAAGATACCAAAAAACAAATGGGTTAAAGCAATCCAGAAACCACCACAGAAAATCCAGATCAGGTTCATGATGGTAGAAAGACAGCCTGTGTTTGATGAGGTATCGGTTATTTTGACCCCAAAAGGAGCTAGACCCACAATTGCGAATTTAAAACATTGGATACCAAAAGGAATCCCCACAATGGTTAGGCAAAGGATTAATCCTCCAATAATATATTCGAAAAAAATAAAGATACCGCCAAAAATAATCCAGATTATATTGCCTAAAAAGTTCATTGTGTTTTTTAGTTTAAGATTTAATAACAGGAATTTTGTTACAGATTGTTAATGTATTCTACTTGGATTCTTCGTAATTTAGAATTACACACAAAAGAAACACAACATGAAAAAATTAATTCTTGCAGCGGCATTCGTCGCTTGCTTTGGGGTACCGTACGCCAAAGCCCAAAATGTAAATGGCGTAAAGCTAACCGATATCCACGTAGATTATATTCAAATTCGTGCAGTAAGAAGTTTTTTAGCCGATAAACAATGGATTGCGCTCGAATATGGACAAAAGGTAAGTGATTATAGCGAATTGTATATCAGAGATGATAATGCTAAAAAACTCGAGTTTAATTCGGCAATTGATGCCGTAAATAAAATGAAAGCGTATGGTTATGAGTTGTTTAGTGTTTATACAGAGCAGGTAGACCAATCTTCAAACAAGCCGGTATATGTGTTAAAAAGGAAGTAAATAATAAAGAAGTCAAGTTTCATAGCAAACTGCTTATTAAACTTGACTTCTTTGTAATATCTATATAAAATCGAGCGTATTAAACTTTTTATTCAGAATATCTGCATTGTTTACATCCAGCCACTTATCTAAAATGGTACCATAAACCTGCCTGAAATCCAGTTGATATTTTAAATCGCCGGTATCTAAATCGCTTAAATTAGGTGCTGCATTAAAGATCCCTTGTTTCTTCAATCTCCCACCAAAAACAAACATATTATTTGCCGTTCCGTGGTCGGTGCCGTTACTGGCATTTTGTTCTACCCTACGGCCAAATTCTGAGAAGGTAATCACCAAAGTATCTTCAAGCTTATTGTTCGATTTTAGGTCTTTCAAAAAAGCAGCCATTCCTTCACTATATTGTTTAAGCAGATTGCCTTGTTGGCCGGTTTGATTCACATGTGTATCGAAACCACTTAATGAAACATAATAAACCCTGGTTTTTAATCCTGAAGAAATAAATTTAGAAACTGTTTTCAATTGGTTCGCAAAACCCGAAGTAGGGTAAGTAGATTTAGACTGATAAATTTTGGAAGTATTCTGTATATAACTGGCAGAGGATGAAGTTTCAATCATAGTTTTATACAAATAGCCTAAATTATCTTCGTCTAAATGTTCCTTATCATTCTGCAACATAGCCTTAAAAAATGGATCATTTGTATTGCGGAACAAAGTTGCAGGATCTTTTAATGCAATTCCTTTTTTAGTCTGGCCTTTCATTGCTAGAGAAAGTGAGTCATCAACTTCTATCGCGGTATAAGGGAATTTACAGGTTTGGCAATTGCTATCTAAATAACGACCAATCCATCCGGTTGATAAAAATTGATTACTATCGCTACCGGTTTGCCAGATATCCATCGAACGGAAATGCGAACGGTCGGGGTTTGGGTAGCCAACATCGTTAATAATGGTCATCCAGCCCTGATCGTAAATTTCTTGCAGGGCAGCCATGTTCGGATTTAATCCCTGCATATTGTTCAGTTTGATTATCTCTTCGGGTTTAATGGCAATACTATTTCTTTTTTGGTAGTAAATGTCGTTTCCGAAGGGAATAACCGTGTTTAAGCCATCATTTCCGCCAGAAAGCTGTACCACAACCAGGTTTTTATAGAGGCTCAATTCATCAAGTGCCATGGCCTCAAGTGGTTTCATAAAAGCCGGAACGAATAGCGAACCTGCTGCAACAAATCCTGTATTTCTTAAAAAATTTCTTCTGTTCATCTTGTTAGTAGTTAAGGGTGTTTTGGGTTTAGTGGTTCATTGGTTGATGGTTCATCGTTTTATCAAACTATCAATCCCCTTTACTTTAATAGCTTAGGTATTCAGCTTTTTGACTATCAACTATGAACCATTAAACTATTATCCTAATCGTTTAGCACAACTGATACTCAGGCATACTTGTAATTTCTACTGCAGTACTTCGCAGTCCTTTATTATCGCTTACCATTGTTGTTATTTTGGTATTTAATTTCGGTTGCAATAAAAACTCAGTAAGCTCCAATGGCGTTAATCCTTTTGGTAAGGTGTTTAAAAATTTGGGCCAATCTGCGTTTGCGTTTACATAAGATTTTGGTTTCATATTGGCATTTGCATTGGTGGTAGCTGTCCGACTTAAGGCAATTACGGCTTCATCTTCAGGATCAGCTTTACCACTAAAATCGATTTCACCATCATTTAAAACAAGCGAAGGAATCCGCATTCTTAACATTAACGATGAACTATCAATCCAACTTTGTCCGCCAGGCCAACCTGCAACATTGGGTGGGTTAAATAAATACTGCCCTAAACTGCTTTGTAGTTGTATTAAAACCTGTGGTTTATTATAGGTAACATAAAACTCACGGCTTAAACCCACCAAAAATTCGGCAGGTGATTTAATTTTTGTGCCTACATTTTCAGGGCTATAAAACCAATCAGATGTAAACAGTTTTTTCATCATTGAGGCGATATCGTATTTCGAGTTGTAAAAATGTGTGGCAAGCTCTTTAATATGATCCTCATTTGGGTTATCATTTACGAAGAATTTATATACTTTCTTGGCGATAAACTGTGCGGTTTCTGGTTTTTCGAGAATAATATCGATAATGTTTTCGCCTTCAAAATTCCCGATTTTACCGAAAAAGGTTTTTGTTCCCGCATCGTGCAGATTTTGCCTGAAAATAAATGAACCATCTTTGTCGTACATCCAGCCGGTAAATGAGCGGGCAGATTCTTTAATGTCTTGCTCGGTATAATTTCCCCTCCCCAGGGTAAAGAGTTCCATGAGCTCGCGCGCGAAATTCTCATTTGGTTTACCTTTTCTGTTCTGCTGGTTATTTAGATATTGAAGCATTGCAGGCGACTTAGAAACCTCAACCAATAAGGTTTTAAAGCTGCCAAGGGCATTTGTTCTTTGGATGTTATTTAATTGTTGAGCAAAAAATGGGTTGTTGCTGCGGCAAGCAAAGTGGCCATGCCAAAAAAGCGTCATTTTTTCCTTCAACGGGGCATCGGTATTGATCATTTTTGTAATGAAGGCAATATTCAGATCGCGGCTCACTTCGTTTTGTTCACGTATAATCTCCTGACGCATTTTCTTTTCTTCATCAGTCAATTCTTTTTTTGAGTATAAACCTGCCTGGACCAAAAGCTGCCGTCTCGATTCGTAATCATTCACTAAATTAATAGGATCGTTTTTTTGAGAATCTTTAAGCAGATTGTCTACCACCTTCGTGAGGTTTTTCTTGCTTAATTTTTCTAGGTCTGCATAAGATATGCCGAAGCCTGCCCGGTTGTAAAGATGTTTTACTTTTATGAAATTATCTTTTGCGCTCATAATGAACTGTTTTACAGTATGACATATTTAAAACGCCAGGGTTTAATCTTTGTTTTCTTTCTTATTTTTGTTTATGTTTTTTCAGTTATTAGATGATAATCCAGGCTTTCCAGATCCGGCTTTGGCAGAAGAGGATGGTTTACTGGCCATTGGAGGAGATTTAAGTACGGAGCGACTGTTAATTGCCTATTCGAATGGTATATTTCCATGGTTTAGCGAAGGCGAGCCAATTCTCTGGTATTCGCCACACGAACGTTGTGTGATTTATCCTGATAAGATCAAAATCAGTAAAAGCATGCAGAAGGTTTTAAATCAGCAAGTTTTCAAGATTACTTTTAATCAGGCTTTTGCTGATGTGATCCGCAATTGTGCAACTACTGAGAGGAAAGGGCAGGATGGTACCTGGATTACCAACGAAATGCAAGATGCTTACATTAATCTTCATCAGCAGGGCTATGCGCACAGTGTAGAGGTTTGGCTAGAGGATAAATTGGTTGGAGGCTTATATGGCTTAAAAGTAAACCGTGTTTTTTGTGGCGAAAGTATGTTTAGCCATGTAAGTAATGCCTCAAAAGCAGCATTGATTTTTTTAAGTAAAATGAATATCGATTTAATTGATTGTCAGCTGCCGAACGATCATTTAATGAGCTTAGGTGCCGAAATGATCGATCGGGAATTGTATATGGAACTGCTTCAGGCTCCTTAATACTAGCGTTCGTTATCAATTAAACCTTGCTCGCGCATTGCATTTTCTATCCGTTTATCCGGAATAAACCAGATGCAGGCTACAATGAAATAAAGTGCAACGCCAATCCATGGGTTTATAAAACTTAGTGCAATGCCTCCGATATAAAAAAGTAATGAGAATTTCCCTTTCGCATCATTTCCAATGGCATGTACCACAAGCGAATGCTGACCTTCTGTTCTTTTGATTACGATTACCAACAGGGTGTAAGAAACAGCGGCAAGCAGGAGCACGGCACCATAAACCACCACCGGCCATAAGGCAAAATGATGTTCACCCATCCATCCGGCTGCTACTGGGAATAATGAGAGCCAGAATAAAAAATTAAGATTTGCCCAAAGCATTGATCCGTTTACTTTTTTAACTGCATGCAGTAAATGGTGGTGATTGTTCCAGTAAATACCTACGTAGATAAAACTTAAAACATAGCTGATGAATTTTGGAATAAGCGGTTTTAAACTGGCTAAAGTTTCGCCATGCTCAGGTACCTTGATTTCTAAAACCATAATGGTAATGATAATTGCAATTACCCCATCACTAAATGCTTCTAATCTGCCTTTGTTCATAAAAAAATCACTGTTATTAATCCGGTACAATTATCAATGAAATTATCTTATAAAACAAAACCTGCAAGCTTTTGGCCTGCAGGTTCTTTATTGTTGTTTTGTTGAAATTATAATTCTCTTACCCAGATGTTCCTGTAACTAATTGCAGGACTTGGATCGCCGTGATCTTGTAATTTGATTGAAGAAGGGCCATGTTTTTTATATTCAGGAGCGCCGATATACCTGGTTGTACCCTTTAATACAAATCCGTTCTGTAAAAGCACACCGTTTAAAAATACGGTAACACTTGCTGGTTTTTGTACTGTTCCATCTTCGTTAAAACGTGGCGCATTCCAAATGATATCGTAATATTGCCATTCGCCTGGCTTTTTGTTCGCATTAGCTAAAGGAATTGCTTGTTTATAAACACTGCCTGTTTGTCCGTTCACATAAGTTTTGTTGTTATAAACATCTAAAATCTGGATTTCATAACCATCATCGCCTCCGCCAGTTGAGGCTAAAAACACCCCACTGTTCCCACGTGCCTGACCCTCGCCTGATATGTTTTCAGGAATTTTCCATTCTAGATGTAACTGGTAATCGGTAAACTTTTTATTTGTTTCAATGTTTCCAGTCCCTTTTTTTACAGTGAAAAACCCATCGTCTATAGTCCATGCTGCTGGTTTCGAAGGATCTTTAACCGAATGCCATGCGTCCAGATTTCTTCCATTAAAAAGAATTGTCGCATCAGATGGTGCATCTTGAGGTAATTTACCTGGCGTAACAATTTTAGGAACGGGCTCCCAAACCTCGGTTGTTTTTGGGTCATTGGCAGGATCTGGTTTTTTATCTTGTGCCATAGCTTGCCCTGCAAAAAATGCAGGAATAAATAATAGTGTATACTTGTTCATAATTGTGGTTTAACTTTCTAAAGTTAACCAGTTTATTAAGAAATGGAAACTGGTATTTAAAATTTTACCCTAAATCATCCACAACATACGTTTCACTTATAATCACTTCATCAGGAGCAATGTCTTCTTTTCGTTGTTCAGCTAAATCGCGCACAGGGCAATAGCCCGTAATACCACGGTACAGTAAGCCTGCACCAATTGCTGCACCGGTTAGGCCAATTACAGGATGCGAAAAAATACTGGTGATGCCTTTAAAAAGTAAATATGTTCCTGCAGCGCCAGATAACCAGCGTTCTGATTTCGAAACGTTTTCGAATAATTCTGGGTACTTCCAGGCTTCTTTAACATTGTTTATCGCAGTATTAAAATCTTGATTTGTCATGATGGTAAAATTTATGTTCTACAGTATAACAAGTTAAGTGGGAATGAGTTTTGAAAAGAAAATTAAATGTGGCCCATAAGATTTCTCCATTCCACTGCGTTTCAGTCAGGAGATGACGAGTTAATATTGAATGCCTAATTTAATATATCGCGTATATCTTCTTTGCTTAACGATTTAAAGAAACTTTCTTCAGTTGTAATTAGAGCGTTTGCGAGCGATTTTTTACGGTTTTGTAAAGCCAATATTTTCTCTTCAACAGTGTCTTTTGCAATAAATTTATAGATGAAAACCTTTTTATCCTGACCAATGCGGTGTGTTCTATCAATAGCTTGTTGCTCTACCGCAGGGTTCCACCAGGGGTCGAGGATAAAAACATAGTCGGCCTGGGTTAGGTTTAAACCCACACCACCAGCTTTTATTGAGATTAAGAAAACCTTCAGCTCGGTATTCTGCTGAAATTCAGAAACGATCTCGCCGCGGTTACGGGTTGCACCATCCAAATAAGCAAATGGAATGTTCTCCTCTTCAAAATGTTTTTTAAAGATATCCAGGTGTTTTACAAACTGAGAAAATACCAAAACCTTATGCCCTCCTTTAAGTACATTATCCAGCGTATGAATGACGTTTTCGAACTTTCCAGAATCTGAAACATAGGTGCCATCAATCATTACGGGATGGTTGGCTAGTTGGCGTAAAGCGGTTAATCCTTGTAAGAGCTGCACTTGTTTCTGTGCAAAAGTTCCATCGTCCATGCTTTGCAATAAATCGTTGCGATAGGCCGATTTTGTTTTTTCGTAATAAGCGGCCTGATCTTCACTCATGTCGCAATATATTACCTGTTCCGTTTTAGGTGGTAATTCTGCCGCCACTTGCTCTTTTGTTCTACGGAGTACAAAGGGCTTGATAATAGATTGAAGTTTACGCGCTTTTTCTTCGTCTTTTTTCTTTTCTATCGCTTGCACGTATTCTTCATAGAAAAATGCTTGCGTACCTAATAAACCAGGGTTTAAAAAAGTTAACTGTGACCATAAATCACTCACCGAATTTTCTACAGGTGTACCGCTCAAAATCAGTTTGTGTTTCGATTTTAAGCTTCTAACGGCTTTGAACGATTTGGAAGCAGGATTTTTAATGTTCTGACTTTCATCCAGAATAATGTAATTGAAATAAAAGTTTTTCAGTTCATCTACATCTACTCTGGTTACGCCATAAGTGGTAATGATAATATCGTAATTGGCAAAATTGGCAACATCTTTATTTCGGTTGGTACCTGTATGTGCCAGTATTTTAAGCTTTGGTGTAAATTTTTTAGCCTCCGTTAACCAGTTGTAAATTAAAGAGGTAGGCATGATGATCAGCGAGGTTGTTTGCGTTTCAAGCAATTGGTCATCTTCTTTCACCTTTTGAAGCATGGCCAATGTTTGGATGGTTTTACCCAATCCCATATCGTCGGCTAAACAACCACCGAAATTGTATTCGCGTAAAAAGCTGAACCAGTTATAACCGGCTTTCTGGTAATCGCGTAAACTGCCTTTAAAATGAACAGGCATCTGAGTATCGGCAATATCCTCAAAGTCTGATAATCGCTGTAACTTGCGCTCAAGCGTAACATTAGCCAGGCTGTCTTCGGCCAAATCGTTAATGAGACCGATATGGTGTTTCTTTAATTTTAGCGTTTTTCCGGCCTCCGCCAAACTGAACAAACTGCCATATTGCGTAAACCATTTATCTGGAATAATGGCCACTTCGCCATCAGGCAATAAAAACTCACGCTTTTTGTGTAGAATATGTTGCTTTAGTGAAAGAAAAGGAATCTGGTATTTCCCGAACCATACTACGGCATGGATATCGAACCAATCGTTTCCTTCTTTAACTTCAAGATCTATTTTACTGGCGCCGAAAACGAATTTTTTCTGGCCCGTTGCCTGTTCAATTTCGTAACCTGCCGCTTCTAAAAGTTCAATATGTTCATTTACCCAATTAATTGCCGCATAACTTGGGTTTTCATCAGCTGAAATTACTTCCAGGTTGCTGAATAAAGAACTTGTTTTTTTTAGCCCTAATGATAACAGTAAATTGAACTGTTTTTTCTCCCACTCTGCAGAACGTTTGATGCGGTGGAAAATATAATTATCGGCTGTTTTTTCTAAACGTACAGTTACTTTATGTGCGTTTTCTACAGGGAAAGTGTATTCGCCGTATTTAAAGTACAACTGAATCTGAGAAAGTCCGCCATCCACATACAGCACTTTAATTACGGGTATAGCTTCAAATTGTTCGGTTCTGATTTCGAAACCTTCGGCATACACATGGTGTTTCTCTATTAAAGGGGCAACAAACTTTTCGAAATAAGTAGCTTCAGTTGTTTGGGGTATGGCAATAAAACGTTTATTTAAAAAGGGCTGCAGTTTTTTCCCTTCAATATCCTGATCAAAAAAATACAATACATCGTTAAGCAGTAACCAGGCAGGTTTGTTGCTGATAATTTGCGCTTCTTTAAACATAAATTCGATGCGCAGGTTCTGATATTTGATGGTAGGAAAATAACGTGTTTCAGTTTCGTTCCTTCTGAAATGAAAAAGGATAGATGCGGGCTCTTCAGCCAGTTCGATTTTGCGCTCTACAGGCCAGCCATCTTTATCCATCACATAAAGTTCGTTTTTTACCTTTAAAAGCTCTAAAGCTTCTGCAAGTTTTTTCTCGATTTTAGGACGAACATTTTCGTAAAATTTATTGTCGAAAATTTTGGTGAAAAACTCAGTTGGCCTGATTAGTTTTTTATAATATTTTTTAATCAGCGAGTCTTGCTCAATGTCGTCTAAAATCTTGATCAGCTTATAATCAATATCACTTAAACAGGCATTAAATTCTTCTGCGGTATGCGTAAAAATCCGTTGGTAAGTAAAAGAAAAATCCCCCTGTGGGTTGAGCTGAACAACGTGAGGCTCAATTAAATAGCCCAGGTACTCATGCTTGCACAAAGAGTACACTACTTTACAGGCTTTTGAACTATCGACACGTAACATTGATGGAGATAAAAATTTTTCTAAGCTAAGCGCTTAAAAAACTTTAAACTTACAATATTTTGCTGTTACATCAAAAAGAAGTAACTGTTTTTGAGATAAAAATTATCAGTTTTTTTATCGGAATTTAAAAGAACGGTTAATTGCCTTGATTGTATTAGTTAGAAATGGGGCTAGTACAGCAACATAAAACAAAAAAGGCATCCTGAAAATCAGAATGCCTTAAAAACTTGTTAATTATTGTTTATTTCCAGCCACCGCCTAATGCACGGTATAGGTTTACCACCGACTGTAATTTTTGTAACCGATCATTAATGCCGCTTAATTGAGCGGTTAACAAACTTTGTTCTGAAGTTAAAACGTCAGTATAATTTGTTGCCGAACTGTAGCGCAATAATTCTTTGGTAAAATCTACCGCTTTAGTTAGCGAGGCGATTTGTTTTGCTCTTGTTGCTTCTTTTTCTGAAGCCGTTTGGTAAGCGTACAAAGCATTCGATACTTCCTGTCCGCCGGTTAACAGCGTTTGTTGAAAGTTGTAAAAAGCAATCTGTTGATTGGCTTCAGCTGTTTTTAAACGTGCTTTGTTTGCGCCTTTTGCAAAAATGGGCTGCGTTAAACCACCCACTAAATTATAGAAGATAGATTTGCTAAAGAAATCCTGTAATTGTAAGCTTGATAATCCACCTGCTGCGGTAATGGTTAAAGCAGGGTAAAAATAAGCTTTCGCTACGTTGGTGTTTTCGAAAGCCGATCTGAAACCAAATTCAGCAGCTATCACATCCGGACGGTTTTTTAACAGTTGTGCAGAAACCCCGGTTTGCAAATTCGCATAAGGAGTCTGTTGATCTAAGGTAGTACGGTTAATTGTATTTGGTGCTTTAGCAACCAAAATACTTAATGCATTTTCGGCCTCTTTAATGCTTCTTTTTAAATCAGGCAAGGTTACCTGGGCTGCATATAAATTGGCTTCACTTTGTACAACCGCTGCACCATTAACTACTGCGCCTTGTTTAAGCTCTTTCATGGTTTCCACATCTTTGGTTCTCACCTTAATGGTTTCTTCGGTAATGGCCAGCTGCTTATCCAGTGCCAACAAAGCATAATAATTATTAGCAATGGTAGCAATTAACTGGGTTTGAACAGCACGTTTTGCTGCATCGCTTTGCAATAATGTAGCGTAAGCACCGCGTTTTGCGCTACTTAATTTCCCCCAAATGTCAGCTTCCCAACTGGTGCTCAACTGTGCTTTGTAGGTTTGGGTTTCCAGGTTGATGTTAATCCCTGCTGGAAAATTCTGTGCTGCCGCAGAAGCTTTATTGTCGGTTACATTTACATCGGCTTGTAAGCTTGGTAATAATGCACCACGGCTTTGTATTAAAGTAGCTTCTGCAATTTTAATGCGTTCAATCGCTTGTTTCAGGTCTAAATTTTCATTTATCCCTTGCTGAATCAGCGACTGTAAAGTGGTATCTGAGAACAACGTTTTCCATTGCAGATCGGCAATGGTTGTTGTATCTGTTGTATTGTTATCACGGTATAAACCTTCGCTCTTAAGTTGCGGGCGCTCGTATTTTTTAGTTACGCAGGCACTTAAACTGAGGATGGCTAAACCGATTAAAATGGAATGCTTATATCTAAATTTCATGGTTTTAAAATTAATGTGGACGGTTAACCGCTAGCTCATACTCTTCTTCTGTTTGTTCGCGATCAATGCCTTCCTCAAAAGGAGATTTGTTACTTATTTTCTCCTGTAAGGTTTGGAAAACAATGAACAAGGCGGGAATTACAAATACTCCGAATATCGTACCGATTAACATACCGCCTACAGCTCCAGTACCAATTGAGGTATTACCTGCTGCCCCAACACCTGATGACAACATTAATGGCAATAAACCCAGGATAAAAGCAAAAGAGGTCATCAAGATCGGACGTAAACGGGCAGTTGCACCATCAATGGCCGCGTTAACAATGCTCATTCCCTTTCGTCGTCTGTCTACCGCGTACTCTACAATCAGAATGGCATTTTTTGCGAGCAAACCCACCAACATAATCAAGGTAATCTGTGTGTAAATGTTATTGTCTACACCAAATATTTTATCAAAGATAAATACGCCGGCCAAACCGATTGGCAATGAAAATAATACAGCTAATGGCAATATATAACTTTCGTACTGCGCCGAAAGGAGAAAGTATACGAAGATTACGCAAAGCAGGAAGATAAAAATTGTCTGACTGCCACTGCTTACTTCTTCACGCGATAAACCCGAGAACTCATATCCGTAACCTGTTGGAAGGTGGATTGCGGCTTCTTCCTGAATGGCCTTAATGGCATCACCAGAACTAAATCCTGCATTGGGGTTCCCAGTAACCGCAATTGAGGTATATAAGTTAAAACGCGAAATAGCCTGTGGTCCGTAAACTTTTTCTAAAGTGATAAACTCAGAAATAGGGGCCATTGTACCGCTCGAATTACGCACGTAAATGCTGGTTAAACTTTGTTGGTTGGCGCGGTACTTGGCATCTGCCTGATACATTACCCTGTACTGTTTACCAAATTTATTAAAGTTTGAGGCATAAACACCACCATAATAACCTTGTAAAACGCCCAATACATCGCTAACGGTTAAGCCAGCTTGTTTTACTTTTGCCACATTTACATCAATCTGATATTGTGGGAAATTCGGATTGAACGAGGTTGATGCATACTGAATTTCTGGACGTTTACTTAAAGCTCCTAAAAATGCATTACCCACTTCGTTGAATTTTTTAATGTCTCCACCGGTTTTATCCTGTAACTGGAATTCGAAACCACCACCAGTACCAAAACCCTGGATGGTTGGTGGAGCAAAGAAAATTATCTTCGCACCTTTAATACTAGCTGCTTTTGCAAATAATTCACCAATAATGGCTTTAACATCGCGTTTGCGTTTATCCCATGGTTTAAGCCTTGCGATAACCATACCATAGGAACTACCCGAACCACTGATCAAACTTCGGCCAACAACCCTAAATGTAGCCTCTACTTCTGGTACCTTACTTACAATATCATTGATTTTTACAATAATTTTATCGGTTTCTTCCTGTGAAGTAGAAGGTGGCAATGAAATGTCAGAGAAAACCGTTCCTAAATCTTCGTTTGGTACAAAACCTTTAGGCGTCGTATTCATAATCCACACTAACACCACAGCGAAAACAGCGATTCCTAAACCTGCCAGCCATCTTTTTTTACCCAGGAAGCCAACAGAGCGTTTATATTTTTGCGTTACAGCATCAAATGAAGTGTTGAAAGCAGTATAAAAACGCTGTAAGAAATTTTTACTTTTTTCGTGATCTTCTGCGTGTGGTTTTAAGAACATCGCACACAGTGCCGGACTTAATGTTAAGGCGTTGATTGCTGATAAAATAATCGCGATAGCCAGTGTTAAACCGAATTGTTTATAAAATACACCAGACGAACCTTGGATAAAACTTACCGGAATAAATACCGCCGCCATTACCAGTGTAATCGAAATAATCGCACCACTAATGTCGTCCATCGCATCTTTCGTCGCCTTTTTAGGGTCTTTGTAACCGGCATCGAGCTTGGCATGTACGGCCTCAACCACTACAATGGCATCATCTACCACAATACCGATGGCCAGTACCAATGCAAATAAGGTTAACAGGTTAATGGTAAAACCGAATAAACTCAGGAAGAAGAAGGTACCGATAATAGCCACCGGAACACTGATTGCTGGAATTAAAGTTGACCGGAAATCCTGTAAAAAGATAAATACCACCAGGAATACCAAAATAAATGCTTCGATCAAGGTGTGGATTACCTTTTCGATTGAGGCATCCAGGAAGTTATTTACGTTAACAACCGTTTCGTAATGAATGCCTTTGGGGAAAGAAGTTGCTGCTTTATCTAAAGTTTTAATCGAATTTTCGATTACTTCTTTCGCATTCGAACCTGCTGTTTGACTAATGGCAATACCTAGGGCTGGTTTACCATTAAACTTTACATAGCTGGCATAACTTTGTGCCCCAAGCTCTATTCTGGCCACATCTTTTAGGCGAAGAATCTGTCCGTTTGCATTTGCCTTAATAATAATGTTGCTAAACTCAGTTTCCGTTTTTAAACGGCCGCTGTATTTTAACGTGTATTGAAAAGCCTGATTTCCCTGCTCGCCAAACTGACCTGGTGCAGCTTCGATGTTTTGCTCAGCAAGGGCTACGCTCACATCGTTTGGCACCAGGCCATAAACGGCCATTACTTCTGGCTTGAGCCAGATACGCATGGTATAATCTAAAGTACCAAATGCACTTGCATCACCCACACCACTAATCCGTTTAATTTCGGGAATGATGTTAATGTTGGCATAATTCTGTAAAAACTTCTGATCATATGACGGGTCATCACTGTAAATAGCGAAAATAAGCAAATTACTCGCCTGTCTTTTTGCTGTGATTACACCCGATCTGGTTACCTCTGCAGGTAATAAGCTGGTAGCTCTGGCTACACGGTTCTGCACGTTTACTGCTGCTAAATCGGCATTTGTGCCTAATTTAAAGTTGACTGTAATGGTTGCAGTACCATCATTACTGGCGCTAGACGTCATGTAGGTCATGTCTTCCACACCATTTATCTGCTCTTCCAGCGGAACAACAACACTACTCATTACCACATCGGCGTTTGCCCCCTGGTACGAAGCCGATACCTGAACGGTTGGCGGTGCAATTTCGGGATATTGCGAGATGGGTAAAGTTACAAGGCCTAATACACCTAATATTACAATTATAATGGATATAACTGTCGATAAAACGGGCCTATCTATAAATTTCTTAAACATAATTAATATTGATTACACTGCTAGAGTGTGATTTCACTGACTATATTGTTATTTTTTTATTTCAGCATAAACTGAATCGGTGTTTTTTACTTCAGGTTTAATTTTAGTTCCGTCTTTTAAAGATTGAAAGCCTTCTAAAATAACTTTATCGCCTACTTTAAGCCCTTTGGTAACTACGTAGAAATTACCTTTGGCCAATTCCATCACCTCAATTTGCGTATTAATCACCTTGGCCGAATCACCTAAAATGTAAACGAATTTTTTACCTTGTAAATCGATCGTCGATTTTTGAGGGATCAGAATTGCATTTTCAACATGTTGAGGAATTCTAACGGATGCACTTGCACCATTTTTTAATAAGAAAGCCGGATTAGGGAATGTTGCCCTTAAACTTGCCGAACCAGTACTGGTGTTAATCTGTCCGTTGATGGATTCGATTTTGCCGTTTTGTGCATAGATTGTTCCATCGGCAAGAACTAAACTTACCGGAGGAATGTTTTTCATTTGCTGTGCAAGTGTGTTGCCTTTGTAGGTGTTAGAAAAATCTAAAAGCTGCTTCTCGTTTAAAGAGAAATATGCATAAACCTTAGAAGTGTTAGAAACAGTAGTTAATGGTTGTGTGCTGCTACTGCTCACTAAACTTCCATTTCTGAAAGGGATACTGCCAACAACACCATCAACTGGGCTTTTTACCGAAGTATACCCCAAATTAACCTGTGCATTTACCAATTCGGCTTTTGCCTGTGCTAATGCCGCTTTTCTGCTTTGGAGTGTTAATTGAGCAGCATCAAGATCATATTTGCTGATGATGTCTTTTTCTACCAAAGGCCTGGTTTTATTTACTGTTAACTGGGCTGCATTAACATCTGCTTCTGCACTGCTAATGGCAGCTCTTGCTGTGCGTACCTGCTGTTCGTACTGTGGTGCATTAATGGTAAAAAGTAACTGGCCTTTTTTAACTACCGCACCTTCATCCACTAATATTTTTTCGATAAAACCATCAACTTTCGGACGGATATCGATGTTTTGAATACCCTCAATTGTTGCTGGATAATCAGAATCTAAGGTTGTGTTTTGTGTGTTTACTGTAAATACAGGGTAAGCCTGTGGACCGGCTGCTGCTGCAGCGGCAGCTTTTTTAGCTGCATCGTTATTTCCGCAGGATGCCAAAAGCATACCAATGCTCATGCTAAAAAAGAGAGTTGTTACTTTTCTCATGGGTATTTTTGTGTGTTTAAATTTAAATTCCGGAATTAAGGGCGTTATCGAAATATTAGGACTTCGATTTTCGCCGATAAGTGCCCAAAAATAGAGCCTAAAAAAAAATAAATCTGTCCGAATTCTGTCATTTAATCAATCGATTGATTTATTTTGCGATTAAAAACATGTCGAACTTCCTTTAAAATGCTGTTATATATTGTGTTGTCGTATTTTTTGGCATGAAAAACAGTGTGTAAATATCTTGCGACAGATGTTAAAAGCTGTTAAATTCAAAGGAAATATACGATTTTTATTGGAATAAATGTGGAGTATTTGAGGCAACAAATACATTGATGGTGTTTGTTTTACACGAGATATTAAGGGAGCGTTAAACCTATCAGGTTTTTAAAACCTGATAGGTTTGAGAAAGAAAACTACTCCACTTCTCCCTCAAAAACCAATTTGGCCGGCCCACATAAAAAAACATTAGTAAATGCCTTACCATCGTAATCGAATTCTATTTTAATATCGCCACCTAAAACTTTAATGGCTGTTTTAACATGGCCGGTTTGGTTTTTATGTTTTGCCATGGCCATGGCTACTGCTGTTACTCCAGTGCCACAGGCATAAGTTTCATCTTCAACACCGCGTTCGTAGGTGCGCACAAATAAATGGTCGCCTTTATCTTCAACAAAGTTTACGTTTATGCCTTTTTCTGCATAAGTTCCATTGTAACGAATGTTTTTTCCTTCGGTAAAAACATCAAAGTCTTTTAAATCGCTTTGTAAGGCAACATAATGTGGAGAGCCGGTGTTCAATACATAAGCATCGCCATCTTTGGTAATGGTATCTACATCAATCATTTGTAAATCAACCCATTCGCCATTCTCTGAAATTCTGGCATAATGTGGTCCGTCTACTGCCAAAAAGTTTGTTTCGCGGTCGATAATTCCGAGCTGTTTGGCAAAGGCAACAATACATCTGCCGCCATTTCCGCACATGCTGCCCAGCTTACCATCTGCGTTAAAATAGTGCATCTCAAAATCATAATCCTCGTGTTTGGTAATAAACATTAATCCATCGGCACCAATGCCAAATCTTCTATGGCACAGTTGTTCAACTAATTGATTGTCAATGTTTTTTAACGGACTCATGGTGTGGTCTATTAAAATAAAATCGTTGCCTGCGCCTTGGTATTTAAAGAAATTAATTTTCATGAAAGCTTCATTTTTTAATGCAATATTTGAGTTGCAAAAGGTAATTCGGGGTTTGTGTTTTTTAATTTAACATTTTTTAACACAAAACTAAGTGCTTTGAGGATACAAATATCGTTTATATGGTATTAAATTTGAATAAACTTACGAAAGAAAATTTGAGCAGATAAAAACTGCCTGAGCATTCTGCTTAAATCAAAGTGAAAAATGCTCTCGCAAATAATAACATTTAACAAATGAATATTATAAGCTAACCAAACAATTAGCTAGCAAATCAGCTTATAATAAATCATGGCTTTAAAAAACACAATATAGAAACATGAAAAAAATATTAGGAATTACCGTGTTGGCCGCTTTTATAGGTGGGGCGGCAGCAATTGGAGGTTACAAACTATTTGAGCGTAACCAAACTGGCAGTACGATTACTGAAAAGCAGAACTTATACTTTGCCAATAATCCACTTAAGGTATCATCAGCAGGAACAGCAGATTTTACGCAGGCTGCAGCAGCAGTTGCACCTGGTGTGGTTCACATTAAAACTACATATGCGGCACAAAGCGGCGGTGGTAGAAGTTCTTCTCCGTTTGATATGATGGAAGATTTCTTTGGTGGCGGTGGCCGTCAGATGCAACGTCAGCCTAGAGCGGCATCGGGTTCTGGTGTAATTATAAGCCAGGATGGTTATATCGTAACCAATAACCACGTGGTAGAAAATGCAGAGAAGGTAGAGGTGGTTTTAACAGACAGACGTAAAGTAGAGGCAAAAGTAATTGGCCGCGATCCAAATACCGATTTAGCATTAATTAAAGTAAATGCAACTGGTTTACCGGTAGTAAAAATGGGTAATTCGGATAATGTGCAGGTTGGAGAGTGGGTTTTAGCAGTTGGTTTCCCATTAGATTTAAATACAACAGTAACAGCTGGTATTGTAAGTGCAAAAAACCGTAGTATTGGTATTATTGGTCGCGAGCAACAAGGTAATGAAATTACAGAAGAGGAATATCGCGAATACCAACGTACTGGTAAAAGACCAGATCGTCCGGCCAATACCAGTATTGAATCGTTTATCCAAACCGATGCTGCTATTAATCCTGGTAACAGCGGCGGTGCTCTTGTAAATGCAAGCGGCGAATTGGTAGGTATTAACTCGGCAATAGCATCGCAGAGTGGATACAATCAAGGTTATGGATTTGCAATTCCGGTTAACCTGGCCCGTAAAATTGTAGATGATTTTATGAAATATGGTTCGGTTAAACGTGGTTACATTGGTGTTAACTTTGTACCATTAAGCGGTGAGGAAAAACCAGAAGGAATTAAAACCAACGAGATAAGTGGTTTGTATGTGAATGATGTGGTTGCTGGTGGCGGTGCTGCCGCTGCGGGTATTAAATCGGGCGACGTAATTAAAAAAGTTGATGGAGTAGTGATCAACGATTCGCCTGATCTTCAGGAAAGAGTTGGCCGTTTAAATCCAGGTGATAAAGTTAAATTAACTGTGTTGAGAGATGGGGCACTTAAAGATTACACCGTAACTTTAAAAGGAGAGGCTAGCGTGGGCCTTACCGCAAAAAATGCTACAGGTAAAGGTGTAGAAGTTTCGAAACTGGGCGCAACTTTTGCTCCGGCAACTCAGGCTCAGAAATCGAAATACGGTATCAATAGTGGAGTGGTGGTAACATCTGTTACTACAGGCAAGGCTTTTGATAATATCGGTGTTGAAAAAGGTTTAATTATTACTAAAGTTAACGGACAACCTGTAAATTCTGTAGCTGATGTACAAAAAGCATTACCTTTAGGCAGAAACAACATGGTGAGTATTTCTGGAGTTGGCGAGCAAGGTTCGTATAACTATAGTTTCCCTGCACAGTAATTAATTGTAATAAATAGTTTAAAAGGCTTCCCGAGTTTAACTTGGGAAGCCTTTTTATTTTAGTCTTGGTTGATAGGTTCGTGGTTGGCATGACAAGCATCTGCACATTCTTCGCAGGCCACCGCACATTGTCTGCAGTGTTCATGATCATGTTTGCCACATTCGGCCGCACAAAGCCTGCATATTTCTTCACAGAGCAATAAATATTGATGGCCAATAATTGAATCTCTTTGCAATAACCTGGCTGCCTGGGTACAGATATCTGCGCAATCCCTATCTAGTTTAATGCAGTCAATCATCATGTTGATGTCTTCTTCTTTTAAGCAAGATGATGCACAATGTTCGCAAGCTAGCGCGCAATCTAGTAAAGTTTGGATTAAACCATGGTTGTTCCTCGTTTCCATATCGTAAAAGTTTTGGTTATACCTATTTTGTATATTAATAACCTCTTGTAAATTAAACTGTTTTAAAAAAATGAGATTTCGAAATGTTAAAATATCTTAAATAAGGAGCTGTTCAGCCAAATCTTCGTACTCAAACCAATATTCATCCGTTTTTCATAATCAAGACTTAGTTTCGCTATTTATCGATTGATAATCAGTCTTTACTGATACTTTATAATTATTTTTTTATTGTTCCATATTAGAATCAGAACAAAAACCGAATATTATGGCTTTAGCTAGTATTAACCTCAGTGTAAAACAATATTTCAATTTCATGTGCAGAACTGATTTTGAAAGACGGATCTTTCATGATACTTATAAAGAATTTCAAAAAAGATCCAAAATATATAGCTTGGATCAACGCCTGCATACCTTTTCTCAGATGCAACAAGCCAACGAAAAGGCAAACACGCTAAATCAAAAACTTCAATATTCAGTAATGAATAGTATTGCTGCCTTAGCACAGAAAATGCCTGTTCTAAATGATCTTGAGGATCGTCCGATTCTTTTCGATTGGGCCGAATTACATATTTATGATTCAGACCTGTTAAATAAGGCAGCGCATGTGGTTTCGATCACCTATACCAGTCCGAAATTAATTTTACACGAAATCGTTGGTGATTTATTAATCTTAAGCTATAATGGCAAAGAACACGAAACCTTAGTAGTTAAAATTACCGAAAATCTGATAGTAAATTATGAGCAGCACGAAAGCCTGGTTTATAGCTAAATTTAAATCCCGATAGCCAGTATCGATTGCGATAGCAATTTATAGGTTGGGTTGGTCTTTGCTTTTTTCAGGTAGAAAAGCGGAGACTTAGGCCTGTTTTGAACGTGCCTTATTGATAAAAACAGGCAATATATGGAGTAGTGATGGATTAAATCAGGCCGCTAAATGGGGCTTAAAGGGCAAATTATCAATATATTTAGCAATTATTTATATAATAAAAAATAAAAAATTGATTTATAGGGATTTAACTCTATCTTTGGTGCAAATTAAAATACAATATAATGCAACAAGGAACAGTAAAATTTTTTAATGAAACTAAAGGTTTCGGATTTATCACTCCATCTAATGGCGATGCCGAAATTTTTGTTCATGCTTCAGGCTTAATCGATAACATTCGCGAGAATGATACCGTAAACTACGATGTAGAAGAAGGTAGAAAAGGCCTAAACGCGGTAAATGTTAAAGTAGCTTAAGAAAACTCAAACACATAAATCGTAAAAAGTCCCGATGCAAATCGGGACTTTTTTTATGGAATCAACTTTTGGATTGTCGATCCTCATATTTATCTGCCTGCCAAATTTTTGCTGATTTCACTGTCAACAAAATCCAAAGAAAGATCATTGTTGGTTAATACAGTACCATTTTTATCTACTAAAAAGAAGTAGGTAACGTTGTAATTGCTTAAATTTTTCGCATTTGGCGATTTCGCTCCCTGAAGATCTGAATATTGTGGCCAGGTAAGGTGATCATCCTTGATCACATTTACCCACCAGTCTCTTTTCTTATCGAACGATACCCCGATAAATTCTACATCTTTATTTTTATACTTTTCGTAGAGTTTAACTAATACCTGGTTGTTTTTTCTGCTTTTTCCACTGTAAGAAGTCCAGCATATAACCAGGTTTACCTTTTTAAGTATGCTTAGGTCGAACTTTTTTCCGTCTGGATTTTCTCCTTCAATATTAGGCATTTTACTTCCCGCCATCATCTGGTTAGCTTGTTTAATCTCTTCTAAAAGACTTTTACCTTTTTTACTTTCCTGAATTTCCTTATCTAAACTGTTAAAAATCGATAAATAATTTTTGGGTTCCGAATCTGCCCTGCCTAGTTGTTCCAATAAAAAGAGGGTGTGCGCAGAACGGGGATACTTTTTGGCAAAGGCCTTTATGATATCCAATTGGAACAAGATTTTTTTCTCTCTCCAACGGTCTGCATTTTTAGCCTTTTCCATAATATTGCTTTGCGTGGCTTGGTCAAATTCCGATTCAACAATATCCAAACTGTCGAGCAGGTTTTTGCTCATATTATCTTTTAGTCTATAGAAGTCTATAAATTGTTCACCCTCTTTGTTTGGAACACTTTTTAAAGGATATGAATTAATGTTTTTTCCATCAAGAACGCCTTTGAAGTTGCCTTTGTCAAGATAGAAGTAATATTCTCCTTTGTGATCGCCATCCTCGGTTTTTAAAATGGCATAACCTTTTACCGGGATGTTGATTTTGAAGGTCTGGTTGGCGTTGGTAATGTTTTCAACTTTCAGTGTTTCTCCGCTTTCAGGACTTTGAATGATTATTACTGCATTTGGACCAAAGTTTTTGGTTTCGAAATTAAATGTAGCAGGAACTGGGTCGCAAGCAGAGAATAGACTGGCTAATAAAATAAATAAATAGAGCTGTTTTTTCATGTTAATAATTTGATAGAGCAATATAACGAAAAACTTAGTTGAATTTCGGTGAAAATAAACTCATCTTCATTTTTTTATCATTAAGAAATAAATATTCCCATATTCTTTCACTTTCTTCCGAATATGCTTTAGAATGTTTCTAAATAAAAGTTTTATCGTTGTTTTGTCATATTCGTTTATAAATTAAACTCATAATTAGATACTTTTGCAAGAAATTTAGATATAAATCCTAATCAAATGAGTGGTTTCGGAAATGCATTTTCTTCATCAATAGGGAAGAAATTCATCATGGGTATTACAGGTTTGTTCCTGATACTTTTTTTAATTGTACACTGCGGTATTAATGCTTTAATATTTATTAACGACGGTGGTTTAACATTTAACGTAGGCGCACATTTTATGGCCACTAACTGGATTATCCGGGCTGGCGAGATTGTGTTGTTTATTGGTTTGCTTGCGCACATTTTTCAGGCGTTACGTTTAACGCTGCAAAATCAGAAAGCACGCCCGGTTAAATATGCTGTAAACGATGGTAAGGCAAACAGTAAATGGTATAGCCGTTCTATGGGCTTGTTGGGTACGCTTTTGCTGATCTTCCTGGTTGTCCACCTGAAAGATTTTTGGGTAGTTTCTCGCTTTACAGGAATCCCAACGGTTGATGCCAACGGACATGAAGATCTTTTTGCGGTAATGAAAGAAAAATTTCAGGATCCGGTAAGAGTTGCCGTATATATTTTGGCTATGTTTTCTTTATGCTACCACTTATTGCATGGTTTTGCTTCGGCATTCCAAACATTAGGATGGAACCACTCAAAATATAATGGTATAATTAAAGGAGCTGGCGTTTGGTATTCGGTTATTATTTCGATCCTTTTCGCAGCCATGCCGATTGCAGTTTATTTCGGTCTTATTCAATAATTTTTAGCACAAAAGATATGTCAGATATTAATTCAAATATTCCAGAAGGCGAATTAACCAGCAAATGGACAAAATATAAGTCTTCTGTGCCTTTGGTTAACCCATCGAACAAAAGAACTATTGAAGTAATCATAGTAGGTTCGGGTTTAGCAGGTGCTTCGGCAGCGGCTACGTTGGCCGAGATGGGTTACAAGGTAAAATGTTTCTGTTTTCAGGATTCACCACGTAGAGCACACTCAATTGCTGCTCAGGGTGGTATCAATGCAGCAAAAAACTATCAGAATGATGGTGATAGCGTTTATCGCCTTTTCTACGATACAATTAAGGGTGGCGATTATCGTGCCCGCGAAGCTAACGTACACCGTTTAGCCGAAGTAAGTGCCAACATTATAGATCAGTGTGTAGCACAAGGTGTGCCTTTAGCGCGTGAATATGGTGGTTTGTTAGATAACCGTTCTTTCGGTGGTACACAGGTACAACGTACTTTCTATGCTGCAGGTCAAACTGGTCAACAGTTATTATTAGGTGCCTATTCTGCTTTAGAACGCCAGATTGGTATGGGTAAAGTAGAAATGTATACCCGCCACGAAATGCTTGAGGTGGTTAAAATCGATGGCAAAGCGCGTGGTATTATCGCACGTAACTTAATTACAGGAGAAATCGAACGTCATTTCGGTCATGCGGTGGTATTAGGAACAGGTGGTTACGGTAACGTATTCTATCTTTCTACCAACGCGATGGGAAGTAATGTTACTGCGGCCTGGAAAGCGCACAAACAAGGTGCTTATTTTGCAAACCCATGTTATACGCAGATCCACCCAACTTGTATCCCGGTTTCTGGCGATCACCAATCTAAATTAACCCTAATGTCTGAGTCGTTGCGTAACGATGGACGTATTTGGGTTCCTAAAAAGAAAGATGATAACCGTAAAGCTTCAGAAATTCCTGAAGATGAAAGAGATTATTATTTAGAACGCCGTTACCCTGCTTTTGGTAACCTAGTTCCACGTGATGTGGCTTCTCGTGCCGCTAAAGAGCGTTGTGATGCAGGTTATGGCGTAGGTGCTTCTAAATTGGCAGTATATCTTGACTTTAAGGCAAATACAGAGCGTTACGGTAAAATCGAAGCGGCTAAAGCCGGTAACCACAACCCTGATAAAGAAACCTGCATGCGTTTAGGTACTGCGGTAATTAAGGAAAAATATGGTAACCTGTTCGATATGTATGCGCAGATTACTGGTGAGAATCCTTACGAAACACCAATGCGTATTTATCCTGCGGTTCACTATACCATGGGTGGTTTATGGGTTGATTATAACTTAATGACATCGGTACCTGGTTTATACTGTACTGGTGAGGCTAACTTCTCAGATCACGGTGCCAACCGTTTAGGTGCATCAGCTTTGATGCAAGGTTTGGCTGATGGTTATTTCGTTCTACCTTACACCATTGGTGCTTATTTATCGAAAGAGATTTCGGTAAAAGCAATTCCGACTGATCATCCTGCTTTTGTTGAAGCCGAAGAAAGAGCTGTAGGTATTTTAAATACACTGATCAATATCAAAGGAACCAAATCGGTAGATCATTTCCATAAACGTTTAGGCCACATTATGTGGGAGAAATGTGGTATGGCCCGCAACGAAAAAGGTTTAAAAGAAGCGATTGAAGAAATCAGGGCTTTACGTGCTGAATTCTGGAGCGATGTTCGTGTACCTGGAACAGCTGATGAGTTAAATACCGAACTAGAAAAAGCTGGCCGTGTTGCCGATTTTATCGAACTGGGTGAGTTGATGTGTATTGATGCTTTAAACCGTAACGAAAGTTGTGGTGGCCACTTCCGTGAAGAGTATCAGACAGAAGAAGGTGAAGCACTACGTGATGATGAGAACTATTCTTACGTAGCCGCTTGGGAATTTAAGGAAGGTGTAAACTTCGAACTTCACAAAGAAGAATTGAAGTTTGAAAATATTAAAGTAGCACAAAGAAGTTATAAATAGTAGCAAGAAATGGGTGTCAAGATTTAAGTATTAAGTATCAAGATTGCAAACCGTCTTGATACTTGATATTCATTACTCGATACTAATAGTTGATACTTAAATCTCAATATCATGAGTACAGGAAATATGAACTTAACGCTAAAAGTTTGGCGTCAAAAAAATAACAAAACCAAAGGTGCTTTGGTAGATTATAAATTGGCCGATATTTCACCGGATATGTCTTTCTTAGAGATGTTCGATGTATTAAACGAACAATTAATTAACAAAGGTGAAGAGCCAGTTGTATTCGATCACGATTGCCGCGAAGGGATCTGTGGAATGTGCTCGATGTTTATCAACGGGCGTCCTCACGGACCAAAAGATTTGGTTACCACCTGCCAGTTGCACATGCGTTCTTTCAAAGATGGCGATACCATTGTGGTTGAGCCTTGGAGAGCTGCTGCCTTCCCGGTAGTAAAAGATTTAACGGTAGATCGTTCTGCATTTGACCGGGTTATTGCTGCTGGCGGCTTTATTTCGGTAAACACAGGCAATGCGCAAGATGCGAACAACCTGCCAATCCCTAAAATGCAGGCAGATGCTGCTTTCGAAGCCGCAGCTTGTATTGGCTGTGGTGCTTGTGTGGCAACCTGTAAAAATGCTTCAGCAATGTTATTCGTATCAGCTAAGATCTCTCAGTTGGCATTGTTGCCACAAGGTCAGCCAGAGCGTTACCGCAGGGTGCAGAGCATGGTTGCGCAAATGGATGCTGAAGGTTTTGGTAACTGTACCAATACTGGTGCTTGCGAAGCCGAATGCCCTAAAGGAATCTCTTTAGAAAACATCGCGCGTATGAACCGCGATTTTGCATCTGCAAAATTTATTTCAGAAGAAACCGTTTAAAAGATATACTGTGCACCCAGCTTAACTGCTGGGTTCTTGAGCCTCCACAACGTGGAGGCTTTTTAGTTTTTAAAGGGAACTACAAAACAATCATAAAATAGATAAAAATATCTGTTGAAGGCACATTATTAGTCTAATGCTGGTTAATAGACTAAGAATAAATAATCAATAAGTTTTAATGATTTGTTAGCAAGCTGGCGATTAAAACTGATACACATTTAACATTTGCTAGCTGTTATGAAAACAAATGAAACTTTATATTTTGAAACCGAAACCTTGCACAACAAAGCTGACTCGAAATAAAAGTTTGCGAAAGTTGCAATAATCTTATGTTTGCATATTAAAATTTTTCATATTTAGAAATTTTATTCTGTAATATTTGCATATACATTAAAAATTTTATAAATTTAGTCCTCCGAGACAGGAGAGAAAACATAAAACCCCGGCAATTTTTGCTGGGGTTTTGTGTTTTTTAACAGAGCGTTAAGTTAGATTTTTTTAAGCCATGGTAAAATTAACTGCAATATTATATTTTACACGAACTGGTATTCCTTTCTGCTGAGCTGGTTGCCATTTTGGAGATTTTCTCAACACCCGTAATGCTTCCGCATCAGTTTCTGTCGTGAGTCCTCTAATCACTTGTACATCTGTTAGTGTACCGTCTTTTTCAACAATGAAAGATGCAAATATTTTACCTTGGGTTTTGTTTTTCTTGGCTGCGTCGGGATATTTTATTTCCTTAGCGAGGTAATCGTAAAATTTTGAAATGCCTCCAGGAAACGCTGGTTGTTTTTCAACAGATACAAAATCATAAACTTTGTTTGGATTGTTCTGTGCTTTTGCCAAATTAAAGCACATGGCGATGCCCATTAGGGCTAAAAAGATTAGCTTTCTCATTGTTTTTTATTAAAATGTTGATTATTTAGTTTTTCTTGGACGTAGCTTTTGATTTTTTAGTGGTAATAATCACGACTCCATTTTTGCCCTTATCACCATGTAAGGTTCCTGCAGATGAGCCTTTAAGCACTTCTATTGATTCAATAGATTCCTGATCCAAACTTTTTATCTCTGAAACTTCTTTTCCGTCAATGATATAAAGCAGTTTTACCTTGGGGTCAAAATCTCTATTCAATAAGTATCTTACTTTTTTTGGGGTATCAATATTAGGTATTGATGGGCGTACGCTAAATCCTGATACTTTTCCCTTTAAATTAGATTCGTCAATTTTTATTGGAGCAGCCTTAAGCCCATAATTATTGTTCAGAGAACCATTTTTGGTTTTAACTTCTATTACCCCCGCAAAACCATCAGCGCCATATCGCGCCGTTGCTAAACTATCTTTTAAGATGCTTACAGTTTCTATGTTATTGGGATCAATATCATTAAGTGATGATGTACCCCTTATATACTGTTTATTACCATCAATTATAATTAAGGGTTCAGTCCCTGATGTTG
This sequence comes from Pedobacter sp. SG908, assembly GCF_011759615.1. Taxonomy (NCBI): domain Bacteria; kingdom Pseudomonadati; phylum Bacteroidota; class Sphingobacteriia; order Sphingobacteriales; family Sphingobacteriaceae; genus Pedobacter; species Pedobacter sp. SG908. Next base: position 828,416 of record NZ_JAAOYY010000002.1, read on the forward strand.
ATATTCCCCTGAGGTTAACTTTAGGCGTTTTGCTACTATCTGCTTTTTGAGCAAAACTGGCTAAACTAAAGCCTATCAACATGCCAAATATGATTACGTTTTTCATTTTGAATTTAGTTAGAGTTTCTTTTTAGGATCGAAAAAATTAATTGTTTTATCTATCGAAAGCTCTTTTGAGTCAAGTGGCCTGAAAGCGTTGCTTTTTGCGCCCTTACTGGTAACTAAAATGACGCCACCCTTGGCTTTTGGCCCATATAGATTCATTGCTGCTTGATCTTTTAACACTTCTATTGATTCGATGTTGTTTGGGTTTATCGCATTCAATTGACTGTTATCTGATAATTTAACACCATCTAAAATAACTAGCGCATCAAGATTTGTACCCTCTTTTAATCTAATCCGGTCGTTGGAAATGCTACCTGTTTTAGTCTCTTTTGTGGGATCGTTGATGGTGAAATTAACGTTGATATTATATTTTACCCTTACAGCTAGGCCATTCTGGATACCTGGGTGCCATTTTGGCGATTCTTTTAAAACCCTGATGGCCTCCTCGTCTGTGCCGCTTCCTAAACCACGTGTAATCTGGATATCTGTTAATGATCCATCTTTTTCAACTACAAAGCTGAGGAAAACCTTACCCTGCACATTATTCTCCTGTGCCAACTTAGGATACTTAATGCTGCTACTCAGATATCTATAAAACTTGCTTATGCCTCCCGGAAATTCTGGTTGTTTCTCGATTGAAACAAAATCATATACTTTATCTGTATTTTCAGATTTAATAGCGCTGGTTTCCGTTTCGGTGGTTTTAGGAAGATAAGATATGATATTAATCTTGTTCAGGTTTACATATCCATCAGATTTAGGCAATGATTTATTCTTAAACTCTTCCGAAGATTCTGGAATTTTAAAACTTACCGTTAAAGCATATTTGCCATCAGCTACGGTTTTAAATCCTTTATAGGATAAAATTGCTTTCATCACTTCTTCATCACAACCTGCTCCCAGTTCTATATTCGATGTAATATCGGTAACTCTACCGCCTTTTAGCTTAAATTTTATCTGCGTATTTCCTTGCACCTCATCGCTACTGGCTGCGTTTGGGTATTTAATATTTCTCGATAAAAACTGATAAAATCCCTTCCAGTTTGCGTCTGTTTTACCATCAACAGAAATTGTAGGTGTTATAATTGGCTTTTCAGGAGCAGTAACCATGTTTTCAACCATCTCGATCGGTTTCTCCATTGGGATTTGATCTGTAATGGATAACAATTTCTCATTTTTACGAACAGTAGCCGACGAAAACACAATCAGAATGGCAAATAAAGGAATAAAAATTCCATACTTCACAATAGCGATCTTTTTAGACCGCTCTTTATGAAGCATGAAAATTCTTTTTTTGATCAATGATTTTCCTAAGAAGCCATTTGTTAAGGCATTTGGTGAAATACCAAACGACTTACTTAGTAATAGCATGGCATATTCAGCTTTATCACCCTGAAATTCTGCGGCAAGTTCATCAGCTAAAAACTCGTGGATATTTTTAATGGTGTTTTTGTAAAGATAAATAACCGGGTTTAACCAGGTAATAATCCCTATAATTTCGAAAAATAAAATATCTACGGTATGCCATTGTTTGATGTGTGCTTCTTCATGAATATCAATCACATCCATTTGCGGTAATTGCTGATCAATTACTTTTTTGCCAAGAAAGGAGAAAGCCGAGCCAGCCTTATTTATAGTGATGAGTTTTTTAACTGCTAATAAGTTAAATACCAATCTACCTAAGAAGAACAAAATACCGGCACAATAGATATAAACGAAAGCATTTCCCCAGTTAAAACCAGTGTTACGTTCCGTTACAATTGTTGCCTGTGCTAATACGGCTTCCCAATTAACTGAAGTATAAACCTGTTGCGCTGCTTTCTGTTCCGTTAGCCATTCTAAACGGATAAATGGTATGCATAAAGACAAAACGCCCGCAGATACTAAATAAATGCGGTTTAAAGTGAAGTAGGTCTCCTTATCTAACAGTAATTTGTAAAAACCGAAAAAAACAATTAAGTATAAGTTCACCTGTAATAGGTAGTGGGCAAAACTCATTTTGGCTTATGTTTAATTTTATTGATCATTTTTAAAATTTCATCAACATCGCTTAAATCCAGTTTTTCTTCCTTAACGAAAAAAGAGAACATACTCTCTACCGAATTTTCGAAGTAATTGCCCAACAGTTTTTCTGTTGCATGGCGTTTATATTCTTCTCTGCTGATCAGAGGATAATATTGGTGGGCCTTACCGAAAGCTTCGTGACCAATAAAACCTTTGGTTTCTAAAATTCTAATAATGGTTGATACGGTATTGTAAGCAGGTTTAGGGAGGGGTAGCTCATCAATAACTTCTTTGACGAATGCTTTTTCCAATTGCCATAAAACCTGCATAATCTGTTCTTCGGCTTTGGTTAAATCTTTAATTTCCATAATAGTTAATAATAATAAGGATGACGGCAAAATACTTTGCCTTAACTAAAGTTAAAACTAATTAGTTAGTTATCCAAATTTTATCGCATAAATTATTAGAAAAATTAATGAGCAAAATTTTTGTTCTACTTTAGGATTTTTCTTTGCGAAGAAGTGATTAAAGATAGATCTTTATTGTGTTGTAAATCAGTTCTTTGTGATTGTTTTGGCTAGATGGTGATCAGGTTGTTTTTGATGCCATAAACGACCAATCCTGTGCGCGATTTAATATTTAGTTTGGCAAAAAGAGATTCCCGATAGTTGTCTACTGTGCGCGGACTTACATTCATGAGGTCTGCAATTTCCTTATAAGTAAGCTCTGTACTGCAATATTGCAAAAATGTGAGCTCTCTTGCAGAGAATACCGGCTTTTGATCGCTGTCTTTCAGTGCCACTAAAAGTCTGCCAGATACCAACTCGTTTACATAAAACCCCTTGTTTACAATTACTTTAATTGCCGTTAGCAGATCTGATGGGGTCGATTCTTTAAGCATGTAACCCCCGGCGCCAGCCTTAAGCATTCCAATAATTGCTTTTTCATCCTCGAGCATACTTAATGCAAGTACATGTACATTCGGATGATTCATTTTAATCCATTTAGTTGCTGCAAAACCGTCCATTACTGGCATATTAATATCCATTAATATGAGTTGAACTTGCTGGTTGTTGTTCATTTTGGCTTGGAGATCTAATCCGTTTACAGCCTCAAACGTTATGTTTATTTCATCAAATTCTTCTAATAGGCTTGCCAATCCGGAACGGAAAAGCGTGTGATCATCAACAATAGCGATAGAAATACTTTGGTCTTGCATACAATTAAGGGTATGGAACTTCTATTGAAATGGAAGTGCCTTCGCCTGAAGCCGAATTTAATGTTAATTTTCCATTGATCATCTCAATTCTTTTAAAAATAGAATTTAGGCCCATCCCTGTTTTTTTTGATTTAATTTCTTCGGGATTAAAACCAACTCCATTTTCTACAACCCTTAAATGTAAAATATTGTCTGTCAGGTATGAATCGAGTTGAATATGGGTTGCCTGTGCATGTTTTATAATATTATTGATAATTTCCTGCAGCAAACGAAGAATGATCAAATCCTTGTTTGGCGAGGCAATTTGCAGATCAATGAGCAGGTTGTTGATTTTTAATTCGTAAGTACCGGCCTTATTAAGCCAGTTAATTTCCTGATCTATTGCATGACCAATGCCATTTTCTACCAGTTGCTCTCCATGTAATAGCTTGGCCAGCTCCCTTAATTCTTTAATGGATTTGTTAACAAGTGCTAATGAATTATCGATTTTCTTTTTGGCTTTTCCCTCATCATTTAAATTTATAGAGTTTAGTGTTAGTGTAGTAAGACTGAGCAACTGGCCAACATTATCATGTAATTCTGTAGCTATGCTTTGCATGGTTTGATCTTGTACTTCTACCCGTGCTTGAAGCATTTCGGATTCAAATTTTTGCTGCATATTCTGCTTTTCCAAAACGTGGTTCTTTTTATGCCGGTTGTACGATCTGATGTAGAGTAATAAGAATATTGGCATCAAAAGGAAAACAAATGATGCCAATAGTATGAGTGACATTACTTCCGTTGACGAGCTCTGCATATAAATGAATAGGCCCAAAGGCCGTATAGAAAAAAGTTAAGTGTTGTATAAATAATACTCCGAGTATTGTATTTTCCTAAAAATTTTTGCTGTATAATTTCATCAAAGAAATTAGCGAGTGTGCTGCCAAAATAAAATATCAAAGCCCCGCCAACCCACCAAAATGCAGGGTGAAACTTTAAATCAATATAATTTTCGTCTTTGAGTAACAAATAAAAATACAATAGGCCATAAATTACAAAAACCACAGAGGCTATACTTATCGTAAAAGCATTGTAAACGTTTATTCCGTATATGGAGGTGAATGTGATATAAATTAACATTATTATTCCATAGATTGTAATTATCCATTTTTTGATATCAGCATACTGTTTTATAAAAGTATGGAATCCGTAGGTAACGTACGATATTTCAAATAAAGTATAAATGTTATACACAAATAAATTTGTACGATAAGTTACCGCACAATACCTTCCAACAATCTCTGTTACCATTACTACTACAAGGTACCATATGCTTATCCGCCAAAATGGCGCTTTATCTTTAGATAAAAAGTATATGGCAAAACCAAGGCAAAGTAGCTCAATATATGAGCTATTAGTTGGAACAATAAATTTTAGGGCCTTAAATATGTCTATTTGTGTAGCAATTTTTCCTATCATAGAAAATGTATTACAACATCAGTTTACTATTATCATCACATAGTTGCGGACATAAGTCAGCTCTGTTTTCTGGATCGGTAGGTTGTGATATTGGATCGCCGTAATCTTTATCAATAAAATAATCAGTGCAGGGTTTACCATCAATTAATTTAGTAACCACAAGAAGTACAGTATTCATTTCAGTATAAGTTAAAGGGATTTTGTCGCCATATTCCAATTTGTTGATCTGATCAATGATTTCGCTGGTGTATCTTCCGAAATAAATTCTAATCCCGTCACCACCAAGGTCAATTATTTTTTTTGTTAAGGATGATATCTGCGCCGCAGGAAACCAGGCCGCTTCTGTATATGTACCTCTTTCTGTGTTCTGGCTCTTGCGAAAAGCCGCTGTCATCTGTTGTGCAATACTTACCGGGATGGTGTTATTTTTACCATCCTGCGTTAATAGAACTTGTGTCATAAAATTTGTTGGTTTTAACCCAAATATAAATAATAAGTAATAAGCTAATGAAAGATGAAAAATAAATTCTACAATGGCTCAAAGTGCTGTTTGATGATACCGTAAAAATACCCTTCTATTTAGGGCGTTTTACGCTAACCCCGAATCGCCACCTACCACTACTTTTGGTATACAATAACAACTGAATAATTTGTCATTGTAAAAAATGAATGCTATCTACCCTATGAAAACACATATTTTAGACCTATTTCAAAATAAGTCTATTTTTTTTAGTAGCGTTTAATTATTAGAAACATTAACCATTTAATTCTTTCAAAAATGATAAATAATATCCTGCTGCGGGAAAACCATAGTTCGATTAGCGAAAGGGAAGTCGAAATTGTGCACCTTTTATCAATGGGCTACAACAGTAAAGAAATTGGCGGAATGCTTTTTATCAGCGAGCATACGGTTAATACGCACCGAAGAAATATGGTAAGAAAGCTCGATCTAAAAAATTCTTATCAGTTAATTGTTTGGGCCTTTAAAGAAAGAATATTATCCCTATAAGGGTTAAAAATACATATAACCTCTCATTCTAAACAACAAAGCCTGCTATTTGATACTAAAGTCAAATCAGCAGGCTTTTGTTTATCGTTGTATTTTGTTTAAGGTCTTGCCGGTTGTGGAGCAGGCAGTTCTTTTCGTGGAATCTGTGCCTCGCGCTGCGAAGTATTGTAAACAAAAGAAGCGATAATGGTTGCCCCCTGTTTTAAATCATCCTCGACCAGCCTATCATAAGTATCCATATTGCTATGGTGGGTACGGGTATTGTAATCGGCAGGATCCTGAATAAACTGGAAACCTGGGATGCCTACGGCATCAAAGGCCTGGTGGTCTGTGCCACCTGTGTTATTAATCGTGATGGTGGTAGCGCCAAGATCGTTAAAAGGTGTTAACCAGCTTTGAAAAATAGGACCAGCTGCTGCATTGCCCTGTAAATAAACACCGCGAATTTTTCCTGTTCCGTTATCAAGGTTGTAATAAGCTGATATTTTTTTCTGATCTGGCGTTAATACCATAGTTTTCGGATCGCCAAAATGTTTTGCCACATAACCTCTTGATCCAAATAAACCTTGCTCTTCTGAGCTCCAAAGTGCAATACGGATGGTGCGCTTTGGTTTAAAATCTATCGCCTTTAATATACGCATGGCTTCCATCATTACGGTCGAACCTGCTGCATTGTCTGTTGCACCTGTTGCCGCATGCCACGAATCAAAGTGTCCGCCAATCATTACCACTTCATCTTTTAGCTTTTTATCGGTCCCAGGTATTTCGGCAATTACGTTATATCCTTGAGGATCCTGGTCGTAAAAAGAGGTTTTGATGTCAGCTTCAACTTCTACAGGCTTTCCTGCACGTAAAAGACGCAATATGTGCAAGAAATCTTCTGCTGCAACTTCAAGTTCAGGCGATACCGGTTTTGCATCTAAAGCATAAGAAGCACCGTTACTGGTGAAAAAAGTCCCCTGTCCTCCACGGGCATAAGTTAAAATTAAACCTACTTTTTCTTCTACCAACATGGCACTCATTGCCGCGCGGATTTCACGCATTTTCATCATCTGCGCCATTCTATCGGCCATTGGCCCGCCAGTAGGGCGTTGTCTTGGGCCTGCAGTTTGTGGTTTTGCTGCGGCCATTTGTGCCAGGGTAGTATCGGCATAGCGCGAAAAATCAGGTTTAACGCCACTTGCCAGTGGAGTGCCCTGATCCATCATAATGATTTTTCCGGCCAATTTTCCTTTATATTTTGCTAAATCGGCAACACTATCGGCCTTGATTAAAATTACCTGCGATTTGATCGGGCCATTTGTACCAGGTGTCCATGCTTTAGGAGAGGCAATAATGGTATGATAATAAGGGAGTGTGGTGGCGGCATAGTATTTATCAATCTGCCAGCCTTTACCGAAAGTTCCCCAGGCTTCGAGGTGTACATTTTTTAATCCCCAATCAGTTAGTTGCTTCACTGCCCAATCCTGTGCTTTTTTTAACCCCGGAGAATTTGATAAACGTGGACCACTTACATCAGTTAAATTAAAAGCAATATCCATTGCCTTCGAATTTTCCAGACCTTCCTTTCTTATTTTTTGTACTACAGCTGCATCAGGGGTATCTTGTGCAAAAGCCGAAAAGCACAGGCCAAAGGCCAATGCTGTGATTGTAAATTTTTTGATCATTTTATGAATAATTTGGTGGTTGATTTTGATCTAAAATACACTTTAAACCACTTCAAATTATTATCCAATGAGATTTTTACATGATTACCTTTCCAGGCCCAGAAATTTACATTTTGAAATTATTTTATGCTCTTTTTGGTAACGATAAAATAGCCAATGATGAAAAGGACTAAAGCATAAACCAAGCTTGTCCATATTTCTTGGGTAAAAATTGGGAATTCTAATGGATCAGTGTTTTTGCTTACCTTAGTAATCCTTAATGCAAGTGTTGGTAGCGAATAGGGGTTGAGGTAAGCGTATTTCCACCCTACGTTCGCGGTGATAATGCCCATTATGGTTCCAACAAAACCTATCCCCATTGGTTTAAGAAAATCGCCCCAGAGCAAGCTCAAGATAAACTGGAGTGATAAAATGCCGAATGACGATAAGAATAATTTTGCATAGGAATTGGCCAGGATAGATGAGGGATTGTACTGATTAAAATTATATTCGGGAACTAAAACCTGTAATAAATAACCAAAACCATAGGTGAGGGTGGCAAATAAGAATAAGCAGATCATGATTAAAAATACCGCGTACAAATATTTTGCAGCATAAATAGAGAATTTATTCAAGGGCTGAGCAAACAGCATTTTCCAGGTATCATTTTTATGCTCAATATTATTGACTGAAAAAGCCATAAATATGACATAAAAAGGCATGACCAATAAACCCATTACGCCAAGTGCTGCACCAATATAGTTGCCCCAAAGCATCATAGGCGGGTAATGCCTGGCCAAAATCTTTTCGGAACCCGAATAAAAACCGAAAGTGATTAAGGAGCATATAATAACGGGTAATAATATGGCTGCCCAAAAAGCTAAGGTTTTTCTCGATTTGTAAAATTCTGATACTAAAGAAATATAAAGAGCGTGCATGTTAGTTTGTTTTGGTAATGTCCAGAAATAAATTTTCGAGATCTTTTCGTTGCTGATAAATACTGCTCACCGTAAAACCATTTTGGATCAATAATGTGTTTAATTCTCCACTTTTTTGGGATGAAGTAAATGGTAATGTAATTATCCTATCTGTTTTTGCCGCAATTTTATAACCCGACGCTATTAAAAAGGAGCTTGCACTTTCAATCTTGTCGACTTCGATTTCCAGCATAGGTTTGCTCAATAAATGAAGTTCACTAATAGTGCCCTGAAATAATAATTGGCCTTTGTTTATAATGCCAACATGCGTTGCTGTTCTTTCTATTTCTGCTAATAAGTGGCTTGAAACCAGTATTGTTTTCTGGTGTTTTGTGGCTAAATCAATCATCAGGTTCCGAACCTCGATAATGCCATTTGGATCTAAGCCATTGGTAGGCTCATCCAGTAGGAGTAACTCTGGATCTGAAATTAGTGCCTGCGCAATGCCTAGCCTTTGTTTCATGCCTAATGAATATTTATTGGCTTTTTTATTTGCTGCTTCTGCCAAGCCTACCAGCGACAACATTTCATCAGCTTTTGTTTTTTTTATGCCTAACAGAATACAGCGGTTAACAAGGTTTTCTTTTCCTGTTAAATGCCCATAAATGGCTGGCTGTTCTACCAGAGCACCAATGCGTTTAAGGGTAGCGATGCGATTACTGTTTATTTCTTTACCAAATATAAAAACCTGATCGGATGGCGATTTGAGCAGGTTCAACAGAATTTTTATGGTAGTTGTTTTTCCAGCCCCATTAGGGCCTAAGAAGCCATAAATGCTGCCTTTTGGTACTTGTAATAAAAGATCTTTTACAATAACCTGGTTGCCGAAGTTAAAGTTTAAGCCTACAGTTTCGATAGCGTAATTACCCATTGTTTCTATTTGAAAATAGCACTTACTTGTTTCACAACGGCACCAGATGTTTTTATAGGTTTTACAACTATTTCTGCATCATTCTGATTGGTGCTAACCGTAAGTGTTAAAATAATCATCATAAATACAGGTAATAATAAAAGTAAAAATGGTGATGTGTTTGATAACTTTTTCATGATCGATAGTTTTATTTGAGAGGTTGTGAAAATACCATCAGTAATTACTGTTTGATTTTTTAAGTTGATTGCTGATGATGTTTTCATTTTGTTTTCGTTTTGATGATTCAAAGAAACTCAAGAAAAACAACCTGTTAAAATCTATTATACCAAGTGTTCAAGATTCTAGATCAACAGACATTTTGGGCGTTTGTCGATAAAATTTGCCTATTGGGCCGTTGGTAGAAAAAAAATGCCCGTTGGTAGATTGTGTTCGGTTTAAATTGAAAGTTTATTTACTTTGGATGCATGAAGCTGATACGTGTTGTTTTAACTTGTATCTGCTTTAAGACCATTTAATGAATAACTAATGAAACAAAGCAGGGCCCCTTTAATTTTACATATTACATACTGGGGATTGATTTTTATGTTCCTGATTGCAATGTCTGCATTCAGGGAGGGTAGCGCAACAATGAAAGATTATTTTTTATCTTTTGGCGTAATCGGTATTATCAACGTTTCTCTTTTTTATATCAATTATATTTTCTTAATACCTGGATTGATCAAGAGGCAGAAAAAATACTGGATTTACTTCCTTTCATTCTTCCTATTGCTAATTGCCGGTACGTTTTTGAAAACGGTGCTAGCGGTTCTTAATCCCGAAGAGCTGTTGACCTATAGAGTTGAAAAAGAGGTGCGCAATTTTTCTGTGAATAGCTTTGCCTTGAATGCGGCCTTTTTCTCTGGTTTTTTCCTGATCAGCAGTTGTATCATTAAATTTATTATCGATTGGTTTTCTAGCGAGCGGGTTCAGCGTAATCTCGAAAACGAACGCCGTGAAATGGAACTCCAGTTTTTAAAATCACAATTAAACCCACATTTTCTTTTTAATTCGCTCAATAATATCTATTCGCTGGCCTATCAGAAATCAGACAAAACCGCCGATGCCATTATGAAGCTTTCGGAGATTATGCGTTACATGATTTATGAGAGCAATACGCCAACTGTAGCGTTAAGTAAAGAAGTAGACTATTTAACCAGTTATATCGAACTGCAAAAAATAAGGTTTAAAGATGGTGCTTATATAGAGCTTACCTTAAACGGCGAAATTGACAATCAAAAAATTGTTCCTTTAATGTTGATTTCGTTTGTAGAAAATGCATTTAAACATGGGGTAGTGAATGATCCGGCCGAACCAGTAAAAATCAATATCATTGCTAACCAGAAGATTTTGCATTTTAGTGTAGTAAATAAAAAGAACCAACAGAATAAAGATGCGCAGGGGGGCGTGGGTTTAACCAATGTAGAACGACGGTTACAATTGGTTTATCCTGATAGATATAAATTAAATGTTGTAAATTCGGCTACTCATTATACCTGCGAACTGATGATTGACATATAATCCGATAACTTAACACAAATCGGAAATAAAAAAATCATTAATTAAAAATAATAACCAAAAATGAACTTAAACTGTATTGTTGTTGATGATGAGCCCTTAGCGCTTGATATTTTACAGGATTATATTTCAAAAGTACCTTTTTTAACCATGGTTAAAAGGTGCGAAAATCCTATTGAAGCCTTGCAGATTGTACAGGGCGGAGGGATTGATCTTGTGTTTTTAGATATTCAGATGCCTGAGCTAACCGGAATCCAGTTTTTAAAAATTGCGGGTAATAAATGCCACTATATATTAACTACCGCTTACCCAGAGTATGCTTTAGAGAGCTACGACCTAAATGTTTCGGATTACCTATTAAAGCCAATTGCGTTCGACCGTTTTTATAAAGCGGTAGAAAAAGTTCACAATCAGGTAAAACCGGTTGAGGCTCTTGCAAGTGTAGCACAACCCATCGTTACACCTGCGCCATTTTCCGGCTCTCCAAATCCGGTTCAGGATTATATTTTCGTAAAAACGGAACATAAGATTCAAAAAATCTATTTGCACGATATTTTATTCATCGAAGGTTTAAAAGATTACATTTCGATATTTACGAAAGATGAGCGCGTAATTACGCTACAGAGCATGAAGAAGATGGAAGAAGCTTTACCCCAAGGTCAGTTTATCAGGGTGCATAAATCTTATATTGTGGCTGTTGATAAAATTGAAAGCATTGAACGTAGCCGCATTACCATCAATCAAAAAATTATCCCGGTTGGAGATACTTACCGCGATGAATTTTTTAGGGTGATTGGAAATAAGAACATCTAACAGGGTGATGTAAGAAGGGAATTGTAAAATGAATAATGTGCGCCTGACATCAATCGATTAACCAAATAAAGCAATTAAACTGACTGGGAAGCGGGCTGTGCCATGGGTTGGCCCAAAGCCTTTCTGATTTCATTTTCTACTTCCAATGTAATATCGTTCGGCGGTTTTACTCCGGGTTCTATAGGTTTTAAAACTGTCCATTTTAGGGCATTTCCTGTGGATAATGGAAACTTGCCAAAACGAACAATTTTCCAGGAATTTTCTATAGCCACTGGAACGATCAACGCATTCGGTACTACTTTTAATATCGTGGCAATACCTCCATACTGGAATGTTTTTAATTGGCCATCTTTTGCCCGTGTTCCCTCCGGGAAAATAACAGTGCTCCAGTTGTTTTCTTTCATTCTACGGCCAAGTTTGATGATTTCGGAAATGGCCTGTTTGTTATCTTTCCGGTTGATGTTTGCCCCACCGCCCAAACGCAGGTTAATAGATATAGATGGAATACCTTTCGTAAGCTCTATTTTAGAAATAAATTTTGCACTGTGTTTCCGTAAGAACCAAATCAATGATGGGATATCATACATGCTCTGATGGTTTGCTGCAAAAATGATTGGTCTATCGGTTGGCAAATCGTATTCGTTTTTAAAACTGATTGAATTGAAAAGGAAAATCTGGCAATAGGTTAGAAAAAAATTAAGGATGTCTACAGAAACCTTATGTGCTTTATAACCAAAAAGCTTAAAGCAAAGCCATTGTATAGGATGGAAGATACAAAGGGTTAATCCAAAAAAAATATAAAAAATAGGGCTTAAAATATATCCTAAAAGCTTACTCATCTGGTTGATTTAATAGATTGCAAAGATAATAATAAATTATTCTGGTTTAATTACCTCGAATACAATTGGGCTGTGCAGCACATTGCAAATGGTTTAAAGCTATGAGCATATTTTTGTCGTCTAAAACGGTCGTCTTTCCCGCGCATGCGGGAATCTTAAAGCGTATAGCATTACGATTCCCAATCGAGTTGGGAATGACGATGTCTCGAGAGGTATCATCTGCTTAAAATTTCTCTGTCAATTATATTGATTTTTATGAAATAAATCATCCCTAGAAATGACGGAATCTAGGTTAATGTTATGAGAGGATCTTAATATATGATTCTATAATTCGCCAGTCAGCATCATTAGTTTGGCTTTTAAAATTGCGGCTACGCTAATCGAATCCGTAATTTCTCCATTCATAACCATTTGATAGGCTTCAATAAAAGGCAATTTTTTAATCACAAGTTCCTCTGTTTCTTCGGGCATGGCGATGCCCTGGATGAGGCCAGTAGCAATGTAGATAATGCTTAACTCGTCGCTTACGGAGTTGGAAAGATGCATTCTTTGTATCTCTTTCCAGTTTCTGGCACTCATTCCTGTTTCTTCCAGTAGTTCTCTCCTTGCGCTTTCTAATGGCGCTTCGTGAAATGGTCCACCACCTTCAGGAATTTCCCAGCTATAGGCATTAATCGCATATCGGTATTGGCCAACCAACCAGGTATTGTAATCTTCATCTAAGGGGAGGATTCCGATAGCGCGATTTTTAAAATGAACAGTGCCATAAATCCCTTGCCCACCAGAAGGATTAATGACCTGATGTTCGGTTAAACGAATCCAGTTGTTATCGTATTTTACTTCGCTCTCTAGCGTTTTCCAAGGGTTGATCTCTTCCATGCTGCAAGATAAGGAATATGATTATATCTTACTGGGGTTTTACAGGTTGAGGTAGGGGAGGGATTTTATTTACAGTAATTTTAGTGAAACGGTAATTTAGGCTAAAAGTGAAGTTTTGCGTGTTATTGGTCGAATAATTTTCCAGTCTGAAATTCTGACCTTCATTGTAAAAGGTATTGGTCCTGTTTCCTAAAATATCATTTATAGTTATGCGAAGATTTAACCGGTTACCAAAAAAGACTTTCCGGGCCGAGAAATTAGAAGACATAGAACCTTTGTTCCGGCCTTGTGCATTGGTATTGTTGGCATAATTTAAATTCGATTCGAAAGCTGTTTTAAGTGGTAATTGCATAGACAAACCAATTGCGCCTCTAAAACTCAAACCATCCCGGTTTAGCGAACTATTTAATTGTGATTTATAATTGCTTTGGATTACGCTAAAATTTCCATTGGCCGATATCTTATTGGTAGGCCTATAATTCCCGATTAAGATAAGTGATAGCGAATTATTGGTGCCCACGTTATCGTAAGTGCTCTCAGATCTCGCTGTATTGGAGCCTGGAATTAAGGTAACTGTGCGATAGCGCTCTATAACGCCCTGACTGATTGAATAAGAAAGCCGTGGATTAAATGACCATTTCTGGCCAAATGCCCCAAAATTAATATCGAACTGATGTGTATAAGCCGGCGATAGATTGGGATTTCCATACGAGATATTAAGCGTATCTACATTGTTTACCTGGGGGTTCAGTGTATTTTCTCTCGGCCGGTTCACACGGATACTATAAGTGGCACCAATATTATACCTTTTGCGGTAAAACCTGTTTAATGATAGGTTGGGGAAAATGCTTAAATAAGGTTTTACATTATAATTCTGACCAGTAGATAAATCGAAAGCTACATCGGTAAGTTCTGCCCTAACTCCTGTTTTAATGCCCCAGCCAACTTTGCGGTAGTTATAAGATGCGTATGCAGCAGCTATGTTTTCATTGTATAAAAACTGGTTAGATAATTTGTTATTACGCACAAACCGTTGCGTTGCAAAATTAAAATTCTCGATTAACAAGTCGTTATCGTTCTTTCTGTAGTTAAAAGCCAAGCCAGCTTCAATGCGATCGCGTTTATCGAATATTGGTTTCTCGTAATCTAAAGTTACGTTTAGGCCCCTATTTCCGGTGTCGTTATTGTTTTGCTGTAAAGTTGGGGCCAATGTGCTGGGTTGAGCGTAAGTGGTGCTATAATCCCTAAAATCGATACTCTTATTGGTGTTGAAATTTAAACCTAAAGATATTTTACCTCCACTGGTATCCGTCTGAAGATCGTAATCTGCATTAAAAACAAAGTTATTACTGTTGCCATTACCTGTATTATGCTGGTTGCGGAGACGGTTTTCTATCCGTTCGTTGCTTAAATAATGAAGATCGGTTGTGGAATTTGAATTCGAATTGTTGAGGTTGTAATTGATTGATAACCGTAAACTTTGTTGCGGATTAATGGTCCAATCTAAGCCCATCCTAAAATTCCCACCGTTGTTATGGTTGCGGTAAGCCCCATATTGGTCATAATAGAAAGTTGTATCAGGAAAAAAGTTTTCGCGGAAATTGTGGCTATCACCTTTGCCAACATTATAACGGTAGGCTGCACTTCCATTTAAAGCATAAGATTTTCCGCGGTAAGAAGCATTTGCATTGGTATTGCCGTTACCCTGCAAACCGTTCGAAATGCCTACATTACCGTTGAAGCCAACCTTAAAACCTTTTTTCATCACAATATTAATAATGCCTTCGCCATCTCCACTATATTTAGATGGTGGATTGGTAAGAACTTCTATCTTATCAATGGCATCAGAAGGAAGCACATTGAGCAGATCGGTGATGTTAGAGGTCATATAGTCGGATGGTTTCCCATCAATGAAAACCCTGGTATTTCTTTTTCCGGCAATGGTAGCATTGCCATCAATATCAACCTGCACCATGGGTACATTTTTTAATACATCTGTTGCAGTACTGCCTTCGGCCAATAGTGTAGAGCCAACATTGTAAGTTATGCCATCGGCACCAAATTCGATAGGTGGTTTTTGAACGGTAATGGTTACTTCCTGTAAAGAATTCTGATCCGAAGTTAGTTTTAATGCACCAAGGTTTTTATCGAAATCTTTTTCTGTGATGGCTATTCCATTTACTTTTAGCGGTGCATAACCAACAAAACTTACCCTGATACTATAATTCCCTGTTTTCAGATTTTTTATGCTAAAGTGGCCATCTTCATCCGTGGCGGATGTAACTATAGGCTGCTCAGATCCATCGATATAAACAGATATTATGGCCGATGGTATCGATAAGCCACCAACTTCTTCAACCACTTTTCCGCTGATTACGCCTTTTTCTGCGGCAAACGCAGCAATGGTGCTGAGTAAAATCAACAGGGTAAAGCAAAGCTTAGGTAAAAGTTTTCCCAATATCTGATTAATTAAAAAAAGGTGTTTAGAAAATTTTTTCTAAACACCTTGGTTATTAAAATGATCCCTCATCAGGACGGTTATCCTGCTGGTCGTCTTTCTTCTTTTTGGTGCCGGTAAACGTTGTTTTTCCAAAGCGGTAAGAGAAGGTTAAATTTCCCATTGTCCCTTGAAACTGGCGCTCAAAATCAACAATTGTCGCCTTATCTTCGGTTGTCATGCTCCACCTTCTGGTGTTAAATACATCCCGAACATTGAAACTTAAGGATGCTTTTTTGTTCGGGAAGTCGTATTTGGCTCCACCGTCAACACCGTACATGGCGTTGCGTTTTCCCTGTGCCATCACTTCTGGTGCCCTGTAGTCGCCGCGTACCTGTAACGATAAATTTTTAACTACCGTTAAATTTCCGGTCAGGTTGGCGTTCCAGCTAAAACCACTGCTTGATGGGATATCAAATCTTGCATCTCCGGCAAACTTAGCTTGATATAAGTTTACATTGGTCGTAAAATTTAAAGCTTTAATCAAATCGAAGCGACCGATTAGTTCTACCCCGCTGTTAATCTGGTGTGATAAGTTTTGAGGGGTTGAAGTGATAATCCCATTAACAGGTGTACTTCTTACCCGTTGAATAACATCATTGGTTTGGCGAAAATACAAACTCGATGTTAAGGTTACTTTTTTCCAGTATTTACTGTACCCCAATTCGAACGAGTGTACATCCTCTGGTAATAAATTCGGGTTACCGCCTCTATAGTTAAATGGTTCAGAAACGTCTAAAAATGGGTTGGTATCCCAAGGACGGGGGCGGTTTACGCGGCGTGTATAACTCAGTTGAAGCTGGTTGTTGCCTTTAAATTTCTGGGTTAAGAAAACACTTGGGTATAACCTTTTGTAATGGATATTTCCTTCTGCGGTAGTTAATATATTGCCTGTATAACTTTCTAAATGGGTGTCTAAACGTGCATCTTCACCCCTTAAGCCTAGTTGATAGCCAAAGTCTTTAATCTGATTCTGATAATTCAGATATAATGCATGAACCTGATCTTTACTATGAAAGTCGTTAATCAATCTATTGTCTCTGGTAAAAACATCACTTCCGGGAAGTCTAACTTGAGCAAACTGATCGTTATCACCTAAACGAATCTGACTGCGGTAACCTACTTCAATTTTTCCGGCCCTTCCAACAGGCAGCGCATAATCAGTTTGGATATTGTAATTAGTGTTATTCCCGGTATTATTAATAAGCTGTAAACTATCTACATTTACCGTAGAGCCATTCGCATAAGTAGTTGTGGTCAGATAAGTCTGATCATTATTATTATCTCCTGTTGAATAGCCAAAGTTAAAAGTTAATTCTTCTTTAGGTTTTTTAAACTTCTGGGTATAATCTAAATTTAGATCATAGCTTTTTCCGTCCCCGTTATTGGTGTTATTTCTATTGCTGAGATTAACCGGATTCGAACCTGCATTTAATTGCCTCACATCGATATATTCATTTCGGTCGTTTTCTCTTGAATTAAAACCACCAGATAAGCTGACCACGCTTTTTGGCGTAATGTAGTAATCTATACCTGCTTTTGCATTGTGGCCTTTATCTAAAGACTCTGAGTTGGTATGCTGATCAAGAAATGAAATCGAGTTTGTTGGTGTTTTGTAGGTAATATCTTGAAAACCACCTCCAACGCGATTTCCGTAACGATAGCCATAGTTTCCATAAATATTTACCTTGCTGTTCTGAAAGCTTAAGTTGGTATTGGCATTATAGTTATTGCGGTTACCTGCAGTTAGTGCAACTGAACCGTTAAAGCCCAGTTTTGTATTTTTCTTAAGTACAATGTTAATGATGCCTGATTGGCCTTCTGCATCGTATTTTGCCGATGGATTGGTAATAACCTCAACACTTTCGATAGAGCTGGCTGGGATTGATTGAAGGATCTGTGCCACATTACCGCCAGCGATTAAAGATGGCTTTCCATCAATTAGTACTTTAACACCTGTTGAGCCACGTAAACTCACATTGCCATCCATATCAGTAGAAACTGATGGTACATTCTGTAATAAATCGCCTGCCGAGCCACCTTCACTGATTACACTCTGATCTACAGCAAAAATCTTTTTGTCGATACCCATTTGCATGCCCTGTTTTTGGCCCGTTACGGTAATTTCACTCAGCACATTGCCTTTTGCTGGGTTCATTTTAATTTCGCCAAAATTTAAGGTGCCTGTGGCAGTAGTAATGGCTATATTATCCCTAACCATGGTTTGGTAACCCACAAAACTTATTTTAAAGGTAAAGGTTCCCGTAGGGATATCGGTCATTACAAAAGCACCGTTTACATCGGTTTGTACAATTTTTGCATTTTTGGCCGTAGCCTTATCAATTAAAATGGCTGTAGCAAATGGAATGGTTTCTTGTGTTTTTGCATCTTTAAGTATTCCGGTAATTTTTGCTTTTCCGCTTGTTTGTGCGAAAAGACTAAATGATAAGCTTAAAAGTAAAAGGGTAATCTGTATTGTTCTCGATTGTAAAAGTCTCATTAAAAAATAAAATTTCGTGTGTTTTTGTAAAGGGAGACAAAGTAACGGCAACTAAGTTTAATTAATGAGCCGTAACTATTTTATTACAGCCATTTTATAGTAATATTTTTGTGGGTTAGCGTTCGGTTTGCGGTTGGCAATTGGCAGTTTTCAGTTTCTTGGAAAACAATGATGGAATATTACCGTTGAACGATCTTCAAAATGTTACTTTTGTTCATCATATTGAGCATAGAATAACAGATGAAAAAAATATTAATTGTTGATGATTTGCACCCTGCATTTAAAGATCAGGCCATTGCTATGGGTTACCAGGTTGATGATGAACCCCAGATCACCCGTCAACAAACACTAGATAAAATAAAAGATTATACCGGCATTGCTGTCCGGACGAAATTTAGGATCGATGCGGAGCTCTTTGCTGCTGCGCCGAATTTAAAATTTGTGGCCAGGGCAGGGGCAGGGTTGGATAACATAGACGATAAGGTTGCCTTCGAAAGAAATATAGAACTGATTAATGCATCTGAAGGCAATTGCGATGCCGTTGGCGAACATGCTACGGGTTTACTTCTATCACTAATGAACAACTTCCGTAGGGCCGATATTGAGATCAGAAATGGCGTATGGGATAGAGAAGGAAACCGAGGTTACGAATTGAAAGGCAAAAAGGTGGGAATTATTGGGTACGGCTTTATGGGACAGAGTTTTGCTAAGAAACTGGCGGGTTTCGAGGTTGATGTAATGGCTTATGATAAGTATAAAACCGGCTTTTCTGATGCTTTTGCCCGGGAGGTAAGTATGGAGGAGATTGTGAAACACAGTGATGTACTGAGCCTGCATATTCCCTTAACAGCCGAAACCAGACAAATGGTTGATGACGAGTATTTCTTTCATTTTAAAAAACCTATTTTCTTTATCAATACCGCGAGGGGCGAAATTGTTAATACGCCAGCAGTGTTGAGTGCAATTAAAACTGGAAAAATTTTAGGAGCTGGATTGGATGTACTGCAAGTGGAAAAATTCCCCGCATTGGGCGAGCAGGTTTGGTACGATGAACTTAAAAACAACGATAAGGTGATCTTAACCCCGCATGTAGGCGGTTGGACATTCGATTCTTACCGTAAAATTTCGGAGGTTTTGGCTGAGAAGTTAAGTGGGCTTAGTTTTTAATTTAAAGGAGGCTGTATCATAAATATAGAATTGTCATCCTGAGCCTGTCGAAGGACCTGTTTAAATTCCTGGATAAGCGTTTCGACAAGCTCAACGTGACAAGTTCGAATGATATCACAACTTATGATGCAGGCTCCCGGCGCTAAAATTAATATTTTATGACGCATACAGCTATTCAATCCAAAGATTATATTAAAAACATCGATTTCGAATATGTTGAAACATACTCTTTTCAACAGCAGGCCTACTATTCAGATGCCACTAGAAATACTGTGGCAATATCTTGGTATGATAACCGCATAACTGATCTGAATGGTAACCTTGATAGCTCTTCGGAAAAGATTAGTTCCTTCCGGCGTAATAGTCAGGATATGATTAAATTAAATCACATTTTAGAAACCGAGGTTGCAAACTTACCTTCTTGGATGTGTCTACCTATTTACAGGGATGCAATCATATTTTATAATAAGACCGAAGAAATTGTTTCTGCGCTTAATGTATGTTTCGAATGCTCATACATGGAGGATGATAAAGGGATTAATATTAATGCAGACGAATCTACATACGGCTTGCTAAATTCCTTCTTAATCTCAAAAGGGCATAAAATTAGGGCATAATTTTTTCTAAAATATTTCTTGTGTTAAAATTGTTTCTTGAGATTGAGATATTTAAATTATTCTTAGCCAAACGGGTTAAAAGTAGATTAATCTTGATAATATTTTCTTAAATTGGCTATACAATCTAACCAATTTTATCATGCCGAAAGATCATTTATATTCAACCACAGTTACTTGGACGGGCAATAAAGGCTCTGGTACAATGGATTACCGTTCGTACGATCGCGATTATTTAATTTCAGTAAAAGGTAAAGCCGATATTTCGGGATCGTCTGATTCTGCTTTTCTGGGCGATAAATCTAAGTACAACCCCGAAGACCTATTATTGGCTTCCATATCCAGTTGCCATATGCTCTGGTATTTACATTTATGCTCTAAAAATGAAATTGTAGTAATTGATTATAAGGATGAGGCTGTAGGCACCATGGAAGAATTGGCGGATGGTAGTGGTAGGTTTAGAGAAGTTACACTACACCCCCAGGTTTTAATAGCAGATAAGGCGCATTATGAGCTTGCAGCATCGCTACATCACGAAGCGAATAAAATGTGTTTTATTGCCAATTCATTAAATTTTCCGGTTAAACATGAGCCGGTTCTAAGCTATTAGTTTGCAGTTCTCAATTAACAGTTTTCAGTTAGCGGTTTTGATATAACTGCTAACTGAAAATTGCCAACTATTAATTAATTTGCTACCCAAACATTATCCAATGGCGTAGCATCTACATAAATGCCGTTTGCTAAACCAATTGATTTTACTTTTTTTGTAGTGCTAAGTACTATGCTTAGTTCTTTATGGTTTGTTTTCCAAACTGCAGGTGTTTTGTGGATGGTGTCAGTCTTTCCATCGCTATAGGTAATTACCACATCAAATGGAATAGCAAAACCGCCTACATTTTTAATAGAAACAGTAGACTTTCCTTTTGCAGGTGTTACTTTGGCAATGGCTAAATCAAGATAGTTGTTGGTGAAAAACCAATTCTGGAAAAACCAGTTTAAATTTTGTCCAGATCCTGCATTCATCGAGTTAAAATAATCCCATGGAATAGGGTGTTTACCATTCCAGTTGCCCATATAGGTATGCAATGCTTTTTTAAATAGCTCATCACCCAGCATATCTTTTAAGGCGAGATAAGATAATGAAGCCTTTCCGTAGGAGTTATTCCCATAACCCGAACCCGAAACCTGGTCGGACATGGAAATTACAGGCTGGTCTTCTTCAGTAGATTTATCGTTGATATATTTATTTACCCTGAAGTTTTTGTAAAACTTATCGGCCGCCTCTTTGCCATGTTCTGCAATGCCAATTAAATATTCGAATGTTGTGGCCCATCCTTCATCCATATAGGCGTAACGCGTTTCGTTAATGCCCATATAAAAAGGAAAGTAAGTATGTGCCACTTCATGGTCCTGAACCAGTTGTGCAAATACAGGATCGCCAAATTGCGAATCGTTAACCATCATCGGATACTCCATATCGGCAAAACCTTGAAAAGCGATGGTTTTTGTATAGGGATAGGGGATGCCTGGCCAATTGTTCGAAAACCAATCTAAAGCATTAAGATTGTATTTAACCGAGTTGATAAAATCTGTTCCGGTAGTAGGGTTGTAAGCAGCCTGGGCACTTGCACGGCGATTGGTCTTCTTATCTACAATTACACTTGCACCATCCCAAACGTAGTGGTTGCTCATGGCAAAAGTAACATCGGTAATGTGCTTTACTGCAAATTTCCAGGTATTCCAGTCTTTTTGTTGTGTTACTTTACCATCTTTCATTTCCTGCTCGGTAGCAATGTGGATTACTTCATCACCATTATATGATTTTTTTAAACGCGCAGAAATTTCAGGTTGTAATACTTCATCAGGGTTCAGGAAATCGCCGGTTGCATAAACAACATAGTTTTTAGGGGCTTTAATCGCGAATTCATAATCATTGAAGTCGTTGTAAAATTCAGCTCTATCAGTATGTGGAATGCGGTCCCAACCGTTATAATCATCGTATACCGATATGCGCGGATAACTATAAGCTACAAAAAATGAGTTTGGATCAATCTGTCCCTCGCGACCACTTTCTTTTGATAATGGGTAGTTCCACTCAATTTTAACCGTAATTTTCGATTTTGGCAACAATGGTTTATTCAGCTTAACATTTCCTACTGTTCCCCAATCTTTACTATCAACTTTATAAGTTACGCCATCAACAGAAAAGGAGGTAATGTTTAAACCCGTACTTAAAAAGTCTTCACTTACTGCACCGCTTCTAGGGGAAGTTGGTTTGTGTAAGTTGTTTACAAAACGGATTGCAAGGGTTTTTAAGGTATCGGAACTGTTGTTGCTGTATAAAATTTCTTCATTACCGCTAACCACTTTGGTTTCGGCATCTACCTTAATATCCATGTTGTATTTACCATGGTTTTGCCAATAATTTGAGCCAGGTTTTCCATTCATTGCACGTGTACCCTTGGCATATGCTGCTTTAATATTCCGGGGCATATAAAGCTCCTGTGCCGAGGCCATATATCCGCCCAAACCGATTATCAGGGCAATAGAGAATAACTTTTTCATTTTTACGAATAATTTAAGCTAAAAATAGGACTAATGATTGAATTTTGAGTGAAGGAAAGCTGAATTTTGAAGTGTTTTATAGCTAATTGCTGTGTTTTTGGTGGATCTCGCATATTCCCTGGTATAATTTGATTTGGAATAGATAATTGATCAAATGAAGAAGAGCAAGCTAAAAAATTACTGCATAAAGTTAAAAATGCTGTAAATCTTAATCTTTTATTTGCTTTTGTAATTTCCACATTTTATCTTCGTTATTATTGAAGCAAGACTATGTAGCAAACCAACTATATAGTCTTGTTTGTTTTTTATAGCGTTTGAATAAATTAATAGAGCAATGACAGAGGTAACATACTACACCCAAGAGGGGTTGGATAAATTGAAAGAGGAAGTACATTATCTAACCACCACCGGTCGTCAGCTTATATCTAAAGCAATTGCAGAAGCAAGGGATAAAGGTGATTTATCGGAGAATGCAGAATACGATGCCGCAAAAGAGGCGCAGGGATTGCATGAAGCAAAAATTTCAAAATTGAAGAATACGTTGGCGAATGCACGTTTAATTGATGAGTCGAAATTGGATTTATCTAAAGTGCTGGCATTATCTATCGTAAAAATAAAAAATGTTAAAAACGGTGCTACGATGACCTATCAGTTGGTAGCAGAAAGTGAAGCTGATTTAAAAACCGGAAAAATTTCGGTTAAATCGCCGATTGCACAGGGTTTATTGGGTAAATCGGTAGGTGAATTTGCAGAAATTGAAGTACCTGCAGGTAAAATGCAGTTCGAAGTACTCGAAATTTCGAGATAAATGAATAGCGTTTGGCGATAGGCGTTTTAATAATCGCTCACCGCCAAACGCTTTACCCTAAATCCTATACCTCAAATGACTGTTTTTTCAAAAATCGTTGCAGGCGAAATCCCTGCACATGTTGTAGCCGAAACTGTAGAATATTTAGCTTTTCTGGATGTTCAGCCTTTAACAGCAGGTCATGTTTTGGTAATTCCTAAAATCGAAACCGACTATATCTTCGATATGGACGAAGATTTATATGTTGGCCTGTGGATGTTTGCTAAAATTGTGGCGAAAGGTGTAAAAATAGCTTTCCCTTGCAAAAAAGTAGGCGTTTCGGTTATTGGATTGGAAGTTCCACATGCACATATCCATTTAATACCGATGAATAATGTAAGCGATATGAACTTTAGCAAAGAAAAATTAAAGCCAACAAACGAAGCGTTGGCCGAGGCTGCCGAAAAAATTAGGCAAGCCTTACTAGAAGTATAAAAAAAGGCCGGCTGTGAAAACATCAGCCGACCATTCTGCCCGCCTAACCCAAATATTTTTATGGTGCCGGAGCAACTGTAGCATTCAGCTGTAATACAGGCCAAGTTAAACCTGGACCTTTTCCAATTACTATGCCCAGATTATCGCCTCTTTTTACATCTGATATCCAATAGTACAGTGGCCATCCTTTATAAGTTAATTGTTTTTTGCTTATTGTGGCCACAGTAATTACGCCAACATCAGCTTTTGCAACAGCCGAGGGCACGCTTAGTACTTCAGATTCATAAACTGGCCAAATACCCTCTTGTGTAGTGCTCTTTGTATAAGTATTTACGCCGTTTTTATCTGGTGCAAAAGCGTATAAGGTGCGGCCTTTGCTATCAGTTAGGTAAATGGTGTTGCCAGTACCCACAGCATAAGTGCTGGTATAATTGGTATTGTTTCCAAACAATTGTGCATTGGCTAACATTAATGAATAATCGGGCTTCGCTACAAACCATGTTCCACCAACCCCGTCACCTTTAATTTGTCCGGCGGTAGCATCACCTGCATAATAATAAAGCGGATAACCCCGGTAAGTGCTTTGCTTACGGCCATCAGTTCTCGTCACCTCACCAACTTCAGCTTTGTTCAGGTTTAAATCTGTACTGGCATCGGCAGAATAATAAAGCGGCCAGGCTGTTTCGCAGCCACCAGTGCAGGTTGGCACACCCGCGGCATCAGATGCAAAAAAGTATAAGGTTTTACCATCTTTATCTGTTAATACCGATCCGAATTTAGCGTCGGTTGCCAATTGGATTCCTTTATTGTTGTTAACAGGTGGAGTTGTAGGTTCATCTGAACTGTTTTTCTTGCAGGCCGTAATTACCATGGCTATACTCAATACAGCCAATAGGTTTTTTTTTAAGTAGATTAGCATAAGATTTTTGTATTTAGTTTTAAATTAATAAATTGTTATGCCGCTATTACGCCACCAGGTTGTAAATGGTTGCTTGCAGAAATGAGATTTTTAACCGAGATGGACAAAATAAATTAGTTGTCAAAAAAATATTTTGTTAGGCAACCTTTCGTAATTTCTTGCCGTAATATATTTTGAAAGGAGAGTTTGTGACCGCTAATCGCGACAGAGAAGATATTGTTATACAAAAGTATATTCAAGGCTGCATTAGAAATGAAAGAGATAGTCAAAAAGCACTATACCAACATTTCTATAGCTTTGCTATGGGTATTTGTTTGCGTTATGCAAACGATCGGTTGGATGCTGCGGGAATACTGAACGATGGCTTTTTTAAAGCTTTTAAGAATATTAATAAATATGAACCTACCAAAGCTTTTTTGCCCTGGCTTGGACGTATAATAACCAATACAGCTATCGACTATTATCGCGCTAATCTAAAATTTACTGATCAGGTAGATATCTTGGATCATGAAAATATTGCGCAGGTAAGCTCTGTGTATGATAAATTAGCTTACCACGATTTATTGGCATTGGTGCAAAAGTTGAGCGCGGGCTACCGTACCGTTTTTAATCTATTTGCTATTGATGGATATACGCATGAAGAAATTGCCGAAATGCTCGGTATATCGGTTGGTACATCAAAATCGAACCTGTTTAAAGCAAGGCAAAAGTTACAGGAAATGTTAAAAGCTACAGAGTCGAAAACTTACCAGGTAAGGAATTCGGGTGTAGACAGGAACCTTTTAGAGGTAAGGTTAAACACAAATATGCAATGAAAGAGGGAAAAGATATAGATAAATTATTTAAGGATGGATTGGAAAATCCTGATCTTCCTTTTAATGATTTAGATTGGGATAATCTGGAGGAGAGATTGCATCCAAAACCAAAAAGGAGGATAGTGCCGCTAATTTGGTTAACTGCTGTGGCTGCAGTAGCCGCAATGTTACTGGTGGTATTTTTATTGGCTAAACCATCAAATAACGAAAACGAAGTGAAGGCCGTAATCAAAAAAGATCAAAGAAAGCAAAACAGTAATAAAACGGAA
The DNA here is from genome assembly GCF_011759615.1 of Pedobacter sp. SG908. Classification (NCBI taxonomy): domain Bacteria; kingdom Pseudomonadati; phylum Bacteroidota; class Sphingobacteriia; order Sphingobacteriales; family Sphingobacteriaceae; genus Pedobacter; species Pedobacter sp. SG908. The sequence continues at coordinate 854,418 of NZ_JAAOYY010000002.1, forward strand.
AATAATACAGATAACTTAACCGAAATACCTCCTAAACAAAATGATTCAACAGGAAACGGGGATTTAAGCCCATTGGTTTTAAATGCAAAAGCTACAACCGATACAAATAAACAAGAGCACGCAATTGGGGATGTTAATAAAACTACTCAAAAAGTAGCTGGCACAACCGATGTTAATGCCAATATATTGGCCAATGTGCGCTACAAACCTGAGTTAAACTCAAAAACAGATCTTGTAGCATTTAAAGATCAAGATTTAACAACCACTATTGCGGTAGGAAAACCTGAACAAATTAAAGCATTGGTTTTGAGGAAAAAATCGCGCGTTGTACTGAGTATTTTGGCTGCGCCTGATTTAACAAGTGTACAAAAATCAGGTAAAAGCAGTTTAAGTGGCGGTTTTGGTGTAGAAGCTACTCTTTTTTTAACAAAGAAATTAAGTGTTACTACTGGGGCAGTTTATGCTAAGAAAATTTATGATTCAGATTTTAGCCAATACAAGCCCAACAGCAATTACGTTTTTAAGGTAAACCCCGCAAATATTCATGCCAATTGCGATGTAATCGATATTCCGATCAATGTGAACTATAAGGTTTTTGACGGTCGTAGAAATGCTATTTCCATAAGTACAGGCCTATCCAGTTATTTAATGTTAAAAGAGAAATACAGCTATTCTTATAATGGCGTTTATCAAGGTCCTCAAAGCTATGAAGTCAGAAACCAGAACCAGCATTATTTAGGTATAGCCAATGTTGGTGTAGAGTTTCAGCACAAAATAAATAATAATTTAAGTATCAGCGCTAAACCTTTTATGAAAATTCCATTAACCGATATAGGTTATGGAAACTCTAGGCTGTCATCAACAGGTGTGGCCGTTTCGGTAAATATGAATTTATTTGGCAAAAAGAATTAGTTAAGATTAAAATAATACGTCTTGAATTTCTGGTGTTTTATCGAAAACACTTTTTGCAAACGGACAAAGGGGGAGGATTTTTATCTTGTTTTCTCTGGCATAATTTACAGTGGCCATCACTAATTTTTTTCCTACACCTTTGCCGGCAAAATCTTGATTTACTTCAGTATGATCAATAATGAATTTACCAGGGCCAGCCCAAACATATGCCAAAACGCCTGCTTGTAAGCCATTATCTAGGGCTTCGAACTGTCCTTTCTTTTCACCGTTAATCTGTTGTATTTCCATTATGGCTTATTTCTTAATATAAGGATTTTGATCTGGCAATGGCACAAAATCGGTTTCCCCGGGAACGGGTTTAAAACTTTGTTCCAGCCACTTAATTTTGGCTTTTTCAATTAATTCCCTATCTGATGCAACAAAGTTCCAGTAAATAAAACGTTCTTCAGGAAAGGGTTCGCCGCCAAAAATGTAAACGGTAGTATTTTCGTGCATAGTAAATTCGCAGAGTTTGGCATCGTTGGCAATTAAAATATGGCGGGGTTCGAAAATATGCCCATCACTCTCAATAGCTCCTTCTAAAATATACAGTGCACTTTCTCCGAAGAGAGAACTGCCGATATTTACCTTTTGGCGATCGGTACTTTTTAACTCTAAAAAATACAGCGGACTATAAACAGGTACCGGCGATTTAAGGCCAAAAGCTTCTCCTGCAATTAATTTAAAATTAACACCATCCTGGGTCCAGTTTGGAATGTCTGCCTCTTCTACATGGCAAAACTCAGGTTCCATTTGTTCCAAATCTTTAGGTAAAGCCACCCAGATCTGTAGGCCATGGAGCATTTTATCGGTATGGCGAAGGTATTCAGGAGTTCTTTCTGAATGTACAATGCCACTGCCCGAGGTCATCCAGTTTACCTGCCCCGGTTTAATTACAATATCCGAGCCTAAACTATCTTTATGCGTAATCTCACCCTCGAACAAAAAAGTAAGCGTAGATAAACCGATATGTGGATGGGGTGGAACATCGAGGTTTTCATGATCACTCATTGCGGCAGGCCCCATATGGTCAATAAAAGAAAAAGGGCCAACCATTCGTTTCTCTCTGAAAGGCAGCAACCGGCCAACCATAAAATTACCAATATTTGCTGGTCTTTCTTCGATAATAAGTTTAATGTTCGACATGGGATAATCAATTTTAATGAGGTGAATTTAAGGAAAATTATCGTCAATGGCAGATTGTTTAGTAATATCTGGTGCCATGAAAAAAAGGCTTAGTTTGTTTTGGAAAGCAATAACAGAGGCTTTTAGGTTGTTGTAGTCCCGCTCCCGCTTCTGCCAATTTGAAGAAAATCGGCATCTCGCTTTGATCGGGTTTAGGTGGCAACGGCATTGCTACTGTCAGAAGTGAACTAAAAACCGACAGCGTTATCCTGATTTTTTCTATCAGGATTAAGCAAAGGGCGGGACTGGCGCAACCGAAGAACCACAGGCATTGCTTTTCAAATTATCAAGAAAATTTCCGTGCCCTCTGTGCTTCCGTGGCAGAAAAATTTCTAAATTCATTATGTTAACAGCTGACGGTGCAGGTAGATCTCTCCATTTCACTGCGTTTCATCCGATAGCTGTCGGATCGAGATGACGATGCCTCCTTATCAAAAAAGCATCCCTTTCGAGATGCCTTTCTAAACTTAAAAAGAAAAATGAGGGAAATTATACCAATTGCATTAAAGCTTCTTTGCTAAAGCCTTTTAATTCTTCTGTACGGTTGTTTTTAATTTTCTCTACCCAGTTCGGGTCTGCTAAAAGCGGACGGCCAACTGCTACTAAATCGAAGTCGCCGCGGTCCATTCTGCGTACCAGTTCATCTAGCGAGCTAGGTTGTGAACTCTGGCCTGCGAAAGCACCAAAGAAATCGCCATCTAAACCAACAGAACCCACTGAGATTGTAGCTTTTCCAGTTACTTTTTTGGCCCAACCTGCAAAATTTAAGTCAGAACCTTCAAATTCAGGCTCCCAGAAACGGCGTTGCGAACAATGAAAAATATCAATTCCGGCTTCGGCCAATGGCGTTAACCACTGTTCCATTTCCTGCTCGTTTTTAGCTAATTTGAAATCGTAAGCAGCAGGTTTAAATTGTGATAAGCGGATAATTAAGGCGAAATCTTCTCCAACCCTTTTACGCACTTCTTTAATTACTTCAACGGCGAAACGGGTACGCTCTGCCAGCGTTTTACCGCCATAAATATCTGTACGGTTATTGGTAGCATCCCAGAAAAACTGATCAATCAGGTATTGATGTGCACCATGTATTTCAACAGTGTCGAAACCCAGGGCTTTAGCGTCTGCGGCAGCTTGGCCAAAAGCAGCTATGGTATCAGCAATGGCGGCATCTGTCATTGGTACTCCGTTTTCAAACCCCGGACTATTAAAAGATGAGGGGCCTTCAAATGGTGCACTGGGTAACCAACCAGAAGCATGATTTGCATGAATACCCTGGTGCCAGATTTGCGGTCCCATTTGTCCACCAGCCTGGTGTACACTTTTAATTACGTTTTCCCAGCCTGCCAGAGCTTCTGCACCGTAAAAATGCGGAATGTTGGGATCTGCAGAAGAAGATGGACGATTAATTACCGTTCCTTCTGATAAAATTAAGCCCACTTCTCCAGCTGCTCTTCTTGCGTAATACGCTGCAACCTCGGCCGTTGGTACACCACCAGGAGAAAAAGAACGCGTCATAGGCGCCATTACTATTCTATTTTTGACATTTAATGTTTTAAGGCTAAAAGGCCTGAATAAACTATCTGTGTTCATATGTTTCTAAATTATAATTCGGTATTGATGATTTCGCTTAATTTTTCTAAGCCTTCTTTATTGCGTTTGTAATAAGTCCATTGGCCCAGGCGTGTGGAACTGATTAAATCAGCACGCTGTAAAATAGACAGGTATTCGGAAATGGTACTTTGTGATAAGCCACTTTTAAGTTGAATCTGTCCAACGCAAACACCTACATTTTCAAAATCGGGATTTGGCTGTTCCGGAAAATGTAGCTCAGGTGCTTTTAACCAACTTAAAATCTGCAAACGTGTTTTGTTCGAAAGGGCTTTGAATATTTCTACTTGATCCATAGCACAAATATATATCGACTTTTCCCGATATGCCAATTAAAAGAATAAAGTTTACAATTGGATGTAAAACTGGGGGGTGGTAAAATGAATTGTGTTACGTGCTGAAAGATTATTTGTTGCATACTATAACTGATTTTAGAGAACGGTCGTCATTCCCGCGTAGGCGGGAATCTTGATGCAGCATACAAACCCTCCCGAGGTATTACGATTATCTTCGATGAGCACTTCGTGGTTCCCAATCAAGTTGGGAATGGCGTATCGCTGTGATTGGTCGCTGGATTTTTTGATAAAGACCTCTTGGAATAAGAATTGGAGATCAGTGTTTTCTCTGTTCCTGTGGCTGGTAATTAGGAAAAAAGACAAACGGTAAAATAGTCGAAAAAACAGCTAAAAAAGAACGGGGATAAATCATACCGACCTATCCCCGTCATCTAAATTAACGCTCTCATATATATAAACAACCAAAAAGGTGATTTATTATATTTGATGTAAAATATTTTTTTATTTTTTTTCTGCCGATTTTTTTGCCGCTGTTTTTGCTTTCTTTTCAGCTACTGGAGTCTCTTCGATTGCTTTCGCTGTTTTTTTTGCGGGCGCCTTGACTTTTTTAACTTCTACAGCCGGTTCTTCAATTGCTTCAGCTTTCTTTTTAGCAGGTGTTTTTGCTTTTTTAACCTCAGCAGGCACTTTTTCTGCTACAGCTTCTTTCTTCTTGGCTGGAGCCTTCGCTTTTTTAACTTCGGTAACTGGTGCTTCAACCACAGGTTCTTCTTTAACCTCTACTGCTTTCGGAGCATGGTCTTGCTGTAGATAGTTTGAGAGGATCTGTCGTAAATATACCTCTGGTTTCGGCATATTGATGATGGTTCCAGGTTCTTTATCCTGAGATTGTTTAATGTAAGCCGATTTAATTTTGCCCCAATCTTTAGAGTAAAGTCTGATAAACATCTCTACAAATTGTTCATCTGTATATTTTTTAGGCAACCTACCCAGCACTGCCTGAATTTTTTCTTCTTTTTTATGTAATACCGCCATCGATTTTATTTTGTACAAAGATAGCCGAATTTTATCATTATCAGTTTTTTGCTGTTTTAGGCAAAATGGATAGTGTGAGAGATTGAATTTGGCGCTTAAAGAGAAGCTGTTATTTCTGCGGCAACCGGTTCGGTTCTTCTATTTTTAACCAGCCGTTCGCGGTGTTTTAATCCCCAATCCCTTAGTTCATCAATTACTCTTTCAAGCGATTCGCTGTAGGGGGTAAGCTCGTAAGTTATGGTAACCGGAGTGGTAGAAAAAACCTTGCGCACTAAAAATTCATTTAATTCCAGATCCTTAAGCTCTTTCGATAATATTTTGGGCGTAATTTCTCCAAGCGATTTTTGGATCTCATTAAAGCGCTGTGGCCCTTCTTGCAGGGAAAGAATCAAAGGGAGCTTCCACTTGCCATTTAACACATAGAGTGCGTCTTTTACCGCATTTAAACTTGCGGTACAGGTTTCTTTATTACGGTCTTCTTTTCTTGGTCCCATAATACAAAGGTATAAGCTTTCGTAAAGGATACTACTATCTTTTTGGATACTAGTATCTTTTAGATAGTAAAACTGCCTGAGTTTGACCGTCGTATAACAAATGGTTACTTTTTTTATCCTTTCTACATTTTTTATAGGCTTTTTTACTGATTGTTAATTTCTTCTTGGAACTCGATTTTTTAATAACAGCAGATTGTATTTAAAAGTTCTGATCAACCAATTGAGCTTTTTAACAAAGTAAATTGAGCCCTAAAGCAAAACTTTGCCTAGATTATCGACCTACCTTTGATTCATAAAATATAGAAAAAATGAAAAAAGTATGGTTTATAACAGGTAGTTCCCGTGGATTAGGACGTGACCTAACAGCACAGGTATTGGCAAAAGGCGACTTCGTTGCAGCAACAGCAAGAAATACAGCAGCTTTAAAAGATCTTGTAGAAAAATACCCTGATCAGATTTTTCCGATCACTTTAGATGTTACCGATTACGATCAGGTGTATTTGGCGGTAGAATCGGCTGTAGCCCATTTTGGTAAAATAGATGTTTTGGTTAACAATGCTGGTTTTGGTATTGTTGGTGCAGCAGAAGCTTTTACTGAAGAACAGGTGCGCAGTCAGTTGGAAACAAATTTATATGCACCGATTGAAATTACGAGAGCTGTATTGCCATTTATGCGCAAGCAACGTTCGGGCAGAATCCTTCAAATCAGCTCGATAGGCGGGCGGGTAGGGAATGCCGGGGTAAGTATTTACCAGGCTGCAAAGTTTGGGTTGAGCGGCTTTAGTGAATCCCTTGCAAAAGAGGTAGTGGATTTAGGGATTTATGTAACCTGTGTAGAACCTGGTGGTTTTCGTACCGATTGGGCTGGTGCCTCAATGTCGTATGCACCTCATGTTGAAGGGTATGAATCTACTGTAAAAAAACGCTCAGATTTTTTCCAAAGTGGTAACTTTATACCGATGGGCGATCCGCAGAAAGCAGCGAAAGCCATGTTGGCACTGGTAGAGAACCCTGAACCACCGGTACATTTGGTATTTGGAAGTGAAGCCATTGGAATGCTTAAACACGCCGATGCTGCCAGAACTGCCGAAATGGAGAAATGGATGAACGTTAGTTTATCAACAGATCATGATGAAGCTGAGAATTTCTTAGCTACTGATTTGGGAAAATCTTTTACAAAGAGATAATTGGTTGTATCGTCATTCCCAACTTGATTGGGAATCTTAATGCCATTACCAAGGCTTATTTGCATTAAGATCCCCGTCTGCACGGGGATGACGATGTCTCGCTATAAATCCATAAATTTGATTAAGATGTCAAATCAAGAGAAACGTCCCCAGATCCTGTATTCCTGCTATGCCCAAAAAAGCAGCGAGGGCGAACAGTTTATTGCTAACCACTCTGTGGGGTTGGTTATTGCGGGTACTTCTGAGATTTTTATCGGTGGAGAAAAATTTGTTTTTTCTGATGGCGATTTTCGTTTTTTCAGGCGGAATCAATTGGCCCGGTATACCAAATACCCACCAGCAGGAGGAGAGTTTAAGTCGATTAGCATTAACATTGATCAGGATATTCTGCATAGCATCAGTAACGAATATGATTTGCATATGCAAAAGCCGAACCACGATATTAAAGGTCTGGCGTTAGAAGCCAATGGCCTTTTGAAGAATTATATCGATTCGATATGGCCATATTTAGATGGAAATAACGAGTTTAATCAGGTTTTGATCGATTTAAAAGTTAAAGAAGCGGTAATGATTTTATTGCAGACCAACCCAATATTAAAAGATGTGCTTTTCGATTTTTCAGAACCTGGAAAAATTGATCTGGAAGCCTATATGAATGCAAATTATAAATTCAACGTAGATATTAACCGTTTTGCTTATTTAACGGGCAGGAGTTTAGCGACTTTTAAAAGGGATTTTGAGAAGATTTTTAACCTTTCGCCCAACCGTTGGCTACAGAAAAAGCGCTTGAATGATGCCTATTATCTCCTAACCGAAAAAGGCTGGAAATCATCAGATGTATACCTCGAAGTTGGTTTTAAAGACCTGTCACATTTCTCTTTCGCCTTTAAAAAAGCTTATGGCATGGCGCCGTCAAGGGTAAGTGTTTAATTTATACCGCTTTCAAAATATAAAAGCCCCGTATGAGCAGGGCTTTTATATTTTTAATTGTCATTAAACCTTTTTTGGAGGAAGGTCGAAAGCTATTGCTTCATGCTCAAAGTGGCCATTATGTGCACCATCGCAAAAAGGCTTGTTTTTTGATAAACCACAACGGCAGATCGAAAGTACTTCTCTACCCTGTAAGCCATAAGCATTTCCATTTCTATCTACAATTTCGAAATCGCCCTCAATTTTAACAGAGCCGTTATTGTTAATGGTAAGTTTTGTTTTAGACATGTATGTGTTAGTTTAGTGCAAAACTAAAGCATTGAAATGGTAATTTCTGAACGGTTTTCTATTTAGAAACATTCTCTTCTTGGTCTAAGCCTCTTTTTTAATGACGTAGGCAATCATATCAGTCCTGATCTCGAAACCCAATTTATGATAAAGTTTAATGGCACCCTCATTATCATTTCTAACGTGTAAAAACGGTATTTCGGAACGGAGCAGTATCCGTTTAATCTGTTCTTGTAAAATCTTAAAGGCATAACCTTTGCCTAAATGATCGGGATGCGTGCAAACGGCACTTACTTCGCGATAAGGGCTGGGATAGAACCGGTGCCCGGCCATAGCAGCCAATTTCCCATCAGCAAATATGCCTGTGTAATTACTGAGTTCTATGGTTTTGGCCAGAAAAGGCCCTGGTTTAGTCAGCTCTACCAAGTCGATCATTTCTGTAACATGTTCCAGATCAAGGTCTGTTATTCCCGTTGCATCTGCGGTTGGTACTTCCTTGCCACGAAAAATAAATTGAAACATATCGATATGGGTTAGCAACTTCCACTGTGCAGGTATTTCGACAGGTGTTTTTGAGAAAAATACGAAAAGGCTTTCTGCTGGGCTGACCTGATAAAGGGTGTTTAAATTCTCCTTCGAATTATCTTTTAAACCTGCAAATGCGGTGATATCTTCGATATAATATTTTACCTCATCAAGGCCTTTTGCAATATGGCTATGTCCGGATGTTAAGGCATAATAAATAGGATTATCCAATACGTGTTCCATTCGGCAAAGATATTAAATGCTAAATCAGGAGGAGGTAATTTTATCTAATGGAGTTAAGTCTTAACTTATAATTTCTTAGAAATTTCAGTCTCTGTGGGAACTAAATCTTTCATAAACAAATAATCGTCTTCGGAAAGGCTGAGGTCTTTCGCGATTTTCGAAATTAGACTATATATCTTATTGTCAATTTCTATATTATACTCATACAATTGTGTTATAACTGTGTCGTAACATAGGCCATACTCATGGTTAATTAAAAAATCATTTGCATTCTCTAGATCACGCTGAGGTAAACCCAGTATTTTAGCCCCCTCAATTAATGATGCTAATTTCTTTTTCATATACCTATAGTTAATTTTTATGCAGAGTAGCTTAAGGCATTAATTATTTAAAAAAGTTTCCACCAGATGCGCCGTAATCTCAATCGTTTTGTTGCTTACATCCGGATTTAGGTTTTCGCCGATCATAGCACCGTGCACACCAGGCAAAATAACCAGTTGTGCATTGGCAATCAATCTCGACATTTTAACCACGTGTTCGGGCTTGATGACATCCTTGTCTGCCACCATTAAAAGTGTATCGGAGGTAATGTCCCTCAGGTCATCATCGCTGAGATCGATAAAATCGAGCATGCGCTGTTTGTCCTTTTCGAACATTGTATGCAGTGCATTTTGATCTGGATTTACGGCTAAAAAAGCTGCTTTAAGTGGCTCGGGCATATGATCTATAGTTGCATCTCCAAAGCCATTATAAAAACCATCAATTAAGCCTTCGCGTTGATAATTGGCCGAAATGACGATGATTTTATTCACCACCACCGGATGGTGCGCTGCAATATGCAAGGTTGTTGTTCCGCCGTTGCTGAAACCCAGGAAATTGGCTTTTGTTATTTTTAACTGATTTAATAAAGTGCTTACATCCTTTGCATCCTGCTCAAAAGATTCTGCCTGGTCACGGTCGCTGGTACGTCCATGTGCCTGAAGCTCGACAGCTATGACCCGGCCAGATTTTGCCAAAAGCGGAATAAGTTTCCCGAATGTGGACTGGATGGTTGAGCCGCCACCATGTATCAATACCAGCGGAATTTCTCCCTCGCCGTAAATTTCATAGTACATTTTAATACCATTTACGTTTTCATATCCTGCCTTTTTATATGCTTCCATCAGTTTTGGTTTAAAATTTTTGCTATACAAATCTAAATAAGCTATCGGAGAATAAAGTGTTGATAACAGACAAATTTAGGGTGGTTTGAGCCATTTGAAATATTACTTTCTAAGTTTTTTTACTTTTTTGGTGTAAGCTTCTAAAAATTGATCAATGCCAGTTGCTGCATATCCCAGTAACCTGGAGTTTTCGCCCAGCTCGGAAGAAACTATCGTTGTTTTTTCTCTAATCTGGGTCATACAATAAGTGTTTATTGCCTGTTGCATGGGTAATGTGATGTATTGTTTGGCACCTGCAATTTTGCCGCTTAAAATAATTAGTTCGGGATTAAATAGTTGGATCAGGACGGCTATTCCTTTGCCCATATAAGTACCAACATTAGAGAGTAGCTGAATGGCATATTGATCACCTTTATTTGCTGCTTGAATAATCAAAGCGGGTTCAATTCTTTTGAGTTCTTCGTTAGAAAGCTTATTAAGCATCGAGTTTTTGCCCGATAAAATGCCTTCTTTTGCCATTTCCGATAGGGCATTCCCTGATGCTATGGTTTCGAGGCAGCCGTGTTTTCCGCAGTAACAGAGCGCGCCATTCTCCACAAAAGGTATATGGCCCAATTCGCCAGAGAAACCACTGGTGCCTTGCCTTAGTTTTCCGTCCATTATAATGCCTAAGCCCACGCCCCAATCCATTAACAATACCAGTACGTTCTTTTTACCCTTTGCTATTCCGTGGGTAAATTCTGCCATTGATGACCCATTCACATCATTTTGGATTACTACAGGCATATTTAGCATTTTTTCAAATGCAGCGCTTAAAGGGATATTTTCGCCATCGCTTAGGAAATAACTATAATTTTCTCCTTTTTCTGCATCAATTAAGCCAGGCATGCCAATACTGCAGCCAATAAACTCCTTACCCCTAATACCTGCCGATTTTAAGATATCCTGAAGGTGTGTATGTAGGATATTGAAGAAATCAGTCCTGCTTTTTGATATAGGCACCGAAATAGTTTTAACATCCAATACAAAATTATAGTTGTTATCAATAACGGCTATTTTAGTATGAAATAATTCAATGTCGATACAGAGAATCAGGATCTTTTTATCTTTTAAACGATAAAGATCGGGTTTCCGCCCACCAATAGATAAACCATATCCCTTCTTTTCTATCCAGCCTTCATCAATCAGGCCAAGCAGAAGCTTCAGAATACTCGGCGTACTCATTTCCATGATCTCACATAAAGTAGACACTGACGATGGACCTAAATTAAAAAGATACTTAATGAGCCTGTGCTTTTGGATTGATTGCTTTTCGCTGTTATGCGGAGTTAGTTTATTTAATAGGTTAAGATTCATATTGTTAATTGCACTATTTCGATAAATATAAATAACTTCTATTAAAAATTTATTAAAGTTTTTTTGATACGTAAAGAAATCAACGATGTTTTGTCTTTATAATAATTTCTTATTAACATTAACCTTATAATTTTAATCTAACCAGATCGATAAAACCTATGCTCCAGCATCCTAATGCTTTTGGAACCAAACTATCATGTAAGTTTTTACAACACCAGTAAACAAATGAAAACTAAAGAAGAACCACAAAATGAACAAAACACCAGACGCGATTTTATCAAAAAATCAGCAATTGGCCTGGCAGCATTTACCATTGTCCCAAGGTATGTATTGGGCGGACAAGGGTATCTTGCCCCGAGCGATAAATTAACTAAGGCTGTAATAGGCGTTGGGGGGATGGGTAGAGGCCATTTTGGCTACGAGGGCACCCAGGTGGTAGCCATATGTGACGTTGATCAGAACCATCTTAAACAAGCTGCGGTAATGTTGGATAAAGGTGTAAAAACATTTAGTGATTATAGAGAACTGATACAATTACCTGAAGTAGATATTGTACACATTGCTACCCCACCACACTGGCATGGTATAATGGCTGTAGATGCTGCAAATGCAGGAAAAGATATTTGGTGCGAAAAACCAATGACCCATACCATAGGCGAAGGAAAAAGAGTAGTAGAGGCAGTAAAGCAGCATGGTAGAATGTTTAGGTTAAATACCTGGTTTAGGTTTAAAGATACTTTTTACGGAATGGGCACAACTGTAAAACCGATTAAAAAATTGGTAGATAGCGGTATGTTAGGCTGGCCTTTAAAAGTAACCGTAAGTAAACATACTGGCTACGATTGGAAATTTTACTGGGTGGGCAAAGATCATTTAGAGCCCCAGCCTATACCACCAGAATTAGATTACAATGCCTGGTTAGGCCCAGCACCATATAAACCCTACAATGCACACCGTGTACACCAAACTTTTAGAGGTTATTGGGATTATGACGGTGGTGGGTTAAGTGATATGGGACAACATTATATCGACCCGATTCAATACTTTTTAGGTAAGGATGATACCAACCCCATTTCTGTAGAGGTTGATGCGCCGCAACAACATACCGATGCGGTAGGCATTTGGCGCAGGATTACCTATACCTACGCCGATGGCTGCCAGATTATTTTAGACGGTGAAGGTAAAGATGCCAATGTACCTTACATAGAAGGGCCTAAAGGTAAATTGTATCCGGGTTTTAAATCTGATATTCCCGATCTGGAGCGTAAATTGGCACAATTCCCTGATCCTGATCCGGAGATCGTAGAATTTTCAGAATCGGTAAGGACGAGGAAGAAATTCGCTTTAAATGAAGAGAACGGACACCGCTCATGCAACATTGTAAATATTGGTTTGGCTGCCCTTAGATTGGGAAGATCGTTAAAATTCGACCCGGTTAAGCAAGAATTCGTAGATGATGAGGCTGCTAACAGATTAATTAATCCCGTAATGCGCGCACCATTTTCTATTTAAAACATCCCAAAATACAAACCATCATGAACAAAAAAATATTATTGGTGCTGTTAACCATGGTAATGCTTTCCAATGCATTACTTACGGTAACAGCCCTGGCTCAAGATAAAAAAGACGAGCGAACCACTGCCACCCGTATTGCCGATTTATTGGCACAATTGCCAGCCAGAGATGCAGCGCAGTTAGAACGCAACATGAAAGAAGTTGCCGATTTAGGAGAAGATGGATATGTAACCCTAATTAGTGGTTTAACAGCTGCTGAAAAAGGAAACAACGCCCTTATTGAGTATGCAGTAGGTGGCTTTACTGCTTATGCGACCAAAACTGGTCAACAGAACTTAAAGAATATGGCTATTGGTGCTTATTGTAAATCCCTGGCCAAACTATCGGATAAACAGAACAAAGCATTTATCATCAGTCAGTTCGATTTGGTAGGAAATGATGCTGCGGTACCTTGTTTAACAGATTACCTTACTGATGAGCAATTGGCTGACGAGGCATCGAGGGCACTGGCCAAAATTGGTACTGCTTCTGCTACAAATGCATTGGTTAGTGGTTTGAGTAAAACAAATGGCAAAGCAAAAATTGCTATTGTAGAAGCATTGGGGCATACTAATGCCAAAGCTGCAGCAATTGCTATTGCGCCCTTAACTACTGGAACAGACAAAGCATTAACCAAAGCTAGTTTGTATGCCTTAGCCAATATTGGCGATGCATCTGCAAAAGAAATTCTGGTAAAAGCTGCTGAACAAGTCGGTTATAAATACGACCAAACCAATGCGGTTGCAGCTTTATTGGTTTACGCACAGAAAAACGTAGCAACAGATAAAACCGGAGTAGAAACAATAGCGAAAACAATATTAGAAAAAGCAACAGCTGATGACCAGGTAAACGAGCGTACTGCTGCTTTAAAATTGCTTTCGGCAACACAGACCGATCAACAGGCCTTGCTAGCTGCAATGACCGATAAGCAGTTCGAATTTCGTGCAGCTGCGGTTAAGTTCGCTGCTGATGGCATAAATGAAAGCAACAGTGCAGCTTGGGTAAGCCAGTTAAAGAAGGTTGATGCCCCAACTCAGGTTTCTATTTTAGACATGCTGGGCAATAGCAAAGCAAAATCTGCATTGCCAGCCGTACTCAAACTGATTAAAAGCGACGATAAGCAGGTAAAACTGGCTGCAATTAATGCCGCTGTAAAACTTGGACAGGAAGAGGTTATAGACGACCTGTTGAAGTTAATGGGCAAAGGAGATACAGCAGATATTGCGGGTATTTCTAATGGTATTTTAAGAATAAAAGGAGAAAGTGTAGCCACCAAAGTTGGCGCTTATCTTCCAAAAGCTAAACCAGAAGTACAGGTTGCCTTGATTAATATTTTAGCTGCCCGTGCAGCAACAAGTCAAACGGAAGTTATTTATGCCGCATTAAACAGTAAAAAACCTGAAGTGAGAAAAGCAGCGTTCCTTTCCTTACAACATGTTGCCGCAGCAGAAAATAAAGCACAATTATTCGACCTTTTAAATAAAACCACCGATGCCGGCGAACTTACTGCTATACAAGACGCCATTATTGCTTCAGTAAAGGGATCAGCTGATAAAGAAGCACAAACCAATGCTATTCTTCAGCAAATGAGCAGTACCCCGGCTGATAAGAAATTGCTGTTTTATAAGGTGCTGGGCAGTTTAGGTGGCCAGCAATCGTTAAAATCTGTGTCAGAAGCGTATGCTACAGGCGATGACGCCACTAAAAAAGCTGCAATTGAAGCACTTTCTTCATGGTCGGATGTGGGCTCAACAGATGCATTGATCACTATTGCACGTACAACCACCAATCCAGACTTTTTGAATCAGGCGATTGTGGGTTATTTAACTTTAGTCAGAAATACAAAGTATCCGGCCGAGCAACGTTTACTATTGTTGCGCAATGCAATGGCAGTGGCTAAAACACCGGTTCAACAGCAGCAGATCCTTAAAGATACCGAACAGGCCAAATGTTTTAATGCGATTGTATTTGCTGGGCAGTATTTAGATAATGCTACTTTACAACAGGCTGCGGCAAACGCGGTGATGAATATTACCATGACCGGAACTTACAATGGCGATATTGTAAAAGGCTTGTTGAACAAAACCATTGCCGTAATTACCGGAGGGGATGCAGGTTACCAGAAAGAAGGTATGCGTAAATATATTTCTGAAATGAAAGCTGGCGAAGGCTTTGTTCAGGTTTTTAACGGTAAAGATTTATCTGGCTGGAAAGGGCTTGTGGCCGATCCGATCAAAAGATCGAAAATGGATGAAAAAACCTTAGCCGAAGCGCAAACCAAAGCTGATGCCGAAGCAAAGGAAAGCTGGAAAGTGATTAATGGCGAACTACAGTTTCAAGGTCATGGCAATAACCTGGCTACCGTTAAAAAATATGGCGATTTTGAAATGTTGGTAGACTGGAAAATCATCGACGATAAAAAAGGAGAAGGCGACGCCGGTATTTACTTGCGCGGTACACCACAGGTACAGATCTGGGATCTTGCCCGTACAAAAGTTGGTGCTCAGGTAGGTTCTGGTGGTTTGTACAACAATCAAACGAACGAAAGTAAACCGCTTAAAGTAGCCGATAACAAGTTAGATGAGTGGAATACATTTAGGATCTTAATGAAAGGCGATCGTGTTACCGTTTATCTGAACGGACAATTGGTGACCGATAATGTGATTTTGGAAAATTATTGGGACAGAAGTTTGCCGATCTTCGCAGAAGAGCAGATCGAATTGCAGGCACATGGATCGCCGGTAGCTTACCGTGATATCTACATCAAAGAAATTCCTCGCCCAAAACCTTTTGAGCTAAGTGCAGAAGAGAAAAAAGAAGGTTATAAAGTATTGTTCGATGGAACCAATATGCACAGCTGGACAGGTAATACCACTGATTACGTTATCGAAGACGGGAACATCGCCATCCGGCCAAAACCAGGCAAAGGATCAGGCGGTAACTTATTTACCAAAGAAGAATTTAGTGATTTTATTTATCGTTTCGAATTTCAGTTAACCCCTGGAGCAAACAATGGTTTAGGAATCAGAGCTCCTTTAGAGGGCGATGCTGCTTATGTTGGTATGGAACTGCAGATATTGGACAACGATGCACCGATTTATAAAGATCTGAAAGCGTACCAGTACCATGGTTCGGTTTATGGCACTATCGCTGCCAAAAGAGGGTTTTTAAAGCCTACAGGAGAGTGGAACTACGAAGAAGTAATTGCCAAAGGATCGAAGATTAAAGTCATCTTAAACGGCACCGTAATTTTAGATGGCGATATCGAACCATTTAAGAAAAATGGAACGCCAGACCATAAGGAACACCCAGGTTTATTACGTGAAAGTGGACATATAGGCTTCTTAGGCCATGGTTCTCCTGTTCAGTTCCGCAACATCAGGATTAAAGATTTGAGCAAGAAAGAGCCGGCTCAAAAGGAAACTAATACAAAAGCTGCAGGTAAAAAGAAATAAGTTAAATTTAGCATTATAACAAGTTAATGATGATAGAAGATAAGGCAAATTCGAAAACCGAAAATTCGAGAAGAAACTTTATTAAAACCACAGCACTTGCTGCTGCCGGATTTATGATCGTACCCCGCCATGTATTGGGTGGGCCAGGTTTTCTGGCACCAAGCGATCGTTTACAATTGGCCGGAATAGGTGCAGGTGGAAAAGGAGAAAGCGATATTGCCAGTATTGTTAAGGGAGGTAAAACTGATGTTGCGTTTTTATGCGATGTAGATGATAGAAGGGCTGCAACTTCTTTAAAAAACTTTCCAAAGGCAAAATATTACAAAGACTACCGTGAATTATTAGATAAAGAAGGCAAAAATATTGATGCCGTAACGGTATCTACCCCCGATCATACCCACGCACAAATTGCCATGGCAGCCATGCAATTGGGAAAACATGTGTATGTGCAAAAACCTTTAACGCACGATATTTATGAAGCCAGGATGTTAACCGAAGCTGCGAATCGCTATAAAGTGGTTACGCAGATGGGTAATCAGGGTGCTTCGGGCGATGGGGTAAGAAGACTTCAGGAATGGTATGATGCAGGCAGAATAGGTAAAGTACATACCGTTTACTGCTGGACCAACCGACCGGTATGGCCACAGGGAATTTCGTGGCCAACCGGAAAAGCCGAAATACCAAAAGAACTCGATTGGGATTTGTGGCTAGGTAGCGCTCCATACAAAGAATATGTAAATAAACTGGTTCCCTTTAATTGGAGGGGGTGGTGGGATTACGGCACCGGTGCCATTGGCGATATGGGTTGTCACCTAGTTGAGCCTCCTTTTAGGGTGTTAGGTCTGGATACCCCAATCAGTGTAGAATGCAGTGTAGGCAGTGTATATGTTGATGAATTTAAACGTGCCTATTTACCAGAAAGCTGTCCGCCATCAAGCCATGTAATTTTAACCTTTGCCAAAACAGCAAAAACCAAACATGAGGTTCAGGTGCATTGGATGGACGGAGGCATTAAGCCAGAACGTCCGGAAGAGTTGGGAGCTAATGAAAGTTTCGGCGATAATGGTGTGCTTTTTATCGGCACAAAAGGCAAAATGATCTGTGAAACCTATGGCAAAAATCCAAAGTTATTGCCACTGTCGCGCAACGAATCAGATAGAACGAAAATCACTATTCCGCGTATAGTTAATCAGGAAGAAGGCCATTATACTCAATTTGCAGAAGCCGCCATTGCCGGTTATGGAAAAATAGAACTGAGTTCGCCATTTGAAATTGCCGGGCCACTTACCGAAACTTTATTGATTGCCAATCTGGCTATTAGAGGTACGGATGTGCAGCGCAGAGATGCTGCAGGTAAAATCAGTTACCCAGGCAGAGATATCAAAATGCTTTGGGATAAAGTGAATATGAAGGTGACTAATTTTGACGAAGTAAATCAATTTGTGAAACGCGAATACCGTAAAGGCTGGACATTGGGCGTTTAAGATTTAGTATGTTGACAGAAAATAAGAATTTAAAGGTATTAGTAGTAGGCTGTGGCAATATGGGCGCTTCGCATGCCACAGCTTATCACACCTTACCAGGTTTTGAAATCTGCGGATTGGTTTCTACCGGTAAAAGCAAAGAAAAACTTAACGAAAAATTGAGTGGGCAATATGACTTATATACTGATTTTTACGAGGCACTCGAAATAACCAAACCAGATGCCGTTTGCATTTCTACTTATCCAGATACACACGAAGCTTATGCCATAAAATCTTTCGAAAGTGGTTGTCATGTGTTTATCGAAAAGCCATTGGCCGATAGTGTAGAAGGTGCAATAAAGGTGGCAGAAGCAGCTAAAAAAGCGAATAAAAAATTATTGGTGGGTTATATCCTACGCTATCATCCCTCATGGGAGAAATTTACAGCATTTGCCCAGGAAATGGGAAAGCCCTTAGTGATGCGCATGAACCTGAATCAACAGAGTCATGGCCCTAAATGGACGGTGCACCGTAACCTGATGAAAAGTTTAAGTCCCATTGTCGATTGTGCTGTGCATTATATTGATGTTATGTGCCAAATGACCCGTTCAAAACCTGTACAAGTAAGTGCCATTGGTGCAAGGCTTACTGATGATATCCCGGAGTGGAATTACAACTACGGACAGCTGCAGATCCGTTTCGAAGATGGATCCGTAGGTTGGTACGAAGCGGGTTGGGGCCCGATGGTAAGCGATAATGCCTTTTTTATTAAAGATGTTTTTGGTCCGAAAGGATCAGTATCTATCATGGCAAAAAAAGCTGGCGCAGCCGGAAACTCTGATAACATCGATGCGCACACCAAAACCGAATCGATTAAAATACATTATGCCGATTTAGATGCTCATGATGAATTCAGCAAAGCCGATAAATGGGTAGACCTTACCGATGAACCCGATCACCAGGAACTGTGCAACCGCGAGCAACGTTATTTCTTAAAAGCCATTACAGAAGATATCGATTTAACCGATGCCACTGAAGATGCTGTAAACAGTTTGAGGATTGCTTTTGCCTGCGATGAATCGGTAAAAACCGGTGAAATGATCCGGTTAACGTAGTCTTTCTCGTCATTTCTGTTTCCCCGATCGTCCTGCTGAACTTGTTTCAGCATCTTGCGCGATAATGATACAAAACTGCTTTCACGTTCTGTTTTGTCTGTATGATAACCTAAGGTGTGAAATATTATAATACAGGTTAAATCGAACTTTTAGGTAGGACATTTCTCACTTATTTTTAATCTAAATTGCTTTGATTCAGATTTGTTTTTTTTCTATAATTACAAAATGAAATTTAAACTATTAATTCTCTCAATTCTTGTTTCTTCGTCTATTCAGGCACAAACAAATTTGAATCCAGGTTGGGAATATTTTTTTAAAAACAACCGGACAGCGGCACGCGATTTTTTTACCAAGGCAGCGCTAAAACCAGCATTTTCAGATGAAGCAAATGTTGCGCTATCTATGATGACAGAAATGGACCGTCCGAACAAGGAAGGTTTTAACTACTTAAATAAATTAGCCAATACCGCTAAGAATCCGCAACCATATCTTGTTGCACTTTGGAGCGATTTGCCCAATAATGCTTCGAGGATAAAAACGGCAGACCAGTTGGAGTTTTATAAAAAACTGGCAGCGAGAAAAGATGTTGATGGCACCATTAATGCCCTGGCCTATGCATCGTTAGGTTCGCATTTCGAAGAGAAAAAGCAATATGCCGAAGCCGATCAGTATTTCAATAAGATTGGCGAAATCGAAAATTGGTTAATCACCGGTGAATATGAAAACATTTCGACCAGCGGTTTCGATAAACAGTACGACGATATTTTAGCTCACCCGGAACTTAATTATGTTTTTACGGGTAAAAAGAACCGAAAATTTAGCTGGAGAACGGTGCCTTACGTACGGCACGATAAATGGTTCGATTTTACTTATTATAACACTTACGAAAATGCATTACAGTTTGCCCAAACATTTGTTAACGCACCAGCAAGTACAACAGCACAATTAAGAATCGGTGTATCCGGATCGGTAAAGGTTTGGGTAAACGATCAGCTTTTAATCAGCGAATCTGAAGAAAGGAACAACGATCTTGATGCATACATCGTACCAATCAAATTAAATCAAGGCTACAACCGCGTTTTGGTACAGATAGGCGAGAGTTATGCGGGCAGATCAAATTTTATGTTGCGGTTAACAGATGCCAACGGAACGCCTTTAAACAACCTTTCTACTACGAGTACCCCGCAGGCATATTCAAAAGAAACAAACCCTGTTCCAGCTCAGCTAAAACCAGTTGGGTTTAAATATTTCGAAGATGCCCTGAAAGCAAAACCACAGAGCTATTTAAATCAGTTAATGATGGCCAAGCTTTATTTACGTTTAGGAAATGTGTTTGATGCGAGATTGATCCTGGAGAAACTTAAAAAGCAATTTCCTGAAAGCACCTATCTCAACCTGATGATGATAGAGCTGTTTGTTAAAGCCGATAACAGAACAGGTATAGAGACCCTGAAAGAAGAAATTAAAACACACGATCCAGAGTGCTCGCTAGCCCTGGAGCTTGTATATACGGAGCATTTTCAACAGAATGATTATGTGCGCGCAAAGGAAGTTCTAGCTAAACTGGAAAAAATTTATGGTGAGGATGAGTCGGTGTTGCTGAAAAAACTAAATATACTCGGACAGGAGAAAAAACAGCCTGAAATTATAGCCTTGGTTGAGAAAATTTATCCTCAATATTTAAGTTCAGCAGATATTGTTAATCTAAAATACCTGATTGAAGTGCAGATTAGGAAGAACCCTAAGGCGATTGATATTTTGCAAAAATATATTGATGAGAATAACGATTATAAAGCGGCTAAATATGTAGCAAAACTACATCTGGATAAAGGAGAAACCGATGCCGGTATTGATATTTACAAAAAAGAATTAGCGAACGATCCGATCGGATTTTCCATCTACACTGACCTTGCAGGCATTTACTACCAGTTGCAACAATATGATGAGGCCGAAAAATTATATTTGAAAGTACTCGAGATCGATCCTAACAATGCATTTGTATATTCTCAGTTAGGTACACTGTACAATGCAAATAAACAGAAGGAGAAAAGTGTTAAAGCATACGAAAAGAGTTTACAGATTAACCCTAATAATTACACCGTTATCCAGTTGTTAAGAACACTTCAGGACAAAAAAGCGGTATTCGATTATTTCGACAAACCCGATGTTAAAACCTTGGTGAGCAAAGCACCATCTAAAACAGAATACCCAGATGGACAGGTTGTGGTTTTAAATAATGAAGTACAAAAAGTGGTTTATGAAAATGGTGGATCAGAAGAGAAGCACTTTTTTACTGCAAAAATACTAACCCAAAAAGGATTGGAAAGCTTTAAAGAATACGCTATTTCGTACAACAACGATCAGAATTATGCTGTCGAAATAGCTGAGGTAATAAAAGCCAATGGAACAAAAGTTCCTGCCGAAACCAATAACAATGAGTTGGTATTTACCAACCTCGAAATTGGCGATGTGATTAATATCCGCTATAAAATCGAAAACTTCCATGTAGGGGCAATGTCTACCCACTTCTGGGATTCTTTTTATTTTAGCGATGGTCTGGATAATCTTAATATTAAATATTCATTGTTAATCCACCGCGATAAAGCATTCAAATATGTTTTTTCACAACAGGATATTGCTCCGGTTAAAACGGCAAAAGATGAATTTGATCTGTATGTATGGGAAAAGAATAAACAGGAAGCCTTAAGGTATGAGGATAAAATGCCTCCAATGGATGATGTAACCAATATGCTTTATATATCATCTATTCCCGACTGGAAATTTATTGCAGATTGGTATGACAATATTGCATCGGCTAAGGCACGGAGCAGTTATGAAATAAAAACAATAGTAAACGATCTGTTTGCTGGTAAAAGTAATTTGGATGATTTAACCAAAATCAAAATGATTTACAATTACATCGTTACCAACATTGCATACAGCTCCGTATCGTTCAGGCAGAGTGGTATTATTCCTCAAAATCCTGCAACAGTTATTAATACAAGAATTGGCGATTGTAAAGATGTATCTACGCTTTTTGTGAGTATGTGCAAGGAAGCTGGAATTACAGCAACACTGGCTTTGGCAAATACCAGAGACCGTGGACAAAATACACTATTGTTACCGAGCATCGAATTTAATCACTGTATTGCCAAATCTACAATAGGGGGGAAAGATTACTGGGTAGAGCTTACCTCCGGAACATTGCCTTTTAATACTTTCAGCAATACTTTTTTGGGATCCAATATCCTTGAAATTAATAAAACGAGTACAGCGCTAACTAAGTTTAACCCTGGCATAAGAGGAAAAAATATGATGGGTTACAAAACCGAGGTTAAGCTGGAAAATGCCGATATGACGATTAAAGAAACCAATTGGAATACCGGATCAATGTCTAGTTACATCAGAAGTGTTTTTAACGATTTGAGCAGTGCAGATCAAATCAAGAAAATGAAGGAGGAGCTAACCGGTGTCTATCCCGAAAACGAAATTTATAACCTTAGTTTCACCAACCTCAACACCTCAAAATCTACTTCAGATACCGTTGGGACAGCCTGTTCATATAAATTGCTTAACGTAAGCAAAAGCGTAGCAGGCATGTCGATATTCTCTATTCCATGGTCAAACAAATCTTATGCAACAGCCTTACAAGTGGTTTCACCAAGGAAATTTGGTATCGATCTTACCCAGTTATTTGGTGTTGACGAGTCTAACCAGGAATTATCATTAGAACTTCCAACCGGAAAAGCGATGGTACAGCCTTTTAAAGCCGTTCAACTAAGTAATGATTTTGTCGATTTTAAAATAGAAAGCGTACAGCAAGGGAATAAACTCGTTTTAAAGCGAAGTTTTGCATTAAAGAAAGATTATGTTCCTTTAGATAAAATCGATCAGTTTAAGGCATTTTATAAAGAAATGGCTGAAGCCGATGATCAGCAACTGGCAATGAAATAAATATTGATTTGCAAAGCCCGCTTAGCTGTTTAAGTGGGCTTTTGATTTTTAGTATCAAAGGCATTTTACCACACACGAATCTCAGTCTCTGGAGCCCGTTGGCCCTTCGGGTGCTAAGGTGGTGGCTTTTGCCGCTCTCGCGGCTGCATCTAGCCCGGCTCCATGGCTAGAATGATGGCTAAAATCAGTTGCAACATAGCTTATGGCGACAGCATTTACCTCAAATTACTTTTACACAAGAACTTACCCTATGGTAAGTATAAAACATGGCTGCGATCAAAGAAACTTCAGTAATACAGGAAAACAAAAACAACGCTTTTTCAAATTGCCCTGTAACTTTTGTAATGGAAAGGATTGGCGGTTATTGGAAGCCGATTATTTTGTTCAACTTATTAACAGGAACAAAACGTTACAACGAACTCAAAAAATCTATTCCGACTATTACGGAAAAAATGCTGATACAATATTTGAAACAATTAGATGCAGACGGACTTGTAACAAGGAAAGCCAAACCTGTTGTGCCGCCTTATGTAACTTACGAGCTTTCCAAAAAAGGAAAAGAGTTAAGACCTGTTCTGTATGCAATGGCAGAGTGGGCAGTAAATAATAGTGGAAAACAATCCAAACAGTTTAAAAAACAAATGGAAGACTTCCCCGCAGAATGAAGTTATTCCCATTGACACTGAAAAGAACCGTGTTGGTGCGAACAGAATGACCACCGGCTTATTCAAAAGTGAAGGTCAAATATTATCTAAAGTATTGAATTAGATTTTTTTTATAGTTTTGTGCCTTATGCAAAGACAACTATTCACATATTATAGTTTGACGATTGGAATGATTGCCTAATTCTGGGTGTCTTGTTTCTAAAATCATCGATTTGGTAGTTCACTTATTACCAAAGGTGATTGGTATGGAGCAAAGCATTCGGATGACAGAGAGTTAAGCAATTTTATTTCATCATTTTAAATTAATAAACAGTGAATAACTTATCATTATATGGTTGGAACGATACTCTGTTCCAACTCAAACAAAACTCACCATACAAACATCTTTTTCATGGTCGTATCGCTGCAGTAAACAAAACCAATTATGAGGTCATTGCCGAGGGTGGTCGGTTGTTGTGTGAACTGGCAGGTAATGTACTTTATGGTAGACCATTATTTGAACTTCCGTGTACGGGCGACTGGATTATCTTTCAACCCTTTGACGATAATAAAGGGATAGTCGTTGATATTTTACCGCGTAAGCATACATTATACCGAAGAAAGA
The DNA here is from genome assembly GCF_011759615.1 of Pedobacter sp. SG908. Classification (NCBI taxonomy): domain Bacteria; kingdom Pseudomonadati; phylum Bacteroidota; class Sphingobacteriia; order Sphingobacteriales; family Sphingobacteriaceae; genus Pedobacter; species Pedobacter sp. SG908. Next base: position 878,489 of record NZ_JAAOYY010000002.1, read on the forward strand.
GCGGTACACTGTCTGACAGGCAAGCTATTGCATCGCATGTTGATAAGGCATTTATAGTACAAAGCCTTGATGCCAATTTCAGTGTTCGCCGAACGGAACGTTTTATGGTTCAGGTATTAGAAGAAAATATTCAACCGATTTTGATCCTCACTAAATCTGATTTGGAGTTTAATCTCCATCAAGTAGAGAGATCGCTTGAACATATTGGACGTCAGATGCCGATATTTTTTACAAGCATTTTCTCTCCTGAAACAATATTTCCTGTGCAAAAATTTATCAAGCAGGGAGAATCGATCGTATTTGTGGGATCATCGGGGGTTGGGAAAAGTTCTTTAATCAACGCATTGTGCGAACGGACAGTATTCTCTACATCAGAGATAAGTAAACACTCAGGCAAAGGGCGGCATACCTCAACCCGAAGAGAAATGGTGCTGATGGAGGATAGCGGTATTTTAATAGACACACCGGGCGTTAGAGAATTTGGGTTAGCCTCAGACAATTCTAAGACACTGGAAGAGCTATTCGATGTTGCTGATTTTGCAGCATCCTGTCGTTTTGAGAATTGTATGCATGTGGATGAACCTGGCTGTGCAGTTGTAGAAGCTGTAAACAATGGTCATTTAGCGCTGGAAGCGTACAATAGTTACCTCAAATTGCGGAAAGAATCCTGGTATTTTTCCACTTCTGAGCATGAAAAACGTAAAAGGGATAAGTCTTTTGCCAGAATTTCAGAGGAGGCTAAGCGCATAAAAAAACGTTAACCATTTACTCAATACAGGTGTTCCTCTTAATAATGGAACACCCGTATTAACCAAATTTAGTTACCAACTAAAACATAAGGGATCAAAATAAAACAACAAAAGAACCTCACTTGGTTAATTTGGCTTCTGCCAATAAAAAAAACGCTTGTTGTCTATTTAGGAAACCTATTGTTTTTATCAAAGTACAGATCATACAGCTTTTTGTAAAATTCGTAAATTTGGATTTTGTACGCACTTGAATAAGTAGTGGCATTTGATGGAACAGATAAGAAGATACTTTGAACAGCATTTTAAGTTGACTGATAAAGATTGGGAAATCTTTGCCTCACAATTGGTTCGCCAAGAATTTCCTAAAAAGCATATTATTTTAAAGGCCGGACAAACAGAAAACTTTCTTTCATTTATAGAAAAGGGTATTATCCGTTTTTACATCCCCAAAGAAGCATCTGAGCTTACTTTTGCGATTGCCTTTGATAATGGATTTGTAAGTGCCTATAATTCATTTCTGACCAAACAACCTTCTACCTATCATGTAGAAACACTTACAGCTACTGCCTTGTGGCGTATGTCTTATGATGGGCTGCAGACCGTGTATAGGGAAACTAAAATCGGAAACAGTATAGGCAGATGGGCTGCAGAAGACCAATTCCTTAAAAAAACTGAAAGAGAACTTTCCCTTTTAAATGATACAGCGGAACAGCGGTATCTCCGGCTTTTTTCAGAACAACCAAAACTTATCGAAAAAATACCATTAAAGTACATCGCCTCCTACATCGGGATTACACCACAAGCTTTGAGCCGTATACGCAGGCGTATTTATTTATAGTTTTATCTTTTTGTTTCTCTACCAATACTTTGAATTTATTAACCTGGGTTCATTGTTTCAGTTTGTAAATCTATTGACCTTTGAAAAAAAACAAAATGGCCGAAATAGTTTTACTTATTGTTTTCGTTGTAACTATACTTTTGATGAAAGTTACGCGTAGCGGACACAATTTTGCATTATCCGGAAGAATTGCAATGGCTGCAATGCTGGTCTTCACAGCAATCGGACACGTTCTATTTACCAAAGGCATGTCTATGATGCTGCCAGAGGCAATCCCTTACAAAATAGAGTTGGTTTATCTGACAGGTATTGTAGAGTTAATAGCCGCAATCGGACTTTTATTGCCCCGTTTCAGGGTAATGACTGCATGGTGGCTCATTGCCTTTTTTATACTATTGCTTCCTGCTAACATTTATGCTGCCGTAAAACATGTAGACCTTCTAAAAGCAACCTTTGAGGGCAATGGATTAAGCTATTTATGGTACAGGATCCCTTTACAGCTATTTTTTATCAGCTGGGTATATCTTTCAGCTATAAAAAAAGTCCGGAATGATTAATCTAAAAAATAAAAATACATGACAACAAAACGAGCTTGTTGGTCTGCTTGTTACTGACATATACAGGATTTTACGCAACTACCGCGATTATTTGATCTTAATAACAACTTTTCCTTTTGAACGACCGCTTTCAACATAGGACAAGGCCTCATTGGTTTGCTCAAACGAGAATATGGTATCAATAACAGGGCGGATAGCACCTTTTTCAATCAGTGAACTTATTTCTCCTAATTGCTTCCCATCAGCTCTCATAAAGAGAAACGAATACCCAACATTAAGCTGCTTGGCCTTTCTTTTTACCTTATTGCTCAAAAAGAACAGTACGAGTTTCATTAGCCATGATAATCCAGCTTCTTTTGCAAAAGAAACATCCGGTGGCCCTGAAATCGAAATCACTTTTCCTCCGGGCTTCAGCACTTTCAGTGATTTTTCAAGTGTTTCCCCATCCTGGCTGTTTAAAACCACGTCATAATCTTGAAGTATTTTTTCAAAATCGTCTTTTTTATAATCAATGATAACATCAGCCCCAAGACTTTTTACCAAATCAAAATTAGTACTACTTGTTGTTGTAGCTACTGTGGCTCCCAAATGTTTTGCCAACTGAATGGCAATTGTACCCACACCGCCAGCACCTGCCTGAATAAATACTTTTTGTCCTTTTTTAAGGTTTGCCTTTTCAATAAATGCCTGCCAGACCGTTAAGGCGACCAAAGGGATGGAAGCGGCTTCTTCCATAGAAATGTTTTTGGGTTTTAGGGCAATATCTTTTTCATTGATTGCAATATATTCTGCAAATGTGCCAATACTGTAATCTGCAGGCCGGGCAAAAACTGCATCACCAACTTTAAACCTACTTACTTTTGCTCCCACTTTTGTAACTATGCCGGCAACGTCGTGTCCTAAAACCAAAGGAAATTTGTAGGGAAGCAGCAATTTGAAATCACCACTTTTTATTTTGGCATCCAATTGATTTACGCCTGCAGAATGGATCTGAACCAATACCTCATTTTCTTTTACAACAGGTTCCGGTAATTCGGTAAATTGAAGCTTGTCTGTCTTACTATAACGGTTTATTATAAATGCTTTCATCTTTAACGCTTTTTATGAAAATTACTTTTGCAATATTCTGTTGTTTCTTTTAGGGTTTACTAAACCGAATGCTAATTTCGGGAAAAAGCGGTTGAGTAGGTAAATCAATTTCGTATCGCCTACACGAATGGTATACTGGTCTTTTTTAAGCCCTGCTATCAGTCCTTTTACCAATTTATCAGGACTTAATTTTTTTTCATCCCGTTCTGCGGTCATCTCCGTTGCGACAAGGGGAGGTAATAATTCAAACACCTTAACACTGCTGTTTAAAATCTGTAAGTGTTCCCTCAGAGATCGTGTGTAAAATGCCAATGCTGTTTTAGAGGCCGAATAAGTCGTTTCGAGCATTGAAGGTAAATAACTAAGTATAGAAGTTGTGTTAATGATAGCCCCTTCTTTCCTTGATTTCAACATATCCAGAAACAGATTGTTCAAACGTATAACACCAAGATAGTTGACATTCATTTCATAGGCCGCACCTTCCAAATGCTTGCTACTGGAAACACCTAAATTCAATGTTGCCGCTCCTACACCTGCATTATTGTATAAAATATCAATTCCTCCCATTTCCTTAACCTGGTTGAAAAGAGAAATAGCATCTTTTTCATTCCCCGCATCACTTTGAATGGTAATCAATTTCGGGTATAATGCTTTTGCTGCATTCAATTTATCCTGATTTCGTCCCGTTATAATAACACTGGCTCCATTTTCTAAAAATTGCCTTGCTGCCTCAAGTCCTATGCCCGATGCACCGCCTGTTATCAATACCGTTTTCTTCTCTAAATTCATTTTATTTCTAATTTTAATAATTCATAAACCTTAATTCTTATCAATATCGTATTACAGTAAGAATGTATAAGATTGTAAAATTTAACCCTTAAGTTTTGCCAATGCTTCCTGAAATGCCGAGGCATAAGCCTTTGCATCTCCTACCGGTACATCAAACTGATTGTTTTCTAAAGTAAGGCGTTCTTCACTACGCCCGTTAATAATGATTTTGTTGCCTGCAGCACTTAATTTTTTAGCGATTGCTAAACCTATTCCAGCACTTCTGCCGCTAATGAATACGGTATTTCCCGTTGATTTCATTGTTTCTAGTAATTTAATTTGTAATTTTGCTTGCAAAATACAAGTGCAAATATACGTTTATGCTTGCAAAAAGCAAGTGATTTTAAATATTATTTTATGAAGGATACAAAAAAGAGGTCGGACTGTCCTATTAGCAACTCGCTTGATATCTGGGGAGACAAATGGTCATTATTGATTGTTAGGGATCTCATGTTTTCAAAACAGTGTACTTATGGTGATTTTCTAAAGTCGGGTGAAAAAATAGCAACCAATATTTTGGCAGCCCGCTTACAAATGCTGGAAGAAAATGGGATCATCACCAAGTTAAGTCATCCCGATAGTAAAGCAAAAGTATTATACAGGCTCACCCAAAAAGGAATTGATTTATTGCCACTGATGGTTGAAATTAACCTATGGGCGGATAAATATTGCATCTTATCTGCAGAAAGGAAAGCGCTATTGGAAGAAATCAAAAAAGACAAAGAAGCATTTATAAAAACAAGTATAAAGGAATTAAAAGAGATTAATTAACTGGCTTATGGGAGTAAGCTTCAAATTTGAGATCAAAAATTGTAAATTCTGGATTATCAGCAGTACTATGTTTTAATCAAAAGCTACATCACTTAGTTTCTCATGATCTATGCTATCACTTTGCTCCATCCCTGAAATATTTTGGTGTGTGGTTCCTGGGGCTTTTGCAGACGTACTTTGCTTAATGCCTTTCAATAATCTTAGCCTGACAATTTTTTTCCTATTGTGGGCATTTCGGCAAAAATGGCCGCCCGTTCCGCTAGTTAATTGGTTTGTCCAGCCAGTCCAATATTTTTTGGATATAATCGACTTTTGATTTACTATCATTATTGTTAAGATAATGATCACATCCCACACAAGTTTCATACACCAAATTATTTTTACCAAGGCGAACAAAATCAAGCCACACATAATCCAAACTATAAATCGGCGAATTATGATCTGCAGATGCGCTAATTAAGTAGATGGGTATGTTCAACTTTCTGAGGTTCTCGAATGGTACCGAAGAACCAAAACTTGCCCATCTTTTGTAAGAATGGCCTCCAAACTCTTTTGTTATGTCGTTTGGATTTCTGTAAATATCTGTAACCTTTGTCATATAGCTTACGATACTATCCTGTGCAGCCTGTTGAGAAATCTCACCGCGTTGTGCTTTTATTCTCCATTCCAATATATCTCCGTAGAATTGATTTAATCCACTACCTACAACCGGAATTACGTGTGTAATGCGTTTTTCGGCGACGGCTAATGCCGGGACAACCTGCCCACCTTCAGAATATCCGTAAGCAATCAATTTAGTGTGATCCCAAAAACCATGCTTAATTAAATATGCAATAACTTTTTTTGTTGCCTCCACACGCCAGTATAAACTTAATCTTTTAGTGTATTCAGGGGAAAAATGGTAATTAAGTGTAACAGCTCTTGATACATTCTTTTGAAATTCTTCTACCCCCATATTCAAATCTAACGTGTCACAAAAAGCAGTACCAGGCTTCCCTAGTATTACATAGTGAAACTTATCTTTAGTTTTATCCAGGAGTAAGGAATTAAATGAAGTGGAGGTGGTTACAAATTTTTTACCTTTTATATACAGGCAGAGTGACATTCCACCGCTGCCATTTGTCTCAATAAATAAAGGCGATTTCCTTTTCAAGTTGGTCGTATCAACATAAAAATTTATAAGCCCTAATTTTTTATCCTCTATTCTGAACTCTTTTAATCCGTACTCATCCGGCGCAACTGATTGGGCTAATGCAGTGAAATTGTATAGGGCGAAAAATAGGCAGAGAATTTTTATACTAACGCTCATATAAAAATAAATATAAGACTTTTTTCAGCCACAACTTATTTTTCATTTCCAATTATTTTAAAGGACAAAAGTACCAACGTGCCACCTGCTTGTTTGGCTCAGCCTGTATTTTCAGTAACTGGAGCAATCCATTCTTAAGTTCCATGTTATATTTTAATATCGCCGGGCTTCCATCAAATGTTCCGGATACTTCTGCTTCTAACACTGAGATATCGCCATCCTGGCTGAAATCAAGCGGCTTCATTTTGGTTTGATACTTTACATTAGCCTGTTTGATCCATTCTTTTTTACTAAAAAATAGTCAAATAAGGTCAATTGTAACAAGTATCAGAAAATCGAACACTTTAACGTGTTGTAAATCAACACAAAAGCCCGTCTGTTAAACGGGCTTTTGTGCACTTGTAAAGCTAAAAAGATTAACATTTCTGTTTCGTAGCCCGTAGGGGAATCGAACCCCTGTTTCCAGAATGAAAATCTGGCGTCCTCACCCCTAGACGAACGGGCCATTAAATAATTAGAGTGTCTTTCAACTCCTTTGGTAGCGGGGACACGACTCGAACGTGCGACCTTCGGGTTATGAGCCCGACGAGCTACCAACTGCTCCACCCCGCACTCTCATGTATTTTTAAGGGAAATACCAACCTTCAATTTTGCAGTATTGAAACTGATAAAAAAAACCGCTCAACTTTTGCGCGGTTTCGTAGCCCGTAGGGGAATCGAACCCCTGTTTCCAGAATGAAAATCTGGCGTCCTCACCCCTAGACGAACGGGCCATTTTCAATTTTAAATTTCCAGTTCTCAGCTTTCAGTTAAACTGATCACTGTAAACTGCCCACTGAATTAGTAGCGGGGACACGACTCGAACGTGCGACCTTCGGGTTATGAGCCCGACGAGCTACCAACTGCTCCACCCCGCACTCTATACAACTCGTTTTTTTCTTTGAATTAAATCCTTAACTCTGTTTCCGAATTGGAATGCAAAGATATAATTCGTTTCTTTGTGCTGCAAATTTTTTTTAAAAAATATTTTAATGGCGCATAAAGCAGGTTTTGTTAGTATAATAGGTAAACCAAATGTAGGTAAATCTACCCTCATGAATGTGCTTGTAGGCGAGCGACTTAGCATTATTACCCCTAAGGCACAAACCACAAGACACCGCATTTTAGGTATCGTAAATGAAGAAGAATATCAGATCGTTTTCTCTGATACACCGGGTATAATTAAGCCAAAATACAGTTTACAGGAGAGTATGATGAGCTTTGTTAACGGATCTTTGACCGATGCTGACGTACTTTTATTTGTAACCGACATTAACGAAGAGCATGATGAGGAAGACGTTTTGGAGAAAATTCTGAACCGTAACATCCCCACAATTGTACTCATCAATAAAATAGACAAAGCATTACAAGAGCAGGTTGATGAGAAGATTGCTTACTGGCAGGAGAAGCTAAATCCGGTTGCTATTTATGCAATTTCGGCTTTGCATAAACACAATGTCGACGGATTATTGGATCGCGTGCTCGAAATGTTGCCCGAACATCCACCATATTACGACAAAGAAGATTTAACCGATCGCTCAGAGCGTTTCTTTGTTTCGGAGATTATCCGTGAAAAAATATTCCTTAATTATCAGAAAGAAATTCCTTACAGTACCGAGGTAATTGTGAAGAGTTTTAAAGAAGAGGAAATGAAAAATGGCAAAGGTGCCATGATCAGGATTACTGCAGAAATTGTTGTCGAACGCGATTCGCAAAAAAACATTTTAATCGGCACTGGCGGAAGTATGTTGAAAAAGGTAGGTACTGAAGCACGCTTAGAGATCGAGAAATTTTTAGATAGTAAGGTTTTCCTGGAAATGTTTGTGAAAGTAATTCCCGACTGGAGAAGCAAAAAGAATTATTTAAAAAGCTTCGGTTACGATAATTAATTTCGATTTTTAGGGTATGATGAAAAATTTAACATTTCTCTTGCTGTTGATCGGTACGACGGTTTTTGCCCAGGAATCAAACAATGGTAAAAAATTGTGGGCAAAAGCTATCCTGAACGAAAAAGCGCCAGACCTGATTGTTGAAAAATGGATTTCAAAGCAGCCTGATACCAAAGGGAAGTTTGTACTGATCGATTTTTGGGCAACCTGGTGCGGACCATGCAGGGCATATATCCCTACATTAAACGATATTCAAAAGAAATATGCCGATAAAATTGTAATTATTGGTGTTTCTGATGAAGCGGCTGAAAAAGTAGAAGCTTTTAATAACCCTAAAATCAACTATTTTGAAGCCATAGATACTAAGGGGACTGTAAAAGATTCGCTCCAGGTTAAAGGCATTCCGCATGCTATACTTATCGATCCGAAAGGAATTGTAAGGTGGGAGGGTTTCCCCTTATTGCAAGGAAATCAATTAACCGAAGAAGTAATAAAAGGACTTTTAGAAAAGTATAAAAATTAATATTAACAGAGGTTACGAAAAATAACTGTACCTTTGCAGCCCGAAATAAATCGGTTAGTAGTTGATAGTCAATGGCTGATAGCCAAATAGTTTGAGCAGCTTGCTTAAACACCACGACCATTAACTATAAGCCATTAACTATCAAAAGAACACCATGAGTAACATTATAGCCATCGTAGGCAGGCCAAACGTAGGCAAGAGCACCCTTTTTAATAGACTAACAGAAAGCCGCAAGGCTATTGTAGATGATATGAGCGGCGTAACCCGCGATAGGCACTATGGTGTAGGCGAGTGGATAGATAAACAATTTACCGTAATTGATACTGGTGGTTATGTAGCCAACTCAGAAGATGTTTACGAAGCGGCCATCCGCGAGCAGGTAATGATTGCCATCGAAGAGGCCAGTGTATTGATCTTTATGGTAGATGTAACAACAGGTATTACCGATTTAGATGATGATATTGCTCAGGTATTGCGCAGAAGTAATAAGCCCGTTTTTGTTTGTGCAAATAAAGTAGATAATACTGCTTTATATAACGAAATCCACACTTTTTACGGTTTCGGTTTAGGCGAAGTATATCCACTGTCATCAATGACTGGTTCCGGAACAGGGGAGTTGTTGGATGAGGTTGTTAAGAATTTTGAAGATATTCAAGAAGAAGAAAACCAATTGCCTAAGATTACCATTGCTGGTCGTCCGAATGTGGGTAAATCTTCTTTGGTTAATGCATTAATTGGTAAAGAACGTAATATTGTTACCGCAAATGCAGGTACCACCCGCGATTCGATCAAAATCCATTATAACCAATTCGGTCATGAGTTTATGCTGATTGATACTGCCGGATTACGTAAAAAAACAAAAGTTAAAGAAAACTTAGAGTTTTATTCAGTAATGCGTACCATTAAAGCCTTAGAAGAAGCTGATGTTGTGGTATTAATGATTGATGCCGTAGAAGGGATTGAAAGTCAGGATATCAACATTTTCCACCTGGCCGAAAAGAACAAAAAAGGTATCGTAATTCTGGTAAACAAATGGGATCTGATCGAAAAAAATACGCAAACGATGAAAGCTTTCGAAGAACAGATTCATGAGCGTATCCGTCCGTTTACCGATGTGCCGATCGTTTTCACATCCGTATTAAACAAACAACGTATTTTTAAAGCAATAGAAGCAGCTTTAGAAGTTTATAAAAACCGTAGCAAGAAAATCCCTACATCTAAATTAAACGATGTAATGTTGCCGCTGATTGAGAAATTCCCACCACCGGCATTAAAAGGAAAACACATTAAGATTAAATACATCACGCAGATTAATGCTACTTCGCCAATGTTTGCCTTTTTCTGTAACTTACCACAGTACATTAAAGATCCGTATAAACGTTTCATCGAGAATAAATTGAGAGAAAATTTCGATTTTTCTGGTGCGCCGATCCAGATTTATTTCAGACAGAAATAGGTTGAAGGTTTAAAGGTAGAAGGCGTAAGGTCGATATGCCTAAAAAACCAATCTTATTTAAAACAGGGCTGCATTCCATAGCGAAAGCAGCCCTGTTTTGTTTTTTGTCATTCTGGATGATCATTTTTTACAGAACATTGGGGGCTGAAGTGATATTTATAGAGATCGTCATTCCCAACTTGATTGGGAACCCTAATGCACTAAGCTTTAAGATTCCCACCTGCGTGGGAATGACGGCTAATATCTAGATCTGTGTTTATCCTCCTTATCTGTGGTCAGAAAATACCCTTACCTTTACCTCATGCAATTACAAGTTCTAAATAGCCAAGCAGCTGATATCGATGTCATTTTCAGATTTTATGATATGGCTATTGCCCATCAAAAGAAGGTGTTCAACAAACATTGGCAAGGCTTTAGCAGAGAATTGGTACAAACCGAGATTGGTGAAAACCGCCAATATAAAATCTTGGTTGATGGCGTAGTGGCCTGTGTATTTGCCGTTACCTTTAACGATCTGTTGATTTGGGGAGAGCGGGATCATGATGCGATTTATATCCACAGAATTGTAACCCATCCCGAATTTAGAGGCTATTCTTTTGTGAAGGAAATTATCAAATGGGCTAAAGATTACGCAGCAAAGAACGATATTAAATTTATTAGAATGGACACCTGGGCCGATAATAAAAAACTACTCGAATATTATACCGGTTGCGGTTTTGATTATGTTGGTGTAGTAACCATGGAAAAAACAGATGGACTGCCAAAACACTATGAGGGAATTAGTTTAAGTCTGTTTGAAATAGTACTGTGACCTAGTGGAAAACAAAAATACATTTGTCTTCAACAGTTTAGCAATAACGACCTGTTATGAATTAAGCCTTTATAATTTTCTCTCCCTCAACAGCTTTTGAGTATGATCTAAAGATTCCCTGTTTCCCCAGGCATCGTGTCCGGTAATAACAAATTTGGTGTCAGGATATTTCTGCTTTAACTTTTCGATGCTTTTTGGCCACGCGGCTAAATCAGCCTCTCCAATATAACCCAAATCATCTGCTTCGGTACTTTTAATCAGGCAGCCGCCGAATAAAACTTTGTCCTTTGGGAACCAAATCACCAGGTTATCCTTCGTGTGCCCTTTGCCCGCGTAGTAAGTGTTTATTTTATACTGGCCTACTGTAAAAGTAGTGTCGTTTGTAAAAGTGTAGGCTGCACGTGGCTCTTTGTTGGTTTTCAATATCTCATCGGTTAATTTATTGGTATAAGTTTTTATGCCTTTGCTTTTAAAAAATGCTAAACCACCTGCGCGGTCGCCATGCGAGTGTGTGGCAATGGCCAGTACTACCTTTTGGTGGTGTTTCGCCTGAATAGAATCCAGAAATGGCTGGAATTGTGTAGTATCCCAAGGTGCATCGATTACAACAACGCCTTTATTGGTAACCAGGTATACGGCATTTGCATCCGTTACGGCGCCTTTATAGGTACTGTACGTAGTATAAACATAAAGATCGCCAGTTAAATGTTTGATTTTTAATTTGGGATTTTGCGCAAAAGAGGCAAGGGCTGATAACCAAAGTAAAAAGGAAAAAAGATAACGCATAGGATAAGGTTTAATAATGAATTCCAAAAAGAATTGTCTTCAATGCAAACGAACGCAATTGATTTAAATTATTTTAATTCAATTTTCCAGCTTAACATATCATCAACTTCTCCAATATGGATAAAGTTGTTTTTTTCTAAAATAGAATAAGAAGCTACATTATCTTTTGTAGTGGCGGCAAAAACCGATTTCACTTTGGGCTGTTCCCTTGCCCATTCTATTAATCGGCCAACGGCTTCGGTCATAAAGCCCCTGCCTCTAAATTCCTCGTAAGTACCATAACCTATTTCTATTTCGCCATTGGGATCGGGCTCGCCAACAAAACAGATGTCGCCTACCATTCTATGATCGGGTTTAGAGATGATTGTCCATAAGGTATGGTACAGATAATCTTTATCCTTATCAAAAACGTTAGGTAAAATCGTTTGTTCCAGCGCATCATGAAGGGAAGGCGAAATATTTTTCTTTGTTGGCAAAAGGCCAAACTCTTCTTCAAGTGAATGATCATCTTTAATGTATTTCAAAAGCTGATCGTGTGTTAATGGTTTTAAAATGAGGCGTTCTGTTTCTATCATGTTTGAATTTGTTAGACAGACTAATATAAAACTTTGGGTTTTGAATAACCAAAATTTTAGAACAAGCTTTTGTTAAAAAACAATGTCTTAAAAGTGCCGAGCGTAATTAATAAACCTTTATTACCTGTCCTGTTACAATGCCCAGCACGCTTTTCTCGTAAGCTTTAACTACTTTCTCCATGGCAACCGGAATCTCGCCAGGAAAAGAATCGAAATAAGCAGGGGAATCTTCAACCACGTTGGGACTGATGGCGTTTATACGAACGCCATTTTCGAGTTCTGGGGCAGCAGCGAGAACAAAAGAATTTAATCCTCCATTTACTGCACTTAGTGCGGCACCGGCAGCTACAGGATGATCGGCCAATATACCCGAAGTTAGCGTAAATGAACCGCCTCGATTAATGTAATGCTGGCCGATAAGTACGAGGTTAACCTGACCCAATAGTTTGTCTAGTAAGCCACTCTTAAATGCTTCACCCGTCATCTGGCTTACAGGCACAAATGGGCCTTTTCCGCTGGTACTGATCAGGGCATCGAAAGCGCCAATCTGCTCGAACATGGCCTTAATTGATGCTTCCTTGGTAATATCTACCTGAACATCACCTTTGGTATTTCCTACGCGGATTATCTCGTGTTTTTGGGCAAAAGCTTCAGCTACTTTTTTGCCCAGTGTACCTGTTGCACCTACAATTATTATTTTCATAGAAACCTGTTTGATTTGTGTATACTAATTTAGCATCGTTATTAAACAGCTGGGGCATTAAAATGTTTGTATATCCTCAATCGTGCAACGCCATTTCCACTTCAAGGTCGGCAATCAAAAGATCGATATCCGATTGCATTACATTAGGCATGCAGATGATATGCGAATTTCCCTGTTCTGCTGCCAGCTGCCATTTTTTACAGATTGTTGCAGGTGGGGTAGGGAAGTTTACGGTAATGGCATTCACATTCCGCCACGCTGCAATACCAATTTCTTTAAGCTTGGTTTCCGTATAAGCTGCGGTTGCTAAACTGTGCATGGTTCTGCTTTTTAAACCTGCTATACCCAAACGTTTAATGGTGTGCCATAAAAATAAGGGGCTATGCCCATTTCTAGAGCCAGTAATGGTGGTGTCAACACTTCCGATATAAGCCACCGAACGGGCAATTCGATCGCGGTTCGATTTTTTGGCAACTACCACTCCGCAAGGCATGGGCGAACCAAAAAACTTATGACCACTAATGGCGATGCTGTCTGCACCATCTTCAAAGTCGAATGCTGGTCTTGGTTCAATTAATGCACTGTACGTGCCAGAAAGTGCTGCATCGGCATGTATATAATAATGCTGGATAGCCAGTTTTTTTAAGATGCTTTTAATTTTGGCCACATCATCACGTGCTTCGGTCATGGTGGTGCCAATATTGGCCATAATAATAACAGGCATATGGCGGTTCATCCGGATGGTGTGTTCAAGGTCTTCGTAATCGATTTCTCCGTTTTCCTGTGTACGGATAACAATGTTCGACATATTGAGTAAATGCAGGTTCTTTTGCACGCTATAATGTGTCGCTTCCGAATAATAAACCATTCCTTTTGGATGTAACTCGCGGGCAAGGTATAAGCCATATAGATTGCCTTCTGAGCCGCCATTGGTTACATAACCCCACCAATTATCTGCAGGAGCACGGAAAAGTTCGGCAAAAAACTGGACTACTTCTTTTTCCAGCTCACGAGAGCCTACGCCGTAGGTTGAAGTAACGAAAGGATCACCCAGGTTGTTCATCGGATATTTTAAAAATTCGGATAATGCCTGATAATCGAAATCTTTCGAAACGGGATAACCTAAAAATAAATCGGTCTGTTGCTTAACATTTTCCAATAGATCATTTAATACCTGTTGATCCTTTTCCTGTAATTTGCTCGCTTCCATAAAAGAGATGATTTGCTGCCAAAATTAGCAAAAACAGAATATAGTATTATTATTTTATGATAATTAAGTATATTATTTTGTTTTTAATGTTTTTAATGAATTAAAATTCTGTGTAGGCTGTAGATTTATCCTCGCAAAATATAAAATATGGCTACTGAAGGTTAAGGAGTGCTTGTCTTACCGCATTGTCGGTTTGATTTGCTGCCTTATAATAGCCTACATCGCCCAGATAGTAGCGACAAAGCAAGGCTTTAAGGTCATTTAAGATCACATTTTTCGAATTGTACAATTGAAAACGATCTATCGCTATGTTTTTACGTTGAAGAAACCCGATAAAATCTTTAAAATCATTATCGTTTATGGTGAAGATATTGATATTCTGTTCTACAAAACTGGCACTGTACTTATTGGTAAGTACATTAAACACGTAATCGGAAAGTACTTTCTTACTTACTAAATTACTGTAAAACTTATTGTAACCATTCGTGTCTAATCTCACAAATATATCTGGCTGGATACCGCCAATAGGTTTAACTTTTCTGTTCTGCTGAATATTTACACCTTCGGTTTTCTCAATAGAATCTTGAAAAGAAGTACGGTCTCCTGTAAGCTCTCCGTCCATCATCCGCTCGTCTAATTCATGTTTGTAAGCGTCGTAACCTTTTTTGTAAGATTTTTGGATACTCCGGCCAGATGGTGTGTAATATCTTGCGATGGTTAAGTTCAATGCAGAGCCGTCTCCAAAAGCAAATTGCTCCTGTACCAAACCTTTGCCAAAGGAGCGGCGGCCAACAATAATCCCTCGCCCCAAATCCTGGATAGCCCCTGCTACAATTTCGCTGGCCGAGGCCGTATTTTCATTAATTAAGACAGCCAGTTTGCCATTTTGAAAAGCGCCTGTTCCTGTAGAAAAATAATCGGTACGTGGCTCATGCTTACCCTGCGTATACACAATAAGTTTGTTCTCGCCCAAAAACTGATCAGCAAGTCCTGTAGCTGCAGTGAAATAACCACCTCCATTATCGCGCAGGTCAAGAATCAGCTTTTTCATGCCCTTTGCTTTCAGGTTGTTAGCCGCGACGGAGAAATCGTTGTCGGTATTAGCACCAAATTTACTGATTCGTACATAACCTGTTTCGTTGTTGATCATATAGGCGGCATCAATGCTGCTGATGTTTACTTTGCCGCGGGTAACCATGATTCGGTTACTTTGTGAAGCCCCCGAGTGTAAAAGCACTACGCTCACACCAGTTCCAGATTTACCTTTAAAACGACCGGTAAGTTGGTCTTTGGGTAGGTTTCGGCCACTTACTACTGCGGTATCGATACTCAAAATCTTATCGCCCAATTTAATTCCTGCCTGGTAAGCTGGCCCATCCTTAACCACACTGGTAACCATCATGGTATCGTTAAGCATATAATATTCTATACCTACGCCTTCAAAGTTCCCTTCCAGGTTATCGGTCATATCTTGCGCATCCGTTGGTGGGAGGTAAACACTATGTGGATCGAGTTGGTGTAAAACACTGTCGATAGGTAAGTTTTGAAGCGAATCGGTATTGATGTCATCAACATAATTGCCATTGATGATGTGTAAGATCTCGTTTAATTTTTCGTCGCTATTGTTGGCTAACTGCGGACTTTTTTTAACGCCAAAACCTTGATCCTTAATGAATTTTATGCCCAAAAACATACCCGCTATTAAAATTACAGAATAGCTTAAAGCGATCAGTGCGTTATTACGGGTATTTTTTTTCATCAGCGTTACTGCAAATTTATGAAAATTAGCGAGTTGATATATTTTTTAACTGCATTTTCATGTCTTTTGTTTATAATATTTAACATTAATTAACGCAAGGAAGGCGTCGCTTGAAATTTATGACACATATTTTTGGATTTTTAGCGCAGTTTTTAGAAAGAATTTACCGAATTTTATCAAAATTAAATTTATGAATAGAGTTACCGAGCAAGAATCTAACTATGACCACATCGATCAGATGTCGGTATTAGAAGTTTTGCAGGGCATTAATAACGAAGATAAAACTGTAGCATTTGCAGTTGAAAAATGTTTGCCTCAGATTGAAAAATTAACGTCGGCAGTGGCTGGACGGATGAAAAAAGGTGGCCGTCTCTTTTATATAGGTGCAGGTACAAGTGGCCGTTTAGGTGTAGTAGATGCTTCAGAATGCCCGCCTACTTACGGTGTTCCTTTTGATTGGGTTGTAGGAATTATTGCTGGCGGCGATACAGCCATTAGAAGAGCGGTAGAATTTGCTGAAGATGATGCCGAACAAGCCTGGAAAGATCTTCAGGAATTTGAGATTAATGAAAAAGATTGTTTAGTTGGCCTGGCAGCATCGGGTACTACCCCGTACGTCATCGGTGGTTTAAACACGGCACGCAAGCATGGCATTTTAACCGGCTGTATTGTTTGCAATACCGGTGGGCCAATAGCTGCCGAATCTGATTTTCCAGTTGAAGTAGTAGTAGGGCCTGAGTTTATTACCGGTTCTACCCGGATGAAATCGGGTACGGCGCAAAAGATGGTATTAAACATGTTAAGCACTACTGTTATGGTTCAGTTGGGGCGTGTAGTTGGCAATAAAATGGTCGATATGCAGTTAACCAATCATAAGCTGGTAGACCGTGGTACACAAATGGTTGCCGATGAACTGAATATAGGCTATGAAGAAGCAGCAGAGTTATTAACCCGTTATGGAAGTGTGCGTAAAGCAGTTGAAGCCGGACATTAAGAAATGAGAGAATGCTTGAGTGATAGAATTAGAGGGTGATTGAATTCAGCAGCAGTATCAAACATTCACTCATTCAAAACTCACTCATTCAATAATTAAAAAGAAGCATGCACGAAATTGAGCCTTATTATCAGTGGAGAGATGATTATATTTCGGCAGAAGATGAGCGTTCGCCATTTTACAATACCGAATATTCGGAACTTTACTTCGATAAGCAGATTTATAACTTTTTACTGCACCCACAATGGGATGAGTTCGGCTCGAATACCTTGTACATGAAGGTGTTGTACGTTGATTATGACCGCAGTTATGCCATTATAGAGTTTATAGGGGAATGGAACGATGCCATTAATAACGATATTATGCTGCTGAAACGCGATATTTTAGAGCTGATGATGGACGAAGGCATTAATAAATTTATCCTGATCGGTGAAAATGTGCTTAATTTTCATGCCTCTGATGACAGTTATTATGAAGAGTGGTTTCAGGAAGTAGAAGATGGCTGGATTGTTGGGGTAAATTTTCAGGAACACGTAATCACCGAGTTTCGCGATAATAACATCGATTATTACATTAACTTTGGTGGTGCATTTGACAATCTGCCATGGCGCACACTAAAACCACTACAGTTCTTTAAAAAAGTTGAAGAACTGCTGACAAAAAGATTAAACTAAATATTTATTTTTATATAGTTAAATACACAAATTTAAAATGGAACAACAAAATTATCAATATCAAGACAACAGTGTTTTTGTACAGGAAAAATCTGCATCTAAACGTTTCTTTGGAAATGTTTTCTTATGGATGTTTGTGGCATTAACTGTTTCAACAGTTGCAGCTTACTTTATCGCCAGCACACCGGAAGTATTGAATTATCTTTTATCTTATAACCCACAAACAGGTAAGGGTGGCTTTACTGTGTTAGGTTACATTGCAATATTTGCACCACTAGGGCTAGTATTCCTGATGGGGGCCGGTATGCAACGAATGTCTTATCAGGCGTTAATAGGCGTGTTTTTGCTTTATTCTGTATTAACAGGAGTAATGCTCAGTTTCATCTTGTTAACCTATTCTTTACCATCAGTGGTAATTAGTTTTGCCGCAGCAGCCGCGATATTTGCAGTAATGGCAATAATGGGATATACTACAGATACAGATTTGAGTAAGTTTGGCCCAATATTATTTGCCGGTGTAATCGGTTTAGTGATCATTAGCGTTATCAATATGTTTTTGGGAAGCTCAACATTAGGTTATATTATGGGATTTATCGGAGTGGCGATTTTTACTGCATTAACTGCATATAAAGTTCAGGAGCTTAAAAGAATAGGTGAAGGTTTGGATGAAAATGGAAACACTTTAGGCGTAAATGAAAGCAAAAAATTAGCAATCATGGGTGCGCTTTCACTTTACATTACTTTTATTAACTTGTTTTTATCACTATTGCGTATTTTCGGTAACAGAAGATAATCTCCAGAAACAGAACAATATTCTTAATTCTTAAGGCCGCGCAGTTTTGCGTGGCCTTTGTAATTTTATTTGGTAGCAATGCGATAAATTTTGGAATTGATGTTGCTTTGTTGCATTTTTGTATGCTTATTAAGAAAGACGGAGGGATTAGACCCAACGAAGTCTTAGCAACCTGTAACCTACAAGGTGCTAAATTCTATTCTGCAAATAGCGGAAACAGATAAGTTTAGGATTACGATTCACGTACCAACTTTTTAAATAAGCCTTTTAGAGACTTGAGACTATAGATTTGAGATTTGAGACATTGCGTCTTATCCATGCTCATATCTAACATCTCATATCTCAAATCTTACAACAAGAATGAGCATAAGAGAAGAATTAGAAAAACGTATTTTGGTGATTGATGGTGCAATGGGTACCATGATTCAGCGATATACCCTAACCGAAGAAGATTTTAGAGGGGAACGATTTAAAAACCATCCCTGTGATGTAAAAGGCAATAACGATTTGCTCAACATCACACGTCCGGATATTATTAAAACAATACACCTGGAGTACCTGGCTGCTGGTGCCGATATCATCGAAACTAATACATTCAGTACACAGCGCATTTCCATGGCCGATTACCAGATGGAAGACCTTTCTTACGAGATGAGTTTTGAAGGTGCACGTGTGGCAAAAGAAGCCGTAAACGAATTTATGGCTGCAAATCCAGATCGTAAATGCTTTGTGGCCGGTGCTATTGGCCCAACCAACCGTACCCTTTCCATGTCGCCAAATGTAAACGACCCTGGTTTTAGGGCGGTTTATTTTGATGAACTGGAAGCAGCTTATTACGAACAGGTACGTGGTTTGGTAGATGGTGGTTCTGATGTATTATTAATCGAAACCATTTTCGATACGTTAAATGCTAAAGTGGCTATTGTGGCCATTAAAAAATATGAAGAGGTAATTGGCCGTAAACTGGAGATCATGATTTCTGGTACTATTACAGATGCCTCTGGAAGAACGCTTTCAGGCCAAACAGCCGAAGCTTTTTTAAACTCTGTAATGCATGCTAAACCATTAAGTATTGGTTTTAACTGTGCTTTGGGAGCTAAAGAAATGCGTCCGCATATTGAGGAGCTTGCCGCAAAAGCAGGTTGTTATGTTTCGGCCTATCCAAATGCAGGTTTACCAAATGAGTTTGGAGCTTATGATGAGCAACCGCATGAAACGGCACATTTGGTAGACGATTTTATTGCATCAGGTTTTGTGAACATTGTGGGTGGCTGTTGTGGTACCACGCCAGAGCATATTGGTTGTATTGCTAAAAATGCGAGGAAAGCCGAGCCGAGGAAAGTACCAGTGCTTGAGCCTTACATGCGTTTAAGCGGATTGGAACCGGTAACCATCACTCCAGAAAGCATTTTCGTCAATATTGGTGAAAGAACAAATATTACCGGATCCCCTAAATTCTCTAAACTGATCTTAGGCGGTGATTATGAAGCTGCATTGGCTGTTGCCTTACAACAGGTTGAGGGCGGTGCGCAGGTAATCGATGTGAACATGGACGAAGGGATGTTGGATTCGGAAGCGGCAATGACCAAATTCTTAAACCTCATTGCCTCTGAACCTGATATTGCTAAATTGCCCATCATGGTCGATTCATCCAAATGGTCGGTTATTGAAAACGGCTTAAAATGTTTACAGGGAAAAGGGATTGTAAACTCCATCTCCTTAAAGGAAGGGGAGGAGAAATTCCGCGAAAGCGCCCGCAAAATTATGCAATATGGTGCTGCGGTAGTAGTAATGGCTTTTGATGAGCAGGGACAGGCTGATAATTACGAGCGTAGAAAGGAAATTTGCAAAAGAAGTTACGATATCCTGGTGAATGAAATTGGTTTCCCGGCAGAGGATATTATTTTCGATCCGAATATCTTAACCGTTGCAACAGGATTGGAAGAGCATAATAATTATGCAGTCGATTTTATAAATGCCACCCGTTGGATTAAAGAAAACCTGCCTCATGCTAAAGTGAGTGGAGGGGTTTCTAACATTTCGTTCTCTTTTAGGGGAAATAATGTAGTGCGAGAAGCCATGCACTCGGCATTTCTTTACCATGCCATTCAGGCTGGTTTAGATATGGGAATTGTAAATGCGGGGATGTTGGAGGTTTACCAGGAAATTCCACCCGAACTACTAGAAAGGGTAGAAGATGTGCTCTTAAACCGAAGGGAAGATGCAACAGAGCGTTTGGTAGAATATGCTGATACCGTAAAATCGAAAGGTAAAGAGGTGGTTAAAGATGAAGAGTGGAGAAAAGGCTCTGTTGAAGAGAGATTATCTCATTCTTTGGTTAAAGGAATTGTAGAATACCTGGATGATGATGTAGAGGAGGCCAGACAAAAATATGCCCGCCCGATTCAGGTAATCGAGGGGCCGTTGATGGACGGGATGAATATTGTGGGTGATTTATTCGGTGCCGGAAAAATGTTCTTGCCCCAGGTGGTTAAATCGGCAAGGGTAATGAAAAAAGCCGTAGCCTATTTATTGCCATTTATAGAACAGGAGAAACTGGATAATCCCGATCAGGATCAAAACTCTTCCGCAGGAAAAGTATTAATGGCCACTGTTAAGGGCGATGTGCACGATATAGGAAAAAATATTGTGGGCGTGGTTTTAGCCTGTAACAACTTCGAAATTGTTGATATGGGCGTGATGGTTCCTGCGCAGGAGATCATTAAAAAAGCCAAGGAAATAAATGCCGATATTATTGGCTTAAGCGGTTTAATTACACCATCACTTGATGAAATGGTTCACTTTGCAAAAGAAATGGAACGCGAAGGCTTTACCATTCCATTAATTATCGGCGGTGCAACTACCTCAAGGATCCACGCGGCAGTAAAAGTAGCACCAAATTACTCTGGACCTGCTATCCACGTGTTAGATGCTTCCAGAAGCGTTACGGTTTGCAGTACTTTAATGAATCCAGATACCAGAGACGAATATATTGCAGGTATCAGGGCCGAATATGATAAAGCCCGTGAAGCGCATTTAAACAAACGATCGGATAAACGCTTTAAAACCCTAGAAGAAGCACGTGCAAATAAATTTAAGATCGATTTTCAACCTAATCTACCTGTTCCGGAATTTACTGGTACAAGGATCTTCGATAATTATCCTTTAGAAGAACTGGTTCCATATATCGATTGGACGCCATTTTTTCATACCTGGGAGCTCCGTGGTAGTTACCCGAAAATTTTCGATGATAAAAATGTAGGCGATGAAGCGAAGAAACTTTTCGATGATGCACAGACTTTATTAAAACGTATCCTCGACGAAAAATTGTTAACAGCAAGAGCCGTAATTGGTTTCTGGCCGGCAAATGCGGTAGGAGACGATATTCAGCTAACAGTTGCCGGTGATCAGTTGTCAAATGACTCCGAACTGAAAACTGAGAACTCTAAACTGGTAACTATTCATACCCTTCGCCAGCAGGCCGAAAAAGTAGATGGGCAACCTTACTATGCTTTATCTGATTTCATTGCACCGAAAGAAAGTGGTATTCAGGATTACTTTGGTGGTTTTGCCGTAACCGCAGGTATCGGCATTGATGAACTGGTGAATGAGTTCGAATCCAATTACGATGATTACAACAGCATCATGGCCAAAGCATTGGCCGATCGTTTAGCTGAAGCTTTTGCCGAGCGGATGCACGAACGCGTGCGTAAAGAATACTGGGGTTATGCACAGGATGAAAATTTGAGCAATAAGGAATTGATTAAGGAGGAATATGCAGGTATTCGTCCGGCCCCAGGTTACCCTGCTTGTCCGGAACATACTGAAAAAGGAACTTTATTCCAGTTGCTTGATGCAGAGAATAAAATAGGATTACGCTTAACCGAAAGTTATGCCATGTATCCAACAGCGGCAGTAAGTGGGTTTTATTTCGCGCATCCCGATTCGAGGTATTTTGGATTAGGAAAAATTACTAAAGATCAGATTGAAGATTACGCCATCAGAAAGAATATGCCGATTGAAGAAGTAGAACGGTGGTTGAGTCCGAATTTAGCTTATTAAGCCCTAACCTCTAAAGGGAGAGGGAATTGTATACAAATTAAAATTTAAAGTCTCGATTATTCGGGATTAGGAGTATGAAGATTACAGAACATATAAAAAACGCAAAGGGTAAAACCTTGTTCTCTTTTGAATTATTGCCGCCTATTAAAGGGCAAAGTATACAATGGATTTATGATGCAATAGAACCATTGCTAGAGTTTAATCCGCCTTTTATTGATGTAACTTCGCTCCGCGAGGATTACATTTATAAAGAACAAGCCAATGGTTTGCTACAAAAGGTATCTTATCGCAAGCGTCCGGGTACTATTGCCATTTGTGCAGCTATTATCCATAAATATAAGGTTGATGCCGTTCCGCATCTTATTTGCGGTGGATTTACCAAAGAAGAAACCGAAAATGCATTGATCGATTTACAGTTTTTGGGTATCGATAATGTTTTGGCTTTGCGTGGTGATGCCCGTAAGGCAGATGGGAATTTCGTGCCAACTCCTGGCGGACACAGTTATGCTACAGATTTGATCGAGCACATCAAGAACCATAACGAAGGTAAATTTCTCCACGAAGATGTAGAAACCTTTAAAAGCGATTTCTGTATCGGTGTGGCTGGCTACCCTGAAAAACATTTCGAAGCGCCTAACATGAGTACCGATTTCAAATACTTGAAAAAGAAAGTTGAAGCTGGCGCAGAGTTTATTGTTACGCAGATGTTTTTCGATAATCAGAAGTATTTCGATTTTGTAAAGAAATGCAGGGAAAACGATATCAATATTCCAATTATACCAGGGTTGAAGCCTATAAGTACCTTATCGCAGTTAAATGTATTACCTAAAATATTTCATATTGATTTGCCCGATGAGTTAACGGATGCGCTATCGCATGCCAAAAACAACAACGAGGCAAAAGAAATTGGTACAGAGGCCATGATTAAACAATGTAAAGAACTGATTGATTTTGGTGCCCCGGTATTACACTTTTATACCATGGGCCGTCCTGAGCAGACCAAAAAGATTGCGAAAGCTATTTTTTAAAGATTGAAATAATCATGTGTGTTATACTCGAAATTCTTACAGAAGTTTAACCTTAAAATTATTGTTTTAATACTATAGCGTTTATCTTTGTACCGATGAAATTTGATGGCCTTAAATATGTATTGATTGCCTGCATTGCGATAGCTTTTTTCTTAAAAGTAAGCCATGCAGTTTCGTATTTAAGCTATTCTAGCAATAATGTTGAAGTTTTATCCACAAATGATGACGCAACAGAGAAAGAAGAAAAGAAAGTAGAAACAGAATATGCGGTGCAACAGATCGTGTTTCATGGAGCATTATATTTTCCACTTCAAACTTCAAAAAAGGTGATTATTCCTGATCATTCTTTCCAACTGGCTTATTTCCCAGAGGTTTTAACGCCACCACCTTCCGTATAAATGCACCTTTAGGTTTATTTTCTCATTTCGCAATAGCGGAATCAATTTTCTAGTTCAAAAATTACAAAATGATAGATATGAAACGAGCAATTTCATTAGCAGTGCTGTTAATCGCTGCCTCTTTAAAAATCAGTGCACAAGAAGTTGTGCAGAACAATGTTAAACCGGTAGAAAATGCCCTAAATCAGGTTACCAAGTTGCAGCCCGTAAGTTTTAGTTATGATAAAGCCTGGGCCGAAAAACTGAAGTTATCTGCTAAACCACAATATGGTTTTGTGGGGGCTGATGCTAAAACTGCTTTTCCTGAAATTGTTTCTGTACAGGCAAAAAGTTATGTGTCAGGTAAAAACGCATTTAAAAACGCTACTATTACCAAGGTAGATTACGAAAGCTTAGTCCCGCTTTTGGTTGCCAGTATAAAAGAGCAACAAGAGCAAATAGAACAATTAAGGGCAGAAGTAAACAGTTTAAAATCCAGAAATACAAAGTAGTCTTTTTAGATTTATAGTTGATTCAGGTCGGAGTAATGTTCCGACCTTTTTATTTTTATAAATAAAACGATCCTACGCAACGCTTTAATTTTTATTTTTATGTAATTAACCAATATAAATCTACTTTAAAAAAAACAATTCTTATGAAAAAGCTTATTCAATTATTCCTGTTTTGTATAGCGCTGGCTGTGTTACCCTCGCAAAATACTAAGGCTGAAATTAATGCCAGTAAATTTTTTAGCATCGGTTTAAATTTAAGTAATGGAACTGGTGATAACGGATCTATTTACCTGTACGGACCTACTCCTATTAGTGCTTATTTTGGCCCAAGTGGAGGTTCGTATGGTCCGTTGACGGCCGGCACCTATACTGTTATTATTTATACTGCAGCCCCAGGTTCGCGCACTTTTAGATTTAATGGACAAGCGATTACCACCAGCGCTGGAAGTGCAACATTTAATAATGTTAGCATTACTTCTACAGCTTTCGCTTCTGTTAATTAAATAAATATTTTCAAATTGGTCCGGATTTATAGTCCGGACCTTTGTGTTCTTTGGCTTTTTTGGTTAAGGATTACAAATCCCCACTAACTTCAGGTATTAATCTCATAGATACATCATTCCCGCATAGGCAAGAATCTTAATGCCTGTTAATTGCATTAGGTTCCTAATCAAGTTGGCAATGATCAACCTTCGAAATAACAACGTATACTTATCCTTTAAGCAAATAACTTTTAAACCCTTCAAAATCCACACTTAACTGATCTGCATGTTTAGGTTTACTTTCTAAAGTTTTTACCTGCTCAGGGATTTCGATTTTAGCCGCAATATCTGCAGGGAAAATATCCGGAAACTTGCAGGCATGTGCAGTAGATAGGAAAACGGCAGCACTTTCGTCTGTAGGATTTTCGTTTCTGTATTTTTTAACTCCTAAATACGCAATAGCAGTATGTGGACACGCCACGTAGTTTAATTTACTATCAATTTCTTTGATACCTTCTAACGTTTCATCATCGCTAAAGCGGTAAGAAGTAACCACTTTTTTTATGGCTTCTACATCCTGATTAAATAGATCCATAATGCGCACCCAATTACTTGGTGCTCCAACATCCATCGCATTCGAGTAGGTTTGTGTTGATGGTTTTGTTTCGTATACACCAGTTTCTAAAAAGCGTGGTACAGTATCATTAACATTGGTAGCTGCAATAAACTGTTTAACAGGTAATCCTAGTTTGTATGCCAATAAACCAGCACCAATATTACCGAAATTTCCACTTGGTACTGAAAATACGACGTCTTTAAAACCTTGCTTTTTCAGTTGGGCGTAAGTATTGAAATAGTAAAATGTTTGTGGAATCAATCGTGAAATATTAATTGAATTTGCAGAAGTTAATCTGAATTTAACATTCAGCTCTTCATCAGCAAAAGCCTGTTTCACTAAAGCCTGGCAGTCATCAAAAGTACCTTTAACTTCAACAGCTCTAATATTTTCGCCATTGGTGGTTAACTGTAGTTCTTGTATCGGGCTCACTTTTCCTTCTGGGTAAAGAATCGTTACCCTGGTGTTCGGTACACCTAAGAAACCTAAAGCTACTGCACCTCCGGTATCGCCCGAAGTCGCAACCAGAACATCTAAAAGTTGTTCGCCATCTTTTAAGAAATAAGCCATTACGCGGCTCATAAAACGGGCACCAAAATCTTTAAAAGCTAAGGAAGGGCCATGGAAAAGTTCTAAAACAAAGGTTTTGTCATCAAGTTTAACAGCTGGTGCTTCAAAATTAACGGCATCATCAATTAAAGCCTTTAAATCCTCTGCCGGAATCTCATCTTTTAATAAAGTTGAAGCGACTTTGTATGCAATTTCAGGCAAAGAATATTTTTCGATATTCTGGATGAATTCGGGATCAAGCTGTGGGATTTCGACAGGCATATATAAGCCTTTATCCTGCGGCATGCTGTTAAAAACGGCTTCTTTGAAAGAAACACGTAAATCTTTATTGTTGGTTGAATATAGTTTCATTTTAATGGGGTTGAGGGGTGGAAGGTTAAAGACTGAAAGCTTTCGGATGCATACCTCCACCTTAAAACCTTCTACCTTCCAAGCTTAAATTACTTTTGGTCCTTCCGCGTTAACCGGAGATACAAAAGCTTTGCTGTTAATATTTATTTTATGTAAATGTTGCTGTTGCGATTTTGTTATTTTTCTGGCTGTTTCTTCTTCTTGAGTTAATGCGAAAACAGATGGCCCTGAGCCTGAAATTCCGAAACCGATTGCCCCATTTTCCATCGCGAGTTTTCTCATTTCTTCAAAACCAGGAATCAAAATCGAACGTGTTGGTTCTACCAGAACGTCTTTCATGCTCCTTCCAATTAAATCAAAATCATTCATGAACAATCCACTTACCAAACCTGCAACATTTCCCCACTGGGTAACCGCATCTTTTAATGCTACTTTACTGCGGATCATTTGGCGAGCATCTTTAGTCGGTACATCTACTTCCGGGTAAACAATTGCTGCATACATGCCAGCTGGCGTAGGTAAAGAAATCACATCAAGCGGATCGTAACTTCTCACCAGTACAAAACCACCCAATAATGCAGGGGCAACGTTATCGGCATGGCCATAACCACAGGCAAGTTCTTCACCTTTCATGGCAAAGGGAACCAGCGCTTTGGTGGTTAATAGATCGCCCATTAATTTGTTAATGGCAAACAAACCAGCTACTGTACTGGCCGAGCTCGAGCCCAATCCACTGCCAATAGGCATTTTCTTGTGCAGTTCAATTTCTACACCAACATCCAAATGGTTTATATGCTTTAAATAATGTTGAACACTGGCACTTACGGTATTTTTCGCTGCATCTAAAGGCAAACGACCATCATCGCCAGTAATTCTTTTGATCACCACGCCAGGTGTATCGGTAAATCGCATTTCAACTTCATCGCCAGGTTCGTTTACAGCGAAACCCAGTACATCGAAACCGCAAACTACGTTTGCAACGGTTGCCGGAGCGAAAACTTTTATACTATTTTTCATTATTAATTGGCTTAGCTATTTGTTAAGCGTTATTTGGTTTAAATGATATTTCAAATGCACTAAGTAATCATCGATAAAAAAAGAAAGGGTGTGCATTTCTATTTTCCCTTTTCCTGTGTCGCAGGTATTTTGAAGCTTTTCCTCTGGAATATTTTCAATTACCCGGCTAATCTGATAGTTTAATAACTTCCAAAGCATTATAACTTCTGCAATAGCTGTCTCCTGGTAGTTTTGGTAGTTTACCCATTCATCCTGATGATAAATAATTTTAACCCCTTGTTCGTATTGTCCAACAACCAAACGACGGATGTTATTAACCGCACTATCTACCAAGTGCCCTAATAGTTCTTTTTTAGACCATTTTAAAGGCTGTGGTTTATCATTCCATACCTCATCCGAAATATTTTCGAAATCAATCATCGCCTGATTAACCAGGTGAAGAATCTCGTTCTTTTTGTCTAAAACCGAATTCATATCGCTACTTATTTAAGGTACCTACGTTAATGATATCGGCAAAAACACCTGCAGCGGTAACCTCAGCACCTGCGCCTGGGCCTTTTACCACCAATGGACGGGTTTTGTATCGGTCTGTGGTAAACGAAATAATGTTGTCGCTGCCTGATAACATATAAAAAGGATGACTATCGTCGACCATTTGCAGGCTGATCTCTACATTTCCATTTTCAAGTTTACCAATGTAACGCAAAACTTTTCCATCATTAGCTGCTGTATTCTTCAAGTTTTCGAAGTAAGCGGCGTTTGTTTGCAATTCTGAATAGAAATCTTCAACAGATGTGGCATTTAAACAAGCCTCAGGCAAAATGTTATCGATTTTCACATCACTAGCTTCTAAGGGATAACCAGCATCACGGGCAAGAATCAGCATTTTACGCATAAAATCTTTTCCATTTAAGTCGTCGCGAGGATCCGGTTCGGTATAACCCAGTTCTTGCGCTTCCTTTACCGTTTCGTAAAAACCGGCGTCATCTTTAAAATTATTGAAGATGTAAGAAATGGTTCCTGATAAAATGGCTTCAATCCGCGCTACCTTATCGCCGCTCATCATCAGTTCGCGTAGCGTACGGATAATTGGTAAGCCTGCACCTACATTGGTTTCATAATAGAAATCTACGCCGAATTTACGGGCGGTATCTTTAAATGATTTATACTGGGCGTAATCTGCCGAGTTTCCTTTTTTATTACAGGTTACTACCGATATACTGCTTTCGAATATGCCCTGATAAAATTCTATTGGCGATTCTGCAGCTGTGTTATCTACAAAAACACAGTTTGGTAAGTTTAGGGCTTTCATTTTGGCAACAAAACCTGCTAAATCTGCCTGTTCACCATTTGTATTTAACTCCGCTTCCCAATTTTCTAACGACAAGCCGTCAGCATTGAAAATCATTTTTCGTGTATTACTGATACCCGTTACCTTAACTTGCAGATCGTTATTGGCTGCTAAGAAAGGCATCTGTTCTTTCAGCTGGTTAAACAAGGTTTTACCGATATTTCCGGTGCCTAAACAGAAAACGTTCAATGTTCTTTTCAGATCGGTAAAGAAAGCATCATGCACTGCATTTACGGCTTTCGATAAATCATCCTTGCTGATAATAACTGAGATGTTATATTCTGATGACCCCTGAGCAATAGCCCTTACATTAATACCGTTGCGGCCTAAAGCGCTGAACAAACGTCCGCTCATACCTGGTGTACGTTTCATGTTTTCGCCAACAATGGCCAAAACTGAAAGGTTATTTTCAACTTCTGGTAGCTCTAGTTTTTTAGCATCTAACTCCAGTTCAAACTCTTTTTTGATTAAAGAAATCGCTTGTGAAGCATCTGTTGGTTTAACAGCGAAAGTAATGCTATGTTCTGATGAAGACTGGGTAATCAATACTACATTGATCTGTTCGCGCGAAAGCAGTGAGAATAATCTTCCGCTAAAACCTGCCTTACCCACCATGCCGCTGCCAGTTAGGTTAATAATGCTAATATGATCGATAGAGGAAATTCCTTTTATGGATAAACTCGATGCTTTAATATCGCTTTTGATATAAGTTCCTGCGAAATCAGGTTCGAAAGTGTTTTTGATCACAATCGGGATTTTCTTCATAAAAGCAGGGATCATTGTTGGTGGATAGATCACTTTTGCACCGAAATAACTCAGTTCCATAGCTTCGGTATAGCTAAGCTCAGGCAACGAGAAAGCCTTTTTCACAATGCGCGGATCAGCTGTCATCATGCCGTTTACATCGGTCCATATTTCTATTTCTTCTGCATTTAAGGCTGCACCCCATACCGCTGCGGTATAATCAGAGCCACCACGACCTAAAGTTGTTACCCTTCCTGCTGCATTGCTCGCTATAAAACCAGTAACAAAAAGTACTTTGCCTTTATTTTCCTGGTAGAAATTGTTGATCAGCATTTCAGTCAACTCGGTATCTACTTTCGCTTGCCCAAAATTACTGTCGGTTTTAATCAGGTCAGATCCATTAACATAAAGCGAATCACCAATACTTTTAGAAGCAATATGACTAATCATAAACGTAGAGCAACGTTCGCCGTAACTCAAAATCTGATCTTTGGTCTGCAAGCTCAGTTCGCGCAAATTGGCCACGGCCTGTAACAGATCTTCAAGCTCGTTAAAAAAGATCTTTAAGCGGGTAAACACAGGGTTTTGTGCTGCTGCAGGTAAAAGTGTGCGGATTACAGCAAAGTGTTTTGCTTCGATTTCTTTTAAATGAGCGTCGTAATCTTCCCCACGCTCGGCCATTTCGGCCATATCGGTAAGTAAATTGGTTACACCACTCATTGCCGATAATACAACTACCGGGCTGTTCTGCTGTTTTTCTTCGCCAACCAGGCGCAAGAGGGTTTTAATGTTCTCGGCCGAACCTACGGATGTGCCGCCGAATTTGAGTACTTTCATTAGTCTATATTGGTTTTAACTGTTTGATGCTGTGCGGATATTCATGGTTGCTCGTACAGGTTTCATTCAGCATGGGTTAAAAAAAAAAGCGTCCCGACTTTCATCGGGACGCTTTCTGTGTTTTATGTTTTTTCAATTTACAACAAATTAGCCCCGCTGGTTTATACCGGTGGTAATAATAATTGTTGTAATAATCGAAGTGTTAAAATTCATCTTGTCTTTGTGTACTTTGTACACCGTAAAGTAGGAGATTATTTTTTTAAAATGCAAATGTTTTTTCAATTTTATTTCGAAATTTCTATTAAAACGTTTAAACAGATGAAATAGCCGCATTTTCTGAACCCGAAACCAAATCATTCGACTCTTGAGGGGTGTTTATAGGAGGGGTGCTTAGTAGGCGGTTTTAAATATTAGAAAAGATGCTGTCGTAATTCTTCGGATACGGCAGTCCTGCTAACCGCCATAGTCCCGATGGTAGTGGTTGCTAATAAGTTGGTGAGATCGGGAGCTGCCGCTTTTATCAGGTTTAGTTAAATTTGGGCTGTGGTACTATTTAAGCTAGTTACCTTTCCGGCGTCTGATTCTCCTCTTTTGGAGCGCGAGCGTAAGGCGGGGTGGTTAATATTTAATAAAGCGTCATTAATTTTCAAAACCTTACCCATTAAAAGTTTAAACCTGCTAAAACCATTTAATGGATTTTACTTAGTGTAATTTTTTAATTTTTTTTACCTTGTGAAATTGAGTGTAAATATCTGTAAATAAAATGTTTACATAATAGTGTATTTGCTACAATATGTAAAAATTTACGCTTCAAAACTAGTTTTTGTGGGTGATAAGTATTTACCTTTGCTGTACTAACTAACTTATTGTTATGAGCAAAAAGAAACTGCAAGCGCCAGATTTAAACTATTTAAATCTAGGTGGAAATATTGCTGTAAAGTACCAATTATCTCCAACGGAATTAATTGATGAAGCCTTATTAAATAAAGAAGGTATACTGGCTGCTTCAGGAGCGCTGGCGGTTGATACCGGAAAGTTTACCGGACGTTCTCCTAAAGACCGCTTTATTGTATGCGATGAGGTAACTGAAAATCAGGTTTGGTGGGGCGATGTAAACATTAAAATTTCTCCGGAGAAATTCGATCAGCTATTTTATAAGCTAACCAATTACCTTGAAGATAAGAAAATCTATGTCCGCGATTCTTCCGCCTGTGCCAATCCGGATTATTCGATATCGATCAGGGTAATTACAGAAACGGCTTATCAGAATCTTTTTGCTCATCATTTGTTTATCCGCCCGGAGGAAGATCAATTGGGTATCACACCAGAGTGGACCATTATTGCTGCGCCAGGCTTTTTGGCCGATCCGGCTATAGATGGAACCAGGCAGGAAAATTTCTCCATCATCAATTTTACCAGGAAAATTATTTTGATCGGGGGAACAGGTTATACCGGCGAAATTAAAAAAGGAATTTTTTCTGTTTTAAACTTTATCCTGCCAGTATATAAGAATACGTTATCTATGCACTGCTCTGCTAATGTGGGGAAAAATGGCGATACGGCTATATTCTTCGGCTTATCAGGCACAGGAAAAACCACTTTATCTGCCGATCCGGAAAGAGGATTAATAGGGGATGACGAACACGGTTGGGGCAAAGATTCGGTATTTAACTTCGAGGGCGGTTGCTATGCGAAATGCGTAGATTTAACCGAAGAGAAAGAGCCACAGATTTTTAAGGCGATTAAATTTGGTGCATTATTGGAGAATGTTAATTTTTTCCCGGGCACTCGGGAGGTTGATTATAGTGATATCAGTAAGACAGAGAATACCCGTGTAGCTTATCCTATAGATTACATTGATAATGCCATTTTACCATCAATAGCGGCTGTTCCGAAAAATATCTTTTTCTTAACTGCAGATGCGTTTGGGGTGTTGCCTCCAATTTCAAAATTAAATGTAGAGCAGGCCATGTTCCACTTTATGAGCGGTTATACAGCAAAGGTTGCAGGAACAGAAACAGGGGTAACAGAACCTCAATTAACCTTTTCGGCTTGCTTCGGTAAAGCTTTCTTACCACTGCATCCATCTAAATATGCCGCATTATTAGGAGAGAAGATGGAAAAACACCAGGTAAACGTATGGTTGGTAAATACAGGTTGGAGCGGAGGCCCTTATGGCGTAGGTAAAAGGATGAAATTAAGTTATACCAGGGCGATGATTACTGCAGCGCTAAATGGAGATTTAGATCATAATAAATATAAGCAACACCATGTATTTAAATTGATGATGCCACTAAATTGCCCCGGAGTACCAGACGAAATTTTAGACCCCTCTAAAACATGGGGCAACCAGGAAGAATATTTTTTGAAAGCCTACGAACTGCAGGATGCCTTTACAGAGAATTTCAAGCAATTTGAACTGACAAAAGTACCAAAAAGCAGACACGAAGCGTTAAAATTATGTTAAATGCACTTTAAAATGCATTTTTTGAGCAAAAAATTTGCAATTCGATTTTTTTTTAGTTTTTATTGTGAAAGAATTGCCTCGGCTGGGGCAATTTTTTTGTTATACACCCTTGGTGGTTTACCGAAACTAAATTCTAAGTAACGATTTAATTGTTTATTGATTTATTAATTTGTAATTTAAAATCAATTTATAAATTTGTTTTTCGCAACAATTTCGGATAAGAAACGTTGAGTGTAGTACAAAAGAAAAAAAACAGCTAAAAATTAAAAACAAGAACTAAAACTAAAATTTCAAAAAAAATGGCAAACGCACCAAAACCAACAACTGTTAAAAAAGAGAGCTCTTCTAGTGCTTCAAATGTATTTGCAACATTCGTTATTCCAATTTGTATTGTAATTGGATTCTGTGTTTGGAGATTCGTATTCGGAGAAGGAAGTAACTTTATCGATGGTGACAGAGAAAAATTACCACTAGCTGGTAACTATCTTGGAACAGCTTACAAAGGAGGTCCTATCGTAGCGATCTTAGTTGGACTACTATTAGTAGTAATTGTATTCTCTATCGAACGTTTTATCGTTATTGGTAAAGCAAGTGGAAAATCTAGCTTAGATACTTTCATTCGCAAAGTACAAGGTTTATTAAGCGCAGGTAACATCGAGGCTGCAAAAGCTGAGTGTGATAAACAACAAGGTTCAGTTGCTAACGTAATTAAATCTGGTTTGAAAAAATACAGTGAAGTTGAAGCTGATACCAATATGGATGTGGAGCAATCAATCGTTGCTATCCAAAAAGAGGTAGAAGAAGCTACAGCTTTAGAAATGCCAATGTTAGAGCAAAACTTAACTGTAATTGCAACTTTGGTATCAATTGGTACATTAGTAGGTTTATTGGGTACAGTAACAGGTATGATCCGTGCATTCGCCGGTTTAGCAAACTCTGGAGCACCAGATCAGTCAGCATTAGCGGTAGGTATCTCTGAGGCACTTATCAATACTGCAACAGGTATCTTAGTATCTACTGTGGCAATTATCATGTACAACGTATTAACTTCTAAAATCGATAAGTTAACTTACGCTATCGATGAGGCTGGTTTCAGCATCGTTCAAACATACGCTAGTTCGCATAAATAAGAATTTTGAAAAAATTTTTACCGGCTTTATGGAAAACCGGAAAAAAGATCATCATTATTAAAAACTAGTAAAAAATATTATGCCTAGAATTAAAGTTAAAAGAACAAGTACAGTAACAGATATGACTGCCATGTGTGATGTGGCATCATTGTTACTTACTTTCTTCATCTTAACTGCTACAGCAAGGCAACCAGAACCTCTAGCCGTTTCTACCCCCTCATCTACATATGAGTTTAAGGTGCCGGTAGAAAACAATGCGATATTGACCATTGGGCAGGGGAAAGTTTTCTTCGAAGTAGCAGGTACAAAAGTAAGAGCGAAAACATTGGAACTAATGGGCGAACAGTACAAAATATCGTTCACCCCATTAGAAATACAACGCTTTTCAAACATAGGAAGTTTCGGTGTGCCGATCCAGAGCTTAAAATCACTTATTGCTTTAAATGGTGGCGATCGTATGAAACCAGGGGTTCAGCCCGGGATACCTTCAGACTCGACTGATAACCAGTTAAATTCATGGGTATTAAACGCCCGTAAGGCGACTAAGGAAATCAACAATCAGGATATGCGTATCAGTATCAAAGGTGATGCTAAAGAAGAGTATCCAGTTGTAAAAAAGATTATTGATGTGCTTCAGAAACAAAGTGTAAACAAATTTTTGTTGGTAACTAACTCTGAAGCTAAAAAGAAATAAGAAATGGCAGAATTAAACACGGGCGGGAAGAAAGCCACGCCAAGGGTTGATATGACCCCAATGGTGGATCTAATGTTTCTTTTGGTAACCTTCTTTATCTTAACAACTGTAATCTCTACGCCACAGGCGATGGATATTGCAAAACCGGATAAGAACGAAAAGTTACCTGAAAACAGGTTAGAGCTGAAAGCGAGTAAAACGATGACCATCTTATTGGGTAAAAACAATAAAGTTGCATGGTACATGGGAGTAGCTGGTGAAAGCGCACCAACAATCGAATCAGGATCGCAAATTGAAGATGCAATTGTAAAAAACAGGAAAAATGCTGATGCATCTGGAGTTGCTGGAGATTTTGTGGTATTGGTTAAACCAACATCAGGTTCTACATTCCAAAACTTTGTAGATATGATGGATGAACTGGAAATTCTTAAAGTAAAGGTTCGTCAGATTGATGATGATAATATCCTTGACAATGAGAAGCAGTTCATGAAAGAAAAGGGAATTTTATAATCAATAAAACCAGAAGTTATGTCGAAGTTAGATATATTCAGAAAAGAATGGCTTGAAGTGGTTTTTGCTGATAAAAACAAAAGCTACGGTGCGTACCAATTGCGTAAAACCAATGGTGCCAACACCACCAAAGCATTAATTATTGGATCTATTATATTTCTAGTGTTATTCTTCTCTCCAAAAATCTATAGCCTGATTAAAGGCTCAATGGATCAGCCGGATGAACAATTAAAAGCACAGGAAGTTATTTTAGCTCCACCTCCACCAGTTGACCCTAAAACGCCACCTCCGCCACCGGTAGAGCCACCGCCACCAAAAGTTGACCAGGTGAAAATGCCACCTCCAATTGTAAAACCCGATATCGAGGTTCGTGATGAACCACCTACGGTTGAAAAATTGAAGGAAGCTGATCCAGGTCAGAGAGATATCAAAGGTGATCCGACAGCTGATATTGTTATCGCTGAACCAGTAGGGGAAGGACCAAAAAGAGAAGCTGCTGTTGCGGTTGATGATAATAAAGTTTACGACTTTGTTAGTATCGAAAAACAACCAGAATTCCCTGGAGGTATCTCTAAGTTTTACGGATACTTAAGTAAAGCAATAAAGTACCCGCCAATGGCACAAGAAAACAACGTTCAAGGTAAAGTGTTTTTATCTTTCGTTGTTGAAAAAGATGGTAAATTAACTGATATCACAGTTACCCGTGGTTTGGGTAGCGGAACTGATGAAGAAGCCATCCGTGTATTGAAAGCTAGTCCACGTTGGAACCCAGGTATCCAAAATGGTAAGCCGGTAAGGGTAAAATACAACATCAACGTTAACTTTACATTGAACTAATAGTAGATGTTAAATTTTGATATTTTTAAGCAAAAATCGCCTAAACAGCGGTTTTTGCTCATTTTAGGCCTTATCATGTTCGTTTTTTATGTGGTGTTAGGCTTTGCATTTATATTTTACGAACCAATTGCCCTGCGCTTAAGCACTATTCCACAATGGGGCCGCATCGCAATCGGTATCTTCTTAATTATTTATGCATTTGTAAGACTTTTAAGCCTTGGAAGGCGCGACTAATCAGCTCAATGAAAAATTTCCTTTTAATATTTTGTGTGCTCGCTTTACTTGTATCCTGCAAACGTAAAAATAAAGCCAATGCAGTTAAAGAAACCAGAACAAGCGGTACCTTAAAAATATTGGTTGACGAAAGTGTTGGACCGATTGTTCAAGATCAGATCGATATTTTTAGTTTAGATTATCCGGATGCAAAATTTCAGGCAACAGTAAAACCTGAAGAAAAATTATTGCCTGCCTTTCTTAATGATAGTGTAAGAGTAATTGTGTTGCCAAGGTTATTAACCAAGGCCGAAGAAAAATATTATAACCAACGGAATATAAAGATAAACACCTCACGATTTGCTGTAGATGGTATTGCTTTAATCACAAATCAGGGCAATATAGACAGTACAATTAACGTTAAAGATGTGATTGATATATTACAGGGAAAGAAATCAGATAAAAAATTGGTCTTTGATAACGCTTATTCAAGTACCTTTCAATATTTTAAAGAGTTGGCTAATATCAACCAGTTTCCAGCTACAGGTGTTTACTCTAAAAATTCCAGCAAAGAAGTAATTAAACTTATTGCTGAGGATAAGAATTTTATTGGTATTTTGGGCGTGAATTGGATCACGGGCAAGGATGCAGAGATGAGTGGATACCTTTCTCAGATAAAAGTGCTGGGTGTAAAGAATGTAAAAGGCAAGGTAGGAGATGATCAGTTCTATAAACCGACTCAAGATAACTTAATCAACGGTGTTTATCCTTTCTTAAGAAATATAAATATTATAGATTGCGAAGGAAGAGATGGTTTAGGCACAGGATTTGCAACATGGTTAAGAAGTCAGCGGGGACAATTGATTGTACTTAAATCTGGACTTGGCCCGCACAAGCTAATGCCGAGAGAAATAAATTTAACTAAAGAAAGTAATAAATAAATTATAAATTGAACCACGAAGTATTAGATATGATGCTTCATTATTGTTAAAACCAATGTTAACTAAGTTTGGTTGGAGATTTTGGATAAAATAGAACTCACTCCAGCCCGATTTTAAAAACGTTTAAAAACAAAAAATTGATCCAATGAAAATTTCAAAGAAAGCAATAACCTTAAATGTAGGTTTGGTGTTGATGGGTTCTGCAGTTTTTGCTCAAAGTTTAACTGATGCGAAAAAAGCCATTGACGCAGAACAGTATCAGAAAGCTTCATCAATGCTTAAGTCGTTGGTAAGCGCTAAAGCCTCAGATGGCGAAAATTATTATAACCTAGGTTTGGTTTACCTGAAAACAGGTTACATCGATTCAGCAAGAGCCGTTTTCACCAAAGGTGTAACTGCTGATCCAAAAAATAACTTAAACTTAATTGGTTTAGGTGAAGCAGATATGTTGTCTAACAACCCAAGTTCTGCTAAAACTAACTTCGATAAAGCGGTAGCTTTGGCACCGAAAGATTACAAAACTTATTTGTATATCGGTAAAGCTTATTTAGCGCAAGATAAACCTAGTGATGATGTATCTAAACCTGATTTCACTAGTGCTTTGGCTAATATTACTAAAGCAGACGAATTAGATTCTAAAGATAAAGATGCTGAAGTTTTCTTAGCGCAAGGTGATGCCTATGCTTTACAGAAGAAAAACTCTGAGGCGTTAGGTCCATACATGCGTGTTGGTGATGTTGATCCAAACAACAGAAGGGCCAAAACGCAGATTGGTAAAATGTACAAAGAATCAAGAGCTTTTCCTGAAGGTGA
Organism: Pedobacter sp. SG908; assembly: GCF_011759615.1. Lineage (NCBI taxonomy): Bacteria > Pseudomonadati > Bacteroidota > Sphingobacteriia > Sphingobacteriales > Sphingobacteriaceae > Pedobacter > Pedobacter sp. SG908. The sequence continues at coordinate 916,394 of NZ_JAAOYY010000002.1, forward strand.
AAAAGAGTTACAAGATGTAATTGCCGCTGATGCAAACTATGGCCCTGCATATCGCGAGTTAGGTGAATTATACTTACAATGGAGTAGTTTTGGTACAGATAAGGAAAAAGCGAAAAAAGCTATTGAGAATTATAAAAAATACATGGATTTAACTGATAAATCTTTAGAATCTCAATTGCGTTACGCTCAATTCTTATTTTATGCAAAAGATTTTCCAGCTTTGGAGCAAGTAGCTTCAGCTATACAAGCACCTGCTAATGACCCTAAAAATGCTATTGTATCTAGGATGAAAGGATGGGCAGCATATGAGAATAAAAATTATCCAGCTGCACTTACAAGCATGAATGATTTTTTCGCTAAAGAGAAAGATCCGAATAAGATCCTTGGATTTGATTATTTGTATCTAGGTAAAGCACAGTTAAAGGCTGGTCAAGATAGTTTAGCATTAATCAATATCACTAAAGCCGTTGAAAAAGATTCAACAAATGCTGATGCATTGGCTGAAGTTGCTAAAAGCTTCTATGATGCAAAGAAATATACTAAATCTGCAGAAATATATGAAAAAGCGATAAAAGCTAATCCAAAAGGAAAAGGAGCTTTATATAACTATTACTATAATGCAATGGCAAATTACTTTGATTACGCAGCAAAATTAACTGCAAAACAAAATCCTTCAAAAGATATCTTAGTAAGAGCTGATTCATCAATTGCTAAAGTAACTCAACTAGCTCCTGAAACTTATGATGCGTATTTAACAAGAGCTCGTATTAACAGTTTATTGGATGATGAGAAAGAGCCTAAGGGTTTAATGCTTCCTTTCTATGAAGAATACATAAAAAAAATAACTGAAAAACCTGAATTAGCAACTGCAAATGCCAAAAAACTTTCTGAAGCTTATGATACTATTGGTGGTTTTTACTACTACAAAGACAAAGAAAAAGCTAAAGAATACTTTAACAAAAGTGTAGCTGTATATCCTAGCGGAACCTTCGCTGCAGCTAAATTAAAAGAATTAGCAGCGCCTGCTCCAAAAGGTAAAGGCAAATAATTAAAAAGTTAAATAATTTAGAAAAGGCAGAGTTTGGTTACTCTGCCTTTTTCTTTTACTTTTGCATCACAAAATAAAAATTATGCAAGCGCAAAGTTCCTCTATAGATTTTTTACCAATTATATTTCAAGTAATTGTTGCTTTAGGTTTCGTGGTGTTCACCTTGGTGATTACCCACTTTTTGGGTCCAAAACGTAAAACGAGTGATAAGTTAGAAACTTTTGAAGCTGGTATTAAATCAGTAGGTAATGCACGCCAGCCTTTCTCTATTAAATATTTCGTGGTAGCCATCTTATTTGTACTGTTCGATGTGGAGGTAATCTTTATGTATCCTTGGGCAGTTAATTTCCGTGCACTGAAAATGGACGGAATGATTGAAATGTTCATTTTTATGGGGACATTGTTGCTAGGTTTCATCTACGTAATCAAGAAAAAAGTTTTAGACTGGAACTAGTTAATTGGCAGTTAATAGCCCTCGGTTTATAAACTTTAAACTGAAAATTGCCAACTGAAAACTGAATGTGTATCACTTACACTAACTCCTGGTAGTTTTTGTTATTTAGAAAGGTTCTAAATCGAGTGAAGCTAGTTTGTTTGCCTTTAAAATATTGTAAATTTGTTGCTCATTCTGCAAAGGGATGAGCATTTTTTGTTTATAAACATGAGTGAAATTAATATAGTTGATGCGCCTCCAGGAATAGAAGGATCTGGCTTTTTTGCCACTTCTCTTGATAAAGTGATTGGTTTGGCCCGCTCAAATTCATTATGGCCTTTACCTTTCGCAACTTCTTGTTGTGGAATCGAGTTTATGGCAACCATGGGTTCTCACTACGACCTTGGTCGTTTCGGTGCCGAACGCTTAAGCTTTTCTCCCCGTCAGGCTGATGTTTTAATGGTTATGGGTACTATCGCTAAAAAGATGGCTCCTGTATTAAAACAGGTTTATATCCAAATGGCAGAGCCACGTTGGGTAATGGCTGTTGGTGCCTGCGCAAGTAGTGGTGGTATTTTCGATACTTATTCTGTATTGCAAGGTATTGATGAGGTTATCCCGGTAGATGTTTACGTGCCAGGTTGCCCGCCAAGACCTGAAGCCATTTTAGATGGTTTTCAACGCATTCAGGATTTGGTGAAAAACGAATCTGGCAGAAGACGGAATTCTGATTATTACAAAGAACTTTTAGGTCAATACGGCATTAAATAATGGAAGAAACGACACTAAATAACGATATCCATGTTAAGCTGACCGAAAGGTTTGGCGAAAAAGTTACCGCTGTTTCTGAGCCTTATGGTTTATTAACTTTTGTAACTTATAAAGATGTTATCATCAATGTGCTTTCGCATCTTAAAAACGAATTAAAGTTTAATTTCCTTACCGATATTACGGCAGTTCATTACCCTGGTAAAGACCATGGAATTGCTGTTGTTTATCATCTACACAACATGGTAGAAAAAGTGAGGATCAGGATTAAAGTTTTTATTTCCGAGCAGAACCCAACTATACCGACTGCAACAACGGTTTGGAAAGGTGCCAACTGGATGGAACGCGAAACTTACGATCTGTTTGGGGTTAAATTTGAGGGCCACCCGGATTTACGCCGTATTTTAAATATGGACGATTTAGGTGTTCACCCGATGTTGAAACAATATCCATTGGAAGATCCGAACAGAGTAGATAAAAAAGACGAATTTTTTGGAAGGTAAACTATGAATCATAACCATCCGGTATTTACAGATAACGACCCGCAAAGTGAGCTGGTAACCCTAAACTTAGGCCCAACACACCCTGCAACCCACGGAGTTTTTCAAAATGTTCTGCAATTAGATGGCGAACGTATTGTTAGCGGCGTTTCTACTATTGGGTACATCCACCGTGCTTTCGAAAAGATTGCCGAACATCGTCCCTTTTATCAAATTACACCACTTACCGATCGTTTAAACTATTGCTCTTCGCCTATTAACAATATGGGCTGGCACATGACGGTTGAAAAGTTGTTGAATATTCAAATGCCAAAGCGTGTAGATTATCTACGCGTTATTGTAATGGAACTTTCGCGTATTGCCGATCACATTATCTGTAATACAATTATTGGTCAGGATACAGGAGCAACTACCACTTTCTTATACTTATTCCAGTTTCGTGAACATATTTACGAAATCTTTGAAGAAGTTTGTGGTGCACGTTTAACCACAAATATTGGTCGTATTGGTGGTTTCGAAAGAGATTTTAATGATATTGCCTTTGCTAAAATTGATAAGTTTTTAAAGGAATTTCCTAAAGCATTAAAAGAGTTCGAAAATCTGTTAACACGTAACCGTATTTTTATTGATAGAACGGCAGGTGTTGCAGAGGTAACTAAAGAAACTGCTTTAGAATACAGTTGGACTGGTCCACTTTTACGTGCTACCGGCGTAGATTACGATGTTCGTGTAAGCGACCCATATTCTTCGTATCAGGATTTCGATTTTGAAGTTCCGGTAGGTACAAGTGGCGATATTTACGACAGATATTTAGTGCGTAATGAAGAGATGTGGCAAAGTGTTCGCATTATCGAACAAGCACTTGTGAAGTTAAAAACGGAACCAAAAGGTATTTTTCATGCCGACGTTCCCGAATTTTACCTTCCTCCAAAACAAGAAGTTTATAATAATATGGAAGCATTAATCTATCACTTCAAAATTGTGATGGGTGAGATTGATGCACCAAAAGCAGAAGTTTATCATGCTGTGGAGGGTGGAAATGGTGAATTAGGATTCTATCTGATTAATGATGGAGGCCGTACACCATACCGTTTACACTTCCGCAGACCAAGTTTTATAAACTACCAGATGTTTGCACCAATGAGCGAAGGCATGTTATTGTCTGACGCTATTATCAACATGAGTAGTATGAATATTATTGCAGGAGAATTAGATGCTTAAAGTAGAAGAACAAACACCTGTAGTGTTTTCATCAGAATTGCTGGCCAAGTTTGATGAAGTAAAAAGCCGTTATCCTGAAGGTAAGCACAAATCAGCTTTGTTGCCATTATTGCACTTGGTACAGGCCGAATACCTTTGGGTAAGTACGCCAGCCATGGATAAAGTTGCCGAATATTTAAATATTCAGCCAATTGAAGTTTATGAGGTGGCAACATTTTATACCATGTACTTTTTAAAACCACAAGGTAAGTATGCCTTAGAGGTTTGTCGTACTGGCCCTTGTTGCCTGGTTGGTGCCGAAAAAATATTAAGCCACCTAGAAAATAAATTGGGTGTTAAGGAAGGTGAAGTTACTGCCGATGGTTTATTCAGCTTTAGAGGAGTTGAATGCTTAGCCGCCTGTGGCTTCGGACCGGTGTTACAGATTAGCCCGGAATATACTTTCTACGAAAACTTAACTACCGATAGTGTAGATAAACTGATTGAAGATTTAAAGAACAAGTCCTAAGTCTAGAGTCTTTAGTCGGGAGTCAATTTTGACTCAAGACTATGGACTATTGACTACAGACTATAGACTAATTAAAATGTCTCGAAAACTGTTACTTGAGCATATAAACGTACCGGGCATCAATACACTTGAAGTCTATCGCCAAAAAGGCGGGTATCGTGCTGTGGAAAAAGCCCTTAAAACTTTAACACCTGAAGAGATTGTTGAAGAAGTTAAGAAATCGGGCTTACGCGGTCGCGGAGGTGCGGGTTTCCCAACGGGGATGAAATGGAGCTTTCTGGCCAAACCAGAAAGTGTTGCACGTTATTTGGTGTGTAATGCTGATGAATCTGAGCCAGGGACTTTTAAAGACCGTTATTTAATGACATATATCCCTCATGCTTTAATTGAGGGAATGATTGTTTCGAGTTTCGCTTTAGGTGCAAAGGTTTCTTATATCTATGTGCGTGGCGAAATGATGCCTCAGATCCGCATTTTAGAAAAAGCCATTGCTGAAGCTAAAGCTGCCGGATGGTTGGGTAAAAACATTTTAGGTACTGGTTACGATTTAGAATTATATGTTCAGCCAGGTGGTGGTGCTTACATTTGCGGAGAAGAAACTGCTTTGTTAGAATCGCTTGAAGGTAAAAGAGGTAATCCGCGTATTAAACCACCATTCCCGGCGATTGCAGGTTTGTATGGTTGCCCTACAGTGGTGAACAATGTTGAATCGATTGCTGCAGTGGTGCCTATTATCAACGATGGTGGTGATGAATATGCAAAAATTGGTATCGGTAGAAGTACAGGTACAAAATTAATATCGGCTTCTGGTAATTTGGTAAAACCAGGTGTGTATGAAATAGAATTAGGCCTACCAGTAGAAGAATTTATCTATTCTGATGAATACTGTGGTGGTATTGCCAATGGTAAAAGATTAAAAGCGACGGTTGCAGGTGGATCATCTGTGCCTATTTTGCCCGCTAATTTAACCTTAAAATACGCCAATGGCGAGCCTCGTTTAATGAGTTACGAGTCTTTATCTGAAGGTGGCTTTGCTACTGGTACCATGATGGGATCTGGTGGTTTTATTGCTTTTGATGAAGATCAGTGTATAGTTAGAAATACCTGGAATTTCGCCCGTTTTTATCACCACGAAAGCTGTGGACAGTGTTCACCGTGCCGTGAAGGGACCGGATGGATGGAGAAAGTCTTACATAAAATTGAACACGGCCATGGTAAAATGGAAGATGTAGATTTATTGTGGGATATTCAACGCAAAATTGAAGGTAATACGATTTGTCCATTAGGTGATGCCGCAGCCTGGCCGGTTGCCAGTGCAATCCGTCACTTCAGGGATGAATTTGAATGGCACATTAAAGAGCCTGTGAAAAGCCAGGGCCAGAACTATGGTATTGCAAATTATGCAACACCGATTGAAAAAGCTCCGGTAACAGAAGAGAAATAAAATCCTAAGGTTGCATTTGTGACCTTAAATTAGAACTTAAAAAGCGCCTCAGTTCGTGCCCTCACGAAACGAAAGCGAAAGAATTGGTTTGTGGAGACACAAACCAAGACGAGATAAAGAAATAAAAAGAATATCATTAACCATGAGTGAAAAAGTTAAGGTTACGATAGATGGGATAACAGTAGAGGTTGATAATGGAACAACCATTCTGAATGCTGCAAGGCAGATAGGAGGGGATATTGTTCCACCAGCAATGTGCTATTATTCTAAATTACAAGGCAGTGGCGGTAAATGCCGTACCTGTATTGTAAAAGTGACTAAAGGTTCAGAGAAAGATCCTCGCCCAATGCCTAAGTTGGTGGCTTCTTGCCGCACAACCGTAATGGACGGCATGGAAGTGCTTAACATTACTTCACCAGAAGTTTTGGAAGCACGTGCAGGTGTTGTAGAGATCTTATTGATTAACCACCCATTAGATTGCCCTGTTTGCGATCAGGCTGGTGAGTGCGATTTGCAGAATTTGGGTTATGAGCATGGTTTGCAAAAAACTCGTTATGAGTTTGAGCGTCGTACTTTCGAGCGTATTGATATTGGCGATAAGATCCAGTTGCACATGAACCGTTGCATTTTGTGCTACCGTTGTGTTTTTACTGCCGATCAGATTACCAATAAACGTGTTCATGGTATCTTAAACCGGGGCGATCACTCTGAAATTTCTACTTATATCCAACAGGCTGTTGATAACGATTTCTCAGGAAACGTAATCGATGTTTGCCCTGTGGGTGCTTTAACCGATAAAACTTTCCGTTTTAAAAACCGTGTTTGGTTTACCAAGCCTGTTGATGCACACCGTGATTGCGACCACGAAAAATGCAATGGTAAAGTAACACTTTGGTACAAAGGAGCGGATGTTTTACGCGTTACCGCCCGTAAAGATCAGTTTGGAGAAGTAGAAGAATTTATTTGCAATACTTGTCGCTTCGATAAAAAAGCAACTGCCGATTGGGTAATTGAACGTCCAACACACATTGATGATACTTCGGTAATTGCATCTAACCACTACGAAACATTAAAACCTTTGCACGTAATCCAGCCAAATGAGGCTTTACAGGCTGCGAATGAAATTGAATTACATAAAACAGTTAAATACTAATGGATAGCGCTTTTGTTATAGAAAAATTTATCCTGGTAGCTGTAATTTTCGGCATCAGTTTAGTTATTGCCATGTATTCTACTTATGCAGAACGTAAGGTGGCTGCATATTTGCAAGATCGTTTGGGCCCGGATAGAGCCGGCCCCTTTGGTATTTTACAACCATTGGCCGATGGTATCAAAATGTTTATGAAAGAGGAAATTATTCCTACCACATCAAACAGGTTTTTATTTATCGCCGGTCCGGGTTTGGCTTTGCTTTGTGCCTGTATAGGTACAGCGGTTATTCCTTGGGGCAGTCCGATTGAAATCGGTGGTAAAACCATTCCTTTGCAGGTTTCTGATATCAATGTAGGCGTTTTATATATCTTTGGTGTGGTTTCGTTAGGTGTGTATGGTGTAATGATCGGTGGATGGGCATCCAATAACAAATATTCTTTGTTAAGTGCGATCCGCGCGGCTTCACAGAACATCAGTTATGAAATTGCAATGGGATTGTCAATCATCGCTCTGTTGTTAATAACAAACTCCTTAAGTTTAAAGGATATTGTAGATAAACAACATGGTTTTTGGGCAGATGGATGGTTTACCTGGTATTTCTTCAAGCAGCCATTGGGATTTCTAATTTTCATGGTATGTTCTTTTGCCGAAACCAACCGTGCTCCATTCGATTTACCTGAATGTGAAACAGAATTGATTGGAGGTTACCATACGGAGTATTCTTCAATGAAATTGGGTTTTTACCTATTTGCGGAATACATCAATATGTTTGTCTCATCAGCGGTAATGGCAACTTTATATTTCGGTGGTTTTAATTATCCATTTATGGATTTAGCTGCTACTCATTTTGGCCAGAATTGGGCTTCAATTATAGGAGTGATTGTTTTATTCGGAAAAATATGTGCTTTCATCTTTTTCTTCATGTGGGTACGCTGGACCATCCCTCGTTTCCGTTACGATCAATTGATGAATTTAGGTTGGAAAGGTTTAATACCTTTGGCTATCGCCAATATTATAATAACAGGTGTTGTGATTGCGATTATTGAGAAGTTTTAATTATGGAATCATTAAGTAATAAGAAAAAAGTACTGGAACAAAAGCCATTGAGCTTTATGGAGCGCATGTACCTGCCGGCAATTGCCAAGGGTATGGGTATCACCATCAGTCACTTATTTAAAAAAGAGGCTACCGTAAGATATCCTGAAGTAGAACGCGAATTCTCGACCAACTTTAGGGGGATGCACTCGCTAAAACGCGATGAGAATGGTAAAGAGCGTTGTACAGCTTGTGGTTTATGTGCTTTATCTTGTCCGGCTGAAGCCATTACCATGATTGCCGCTGAACGTAAACCTGAAGAAAAACATTTATACCGCGAAGAAAAATACGCAGCAACTTACGAAATCAATATGTTGCGCTGTATTTTCTGTGGGTTATGCGAAGAAGCCTGCCCAAAAGAGGCAATTTACTTAGATGGCCCGATTGTACCTGCTGATTATTTACGTAAAGATTTTATTTACGGAAAAGATAAGCTGGTAGAAGCGCCATTAGAAATGAAAAAATAATTGGATAGTTCGTGAGTACACGAACCCTATAACTGAGATAATCGTCATGCTAAATTTATTTCAGCATCTCCTTTATAAGACCCTGAAATAAATTCAGGGTGACGAAATAAATAAAACAAATAACAAATTAATGAGTACACAAGTATTCTATTTCGTAGCCACATTAAGTATCATCTTTTCGCTGCTGGTGATTTTTGCAAAAAATCCAATCCACAGTGTATTGTACTTAATCCTTACCTTTTTTACCTTCACTGTTCACTATGTGCTGTTAAATGCACAGTTTTTAGCGGTGGTAAACTTTATTGTTTACATGGGGGCCATAATGGTATTGTTCCTTTTTGTACTGATGTTGCTTAACCTGAATAAGGAAACCGAGCCGAGTAAATCACCGCTGATTAAAATCGTAGGGGTTATTGCAGGTGGCTGTTTGGTGGTAACCTTAATCGGTTCTTTAAAATCGGCAAGTATTACCAGCCCGTTAATTTTGAAAAACCCAGGATTGGGATTGGTAGAAAATCTAGGCAAGGAGCTTTTTGGCCCATTCTTATTGCCTTTCGAATTGTCATCTCTATTACTGTTGGCAGCAATGGTTGGAGCCGTTTTATTATCTAAAAGAGATGAGGTAGAAGCATAATGGAAAATTTAACATCACAACTTCAGGGCGTTCCGCTAAACCACTACATCTATTTAAGTGCCATTATTTTTTCTATTGGCGTAATTGGTGTACTTACCCGCAGAAATGCCATTGTAATTTTTATGTCGGTTGAGCTGATGCTTAATGCCGTTAATTTACTTTTAACCGCATTTTCGGTTCATAGCAACGATCCATCAGGACAGGTTTTCGTATTCTTCATTATGGCTTTGGCAGCAGCAGAGGTTGCAGTTGGTTTAGCTATTATTGTAATGGTTTACAGAAATACGAAATCGATAGATATTAATGTTTTAAATCGCCTTAAGTGGTAAATATATAATAAGAATGACAATAGAACAATTGATTTGGTTGGTTCCGTTATTTCCTTTTTTAGGGTTTGTAATTAATGGGCTAGGCAGAAACTCTTTATCTAAAGGACTTGTTGGTATCATTGGGAGTGGGGTAATCTTCGCCTCCTTTATCATCAGCGTAGTTGTTTTCTTTAGTTTACAAGGCGACACACAAAAATCCCACGAAGTATTTTTATTCGATTGGATCAGTGCAGGTACATTGCACATTCCTTTATCTTTCCTGGTTGATCCTTTAAGCTCGATCATGCTTTTGATTATTACCGGAATCGGGTTCCTGATCCATCTATATTCTACGAGCTACATGCATGATGATGCTGGTTTTGGTAAATTTTTCTCTTACCTAAACCTGTTTGTATTCTTTATGCTTTTATTGGTATTGGGTTCTAACTATATCGTAATGTTTATCGGTTGGGAAGGGGTTGGTTTATGCTCGTACCTATTAATCGGTTTCTGGTATACCAATAATGCTTATGCCTCGGCAGCTAAAAAAGCTTTCGTAATGAACCGCATCGGTGATTTAGGCTTTTTGTTAGGTGTATTCTTAATCTTCACCACCTTCGGTAGTGTAGAATTCGCTAAAGTTTTCCCTCAGGCGGCTAATATGTTGCCAGGTAATGATACTTTGGTTTTAATCACCATTTTATTATTTATCGGTGCCTGCGGTAAATCGGCCCAGTTGCCATTGTTTACCTGGCTGCCAGATGCAATGGCCGGACCAACGCCAGTTTCGGCTTTGATCCACGCGGCTACAATGGTTACAGCTGGTATTTATATGATTGCCCGTTCGAGCATATTGTTCGATCTTGCTCCACTTACCCAGCACATCATTGCCATTGTTGGGGCCGCTACAGCTTTGGTTGCTGCAATTATTGCTTTAACACAGACTGATATCAAAAAAGTATTGGCTTATTCAACAGTATCTCAATTGGGCTATATGTTTTTAGGCTTAGGTGTTGGTGCTTATACTGGTTCGTTTTTCCACGTATTAACCCACGCATTCTTTAAAGCACTATTGTTCTTGGGCGCAGGTTCGGTAATCCATGCTATGCACCATGAGCAAGATATGCGTCATATGGGTGGACTGAGGAAGAAACTTCCTGTTACTTTCTTAACTATGCTGATCGGTACCATTGCTATTGCAGGTTTACCACCGTTCTCTGGTTTCTTCTCTAAAGATGAAATTTTAGCACATGCTTTCCAGGCAAGTCCAATACTTTGGGGAGTTGGAGTTTTAACCGCATTCTTAACTGCGTTTTACATGTTCAGAATGATGTTCTTAACTTTCTCTGGGAAATACCGTGGAACACACCATGAAGAAAGCCATGTACACGAATCGCCAACAGCGATGACTTTTCCTTTAATCATTTTAGCTGTTCTTGCAGCAATTGGTGGAGCAATCAACTTTCCCCATATTTTTGGTGGAAACGAGTGGTTGGCACATTGGTTATCAGGAGCAGGGGTTGCACAGCACGAACTGGATTTAAGCCATTCAACTGAGCTTGCGCTTATGGCTACTTCGGTTGTTGCAGCCATTATTGCTTTAGTTTATGCCTATGGCCGTTATGTAAAGGGAGCACGCGTTCCGGTTGCTGATGAAGCACCACGTTCAGCACTGGCAAAATTATCGTACAATAAATTCTATTTGGATGAGATTTATGATTTCCTGATTACTAAACCATTAGATGCACTTTCGAAATTCTTTTACAGAATTATCGATAACAAATTTATTGATGGAATTGTAAACGGACTGGGATGGAGTACAAACGAGGCAAGTAAAGGCATCCGTTTGTTGCAAAGTGGAAACGTAGGTTTCTATATATTTATGATGGTATTCGGTATCGTCGCATTGTTATTATATACATTTTTATACATATAAAAAGGGTTCAAAATTAAATAATGGAACAACTTTTACTACTTATATTTCTTCCGCTTGCAGGTGCAATTGTTACTGCATTTGCGGGTAAGTCGGCTAAAATAGTTTCGACCATATTTTCGGTTGTTTCTTTAGGTTTGGCTTTGGTTATGGCCTGTAATTTCATTCCAAATGCAAGTACCCAGTTTGAGGTTAATTTGCCATGGATTGCAGATTTAGGTATCAATTTCCACGCAGGTATTGATGGCATCAGTATGCTTGTGGTATTGCTAACCAATTTATTGGTGCCAATTATTATTTTATCGAGTTACAACCATGAGTATAAAAATGCAGCTGCATTTTATGCGCTGATTTTGTTTATGCAGTGTGGCCTGTTATTGGTATTTACAGCATTGGATGCTTTCTTGTTCTATATTGGATGGGAAGCAGCATTAATTCCAATCTACTTTATCTGTGCTATCTGGGGAGGAAAAGACCGTATCCGTATCAACATGAAATTTTTCGTGTATACTATTGCAGGTTCGTTATTTATGTTGATGGGTATTATTTACCTATATCTTCAGAATCCATCACACAATTTTGATATTCAGGCTTTTTACGCTTTAAACTTAGATAGTGCACAGCAGGGATGGATTTTCTGGGCTTTCTTCATCGCTTTTGCCATTAAGATGCCGATTTTTCCTTTCCATACCTGGCAGCCTGATACTTATACTGCGGCACCTGCACAAGGAACCATGTTGTTATCGGGTATCATGTTAAAAATGGGTATTTATGGTGTAATTAGATGGTTATTGCCAATTGTTCCGGCTGGTGTTCATGACTGGGGGCAGGTAGTTATTATTTTATCAATCATCGGTATTATTTATGCTTCGCTCATTGCTTTTACGCAAAAGAATGCTAAGCGTTTAGTCGCTTATTCATCTATCGCTCACGTTGGATTAATATCAGCAGGTATCTTCGCTTTCAATCAGCAAGGTATGCAAGGTGCAATGGTGCAGATGTTGAGCCATGGTATTAACGTGGTTGGTTTATTCTTCGTTTTAGATATCATCTTCGCACGAGTTAAAACCAATAAGATTGAAGAGTTGGGCGGAATTGCCAAAGTAGCTCCGCAGCTGGCGCTTACTTTTCTGATCATTGTTTTAGGCACCGTAGCTTTACCGGGAACGAACGGGTTTATTGGCGAATTTTTATTGCTAATGGGCGTTTATAATTACGGCATTTGGGCTACCGCTATTGCAGGATTAACCATTATCTTCGGTGCTGTTTATATGTTACGTATGTACCAGAACGTAATGCTAGGCGAAACCAACAGCTTAACTATCACTTTTACCGATATTAAAGGAACCGAAAAATTGGTTCTTTATACTATATGTGCATTAATTATTGTTTTGGGTGTTTATCCAAAACCGGTTCTGCACTTAACAGAGGCATCTGTACAACATTTATTAGAACAGGTAAATCAAAAATTAAACACAGTAAATTAAGCAATGAATATTATTATAACCATTAGTATAACAGCTTTTATAGTGCTTTATGCAGGTTTGTTTAAGGCAAATAAAGCATTACTACCACTTACCGTTGTTGGCTTACTTACTGCACTAGGATTTACTTTTTGTGCATGGAATGGCAATGCTGTTCATTTTGGAATGATGGAGACAGATAATTTCGCTCTGGCATTTTCAGGTATCTGTATTGTGGGCACACTTTTTATCTTTTTATTAACACAGAACTATTTCCACGCTAAAAGCGATAACATAGCTGAATATTATACCTTAATTCTTTTCGCATTAGCGGGCATGATTATGATGGTATCGTATAAAAATATGGCCATGTTATTTGTAGGCTTAGAAATCATGTCGGTGAGTTTATACATTTTGGCGGGTATCCGTAAAAAAGATTTTGCCTCTAATGAAGCTTCCTTAAAGTATTTCTTAATGGGTGCTTTCTCCACAGGCTTCCTGTTATTTGGTATTACCTTAATTTATGGCGCTACGGGATCATTCGATTTAGATAGAATCCAGGCTTATTTAGTAAATAGCCAGGCAGTTTCTCCAATATTTTATCCAGGCGTTATTCTAATGATGATTGGTTTAAGCTTTAAGGTTGGTGCTGCCCCATTCCACTTCTGGACTCCAGATGTATATGAAGGCGCTCCATCTTTAATCACCACTTTTATGAGTACGGTGGTTAAAACTGCAGGTTTTGCCGCATTCTTACGATTATTTGCTGGTGCATTTGCACCACTTCACGATTTTTGGGTTGCACCACTTATGGTGATTGTTTGTTTAACCCTATTTATCGGAAACGTAACTGCACTCTTCCAGAAGAACTTCAAACGCATGCTGGCATACTCAAGTATTTCACATGCTGGTTACTTATTGTTTTCGCTAATTGTACTGACCAAAAATTCTGGAAACAACGTAATGGTTTATGCAGCAGCTTATACCTTCGCCTCAATTATTGCTTTTGCAGTATTAATATTGGTGAAACAAAAAACGGGTAGCGATAGTTTTGAAAGTTTCAATGGTTTGGCTAAACGGAATCCATTAGTAGCATTATGTTTAACTGTAGCCATGCTTTCATTAGCAGGTATTCCGCTAACCGCTGGCTTTATCGGGAAATATTTAATGTTCCTGAATGTAATGACCGAATATAAAATCTTACTTGTTGCATTTGCGATTTTAAATGCGTTGGTTGGCTTCTATTATTACTTTAGGGTAATCGTAGCCATGTGGTTTAAAGATGGTGCAGAAACAGAACTTTCAACGCCGGCGCAATACAAAGTCGTTTTGTTGGTTTCTGTTGCAATTACGTTAGTTTTAGGTATTTATCCTGCAATTATTTTAAACCTGATATAGGTATGCTGTTGTTTAATAATTATTTGTAGTTTTACGAATAATTGAATATGCACGATTTTTGGAATAACCTGCATCAGCTACTTGATCCCGAGAAATTATTGAGGGAGGGCGGTTTCTATCTCGTTGTATTCGTTATCTATGCAGAAACAGGCCTGTTTTTTGGTTTTTTTCTTCCCGGTGATTATTTATTGTTTTTAGCGGGAATGTTTGTTGCAACGGGCAAGCTTGATGTGAACATTGCGGTACTCTTGGCTGGTTTATGTATAGCGGCTATTTCTGGGAATTTTACCGGCTATTGGTTCGGGCGTAAAACTGGCCCGGTATTGTATACCAGAAAAGACAGTTTCTTTTTTAAGAAGAAATATTTAAAAGCCGCAGAAGACTATTATCATAAACAAGGTGCCTTTGCATTAATAATGGGCAGATTTGTACCCATTGTTAGAACTTTTGCACCGATTTTTGCGGGGGTTGTAAAATTAGATTTTAAAAAATTTGCTTTATATAATACCGTGGGTGGGGTACTTTGGATCTGTTCCTTAACCTTGCTGGGCTATTTTTTGGGCAGAAGATTTGAAAAAGAAATAAACGATTATTTATTATATATTATTATTGGCTTTATCCTTATTACAACTATACCATTATTAATTACCTTTGTAAAAAGTAAAGTAGTGAGTGGTCCTGAAGAGGATAAAACAGATTTAAATTAAAAATGGCAAAAGACGATCATCACGCGTGGCATAGCGTATCTCCTGGGCACAATGTTCCAGAAATTGTAAACGCAATTATTGAAATTCCAAAAGGTTCAAAAGCAAAATACGAAATAGATAAAGAATCTGGCTTAATCAAGTTAGACAGGGTTCTTTTTTCATCAGTAATGTATCCTGCAAACTATGGTTTTATTCCGCAAACTTATTGCGATGATAAAGACCCGTTAGATATTTTAGTACTTTGTTCAGTAGATGTTTATCCAATGACATTGATTGAAGCTAAAGTGGTTGGTGTAATGCATATGGTAGATAACGGAGAGCAAGATGATAAAATTATCGCGGTTGCTGCTCACGATATGTCGGTAAACTACATCAACGATTTAGATGAGTTGCCTCCACACCAAATGAAAGAGATTGTTCGTTTCTTTCAGGATTATAAAGCATTAGAAGATAAAAATGTAACTATCGAACATTTACTTGGTGTTCGTTATGCGCATAAAGTAATTAAAGAAAGCATAGAACTTTATAACACAACATTTAGAGAATTAGCTTAATGGATTTACCCACGGTCTGTTTGTTTTTAAATTTAGAGCTAAGTGCAATCCTGCCCACAAACGTAGTTTTGGTTGCTGTACAAGAACCCGATACCACTTCTGTAGGTTGGCGATTATTCTTTGCATTATTTTTGGTGTTACTTAACGGATTTTTTGTTGCAGCAGAGTTTGCTATTGTAAAAGTTCGCGCATCACAAATTGAAATTAAAGCAAAAACAGGCAGTCGTGTAGGCAAAATGGCCAAAGGGATTATTCATAATCTTGATGGGTATTTGGCCGCCACACAGCTAGGCATAACGCTTGCATCACTTGGTCTAGGTTGGGTTGGTGAGGGCGTTATGCATACCATTTTCAAAAATCTTTTCGATAGTTTGCAGTGGGGTTTAAGCGATGCTTCTATCCATACTGCCTCTACAATCGTTGCCTTTTCGCTCATTACAATTATGCATATTGTATTTGGCGAATTAGCACCTAAATCTTTTGCTATCCAAAGGCCTGTAGCTACGACGCTTTTCGTTTCCGTACCACTTCAATTGTTTTATGTGGTATTTAAACCATTCATTTGGACGCTAAATAGTCTTGCCGCCATTATCCTTAAACCATTCGGAATCGACACCTCCAGTGGGCACGAATCGCTGCATAGCACCGAAGAACTTCAATATTTACTAGATCAGGGTAAAGAAAGTGGTGCGTTAGATAATAACGAACATGAGCTGATTAAAAACGTATTCGATTTTAATGAGCGCGTGGTTAAGAATATCATGGTGCCCAGAACCAAGATTTCGGGCATTGAGTTAACTTCTCCAAAAGAAGAAGTGATTGATACGATTATTAAAGAAGGATATTCCCGCTTGCCGGTTTATGATGATATTATGGATAAGATTGTAGGGATTATCCATGCAAAAGATATCCTACCATTAGTTGCAGCAGGTAACCAGCACTGGACATTAAACGACATCATCAGAAAACCGTATTTCGTTACAGAAACTAAGAAAATTAACGATCTGATGAGCGAGCTGCAAAGTAACCGCATACAGATTGCTATTGTATTAGATGAGTTTGGCGGTACAGCGGGTATGGTTACCTTAGAAGATATAGTTGAAGAGCTTGTTGGAGAAATCCAGGATGAATACGATGAAGAAAAACCATTGGTAGAAAAGGTTTCTGATAATGAATTTATTGTAAATGCATTTGCTACAGTATACGATGTAAATGAGCATTTGCCTCACGATTTACCAGAGGATGAAGACTTCGATACCATTGGTGGATTAGTTTCTCACGTTTTTGAACGTATTCCTGAAGTAGGCGAAAGTACTGAATCATACGGCTACCTGTTTACTATCCTTAAAAAGACAGAACAGAATATCGAAACAATCAAATTAGAATTGGTGATCAATAAAGCAGATATGGTTGATAATCATTAATTTCAACTATGCATATTTTTTATACACCAGATATAACCCAAAATACCTACACACTTAACGAAGAAGAGAGCAAACACTGTGTTAGGGTGCTTCGCCTTACCATTGGCTCAATTGTTAACTTAGTTGATGGAAAAGGGGGCTTTTATACTGCTGAAATTACTACCGATAATCCCAAAAAGGTTTCTTTATCTATTTTAAAAGTAGAAACTGAGTTTCATAAAAGAAATCATTACTTACACATCGCTGTTGCACCAACTAAAAATATCGACCGTATCGAGTGGTTTTTAGAGAAGGCTACAGAGCTGGGCATTGATGAGGTTACACCAATTATTACCGATAGATCGGAGCGAAGGGTAGTTAAAGAAGATCGCCTCAATAAAGTGATTACTTCAGCCGTAAAACAATCGATTAAAGCTTATCATCCCAAATTAAACGATGCTATTTCTTTTGATGCTTTTTTAAAAGAACCGTTTGATGGCGACAAACTAATTGCGCATTGCATTGATAACGGAGAAAAACAATACATATCCAAACTTGTAGTCCCACATCAAAAATATTTAGTTCTTATTGGTCCTGAAGGAGATTTCACACCTGATGAAGTTAATTTAGCTTTGAATAAAGGCTTTAAAGCATTAACTTTAGGTGATAACAGATTACGCACAGAAACGGCTGCCTTATCTGTTTGTTTTGAAATCAATTACCTTAACCGATAATCAGTTTGAAGTTTTCAGTTTTCAGTTTTCAGTTTTCCAAATTTCGGGCATTGGTTTTAAGCTTTGGTCTTTTAGCTTTAAGTTTGATGCTTTTCGCTTTTATTCCGCCAACCTACCGTATGGCTAAATTAAAGTATAACGGTGGTGGCGATTGGTATGCAGACAGAACAGCTTTACCCAATTTAATTGCATACTGCAATGCCAATATCAAGACTAATTTTTATGCTGAAGAAAGCATTGTTGAAGTAGGCTCAAAGGAAATCTTTAACTATCCATTTGTTTATATGACTGGCCACGGAAACGTAGTTTTTAACGATCAGGAAATTAAGAATTTGAGGCAGTACCTTACGGGCGGTGGCTTTCTTCATATAGACGATAATTATGGATTGGATAAATTTATCCGCCCACAGATGAAAAAGGTATTTCCAGAACTTAGTTTTGTTGAATTGCCAGCTAACCATGCGCTATATAACCAGAAATTTAAGTTCCCGGGAGGTTTGCCTAAAATCCATGAGCATGATAATAAAAGACCCCAGGGATTTGCCTTGATTTACAAGGGAAGAGTTGTGTGTTATTACACCTACGAATGCGATTTAGGCAACGGTTGGGAAGACTTTGGTACATACCCCGAAGATACACAAGAGACACGGACAAAAGCGCTTAAAATGGGCGCTAATCTGGTTCAGTATGCTTTAACTCAATAAGCCATGTATAAAGTAAAAGTAAATGATCGGTTTTTATTCGAAATTGAGAATAAGGATTCAGCTTTTTTAGTAAATGGAGAACAGGCTCAGCTCGATCTAAGTACGCTTGGACCTAACAATACGCATGTTCTATACCAAAACAGGTCTTTTAACACAGAACTTGTTGAGATAAATAAGACTGAAAAAACCTGTAAAGTAAAAGTAAATGGGAATATTTATCAGATTAACATCGAAGATCAGTTCGATGTTTTGTTAAAACAATTGGGGCTCGATAATTTAGCCGCCAATAAAGTTTCTGAGATTAAAGCACCGATGCCTGGTTTAGTACTAAAGGTTTTGGTTGAAGAAAATGCTGAGGTAAAGAAAGGCGATAACTTATTGGTGTTGGAAGCGATGAAAATGGAAAATATTTTAAAATCATCTGCAGATGGGGTAGTGAAGAAAGTTTTGATCAAGCAAGGCGATAAAGTAGAGAAGAATCAGATTTTGATTCAATTTAAATAACTCTTTCGCCTTTTTACCGCTAAGGTATTAAGCGCATTAAGGTTGGTTTCAGTAGAGATTTTTCCTAATACCCTTAACTTCTTAATGATAAGGTGTTAACTAAGAAAGCCACCATACAAAAATAATAAAAACTATAAAGCATAAAAAAGTCCCGATTTAATGTCGGGACTTTCCTTTTTATTTACCTCTGCTTACCCTATAAGGTTTTTGAGGAGGGTTTTTGAAATTTCTTTTACCTACAGTACTAATTTCTGGAGCGCCAAGCATCGTCATAGCACAACGGAAACCGACTTCTGCTGATGATTCATCTTGTTGCATAAAACGGCGTGTTGCCGGGTTTAACCAGTAAGCCATATCATTCCAGGAGCCACCTTTATAAACTCTGGATTTATCGTTTACCAGCGTTACACCTTCTTCGTTAAGTAAAGTGTTTTGCCTGTCGCGATAACCCCTTTGATCGGCCTGATAGCTGGTTGATGCTACCGGAGATTGCGGATCAGTCGATTTTGAAATCGAATCAGAACGTTTCGCCTGCGCTTGTTTTTCTGCCCAGGTTTGTTTTCTTCCGGCATATGCATTTTCTTTAATCGGATTGCCATATTTATCTAATGCAATTTTCCCGCTTTGAGAATCTTCTAGTTTTTTATTGGTGAAGTAGTTACCACGATAAGGATTAAATGCATCTGCATCAGTGAATGTACCGGTTCTGTACACATCATTAACCCACTCATTCACGTTTCCTGCCATATTGTATAAGCCGAAATCGTTTGGTGCATATTGAATAACCGGAACCGTTAAATCTCCTTTATCATTTAATGAACCGCCAACACCCATATAATCTCCAGGCGCTCTTTTAAAGTTGGCCTGAATCATACCCCTGGTTTTCTTTTTGGCCGAACTAACACCTAAACCATTCCAAGGGTAAATTTTATTCTGGTTGATATTCTCATATTCTGTATTGCCAATTAAGCCTAGCGCAGCATATTCCCACTCTGCTTCTGTTGGTAAACGATAAGGTTGCATAATTACACCATCCTCTAATGTTGCAGTTCTTCTTGGCTGACCATTTTTGCCCCCTGTAGTTGCAGCAGTTCCTCCTGCGCTTGTGGTAGCTGCACCAGCTTTTGTATTGTAGTCAATCGGTGCATTTTTACCTTTATCATCGTACTGCCCGTTTAAATAGGCATCTGTATTAAATGGTTTGTCTGGTTTTGGAGTAGCTGCAGCCGTAGTAGCAGTATTGCCTTTTCCATTACCAGCTAAAGTTTTATAATCAGTTAAAATTCCTTTTTCGCGTAGAATAAACTCATTGGCTCTTGAAGTTCTCCATTCGCAGTAACGAGATGCCTGCTCCCATGAAACACCTACAACGGGATAATCACGATAAGCTGGGTGCCTTAAATAATTATCTACATAAGGCTCGTTATAAGATAATGCACGGCGCCATACTAAAGTATCAGGAAGCTCATTATAATAAAACTCACGATCTTCAGGGTAGTTATATCTGATCCAATGTAAGTATTCTAACCAATCGGTATTCGATACTTCTGTTTCATCCATGTAGAAAGAAGGTACGGTAACCTGTCTTTTGTAGTTGTAAATGTTTGGTTCAACACCTGCAACCTCGATGGCACTACCACCAACAACTAAAACTCCACCTTCAATTGGAATTAAGCCGGGCCCTGGAGCTCTCTTGTATTGAGTAGCTACAGCAAAAGCACCAGATTGGTTGTTTTTACTTTTCCTATCTGCATAAGGAATACCTGTTTTACTAGAACTCGCACTTTTTGAGCTACAACTCGAAAGCAAGGTGGCTAATGATAAACAAGTAAAAGAATATAGTAATAGTTTTTTCATATAGTACGTTGGGAATATTGCCCCTATAGGGATTCAATCGATAAAATTAAACAATTTTAAATGAATATATAAATAATGTGATAATAAAATATCGATTATATTTTTGATTGATAACGTATTATTTTAAAGCGTATTGTGTCTGTCTGTTTTTTAAACGATTTTAATGCTAAATAATTATAAATAAGGAAGATAAAACATGGGTTTGTGGCAGTTTGGTGTTGGTTAATACTAGCACAACTTAGAGATTTCAAAAAATATTTTTATTCTGGATCTGTATAAATCGAGCGCGTATTTCGTGGAAATTTATATTATCAGAATCGCCGTAAGCCCAT
This sequence comes from Pedobacter sp. SG908, assembly GCF_011759615.1. Lineage (NCBI taxonomy): Bacteria > Pseudomonadati > Bacteroidota > Sphingobacteriia > Sphingobacteriales > Sphingobacteriaceae > Pedobacter > Pedobacter sp. SG908. The sequence continues at coordinate 937,561 of NZ_JAAOYY010000002.1, forward strand.
AATTTAACCCACAGCAAAATAAGCCTAACGATTAGGGGTTTACAGTGATTGCAAATAAATTAACCATATTTGAGTTTTAAAATTATAGCGTCCAAATCGGGTAAATTAATATAATCGTAATGATATAAAGAGAAAAATGAATTCGATTTATAGTGCTAAGTTGTTATTAACCTTGTGTTTGCATTTTTTGCAGTCACACCGATATGTAAAAATCGTAGGTTTAATTAGTAAATAATCATAGAATTCGTAATTTGGTAAAATATACGGTTTGGTTTTACGTTACAGAATATATTCTCCAGTTATTGCTAAATACCCAAATCTAAAATTACGTACCTTAAAGGATGAATTTCAAGTACATTAGTAAACTTGCTTTTTCTGCACTCTCAATGGCCTTGGTGTTTGGTAAAACAAATGCCCAAGTAACCATAGGCAATACCCAAACAAACGGTAGCGAGTCGAATAATATTATCACGGCAGTTCCGTTTCTGCTCATTACACCTGATGCCCGTGCCGGAGCAATGGGTGATGCTGGCGTGGCTGTTCCTGGTGATGTAAACTCTTCAAGTATAAATGCGTCGAAACTTGCCTTTTTAGACAAACCTTATGGTTTTTCTATTTCTTACAGCCCATGGTTAAAGAGTTTAGTGCCAGATATTAATCTTGCTTATCTAAGTGGATTTTATAAATTAGATGATCGTAATACCATTGGAGCATCGTTGAGGTATTTTTCTTTGGGTTCGATTCAGCTTACAGACATTAACCAACAGGATCTTGGGATCGCCAATCCGAATGAATTGGCGTTTGATGTTTCTTTTGCACGTAATTTTGGTAATGAATTTTCATTAGGAACTTCATTAAGATATATTTATTCTAATTTAGCTTCAGGTCAGTTTTCGTCTTCCGGGCAAGTACACAGTGGAAATGCTGTAGCGGTTGATGTTTCAGGATTGTACAAAAAAGCGACTACATTATTTGGTAAACAGGCTATTCTTTCTGCCGGTGCTAATATTTCCAACATAGGAACTAAAATGAGCTATTCTGATGGAGGAGAGAATTTCTTTTTACCCACCAATTTTAAACTAGGAGGAGCGTCAACAATCACGATGGATGATTTTAGTACTTTAACTTTCGCCCTCGATTTTAATAAACTTTTGGTGCCAACACAACCTATATACGATTCGAACAACAAAATCGTAAGTGGAAAAGATCCAAACCGATCGGTTCCTGCAGGAATTTTTGGTTCGTTTAGTGATGCTCCTGGTGGTTTTAGTGAAGAACTGAAAGAAGTTGGAATTTCTACAGGATTAGAATATTGGTACAACCAACAGTTTGCAGTTAGAGCTGGTTACAACTACCAAAGTCCAATGAAAGGCGATAGTCGCTATTTTACCTTAGGACTTGGGTTAAAATACAACGTTTTTAACATCGATTTTTCTTATTTAATTGCAAATGCACAGACTAGTCCACTTGCAAATACCTTACGTTTTGGTCTATTGTTTAACTTTGGCGAGAATAAAAGCAAAAGATAAAAAAGATTAAAGCAAATAAACATGAAAATTAGAGTAGGTTTCGGATTTGATGTGCATCAATTAAAAGATCAACATCCTTTTGTTGTTGGTGGCGTAACATTAGATCATCATAAAGGTGCTTTTGGCCATTCGGATGCCGACGTTCTTCTTCACGCCATCTGCGATGCACTTTTAGGTGCAGCGAACCTTCGCGATATTGGTTTTCATTTTAAGAATACAGATGATAGGTGGAAAGGCATCAGTAGCATTATCTTATTGAAGGAAACAGTTAAATTGCTGGCCGAAAAAGGATGGCAAATTGGCAATATCGATGCGATGCTTTGTTTAGAAGCGCCAAAAATTAACCCTCATATTCCTGCCATGCAGCAAAATATTGCTGATGCAATTGGAATTTCTACTGATGATATTTCGATAAAAGCAACAACCAATGAACAAATGGGCTTTATTGGTAGAGAAGAGGGCGTTGTTTCTTATGCCGTCTGCCTGATAGAAAGACCTTAATTAACATTAGAATTTTTTCGCTGTTAAATAAGAAATCGGCAAGCCAATACAGAAAATTAAAATAACAACATTTAAAATTGCCCTTTCGTAGTGAAATGGTGCAGCTGGTATTTTGGTTAGCGGAACAATTAATAGAGTCATGATGATCCAAACTACAATGCCATAAATTATTCCCGATAGGATGATATTTTTTCGGAGAACAGGCGTTTTTGTTGATGCTATTGTGAAAACCATTGTAAAGCTAAAGGCAATAAAGTAGTGCAAAGCTAATCCGATAAGCGCGGTTTTAATACCTCCTGCAAAAGCTTCTGGTCCCATAATAGCGCTGGAGATGTATTGAAATACCCTCATAAAATTCATCTTTCCTAAAAATATTACTGCTGCCGTTCCATCTAATGTTCCAGCAACAAACGCAATTAATAAAACCTGTTTAAAGGAAAATGAGGTTTGGTTAGATTTTTCCATTAACAATAATAATGTTTTTTTAAATAGCTTGTTATTAAATGTTTATGTTTTTTTAGGGTGAGGTGGATAGCCAAAAAAGCCAAGTTTTATAACACATTGGCTATTAAAACTTGGCTTCTTTTTTAAGGACTGGAAGTATTACGCTACCTGTTCCTTAACATTTCCTGTTCTTTTTATTGTACCCCAGGTTTCCAGTTCGCCCTTTATAGCTTTCCTGAACGAACGGAATAAGACAACATACATTAATTGTCTCCAGAAAAAACGTTGTGGGAAGATGTAAAGTAAATTTCTATACTTCTCTTTTTCCATACGGAAAGCGATTGCAGCAAAAATCATATCTACCACTATAAAAATAATGTAATAGAAAAGTACCTGACCAAAACCATTATGCAAACTTAAAATCCCTGAAAATCCGGTTAGGGTTAAATTATTAATGGCGCTTAGTGAAAAGAGGCCACTAATTAAGGAAATGAGCATAAAAAGATCGGCAAGTGGTGAAAATAATGGTAATATGATCTGGTAGATCAAAATATTTGGCATACCTACCATTCCAAAATAGCCGTATTTCTTGTTCAGTAGTGTTTTTCTGTTTTTCCAGAAGCTTTGCATTACGCCAAAGCTCCAACGGAAACGTTGTTTAAGCAACATGCTCACCGTTTCTGGTGCTTCAGTATAAGCAATTGCACTGTCACAGTTTTTAACCTTGTAACCTGCCCTTAAAATACGCATGGTTAAATCGCAATCTTCGGCAAGAGTATCAATGGTAAATCCGCCGATTTCTAAAATTACCTTTTTTCTAAAGGCACCTATTGCCCCTGGTACAACGGTAATTGTATTTAATAAGTCGAAGGCCCGCCTATCCATATTTTGAGCAGTGATATATTCTATAGACTGCCATTTGGTAATAATGTTGTTGGCATTTCCAACTTTTACCGTTCCAGCTACAGCAGCTATTTTCTCACTATAGAAATACCGCATTAACTCGGTAACTGCATCGTTTTTCAATTGCGTATCAGCATCTATACATACCACAAAATCAGAAGTAGCTTTTGATATGCCGTAATTTAAGGCCGAAGCTTTGCCTCCGTTTGTCTTACTGAAAACCTTTACCTGAGGGTGGTTGCCAAAGTGTTCGTTAATGATTTCAAAGGTTTTATCTTTCGAACCATCATCCACAAAAATTAATTCAAAATCAGGATAGGTGGTTTTTAAAAGGCTATTGATGGTTTGAACTGCAGTAATTTCTTCATTGTATGCCGGAATGATAATGCTTACCTTTTCTGAAGGATGCTGTATTAATTTACCAATATTGCGTTTCGCTCTTTTTCGTTGTCTGATGGCCAAATAAGCAATAAATATGGTCCTTAAGATAGCAAGTACAATAGCAACAGAAAATATAATGTTTAAAATCATGTTGCCATAATAAAAGAAATTGATAAAAAAGTAATCGCCAGAGCCTGAAAAACCACTATTTGCGGTAGATTTTACAGCAGGCATAAGTTCCGATCTTTTTTTACCCATTAAATCGCCAACCGTTGTAAACGTATAGCCCTTTGCTTTAAAGAATTTAATAATCCGTGGCAAGGCTGCAACAGTAGCTTCACGGTTTCCTCCGGCATCATGAAGCAAAAGGATATTGCCATTGTCTTGTTGTTTTACCACCTCGTTAAAAATCTGATCTGCAGTTTTACCTGGTTCCCAATCTTCAGGATCGATATATTCGCCGATATTGATGTAATTCTCTTTGCGGCTTTGTGCAACTGGTAAAATCTCGGAAATATTCTGTGGCTCTGCATCAGCGTTAAATGGTGCACGGAACAAAATTGTACTGTGGCCAGTAACGGCTTCAATTAACCTACGTGTAGCATTTAGTTCGAACTTTACGCGCCTTGGTCCGATGGTCGACATATCAGGATGGAAGAAAGTATGGTTTCCAATTTCATAACCATCATTATATTCCTGTCTTAACAGTTCCATATTTTTTTCGGCCATAATCCCAACCACAAAGAAACAGCCTGGTACTTTTTCCTGTTTCAAAATATTTAACACCTGGGGTGTATAAACGGGGTCAGGGCCATCATCAAAGGTTAAGGCAATTTTTTTATCGGCCTCCCCAAATCTTTTAATTACATATTGCTCTGGTAGTCGGGTATATTTTTGATCGGCAATGGAGAAATTGTCTTTATTTAAAGTAAATCTTACGCTACCTGGTGTGGGGGTAGAAATCAGATCCAGAATTTCACCATTACCTAAGTAGGAGATGCCACCCATATTTAACGAAGCAATTTTGCGTAAATCGAATGGTTTTTTCTTTAAGGTATCTAAACTAAGATCATTGGAAATAAAAGACCATAAACGTTTATCTTCAGAGCCTAAACGCCATAACGCAACACCAGCAATATCCCAATCATCAGCTTTGCGGATTAAATTAAAATAGGTTGCGGCATCTGTAAAGTAAACTTCATGTTTAATTCCACTTCCATCGTTATAGGTATAATTTAAATTGGCCGAAGCAGGATTGTAGTTTATTTTGCTTTTGTAATTAACTGCACCAGTCATTGCTTCTTCATAGGTTACCGGTTTGCCAATACTATTGTTTGGCCAATCGTAACCATAGCAGGCCAGGGCAAGGATTACTTTGCTGGCATCAACTTTACTGCAAATGTCATCAAGCTTTTCTTCTACCCATTCCTGGTGTGAAATATCACCCGCATTACTTTGCTCGGTATGCTGATCATAAGCCATTAGTACGAGGTAATCGTTATATTTTTGGAGGATTTCTGGTTTATAATCGTCGTTTTCGGGTGAAATATCTTGAGAAACAATCAGCTTTTCCGCGTGAAATTGGCTGTAAAGATTTTTCATAAAAGCATTAAAGCTGTCACCATTTTCGAGATTAAGCTCCTCGAAATCTATATTGATACCACGATAGCCATATTTTTTGGTAATTGCGATGAGATCGTAGATCAATTTTTGCTGTGCAGGTAGATCGTTCAACAACCGCCTTACGGCTGCACCATCCCAATGGTCTTTATTGTAATTAGAAACTACTGCAATAGCCGATTTTTTAGCATTATGGATTACCTTCAAAGCGGCAGTATCGGCTTTATCAACAATAGAATCGCCGTTTAAAAAGAATGATTCTGTAGCCACCATATCCAAATGGCCTATGTTGCGTTTTAAGTCAGATAATGATCTTTCTTTGCTTGCGGCCCAACTTACATAAAAAGCCATGTTGATCCTTTTATTATTGCCGTGATGGGTTAAAATGCGATGTTCACGATCTTTTTTGATTTTTTGAAGTTTCGATTTTTCGATAGTGAAATCTTTGTACTGTTGCGATTTCTTTAGCTTCTCTAACTGTTTTTGTGTTAAAGGCGTATTGGTATTAATAAACGGTAAATTGGGTGCCTGCACTGAAGATAAGGTATACACCACGCAGATAATTGCGATAATAAAGACTAAAAAAAATGTACGACTTACCCAGGTAAATGCATGCCAGCGTCTTTTAGTCTCAGTTTGAAATATTTGTTTTCCGGACATTTTTCTGTTCTGATTTATGATCAAATGTCACTAACGAATATGAAGATTGGATGAATGATTTAAAATTAAGCGTTGCGAGATTAGATCGTTAGTTCTTATCGAAGATAATATTTTTATTGATCTATTTATCAACTGAAAAATGAATTTTTAGACCTTTTGCATCATTAAGAAATTAAGGTTTTCTAACGTAAATTGAAATGCAATAATAGGAAAACAGAAAAGCATTGACAGATTATATGTTTTTTCGACTAAGGCTCTTCAACGGGCTTAGACTGACAATACTGATCATAACTTAATGATATTAGAATGTGTTGCAATATAAAGGCAAAAAAGCCGACAATTTTACAAGAAATGCCGGCTTTTTAATCCATATAAAATGAGGTCTTATATAAAAGGTGCTGAAACAAGTCAACAGCACTACGGTCAGTTTACTCTTCTAAATAACCAAATCTGCCCTGATTGTAATCTTCGATGGCTTGATGTATTTCGGCTTCAGTATTCATTAAAAACGGACCATACTGAACAATCGGTTCTTCTATGGGTTCTCCACTTAAAATCAAAATAACACTGTTTTCTAGGGCTTCTATTTTAATTTCCTCACCTTTATTTTTGAAGTGAACGAAATTATCTGCTACCGCAATTTCAGATCCATTTATTTTAATTGAACCTTCAATCACCATAAAGCCGGTGTTAAAATTTTCAGGGAAGTTAAATGTCGCTTTACCACCTTTATTTAACCGTGCATTATACAGTTCGATTGGTGTAAAGGTACTTGCATTGCCTTTTAAACCATTATAATTACCAGCAATGATCTCGATTTTTCCTCCGTTTTCTGGAAGATCAAAGTGAGTCATGTCGGCCTGTTTAACTGCTTGATACTTTGGTTTAGCCATTTTATCTTTAGCAGGTAAATTAATCCAAAGCTGAACCATTTGAAAAGGTCCTCCTGCTAAACTGTATTGCGCTTCATGATATTCCTTGTGTAATATTCCACTCGCAGCAGTCATCCACTGTACATCACCTGGATAAATCACCCCGCTGTTTCCAGAACTATCGTGATGCGCAACAGCACCATGATAAGCAATAGTTACTGTTTCGAAACCCCGGTGCGGGTGAACTCCAACGCCTCTCGGTTCTTTCCTGGCAGAAAATTCAATCTTTGAGCCATAATCCATTAGGAAAAACGGACTCATGTTGATTTCATAACCACTTGGGAAAAAATTGTGTACCCTAAAGCCATCGCCAACCATATGTGGGGCAGGGGCTTTCAGTACTTTTTCTATTTGTTTTGTTTCCATGATTGGAACCTTTCTGTTATGCGCTTGGCGTTTGGCGGATAATCCACGCTTATCGCCAAACGCCTATCACTTATACACTTTTTACAAACTGTAATTCGCCTAAAATGCGAACTTCTTCGCTTACCATTACGCCACCAGTTTCTAATGCAGCATTCCAGGTTAAACCGAATTCAGAGCGGTTAATTTTTCCGCTTAAGGTAAAGCCTGCTTTGGTATTTCCCCAAGGATCGGTAGCAATACCACCAAATTCTGCGATTAATTTTACTGGTTTAGTTTCACCTTTAATGGTTAAGTTGCCTTTAACGATATAATCGCCTCCATCTTTTTCTACCGAATTAGATTTAAATTCAATGTGTGCAAATTTTTCAGCATCGAAAAAATCGCCACTTTTTAAATGGTTATCACGGTCGGTATTTCCGGTATCAATTGAACCGATATCACCTTTGAAAGAAATTTCTGCATTTTCAAATTCATCACCTTCTGATGTTAATTCTGCAGTGAAAGATTTTAAACTACCAGTTACAGTAGTAATCATTAAGTGTTTTACTTTAAATTGTAATTCGCTGTGGGTTGGATCTAATGTCCATTTTGTAGTTGCCATATCTTTTGTTTTTTGAGATGTTTAATATTTACAACACAAAAGTACAGCGCAGGTTTTTACTACAGATTGATGTATGGTAAGAAAGGGAAATAATTGAATGAGAGAAGGATAGAATGACGTATTGGTGAAAGGTTGAAAAGTTGTACGTTGAAAGGTTAGATTTGAAAAAGCCATTCACTCATTGAGTCTATGGCCTAAAATGTTTATTGGCCAGTTCCTTTCTTACCCGGCTTAACGATTCGGGTGTAATGCCCAGATATGAGGCAATCATCCATTGTGGTACGCGGAGGGTAAGGTTGGGGTATAGTTTTATAAAATCGAGATATCTTTCTTCAGCAGTTGCGCTTAATAACATGTTAATTCTTTTCTGCATAAAGCGGATCGAATTATTAAGCAGTTTGATTTGCATGGGTTGTAAGCATGGCACTTGCCTGGCAGCTTCCTCCATGAAATTGTTGGGCATTAATACGGCTTCGGTTGCCTCGATGGCATCGATAAAAAATATTGATGGCTCATTGTTCATGTTGTTACGGTCAGAAACCAGCCAGTTTTCGGGGGCAAACTGAAGGATGTGCTCTTTGCCTTTCGCATCAATTGAGTACGCCCGTAATAAACCTTTTCCTACAAAATATCCGTGTTTGAAATTATCGCCAGTATATTGAAGTATTTCGTTTTTCTCGAATTTTTTTACCTTTAAAGCAGATGATATGCTTTCGAACTGCTCATCAGTTATCTCTATTTTTTCCTGTAAGTATTTCTGGAACTGATGAATCATAAAGGTACAGTGTTATTTTTTTACGGGCTTAATATCGGAAAAATCTACACCACATTTGCAATTGCCACCACAACCGTCTTTTTTTACCTGTAAAGATTTAAAAACCAAACGGCCAACATATACCAATGCTACCGCAAAAAGTAAAAAGACTAAAATCGTTTGAATATCCATAATGCAAATATAAAGGGTTTTAGGCTGAAGCCGTTCAAGTGAATGTAAATTATTGGATCAATGTTTAACCGCAAAGCTTTTCGCTAAGGTCGCTAAGCTTACGGATGTCTTTGCTGGGGTTTATTTGGTGAAAATTAAGACCTAATGTTATTAAATGTGCTTTGCGTCCTTCTTTAGCGTTCTTTGTGGTTGAAGAAAGAATTTACTCCTCCATAAAACCTACAGTACCACCAACCCAATCAAAATCGGCATTGTAACGTACGCCGATCATTTTACCACGGCTTAAGCGGGCCAGATTAATGCACAGTTGGGGTTCGCCACCATCAGGCCATAAATACATCATCCTTACTTCTGCCTTTACACCACCATCAGGTGCCTGTACAGCTGGCTCGTAATTTACCTTTCTTTGTAAAATCCAGTTTTCCGGATCTTTTATATTAGTAATATCTGTTTCACTGACATCGATAATTACGCCCATCCCAGCAAAAGAGAATAATGGCTTAAGTACGTAGTTTTCTAAATCTTTAGGAATTGCAGTTAATTCACTTAAAAAACGTGTTTCGGGTACAAACTCGCTTTTCAAGAAGGGCATGGTGTATTTGCTGATTCGATAAAACCAGTTTGGATGTGTTACCCATTCCACATCGAGTTCTTCACGTGGATCGAAACTATTTTTAAAAATCTCGGTATTATTGGCCACTTCGTCAAATATCAAGCGGTTATAAATTCTTTTTAACTGGATTTTTTTACCATCTTCTTCGTAAAAGAGCTGTTTGCCTACTTTTTTAATATCTTCCAATGCCAAGATTTTAATACCCAACATTTTTTGGGTAACAAAAAAATCAATAGCTGTTTTTTGATGAGGTGCATCTACATCCATCAAGGCCACTTCTTCTGGCTCGTGAGCGCCAATAATAACTTCTTTAAGCAGCTTGATGTACCCTTCCTCGTTAAAGCCGTTTAAGAAATAATTCACAGAACTATCAATTTCAAAACCTGCCTTAAAAGTTTTTGCTAAATGATGCTGAAATCCATATAAGGAAGGGAATCCTTGCATTTCGATCAACATGGGGGTAAGTTCTCCTGCTTGATTTTTACAAATGCCGAAATCGAAAGTTAAAAAGTGTGGTTGCTTGTTCTCATTAGGGACGTTCCAATCTGTTGGAATCGACTTTTGGGTAAGTGCCTTAAAGTTGGGTTGCTTAATCAGGTTGATAATTTCTTCCCCTGCTTCAATTAACTTTTGTTTTAACCGCTTCGGAATAAATACCGGGGTTTCAGCAACGCGAAAAGGAATTTCAGGATAACCTAAACCAAGCTGGGTTAAAAAAGCCTGGTACTTTTCTCTAGTAAACTGTTGATTGTATTTTTGGCGTTGAGCAGGTATCATATGTTTTTATAGTTTTCGTCATTGCTAGGCACGAAGCAATCCTAGAACCATCGCTAAAGCATTAAGATTGCTTCGTGCCTAGCAATGACGGCTATTTGTTTATACTGCTTGTAGATCCCCAATTGCTTTTTGCAAGAAATTAGGTAAGATAACACTTTGTGTAAGTACAATTCTTGCCGGATCATCTAAACTGTTTAACATATCCAGGTATTTTTGTTCGCCATGCAGACCGATGATTGCTTTTTTCTTTTCTTCTTGAAGTAAGTACATTTTCATGCCCACCGGATCAGCTTCTGGATGAAATTGCGTACCGATGATTTCCTCAGAAAAGCGGATCGACATCATGCAACGTTCTAAATCCACATGTTTACGCTCTTTTTCAATGGCTAATAATTTTGCGCCTTTTTTCTCGAAAGCAGCAAAATCTGGCTCGATCACTTGCCAATCTCTGCTGTCTACCGAAAAGAAAGGATTGGTAATGCCATTAAAAATTTCGTCTTTTTCTCCTTCTTCTGTTAAGTTTATAGGGAAAATACCAAAAGCGTTCGACCGTCTTTCGGTTACATTACCCAACTCATATTTTCTACAAGCCAATTGGAAGGAGTGGCAGATCAAAAAAGCATACTTTTTTCTTTCGTCATTTTTATGGTTAAAAGCTTCTATCTGATCTAAGAGATTAAAGAAGTCATTTTCCCATTGTTCGCCCTTACTTTCAATAGGGCTGCCTGGGCCACCACTAGAAATATAAGCATCATAACCAATGTGTGGTATTTCTCCTTTTTGCCTTAAATCAAAAATATCAAAGCTTAGATCGATATTGTTTTCGTTTCTAAAACGGGATAAAATTTCCTGAATTCCCCGCATACCCTGATTAGGTGCACCGTTATTCATGTCAATAACGGCCACCTTTAAGCTCCTTTTATCCATTATAAAATTACTTTGCGCCTATAAGTGTTTGAGTAGTAATGTAATCTACCACCGCCTCAAAGTTACCAGTTTGTTGGTAAACCGCCAACTGTCTATCTGCGCCTGTGCCATGCTCCAATATTTTATGCACATAATTAATGTCATCACGGCAGCCTAAATCATCCACCACATCATCTACAAAATCTAACAGTTCTAAAATAAGGTTGCGGCAGTTCACTTCCATTTCTTTCCCGAAATCGATTAGGTTCCCATCAATTCCATAACGGGCAGCCCGCCATTTATTCTCATTGATTAATGCTCTCGAATAGCTGATAAACTCCATGTTCTGCAAACGCAGTTTGTACAGTTTGGCACATAATGCCTGAAATAATGCAGTAAAAGCCATTGTTTCATCAATCAACATCGGGCAATCGCAAATGCGGAACTCAACAGTATCGAAAAAGGGATGCACACGGATATCCCACCAAATTTTCTTCGCATTATCCATGCAATTGGTTTTGATGAGCAGTTTTACATAGTTGTCGTAATCCTCAATGCTATTAAAAATATCAGGGATACCAGTACGTGGAAATTTGTCGAAAATTTTAGTGCGAAAAGATTTGTAACCCGTGTTCCGCGATTCCCAGAATGGCGAATTGGTTGATAAAGCAAAAACATGCGGTAAAAAATACCTCACCTGATTGGCGATGTGAATAGCCAGTTCGCGCGATTGGAAACCAACATGTACATGCAGACCAAAAATGAGGTTAGAACGTGCAGCTTCCTGTAGTTCGTTCACAATCTCATTATAACGGGGATGTTCTGTAATTAACTGCTTTTCCCAATGCGAGAAAGGGTGAGTGCCAGCGGCTCCAATTCTTAAGCCCTGCTCTCCGGCTAGCTGCGAAACCGTATAACGCAGTTGAGAAATCTCTTCGCGTGCTTCGGTGGTGGTTTTACAAATACCGGTTCCAACTTCTACCACAGCCTGGTGCATTTCTGCTTTAACCTGGTCTTTGTGAATTTTTTGGGCGGCTTCTACAATTTTTTGCTCGTGCGAAGTGAGCTCTCTGGTAACGGGATCAATTACCATATATTCTTCTTCTATGCCCAGCGTAAATTCGTTCATTCTTCTATTGATTAAAATTAAATCCCAGTTATTTTTTTGCCGCAGGTTTTTTAGGTTTTGCAGCTGTTTTTTCTGTTGTTGCAGTCTTAACCTTTTCTGTCGCCGTAACTTTCTTTGGTGTAGCTGTTTTAGCCACTTTTGGTGCAGTTTTAGCTATTAACGGTTTGCCACCAACTGACGATTTAATATATTCGCCCCAGGTTAAATTATCTTGTCCGTCTTTTTGCGCTTTTGCCCTTTCAATGGCATAATTTGCCGTAGTTTCTACTACCCAATCAAAATTTTCCTGACCAACACTCTTAATGTCGGCATCAGGGGCAGGGTTACAGAAATCGATTGCAATAGGTACACCATTACGCACGGCAAATTCAACAGTATTGAAATCGTAGCCCAAATATCTGCATAACTTTAGGGTGTATTCTTCCACTGTTTTAAGCAATTTCGGATCTGGCGATTTACCTTCCGTTGCATAGCGTAAGTGATGCGGATTACGCGGATCGTACTGCATAATACGCACATATTTGCCGCCGATACAATAACACCTAAAATATTCTTCGAAAATAATTTCTTCCTGCAAAAGCATTACCAGTTGTTGGGTGCCGCTGTGTTTATCAAAAAAATCTTCTTTATCATGAAGTTTATAAACATCTCTCCAGCCTCCACCATCATAAGGTTTCATATACGCCGGAAAACCTACATACTCGAAAATCGCATCCCAATTTAATGGCATTTCCAGGTTAGAAAAAGATTCGGATGTTGTTCCGGTTGGATGTTCTCTTGAAGGGATTAAGGCCGTTTTGGGTACAGGAACACCAATTTGTTCGGCCAGGGCATTGTTAAAAAACTTTTCGTCGGCGCTCCACCAAAATGGATTGTTGATTACGGCAGTTCCTGTAATGGCAGCATTTTTTAATGAGGCGCGATAGAATGGTACATCTTGCGAAATCCGGTCGATAATTACCGAATAACCCAACGGCGAATTTTGAAATATCTTATCGATTTTAACAGCTTCAGCAGTAATGCCTTTTTCTGCTTTTTGATTAATTCTTTCGATTACGGCTTCAGGAAAAGAGCGTTCCTGTCCAAATAAAATCCCTATTTTTTTCATAGTTTTAATTGTCTTTCAATCGTGATAAAGCGATCATGAGCCTTTGTAGTTGGTTACACTTGTTTGTTCATGATGGTTTCATTGGTAAGTAATGAGTTTAATTGTTTAACTGGTTAATCGGTTAATTGTTTGATAAAATTATATCCTAAATTGACTCGGGACTTAAGACCGCCGACTTAGGACTAAACTAAAGCTGTGCAATATAATCCGGAAACATTTCTCTCCAGATGGGCCAATCGTGATCTGCATTTTGTCTGATATCAAGCCAGTGATTGATACCCTTTTTATTTAAAATATTGGATAAACGCTCATTATCGGGCCTGCACATATCACGGTCTGTTGTGCCCAAAACAATTTTCATATAATGTAGCTCGGGGTTACTGTTATTCAGCAGATAATCAACCGGGTTGTTGAAATAAACATCGTCATTGTAAAAACCGTCTAGCTGGCCAGAAATATCGAAAGCCCCGCTCATACTAAACATGTGGCTTACCAACCAGGGGTGTCTGAAAGCGAAATTTGCTGCATGATAACCACCAAAACTACAGCCAGCAGTAATAATTTTGCTGTGCCCGGTTTCGTGCCTGGCCAGAGGGGCTACCTCTTCCAATAAATACTTGTCGTACCAGATGTGGTTTTTAACCCTGTCGGCAGGATGGATACTTTTGTTGTACCAGCTTAATTTATCAACGCCATCAGGGCAATAGATCTTAATTTTTCCTTCATTGATAAAACCCTCAACAGAATCGATCAACTTGAAATCCTTGTTTTCAAAATATCGACCCATGCTTGTTGGGAACAGTAGGATAGGGATGCCACCGTGACCAAAGATGAGCATGTCGATTTCGCCACTTAAATTCGGGCTGTACCATTTCTTATGTTCTTCTTTAACCATAATAAAAATTGAATGATTTAAGGTATAAATTAAAATCTACAAAAAGAATTGTTTAAGCAGTAAAATGAAGCAAATTAAATGCGTATTGTAAAAATTAACCTATGATAATTAATAGTTTACGGAGATTTGTACCTTTGCACCCTAATTCTGAGGCGATAGCCATGTGATAGGGGATTTTGAATATGATGTACACCACAATTTTATCCGTAAAAGTTAATACCAGCAACTTTAAAATACCCTCGGCTTATTTAAAGCATGAGGTAGAAATAGATATTTACGCACCCGAAGGTATTTTAGGAAATGAGAAAATAGAGCTTCTTTTATTAAATGATGGGCAGGATGTGGCCAGAATGGATTTTAGCCGGATTTTGGAAGAAGCCCACCACGGCAAAAGAAACCATAGGTTGGTTGTAGTAGCCATTAAAGCATCAGCAGATCGTTTAATGGAGTATGGTGTTGCGGGGGTGCCCGATTTTAAAGGACGTGGTGCGAAAGCCAGTTTATATACTGATTTCGTGATTAAAGAACTTTTGCCCTTTGTTAAAAAGAAAATTGCGATGCCGATAGCTGGTAAAGTAGGTTTTGCTGGTTTTTCCCTGGGTGGTTTATCTGCATTCGATATTGCTTGGAACAATCCTGCTGCTTTTGATGCTATTGGTGTTTTTTCAGGAGCATTTTGGTGGAGAAAAAAAGACCTGGCCGAGGGTTATACCGATGCCGACCGTATTATGCATCAACAACTGGAAAATACTTCTACTAAGCCAGATATGAAATTCTGGTTAATGACCGGAACGGAAGACGAAAAGGCCGACAGGAACAAAAATATGATCATCGATTCGATAGACGATACGATCGATATTGTTAAAATACTTCTAAATAAAGGTTACAAACGGCCAGAAAATGTTTTTTATTACGAAAAAGTTGGTGGCAAACACGATGTTCCGACCTGGGAAAGTGTAATGCCAGCCTTTTTAGATTGGGCATTTGAGGTTTAGTGATAGAATCGATTAGTATCGCCGTCATTCCCGCGCATGCGGGAATCGTAATACAAGCGCTTTAAGATTCCCAATCGAGTTGGGAATGACGATCGTTCGTGTGGCTACTCATATTTCAAAAAAATACCAGTATCAAATATCGTCCATAAACAGCTCCGCTGCCCGCAAGCTTTTAGTGCGGCATTTGCCCAGGTATTACAGGTTTTAAAAATGCTGTAACTTCCTTTTGCTTCGTAAAAGGCATCACCAATATCATAATGGATGTTCGATTTAACATTGATCAGATGTCCGGCTTTATCTTTTTTGAAACTATTTAAAATATAATCGATCAGTTGCAGATATTGCGCTTTGCTGATGATAATTTTCTTGCAGTTCGCATCTTCCAGTATATTTTTGTAATAGGTGGTGTGCATGGCAGATGTGCTTAAACCCGAAATGGCCCTTAACCCATTGCTAAGTTTAAGGTCTGAAAATTCTGGTGTTTCGAGGTAGAATTTCTTGTCGCCCCAACCCATGGCCAAATATTGATAAGTGCTATCGGCTTCCAGCGTATTTTGATAACTGATTTCTTTTGTCCAGTTTATTTCGGCGTTGACCGCCGGAACCACAATATCAGTATGCACACCGTTCGTCATGATGTAGATGGTAACCTCTTTTGGGTTTATAGGATTGGCATTTATGGTAATGCGTGAGCAACAAAAAGCAGCTAGGAAGTAAATCCCAAGCAATGCGATAAAAATAATTAAAAATCTGCCCGTATATTTTAAAACCCTTTTGTTCATTCTTTTCTGGTTGTTTCAATTAATATACCAATGCCATTTTGGGTAACCCAATTTGCAAAATAATTTCGACTATCGATTTTATTGATAGCGGTATCGAAAAACATGATTTTTTGCGGTTGCAAGTTATTCCTACCTTAACAGCATGATAAAAGGATTATTTGAAACACATATTTATGTCGAAGATCTAGCAAGATCGATCGATTTTTACAGTAATACATTGGGCTTAACACAGTGCCATTACGAAGAAGAACGCAAAATTGCCTTTTTCTGGATCGGGAAACCCCAGGAAGCCATGTTGGGGATTTGGGAAAAACCTAAAGACGAAATCGATATCAGGCATTTTGCTTTCCGTTGTGAGGTGGATGATGTGCTGAACAAATCAGTTCAATTTCTTGAATCTAAAAATCTTCAGCCTTATAATTTTCTTAAAAGTGGAAATCGCGAACCCATGGTTTTTGCCTGGATGCCCGCTTTGGCTATTTACTTTAACGATCCTGATGGGCATGCACTGGAGTTTATTGCCATTTTGGAAGGAGAAGCTAAACCAGAACTGGGTGTAATTTCTTATCAGGAATGGTTAAACATGTAAATTTCATTCAGCTAGCTTTGTTAGCGCTTCAGCTGTCGAACTTAAAAAATTGATGTGTTTGCCTTTATTGCTTTCGTAAATAAAATCTTTAATGCTTTTACCTTGATATGGACTAAAATCGCCAATAATGGCCAGGCTTACCCGATAATTTGAAAACTTTTGAAGGATTTCTCCGGCTATTCCGTTTTTCAGGTCGAAGAAAGCGGAAGTAAGATTATGTTCTTGTATAATGATTTTATCAAAACCCTGGTAATATAGGTTCCCCAATAAGTCTAATCCATCGGCTGCATCATTAATAATAATTTCTTCAGAAATAATTTCTGCAATATTGATGTTGTTTATGGTGTGCGTTTCAATTTTCATCTTTAGGCATGTAAATGGCTGGTGTTGTATTTTGTCGTGGCTAATTTAAAGATTATGTTTTCTTTTAAACATTTGTTCAAACCCGTAATTGATTGAAAAAAGAAGCATACTGCCTTTCTGTTTAAAAATGAGATAATTGCAACATTATCATCGTATTAAATAGTGACAGATATAGTAGAAAATCCATTTCAAAACACTATCTTTGCGCCAAATTTGAGGCGCATTTTATGCAAAAGATTAGAAATATAGCTATTATAGCACACGTTGACCACGGTAAAACCACGTTGGTTGATAAGATTTTACACTCTTGTTCTATTTTTCGTGACAACGAACAAACAGGAGATTTGATATTGGATAACAACGATTTAGAGCGCGAGCGTGGTATCACGATTGTATCTAAAAACGTATCTGTTCAGTACAAAGACGTAAAAATTAACATTATTGACACTCCTGGTCACGCGGATTTTGGCGGTGAGGTAGAGCGTGTTTTGAAAATGGCAGATGGTGTACTTTTACTTTGCGATGCTTTTGAAGGTGCAATGCCTCAAACACGTTTCGTAACGCAAAAAGCTTTGGCACTGGGTTTAAAGCCAATTGTGGTGGTAAACAAAGTGGATAAAGAAAACTGCCGCCCTGAAGAGGTTTATGAGCAGATTTTCGAATTGTTCTTTAACCTTGAAGCAACTGAAGATCAATTGGATTTCCCTGTAATTTATGGTTCATCTAAACAAGGATGGATGAGTACAGACTGGAAAGTACCAACTACTGATATCTTCGCTTTGTTAGATGCAGTTGTGGCAAACATTCCGCCTGCACCAATCAACGAGGGTACATTACAGATGCAGATCACTTCGTTAGATTATTCATCTTTCGTTGGTCGTATCGCAATCGGTCGTGTACATCGCGGTACAATTAAAGAAAACCAACCGGTTACTTTAATTAAACGCGATGGTAAAATCGTAAAATCAAGAGTAAAAGAACTTTATACTTTCGAAGGTTTAGGAAAAATCCGTACCTCAGAAGTAAGTTCAGGTGATATTTGTGCTGTTGTAGGTATTGATGGATTTGATATTGGCGATACTATTGCTGATTTCGAAGCACCAGAGCAATTACCGGTAATTAGCATTGATGAGCCAACAATGAACATGTTGTTTACCATTAATAACTCTCCGTTTTTTGGTAAAGAAGGTAAATTAGTAACCTCTCAGCGTATTAAAGAGCGTTTGTACAAAGAGATGGAGAAAAACTTAGCTTTAAAAGTTGTTGAAACAGCTTCTCCAGATGCTTGGTTAGTTTATGGTCGTGGTATTCTCCATTTATCTGTATTAATCGAAACGATGCGTCGTGAAGGTTATGAGATTCAGGTAGGTCAGCCTCAGGTTATCATTAAAGAAATTGATGGTAAGAAACATGAGCCGATTGAAACTTTAATTGTTGATGTTCCGGGAGAAGTTTCTGGTAAAGTAATCGAATTGGTAACTCAGCGTAAAGGTGAGTTATTGATTATGGAGCCAAAAGGCGATTTACAGCACTTAGAATTCGAAATCCCTGCACGCGGTATCATTGGTTTACGTAACAACGTTTTAACTGCTACAGCAGGTGAGGCAATTATGGCACACCGTTTCAAAGCTTACGAGCCTTGGAAAGGTACGATCCCTGGTCGTTTAAACGGTGTACTGGTTTCAATGGAAAAAGGGCAAACTACAGCTTATTCAATTGATAAGTTACAGGATAGAGGCCGTTTCTTCATCGATCCGGGAACTGATGTTTACGAAGGGCAGATTATGGGTGAACACATCCGTGATAACGATTTAGTAGTCAACGTAGTAAAAGGTAAAGCATTAACCAATATGCGTGCTTCTGGTACTGATGATAACACACGTATTGCACCAGCAATTAAATTCTCTTTAGAAGAAGCTATGGAATATATCCAGGCTGATGAGTATATCGAGGTTACACCGCAAAGCATGCGTTTACGTAAAATCTTCTTAACAGAACAAGAACGTAAAGTTAAAGGAAAGCAATTCGCTTAGACTTATACCCCCTACAGGGGACTTAAAATACATATCACTAAAGCCTCGATGTAAAATCGGGGCTTTTTTGTGTTTAATGGCTTTGTTGGAGTTGGCAACTTTAATCATAAATGGGCGCTGAAGTTGTTAACGCCAGGAGTTAGGGTAATAGGTTCCTTAAGTTTTGCTTATCTTGCCCCTGCAAAATTTTTACCATGCAAACTTACCTTCAATCCTTTAATATTCTTTCGCCAGCAGAAATAGAAATCTTTATGGTCAATGCAGTACCAAGAACATTAAAAAAGGGAGAATTCTTTATTACCGAGAATAAAATTTGTGAGGAAGTTGCTTTTATTAAATCGGGTATTTTGCGTTCTTATTATACCGCTGCCAGTGCCGAGGAATATACCTACTGCCTCACTTTTCCCAATCAGTTTATGACGGCCTATTCTTCACTGATTACCGGAAACCCAACTGTTGAGAATATCCAGGCGATGAGTGATGTAGATTTATTGATTATTAAAAAGGAGGTTGTAGATGCTTTGGCCGAATCGAGCATAAATGGATTGAAATTGTTAAAAATAATAGCTGAACAGCAATATCTTCATTTGGAGAAACGTGTTTTCATGTATCAAAAAAATGCTGCTAAGGCACGTTATGTTGAACTTTTTAAAAGCCATCCCGATTATATCAAAAAAATTCCGGTAAAATACCTGGCATCTTTTCTGGCTATTACCCCAAGGCACTTAAGTCGGCTCAGAAAAGAAATTATTTAAGGACATTTGTCTGCCTGTTGAGCAAAAAATCAGGGTTAATTTTGTGCTGTAAATAAAAGCAACATGAAAAATATTTTAATCCTAAACGGGCATCCAAATAAAGATAGTATCAATTTTGCATTGGCCGAGGCCTATTATAAAGGCGCTAAAGATTCGGGTGCAAATGTTTCGTTAATCCATATTGCCGAATTGGTATTTAATCCCAACCTGGCCTTCGGTTATCGTCAAAGAACAGAATTAGAACCCGATTTGTTATTGACCCTAGAAAAAATCAAAACTGCTGATCATTTGGTTTGGATTCACCCCGTATGGTGGGGAGGTATGCCAGCCATAATGAAAGGTTTTATCGATCGTTTGTTTCTACCCGGAATTACCTTTCAATACCGTGAAAATAGTGTTTGGTGGGATAAGCTATTAAAAGGAAAAACAGCGCGTATCATTACCACATTAGATCAGCCATCCTGGTATTATCGCCTGTTTTTTGGCCGACCGAGTGTTAATCAATTAAAGAAAAGTGTATTGCAGTATTGTGGTGTAAAACCTGTTAAAGTTAGCTATATAGGCATTGTTAAAAATTCTACCGAAAACCAACGTTTAAAGTGGCTTAATAAAGCGTTTTTACTAGGTAAATCTTTCGGGTAGCGAGTTGTAGGTCAAAATGAATTGTTGGCTGTTAAGATAATTTTGTCATAAATTTTTCATAAAACCTTTAGGAATAAAAAATTAACAATTGTATGGCAGTTGATGTTCTCGTGACTTTTAATTTTGCATTTTCAAAAGCAAACTAATCGTCCCAATCATGATTAATAAAGGGTTATCCAAGGTGGGTATATTTTTATTAAATGTGCTCTCTCTGTTGCCGCTATTTATCTTATACAGATTGGCAGATGCTTTTTATGTATTAATATTTTATGTTTTCGGCTACCGCAGAAAAGTAGTTAAAGAAAACTTGGTTAATGCGTTTCCCGAAAAAAGTACCTCAGAAATTAATGATATAGAAAAGCGTTTTTATAAATTTTTGTCTTCACTTTTTATTGAAGTGATCAAAATGAAAAGCATTTCTAAAAAGGAATTAAACAAAAGGGTAAAGTTTAAAAATACCGATCTGGTAGAAGCTTATCTCAAAAATAATGAAAGTGTACTTTTCTGCTCATCACATTATGGCAATTATGAATGGGTGTGCATGGCCATTGGTTTAAACTTTTCGGGCGAACATTACCCTATTTATAAACCGTTGAGCAGCGAAGCTTTTGATAATTGGTTTTTGACCATGAGAAGCAAATTTGGCAACCGTATGGTGTCAATGCGTCAAACCTTAAGGGCTATCCAATCGAGCAAAAATAAACCGACGATGTTTACTTTTGGAAGCGATCAGGCACCTTCGAAGGATGAATCGAACTATTGGACAACTTTTTTAAATCAAGAATCTTCCATCCAGTTAGGAGTTGAGAAAATCGCCAGAAAAACAAATCGCCCGGTGTTTTACCTTAAAATAAATTATTTAAAAAGAGGATATTACGAAGTAGATTGTGTGCCGATTTGTTTAAATCCTGCTGAAACTGCCGAATTTGAAATCACCGAAATGCATACACACTTTTTGGAAGATATGATTAAAGAAGCACCGGCTTACTGGTTGTGGAGTCACCGCAGGTGGAAATATAAACCAGAGCAGAAAGTTCAGAAAGTCGTGGTAAGGGATCAGGATATCATGGATGCCATAGTTTAAGCTTTTTTGCGTCTATAAATTAAAATCTAACATTTTTGTGGCATAATTCTTTGCGTTGCTTTTTAATTTAGCAATTCAACTAATTCTGGTATGATTAAAAAGGGGATTTCCCATTTGGGAATATTTTTTTTAGGCGTATTATCTCTGTTTCCACTATCTGTTTTATACATTCTGGCCGATGGAGCTTATCTACTGCTTTATTTTGTTTTCGGCTACCGTAGGAAAGTGGTGAGGGAAAACCTCTTAAATGCCCTTCCTGGTAAATCGTTAAATGAAATCATTCTTATCGAAAAACGTTTTTACCGCTACCTAGCTTCGCTGATATTTGAGATTGTAAAAATGAACGGGATCTCAAAGGAAGAAATAGAAAAACGTTTCATTTTTAAAAATAAAGCTCAGGTTCAGGCCTATTTAGACCGTGGCGAAAGCGTATTGATCTGTTCGGCACATTATGGTAACTGGGAATGGGGGACGCTGGGCATCGGACTCAATTTTCAGGCAGATCATTATCCTATTTACAAACCCTTAACCAACCCGATATTCGATAACTGGTTTAAAAAAGTAAGAAGCAGATTTGGCAATAAGCTTATTGCCATGCGGCAGACCATGCGTGCTTTGCAAGCCAGTAAAGGTAAACCCAGCATCTTTAGTTTTGGTAACGACCAGGCACCTTCTAAAGATGAATCGCATTATTGGACTACTTTTTTGCATCAGCCCAGTTCGGTACAATTAGGGATAGAAAAAATTGCTAAACGTACCGGTCAACCGATATTTTATTTTAAGATAAATGTACTTAAGCGGGGTTTTTATAATGTAGATTGTGTTCCATTATGTTTAAACCCGGCTGAAACCACTGAGTTTGAAATTACCGAACTGCACACCCGCTTTTTGGAACAGATGATTAAAGAGAAACCGGAATATTGGTTGTGGAGCCATAAAAGATGGAAATACAAACCAAAAACGGAAACTGCTTTTATTGGAAATGAAATGTTAAAACAGGCATAATATTTATATTTGTGAATATTGTGCCTGTAAATGAAAACGTTCAAAAAAATATTACTGCTGCTGATCTATGCATTCTTTTTATCATTGTTTGCCTTATTTCTTTGGAAACCGTACCTCTTA
The DNA here is from genome assembly GCF_011759615.1 of Pedobacter sp. SG908. NCBI lineage: Bacteria > Pseudomonadati > Bacteroidota > Sphingobacteriia > Sphingobacteriales > Sphingobacteriaceae > Pedobacter > Pedobacter sp. SG908. The sequence goes on from NZ_JAAOYY010000002.1 coordinate 960,240, forward strand.
AATGTATTAAAATATAGGACACCAGATGCCGAAACCTATAAAATTTTTCCGCAAGAAGTTTCTCACAAGAGTGATTCTGCCTTTCATTTTGTCAGGGGAGCAAAACCACGCAATGATTTGGATACTTTGCATGTACAGGATGGAAATAACCGGTTGATTCCATTAAAGACTTATTTAAAAAACGGGCAGATCAATGCCTTTATCGTGATCAGGAATGATAGTGTACTGTACGAAAGATATGATAAAGGATATTGCGATAGCACTTTAAGTACCATGTTTTCGGGAGCAAAAAGTATGATTTCTATTATGATCGGCCAGGCACTGGCCGATGGTAGTATTAAAAGTCTGAATGATAAGGTAACAAGATATATCCCTGAATTAAAATCGAATCCGGCTTTTGAGCAGATTACTTTAAAAAACCTGTTGGATATGAAATCGGGACTCGAGTTTCAGGATGCTTTGGGCGGGATTATAAAAGCTTTTTTTTCTGACGAAGCCAAATATTATTATACTGATGATATGCAGGCCCAATTGATGAAAGTAAAATTAGTTAACAAACCTGGTACGGTTTGGGTGTACAAAAGCATCGATCCGATTTTATTGGGCTGGGTTCTAAAAAAGGCGAGCGGCAAATCGGTGGCCAAGTATTTCGAAAGCCATGTATGGAAACAGATCGGAGCCGAATATAACTCAACCTGGGGCCTGGATCAGGTAAATGGCTTAACCAATACTGCCAGTCGTTTTCAGGTAACGGCGATAGATTTAGCTAAAATAGGCCGCCTGTATTTAAATAAAGGTAGGTACAATGGAAATCAGGTTGTTCCTGAAAACTGGGTAAATCAATCGATCAACATTGGTAACGAAACTCCTGCATCAGCAAAAGGCTGGCAAAAATCTGCACATCATTACCTTTGGTGGATTCCGCAAGAAGGAGATCACGGCGATTATGCGGCAGAGGGTATGCTTGGCCAAAGGTTGTATATAGATCCGAAAACAAATACCATTATTGTGCAGTTTGCCGATCACGGTGCAGGGAATTATCCCTATCGAAAAATCAGTAGGTATTTGAGTGGATTGCCATTCAGTTATCCGAAGTCTTAACCGCAAAGTTCGCAAAGAAAAAGGAGCGCAGAGAACGTTAAGGATTTTTCCATGCCTTCTTCGCGTAAAACTTAGCGGCCTTTGCGGTTAAATTTTTAAATAGTACATTGCCTCTACATGGAAAATAACGATGTAAAAATTTCAAAAAAGAAGCCGATTTTTCCGGTTACACCTGCTTTGCAGAAATATTTGCGCACTTACCAACGCGAAGCGAAATTACCCATTGGTTATAACGATTTAATGCAGTTTAATGAAGCTTTCCCGTTAATGGATAAGTTTGGTAAAGATTCTCTTTGGGAAGGCCCGATATATGCACAGGATTTAATTGAAACATTGCATGATGGTTTAAAAGAAATTTATGCAAATCTTAAAGCATCGGGTAACCTGCGTATTGTTGAACATAAGTACATCGATAAAATAGAATATTGCACCTTCGGAAATACCCATCCCTTTCGCATCCGTATTGTAAACCGTTTAAATGATGTTTACGATTACTTCTACATTAAAAAAGCGGATGCCTCTCGAATTTACGGTTTAGAAATGGAAGAAATCCTTTCGCCGAATCAGGTAAATTACCTGGTAGATGGCGATACCCTGGTAGAAGAACACATTGCAGGGATTCCTGGTGATGTTTTTACAAAAGGACAGTTATATACACCAGAATTTAACCCTACCCGTATAGCAAAAGAGTTTGTGAAGTTTAATGAACGCTGTTTGATTATGCTTTTGGGAGATATGCGTGCCTATAATTTTGTGGTACAGATTACACCCGATTTTGATGATATCCAGTTTCGTATCCGCGCTATAGATTTTGATCAACAGTTTTACGAAGGCAATTTAAAAGTTTATCTACCTCAGTTTTTTAAAGAGAATCTGCCTTATGTAAAAATGAGCATGGAGCAATTAACGGAGAAAACCGTACTGCAATATCAGCAGGAGGAACGGTCGTCAATTGTACATCGCGTAAGGAGCGAACGTCATCGCTTAACCGATCTTCGTGATGTTTCGAACAAAGAAGAATTAACCACACCCGAAAATATCGCCTTGCTGAAACAGGGTATGAGCGATTATTTTAAGGATGTGAATTATCTACAGTGCAAAACCATGACGGATATTATTGAATTGAATATCAAAAATATTATTAGGCAGGTTAAGCTATAAGTGGCGTCAGATGGTAAACATCTGGCGCCACCAAATAAATAAAAACGGTAGGCAAATTGCCTACCGTTTTTGAGTGAATCTAGAAAGAGCGTCGAAAGTTTTTAGGCATGCTGCCCTTCGTGAACACCTTCAGCAAATTCTTCTACAATTTTATCGTTAAAAGCGGGTAGATCTTTTGGCGTACGGCTGGTAACCAAGCCTTGGTCAACTACTACTTCCTCGTCTGACCAGATAGCTCCGGCATTAATTAAATCCTGCGAAATGTTTTTTACTGAAGTTAATTTTCTGCCCTGTACCACATCGGCATTAATCAGCGTTTGTGGACCATGGCAAATGGCGGCAACAGGTTTCCCGTCGGCAAAAAATGATTTTACAAAAACCAATGCATCTTCGTTAATACGTAACTGATCTGGATTTATTACGCCGCCTGGTAAAAGTAATCCGTTATAATCATCAGCATTTGCTTCCGATATGGTTTTATCTACATCAACTTCTATCGACCAGTGATCGTGATTCCAGGCTTTTATTTTTCCACTTTTTGAGGAGATAATGTGAACGGTTGCGCCCTCTTCTTTTAACCTTTTAACTGGTTCGGTTAATTCTACTTCTTCAAATCCGCTTTCTGAAAGTACAGCAATGATGCGGTTACTTAATTGTCCCATAATCTTTAAATTTTTAATAGGTGATATATTAAAGACAGTTGGGAAAAATTATTGTTTTTAGAAATTTGAGATTACTAAAAAATCTCAATGGTTGTTTTATTGTCTAAGTTTTGAAAATGAAATGCATCAAAAATCACTCTGCTCACTATAGTTTTAATAAAAATAGCATCTTTAAAATTATCCAAACCATAAGTGAAAACTAGTGAATCATCGCGTTTTTCCTCTTTAAAACCGATTGATTTAAGTACAGCCCTAGCGGTTTTATCTAAAATGTGCTGTTTTTTAAGCTTTTTTATATTGGTAACTGATAATAAAATTTCCTTATCCGTGCGTTTAAACAATATGGCCAATTTATTTTCTTTTTTTAAGTTGAAAATAAATCCTGCATTCTTCTGTTCTACCAAATCAAATATGGCATCATCAAACTCTTGCCCATCGTTAAAATAACCTAGTTTATAACTATTTAGTTGGTCTAATTTACGATCAATCTGAGCAAGCATCTGGGTTCTGTACTCATCAGATTCTTCCTGCTCACTTTTTTTAACGAAAAAATCGATTGTCCTTTTTAATCGTTCTTTTTCTTGCGTATATGGATCAATTAATGATTTAATCAGTTCAATCTGGCGCTGTATCCTATTGAGATTTTTAGAATTTAAGCGAATTGCTTTATAATCACTATCAATCCATCTTCTTCGATTATAGACTCGATTAATTTTTTTTCCTGTTCATAGATAGAAAGTAGCTCGTTAATTTCTTCATTCATAAGCTAATCGTTCGTTCTACGGTGCTTAACAAAATATAAAGCCAGGTTACCTGCAATGATAATATGATTAAAGATATTCGGTATTAAGCCATAATACTTAGTGAAAATTTTAAAACGTTCTTTTAAGCTTTCGCGATGCTTTTTCTTGCTCATGCCACCAACCAGGTATTTGGCAACGTAACGGTGAACATTAACAATATTAGATGCCTTTTTTGCCGCTTTGATGATCCAATCAATATCTGAACTGTACTTATAGGTTAAATCGTATGGCGTAACAATACTGCGGCGGATATAAATGGCCTGGTGGCTGATGTTCATGCCATATTTAAAACTCGTCCAGTCGAATTCTTCTGGTGCTTCATGCCTTCTTCGGCCTAAATTTTCCCAGTTGTCATTGTACATTTCAGTTTCGCCGTAATAAATGTCGGCACCGGGGGCAGAGGCAAAAACATCTTCTACTGTTTGTTCATCATAAATCTCATCACCCGAGTTCATAAATAAAACATAATCGCCTGTTGCTAATGCTAAACCTTTGTTCATGGCATCGTAAATGCCTTTATCAGGTTCTGATACAATTTTTGTAATCTGATCTTTATAACGCTCAACAACCTGCAAAGTGCCATCGGTTGATGCGCCGTCTATTACAATATATTCAATTTTTTTATAGGTCTGATTAAGAATAGAATGGATGGTACGTTCGATATCGCGAACGTTATTATATACAATGGTGATGATTGTTAGCTTTGGCAAGAGTTGGATTTTTGGATCGGTATAAATTTAATAAAGATTGATCAAATTTTTATTTGTAGAAAAGAAAATGAGATTTTGCCAACCAAATTGCAAATAGAACTGTAAAATTTTATTAAAATGTGGCGTTATTTCGGTTGTAAATCAATCAATGTTTCGTAAAGATGGATATGTTCTGCGGCAATTACTTCTTCCGAGAAATCGGTTAAAATACTTAACCTGGCTGCTTTTTGGATTTCTTCTTTATTTGGGCGATGGTAAAGCCACTCTATGCCGTTTGCCAAATCTTCCGCATTCTGATATTCGGCCAGGTAGCCATTTTGCATGTGTTTAACCATGTCCGGAATCCCACCGGTAGTAAAAGCAACAACAGGGGTAGCGCACGATAAACTTTCCATCACGGTATTGGGTAGATTATCCTCCAGCGAGGGTGTAATAAATGCATCTGCAGCAGAATAACATTTTGCTAGGTGATCATCTTTGTTAATTGTGCCTAAAAAAGTGGTTTTGAAAGGAAACTCAGGCATTTCGGCATTCTCCTTATTTCCAAAAATAACCAACTCAATATTTTCTTTCTGTATTCCTGCCCTACGCGACAAAATTTCCAGCGCTTCGATTAAATAGGGAGTCCCTTTATGCTTGTCGTTTTTTGAAGGCATAAATCCGCTCATCAAAACAAATTTATCTGGATTAATCTTCAGGATTTTCTTAGCTTCTGATTTAACATAGGGCTTGAAAATTTTCGTTTCTATTGTATTCGGGATAACTGTAGTTTTTCTTGTGCCCAACAAACTGCTGAACTTTACCGAAGCCGCCATCCATTTGCTAGGCGCTACAATATGGAAATTTAATTCAGTGTAAGCTTTCTGCTTGCGCACCCAGGTTTTGTGCGAAATATCATTTTTACCGCTGATTTTCAAAATCGGGCAATTGCCACATTGTTGATGAAAGTTTTCGCATCCATAGCGCACGTGGCATCCGCCGGTAAAAGCATTGCTATCGTGAAAAGTCCACACAATCGGTTTTTCCAGTTCATCAAGCTGCGCTAAAAACTTGGGGTTTAAGAAGCCATGGTTTACCCAATGCAGATGGATAATATCAGCATTTTTAACATCTGGGTGGTTTATAACCGAACGGCCAAACCACTGCAAACTAAATGGCGTTTTTACAGATTTACTGAGCCATTTGGCAAAATATCTTTCTGATAAGATGTTATAAATGGCTTTGGCTTTCTGCAAAGGTGATTTGCTAAAGGTATCAATCTTAGGATTTTGACCAAATTTATAGTAAACCAATACTTTCGAATCGATTCCACTAGCGTTTAATGCGTCACTTAAGCGCAAACAGGCACGTCCTGCTCCGCCATTTCCATCGTAGGTATTTAGGTGTACTACTTTCAAATCAATCAAAAATACATTTTATTGTTTACGAATATAAAATCTGTTGCGTATTTTGAGGCATCAAAAGCCAAACAAAATAAATCATGATCAAATCCCTGTTGAAATCGCTAGCAACATTAGCTTTTTTGTTGCCCATTTATTCCTTAGCCTACAGCCAAACTTATTTTGCAGCATACCCTGCTTTAACGCCAGATGCACAAACAATAGTATTTAGCTATGATGGTGATATCTGGAAAGTACCGGTAAAAGGAGGTGTAGCTTCGAGAGTTACCGCCATGCAAGGTGAAGAAATCAATCCGAAAATATCTCCCGATGGAAAATGGATGGCTTTTTCTTCTAATCAATTTGGTAATTATGATGTTTATGTGATGCCTCTAACAGGTGGCGACATTAAACAATTAACTTTTAACGATGCTGCGGATGAAGTGGACAACTGGAGTTGGGATTCGAAAACAATTTATTTTACATCTGGTCGGTACAATTCTTTTTCGAGTTATAAGGTAAGTGTAAACGGCGGTACGGCTGTTCGTTTATTCGATAATTATTTCAACACTACACACCACATTGCCGAATCGCCAAATGGGGAACTGTTTTTTAACGATACATGGGAGAGTTACCGCTTTGCAAACCGTAAACATTACAAAGGGGCCTATAATCCCGATATCCAGTCGTACAATCCAAAATCGAAAAGTTATAAACGCTATACCGATTACATTGGGAAAGATTTCTGGACGAGTGTTGATCAAAAAGGAAATATCTTTTTCGTATCGGATGAAGGCAATGAGGAATACAATCTCTACACTTTTATAGGTGGCAAGAAAACAAGCCTGACCAATTTTGATACTTCCATTAAACGCCCTTTTGTTTCGGCTAATGGAACAACGGTTGTGTTTGAGAAAGATTATCAATTGTACACCTACGATGTAGCTTCTAAGAAAACAGAGAAAATCAATATTAATACCTCGCGCAATCAAGTATTGAGTAAAGAGCAAGAGTACGATGTGCGAGGTAATATTTCGGCATTTGATGTTTCTACTGATGGTAAAAAGATGGCATTTATCTCGCGAGGGGACGTATTTGTAAGCGATGCCGATGGAAAATTTATCCGTAAGATTACCAACAGCGGGGAAAGGGCGCTAGAATGTAAATGGTTGGCTGATAACAAAACCATCCTGTTTAGTCAAACAGCTAATGGCTATCAAAACTGGTTTACCATTACCGGCGATGGTAAAGGCTCAATAAAACAGCTCACTAAAGAGAAAGCAAACGTACGGGATATCACTTTAAATAAAACCAAAACGATGGCCGTGTATCTGAGTGGCAGAAACGAACTTAAACTAATGGATCTTAAAACCTTCGATGCTAAAACTTTAGTGACTGACGAGTTTTGGGCCATACAGAGCTCGGCACCAAGTTTTTCGCCAAATGACGAATATGTGCTTTTCACTGTTTACCGGAATTTCGAGCAGGATATCATGGTACATCACATTAAAAACAATAAAACCATTAACTTAACCAATACAGGTGTTACCGAAACGGGTCCGGCATGGTCGCCAGATGGGAAATATATTTTCTTTACCAGCGCCCGTACCAAGCCATCTTATCCAACCGGCATGTCGAACGCGCACATTTATCGAATGGCGTTGAATGATTACGATGAGCCCTACCGTTCAGATAAGTTCGATGATCTGTTTAAAGAAAGCAAACCCGCACCAACCGATGTTAAACCTGCACCCGAAAATAAAAATGATAAAAAAGCAAAAACCGATACGGCTAAAAAGAAAACCGAAGTTAAGCCTACACCTAAACCCGCTAACGTAATTACCATTAATACTCAAGATATCTTGGATAGAATAGAATTGGTTGGTCCTTCGTTTGGCGGCCAGTACGGAACAGATGCTTATGCTAAAGGCGATAAAACCTATGTTTTTTATTCATCTAACCATGAAGGTGGTGCACCAGGTCTTTATCGCACCACTATCGAACCTTTTGAAGCCAATAAAACTGAAAAAGTTGCTGATGGGGGTGATTACTCCATCATTTCGGCTGGGGATAAATTTTTCGTTTTATCGAGAGGTGTAATCAATAAATATACCTTAGAAGGGAATAAACTTGATCGGGTAGACCATGGTTATAAATTTACCAGAAATCTAAATGCTGAGTTTAATCAGATGTTTTACGAAACCTGGGTAGGTTTAGATGAAAATTTTTACGATGAAAAATTTCATGGCGTAGATTGGGATAAAATGAGAACGCGTTATGCGGCTTATCTGCCTTATGTAAATAACCGGAGTGATCTGAGGATTTTATTGAATGATATGCTGGGCGAACTGAATTCTTCGCACATGGGCTTTAATAGCTCAGGGGCAGAGGAACGTAAAAACCTTACTTACATCACTAATGAAACGGGGATTATCTTCGATAATGAAAACCCTTTAAAAGTTGAACGTATTGCCGCTAAAAGCAATGCTGCACACACCGGAACTAATATTTTGGCAGGAGATATTTTGACTGAAGTAAACGGTGTTAAGGTAGATGAAAAAATAGACCGCGATTATTATTTTAGTAAGCCATCGCTGGATAAAGAAATCACTTTAACCTTTAAACGCAATGGAAAAGATGTTTATGTAAATGTACATCCTGAAAGTTCTGGTACTTTGCGCGGAAACCTTTACGATGAGTGGATTAGTCAAAACCATAAAAATGTAGATAAATGGAGCAACAACCGGATTGCTTATTCTTATATGAAGAACATGGGTGGTGGCGAGTTGGAGACTTTCCTTTTGGATATGGTTGCACAAGAAGAAAATAAGGAAGCCATTATTCTCGATCTACGTTACAATACCGGAGGGAACGTGCATGATGATGTACTGAAATTTCTTTCTCAGCGCCCTTATTTACAATGGAAATACCGCGGTGGTAAAATGGCCCCGCAAAGTAATTTTGGCCCTGCAGTAAAGCCGATTGTATTGCTGATTAACGAGCAATCTCTAAGTGATGCTGAAATGACTGCTGCAGGTTTTAAACAATTAAAATTGGGTAAGATTATCGGTACAGAAACCTATCGATGGATTATTTTTACTTCAGCTAAAGGTTTGGTTGATGGTTCTTCTTACCGTTTGCCATCGTGGGGTTGTTATACTATGGATGGCAAGAATATTGAAAAGGAGGGTGTTAAGCCAGATATCTTCGTTAAAAATACTTTTGAAGACCGCCTGGCAAATAAAGATCCTCAACTAGAAAAAGCAGTAGCAGAGATCTTGAAAGATTTGAAATAAGGCTAGTTAACCATTCAAATTGTAAAGGATTGTTTTATTGCTGGACTGTTATATTGTAACAGTTCTTGCAATAAAACAACTTTGCTTCTATTCACTACCAAACAATAACAACAATTTGGGCAATCCAGCAAGGCAAACCTTTCAACTTTAATATACTTTCCGTTTCTTTGAGGTTGGAATTATTTAAAACATGGCAAATTTATTAACCGACAGGGCTTTTTGGGTAAATTATTGGGAAAGTAAAAAAGGACTAGCGGTTCAGTTACCTTCAAATTATTTATTTCATCAGCAACTGGCAGATGTTATTCAGAAAGATAATGTTAAAACTGCTATCGAATTGGGTGGTTTCCCTGGTTATTATGCCGTATTCCTAAAAAAATATTTTCAGCTTGATGTTACCCTGCTCGATTATTTTGTTCATCCACCGGTTGTAAACGAGCTTTTGGAAAAGAACGGCTTAACCGAAAAGGATATTCACATTATCGAAACCGATCTTTTTAATTACACACCTGAAAAGCAGTATGATCTTGTGCTAAGCTGCGGTTTAATTGAGCATTTTAACGATACTGCAGATATTATTAACCGCCACATTGCTTTTGTAAAACCGGGCGGCACCTTGTTTATCACGCTACCAAATTTTAAGGCGGTAAACGGCTGGTTCCAAAAGAATTTCGATAGAGAAAATTACGATAAACACAATATCAATAGCATGGATCCGGCACTGTTAAAGTCGATCTGCGAGCAAGCCGGACTTAAAGAAGTAAAATCGGGTTATTTTGGTCGTTTTAGTGTGTGGTTGGAAAATGAAAGTCAGAAATCTGCAGGCGTTCGCCTATTTAAAAAGGCAGTTTGGCTGACTGGAAAAGTATTTACAAAGATTATTCCATTCGAAAGCAAAAATCTATCACCTTATATTATCTTAGTAGCGAAAAAAATATAACGCGCTATGTTAATCAGTTGGGGGTACTCGCCTAAAATTGAAAAATTTATTCCTTTAGCCGATTTTCCGGCAGATAAATATCTAATCATTGCCAGGCAGGCCATCGAAAATCTCGGTTGGAGCCTTAGTCACGTATCAGAAAGTGGGCTAATTGCTTACACGCCAATATCCTTCCAATCGTATAGCGAGGAAATATCTATCCGTATCCATGGGAATTTCGCTGTAGTAAAAAGTGAGTGTGTAGGTATTCAAATGCTTTTCAATGATTACGGTAAAAATGATGCAAACCTCGATAAGTTTTTTCACGAGTTCGAATATGTAGAGTTTCACCTCAAAGATGTTTGGGAAGAAAGTTTACAGAAGTTTCACCAGTTTATTGCAACTCAGGATGATCAGTATTTTGAGAAAGCGCCTTTAGCAACAAAAAACAAGATCAAAAATGTGCTGTTCCTGTTTTTTCCTCAAAAAGGCTATACGGCTACGCCAATTTTGGTACTTCTAAATATCTTTTACTACATAGCACTTGTTCTTTTCTCGATAGTGTACCTGAGGTATCAGTTTGTAAGAAATGGAAGCAGTTATGATCCCGATTTTATAGAAGAACTAAAAAAGATAGCGTTAAATTTTGGGGTTAATCAGCGTAATCTCGTGTTGGGCGGCGAATATTGGCGTTTAATTAGCTATCAGTTTATTCATGGGTCTAAGTCGCATTTGTTTTTTAATATGTATGCCCTGGTTTACCTTGGTTTAATGATCGAGAATAAACTGGGCTGGAAAAAATATCTATTTATCTATTTGGTTAGCGGTATTTGTGGAGGGCTGTTGAGTTTGATTTTTCACCAAGAGGGGGTTATGATGGGTGCGTCTGGAGCCATTATGGGCTTGTATGGTGCTTTTATTGCGCTTCTGCTTACCAAAACTTTCGAACCAAAAGCCACCAAAGCATTGTTGGTAAGTACATTGATTGTTTCCTTACTGGTACTGGTGAACGGTGCTTTTGGCCAAAGGGTAGATAATGCCGCGCATATAGGCGGTTTTGTATCTGGATTTATTTTTGCTTATCTCCTTAATTATAAATGGGACAAAACATTCGAAGTTAAAACCTGGACAAGATATGCCGTTTCGATCCTTTTATTCCTGATGTTCTTTAGTGGGGTAATTTACTTTAATCCAAAATACGGCACTGAAGAATACCGCAAATTAAGCGATACTTTTAATGGTAATTTGCGATCGCTTAATGGTATTATGAACTTGAAAATTTCTTTGCCAAAAGATGTTAAATTAGCTTACATCAAACAAGATGGTATTATTCCTACCGAAAGAAATTTGGTCGTGATTAAACAGATGCAGGCTTTAAATTTAAGACCTGAGGATGTTAAAGAACGCAATGAAAAAATAAAACTGAGTAAAGCATCCTATCGGGCCGTGATGCTCATGTACAGAGACATCAAGGCCGATAGCACTTATCGTTACAGTAAAGAAACTTCTACTGCGTTAGGAAGTGTATTCGAGATACTTTACAAATAGATTAACTTATCCAGCTTTTTTATATAACCCAATTTCACTCAGTGTAATACAAACCGGAGATTTTGTAATATTTATTTTTACTTTATTAGTGGTAACCTGACTATCTAATTTAATTAAACGTTTTGCACCAATGCTCGTGCCATCATAAACTTTTTTCCAGGCATTGTTTTCAAATACCTCGATGGTGTAAGCCTCGATTCGCTGACCCAACGGAATATACTCTTGTAGGCTAATGATATCAAAGGTTTTGGCTGCTTTTAAATCTAGTTCTAAACTTGCCTGATGGATATCGTCCTGAGTAGCCCAGTAACTCTCCCTTTTTCCATCAAGCAGGGCAGTAACATCGTACTTTTTGCCTCTGCTATTGCTTGCTTTAATCGATGCATTTTTGGCCAGGTTATTCTCGAAAGTATGTTTAACCATATTGCCAAAAGTTTTCAGTGCCGCAACGTCATCATCATGAAGTTGACCGCGGGTATCGGGTGCTAAACCAAGATCTAAACCTGCACCACGGCCAACACTTTTTAAATACAGATCGAATAAAGTTTCTGGGGTTTTAGGTTTTTCGTTGGCATGGTAAAACCATCCTTTTCTTAAAGGAACATCGCATTCTGCCGGCATCCAGAATTTACCATTTCGTATTCCTTCAGGACTTTGCGGATAATTTGCCTGCCCAGGCACGGCTACACTTTTTCCATCCGGGGCCATCGGAGTGAAAGTTGCCCAAGAGGTTGGTGCAGCATGTCCATCCTCATTACCTACCCAGCGGATATCTAAACCGATATCGCTAAAAATATTGGCCATTGGTTGCATTTTACGGGTAATAGCCCAGGTGTTTTTCCAATCGTAATAGGTAGTGTTATCTATAGCGCGTTTTTCTTTAGCGCCGCCATAATAGCCATCGCCACCATTAGCGCCATCATGCCAGCTCATAAAAAGTTCGCCAAAATTGCTGTAAAGTTCTTTTAACTGGGCCTGGTAAATGGAAAGATATTTATCTGTTCCATAAAGCGGATTGTTCCTGTCCCATGGTGAGCAATAAACGCCAAATTTTAAACCGTTTTTACGTACAGCCTGTTCTACTTCTTTAACTAAATTTCCCTTTCCCCCTCTGAACGGACTTTTACTGATATTATATTCAGTCGTTTTAGTTGGCCATAAAGCAAATCCATCATGGTGTTTGGCTACTAAAATAATCCCTTTCAAACCACCTGCTTTAGCGGCTTTAACGATCTGCTCAGCATTAAAATCTGTCGGGTTGAATGTTTTCGAGTCAGCATCACCATAGCCCCACTCTTTATTTTCGAAGGTAGTTGGTGTAAAATGGATTAAACCATAAACCTCGATATCATGCCAGGCCAACTGCCTGTTTGATGGTAATGCACCATAAGGTTGAGGAGGTGTTTGGGCATAAATAGCCGACGAAAGAAGCAAAAAAAGAATCAATAACCGTTTCATAATAGTATAGCTTAGATAAAACTAAAGTACAAATAATTCCCATTGGTAAGGTAAGAGTTAACCAATATTTAACCTCCTGAAAATGTAAACACGAAATTATTTTTACATCTTGATCGTTACATGGATTCATCAAACATTTAATTTCAGTTTACGTTAATTATTTATGAACGCTTTTATCCAGACCCCTCCCGATGGAGGGACAATATATACAGAAACTAACCTTAGTCAGCTTTTTCCTGAACCATTTAATACCATAACAAGTTGCTTCTTTTTAGCTATTGCAGTGTATTGGACAATAAAAATTTGGGGTAATTTTAAACAGCATACCTTTCTAACCATTGTCTTGGTTTTACTTTATATAGGCGGAATAGGAGGGACTACTTACCATGGGCTAAGGCGGTGGCCAATCTTTATCATGATGGATTGGATGCCGATTATGCTTCTGTGCCTTTCGGCTGGTGTCTACTTTCTTTCTAAACTAACCAAATGGTATTTTGCTGTTTTAATTGTAGCGGTATATGCTTTCTTTCAATTTTATGTCCGAAAGCTTTTTAATAATGGCGATTTTCAGATTTTCATCAATATCAATTATGCTTTTATGGCCGCGCTGGTTTTATTTCCGGTATTTGGCTATTTAATCAAAACGGAGTGGAAAAATGGCAAATGGGTTGGCTTTGCCCTAATTGCTTTCATATTCGCACTAACTTTCCGTATTGCCGATAAATGGGATGTGTTTGCAATAGGTACGCACTTTTTATGGCATACTTTTGGGGCTGTAGCTTCTTTCTGTATGCTGAATTATATTTATTTGACTAACCTGAAAAAAGTCAGAACTTCATAAAATATTCATTCCTAAAAGGTGTAAATTGTTTATCTTAGTTAAATATATAACTGTTGAAATGAAAAAAATATTGATTTTATCTGCCTTCATATTGGGCCTGAACTTTGCATCTAATGCACAAAGTATTTTAAGTAAAGTTGGATCTGCAGCAGCAGCAAGCACGGGTTTCGATGTGTCAAGTTTAACCTCGGGCATTATTGGTAAACTTAGCCCTTCCTTAAGTTTAACTCCGGCTCAAAAACCAACTGTAACTACAATTGTGAAAGATTTTCTGGTGCAGAAAGCAACAATTATGGCTACTCAAAAAACAGATCCTGCTGCTTATCAAAGCAAATTTGGTAAATTGTTTTCTGGATTGAAATCGAAACTGGGAACCGCTTTAACCGTAGCACAATTGGCAAAGTTTACTTCTTTAAAACCTGCAGCGCCTAGTGCAAGCAATGTACTTTCGCAGTTGTTTTATTAGGTATGAATTAAAGGTTGAGCGCACTGGCTAATTATTCTGGTAAGCTCAACCTTATTCTTATAATTTTGAATGCGCTTTGCTGTAATCTAATTTCTTTTGGTTGCCAATGGCATATTCAATACCGCCCCATAAATGGTTCTGAAATTTATCATCAGCCCAGCCTTCTTTAGTATGGCCCATACAAGTGTAGAAAGCTCTTCCGCCATCAAAATTGTGGTACCAGCTAAAAGGATGGAAATCGCCATTTTTACCACCAGTATACGATTTCTCGTCTAAGGTGATCAGCACTTTAATATCTGGATTGATATCCTTAAAGTTATATAGTTCATCCTTTCTCATCCATATCGAATCAGTAAGGAATTTAGTGGCTGGATGTTTTTTATCTTTAACAATAAATTTAGCTTCCTGAACAGCTGGATGACTGATGAAATAGGCGCCAGCCAATTTACCATACCAAGGCCAATCGTATTCAGTATCGGTTGCAGCATGTATGCCTACATAACCTCCGCCTGCCTGGATATATCTCTCGAAAGCTACCTGTTGTTTATTATCTAAAACATCGCCTGTTGTATTTAGAAAAATAACAGCGGCATATTTTTTAAGGTTATCTTCTGTAAACAGATCAGCATTTTCGGTGGTATCTACTTCAAAATGATGCGCTGTGCCTAATTTTTGGATAACTTCTTTTCCGGTTTCAATAGAGTTGTGCCTAAAACCTTTGGTTTTGGAAAAAACTAAAACCTTTGCCGATTTCTTAGCGGCAGTATAGCTTTGGAATAAAAAAACGGAGGCAATTAATAAACATAGGGACAGGTACTTTTTCATTTTTGTTAGCTTGGTTAGTGATGGATATTGAGCTTTAAATTTAAGAAAGTTGTTTGATAATTTCTATACATCTTTCTTCAACCTGTCTGCAAACGGGGTTAAATAGGGCATTATCCCAATATGGGTCTGTAACTTCGTCGTTATCAAGAAAAAGTTTAACCTTTTTTCGTTCTTCCTCGCTTTTAGCAAGGTTTTTAACATCGGCTAAATTATTCCTGTCCATAACCAAAATCAGATCGTATTTAGCAAACATAGAGTGGTTAAATTGTTGTGCCCGCTGTTTGCTAATATCGTAACCAAGCGCTTTCGCTGCAGAAATACTCCTGTGGTCGGGGGCTTTGCCGATATGCCAATTGCCTGTTCCTGCCGAAGCAATTTCCCAGTTTAAGTTTTGTTTATCTGCCAGATGGCGCATAATGCCTTCGGCCAGTGGCGAGCGGCAGATGTTACCGAGGCAGACCATTAAAATTTTCAATACTATTTAGATTTATATACAAAAACAAATGTATAAATAATTCCTCCTTGTGGTGGGGTAGAAGTGGTTTGGGTAAGTTTATCTCCACTTAATATGAATGGCGATTGTGGCGCATAAGATAAAAAAATCTGATCGCCATCTCTTCTCCAGGTTTTAATACTTGCATCAGGTTTCAAATCGCAAAGCGCACCATTGGAACCTGAAGTGTATGTGCCATCTTTAGAAAAAGAGATCATAGCGTTACTTATACAACTGCTTGGTCCCATCAGTTCTATATAGTTGGTGCTCGTTTTTTGGCCAATGGTCATTGCTGGGCTAACCGTAACCGATTCGATGCGCCAGTCTTTTTTTGTTAATGTTTTGTCGAGATCTTTTTTACAACCAAATGCCAGACAAACGGTTAAAATCAGTAGTAATTTTTTCATCGGTTTATAATTGTTGTTAGTTTATACCTCATAAACGAACCTCCTGGTTAATACGCTACACAGGCAAAAAAAATGCCCCAAGCTTGGTAACATTGGGGCATTTGATATTTTATCAGAAAGGCTTATCCATAGATATCGTTTAACATTTTCGCCAATCGAACACCACCTTTTAATAACTGCTCGTTAAGGGTGTCAACCCAGTCAAAATTATAACGGTAGCTTAATTTAGTATCAGGTTTGGTGTTTTCATAAATTTTATTGCAAATACCGTACGATTCATAAATGCAATCTTTAAGGTCTGTGTTTTGCCAGTTATACAACTGAATTGCCGAAGGATGATTGATTGCCTTCGCATATTCTGTATAGCTCAACTGCTGATACTCGATAAGCTGTTCATCCCAAACCCTGTGGATATTCGATTTTTCATTGAACCATAATACCGAAATGCGGTTACCGCCCAAATCATCCTTACGTGCAACATGCATAGGCTGGCACAAATCGCCTGCCAGGTGAACCAACATGCGTAGGGCTAGTTTTTTTTCGGCTGCAGTACTGCTTGTTTTTTTTAAAATGGCAATTAAATCAGGGATTTTATTGTAAAGATTAGGTGTTTTTTCAGTGTCCAAAAATTGATATACACCATTTTTATCTAATCCTGCCGGAAGATTAACAAAATGCCAGTTGTACATATAGTTATAGGTAGAATCCGATTTAATAAAATCGCCCCAATTGGCACTCATAGCCAAAGTTTCATAACCTAAAATACTTTGAATAGCCTTGCGTGTTTTAGCCTTTAAATAACTATCGGCAATTTCGCCAACTACGCGATGACCAATTGTACCCCAGGCATTTGCCTGAATAGGTAAATAGGCTAAAAAACCAATAGCTAAAGCAGAGGTTAATTTCTTTTTTATTGATGTTAAAATCATTTTATAATTCTTTTTGTATGCAGGTAATTTTTTCTTTAAGTGTCAGCTTAATTTCACGCTGATCGCTTAAACTTTCCAAAAATAACGAATCTGCAGATTTTTTTTTGATCAGGAAGTTCTTGTCGTACCTGCCGATGCGGTAACATCCCGATATTTTCTGTTTATAGTTAGCATGTGTAAAGGTGGCGCCTATAAATAAAGTATCACCCCTAACCGCATAAACACCTTTGGCATATTCTTTCCAAATACCATTGTTGTAGCAGGAATCTTCGTAAAAATTTACTTTGCTGTGGGTAACCATATCAACATAAACCGAATCGCAGGTAAATTTGAAATGGTGCTGTGTGTAGTTGCTCAGTTTATTGCTAAAAGCGATAGAATCTTCATTCCAAACGCCCTGCATAAAATCTTCGCCTTTACCTTGAATATTAGGTCGCGGACTACAAGCTACATGTAAGATAGACAATGTAAAAAGGATGATGTAGAAATTCTTTAAACCTGGGTGCAGCTTGTTCATTGTACTATTAATCGATGCTTTTAGGAAATTGATCGTGTGTTACAGTATTCTTTTTAATGGTATTGATAATCAGGATTAAAAAGCCGGCTGCAAAACAAAGACTGGCTATAAAGCTAATGACGCCAATTAAGGTATAATATTTAGAAACATCAGTATAAACCAAATGTCTATCTCCTAATAAAAAAGGCATTAAAACACTATAAAATAAGGTTGTTAGTAAAGCGATTCCTGAACCAATGGTCATTAAAATCGCCTCAACAGCAGATTTTTTTGATAAAAAATAACAGCAGGCACCAAATATGATAACTGGCGAAATGATAGATATCAAGTTGACTAATGTAGAGAGTAATGAATTCATTTTGCCTATGTTTTAATTAACCTGTGTTGTAAAGTCGGAGCGTCATGCTGAACTCGTTTCAGCATCTTTTAGTACTGGAAAGATCCTGATCCCGATTTATACCGGGATCAGGATGACTACCGTTTATGTAATTAGCTTATTTCAAGCTGCCAACCATATCTTCCGGCCGAACCCACTCATCAAACTGTTCGTTGGTTAATAATCCCAATTCTACAGCAGCTGCTTTTAAGGTTTTATTTTCTTTATGGGCTTTCTTTGCAATTTTGGCTGCATTTTCGTAACCCACATGCGGATTTAAAGCCGTAACCAACATCAAAGAATTCTGTAAATGTTTCTCAATTTCTGGCAAGTTAGCGGTAATTCCTTCAGCACATTTATCGGTGAAAGAAACACAGGCATCGCCTATTAAACGGGCCGACTGTAAAACATTAGCGGCAATAAGGGGTTTAAATACGTTAAGTTCAAAATGACCTGACATTCCACCTACTGAAACCGCCACATCGTTACCAATTACCTGTGCACAAACCATCGTTAATGCCTCTGGTTGTGTAGGATTAACTTTTCCCGGCATAATAGAAGATCCAGGTTCGTTATCAGGAATCACAATTTCGCCAATGCCGCAACGTGGGCCAGAACTTAACATTCTTACATCGTTAGCCACTTTCATTAAGGCAACTGCCGTACGTTTTAATGCACCAGAAAGCTCTACCATTGCATCATGCGCTGCCAAGGCTTCAAATTTATTTGGAGCGGTAACAAATGGTAATCCGGTTAAATCGGCAATTTTTTTAGCGACTAAAACATCGTATCCTTTTGGGGTATTTAAACCTGTACCCACTGCGGTTCCGCCCAAAGCCAGCTCTGCAACCATTACCAAAGCATTTTTAATGGCTCTGATGCTGTTGTCAATCTGTTGTACATAACCCGAAAATTCCTGGCCTAAAGTAAGAGGCGTAGCATCCATAAAGTGGGTACGTCCGGTTTTGGTAATTCCAGCAAATTCCTCAACCTTTTTAGCCAAAGCGTTTCTTAAATGGGTTAAGCCAGGAATGGTATTTTCTACAGTAAGTTTATAGGCTGCAATGTGCATTGCAGTTGGGTAAGTATCGTTTGATGACTGTGATTTATTTACATCATCATTAGGGTGAAGTACTTTTTTATCGTCAGCTAATGAACCGCCGTTAATCACATGAGCACGATTTGCGATTACTTCGTTACCATTCATGTTGCTTTGTGTGCCAGAACCAGTTTGCCAGATTACCAAAGGGAATTGATCATCTAACTGTCCTGCAATAATTTCATCACAAGCTTTAGCAATTAAATCGGCTTTTTCTGCTGATAATACGCCCAGTTCGGTATTAGCAAGGGCAGCCGCTTTTTTCAGATATCCAAAAGCGTGGATAATTTCTTTTGGCATCGAACCTTCCGGCCCGATTTTGAAGTTATTGCGTGAGCGTTCGGTTTGTGCACCCCAGTATTTGTCGGCTGGTACCTGCACCTCGCCCATGGTATCGTGTTCTATTCTGAAACTCATTATATTTTTGATTTTTGTTGTCGCAAATTTAGGTTTTTTGCCTTTTAAAGCGTTGGATTTATGTAAGATATTTAATGGATAAGAAAATATATCGCCGAAATGTCTCTATTCCTTTTTATTCTTCATCATTAATGTACAAACTTTTATCCTGGTTAGCCGCTTCTACCAATGGAATCATATTCATACCTTTACCGCAAATATGCAGGGATTAGTTATTAAATCTACAGGGAGCTGGTATAGTGTTTTGGCCGATAATGGCGAACGCTATGATTGCCGGATTGTAGGGAAATTTAGGATTAAAGGACTTAAAACCACCAATCCGATTGCGGTTGGCGACAGGGTGAAATTTGATCTGGAACGGGATAGCAACCAGGGTTTGATACACGAAATGTTGCCCCGTAAAAACTATATCATCCGCAAATCAATCAACCTGAGCAAGCAGGCGCAAATATTAGCTGCTAATTTGGATATGGCCATGTTGGTGGTTACACTTGCTTCGCCCCGTACTTCTTTGGGTTTTATCGATCGTTTTTTGGTTACTGCAGAAGCTTATGATGTGCCCGCTGTATTGGTATTTAATAAACTCGATCTTTTTAGTAAAGAGGGGTTAGAAATTCTCCAGGAGTTTAAAGATATTTACGAAAATATCGGCTATGCCTGTTACGAAGTTTCTGCTTTAAAGGGTATTAACATTCCTGTTATTCAGGAGTTGATTACCGATAAGATTACCTTAATTTCTGGACATTCGGGAGTAGGGAAATCAAGTTTGATCAATGCTTTAATGCCCGATCGTGATTTAAGAACAGGAGAGGTATCGGATTGGAGCGATAAAGGGCAACATACCACCACTTTTGCCGAAATGTTTGAATTACCACAAGGCGGTTTTATTGTAGATTCTCCCGGTATCAGAGAACTTGGTGTAATAGACATCGAAAAAGAAGAATTGGGCCATTTTTTTAGAGAAATCTTTAAAACTTCGCACAATTGCCGCTTTAATAACTGCAGGCATATTAACGAACCAGGCTGTGCCGTTATTGAAGCCGTAAATGAAGGTGAAATTGCGGTTTCAAGATATGAAAGTTACCTGAGTATTTACCACGGAAACGATACGCGACATTAGCCTCCAGCCCCTGAAAGGTGCTGAAAAGTTGAATAAATTAATAACTATTACTAAATATATGGAGATTCCCCTTTAGGGGATTTAGGGGCTATGAAATTCAAATTAGGAGATTTTGTGCGTTTTGTTGATGAGAAACGTGAAGGTTATGTAACCAAAATTATCGATGCGCAAACTTTAGGGGTTACCGATGAAGATGGTTTTGAG
The DNA here is from genome assembly GCF_011759615.1 of Pedobacter sp. SG908. Lineage (NCBI taxonomy): Bacteria > Pseudomonadati > Bacteroidota > Sphingobacteriia > Sphingobacteriales > Sphingobacteriaceae > Pedobacter > Pedobacter sp. SG908. The sequence continues at coordinate 980,971 of NZ_JAAOYY010000002.1, forward strand.
ATACCTGTTGCGGTGAGTAATTTAACTTCTGTACATGGCCATGGTGTGGTAGCTGAAGAATTAGATGCGCCAAAACCCATCCAGGTAAATATCCCCAGCATTAACAAAATCGAAAATGGTATTTATATAGCTGTGGCTACCGATGATAAGGCTGGTAATGTAGTGCATTTTCACCTGCAGAACCATTCTCCAAATATTTTACTCGTAAGCTTAATCACCGAGCGTAAAGAAAAATATGCGGGTGCTTTTCATGGGATAATTGAATCTTATGGCTCCACTTTAGTTTATTCTGCTTCCTTGGCCGATCTTGATCTTTGGCCAGAATTTAATTTTCAGGTTTTAGTGTTTAGCAAAGCTGATGTAAAACCTATCGATCCATTGGTAATCCGTAAAAAGTTTAGGGCAAAAGATTTTAGTACAGAGCAAAAGGAGTTACCTCAATTAAAAAACAAAGGTTGGTTGATCCGTTTGGATGATCTTGTTCCGGTAACCATCGATCCACAGAAGTTGAAGGAAAGTTTTTTCAAATCAACTGAAGAGAAAAAAACGGTAGCAGCCCCTCAAAAAGAAATCGATCTGCACATCGAGAAACTAAGAGACGACCATCATTTTTTAGAAGCGGATGAAATGTTACAGATACAGATCAATCATTTTCAAACTGCAATGGATGCAGCAGTTGTACATCATTTCGATAAGATCGTTTTTATCCATGGTTCGGGCAACGGTACCTTAAGAGATAAAATTCATAAATTAATTAGCAAAAATCCCCATGTAAAAACATATATGGATGCCAGGAAAGAAAAATTTGGTTATGGGGCTACAGAAGTGGTTTTTAAGTAACGGAGAAGAGTATTTCTTATGCGACCCGTCATTCTGAACTTGTTTCAGAATCTACCCAATGGATTAAACATTCTTCACCATTTTCAGAACGACAAGAAGATCAAGGTATGCTTTTTGCAACAATGTAATTTCTTTTTATAAAAGATTAAAACTAGCTTTGCCGCAATTAATGAAACACCTGGTTACCATATCGCTTGTATTTTTTAGCTTAACACATTTGGCAAAAGCCGAACGTGTTGAAGGGTTAAGGATATTAAACGAATATTGCAATGAGCATAATATTAGCGTTAATGCAAGCGGCAAAACCTCGGTTCAACTAAACGAAGACCGTAACCCTTATTTATTATCATACACCACTTTAGCTTTAATCGGAACCCAAACCCCATTAAAAGTTGCAAAATATGTGAGTGTAAACCAGGTGATTGCTGATTTAACAATCAGGAAAAAACCGAAGAACAACAGCCCCTAAATTTTTTCGGAAAGATCTTTTTAGAAGATTTTATGCCCCATTTATATCAACAACTGCCAAACTGACTTAAGAAAGACAATGGCTTGGTTGTTGTAACACACCATTTTTCAATAATAAATACGATTTAAAATATTATAATGTTAGGATTTTTAGCGAAGATTTTCGGAAGTAAATCAGAAAGAGATATAAAGGCTATTCAGCCATTGGTTGTTAAAATTAACGAACACTACAGTAAACTGTCTGCGCTTAGCAACGACGAGTTACGTGGTAAGACCACAGAATTTAAAGACAAGATTTCTAGTTTTTTAACCGCTATTGACGAGAAAATTTCGGCACTAAAGGCTGAAGCAGAGAGCGAAGATTTAGATCTTCACCAAAAAACAGCAATTTATGATCAGGTTGATGCCTTAGGTAAAGAGCGCGACACAGAGTTGGAGAAAGTACTTTTGGAAATCCTTCCAGAAGCATTTGCTGTAATTAAAGAAACTTCACGCCGTTTAAGCGAAAACGATTATTTAGAGGTTACCGCAACCCAGTTTGATAGAGATTACGCGGCAAGAAAAAACAATGTTAAAATTGTTGGCGATAAGGCGCAATGGGCTAATAAATGGGATGCTGCTGGAACAGAAGTGGCCTGGAACATGGTACATTATGATGTACAGTTAATTGGTGGTATTGTATTACACAGCGGTAAAATTGCCGAAATGGCTACCGGTGAGGGTAAAACCCTGGTAAGTACATTGCCGGCTTATTTAAATGCGTTGGCCGGACAGGGTGTACATATCGTAACGGTGAATGATTATCTGGCTCGTCGTGATAGTGAGTGGAATGGACCATTATTCGAGTTTCACGGCTTAACTGTTGATTGTATTGATAAACATGAGCCGAACTCTGAAGAAAGAAGAAAAGCTTATGCCGCAGATATTACTTACGGAACCAATAATGAGTTCGGGTTTGATTACCTGCGTGACAATATGTCGCAGACGCCTGATCAATTGGTACAGCGCAAGCTGCATTTTGCAATGGTGGATGAGGTCGATTCGGTTTTGATTGATGACGCCCGTACGCCTTTAATTATTTCTGGACCGATTCCACGCGGAGATGAACATGAGTTTTATGAATTAAAACCACGTATCGAACGTTTAGTGAATGCACAGAAAGCTTATGTAACACAAGCATTAAACGAAGCGAAAAAGTTAATCAACGCAGGTAACAGCGGAACCGAAGAAGGTGAAGGCGGTTTAGCTTTATTACGTGCATACCGTGGTTTGCCAAAAAACAAAGCTTTAATTAAATTTTTAAGTGAAAGCGGTGTGCGTGGTCTGTTGTTGAAAACAGAAAACCACTATATGGCAGATCAGTCTAAGAATATGCCAAAGGTAGATTCTGAATTGTATTTCTATATCGATGAGAAGAATAATCAGGTTGAATTAACTGAAAAGGGTATTGAGTTAATTACTCAATCGGGTGAAGATCCACATTTCTTCGTATTGCCAGATGTTGGTACCGAAGTAGCAGAATTAGAAAAATCTGATCTTCCTTTAGAAGAAAAAGTGATTCAAAAAGACGCTTTAATGCGCGATTATTCTGTTAAAGCAGAACGTATCCATTCGGTTAACCAATTGTTAAAAGCTTATACTTTATTCGAGATTGATGTGGAGTACATCATTGATGAAGGAAAGATTAAAATTGTTGATGAGCAAACTGGCCGTATTATGGATGGCCGCCGTTATTCTGATGGTTTACACCAGGCAATTGAGGCTAAAGAAAATGTAAAGGTTGAAGATGCTACCCAAACTTATGCAACCGTAACCTTACAGAACTATTTCCGTATGTACCACAAACTTTGCGGTATGACAGGTACAGCTACAACAGAAGCTGGCGAGTTTTGGTCGATCTATAAATTAGATGTGGTTGAAATTCCTACCAACAGAAATATTTCGAGGATTGACGAGCAGGATTACGTTTATCGTACCGTTCGTGAAAAATATAATGCTGTTGCAGCAGAGATACAATACCTTGTTTTCCCATATTCTCATTACGAGACTGAATACGAAACTGATAAAGAAGGTAATGTAAAACAGAAAGATGGAAAACCGATTATTAAATATGATCAAACTGGCAGACCAGTACCTAAATTAGATGCCAAAGGCGGTTTGATCCCTGCGGTGAATCCTGAAACAGGGCAATTGGAGCCAAAAGCTGGCCGTCCGGTATTAGTGGGTACAACCTCTGTAGAGATCTCAGAGCTGTTAAGCCGTATGCTTAAACTCCGTGGTATTAAACACAACGTATTGAATGCTAAAATGCACCAGAAAGAGGCCGATATTGTTGCCGAAGCTGGTCAGGCAGGAACGGTAACTATTGCAACCAACATGGCTGGTCGTGGTACCGATATTAAATTGGGTGCAGGTGTTAAAGAAGCTGGCGGTTTAGCTATTGTAGGTACTGAGCGTCACGAATCCCGCCGTGTAGACAGGCAGTTACGTGGTCGTGCAGGTCGTCAGGGCGATCCAGGTTCTTCACAGTTCTTTGTTTCATTGGAAGATAACTTAATGCGTTTATTTGGTTCAGAGCGTATCTCTGGTATCATGGTACGTATGGGTATCGAAGATGGGGAAGTGATCCAACACTCTATGATTACCAAGTCTATCGAGCGTGCACAGAAAAAAGTAGAAGAAAATAACTTTGGTATCCGTAAACGTTTATTGGAGTACGATGATGTGATGAACTCACAACGTACCGTAATTTATGCTAAACGTAAAAACGCTTTATTTGGCGAACGTTTAGATGTAGATATGAACAACATGGTTTTCGATGTTGCTGAAGATATCGTAAGTGAATATAAACAAGAAGGAAATTACGATGGTTTCAAACTGGAAGTAATCAAAAACTTCTCTTTAGATACAGCCATTACCGAAAAAGAATTTTCTTCAACCAATATCCCTCAGTTGACTGAAAAGTTATTCGAAGAAGCAGAAGCATTTTATGCACGTAAATCTGAAGCGATTATCCAGCAATCATTACCAGTTTTAACGCAGGTTTATCAAGAGCGTGGCGAGCACATCGAACAGATTGTGGTTCCGTTTACCGATGGCATCCGTGGTATTCAGGTGGCGGTTGATTTGAAGAAAGCAATCGATAATAAAGGAAAAGAAGTAGTTCGGTCATTCGAAAAAACCATTGTTTTAGCCTTAATCGATGATAGCTGGAAAGAACATTTACGCGAAATGGATGATTTGAAACAATCGGTACAAAACGCGGTTTATGAGCAGAAAGATCCGTTGGTAATTTATAAAATGGAAGCTTTCAACTTGTTTAAAAACATGCTTAACGCGGTAAATAAAGAAGTAGTAAGTTTCTTATATAAAGGTGGTATCCCGGTTCAGCAAGAGCCAGATCAGGTAAGAGAGGCGCCAGCTCCGGTAAAACAGCCAAAGTTGCAAACTACTAAACAAGAGTTTGGTAGAGAAGAGCCAGGTATCGAGTTTGGCGATACGCGTGAGGCTGTTCCACAGCAGCCAATCCGTAAAGAAGCAACTGTTGGCAGAAATGAACCTTGCCCATGCGGTAGCGGCAAAAAGTACAAAAATTGCCACGGCGCTAATTTATAATCAAGATATATAATGTTTTACCAAGCCTCAACAAATGTTGGGGCTTTTTTTGTAACTAAATTTTTAATTCTCAAATTAACGCTTATATTTAGGGGCGGTCAATTTGAAATCGGTAGGCAATTTCTTAATGACCAATAAACTTAAAAATGGAGTCTGGCAACCATCAAAAACGGGGCGTAACCGAAAGGCCATAAGAGTAGGAAATACACACACAAACACACACAAATGAAAAGAATTTTTAACATTGCCGCTGTTTCAGCGACATTGCTGCTATCAAGCTGCGCCACTATTTTTACGGGTACAAAACAAACCGTTCAAATCAATTCTAATCCTCCAGCCGCTACTATCGAAGTAGATGGGGTTAAAGCAGGGGTAACGCCCATGGCCGTACCTCTAAAAAAAGGATTTACAGGGCAAACCATCTCGTTGAAACTTGATGGTTACGAAACCAAAACATTCCAGCCCGTAACTACTTTTAACCCTGTCGCCGTACTAAACTTATTGGGTATGATCGGTTGGGCTGTTGATGCCGCTACAGGTGCAATGATGAAATATGATCCAAAAGTTTATGAATTTACGTTAGAACCTAAGAAGGCGAATTAATTAATCGCTTAATGGTTATAATTCTAAAAGCCGGATTTCGAAAGGAATCTGGCTTTTTTTATTACTTTCATCACATAAGTTGATCGTCATTTCGACTGAAGCATGCCGATTTTTCCTCGGCAGTGGAATGGAGAAATCTTTTTCGAGAAACTTATTTTCGGCCGTACTTTAGAAATCTTTGAATTAACCTTGGCCGATTACCTATTTTAAAAGATTTTGCTTCGCAGAGCCTTCGGGTTTTCGATCTCACTGCGTTTCGCTCGAAATGACAAACCGAAAAAAAATCTACCCAAATAATAACTATTTGCTTAACCCATAAAGAATGCCGATTTTTGTAGCGATTTCGGCATTCTTGTTGTTAAGAAGAAATGAGATGATATTTTATTCATCTGCTCACTAAATGCAGGGGTTTGTACACATGAAAACAATACTAACTTTTATATGCTGTTTGTTCCTTTTTTTTAATGCTTTTGCGCAAAAAGGAGAGGTAACTGTTATAAAAGATCCTTTAATTGATAGTTTAATTGCCAAACGGTTACAGGTTTATAAAACTTCTGGCGAGGTAAAACCAGGTAAGCCGATTGTTTCGGCCTATGGTTACCGGGTGCAGATTTTTTATGGCTCAGATCGGCGCGAAGTTTTTAGCGAACAGGCCAGGTTTAAAGGTCTTTATCCTAAATTAAATACTTATCTTGTTTATAAAGAACCTAACTATTATGTTCGTGTTGGCGATTTTAGAACACGCTTAGAAGCACAACGCCTTATAAATGAACTCAGACCAAACTTCCCTACACTGTTTATTTTTAGGGAGAAAATTAATGCACCAAGTTTAGATACCACAACAAGTAATGATCAAAAATAAAATCCAAGAATTAGCCAATAACATTTTTAATGATGTTGTAGGCTATCGTCAACATATTCATGCCAATCCTGAATTATCTTTCAAAGAATTCGAAACTTCATTGTTCATCAAGGATAAATTGAAAAAATGGGGAATTGAATATACCGACTGTGCCAATACCGGTGTGGTAGGTTTAATTAAAGGTAACCAACCATCTGATAAAGTTATTGCCTTACGTGCCGATATGGATGCTTTACCTATCCACGAAGCAAACGACAAACCTTATCGTTCTAAAAATCATGGCGTAATGCATGCCTGCGGACATGATGTGCATACGTCTTCACTTTTAGGAACAGCGTATATTTTAAACCAACTGAAAGATGATTTCGGAGGAACAATTAAATTAATCTTTCAACCTGCCGAAGAGTTGTTGCCGGGTGGGGCGAGCATCATGATTAAAGAAGGTGTACTGGAGAATCCAAAACCTGATTATATCGTTGGTCAGCACGTAATGCCATTGATTGATGCAGGTAAAGTAGGTTTTCGTTCCGGTATTTACATGGCTTCAACCGATGAATTGTATGTTACTGTAACCGGAAAGGGGGGGCATGGCGCCCAGCCCCATCAAAATATCGATCCTGTTTTAATTGCATCGCATATTATTGTTGCCCTTCAGCAAATTGTTAGCCGTAATGCCGATCCACGTTTACCATCAGTGCTATCTTTCGGTAAGGTAATTGCCAACGGGGCTACTAATGTAATTCCAAATGAGGTAAAAATTGAAGGTACGTTTAGAACCTTAGATGAAAATTGGAGAGATGAAGCGCACAAACGTATGAAAAAAATGGCTGAAGGAATGGCCGAGAGTATGGGGGGAAGCTGTGATTTTGATATCCATAGAGGTTATCCGTTTCTAATCAACGAAGAAAAACTAACCGCAAATGCAAGAACCTTCGCCGAAGAATTTTTGGGTAAAGACAATGTAGTTGATTTAGATATCTGGATGGCCGCTGAAGATTTTTCTTTCTACTCGCAGGTAACAGATGCATGTTTTTACCGTTTAGGTACTGGGAATGCAGCAAAAGACACACAATATTCTGTTCATACACCAAAATTTGATATTGATGAGGATGCTTTGAAAATATCAACAGGCTTAATGGCTTATATTGCTTTAAAACAACTAGGGAACTAAAGATGTAAAATGGAGGATGTGGGATGGATGAAGGAGTTAAATTCCCCATCTTCCGCAATACATTCCCCATTGTTCTTCTTTCATTTTACCTTTTACATTTACCTTCCATGAAAAAAATATTTTTCTATATACTATTTACGTCGCTCTTCTATAAAGGTTTTGCACAGGAAATCAACCGTTTTAATCCTGATACAGTTAAAACCATTACACTCGATTCGGCAGTAAATATTAAGGCCGAAAAGTTGAATGTAGAAACATTTATCAGAAAGGTGATGTACGATACTTCCTTTTATCAGTCGTTCAGGGATATGAAACGTTATACTTTTATTGCCGAAAACAGGATTTACAGTTACGATAAAAAGAACAAAGTTGATGGGAAAATTTACCGTAAAATCCGCCACAACAATAGTGGCCCCTATAAAATGGAGTATTTGGTAAAACAGGATACCGGGAAAATTTATAAGAAAAATGGCAAATACCAGCTTTATACCGTAGAAATGTTCGATTACATTTTTATGAATGCTTATAATACTGATTTTGTACCCAATGCACCCAAGCCTGATGGAAAGGGGGGAACAAACGAAAGTTATAAAGACAAGCTCAAAACATTAATATTTAATCCTGGCCGTCCGGTAAAAGTGCCTTTTATTGGTAGTAAAACTGAAATATTTTCGGCCAATATGCGCCAATATTATGATTATGGCTTCACCAGCGGTACTTATCTCGATTCTATTCCCGTGTATCGTTTCAAGGTTTCAGTTAAGCCCGATTTAAGTAGCTGGACAAAAGATGGCATCATGATAAAAGAACTGGTTACCATTTTCGATAAACGGAATTTTAATATTCTTGGCCGTTACGTTGATATGAAGTACAGCAATATGCTCTTTGATTTTGATGTGCAAATGAATATAGAAATGGGCTATTTCGGAGAAGATAAATTGCCAACCAAAATTACTTATCAGGGCAATTGGGATTATCCTTTCAAAAAAGAAGAAAGGGCAAGTTTTTTAATCATACACAAAGATTATAAACTCGAAAAGGGTAAATAAGGATTTAGGATAACGGTCGCATAGGGGTAAAGAGTAAAAAATAATCACTATGAATAAATATTAATCGAACTCAGGTTATTATCTTTAAACGATTATTTAAACCGATAAATATGCAACTCTTTTCTTCATTGAAATTTAAAATATCATTAGTTTTATCATTGTTTTTGGGTGTTCACGTGCAGGCACAGGTGCTCACTTCAAAACAGATCGATAGTGTTGTAGAAAAAACATTAACAACCTTTAATGTTCCTGGAATTGCAGTTTCTGTAATCAAAGATGGTAAAATTATCCATTTAAAGGGTTATGGTATCAGCTCCATCAAAACCAATAAAAAAGTTGATGAAAATACCCTTTTTGGCGTGGCATCAAATACAAAGGCTTTTACAGCGGCCGCTTTAGGTATGCTGGTTGATGAAAAGAAAATTACATGGGATACAAAAGTTACTGATGTAATTCCGGAGTTTAAGATGTACGATGCCTACGTAACCAGCGAATTTACCATCCGCGATCTGCTTACGCACCGGAGTGGTTTAGGCTTAGGGGCTGGTGATTTAATGATCTGGCCAGATTCTTCGACCGTTGATAAAAAGCAACTGATCCATAATCTCCGCTATTTGAAACCGGTTTCGTCTTTCCGTACCAAATACGACTACGATAACCTGATGTATATTGTTGCTGGTGATGTAGTGGCAAGAGTTTCAGGTATCACCTATGAAGATTTTATAGAAAGCAGGATTATTAAACCATTGGGCATGACCAAAACGGCAGCTTCATGGTATCGCTTAAAAGATAAATCGAATGTAATTGATGGCCATGCACCTTACCAAGGGAAACTGCTTCCAGTAGGTTTAAGCTTTGGAGAGATTGCCAATGCCGCTGGCGGAATTTATTCGAATGTAACCGATATGAGCAAATGGGTAATGGCGATGATTAATGGCGGGAAATACGGTGAAGCATTAGAAAAGAAATTATTCAGCCCTGCGGTAGCAAGAGAACTTTGGACCCCACAGACTATTATTGCAGGTGGTAATCCAGCAGCTTTTAGTAGTTATGGCCTAGGTTGGTTTTTGAGTAATGTAAATGGCAATTTTCAGGCAACACATACAGGTGGCCTATCAGGAATTGTAACCCAGGTAACGATTATCCCAGAGATAAAATTGGGAATCATTGTATTAACCAATCAGCAATCTGGAGCTGCTTTTAATGCCATTACCAATTCGATCAAAGATGGTTATCTCGGAATTAAAGGGCAGGATCGGATTAAAACCTATAATGATAACAGGCTTAAGAACGAAAAACAAGCCGATGAAATCGTGAGCAAAGTTTGGAACGATATTGCAGCCCAAGAAAAATTAGCAACGACTAAGCCTGATGCGAAAAATTATTATGGTACTTTCCACGATGCCTGGTTTGGCGATGTAACCGTTAGTGAGGTGAACGGCAAGATGCATTTTCAGGCTAAAAACGCGCCAAAATTAAAAGGCGATATGACCTACTTCAAAGGAAATACCTTTATTGTAAAATGGTATGACAGAAGTTTGGATGCCGATGCTTTTGTTAATTTTAGTTTAGATCATAATGCTTTGGCTGATGGATTTAAAATAAGTGCGATCTCGCCGTTAACTGATTTTAGTTTCGATTTTCAGGACCTGGATTTTAAAAAGACCGAAAAAAAATAACCCTAACCAAATATACGATGAAGACATTATTTAAAACCAGTATTTTACTAAGCTTTTGCTTAATTGCATTAACATCAATGACATTTAAACCAAAACGGATTATCTTCTTTGGCGATTCGATTACCCAACAGGGCGTTTCAAAAAACGGATATGTAACCCTGATCAAAAAATCGCTCGATTCTACTAAATATGATGTAATCGGTGCCGGAATAGGCGGCAACAAGGTTTACGATTTATACCTGCGTTTAGAAGATGATGTGCTGAATAAGAAACCTGATTTAGTGGTGATTTATGTAGGCATTAATGATGTTTGGCATAAACAATCTTCTCATACCGGAACTGATTATGATAAATATTTAAAGTTTTATCAGGCTTTGATCAATAAAATTCAGGGTGTGGGCAGTAAGGTCGTATTGGTTACTCCATCTGTCGTTGGCGAGAAAAAAGATGGTACCAACGAGCTGGATGCCGATTTAAATAAATATGCTGAAGGAATTAGAACATTAGCTGCAAAAAATAATCTTCCCGTATGCGATTTAAGGAAGGTTTTTGCTGAATATGAGGCGAAAAATAATCCAGAGGATAAAGAAAAAGGCATTTTAACCGTTGATAGGGTACACTTGAACGAAACTGGTAATAAATTGGTGGCCGATCAGTTATTGCCTTTGGTAAAATAGTAGATTCTAAACCGCAGAGCGTGCAAAGTATTCCGCAAAGAACACAAAGAAATTTTTCTCTGTGTTCTTTGTGTTTTTTCTCTGTTATCTTTGTGGTTAAATAAGAAGAGGAAAGAGCTGTGCGTATATGATAAACCGCGAAACGATAGATAAGATAATGGATACCGCCCGTATTGAGGAGGTAGTTGGGGATTTTGTGCACTTAAAAAAACGCGGGACCAGTTTAATTGGTAATTGCCCTTTCCATGGCGAAAAAACACCTTCCTTTCACGTATCTGTAACTAAAGGCATTTATAAATGTTTTGGTTGTGGTAAAGGGGGCGATTCGGTGCGCTTCATTATGGATCATGAAAAATATTCATATCCGGAGGCACTTAAATTTTTAGCCAATAAGTACAATATAGAGGTTGAAGAAACCGAACTAAACCCTCAAGATGCCGAAGCACAAAGTGCTAAAGAAAGCCTTTACGTAGTTTCACAATATGCTGCAGCATTTTTTGTAAAACAGCTTTGGGAAACAGATGAAGGCAAGGGCATCGGCTTAAGTTATTTTAAAGAACGTGGCTTTAGAGAAGACATCCTTAAAAAATTTGAGGTGGGTTATTCTCCGGATGTATGGGATGCGATGACGCAAAGTGCAATCAACGCCGGACATAAATTAGAGTTTTTAGAAGCCACCGGATTATCGATCAAAAACGATAACGGCAAAATTTACGACCGCTTTCGTGGCAGGGTAATGTTTCCGATCCATAACTTTACAGGTCGGATTATTGGTTTTGGCGGTAGAACGCTAAAAACGGATAAAAATGTTCCGAAGTATGTAAACTCACCTGAAAGTGAAATTTACCACAAGTCGAATGTGCTATATGGTTTATTCCACGCCAAAAAAGCCATCCGCGATTTAGATAACTGTTACTTGGCCGAAGGTTATGCAGATGTGCTTTCGGTGCATCAGGCCGGCATAGAAAACGTAGTGGCCTCTTCGGGTACTTCGTTAACCGTAGAGCAGATTAAACTGATTGGGCGTTTTACCCAGAATATTACCATTTTATTTGATGGCGATGCTGCGGGGATTAAAGCCTCCCTTCGTGGTCTGGATATGATTTTGGAAGAAGGACTGAATGTAAAAATTGTTTCCTTTCCAGATGGTCATGACCCCGATTCTTATATGCACCATGTTGGGGCAGGCGCTTTTAAAACCTATCTCGAGCAGAATAGAAAAGACTTTATTTTATACAAAGCAAATATACTGCTTAAAGATGCGGGCAATGATCCGATCAAAAGAGCAGGCATTATCCGAGATATTGTAGAGAGTATTGCTAAAATTCCCGATCCGATTAAGGCTTCGGTTTTTATCAGAGAGTGTAGTAGCCTGCTCGAAATTGATGAGCACATTTTACTGAGTGAATTAAATAAAATGCGGTCGGCAAAGCTTAAAAAAAGCTTTGATAACAACCAGAGGGCAAATCCGTCTGCAGCTCCAAAAACCTATTCTCCGAGTCCACCAGAGTCGCTTGGCCCGCCAGATGATTTATGGGATGACAGCGTTGGGCCAATGAGTAATGAAGCACCCGTAGAAGAAAATGAGCATCAGGAAAAAGAAATTATACGATTACTACTAGCTTTTGGGCACGAGTTTGTAAACTGGGATAAAATTGATGATATGTACATTGGTTCTTTTATTATGCAGAACCTGAGTGATGTAGAATTTGATGATCCACTTTGCAAAAGAATTATAGATTATTATAAATCAGAGATTGACAACGGCCGATTACCCACGTCGAACCACTTTGTTAAACACGAGGATAGAGATATTGCCGATTTGGCCATTACACTTTCAACCTCAGAATATGCGTTAAGCGAAAACTGGCTAAATAAACATCTTATTTATGTTAAGGATGAATCGATGAATTTAAAAGCAACCATTTTAGGCGGTATTTTTCACCTTAAAAAACGTAAAGTCGAAAAGATATTGATGAACTTGTTGAAAGAAATTAAAGAGGAAAAGAACGAGGATAATCAAATGATTTTAATGCAGCGTTATGGGGTAATTAAAGGGGTAGAAAGGGAAATTTCAAAGTTCTTAGGCTCTGTGATTGTTAAGTAACTTCACTCGAAGAGCTAATAATAGCCGTCATCCTGAATTTATTTCAGGGAAGATGCTGAAATAAATTCAGGATGACGATCTACTTGAGCTAGAAAGGCTAAAATGATCATTATAATAAAAACATTAATTAGAACCAGTTTTAATCCTTTATGGCACTTCATAATGATTTAGGTAAAGCAGGAGAAAGTATTGCCAAACGGTATCTGGAAGACCAAGGATATGAAGTTTTAGATGAAAACTGGACGCATGGTAAGGCCGAGATAGATTTAATCGCTTATAAAAACGGCATTATGGTTTTTGTAGAGGTTAAATCCCGTAGTTCCATTGCTTTTGGCGAACCAGAAGAATTTGTGCACAAAGCAAAACAAAATCAGATGGAATTGGCAGCTAATGCCTATATTGAAATAATGAACCATCAAAATGATATTCGTTTTGATATTATTGCCATTACATTTACAAAAAATAAAGATTATAATTTAAACCATATAGAAGATGCGTTTTGGCCTGAAGATTAACCCCATTAAAAATTTCATATTTATCGGAATTGCACTTACATTCGTTAGCTCTTGTAAAGACAGTTCTACCACAACTTACCGTAGCTTTCTTTCCCCATTAACTGGTCTTAATGTACCATTGGGAAACGAATTTGATGTTAAAGTGCAGTTTGGCGCTGAACAGAAAGTAGATTCTGTAGTGTATTTAATTGATACCGTTAAAGTGCTTTCAAAAGCCGATACTGCTGCCATCAAACTTAAAACAGCAGGTTTAAAATTGGGTAATCACCTGTTAACAGCCAAAATATTTGGTGAAGGGAAATCAGAAGATCTAACCTCAAATATTAATGTGTTAGCGGCTCAGGCACCCACTGAATATACTTATAAAGTGATTAAGACCTTGCCCCACGATACTTCTTCGTATGTAGAGGGCTTAGAATACCATGACGGCTTTTTCTATGAAAGTGCTGGCGATTATGGCCATTCGAGCTTGCGTAAGGTAGATCCATCAACAGGGAAAATTCTTCAGAAAGCAGATTTAGATAAGCAGTATTTTGGCGAAGGTATAACCGTGATCGGAAACAAGATTATTCAGTTAACTTATCGAGAAAAAGTAGGCTTTGTTTATGATAAGGCTACTTTCAAGAAATTATCTGAATTTTCTTATACCACAGGTAGAGAAGGATGGGGTTTGGCTTTTGATGGAGAGAAAGTATTGAATACCGATGGTTCCAACACGATCTTTTTTCTGAATAAGGATACCTATCAGAAAATTGGATCGATTGATGTTTTTGATAATAAAGGCCCAATCCAAAACCTGAACGAACTTGAAATTATTGATGGAAAGATTTATGCAAATGTTTACACAACGAATGAAATCATGGTCATCAATCCAGAAACAGGTGCTGTTGAAAGCAAGATCGATTTATCAGGTTTGTTGCCTGCAGATTACTTTAAAACCCAAGACGCAAAAGACAATAATGTGCTAAATGGCATTGCTTATGATAAAGCAACTAAAAGACTTTTTGTAGCCGGTAAAAAGTGGCCACATATTTTTCAGATCGAGTTGGTTAAGAAATAATTTAATTATCGATATGTCACATTGAGCTTGTCGAAATGCCTTAATATGAGTTAAGTAGGTTCTTCGACAGGCTCAGGATGACAAACTTCTAATCCTGTTTCTTCGGCTCGTCTAAATAACCGTTAAAAATGATGGGTTGTTTATTTACACTACTAGCCGTTAAAGATGCATAACCATTGGTTGAGATATTGATGGTAAACCGGTAGTTTTCTCTTTTTACATCCTTTGTATTAATCTGGATGGTATAAACACCTTTTTTATTTTTCGATTCTGTGTAGGTAAAATCTTTTGAGGTAAATTTAATGCCACCCTGAGTCGGATCCATCGGGGCAGAAAAAGATCTTCCGAAATAAGGCAGATAAGCAACAATACTATCTTTGGTAACCTTTACATCATATTGCGATCCCGTTAGGTTTATTGTAGAGCCTCCCTGGCCGCCCGGCATCATCGCTAATACTCGGTTAACATCATTGTTCGACATTGGCATAGCTGAGTTGGCAACAAAAGTATAATTTTTATCCGCTACAATTTTTACTGTAGTTTCCTTATTGGTTTGGGCAAAAGATTGAAATCCGAGCGAAAGAAATGCAAGGCTCAATATTAAATTTAAACGTTTCATAATGTGTGTTTTAAATGTGTAACAATTTAAAGATGCACAGACTTGAAAGATTCCATAATGGTGCCAAAAAATGGAAAGTAGTGTAAATTTAACGATTTTAGTTTTTATATAAAGGATTTACCTTTTCAGAATAACTCGATTTGTATAACGGGTTGCTCTTTTCCGTTGCAGAAGCTCCCATTGCTGTGAATTTATAGGTACCTACAGGAAGATTGTTGAGTTCGATTTCGCCATTTTCGTTCGTAATTAAAGTAATTAAATTGCCCCCGGGATTTTTGCCGCCTTTAACTATTATACCGCCAATTGGTGATCCCGCCACCCGCGATTTAGGATTGGTAGAAGGTACTAAAATGATAAATTTATAATTCCCTGCACTGGCATTGTTAAACTCTATTTCCCCGTTTTGGTTGGTTACTAGTGTAATTGTGTTGTCTCCAGGGTTTTTAGCGCCTTTTACTACAATTCCACCAATAGGTTGTCCGGCAACAAAACTTACCTCTCCCGTGGTCACATCCAGTTTGCCTTTAATGGATTTCATAATACAAGGGAAATGAGATTCGGGATAATTTAGTTTACAATAATCACAATAATGCCCTTCGGGTGCCTGAGTTCTTAATTGTTGTGTGCTTGTTTCTTTAGTTTCTGTTGATGTACTGCTTCTTTTAACCTGAGCAAGAATGGTAAATGAAATACATAGTAGAAATACCGCTATAAAAGCCTGTTTTTTCATAATATTTGATTAGTCAATATAAAATTAATCAAAAAATATGGCTCTTGCTAGTTTTTGAATGAGGAGTGGGGCAATAGATTGTGTTTCTGATTATTTCTTTTTAGATGCCTTGGCAAAAGGGTTAAAGGCCAGGGCAAGGTTAACCCAAAAATCGAGCTCATCGTTTCGGCCTAAAACATCTTCTGATACCGAGATGTACCCCTTCATTGGTCTGCCACCCATAACCATCTGCTGCCAGCCATCTTTATCGGATAAATTTTCTAAAGTATTGGGGTCGAGCCTTACCATCATGCTGTTTTTGGAGACACCAAGGCACATTTTACCATTAACCATAAAAACAAGTCCGCTGAACATTTCTTTTTCCTCTACATCTTGTATGTGCATTAAACGTTCGGCAACGCGAAGGGCTAGGGTTTCGTTATAAGCTCTCATAATTAATCCGTATGGTTTATTGATACAAATTTGATTCCTTTTGATGTGAAGAAATTTTTGAGGATACTGAATTTTTCAGTGCAGTTTTCTCCAACTTTTATTTTTTCTGAACTAAATTTCATGCGTAGGCAATCGAAGCAAATTTCGATATAAGCGATTACTTTTCTCTGATTGTTAAAGAATAAGATGGCATTGTGGGGGGCGTAGCAGGACATTCTGTCTTCAATCACTCCATACTTTCTAGATCTATAACCATAATTAAAAAGTAAATCTGTCAGTTTATTAATGTCTGCTTTAGATAATCTGATTTCCTCCTTTACCATTCCGGTATCTAAAATTCCTTTTTTAACTGGCAGATGGCTTGAAAATTCAGATACTGCATCTTGAAAAGATATTAAAGAAATGAGTACTGTCTGGTTAAAAGGATAAAGCAGTTGCCTTTCGGAAGGACTATATTTATCTCTGTGTACACATTTAGAATTGTACTCCATTAACTTTGATTCCTCCTCTATTGAAAGATTTTTTAGGGGACCAAACTGCGCAATCACCGAATGACTGATAAATAACATCCATATTACGTTGAGAAATCTGAGCATATAGTAAGATAGGGTAATGCAGGCTTAATTAAAACAATTTAATCTTTTAACGTTCCTTTCGCAAATAATAAATTAATTAAATTTGCAACATGTTGTTAAACTGTTATCAGGAAGAATTATTAGAGGCCGGATGTGATGAAGCTGGAAGAGGTTGCCTTGCAGGACCTGTTTTTGCCGCAGCTGTTATTTTACCAAAAGGTTTTGTACTGGAAGGATTAAATGACTCCAAACAACTATCACATGAACAAAGGGCTTTGTTAAGGCCAATTATCGAAAAAGAAGCCTTGGCTTGGGCCGTAGCTTCTTGTGATCATGAAGAGATAGACAGGATCAACATTTTAAATGCGTCATTTCTGGCCATGCATAGGGCAATCGAAAAATTACATACCCAGCCGCAATATCTGGTAATTGATGGCAATCGCTTCAAAACCTATCCGCAGATTCCACATAGCTGTATTATTAAAGGCGATGGTAAATATTTAAATATCGCTGCAGCATCTATATTGGCCAAAACCCACCGCGATGAATATATGACGAACCTGCATGTCGATTTTCCGCATTATAATTGGCAGCAAAATAAAGGATACCCAACAATTGCGCACCGTAAGGCTGTAATTGAAATCGGTTTATCGCCGTTTCACCGCAAAACTTTTAATGTGAGCGACCCTCAGTTAGAACTGTTTTCAAAAAACACCTAAAATTTCGTATTTTACAACATTGTGAAAATACTGTTGATTACTAAGCGGGTTCCCTTTCCGCCAAATAGTGGTTATCCCATTGTGGTTTATAACACCATAAAAGGCTTGCTGCAACTTGGTGCAGATATTACTTTGTTTAGCCTCAATCCTACAAAAGGACGGATCGATATCGAAGATATCTACGATCCTATTTTTGAACAGATTAAATATCATACCTACGATTTAGATACCGATGTAAATGTATGGTCGGCATTTTTTAATATTTTTACGAACGAATCTTATAACGTTTCCCGTTATTATAGTGAAGATGCCGCGCGGCAGTTAGAGAACCTTCTACGCGAAAACGTGTTTGATATCATCCAATTCGAAGGTCTCTTTGTTGTTCCTTATCTCGATGTGGTTAAGGCAAACAGTAATGCCAAGCTCATCTATCGGGCACACAATATCGAATTTACGCTTTGGGAACGTCTTTCTCATTCAGAAAAATTTTTAATCCGCCGCAAGTATTTAGCTTTTTTAGCCCAGCGGCTTAAAGCATACGAAACCGATCAGATTAACCGTTTCCACCATATTTTTGCCATTAGTGAACCCGATCGGCAAAGTATATTAAGGTTTGGCTGCGAAATTCCGATGTCGGTTTTTCCCGTTGCAATCGATTTAGAAAAATATAAAATAGATAAAAGTAAAACCAGTTTTCCTACACTGTTTCATTTAGGTGCAATGGATTGGCGACCAAACCAGGAAGGACTAGAATGGTTTTTGGATGATATTTGGCCCGATATCGAAAAGTTAAATAAAGATCTCCGGTTTTACATTGCAGGGAAAAACATGCAGAAACATTTCTTCGAATACGATTCAGAAAACCTGATTGTAGAGGGAGAAGTTTTCGATGCGGTAGAATTTATGAATTCTAAAGCAATAATGATTGTGCCGTTAATTTCTGGCACCGGAATGCGTGTAAAAATTATTGAAGGAATGGCTATGAAAAAATGCATTATAGCTACAACCACGGCAGCTGAGGGAATTAACTGCAGGCACGGACATGATATTTTAATTGCTGACTCTGCAGATGAATTTTATCGATCGATTTTACAATGCATCATCAACCCTAAACGTTGGGTAGAAATAGGAGAGAACGCCCGGAAAACAGTCGAGAACGACCATGGTGTGCATTTGATATCCAGTAAAATGCTGAAAATTTATGAAGAATTGGTGAGTGTGTAAGTATCTCTAAGAGATGCTGAAACAAGTTCAACATGACGGATGAATAGAAAAACCATCTAAAAACTCCTTAAAATTAACCTCAAAATTTTATCTTTTTCTTAGTACTTTTGCACCCCAAGAAGAATAGCGAATAAAGTCGTCATAATTCACAGAATATCAGCTATACTGGCTTCATTATCATAAAAAATAAAATTTACGGATGAAAAACACCGCATTAACAGAAAAACACATCGCTTTAGGCGCTAAAATGGTTCCATTTGCAGGTTACAATATGCCTGTTACTTACGAGGGTATTAATGCCGAACACGCAACTGTTCGTAATGGCGTAGGTGTTTTTGATGTAAGCCACATGGGCGAATTTATTCTTAAAGGTGAAAACGCATTAGATCTTATTCAACGTGTAACCAGTAACGATGCTGCTAAATTATATGATGGAAAAGTTCAGTACTCTTGTTTGCCAAATAAAGATGGTGGTATTGTTGATGATCTTTTGGTTTACAAAATAGATGATAAAACCTATATGTTGGTGGTAAATGCTTCAAACATCGAAAAAGATTGGAACTGGATTCAGCAATTCAATTCGAAAGATGTAGAAATGCACAATATTTCTGATCAAACTTCACTTTTGGCTATTCAAGGACCAAAAGCGGCTGATGCTTTACAAAGCTTGACTGATGTTGATTTGGCATCAATGGAATATTACACTTTCGTTAAAGGTACCTTCGCTGGCGTTGATAATGTGGTGATTTCTGCAACAGGTTATACCGGAGCTGGTGGTTTCGAGATTTATTTCGAAAACCAATATGCCGATCAGATCTGGGATGCTATCTTTAAGGCAGGAGCACCGTACAACATTCAGCCAATCGGTTTGGGCGCCCGCGATACTTTGCGTTTAGAAATGGGTTTCTGTTTATACGGAAATGATATTGATGATACTACTTCGCCTATTGAGGCCGGTTTGGGCTGGATTACTAAGTTTTCTAAATCTTTTACCAATTCAGAGGCGTTATTGGCGCAGAAAGAAGCTGGGATTCAAAAGAAATTGGTTGGTTTCGAGATGATCGATCGTGGTATTCCGCGTCATGATTATGAAATTGCTGATGCCGAAGGAAATATCATCGGTAAAGTAACATCTGGTACCCAGGCACCTTCTTTGCAAAAAGCAATAGGTATGGGCTACGTTGCTAAAGATTTCGCTAAAGAAGGAACTGAAGTTTTTATTTTAATCCGCAATACGCCAATTAAGGCTAAAGTGGTTAAGTTTCCTTTTTATAAATAGATGAAGTATTAAGTATTAAGGATCAAGTAGCGAGATGAATTTGTCTTGCTACTTGATACTAAATACGTGATACTTTAATACTCCCCATATGTCAAAAAAAATAGAAGTATGTTTAACTCCAGCCTTGATCGATTTATACGATATCGAGCAGAGTATTGTGGTGGTTATCGATATTTTAAGAGCGACATCGTCAATTACCTATGGGATAGATAATGGTGCTGAAGCAATCATCCCTGTGGCTAACGTAGAAGATTGTTTAAACTATCGTAATAGCGGATTTTTATTGGCGGCAGAAAGAAATGGAGAGGTAGTCGAAGGATACGATTTCGGCAACTCGCCATTCTCTTATACCCATGAAAAAGTAAACGGAAAAACAGTCGTTTTAACAACTACGAATGGAACCAAGGCCTTGCATTTGGCACAGAAAAGGGCCCATCAGGTTGTAATTGGATCTTTTCTGAACTTAGATTCACTTTGCAATTATTTGAAAAGCCAGGATAAAAATGTGCTTTTGCTTTGCGCAGGCTGGAAAGATCAGTTCAATTTAGAGGATACCCTTTTTGCAGGTGCGGTGGTAAATAATCTCCGCCAAAATTTCGAACATTTTGATGATTCTAGCGTGGCGGCAGAAGATTTGTATGGCTTAGCCAAGGCAGATTTGAGGAAATACCTTCACAAATCATCGCATAGCCACCGCTTGGCTCAGCTGAATATAGAAGAAGATGTTGTTTTCTGTTTGCAGCTAAATCTGTGCAAAACAATTCCGGTATTGGAGGGCGAACGTTTGGTGGCCTTAAAAAATTAAAAGCTAAAATTTAACCCCAGCAATACTGCATTTTTTCTGAAACTTGCGCCATTAAATTGAGTTTCCTCTGTTGGTTTACTATTAAAATAAGCTTTATCTACACCGGAATACGTGTTGATGTTATTGATCTTATAATCAACCTCTACCTGTAAACTTTTGTTTAATGGTACAGCCAGGTTAATACCGCCACTTAACGAAAAGGAATTTGCTTTGTGTGTAAAACTTACTGGTTTTGCAAAATTGGGGATTAAATTCCAGTTGGCTTTTGCAGAATAAGTATAAAAACCACCTAAAATTGTAGCACAGATACTAAATTTCTGTGTTTTAAGAACGAGTTCTGTTCCAAAATCGAAGCCTTTATATCTTGCTTCATAGGTAGAGTTTAAGCCTTTACTATCTGGGTTATTTGCACTTTCTAATAGGTGAAATTTTTGCTGATTATATGACAGGCCAACAATCGGATTGATGTTAAATTCTCTAAATTTTAGAAGTTGATAACTGAGCTGTAAACTGGCATCGTATAAGTAACCTTTATTTGCGTTGAGCAGATCAAAATAAAAAGCACCTTGTCGGTTATCTTCTGCGTAATCGGTATCCTCTGCTTCGCCCTTGGTTATGCTGCTATATTGGTTGGTGGCTTTAACACTGAACCGCTTGGTAATGTTGTATTTGATATCTAATCCAAAACCGGGTCCCTTAAGATTTTTCCAGATTAACTCTGATAATATATTTGGATTAGCTCCGGCCGCATTGCCTGCAATAGACCAATCAAATTTAGATTGCTGGATACCAATATAAGGCTTTACGTTCCATCGGTGTGGGCTATCTTGTGCGGATGCGACTTTACAGAATAGAACAAGGATTAAGCAGGCTAAAAATTGTTTGAAAAAGGGAATCCGAAAAGCGATGAGCATATCTATTTTTTATTTTATAACAGTAAAATACACATAGTGGCCAATTATACCACTATGTGTAATTATTTATTTTCTAAAATGGATATACTGAGGCGATAAATGCTTTATCAGTAGGAGATAATACGGTATTCCATCCCACTTCATAATCACCGATGGTTAATTCGTTTGGAACCGAATAGTGCATGATCGAATATTTATCATAAGCGCTATAATTGGTTTGTGTTGTACTGTATTTTGCGAATAAATTATTGTCAACATCTGCTTGTGTCCAGTAATTTGGAGCAGCTGCATAATAAGCATAAACGGCTGGTTTATCCCAAGGAATAGCAACCAAAGGATGCTGGTGTTCATGGATCATACCCAAAGCGTGACCGAATTCGTGTATCACCACACGGCTATACTCCGAATCTGCAGTGCTAGCTGTTAGCCAACCAAAGTTCATGGTAGCGCCAGTGCTCGGTGTAGATTTTCCAATGTAAGACCAAGATCCATCCCCGCTTACGAAACTTACCCTGATTTTAGCGGTATTATCGTTTGTTACAAAATTGAATTTAATGTTCGCGTATTGTTCCCACTCTCTGGCATACTGGATCACTTTGGTTCTGATGGCTGAAGTGCTTCCATTTAAACTTACTTTAATCGTCGTTCCAGGAGTCCATTTTGTCGATTTTAGAACGGCACCTCTTGGGGTAGTACCATCTAAAGATCTTTCTGTACAGATCTGAATATTACCAAGCGGATTAACAGCAGCTATTTCTGGTTTTTCTAAATTTGTAGTTTCTGTTGGTCTTTCTTTCTTACAAGCGTATAATACTGTAGTTAGCGCAAGGGCAGTTAATAAGGTTTTATTTAATTTTAAAAATTTCATGTTTTAGGTTTTTTAGGTAAAAAATAATGATCTGTTTTTGGCTGGAAATCAAGTTAGAAAATTGTGAAAACAGGAATTCTTCTTCTTTGGAAAAGAATAATGAGGTTGAAAAACATAGATAGACAATTAGGTTATTTTCCTGCACATATGTGAAGTATAATCCTAAAGTAAAATATTAATATGTTACTACCAAGAGAAATGTAATATTTTTATTGCATAAGTGTATTATTTACACTCGATTTATGTGTTTAATAAAACTATATTTGTGTAGTTTTAATACTGCAATTTAAGCGAAACGATATTTGGATGAACCTTATTTGGTAATTAATTCAGAAATTGTTGGGCTGTTTTTAATTGTAATTAGTGCTTCTTCGTGTGCCAGCCAATAAATATCTTCTGCACGTTTCATGTCGAATGTACTAATAGCTCCTAAACCTTTTGGTTCTATTAATACATTACAGAATTTGGCTTTTCTTTCCATGTCATGGTTGATAGACATTATACCTGCACGGCCCATTAAATTGGTAATACCTGTAATTTTATCAACTGGTTTGAGGTGGTTACAGGAAGAGCCTATAATGAAATCGCAGTTATCCATTAAGGGTTCAACTGGGAAATTATTTAAAATGCCTCCATCTACATACATCTGACCATCAATCATAATGGGTTTAAAAATGCCTGGTATACAACTAGAAGCATGAATGGCCCTGATAAGTGGTCCTTTTGTGAAATAAACCAATCGGCCTTCACTAAAATTTACTGCGGCAATGGTTAGTGGAATTTTAAGCTTCTCAATGGTATCATCAGGAAAGTATTCCTTTAAAATTAAAGCTGTGTTTTCGATATTAATTAAACCTAATGAGCCTACAGCGGGTCTCACAAAGCGCCAAAGTTTTGTTTTTAAGAAAATATTCAATCCCTCTTCCGGATCTATGCCTGCTGCAAAAAAGGCTCCTGCTATTGCTCCTGCACTGGTACCGCTAATATGACTAAAGGTAATGCCCAAATTGCTAAACGCCTTTAAAACGCCTAAATGTGCTATTCCCCTAATACCACCACCTGATAATACAATGCCAACTTTCATTTTTTTGAGGTTAATTGTTTAAACTGGTTAATCGGTTACCTGATAACTGGCAACTGAAAACTATTTCCGTTGTTTCGGTTTATACTTCGATTGATTTAAAATTTTCTGTGCATCGTTATCTGCCATTAATTGTTGTAAAGTAACATCAGAGTGCACTTTCATATATTTCCTTACAATTTGCCAGCCTGTCCATACACCCAATTTTGGTGCCGAATCTCTATTTTCGCCTAAACCAGGGGTAAAAGGTCCTTCTGATAAAAATACCTGGATCTTTTGGTAATCGGTTTCATATAAATAATTGTTCTCCAAAAAATATGCCCAAATATCACCTTCAAAATTTTGCGCCCAATCCAATTGTTGCTGAGTGTATCCAATTTTGGTAGAATCGGCTATGTTTTCAGGCAATACCTGATCTAGAAAATATAAAACCTTTCCCTGGAAAATCATTTTAGATAAAAGGGTTCTATTCTCATCAGGTTCAGCAAAAAGTTCCTCGTGGGCATATGTTTCGGCCACACGGGGTACAATATATTCAGGCGCAAATCTTCTCGAAAGGTATAAGGGTACACTTTGCACAATGGCCTTGTAAAATTTACTGTCTTTGCCAAGGAACATATCCAAACCAATGCCCAAATAATTATCGCCTACCGGCATTTGGTAGGCAAAACCTGATGCGAAAGAAATAAATTTTGGAATTTTCGCTTTTGGATAATAATATTTAATGTATTTAAAAGTTTCGTTTAATCCCTCTTCCTGTACTTTTAAGTTTGGAAAAACGCTATCTACTTCTTTACTGAGATCGGTATAGGCCTGATCGCGATACAAATTGGTTAACGATTCGATACTTGAATATTTACTGTCTAAAATCCGGTGGATAAAATCATCATAGAACATGCCGTACTTCGAAGCAAGTTGTTTATCTACGGCAATAACATCTTTGTTTTTTCCAGCAAATAGCTCGTTATCAAATCTTTCTATTTTAGTGTTTACCTGTATATTACTTACATCGGGCCTGTTGCTTTGCCTACAGGAAATAAATGTGATGGCAAAAAGAAAAATTAGATAAATTTGCCAGTGTTTTACGTTATACATCATGTACAACAAATATATATAAACACCTATAGCATGAAAAGAATATCGACCATTTTAATTTTATCTCTTTTAAGTATTGGCGCATGGGCGCAAAATTCTCCTTTAACGAGTTACGGTTTTAGGTTAGGTTTAACCGCTACCCCAACTTTTGGTTGGATTAAACCGGAGCAGGGTAAAACAGACGGAATAGCTTTGGGCTTTTCTTATGGCCTAATTGGTGATTTTAATTTTGCCCCGAATTATAGTTTTTCTACTGCTTTAACCATCACCTCAATTAATGGTAAAAGTACGGAGGCCAATGTTTTACCTTATTACGCAAGCAGTAGCAGTACAACACCGAAAGCTTATGATTTAAAGTATAAACTACAATATGTAGACTTGCCTTTAACCATTAAACTAAAAACGGTAAAGACTGATGGAAAACGCTGGTATGGCCAGTTTGGATTGTCCAATTCAATCAATATCAGTGCTAAACAAGATGCTGTAACGGGTGGAGCAGTTGTTGGCGATAATTTAAACGTATCTGATAACATTAAACTTTACCGTGCCGGATTAATTATCGGTGGTGGTGGCGAATTTGATATTTCAGGAAATACCAGCATTGTTGCAGGCTTAACTTTTAATAATGGTTTCACCAATATTGTAACAGATAAAGCCAGAGATGTTAGAAATCATTATTTGGCGCTTAATTTCGGCGTATTCTTTTAATCGGAATGTTTGTCTTGATACTTGATTCTCACTACTTGATACTACAACCATGAAAATAGCGCTAGCACAACTCAATTACCATATCGGAAACTTTGAGGCCAATACTAAAAAAATAACCGAAAATATTCAATTGGCGAAAGATAAAGGAGCTGATCTGGTTGTTTTTGCTGAACTGGCTATCTGTGGTTACCCGCCAAGAGATTTTTTGGAGTTTGATGAGTTTATCGCATTGTGCGAAACTGCTGCTCAGGAAATAGCCAAACATTGTACAGATATTGCCTGTATTGTTGGCCTGCCGATTAAAAATGAGGTTTTACAGGGAAAAGATCTGTTCAATGCGGCCTATTTTATCGAAGAAGGAAAAGTTAAGGCCGTTGTTAAAAAAGCACTGTTGCCAACTTATGATGTGTTTGATGAATACCGCTATTTCGAACCTGCCACACAATTTAACTGTATCGATTTTAAGGGTAAAAAAATTGCCTTAACCATTTGTGAAGACCTGTGGAATATCAATGATAATCCATTATATGTATCAAATCCAATGGATGAACTGATTAAAGAGCAGCCCGATATCATGATTAATATTGCAGCATCTCCTTTCTCTTATACCCATGATGATGAACGTATAAAAGTATTAGCCGATAATGCAAAAAAGTATAACCTACCTGTATTTTATGTAAACCAGGTTGGCGCACAGACCGAAATTATTTTTGATGGCGGTTCTTTGGTTTTCGATGCTGATGGAACCATGAAGGCAGAAATGAAGTATTTTGAAGAAGATCTTCAGGTTTTTGACCTGGAAGAAGTTGAAAATGTGCGTAATAAATACCCCCAATCAGAAAGATTAACAGATATTGAACAGATTCATGATGCTTTGATTTTAGGTATAAAAGATTATTTCAGGAAATCTGGTTTTGGTAAAGCGGTTTTAGGGCTGTCTGGGGGAATTGATTCAGCTGTGGTTTGTGCTTTGGCCTGTCGCGCGTTAGGACCAGAGAATGTTATGGCCGTTTTAATGCCTTCTAAATTCTCTTCAGACCATTCTGTTCAAGATGCTTTGGATTTGGTTAACAATATTGGCTGCATGCACGAAATTGTGCCAATTAAAGAAGTTGCAGAAGCTTTTGATCATATATTGGCTCCAGCTTTTAAAGGCTTGCCTTTTAACCTAACAGAAGAAAATATCCAGGCCCGTATACGTGGTATTATTAATATGGCTATGAGTAATAAGTTTGGCTATATTTTATTGAACACTTCTAATAAAAGCGAATGCGCCGTGGGATATGGTACACTATATGGCGATATGTGCGGTGCAATTGGCGTAATTGGCGATGTGTATAAAATGCAGGTTTTTGAGCTGGCGAGATACATTAATAAAGAAAGGGAAATTATCCCGATCAATACTATTGTTAAACCACCATCAGCAGAGTTAAGGCCCGACCAAAAAGATTCAGATTCCTTACCTGAATATGAAATTCTGGATAAAATATTATATCAGCACATCGAAAAGAAACAAGGCTCGAAAGCCATCATTGCGCAGGGTTTTGATGAGGCCCTGGTACTGCGGATTCTAAAAATGGTAAACATTGCAGAATTTAAGCGCTATCAAACACCACCAATTTTAAGAGTATCGCCAAAGGCTTTTGGTATGGGCAGAAGAATGCCGATTGTAGGAAAGTATATGGCGTAGCGGTTGAAATGTTGGAAGGTTAGAATGTTGGACTAGCTAATTGTTGGGATTGCTAAATGGTTGTCTGGTCCAACCGCTTTAACTAATGGTTACTACAAACTGTGAATTGCCAACCGAAAACTGCCAATTGATTAATTGCGATTGAGTTGATTTAACGCAAGCTGCATGACCTCACTTTCTTTTTCAAAAGCGATAATGTGGTTTAGATTTGCCCGATTGTTCATTTTACCAACTGCAATTTTTCGCACTTCTGCATTACCGTCAAAACAGGCAATATGAAATAGGTTTGCTTGATTCTCCATTTTTCCAACCGCAATTTTCCTTACCGCAACATCTTTATCAAAGTTCGCAATGTGAAGTAAATTTGCTTGATTCTCCATTTTTCCAACTGCAATTTTCCTTACCGCACCATCATCATCAAAGCTTGCAATGTGAAATAAATTGGCTTGATTATCCATTTTCGCAACAGCAATTTTCCGTACTTCTGCATCATCATTAAAACTGGCGATATGAAATAGATTTGCCTGATTGTTTATTTTACTAACGGCAAGTTTCCTTGTCGCCACATCTTCATCAAAACTGGCCATATGAAATAAACCCTGCTCAGAAGTAGTGTCAATGCCTATATCATTAGTTTTAGCATCTTCAAGATTAGCAGCCGTACTAAAGGCTTTTTCGTTTTTACTACTTACAGTGATACAACTGCTTAGGAATAAAACAGTGCCTAAAAATAAGAGAGATCTTTTCATGTTAAATTAGATTGTAAAACTAAGTTATAAAAAAAAATATATTTTTAGTTGCAATGGTGAACAAGTTGTCATGCTGAGGTTAGGTGCAGATGCTTCGTGCCTCAGCATGACAAAAAAGATTATTTATTTATGCTAAAGTCGCATCAACCGTAATCGTTGTGTTTAATAATTTAGAGATGGGGCAGTTTTTTTCTGCATCGGCTACTAACTCATCAAACTTTTCTTGTGTTAAATTAGGTACAGACGCGGTTAAGGTTAAGTGTGATTCTACAATTTCACCTTTAGATGGATCTAGGTTGATTTCGCATTTAGTTTCCAATTTATCAGCTGTAAATCCTGCTTCAGTTAAGTTAGCAGATAATTTCATGGTAAAACAGCCTGCGTGTGCAGCAGCAATTAACTCCTCCGGATTTGTACCAACACCTTCTGCAAAGCGAGAATTAAAAGAATATTGAGTATTATTTAAAGTGGTACTTTGTGTGGTGATGTTACCATTACCTTCTTTAATTGAACCTTGCCATACGGCCGTTGCATTTCTTTTCATGATTGGATTTTATTTTTAGATTGTTTAACACCTAAAGATAAAAATATGTTTGTTTAAAGGTGGCAATTCTTTGTTAAGAAATCCTGTGTTAAAATCATTTTCAAATATTGTTTCAAAAAAAAAGCTGTTTCAAAGAAACAGCTTCTATTGCATTTACGATCTTTTTAAGTTATTTATCTGATTATTAAATTATAAAGGGTACTTATAAAGGGTACAATACTGCGGTAGCCTGCTTATCCTTTGCTGATAAAACAGTAGCACCACTTCCACATTGTCCACCGTTCATTAATGATAAAGCATCGGTTCCACCAACCCCTGGAACATTAATGGTTGTAGATTGGTTGGTGTGTTTAAATGAAATGGTATGCCCAAATTCATGTGTTATGGTTCTCGTGCGTTGCGCAAAAGAATTGTTTTGAATGAGGTTCTGATTAATCCAAACCGTATTACCAGCCTTGCCATTTGAGGTTGATAGATACGCCTGCCCGCACGTAGAACTTCCAATTGTATTATCAACCTTAATCAGAATATCATATACCGTACCAGTTGTGATTACAAATTTGAGTTTCGAGTTCGGTACCGTATTCCATTGGTTAATAGCAGAATTAATTTCACTGGTCATGCTGGTTATAGACGGGTCGATTTTAATGCGGATGTTAGTACTGTTGGTTACAATATTTCCATTATAATATTGTTCTGTTATCGGTTTTCCATTATCTGCAGGAACTTCCATGGTTTTGCTAAATACGATATCGCCATCCACAACATAATTATCTCCACTTTCTACAATCTGTGCATCAGAAAATCCAAGATTTTTGATGTAAGCAAGAACTTTTTGATTTTGAACAGTTTCTTTTTCCTGATCTGCTGGTATCTCGTTTTTCTTCGAGCACGAGATCACCACTACTGAGAGCAATGCAATCAGCATAGTCTTTTTAAATAGGTTTTTCATAGTTTAGGTTTTTGGTTTAGATCGTAAGATGCTGCAATTGAGTATTACATGAATAAATATAACACAAAAAATACAAACATGTATTTTTGATACATGTTTTTTTTGTATTTATAATTAGCGTATCTTGATCTTATCTTTTGCCCTAATCTATTTGTTGTTTTAGCCTATTACTTCTAATCGACTGAAAAAGTAACATGCCTACGCCAATCATAATCGAAATATCAGCAAAATTAAAAACACCGGTTTGGAAAATATAAAAGTCCATGTGCATAAAATCGGTAACCGATCCATGCACAATCCTATCGTATAAATTCCCAATACCACCGCCAATTAAAAAGCAAAGTGCAATTTGCATGCTAATGGGAAGGTTGCGTTTAACGAAAAGAAAATACAGGCCATATCCAAGAAATAACAGGGGAAGTCCAGTTAAAATAATTAATCTAAAAATATAGGGCATCTCATCGCCCAGACTTAAAAAAGCACCACTATTTTCTACCTTGGTTAAGGTGAAGCGATCTTTTATGATACTGATATGTTCGTAATCGCTAATCTCAGTACGTACAATTTTTTTAGAAATCTGATCGCAGCCAAAATTTAAGGTTAATAATAAGAGCAATACCGACCAGCGGAGGTTTTTTATTTTTTGCATAATTTTTTATCTGATTATATCGGCATCAACCGGTATGTAGCCTAAATGCCTGCTTAACGACATGATTTGCCCTTTGTGATGAAACTCGTGGGTAATAACATGAGTAAATAATTTTAATGGGCTTACTTTTAAAATCTCTCCATTTCTGTTCAACGCCATTTCCTGCAGCTCATTTCCTTTGAATTTTTCGATAAATAAGCCAATATACCCATCTACCTTGTTAAAATAAGTTTGGCAGTCGTGTAAGGTCTGATACCTTTCGAAAGGCAAAAACTCCTGTTCAATGCCTAAGGCTCTTTCACCAATCCATGCGCAATAGGTTTGGCAAATGTGAACCAATAAATTTCTGATGGAGCCTCTGCCGAACGAACTGTTGTTGGTTAAGAAATCCTGTTCAGAAATACTCCCAATGTAAGTTAAAAGGGTATTCCTGGATGATAAAATGAAATCGTATTGTTGTTTAAGCATGGCCTGGTTTCCTGATCCATTTTCTAAACGGAATGATCAAAGCTAAAAGAACGGCTGTAAGACTCAAGAATTTTGCAATAATATCTCCACTTTTTACATAGAAAGTAATCTCGTCATTCAGATTGATATTGGCTTTTAGTGCAGTTCTAGTCCACCATTTAGTGCTTTGTGTTACATCTCCGCGTTGGTTAATGAAGCAAGAAATTCCGGTATTTGCCGAGCGGGCCACATCGCGATGGGTTTCAATAGCTCTCAATTTGGCATACATCATATGCTGGTCTTTTCCTGAGGTATTACCCCACCAGCCATCGTTGGTAATAATAGCAATAAATTGTGCGCCATCTTTAACCTGCTGACCGATCCAATCGCCCCATAAACTTTCGTAACAAACTACTGGTGCAACACCGATACCACTTTGTGCATAAAGTACGCTTGGTTTTTCTTGCCATCCCCAACCACTTACGCTTCCACCTAATTGTGAAAATACGCCATCCATAAAAGAAAATACTTTTGGAAAAGGCATTTTCTCCGCTCCAGGAACCAATTTTGATTTATGGTAAAATTGAACGTTTGCAGAGTTTTCAACTTGCATTGCAGAATTGAAATTATCTAAAAACATCCCATCTGGATACTTCTTTGCAGATACTGTTTTCTTATTATTGTACCACCTAATGCTTTCAATTCCTGTAATTAAAGTGCCGTTTTTGTACTTGTTTAAGAAGTTTTGTAAATTGATAAAATCAGGATTGCTCCGGATTCTATCCTCATCCGCGTAATTCGGAATAGCGGTTTCCGGCCAGATAAAATATTCGGTATTGGGTTGTCCGATCGAGTCTGATAGGTGTGTCAATATCCTGATCTGCTCTGCCGGAGGGATACTCTCTAGTTTTAGATAAGGATCGATATTCGGTTGAACCACTACTACGTTACTTGGTGTGCCTTTTTGTTCTGCTGTAAAGTATTTGGTTAATGAAATGCCAATGGGAATAATTACCACCAAAAGCCAAATTCCTGTTGTTCTAAACCTTAAATAACCTGTTTGTGATTTAAATTTCTTATAAGCTTCAAAAGCCAGGATATTACTCACTAAAATCCACAGTGAGCCTCCGTAAACACCGGTATAATCATACCATTGCGCCAACTGGTGCATTCCTGCTAAACCATTACCCAATGTCATCCAAGGGAAGGCCAGATCCCAGGTTTGCTGCAAATATTCTAAAGCGATGTAAAAGGCAACAAGTCCAAGGTAGGCGATCTGTTTATTTACGTATTTGCCTAACCTATAGTATAACCAAAAAGCAAAAGTCATTAAAAGCGCGCCTAATCCATAAGGAATTAAAGAAACGGGCAGGGCTACTGCTGTACCATTATAAGCACTTATGGCATTGTATACCCAATAAATTGATGCCGTATTCCAGACTAAAAAAGTTAGGCCCGCAGTTAAGAAAATTCTTTTTCCCTGCTTTTTTTCAGCATTGTCTGAAAGAGAATTAAGCGCAATGAATAAAGGCACCAAACCAATCAACAATAATGGTGTGGTAAAAGGCATTGGTGGCCAGGCTAGCCATAGTAAAAATGCACTTAAGAGGGCGAGGAGGTAAGTTTGTTTCTTGTTCATTTTAAGTGCTGGCGCAATATTGTCACCCTGAGCTTGTCGAAGGGCTAATTAATTATAATCTGGCGCTTGGATCGGCTCAACGTGACAATTTGAGGGGATTAGTTTTACAAACTATCTAAAATATTTGCTTTTTTTGCTTCATATTCTTCCTGCGTAATCAGGTGTTTATCGTACAAAGTTTTAAGCTTGCGTAATTTTAATGTGGTTTCGTCTTCCGGCTCTTCTACAACTTCAGCTATTTGAATAACAGGTTGTACTGGCTCAGGAGTTGGCTCGTAAGCAGGAATTTCAGCAAAGGGCTGTGCATTTAAATTAATGGGAGATGCCGTTGCACGGTTTTCTTCTAGTTTTTGCTGGCGGAGCATTTCCTTATACTCTTCTAATTGCTGGTTTG
The DNA here is from genome assembly GCF_011759615.1 of Pedobacter sp. SG908. Taxonomy (NCBI): domain Bacteria; kingdom Pseudomonadati; phylum Bacteroidota; class Sphingobacteriia; order Sphingobacteriales; family Sphingobacteriaceae; genus Pedobacter; species Pedobacter sp. SG908. The sequence continues at coordinate 1,013,730 of NZ_JAAOYY010000002.1, forward strand.
CAGCCTGATGCAATTTACGCGCCTGTACTTTTGGAATAAATTCGGTTACGATATTTTCGCCATGTTGTGGTACACAGATAAATTTAGAACCAAAAAATTCTTCTTTAAATGAAACCTCTTTAATGCTTTTCCACGAAATGTCTTTAAAGTTCATGGTTAAGCCTAAATTACCTGGCTCGCAATAAAAAATGCGCTTGTTCGAAATCGCGATGCTATCTGGCAACAAGTTTACCGCTGGTTTTTTCTGTACGGCTAAATATAAAAGTTCTTCGCCTGCTGTTAAAAGGTCATTTAATTTTCCAATAACTTTTTCAACCGCTTTTGGGTCTTGCTCGTCACTTAGAAATCTATCTATGCTAATCATAATATTTTTTAAAATTGATGTGTAGTTATGTTCAGATGCTAATCTTCGGCATCATCATATTTGTTTTTGTTCTTTGTTGCCGGTTTCCCCGCTATGCAAATTACAAATTCTCCTTTTAAAGTATTGTTCTCAAAATGTGATTTTATTTCTACTAAAGTTCCGCGAACAGTTTCTTCGAACATCTTGGTTAGCTCCCTACTTACCGATGCCTGCCTTTCGGCGCCCAAATACTGCGCAAACTCTTCTAAAGTTTTTAATAAACGGTGCGGACTTTCATAAAGTATAATGGTACGGTCTTCTTCGGCCAATTTTTTGAACTTTGTTTGTCTGCCTTTTTTAACTGGTAAAAAACCTTCGAAACAAAATGCATCGGCAGGTAAACCCGAATTAACCAGGGCAGGTACAAAGGCTGTTGCACCAGGTAAACATTCTACCGCAATATCATTTTTAATCGCTTCGCGTACCAGGAAAAAACCCGGATCGGAGATGGCAGGTGTTCCCGCATCAGAAATTAAAGCAATTTTCTGTCCTTCATGTAAAAACTTGATAATTTCTGAAGTTGCCTTATGTTCGTTGTGCTGATGGTGTGAGAAAACTCTTTTATCAATGCCAAAATGTTTGAGCAATGGGGCACTGGTGCGGGTATCTTCAGCCAAGATTAAATCGCATTCTTTTAAGATACGGATTGCCCTAAAGGTCATATCCTCCAAGTTGCCTATAGGCGTTGGTACGAGAAATAGTTTGCCATCCATATTTCATTTTGCAGTTTACAGTTAATGGTTTGCAGTTTTTTCCAAACTCCTTACCCCAAACTCCAAACTCTTGCTATCTTTGCTTAAAAAATTAAATAATGCTGCAAGTTAACTATATCCGCGAAAATAGAGAGAAAGTTTTAGAACGTTTAAGTATCCGTAATTTTAAACAACCGGAACTGGTAGATGAAATCATTAAAATTGATGAAGACCGCCGTTCTACACAAACTTCCTTGGATAATATTTCTGCTGAGGCTAATGCAGCGGCCAAACAGATTGGCGATTTAATGCGTACAGGTAAAAAAGAAGAAGCCGAAGCGATTAAAGCACAAACGGCTTCTCATAAAGAAAATATTAAAAACCTGAGCGATAAATTAAATGAGTTGGAAGCCGCTCAACACAATTTAATTGTTCAGTTACCCAATCTGCCTTATCATTTGGTAAAGCAGGGATCTACTGCCGAAGAAAACGAGATTGTTTTAACATATGGCGAGCCTGCTCAATTGCCAAGCAAAGCTTTACCGCATTGGGAGCTAGCTGCAAAATATGATATTATCGATTTCGAACTGGGCGTAAAAATTACCGGTGCTGGTTTTCCGGTGTATAAAGGAAAAGGCGCGAGGTTACAACGGGCGTTGATCAATTTCTTTTTAGATCATGCTACTGCAGCGGGTTATAAAGAAATGCAGGTGCCTCATTTGGTTAATGCGGCTTCGGGTTTTGGTACTGGCCAGTTACCTGATAAAGAAGGACAGATGTATCATTCAACTATTGATGATTTATATTTAATCCCAACTGCAGAAGTTCCGGTAACCAATTTATACCGTGATGTAATTGTTAAAGAAGAGGATCTTCCTATTAAAAATACGGCTTATACCCCTTGTTTCCGTAGAGAAGCAGGTTCATATGGTGCCCATGTACGTGGTTTAAACCGCTTACACCAGTTTGATAAGGTTGAGGTGGTTCAGATTACACATCCCGATAAATCTTACGAAACTTTAGAAGATATGAGCCAATATGTGCAGTCCCTTTTGCAGGAACTGGGATTACATTACCGCGTGTTGCGTTTATGCGGTGGCGATATGGGCTTTACTTCTGCCATGACTTACGATATGGAGGTTTGGAGTGCTGCACAAGAGCGCTGGTTAGAAGTTTCTTCTGTTTCAAATTTCGAAACGTACCAGAGTAACCGTTTGAAACTACGTTTTAAAGGAAAAGAAGGTAAGGCACAGCTTGCGCACTCATTAAACGGAAGTGCATTGGCTTTACCGCGTATAGTAGCATCGATTTTAGAAAACTACCAAACCGAAAATGGAATTAAAATTCCAGAAGCTTTAGTGAAGTATACAGGATTTGATATTATTGATTAGTCTTCGATAAATCGTCATTGCAATGACGATATTTGCTCATAAAAAAAGCTTTGCACTACTGCAAAGCTTTTTGTTTTTATAGATAGAAGTGTTTTTTGCAGTGATTATAAAATCAGGATCAATAATAGAATGATGATGATGATTGCACCAACTGAAAGGTAAACTCCTCCTGAAATAGCGCGGGCCTGACCTTTTAATTCTCTTAATTCGCTACGTAAAGCTTTACGTTCTGCTCTCGTTAAGTTCGATTTGTCCATGTCTCTGATTTCTTCAACACGGGTTTTAATTCTTTCCAGTTTCACCGCTTGATCTGCAGATAATTCTGTTGGGTTTTTCGCAGGTTTGTCAGCTGCCTGAGCTGAATTAAAACTAATGCCTAAAGAGAAAACCAAGGCTAGCGTGTAGATGAATTTTTTCATAATATCTAATTTTTTTAGTGTTCGATCTCTAGATAACAAAAAACCTACCAAAAATGTTCTGGTAGGTTTTGAAAAGTATTAATTTAACTGTTAAATTCTTATTTGATCTCGAAAATGGCATTTACTGTGAAATTCAGCTTAATTTTTTTAAAATCAATTTCAGGTGCGCCAGCGGCATCAGCCATTTCAGCTTTCATCGCGTAATTTCTGTAAACAGGTTGTATTACATTGTCTCCACCATCTTGTATTTCAATTACACCACCTAATTTATCGCCTAAAGCCTCTACCATGTATGCTGCTTTCTCTTTTGCAGCTAATAAAGCTTTAATTTTAAGCTCTTTTTTTAAGGTTTCAATTTTAGAGTAATCATAACTTTCAATATTCGTATTGGCAATTCCTTTGGCATCTATCGATTCTAGTATGGCGTTGAATTTATTCAGATCGCTAACTTTTAAACGATATTGTTTGCTGGCTAAGAAATCAGGATTTTTCTTTTTTTCTGTAGCATAATTCCAGCTGCTTAAATTGCTAATGGTTAAGTTTTCTTTTGCAATACCTGCTTTTTGTACAGCGGCATACAATTGTTTTTCCAATTCTGTAATGTCTACTTTTTTCTTTCCGTTTAAGTATTCTTTAAGTGAAATGCCGATGTAAATAATATCAGGGGTAACTTCTGTTTCTGCGGTTCCGCTAACATTAATTTTTCTACGTAAGTCTACTTGTTGAGCCATCGCTGATGATAATCCTAAAAATGCAACCAGTGCAAGTGCTATTAACTTTTTCATATTTATTTTTCTTTGTGTGTACTGTAATGATGTAAACCGTGCACAAATTCCACACCGAGATTATCATTTTTTTTATTTTTTTTGAAATGAGCATCAGTACTTCAGGGCAAAACTGGTCCTGCTATACACTTTAGCCCCGAAGAAAAATCGGGGGCTGCTATTGTTATCGGGTTTATTAACAAAGGATTATGCTGCTATCAAAAAAAATCTATCAAATATTAGCAATTGCTACAGGAATAAGTTTTAACCTTGAAAATATTGTTCTTTTTATCGTGCAAATATTCATTCGGGTATTTTATCCATTAAAAAAGTTATTGTTCTAGCCACCTAAACGCGACAAAGCGAATAGCCCGGAATGAAAGCGTAGCGAAATGAGGAAAATAGCGATGGCGGGACCGAATTGGCCAATGCACATTGAAGCCTGATTTTCTAAAATAAATAGAATGAGAGTAAAATTATGCGCAAGGTTTTATGCTTAAATAGACGGAATTATAAATGGTTATAAAACCTAGCGCAGCAGAGTTTTCTGCAGAATTTTAATCATGTTTTGCAATTAAGAATTGCAAAAGGAATTGAATTGTGGTGATTAAACCTTTGATACTTTAACAGCTGTTGGTCCTTTTTGACCCATTTCTACTTCGAACGTAACTTTATCACCTTCTTTAATCTGGGTGATTAAACCGTTTGCGTGAACAAAAATACTGTCTTGTGTTTCAGTGTTTTTAATAAAACCGTAACCTTTACTGTCGTTAAAGAAAGTAACTGTTCCTTTTTTAACAGGATTTTCATCAACGATGTCTTCTTGTCTTGAAATACCAATCTGAATATCTTCCGTATTAATTATTTTCTTTTTCTTCGGATCTGGTGGGGTAGAAGAGATGTTTCCGTTTTCATCAACATAAGCCATCATATCTTCAAGCGCTAAACCTTTTTTTGCATTAGCCTGACGCTCTTCTTTTTTCTCTTGTTTGTCTTTTTGTTTTTTTAATCGTTTTTTTTCGTTCTCTTTTTTACTGTATGTTGCCTGAGATTTAGCCATATTTTATTTAATTGTTTTGTTTTGAAAGGTGAGTGGAATGGAGAATTATACAAAGATAACAATACTAAAGCATAAACACGATTTTATTCGGTTATGCTCTTGTCATTTGGGCTTGCATAGTAAAGCATAGTTACCACAGATGAAGAGGATGAACACAGATAAAGAAAGATATCGTCCGTGTATATCTTGTGATTGATTCTTTTTATGATGCTTTATTTACCCACTTATCTTTATCCACCTGATAAACAAAATTCCATTTTAATGGCTCACCATAATAGGCTACTTCTAATTCAGCAATTTTAACGGCTCCTAATTTCTCTGTCGCTTTTTGTGAACGGAAATTAGTAGCTCCAATATGCAAGATTACTTTATCTATAAATTGAAAAGCATAATCGAGCATCAGAGTTTTTAAAGCCTTATTATGCCCTTTGCCCCAAAACTCGCGGGCAATAAAGGTGTAACCAATGGCCACTGAACCCGCTGCCTCATCCAATTCGTAGTATCTGGAACTGCCAACAATTTTGTTGCTTTCTTTTTCATAAACGATAAAAGCACCCTTCGATTCTATTGCTCCTTTAAAGAAATTTTCGAAAACCGCTCTTTTGTAACGGTCTTTATTGGGGTGCTGCTCCCAGATCAACGGATCGGAAGCTACCGCAAAAAGTGCTTCAAAATCTTCTTCTTTTAAGGGAACTACTGTAATTAAATCGTTTGCTAATGTAGGCTGTAAATCGAAATTCATATGGTTTGAATGTAAAAACGGCTGGCTATAGGGCCAGCCGTTTATAATTTATTATTTAAGCCCCTGAAACAGGTTCAGGGTGGCGCATCTGAGTAGTTAGTTTACTAAACCTTCAATTTCTACTACTTCCTGGGCATCTTTTTGATAATCAACCTTATCAATTTCGAAACCAAATAAGCTTAAGAAATCAGATCTGTAACCTGGTAAATCACCTATTATTGGTAAAGTTTCGGTTGTTGCTTCTTTCCAAAGTTCGGCAACTTTAGCCTGGATATCTTCACGCATTTCCCAATCGTCGATTCTGATTCTTCCTTTCTCATCAACAGGAACAGGGTTGCCGGTATATAAACGATCTGCATATAAACGTTGGATCTGCTCAATTGTACCCTCATGCACACCTTCTGCTTTCATTACTTTGTACAACAATGAAATATATAATGGGATTACAGGAATAGCCGAACTTGCCTGTGTTACCAATGCTTTATTAACCGATACATAAGCCTTGCCATTAATATCTTTTAATTTATCGCTGATTTTAAAGGCAGTTGCTTCTAAATCATCTTTAGCTCTACCAATGGTTCCTTTGCGGTATACCGGCTCGGTTAAAGCAGGGCCGATGTACGAATAAGCTACTGTTGTTGCACCTTCAGCAAGTAGATTCTCTGCTTTTAGGGCATCAATCCACATGGCCCAATCTTCGCCACCCATTACCGCAACGGTATTGGCAATATCCTCTTCGGTAGCAGGTTCGATAGAAATTTCGGTCACATTACCAGTATGGAAATCGACGGTTTTATTGGTATAAGTTCCACCGATAGGTTTTAAGGTAGAGCGATGAAGCACTTCCGTATCAGGATGTTTCCTCACTGGCGATGCCAGGCTATAAATGACTAAATCAACCTGGCCAAGATCAGCCTTGATCAATTCAATGGTTTTTTCTTTAATTTCTTTTGAGAATGCATCACCATTAATGCTTTTTGCATATAAACCGGCAGCATGGGCTTCTTTCTCAAAGGCTGCACTATTGTACCAACCTGGTGATGCAGTTTTGCCTTCAGAAGGTGCCTTTTCGAAAAATACACCAATTGTAGAAGCTCCAGAACCATATGCAGCCGCAATACGCGAAGCTAAACCGAAACCGGTTGATGCACCAATTACCAATACTTTTTTAGGGCCATCTATAGCTCCTTTAGATTTTACATATTCAATTTGATTCTTTACGTTTTGTGCGCAACCATCAGGGTGTGCGGTTAAACAGATAAAGCCCCTCATTCTAGGTTCGATAATCATTTTTTGTTCTATTTACGTTTTGTAATGTTAAAATAAGTGCGATTTTAAGGATATAGAAAATACCATAACGCCCAAATCTTTAACGAAGATAAATTTTTAATCGCTTAACATTAAATGAAATTTGTTTTAACCGCAATAGTCGCAAAGGTTTTCGCAAAGAAGCAAAAGAGATTGGTGCCATTTTTACTACCGAGGTAATGGAGAAAGGGTACAAAGAATGCATAGGTTGGCATTACTAAGCATTTTATTAGGCACATGCACTTCTGGCTCCGGGCTTCTTACTTTCGCATATTTCTCTTAATTTAGCGCCACACAGATAAAACCGGTTTATCTCTTCTTATGAAAAAAATACTATTGTCTGCCATGGTGCTCATCATCATGGCTTCTGGAAATCTTTATGCGCAAACCCAACATCAAAATTCGGGTTGGTTTATGCTTCTAAATAACACCAAGTTTAATGATAAATGGGGGCTTCAGTTCGATGTTCAACTGCGCTCGGCTGATGACTGGGGTTATTTGAGAAATACATTGGTGCGTCCGGCTTTACAATATTTTATTAACAACAAACACAATGTAGCATTAGGGTATTTATGGCAAACTACACACACTGAATTGGAAGGAACTCCAGATCTTACGCTTCACGAACACCGCATTTTTGAACAGTATATTTATAATCATAAAATAAAATCGGTTTTTGCCAGTCACAGGTTTAGGGTAGAACAACGGTTCATCGGCCGTACTGGTGAAGATGTGTTTTCACAACGTTTCCGTTATTTTGTGAGATTAATCCAGCCCCTGCAAAAAACTCAGCCAACGTTTACAAAAGGGCCATTTGTGGCTTTGCAGAACGAGGTGTTTTTAAATCTTCAGAATAAGGATAAAATTAACAATAGTGTTTTCGATCAAAATAGGTTATACCTGGCTGCGGGTTATCGTTTTTCGAAGCAGTTTGACCTGGAAGCTGGATATATGAACCAGATTACAAATGGCATTTCGAACAATACGGTTAATAATATTATTCAGCTGGCTGTTTACACGAGGTTTTAATGTTTTAAAGTCATTTTTTGTACAGCAACTCTTACAAATTGTTAAAGCTGTTGTAATTGACGGGTCTTTTTGCTCAATTTGCCGCGTGAAAAGATTTACCATCCTATTTTTAGCACTCTTGTTTGGCAAGCGCATGCAGGCACAAGAGATTAAAGCCGCTTCAACCAATAATACGCCAACTTCAAAAAGTTTATTCAATCCTGAACATAAAAGGAAATTTTCCCGTAAAGGTGATTTTTATTTTCACTGGGGATATAATAGCTCCTGGTATGGTAAAAGCGATATCAGGTTTCAGGGGCCTAACTACGATTTTACTTTGAAAGATGTAGTTGCGCACGATAGACAATCGAAATTAAGCTGGGCCTATTTGAATCCTGGTTTGATCACTGTACCACAATATAATATCCGCGCCGGATACTTTATCAAAGATAATTATAGTATCTCCATTGGTTGGGACCACATGAAGTATGTAATGGATATTCCACAAACTGTTGCAATTACTGGTCACATCGGGCCAAATATTTCTCCAACCAACACTCCTACAGGTAATTTAGCTGGCGATTACAATGGCCAAAGCATTAACGTTAAGGAGAGTATGCTTACTTATGAGCATACAGATGGTTTTAATTATGCCAATATCGAGATTGAACGTTATGACGATATTTGGGTTGCTCCAGGTGGAAATACTTCTTTAACCTTAGAAACTGGTTTAGGTGGTGGCATGATGGTTCCGCGTTCGGATGTACGTTTGTTCGGACAGGGCAGAAATAACCACTTCAGTATTTCGGGTTACGGTGTTTCTGCAAAAGTTGGACTTAAGTTTTATGTGTGGAAAAATGTCTACCTGCAGAATACCACTAAGTTCGGCGCTACCAATTTAACCAATGTGCATACTACTGGTTGGGATGAGTACGACAAGGCTAGTCAGAAGATTAACTACATTGAAAATATATGGCTGATTGGGGTTCAGTTTTAAAAGATTTGGAAGGAGGCTTAAGCCTCCTTTGTTGTTTTGGTTGTGATTTAAAATTGCCACGGAAGATACAGTGAATGTTACATTATCTAATTTTTCATTCTGAGCAGCTATCTTTTTATTTTGGCTAAATATTGTATTACAGCATCTTCTGCCTTTTTGTTCTGCCTGATATTTTCAGTATACAGATCAATTCTCAGGTTTTTATAAAGCACTATCGCATTTTCTAACGCAGTAATTAAGGCTATCTTATTGTATTCGGCAATGGTACCTTTAAGTAAGTTAAAATCTTCGGCAGGAAGCTGCGATTCTACTTTACGCACTCCTCGTGGCAGGTTTTTGTTTTTGATGTGCAATAGAGGGCCAAACACCACCATCCTTAAAAAGCCGAAGAAATCTAAGGCTTCCAGATACTCACCTCTGCCGATTTTTAAGAGGGCATAATGCATCCATGTCCAAAAGCGGTCTTCAATCCACTGGTAATCTGGGTAGGGAAATTTAGCTTCAGTTTGATCAAGAATTTTCTGCAATTGATTGTCTCTGTCGATTAGTAGTATAGGATTTTCAACTCTTGAAGCAAATTCATCAAGTGTTACAAATTTAATGTCTACATGTAGCAATGGCTTGTCGTAAAGACAGATCAATACGCGCGGTTCGCCAACATGCTCTCCTGTAAATGCAGAAATTAAATCGCCAAGGCGATTGGCATATTGCAGCATTTTCGATTTATCTGTTGATACCTTTTCCCTAGTAACCAAAATGAGGTCGAGGTCTGAAAATTCGTCGATCTCATTGCTGAGCCAGGAGCCACCCACGGCTAAGCCAATAACAAATTCATCGCTTTTTAATATTTCGGTTGCGTGTTGGGCAAATAGTTGTTGTATCATGGGTAATTTTCATTAATATATCTACTAAAAAGATTACTTCACTCTAGCGCTCAGTCCCACGCTTCTGTTCGCAATGACGGATTGAATTAAATATCCAATAACCTTCGGTGATAATTAATCTGTCCTAAGTGATAGGCTAAATGTGTGGTAAGGTGGACGAGGAAGAATTCGGTTGATGTTTTCTCCTGAAATACCAGCATCGGGTATTCACTATTGAGCTGTTCTTCTGTTATTTTATCCAGCGTTTCGTTAACCGAGGTTAGGGTCTCTTCGATCATGTTAATAAGTTGCTGCTTCGGAATATCTTTTAACGAAAACTCCAGTTCGCGGTTGCGGATGTAATTACTGCCGCCCAAAGTTGCGCCAATATAAGTGTTGAGGTTTCCGATTAAATGCAGACAAAGGTTCCCAGCGGAATTTGCAATTCCCCTATCAATAAGCCATAAGGTCGATTCGACTTTGTACGATTCGATTTCGGATTTTAATTTGTTTAAATCCCGGTTGAAAAGTGTTTTTAAGGTTTGGGTAAGCATATGAAAATTCTTAAGGGATTATTTGAAATGTTGTTAGGCGAATATAAATATTTGAAGGCATAATTTAGTTTAATGTGGTTTCTTACAGCGTGTTTCTTGCCCGATTAAGTTGAGGACTTGAAATGATAGCGGGATTGACAGTTATACTGGCTTTGCTTTCAAAAGAAAATATTGGCCAACAAAAAACACCTACAATTTCTTGCAGGTGTTCTCTATTAAAAAGGGCTTTAATTTATACTTTTCTTACTCCACCTGAGCCAATAACGGTTTTATCTACAGTTGGATTACCGGAATAATTTACGCTTCCTGATCCGCTGATTACCGCTCTGATACTTTCGCTTACCGCAATATTTACAGTTCCTGAACCACTAATGGTACTGTTTAAAGTTTTTGTAGAAAAAGATTTACCTGCAAAAGTTCCCGAGCTGCTGATCACCACTTTGGCATGATCTGCACCTCCTGTAATATTTATTGCACCAGAACCGCTGATTACACCACTATAGTTATCTACATCTGCTGTTGCTTTAATGCTTCCCGAACCGCTTACGGTTGTTGTTAGACTACCTGTGCTGATTTTTCCATTTACAGTTAAGCTTCCATCACCACTAATAGTTAAACTCGCTAATTCTCTGGCCGATACATATGCTGTTATTTTTTTACCTTCGTATTTTCTAGACCAGCTTGTGATACTGGTTTGCGGACGAATAACTAAAACATGACCTTTTACTTCGGTAACGATTGAGGCCAATGCATCTGCATCACCTTCTAAACGACAACTTTCACTATTACCCAAAGTTACAATTACGTTTATAGGGCCTGCTGCAGCAACTCCATTAAAATTTTTCACCTCCCTGTTGTCGCCGTTATTTTTTGAAGTGTTGATACTGATCTGATTTTTAGCAATTACATTGATACTAGAGGTTAATGTAAGGGATGCCAATAATATTGCAAATACTTTTTTCATGGTATAGATTTTATTTTTAGATAAATAATGAGCTTTTTCTTATAAGACGATGGTTTTGTTGAAAAGTTGCATAAAATGCGATTTAATTCTCTTTATTAATAATTTTAGGCTTGACTTCTCTGAGATTTAGTTCCCCTTTTTTGTATTGATGTAAAACAACGGATCGTGTTTAAAGTTATCTGCATTTATGCTGGCATCTACTTTAATGGTTTTCCAATCGTTTGTAGGTTTAATCAAGGTATAAGCACCTGTTTTTAGTGTTACACGAACAGGCATATCAAAACCTTTAACATCTGTTATCCAGCGATAAGATAAAGTGCCATTGTTGATTTTATATTCTAAAACAGGGATTTTGGTAAAACGTAAATACTGATCGAAAACTTTATCTAATTTAAGTCCGCTTTGTTTGGCTATGTAATTTTCGATCTGAGCAGTGGTTACCGTTTGATGGTAAAATGTTTTGTTTAATCCGCGGAGAATCTGTCTGAATTTTTCATCATTATTGATGAGTTGGCGAATAGTACTAATCAAATTTGCACCTTTTGGATACATATCGCCGGAACCCTCTTTATTTACCCCATAAGGCCCAATCACAGGCACATCATTACGGATGATTTTCTGTAATCCGATTACATATTCGTTTGCAGCTGCTTTGTTCTCGGTACATTCGGTAAACAATACCTCCGAATAATTGGTGAAACCTTCGTGAATCCACATATCGGCAATGTCTTTTGAGGTGATGTTATTACCGAACCATTCGTGACCGCTCTCATGGATGGTGATGAAATCCCATTTTAAACCATGGCCGGTACCGCTTAAATCTTTACCTAGATAACCTGGTTTAAATTGATTGCCATAAGCTACTGCGCTTTGGTGTTCCATACCTAAATGTGGTGCCTGAACCAGTTTGTAGCCGTCTTTGTACCACGGGTAAGGGCCAAACCAATATTCGAAACATTTTAACATGGGTTTAACATCGGCATCCCAATGTGGGCGGGCTTTGGCGCTATCGGTTTGCAGCGCCCAGTAATCGATGCTGAGTTTTCCGTTTTCGCCATCATAACTGTCTTGCCAGTGGGCATATTTGCCGATGTAAAAAGTTACATCGTAATTGTTGATTGGGTTAGCCACAAACCAATTGTATTGTTTGTAACCATCGGGCTTATCTACAGTATTTCTCAGCCTTCCATTAGATATTTCCTGCAAAGTTTTAGGAACACTAATACTGATTAACATACTATCTACCTCATCGCTCTGGTGATCTTTATTTGGCCACCATACACTTGCACCTAAACCCTGGCAGGCCACAGAAGCAAAAGGATTGCCTGCTTCATCTTTTTTGAAGATAAAACCGCCATCCCAAGGTGGTGTTTTTGCTACCAAAGGATTACCCGAATAGAAAACCGTGAATTGATCTTTACTTCCTTTTTTTATTGCTTTAGGGAAGGTTATAAAAACCGCATTGTATTCTCGGGTAAAAGGTAAATCGGCACCCTTATATACTACCTTTTCTACTTTTAGGTTATCAAAAAGATCAAATTGTAGTTTAGTGAAATCTTGTGTGGCGGTAAAAGCAAATTCATTGCTGCCGCTTACTGTTTTCTGGTCGATATCTATTTTCACATCTAAGTGGTAATAGTTGATATCGTAACAGGTGCGTAGGGGGGTAAGTGTTCCACGGAGGCTATCAGCCCTTGAGTTTACCTGGTTTTTGCCGAGCATCTGTGCTTGTACAGTTGAAATACTGAAGACGATGGCAAGGATGAATAGTAACTTTTTCATTTGTTATGTTTTCTTGATCGTTAAAACGATCGTAAACTTTTAATTATCGTGAGTAAACGGGATTGATAATTTGAAGATTGTATCATAAGGTGATTTTACCTTAAATATTTAACAGGTTCTCCGGCAAGCTCTCCATGGAGAGCTTGGACAGGATGACAAATCTATATTTATGATACAAGCTCTTTTGCCTTTATTTTAAGACCGAAACAGTAATAAACGAGCTGTTATGCACATCATGATAAATTTTGTGCGTAGCTTTCTGGAAATCCTGCGGTTCTGCCTGATAGATATCCATAAATTTCTGCGGATTGCGGTCGGCTAAAGGGAACCATGAATTTTGAATCTGGATCATGATTTTATGGCCTTTTTTAAAGGTATGTGCTACATCTGGCAAAGGGTAATTTACTTTAGTGATGGCACCTGGAACAAAAGGCTCTGGTTTTTCGAAACTGTTGCGGTATTTACCACGCATAATTTCTCCGCGCACCAGCATTTCGTAACCACCCATAATCAGGTTTTTAGGGTTAGGCTCTGGGTTTGGTGCATCTTCAGGATAAACATCAATCAATTTAACTACATAATCGGCATCTGTACCAGTAGTAGAAACCACGAGATTGGCCAAAACAGGGCCGGTTAAGGTAATATCTTCTGTTAAAGCATCAGTCTGATAAGTTTTTACATCCGGACGGCGCGCAGCAAAACGCTGATCGTCGATCATATATTCGCGGGTACGCCTGGCCTGAATGCCATTCTGGTAAGGCACAGGGTTATTTGGATCGCTCACATATTCGTCCCAGCTATCAGTTCTGCCCACTTTTTCGAAACTGAGCTTCCCATTAGGTTGTAAATACAGGTTTTTGTTTTCCACCTCTTGTGGCGGCCATGTTTTGAACTTTTTCCATTCGTTACTTCCGGTTACAAAAATATTGGCTTCTGCTGCATTAAAATCACCTTCACCTTTTAAATAATGTTTAAAGAAAGGCAGTTCGTACTGCTGTTGGTAATCGATACTGGTGGTTTTTCCGAAAGGGATATCGCCAAAATAAGAACCATCACTACGTACCCAGCCGCCATGGAACCAAGGCCCTGCAACCAGGATATTGTTAGCACCAGGATTCTGTTTCTCAATTGCTTTGTAAGTATCAAAAGTTCCATAGGCATCTTCAGCATCGAAAAAGCCACCCACCACCATCACCGCAGGTTTTACGTTGGTTAAATGAGGGGTAATTAAACGTGCTTTCCAAAAGGTATCTAAATTTGGGTGTTTAAATAAATCGTTCCAGAATTTAATACTATCTGCAAAATATCGGTCTTTTAGGTTCTTAACCGATCCGGCTTCTAAATAAAAACGATAATTATCTTGAATGGGGAACTGAAAACCTTTAGGTCCTTTATCTGGTGTAATGGGTTTTGGCCTTGGCACGCCAAAACTGCCCATAAAGCTGAAAGCATCCATTAGGAATAATGTACCACGGTGGTGAAAATCATCACCCATAAACCAATCGGTAACCGGTGCCTGAGGAGAAACGGCTTTTAGCGCCGGGTGTGCATTTGGCAATGAGGTGGTAGAATAAAAACCAGGGTACGAAATGCCGTAAATGCCAGCATTGCCATTGTTGCCTTTCACGTTTTTAACCAACCAATCAATGGTGTCGTAGGTATCCGTACTTTCATCAATAGCTGTTTTAGATTTTTTCCCAGTTAATTGAGGGCGGATATCGGCAAAAGTACCCTCGCTCATCCATCTGCCCCTAACATCTTGATATACAAAAATAAATCCCTCACGCATCATCGCCGGAAAGTTCCCCAAACTCAGCTTATATTTATCTTCGCCATAAGGTGCAACAGTATAAGGCGTACGGTTGATTAAAAATGGATATTTTTTGGTTTGATTTTTGGGTATGTAAATGGAAGTGAAGAGTTTAACTCCGTCGCGCATGGGGATCTGGCGTTCTATTTTGGTGTAGTTTTCTCTAACATATGCCGAATCGGTTTGCTGGGCTATTAATTCATTAGAAATAAACAGACAAAATAAAAGACTGAAAATTCTTGTAAGGTTCATTTAAGCTAGTTTTTAGGAATAAAATTTAAATATAGTTGATTAACGATTGATTAAAAAAAATAGCTCGTAAAAGGTTTGTTAGTAAAGATGTGTTGATGCAAGATGGATGGATTTGAGATGTTTTTACCATTAAAATCCTCCCTTCGTCATCACTTTATCAAAATTTAGTTAAATATTGTTAAGGAATAATCTTTTAGGAATTTTCATCGTCATATAGATAATCGACATAAACACAAAATAATGAATAGGTTATTAAATAAAGGATTGGTTGTTTTCGCTGCAGCAGCGATGATTGCAACCTTGAGTATCGAAAGTGTTTCAGCACAACGACCAAGTAGGAGCGGCGGTGGTGGTGGTTCTTTCGGCGGTGGCAGATCGGGCTCAATTGGTTCATCAAGAGGTGGTGGTTCCATTTCCCGCCAGCCATCTATGAGCGCACCAAGCAGAGGCAGTTTTTCTCCAGGTATCCGTTCTGGCAGACCAAGTTATGGTTATAACAGGCCAGGGTATCGTCCAGGATATGGTAGGCCAGGTTATGGTTATCGCCCGGGTTATGGAAGAGCTTATTATTACAGGCCATATTATAGCTATTATAATTTTTACAGACCGTTTCTAGGTTTCAGAATTAGTGTATTGCCTTATGGCTATTATCCATTCTGGTATGGCCCAACCCAGTTTTATTATTCTGGCGGGTTATTCTATCAGCAAAACAACAGTCAATATGAAGTGGTAACTCCGCCAGTTGGTGCCGAGGTTCCGAATTTACCATCAGATGCAAACCTGGTTACCATTAATGGTGTTGATTATTACGAATACAAAGGCGTTTATTATACCCAAAAAGAAAATGCTGATGGTAAAACTGTATACGTGGTTGCCGGAAAAGATGGAATTTTAAATACAACAGATGGACCGGTTGATACGCACAATATAGGTGATGTTATTAATCAACTGCCAGAAGAATGCAGAGAGGTAACCATTAAAAACGAAAAGTATTTTGTTTCGCCAGATGATGTTTATTATGAAGAAATAGTAGACGGAACAAATATTACTTACCGCGTAATTGGTAAGTTGTTTTAATATTAATTTTTATCGGTGTCAGGTGGTAACATCTGACACCATTTATAATTCCAGTAAACAATACAGTTGGATGGTAACATCCAACTGTATTGTTTAATATCTATAAGAAAGAGCCTATCTTCTTAATGTTCTCAATCTCTTAATGATAGACTTTTTGCAGCAAAAAATCCATATTTTTACGGTCTAAACATTTCGATTTGAAACCTGTATCGCAGCTCTTCTTTGTTTATTCGGTTCTTGCCATTGTCCTATCATCTTGTTCTGCAACAAAATATGCTGTGGTTAAGCAAAATGAAACCAGCATTTCGTCTGTAAAGTTTCTGGATGAATACATTATGCCCTTAAATCCAATTTTCCAAAATACGGTTGTTGGTGGTTTGTCGGGGATTGATTATGATGCAAAACAGAACCAGTATTATATGATCAGTGATGATCCATCACAGCATAGTCCGGCAAGAATTTATACTGCGCAGATTGATATTAGAGAAAATAAGATAGATACCGTTCGTGTAACTGGTGTTACTTATATGCTGCAGGAAAATGGGAAACAATACCCACAATATGGTATTGATAAAAGTGTAAAGCCTGATGGCGAATCGGTTCGCTATAATCCGTTAACCAAACAATTACTCTGGAGCAGTGAGGGGGAAAGGTTATTTAGGAAGGGAGATACTACGATTGTTCAGCCTGGTTTAACTTTTATTTCTACGGAAGGAAAATTTTTGGATACCATTCCAATGCCAAAAGGGTTTTACTTTACAAAAACTGAAAGTGGGCCACGTAAAAATGCTTTATTTGAAGGTTTAACCTATGCAGATCAGTACAAAACATTGTATGCCAGCTTAGAAGAACCACTTTACCAAGATGGCCCCCAGGCTGCTTTTGAATATGATAAAGCCTTAACGCGGATTTTAAAGTTTGATATAGCTACTAAAAAGAATATTGGCCAATATGCTTATAATCTTGATGCTATGCCTGTTAAGCCTACCGTAGAAAACGATTGGAATGTAAATGGGATTTCCGAAATACTCGCCATTAACAATCATACACTTTTGGTAATGGAAAGGGCCTGGGCCAAAGGCCACGACGATCATACCTTTATAAAACTTTACCTGGTTGACCTGAATGGTGCAGAAAATGAAATTAATAATGCATCGTTCCTTAAAAACCCGCCAAGGCCATTAACCAAAAAATTGCTTTTCGATTTTGATTCCTTAAACAGGCATATTGATAATTTTGAAGGTGTAACTTTTGGGCCAAAATTGCCAAATGGACACTATTCGCTAATTTTTTGTGTAGATAATAATTTCGGGAAATTTCAGGTACAACAATTTTTCTTATTTGAGATTATTCCATAAGGATCATTCCTGTTAAAAATTATAATGAATAAAATAAAAGCATTACTGTTTGATTTAGATGGTACATTAATTGACTCTGAAAAGTTTCATTTCGATTGTTGGAATAAGTTTTTGTGTGCATACGAGGTAACGCTTGATTTTAAGGATTGGTTAACAAATTACGCTGGAATCCCCCTGCCTAAAAATGCAAAGACTATAATAGACAGATATAAAATTAAGGAAGATTTAGACGGTTTTATCAGCAGAAGAGAAAAAATAACTTTTGATGGTTTTAGGACAACAGATATTCAGTTAATGCCCTTTGCATTAGAGTTTATTAAGTTTGCATACGAAAAAGAGCTTACACTGGCTGTGGTTACCGCTAGTCCTAAAATTGATGTTGAAGCCGTTTTTGAGCGTAATGGTTTGGCTAAGTATTTCAGTTTATTTATTACCAGAACCGATGTAAGTAAATCTAAGCCCGATCCAGAAAGTTACAATCTTTGTGTAGAGCGGTTAGGTCTTGAAAAAGATGAATGCCTTGTTTTTGAAGATACTTTAAACGGAGTTAAATCTGCTCTGGCTGCAGGCATAACCTGTTACGCCATTCAAAGCAATGTAAGGGCACATCAAAAACTAAAAATAGCAGACGAATTATTCCTCAGCTTTGCGAATGCCAAAGAATTTATGCTGCAAAGGGCATTAATATAGTCGCTTATTCTTTAAAGTAAGTATTCGTTTTTAATCAAATCACCGCTTTATTGGATACCGTTTAATGCATGTCAAAACCCATGCAAATCATAAACCCGGTTAATTCTAGGGCAATATAATCTGGTATAGCTATAAATAGCTATACGCAAAAAGGCTGTTTACAGCTATATATTAACATTCTTATTGGCTGTAATTTAGATTTTAAATTAATTTATGCTCTGGCAAGCCAAAACCGCAGATTTAAACGGGTTAAGAGGTTGCCAATTAGCAAATGTTAAAACAGGTTTTACAGCTAACTAAGCTTCCCATTAACAGTAGCATTAAGTGTAAAATTATTTAAGAGATGCGTTTTTTACCGCTAATAGGTTTTCTATGTGCTAATTTTTATTATCAATCTATTTATACAACAATTAAAAAAAATGAAAAAACACTTACAGCTTACCGCATTATTTATTCTTGTAGCATTAACCGGAATGGCCCAGTCTAAATCTGGCTCATTTAGTAAAGGCGATAACCTCTTTAACATCGGAGTAGGTATTGGTAGCCCATTTTTTGGTTCGGGTTATACCTCATCGTTACCTGTCAATCCATCAATTAGTTACGAAAGGGGAGTTTCTGATGCGATCAGTGTAGGCGGCCAGTTATCGTATGCAAGTTCTAAATACGAAGGCTTTAATAATAGTTATAGTTTTAAGCAAAATGCGATTTACATAGGTGCAAGAGGCTCTTATCATTTTAATGAACTTCTTAATGTTGATCCTAAATTTGACCTTTATGGTGGCGCAAGCCTTGGTTATGTTACCGTTAGTGTAAGTGATAATCAAGGATCTTATGAGGGGACAGCAAGTGGCATGGGCTTTGGTTTGTATGCAGGAGGTAAATATTATTTAAAATCAAGTACCGCCCTATATGCCGAATTAGGCTATCAAAGTCTCTCGTTTTTAAACGTCGGAATTGCTTTTAAATTTTAAAGACGGAAGCTTTCGTCTTTAAACATTAAAGTGGGTACCAGATTGCGATTTTTTTTAAAAAAATTGCGGAAGAAGTAAAGGCAGAACTAGAAATTGAGTTTGTTAGTTGAGTTAATGTGATGGCTGGTAGCAATACCAGCCATTTTTATTGGCAATGCTCTTGTTTAACCAGAAAGAAATGTTCCTCTGTGAAAAGAATTTATGTTGCAAAAGGAATTGATTTAGTTCTTGGAAATTACCTAGCTTAGTATAAAGCAATAGAACTTTGTATGGTAAAAAAAGGATTATGGATTTTATTTGCAACCTTCGCATTGCTGATTGGGCTCTACCCAATGATTTATTTTTTGATGGATAGGAAATTTGGATTATTAAATT
The DNA here is from genome assembly GCF_011759615.1 of Pedobacter sp. SG908. Lineage (NCBI taxonomy): Bacteria > Pseudomonadati > Bacteroidota > Sphingobacteriia > Sphingobacteriales > Sphingobacteriaceae > Pedobacter > Pedobacter sp. SG908. The sequence continues at coordinate 1,033,210 of NZ_JAAOYY010000002.1, forward strand.
CAAAGTCGGTTGAGTTGTTGACCAATACTTTCTGGAACATTGGTTTTTATATGCATATCATTTTCGGAGGAGTCGCTTTATTGATCGGTTGGACACAATTTAGTCCGAAAATGAGAAATAGGCGTATGGCACTTCACCGAAAACTGGGCAAAGTTTATGTGGTCGCTGTACTGCTTAGCGCATTAGCGGGTATTTATATTGGCTTTTTTGCAACAGGTGGGTGGATTTCTTCAACAGGCTTTATATGCTTAGGCATCATTTGGTTTTACACTACCTTAAAGGCTTATTTATATATTAAACGCGGAGCAGTTGAACAACATCAAAAAATGATGGTTTATAGTTATGCAGCTTGTTTTGCTGCTGTAACATTAAGGATTTGGCTGCCAATTTTGACAATGGTTTATGGCGATTTTTCAAAAGCCTACCTGGTTGTTGCCTGGTTATGCTGGATTCCAAATTTGATTGTTGCCTATTTGTTAACAAGAAAAACAACTAATATTGATTCAGTTGTTCATTAGTCAATAGTTCATTTGTAACTGGTTCATGGCTGATAGTATAATTGGTTAATTAACGCACAACGGCAAAGACTTAGCCCAACTTAGCTATTTGTTTATTGCGCCGAACCAAATATTTTATAGTCTTAAAGTAAAATGTTTTTATGCTCAGCAATTTATCGATATTTTAACTTTATGGGATTATCCTGTTTGGCCTTAGTAATGACACATTGTTTATAGCTATGAACTAATAAGCTATATACCGATGGCTATGATTGCAAGACTATTACCCAATCGACTTTCAGCTTTCCGCCTTTTTTCCCTACATTTGGCTAATCAAAATTCTCATAAAATTATGCAATACGATGTCGTTGTTATCGGTTCAGGGCCGGGCGGTTATGTAGGCGCAATCCGTTGTGCTCAGTTAGGTTTAAAAACTGCAGTTGTTGAAAAATATAAAACTTTTGGAGGTACTTGCTTAAACGTAGGTTGTATCCCATCTAAAGCTTTATTAGATTCTTCAGAGCATTTTCACAACGCTGCTCACACATTCACTACCCATGGTATCAACTTAAAAGATTTAAAGGTTGATATGAAACAAATGATTGCCCGTAAAGACGATGTTGTTGCTCAAAACACTGCCGGTATCACTTATTTGTTCAAGAAAAATAAAATCGATTCTTTCGAAGGTGTTGGTTCTTTTGTTGATAAAAACACCATTCTGGTAACTAAAGCCGATGGCTCTACAGAGACGTTGTCAGCTAAAAATGTAATCATTGCTACAGGTTCTAAACCAACAGCTTTACCATTTTTACCAATCGATAAAAAACGCATTATCACCTCAACTGAGGCTTTAAATATTAAAGAAGTACCAAAAACGATGGTCGTAATCGGCGGTGGTGTAATTGGTTTAGAGTTAGGTTCGGTATATGCCCGTTTGGGTACAAAAGTTTCTGTTGTTGAGTTTTTACCATCTATCATCAGTACTATGGATGCTGGTTTGGGTAAAGAACTGCAGCGTGTGTTAAAGAAAACTTTGGGCATGGAGTTTTACATGGGCCACAAAGTTACCGGTGCTACCACTAAAGGTAAAACCGTAACTGTTACGGCCGAAACACCTAAAGGCGAATCCATTTCTTTAGAAGCCGATTATTGTATCGTTGCTGTTGGCCGTACGGCTTATAGCGAAGGTTTAGGTTTAGATAAAATCGGTATCACTGTTGAAGAAAGAGGTAAAAAAATTCCGGTTAATGAGCATTTAGAAACTTCTGTTAAAGGTGTTTACGCTATTGGTGATGTAATTACCGGTGCGATGTTGGCACACAAAGCGGAAGATGAAGGTACATATGTTGCTGAAACAATTGCAGGTCAGAAACCACATATCAATTATAACTTAATTCCTGGAGTGGTTTATACTTGGCCAGAGGTTGCCTCTGTAGGCTTAACCGAAGAGCAGTTAAAAGAAAAAGGTGTTAAATATAAAGCAGGTTCATTCCCTTTCAAAGCCAGTGGGCGCGCGAAAGCGAGTATGGATACCGATGGTTTCATTAAAGTTTTGGCCGATGCCGCAACAGATGAAGTTTTAGGTGTACACATGATTGGCCCACGTGCTGCAGATATGATTGCCGAGGCGGTTATTGCAATGGAATTCCGTGCCTCAGCTGAGGATATTGCACGTACCTGCCATGCGCATCCAACCTATACCGAAGCCTTAAAAGAAGCTGCACTTGCTGCAACTGATAACAGAGCAATACACATTTAATTCTTCGGTTGGTGAATGCACCAGTCAATAGAAAATATTTTGAAGCCGGTAAGCAATTAGCGGCTTTTTTGTTGTTAACCCTATCTGGTTTTAAAAAACGGATGGGGCTTTAATTTGATTTGTTTTTTTGTTCGCTTTTTGTGAAGCTAATTATTGACATGAAGTCCTGCTTCGTGTAAAATTTGTATACAAAATCAGTCTTACTTGTAGTCTATCAGCTTACACATTTATTTTCGTGTAAAATTAACTATCTGGGTGTTTTGTAATTATTATGTTACCCTATATTTGACACAGTCGTCCCACTTATATTATTGTTAAAGCAAACCATATCAGTATGATGGGAAACTTCTGTTGAACCAATTCAAAAAAAAACAAAAAGTAATTGGTAATATCTTCTTTAATGCTAAAGCTGGTCTTTGACATTAAATCTCTCACATTTACGGTTAAACGATGCAACCTAAACAGGATTGTAAGATCCATTATGTGGTTCAAAAAAAGCCAGAAGTAATTGGCAATAACCGAGTGCGCTTAAAATAACCCCAAATTATATTAATTATCAACTTTTACTAACTAATTATTCTACAAACATGAAAAAAGTATCAATTAAGAATTTGTTTTATTTCGTTGCCACCATGGGTGCCGCATTTGTAATGACCACTACAGGATGTAAAAAAAATGAAAAATCAATGGCCGATTCCGAGATCAATACTGCAGCGCTGGGCGATGTATCTTTGGATAAGGTAATTAAAGACCTGAAAACAATCAGGGCGATAGGTTTTGATCCCATCAGTGCTAAAATAGTGGCCGATGGGTACATTGTTGAAGGTGATGTACACCTAAGCAGAAAAAGCCTGGATGGTTTTGGTACACAGCCAGCACGCCAGGAGCAGTACTCCACCCAGTATAAAATTGCTACATCGGGTGTAAGAACAATTAATCTGGCGCTTACCAATTCGGGCAGTGCCGGCAATTTGAACACTGCTTTTGATAATACAGTGAAAGACCTAAACAACCTAAAACTACCTTCATTAAAATTTGTAAGGGTTACCGATGTCACTAAAGCCGATATCACTGTTGCTTTTAAAGATCTGGGCGGAGCCGATGCAAGCGGTAATGTAACCTTAGGGCAGGATGGATCGTTTGTAAATCCTGATGGAAACCCGGGTAGCGATATTTCTTTAAACAGTAACCCTGATGCAGGTATTGCATCAGCCAGTGTATCATTTCTTCAAAGCGTATTAGACCATGAATTTGGTCACGCAATTGGTTTGAGACATACTGATTACCGCGATAGATTATACGGCCAGTTGAAATCATCAAATGGTTCTAATCCAAGCGCAGCTACTCAAGATGCTACACTTACCAGTTTGACAAAACAATTAGTTGATGATCAATATGGTGCCGGTACCTGGAACAGGCAATCGGCTAGTTCGAAAGCTTCATTAAAAGCGCAGGTTTTTGCTGCATATTTTGATGAAGGTGATGGTTCAAGCTCAGATTACTCGTTGGCTACACATATTTATGGTACCCCACTTACGCCTACCTATACTAACAATACCTGGACTACCGCAACAGATCCGCTTTCTATTATGATTTCATTTGCCAACAGCAGCAACCTTACTTATAGTGCGTATGATAATATCGCCTTATTGGGTTTATATGGCAGTGCCAATCAGCAAGCATTGATCAAAAGTTACCTTACTTCAACAGGAACTGTAACATCGGCAGCTAATGCTAAAGGAATAACTACTGTAGCCCAGGTGGTAACAGCAGTTAAAGCAGCAATTTAAAGCAATTATTTTGCTTAACTAAAGGGGGTTACGGCCTATAAACCTAAATGGGTTTGTAGGCCGTTTTTTATAGAAAAACAAGTAAGCCTTGGTTTAAAACCTTTTAATATGCTTTATCTCTCGTGCTTTTAGGGGTATTCTATTTATTTGGACATGTCCCAAGCTGCGCAAGGGTCGGGCTATCCGTTTCAATCTTTTGTTATACTTTCGGCTGCGCTTAAGCCAACAACAAAAGGATTTACACTGCTATCCCTAATGCAAAAACCTAGTGCAGATAGAAATTGTTGGCTCTTTAATAATGACATTTCTTTTCTTGAACCCTTCAATTGAGTGAGGATCTGCATTGTTTGATCACAGGACTTTATTTATTTCCTTTATATTTTCTTAATAAAATGATAACAATTAGCGCCTAAAAAACAGCATTTTAGCAATTTATTTTTGCGGTTCAGATATTAAAACCATGAACTGTAAAAAACTATTTGGTGCAATTCTTATTGCGTCGTTGGCAATTGCTGCCTGCAAAAAAGATTCAACTGATGATCCGATTGTAGATCCTCCAATTGAAGCTATCGTTCCTGAAAAAATCGACAGTTTTAAAGAAACTACCTCTATTGATTTAGGTGGAGAATTCGCTTCAGAGATTTCTGCATACGATCCCTTAACGAAAAGATTATTTGTAGTGAGTAATGATGGGGGAACCAAAGTTGATGTAGTAGATATGAGCAAGTATCCAACTGTTACAAAATTGCAAACCTTAACCTTTGCAGTCAACGCTGGTATTAATAGCGTAGCAGTTAGTAACGGTTTATTGGCAATTGCTTTAGATGGAGCTGATAAGCAAGGCAATGGTGATGTTTTCGTGCTTAAAACGTCAGATTTATCAGAAGTTAAAAAAATTACAGTAGGTGCCATGCCAGATATGGTAACTTTTAGTCCAGATGGCAACTACATTTTATCTGCCAACGAAGGTGAACCGAACCTGGCTTATACGGTTGATCCTAAAGGCACTATTTCTATTATTAATATCAAAGATAATTATTCGGTAAAAACGCTTGATTTCTCGGCCTTTGAACCACAAAAAGCTACATTACTGGCTGGTGGTTTCAGGATTTATGGTTATAATGCGAGTTTTGCCCAGGATATTGAGCCAGAATACATTGCGGTAAGCAGCGATTCTAAGAAAGCTTATGTTACCTTACAGGAAAACAACGGCGTTGCTGAAGTTGATATCTTAGCAGGAACCATTACGAAGATTATTCCATTAGGCACAAGAGATATTAGCCTGGCTGAAAATGCTTTCGATGTTAGTGATAAAGATGGTAAAAAAGTTTTGGGTACATGGCCAATAAAAGCTTATTACCTGCCAGATGCAATCTCTTATTTTACTACTAATGGTACGGCCTATCTGGCGCTGGCAAATGAAGGCGATACCCGCCAGGACTATACACCAAAAGAAGCGAAAGAAGAAGTACGCGTAAAAGATCTGATGTTAGATCCGGCTAAGTTTCCTAATGCTGCAACCCTGCAGTTAGATGCGAATTTGGGAAGGCTTACTGTAACCAATACAGCTGGTTTTACTATGGTTGGTACAAACAAAGTGTATCAGGAATTATTTTCAACCGGAGGAAGATCTGTGAGTATTCTTAATGCAAATACGGGAGCTTTGGTAACCAACATCGGTAAAGACCTTGAGCAACACGTAATTGATGCCGGTAAATACGATGATGATCGCTCAGATAATAAAGGCGTAGAAGTAGAAAGTGTAACTGTTGCACAAGTAAACGGACAAACCCTGGCTTTTATTGGTCTGGAACGTGCAGATGCAATCGCCATTTATGATGTGACCAATCCAGCGGCACCAAAATTTGTTCAGTTATGCTCTACAGGCGATGCGCCTGAGGGTTTAATGTTTGTTAAACCAAAAGATAGTCCGAATGGCAGAAGTTTATTAATTGTTTCAAATGAAGGAGATGGTACCGTTCGGTTCTATCAGCCCGATAAAATATAAACGCTATCCCTTATTAATTATTATGTTTTAGCCCCGATGTAAAATCGGGGTTTTTGTTTTTTAGAGTTGTCAATTTTAATAGGCCTTTCGCTGTTAAGGTGCCAACTTTTCGCTTATAATTCATTTCTATAAACGAAGAATAAAAACTAAGCACTATATTGCAAACAAAATAAAACTTTAGGGGTGCCTTCAAATAAGTTGGCTGAGAATATACCCATTTTATAGGTGAAAGATAAAAGGTAAAAGGCGGAAGGTTAAAAACCCTATGCACTATGCCTCAAATCCCATACCCTATAAATGAACCTGATCCGGATCATGCCGGCGTAGGAAATTAGTTTGTCTGCAAAAAATGCGTAAAAATGCATGCTGCATTTGAAGACTCCTGAAGTTGTACAACAAAATGAAGTCTTTAGCAATGAATTATATTAATGTATTAACAATAGCCGGCTCGGATAGTGGCGGTGGTGCAGGCATTCAGGCCGATTTAAAAACCTTTTCTGCCTTGGGCTGTTTTGGTACATCGGTAATTACAGCGGTAACGGCGCAGAATACAATGGGAGTGCGCTCAGTGCACGGCATCCCAGCCGAAATAATTAAAGATCAGTTACAAGCGGTATTGGATGATATAGCGCCAGTAGCCATTAAAATCGGAATGATTAACCTGGCAGAAGTGGTTGGTATAATTGAAACAGAACTTAAGAATTACCTGCCGAAAGTACCTGTTATTTTAGATCCCGTTATGATAGCTACCAGTGGTCATAAATTGATAGCACCTGATACTGTTGAGCAATTAATTAACAAATTGTTTCCATTAGTAAGCTTGGTTACTCCGAATATTGATGAAGCGGTTATCCTTGCCGAACAACCCATTCATAACCTCGATGATATGATTGGTGCGGGTAAGAAAATTATTGAAAAAGGGGCAAAAGCTGTTCTGGTTAAAGGAGGGCATTTAATAGGTCCGGTAATTTATGATGTTTTAATTTGCGGAAGCGATGCTCCCGTTATACTCGAAAGTACTTTTATTGCTTCTAAAAATCTACATGGAACGGGCTGTACACTTTCATCAGCTATAGCCGCAGAAATGGCTAAAGGCAAAACGTTGCTGGCTGCAATTAAAAATGCAAAAAACTACATTAGTCAGGCCTTGCAAGCAGGTAGTGAAGTAAAAACAGGTGAAGGTAATGGACCGCTAAACCACTTTTTTGAACCTTTAAAATTAATTATTCAATGAAGTGGAGCGACGATGCCTGGGAAAGGGTTAAACCCATCTATAACAAAATTTTAACCATGCCTTTTAACCTGGAGCTAAGTGATGGTACTTTGCCAAAGGAAAAATTTATTTTCTACCTGGCACAGGATGCCTATTACTTATTGGAATTTGGAAGAACCTTAAGCACCATTAGTGGCCGTATGCAAGATGCAGATTTGGTGATGGCTTTTGCCGGATTTTCTACAGGTGCCATTTTTGCCGAGCGTAGTCTGCACGAAAGTTATTTTGTAGAATTTGGTTTAGCAAACGAAGTGCAACCTACTCCATCTACACTTTTGTATACCAATTATATTCTTAGCCAGGCTGCGTACGCCAATGTAGAAATAGCAGTAGCAGCCGTTTTGCCATGCTTTTGGATCTATAAGGCAGTTGGCGACCATATTTTTGCACAACAGACCGACAATCAAAATCCCTATAAAAGATGGATCGATATGTATGCAGGCGTTGAATTTGCTACAGCAGTAGAAAAAGCGATTGATATCGCCGATCAACTGGCCGCGCAGGCTAATGCAGCAACTCAACAAAAAATGCTGGCTGTTTTTGAAATGGCAACCCGTTTAGAATGGATGTTTTGGGACAGTGCTTATGAACTCGAAAAATGGAAAATCTAAGATTTTAGCCCCATGAGGTATAAATACTTTAATAAAATGTTAAAAATTTGTGGGTATTTCCAATAGATTTAAAGAACTTTGCAGTTCATTGTATAATTTAAAACATCACTTTGGAAGAAAGCACGCAAGAACAGGAAATTTTAAGTAAACAAGAAGATAAACCTGTATTAGCGCAAAGCTCTCCGAAACAAGTACGATTTGCCATATCTGCCTTTTACTTTATGCAAGGGGTGTGTTTTGCAAGTTGGGCCAGTAGGATTCCGACTTTTAAAGCGTCAATGGGCCTAAACGATGCCGAACTAGGCTCTATTCTTTTTGCGCTACCTGCAGGACAGATTATTACGATGTTTTTTTCTGCAAAACTGACCACTCATTTTGGGAGCAAAAAAATGCTTCGGGCAACTGCACCGCTTTATGCTATTGCATTAACTTTTTTGGCCCTGGCTACCACTGGTTGGCAGTTGGCAGCCTTTTTGGTGCTGTTTGGTATAACGGGTAATCTTTGCAATATTGCTTTAAATACCCAGGGGGTTGCAGGCGAAAATTATTATGGCAAACCCATTATGAGTTCTTTCCACGGGGCCTGGAGTATTGGTAATTTAACCGGGGCTTTAATTGCTTTAGGTTTGGTGAATTTAAAATTGGGGATGTACACCCACTTCTGGATCATTGCCTTAATATCGCTAACAAATGTAGTGCTTAGCTCGAAAAAATTGTTAGACCATAATAATAGGCCCGATGTTTCTGTTGAGAAAACAAAATTTTTTACTATGCCACAGGGCATTTTGGTTTTGTTGGGTATTATTGCTTTTTGCAGTATGGCTACAGAAGGAACGATGTTCGATTGGAGTGCTATTTATTTCGAAGATGTGGTGAAATTACCACATAATAAGGCGATTATTGGTTATGCATCGTTCATGTTTATGATGGCGAGTGGCAGGTTTTTAGGGGTGTTTTTAATCGGTAAATTCGGACGGAAAAATCTTTTGCAAATTAGTGGTGCCATTATATCGATAGGTATGGCGCTTGCCGTAATATTCCCGGAAATTGTTGTCGCCATTTTTGGCTTTATGCTTATTGGTTTCGGCGTTTCGAGTATTGTGCCAATGGTATATAGCATCGCTGGTAACAATAAAAAAGTGCCGGCTGGTAAAGCTATAACCATGGTTTCGAGTATTGGTTATTTCGCATTTCTGTTTGGCCCGCCGTTAATCGGTTATGTTTCGCAACTATCTAGCCTGCGTTATTCTTTCGGTATCATTTCCGTTTTTGGTTTGCTGATTACTTTTTTGGTCACGAAAATTAAGACTATAAATTAGGATTTCATTTCTTGAAAAAATATATGGATTATTTGGAGCGCCGTACCTGTACATAAAAGAGGGTTCCTTCCCGTTTTTCGCTTGTGTGCTTCCTCGTTCCTCGTTGCTGCAGGATACCGCTTCAACCGGGGCTAAAGTGACACGGCAGTTTTTTATTTGATCGGTGCATGTGCACAAACCCCTGTTTCTAAACCCGATTGCAATGTAAAGCCCGCAGCATAGCGAGGACTTGAAATGAAAAGCGGGACTGAAGCTGCCCAAGAACTACCTAACGTCCATTTCCAGGTTTTAAAAAAGCATTATCAACTGACGTCCAATTAACGCCTATAATTGTGTTCTACTCTTTCTTCACCAAACCGTGTTCTTTTAAGGCTGCAACCGCGAGCTCGATCAACCTTAAATTTTCTTCCAGATGCCCGTGCTGCACTTCTACATTGATATAAGGAATATTATTTTGCAGGGCATAAACCGAAAGAGAACCATCATTGGAGACAAATTTAGATTGAAGAATGACATTCACATTGGCCTTTTTTAAACTGCTGAATAATCTCGGCTCGGTTACGTAAATAAGATCGTCTCCATCCATTTGGAAGTTAATGTAAACCGAATCGGCGGTGCTGGCTAAATCATAACCTGGTAAATAAGATGAAATACCAAAGCCACCATCGGCATTGTTATGAAGGGTTAAAAAATAACCCGTAGCTTTTGGATCATAAAAATCGACAATTTGCTTTCCTGCGTTTAAAATGGCTTTTTCAACTTCGTTAGAGCTGAACTGATTTTTTTTTAACCTTGTATTTACACCTACTTCGGTATAAATAGCATTTGGATCTATCCGATATTGATCATCCATATAGGTGAAATAATAATCCCTCACTGCTCCATACTGACTGTCAATCAGTTCGCCACCGTACCAGCGGATATAATCAAAACCAGCCTTTACGCCAGTGTCTTCATTATCATGTACCACTAAAAACTTTACGCCATTGGGTTTATAGCTGTATTTTACTAAGGTGATATCCAAATTACAAAGTTTAACGAAACTTGAGTCGCTACGCATTGCTGCAAAAACAGGTGGATGTTGAGCTTTTACAAGGAGTGTAGAACAGATTAGGAACAGGCTAAGAATGATTTTGAACATAATGCCTAATATACAATGTTGCGCCACCATTTGTTTGGAGACAATATTGTATAATTATCTGGGCAGTGAAGTAGGGCTGCCTCTTTTCGGTGAAATGACATAGAATGGTCCATGGGGAAACGAGCCATGTTAGCGTTCCGTTCGAAACTCCACAAAAAAGCCCCGATTTGGGGTCGGGGCTAAATTGATTGTTAATCTGGATGTTGATTAATGTCCGTGATCTAAATCGTATTCATTCACATCTTTATGATCATATGGTTCAACCATTAACTCGTCGATAGTTTTTCCTTTTTTATTGAAGCCAAGGCGCTCTAACATCCTATCGAATATTAAGTATACCACCGGTACTACAATTAAAGTTAAAAACAATGAACTGGTTAATCCACCTACAATAACCCATGCCAAACCATTTTTCCATTCGGCACCTGCCCCGCTTGCCAATGCAATTGGAAGCATACCAAATACCATGGCGATAGTTGTCATTAAGATTGGTCGTAAACGTGCGTGGTTGGCCAGCACAAGTGCTTCTTTAGTCTCTTTACCTTCAGCCTTTAGGTGGTTGGTAAAATCGACCAGGATAATCGCATTTTTCGCTACCAGACCCATCAGCATAATTAAACCTAAAATGGTAAAGATACCGATTGAGTTATTGGTTAAAGCCAGGGCTAACAATGCTCCAATTACCGCCAGAGGCAGCGAGAACATTACTACCAGTGGATAGATAAAGCTATCGTAAAGCGCAACCATAATCAGGTAAACCAAAATGATAGAAGCCAATAAAGCGATACCTAAAGTACCAAAACCTTCACTCTGGTTCTCCTGATCACCCGCCCAGCTATAACTTACGCCAATTGGAGCTTTAAGCTTGCCATTTTTTTGCAGCTCTTCTAGTTTCGCCTGGAACTCTGCAACCACCGTTCCGGTTGGTCTACCGATTGACTGTGCCTTAACTGATACGGAAGTAGATTTATTTAAACGCTCTAACTGGCTCGGACCAGAACCTTCTGTAATGGTTGCAAATTGTGATAATTTGATCTGTGCACCAGCATTGTTTACAAAAATCAGGTTACGTACGTCATCAATATTCTGGCGGTTGAAGTTTTGATACTGGATATTAATATCGTACTCATACTCCCCTTTACGGTATTTACCATCAGTATTACCCGCAAAAGCAGTCTGCATGGTAGAACCTACAGTTTGCAAAGTTAGGCCAACTGCCGACATCTTATCGCGGTCTACCTGAACGTTAATTTCAGGCGTTCCTTTCTCTACCGATAATTTAATCTCTGTAGCACCCGGAATAGAAGCAAGTACCTTTTGTGCACCTTCTGCATATTTTAAAGCGCTATCCAAATCAGAACCCATTACCACCAGCTGGATCGGTGCGTTTTCTGCAATACCCAAAATACTGATTGGAACAGTTTTTACTTTTGCACCAATTAATTCTTTAGCCAGTGCACGGCTCATTTTGGTTGCGAAAATATCTGAAGAAACCCCTTTACGCTGATCGCGCTCAACAAGTTTAACGTTAATCTCCGATTTATATGCTGTAGCCTGTGTACCACCAAAGTCACCAGTTGATTGGCCTACAGTAGTAATTAACTGTGTAATTTCTGGTTGTTTATCTAAGAAAGCTTCAGCTTTTTGCGTTAAAAAGTTGGTTTGCTCTAAAGAAGCATCTTTAGGTAACTCCAACTGCACCAGGAACTCACCTTTATCTGATTTAGGGAAGAATTCAGAACCGATAAATCCGCCTACCAATAATCCACATGAGCTAAAGAACATCACCACAACAATAATTAATGTTAAGGCTTTGTGGTTTAACGACCATGTTAAAATGCTGGTAATCCAAAGGGTAAATTTCTTTAACTGTTTTTCGAACCAGAGAATGAAACGGCCAAATAAGTTTTTACCTTCAATACGTTCTAACTTACCAAAACGAGAGAAGATAAGCGGTACAATGGTAAATGACGCCACTAATGAAAGTAACGTTGCAATAATTACCACAATACAGAACTGGCGTAGGATGTTTGAAACTAAACCGGTACTTACCGCAATTGGGAAGAACACCACCACAATTACGAACGTAATGGATACTACTGTAAAACCAATTTCACGTGTTGCATCAGATGCTGCACGCACCTTGTTTTTACCCATCTCCATGTGTCGCTGGATATTTTCCAGTACCACAATCGCATCATCCACCAGGATACCTACCACGAGTGATAGCCCCAGTAGCGACATTAAGTTTAAGGTAAAGCCGAATAAGCTGATCCCGATAAAGGTTGCAATTAATGAAACCGGAATTGATACCATTACAATGATCGCGTTACGTAAACTGTGCAAGAAGAAAAGCATTACGAAAGCTACCAGGATAACCGCCAGAATTAAATCGTGGATTACCGCATCAGCAGATTCTAAAGTAAAGATTGAACTATCGTTTACAATTCTGATGTCGAGGTTATTAGCCTTGTATTCATCTTTAAGTTTAGCAATAATGGCGTGTACACCTTTACTTACTTCTACCGCATTTGCATCGCTTTGTTTAATAATCTGGATGGCGATAGATGCTTTACGATCGATACGTGCTAGTTTTTCAGTTTCTTTTTGCGAATCCTGAACGTCGGCAACGTCACCTAAACGGATCTGTGCACCATCTTTGGTAGTTGTTAAAACCAGGTTTCTTAATTCTTCCATACTTCTGTATTTACCCGATAAACGGATCAATACATCTTGGTTTTGGGTTTTAACACTTCCTGTAGGGAAATCTAGGTTAGAACTCAAAATTAATTGCTGCACTTGTGGAACTGAAAGGTTGTAACCTTGTAGTTTATCAGCAATTAACGAAACCTGAATTTCGCGTTCCGAACCACCAACTAAGTTAACCTGCGCAATACCATTTACCCTCGAAATTACAGGAGCAATACGTTTATCAATTAAATCGTAAAAGGTAATATCATCCATATTGGCAGATGCCGACATGGTGATAACCGGTAAATCGTCTAATGAGAATTTACTCAATGACGGGGTTTTAACATCTTCAGGTAATTGAGAAAGAATGGCGTTAACCTTTCTTTGTGCATCATTTAAGGAAATATCGATGTTTGCTGCATCAGTTAAGGTAATCGTAACTGTAGATAAACTCTCAAACGATACAGAGTTGATCTTCTTGATGTTTTCCATTGATGATACGGCATCCTCAATCTTTTTGGTTACGGTGTTTTCAACCTCGTTTGGTGAAGCACCAGGGTAGATGGTCGAAATAGATACTACGTTGTTAGAGAATTTTGGAAGTAATTCATAACCCAACGAAAAGTAACTTAGTAGCCCAAGCAAGGTAAGTGCGGTAAATACCACAATCACCAGCGAAGGCCTTTTTATAGATATGTCTGTTATCTTCATTTTAATTAGTATTGCGTTTTGCGATTGGCGTATCGCGTTTTTAAAGCCGAAAAATTCCTCTAACCTACTTTACGATACTAACGGCAGCGCCCTCAGTTAAGTTAATCTGTCCACTGGTGATTACAGTTTCACCTTCTTTTAAGCCATCAAGAATTTCAACATTATCTCCTAAAATACGGCCTGCTACAACGTTACGGGTTTTAGATGTGTTGTTAGATTTATCCAACACGAACACCTGATTGCTGCTCACACTTCCCACAAACGATGTACGCGGAATGAGGATGCTTGGTGCTTGTTTAGGAAACTTAAATATGGCAGTTCCGTACATACCGGCTTTTAAAGTGTTTTTGTGGCTATTCTCAACTTCAATTTCAATTGGGAAGTTTAGTGTTGCATCAGCTTTAGCAGCGATGAAAGTTATCTTTCCAGAGAAATTATCAGTTGGGAAAACTGAAGATTTGATCTCGATCTGATCGCCGATTTTTAGGTTGGCAACCTGCGATTCGTTCACGTTTACCTTCAATTTTAATTTAGAAACATCAACCAGTTCGAACAATTGAGTGCCTTGAGTATTTACGAAAGCACCAACTTCGATGTATCTTTTGTTCACAATACCGTTGATTGGCGATTTAATATTCGCATCACTTAATCTTCTTTGTGAAGCCTGTAAGCGAAGCTTTGCATTTCTTGTAGCCAGTTTAGCCTGGTCTAACTGCTGTTGGGTAACACCGCCAGTTTGAAAAGAGCTTTGGTATCTGGCCTCATCTTTTACTGCATTCTGGTAGTTAGCTTCTGCAGTTTCTCTATCTGTATTGATAATTTCAGCATCAACACGGGCTAAAACCTGTCCTTTGCTTACACGATCGCCTTCGTCAACATAAATAGCCGTAACACGACCTGCATTTTCTGATAAGAAGTTAAGTTCTTGTTTAGGAATAAAGTTTCCGTTTGCACTGAAATCTAAATTCACAGCTTTTCTCTCTACCTGAGCAACACGAACGGCAACAGCGCCACCACCTTTAGCAATGAAAGCAGTTTTTTCTTCGTTCTTCTTTTTATTGTTGCTTAAAACATAAGCTATTGCACCAAGGGCAACAACAACTACGATAATTATGGTAATTACTCTTTTCATTTCTATTGTACTAGCGATTTAATATTTCCGTTTGATTTGATTAATTGTATTTCGGCTATTTTGTAATTCAATAAAGCCTGTGTATAACTGTTCTGCGCCTCCGTAAGTGCATTTTCTGTATCCAGAAGATCAGTTAAAGAAGCTAAGCCATTGTTATAATTGTTTTGTGTGCTTTTGTAAATTTCCTGCGCCAAATCCGCGTTTTTACGTTGCGATTTAATGGTGTTGATGTTATTGCGCAATTGGATCTTCGCGTTCTCATAAGCCAGATTTAAAGAGTTTACAGATTCTTTTCTGTTTTCTTTCGCTTTTCTAATATCTACATCTGCCTGGCGGATTTTTGAACGCGTTAGAAAACCGTTAAAAATCGGCACTTTTAAAGTTAAGCCAATTGCCGATGCGCCATATCCGATCGCAGCAGCATTCGATTTTAAGAAATCGAAACCATCGCTTTGGCTCGAGTAGGTATAATTACCCGTTAAAGCCAGTGATGGGTAATATTCCGCAACATAAGCTTTTCTTTGTAGTGATAAAAGTTTATCCTGGTTATCTAAAAGTTTAACCTCTGTTCTGTTGGCCAGATCTATAGAATCTGTAAATACAGGTAAAGTAGTCACTTCTGTTAATTCGGTAGCAGGTAAACTGATCGGTGTAGAAACCGGCATGCCCATCGAAAATTTCAATTGATTTTCTAGTTGGGTAATCGCATTGATTACCTGCTCGCGCTGCGTGTTCAGGTTGGTTAGGTTCACACTAATACGGTCGACATCAATTTTTCTTGCCAAACCATTTTTATATTGGTTACCCACAATTTTTTCCACCACCTTTACATTTTTAATGTTGGTGTCGATAACATTTAACTGTTGTCTGTTTACCAAAACCTGGTAGTAATTGTTGGCCACCAGCTCGATTATCTGCTCTTCTGTTAATTTTGAAGTAAGGCTGTAATATTCCTCGCTTGATCTCGCAGCCTGTAAACCGGTAAAAACCTGTTGGTTAAATAACTGTTGTGAAAGTTGAACACCTGCGGTCGAATTCCAGTTCTGGCCCAGCTTAATCGCCTGTGTTTGTCCACCGAAATTTGCAACCAACTGGCCGATAATAGGGTTATAAGTTAAGCCTACGTTTCCAGTAAGCTGAGGTAAGGCCTGGGCCCTTACTTCTTCTACCTTATATCTTCCGCCTTCGATATCCAGTTTCGAGTTTCGGACTTTGGTGTTGTTTTGGAGCGCAAAGGTTAGCGCATCTTTTAAGGTAACTTGCTGCTGAGCAACTGCCAGCTGCGGTAAAACCGTACCGATTAGCAGTATGAGCATTAATTTTACCGTTTTTACTCTAAGCATAATGTATTGTTTTTTGTTTTTGGGTTCTTATCTATTTAAGTTTTTACCGAGCTAAAAGGTAATAAGGGGTCCTTTTGTGCTTTATATTTAGTCTGCGCACCTTAAACCCCGCACAAATATGGTCGTGAGGTTCTTTTGCTTTAGCGTCATTCTATTAAATGCTTTTTTATCCGGGAAAAGATCTTTACCTGTTTCCATAATACACATGGTACAAAGACCCATCAAGCTTTCCAGGTAAAGTTCTGCAACGTGTGCGGTATCATCGTGCTCTATTTCTCCTTTTGTTTTTGCCTGACTGAAAATTTCTGCAAAGAATTCTTTTTCGGAGCCTTTAAGTGCGTTTAACTTGCCTTTTATCACATCATCGTTTAATAGATCAGGAATACCTTCGTTAATTCTTAACATGTAATATTTTTGAAAAAAGGTATTTCTAACATCTATGGTGCTAAAAAGGATCTCTTCTAAAGGCTGATCGGGATTGTATTTCTTTTTGATCAACTCAAAGAAGTCGTTAAATACCCTTTCTATCACTCCAATTATTAAATGCTTCTTATCTGGGAAATAATAATAAAGCGATGGTTTGGAAACAGAAAGATCTTCTGCTATATCATTCATTGTGGTTTTACCAATACCAAAATGGATAAAGCGTTTTATAGCGCCATCAATAATTTGCTCTCTCTTTTTATCGGCTACAATCATTTTACTTTTCTACTTTCTGACTTTTTTAATATTTTAGTCAAAAATAGTGCTAAAAAATGATTTGTCAGGAAAGGTTTTTTGAAAAGCGCATTAAGCTTACAATTTTATGACATAATTTTGCTTCTTGATCTGTTTATATATCTTTACAAACCAATCATTTAGAAAATTTGTCTGTATTAATTAACATTTTAATTGTACTATTTACCATTATTTCCATGGAGTGTTTGTCGTGGTTTATACACAAGTATTTATTCCACGGTCCCCTGTGGTTTATGCATAAAAGCCACCATCAAAAGTCTAAATCCTTTTTCGAATGGAACGATTTGTTTGCCCTGCTGTTCGCAGTGGTTTCCTTATTTCTGATGTATAAAGACCGAAACAATTTCGGTTACGGATTTTTTATTGGTTTAGGGATTAGCATTTATGGTGTGATTTATTTCATTGTACACGATTGGTTTGTACACCGGCGTTTTACAACTTTTAAAAGTAATAGCGCCTATCTGCGTGCCGTGAGAAAAGCGCACCACCTACACCACAAAAGCAGGGGTAAGGATAAAGGAAAAGCTTTCGGACTGTTATTTGTAAGAAGAAGTTTGATAAAAAATGCTAAAAATATTTTTTAACTAATTAATTAGTTTTATATTTAATGTTATAAATATAAAACCGATGAGAAAACTAATTATTTGCATCGCTTTGCTTTTTGTGGGCTCGTTGCATGCACAAACTATCAAATTTACCATCGAAGGGGTAGTTCAAAATGCAAGAAATGCGAAATTCGCTTACTTGGTAAGCAATGCAACTGTTGCAGGAAAACCAGACCTGTTTTTGGTGAGGCCAATGGAGGGTAATCATTTTCAGCTTTCGGCAACTTCTAATCTGGACGGAAAACTTTTGAGAAATGGTTTCATTTTTATCGATGAACGGGGTGATATTACTTTAGCCGAAGTGAAATCGAAGATCAAACAGAAAGTTTGGTTTGTGGGCGGAAGTGCTAATCTGAAAAGTATTTTTCTAGAAAATATTAAATTGGATATCGAAAACCCTTACAATTTAGCGTCTGCAAAGATAATTAGTGGAGGGATTTATCTTCAGCAAACCAATGATGCCACAAAAGCATTAAAAGAACGAAAGTTTTTAAATTTTATTAAGCAAAATGCCGATTCGCCGGTGGCGCTTATGGAGCTAGGTAACTTTGTGCGGTATACCAATATGCCAGGTTTTCTTAAAGAATTTGATTTCGGTTCGCCTGTGGAATTATATAGCGCACTTTCAGACCGGTTACAACAGACCGATGAAGGAAAGGCGATTAAAAAGAAGATTGATGAACCATTAAAAAAATAGGTGCTCCCAATTCCGTTTTATGTTTTACCCATTCTTGGCAGGATGCTTGCTTTTTTTTCATTAAATTAAAAAAAGGAAATGAGTTGGATACTACTCTGGCTACACTCGAAAGTGAAATAGAACATTTAAGTCAGGCAGAGTCGGATAGTGTAGGGTTAATTAGTGCTAAATTAACCAAAGAAAGATACCGCCTTTTAGATCTTGCGAAAATCAAACCTACTTTTATGGGCTGGAAGCTTTCTGGAGTTGTAGTTGAGGGAGGAAAATTGGATACTTTAAGTTTTAATTTCGATAAGGGAATTACCAAAATCGTTCCTTAACTATTTTTTATTTTACTTTTGCAGCATAACCCAGAATCAATATGCTTCAAATCCAGGAAAATATTTCTTTAAAACCATACAATTCATTTGGTATAGATGTTAAGGCCAGTTATTTCGCTGAAATATTTTCTGAAGCAGATTTAGCCAGACTGTTTAAAAACGAGATCGTAAAATCTCAAAAACTTTTAGTGATCGGCGGAGGGAGTAATGTGTTATTTACTCAGGATTATGATGGATTAATTATTAAAATCAGCATCAAGGGCATCCAATCCGAAATGATTGATGGTAAAGTGTTGGTAACAGCCGGAGCTGGCGAAGTATGGAACGATTTTGTAAATTACTGTGTTGGGCATCATTTTGCAGGTGTAGAAAATTTAAGCCTGATCCCTGGTACGGTGGGTGCATCGCCCATACAGAACATTGGCGCTTATGGGGTAGAGCTGAAAGATGTTTTCGAAAGCTGTAGCGCGTTTGAAATTAAAACGGGAAAAATCAAAGTCTTTACTTACGATGATTGTCACTTCGGTTACCGTGAAAGTATTTTCAAAGGTGAGCTTAAGGGTAAGTATATCATTACATCTGTTACTTTTCGTTTATCAGCAGAAGCGAAAATTAATACCTCATATGGTGCAATTGAAACAGAGCTGTTGAACAGGGGAATCGAAAACCCAAATATTGCCGATGTTTCATCTGCTGTATCACATATCCGTGTAAGTAAACTGCCCGATCCATCTACTATTGGTAATGCAGGCAGTTTCTTTAAAAACCCAGTGATCGAAAAACAT
The DNA here is from genome assembly GCF_011759615.1 of Pedobacter sp. SG908. Taxonomy (NCBI): domain Bacteria; kingdom Pseudomonadati; phylum Bacteroidota; class Sphingobacteriia; order Sphingobacteriales; family Sphingobacteriaceae; genus Pedobacter; species Pedobacter sp. SG908. Next base: position 1,052,630 of record NZ_JAAOYY010000002.1, read on the forward strand.
GAATTTGCCGATATTGTGGCAAAACACCCCGATGTGGTACATTATCCTACAGCTGATGATAAAATCAAACTAGCAGCAGGTTGGTTAATAGAGCAATGTGGATGGAAGGGTAAGGTGGTTGGCCAAACAGGTACCTGGAAAAACCAGGCTTTGGTTTTAGTTAACCACGGACATGCAACTGGCACGGAAGTGTATAATTTTTCTGAACAGATTATAGACAGTATAAAGTCTACTTTTGGAGTCACTTTAGAAAGAGAAGTAAATATTCTGTGACGAAAGTTTGCTCTTAAGTAGTTGTACGCTTTTAACACCGTGCCAGAAAATTTTGGTACTAAGTTTGTTTGGTTTTAAGTAAATGAACAATAATTCATTTGTTTTTTTTCTACCTAAAGCTAAATATCATGACAAAATTTGAATTCAATCATCTGGTTAATCATCACTCGGTATCGCTTAGATCTTATGCTTTAAATTTTACGAAAGACGCAGAAGACGCAAATGATTTGGTTCAGGATACCATGCTGAAAGCGATCACTTATTACAATAAGTTTAAAGAGGGTACGAATTTAAAAGGCTGGTTGTTTACCATTATGAAAAATACTTTCATTAACAACTATCGCCGACTGGTGAAAACTAATACTTTAATTACACAGAGCGAGGATATTTCTTCTGCAAACCTTTCATATAGTGCAACTAAAAACCAGGCAGAGAGTAAATTTGTGCTGGGCGATATTGATAAAGCCCTATCACAATTGCCTGAAGAGTACTATGTGCCTTTTATTCGTTATTTTGAAGGATATAAGTATCATGAAATTGCGGATATGTTAGCTATTCCGATTGGAACAGTAAAAACACGTATTCACGTAGCAAGAGGAATCCTTAAAAAATATTTAAAAACATATTCTAAAGAAATTGCAACATCAGAAGTGATGTAAACATTATTCTTAATTCCCGTTGAAGAACATTTTAACTTAAAAGCTCTGGTATTACCAGGGCTTTTGTTTTTTTTAATTTGATTTATAGTTAGCGATATCAATAACCGTTCAGCTAATAGATAATGATGAATATTATGAAACTTTTTGCTTTTAAGATGTTGAAGGCAGAAATATGGTAAAAGCAAAAGGCCTGAAAAAATCAGGCCTTATTTGCTTATCATATATTTGGTTAGTTGATTCTTATTTTTTCTTTCAACAATGTGCCTTCTCTCTAATTTCGAAACAAATACAAACCCCAAACGATTATCTGTTTTGAAGCTTTATTGCAGTATTTTTGTTTTGTGGTTATAAAGATAAGGGAAATTTTAAATTTGTCAAGCTTTTTTTAACTTTTTTTTTATTTCTTTTGCTACCACTTGTCCCGATATGATTGCAGGTGGTACACCAGGCCCCGGAACGGTTAATTGTCCGGTGTATAAAAAATTTGTTACCTTACTTTTCATTTTGGGTTTTAAAAAAGCAGTTTGTTTCAACGTGTTTGCTAATCCATATGCGTTTCCTTTAAAAGCGTGATAATCTGTTACAAAATCATTCATGGCATAACTGCGTTTAAACAAAATGTTGCCACCAATATCGTTTCCGGTTAAATCTTTGAAGCGATTGAGCAATAAATTAAAGTATTCTTCTCTTTTACTTTCGTTATCCGGTAAATCGGGAGCAACCGGAATTAAAAAGAAAAGATTCTCACAGCCTTCCGGTGCTACGCTTTTATCGGTTATAGAAGGACAGCAGACATAAAATAATGGTTTTGATGGCCATTGTGGATGGGTATAGATTTCTTTAGCATGTTGATCAAAATCTTCATCAAAGAATAAGTTATGGTGTAATAGATTGTTTAGCTTTTTATTTATCCCTACATAAAACAATAAGCAGGAAGGAGCCATGGTTCTTCTTTCCCAATATTTTTCATTGTAATTGCGGTAAGGTTTATCAAACAAATGTTGGTCGATATAATGATAATCTGCATTGCCCACTACAAAGTCACTTTTAAAATTTCCCTTATTCGTAATGACGTACTCTGCCAGGTTGTTTTTTACTTCAATTTTGGTTACTTCTGTATCGAAAATAAATTTTACACCTTCGCTTTCAGCTAGGTGCTGCATAGCGGCCACAATTTTGTGCATTCCACCCATTGGGTACCAGGTGCCTAACACAAGGTCGGCGTAGTTCATCAAACTGTATAATGCAGGCGTATGCTGGGGGGTAGCACCTAAAAATAGGACAGGGAATTCCAAAAGTTTCCTCAACTGCGCATTTTTGAACAATTGGTGCACATGTTGCCGCATATTACCCAGAAGTTGTAGTTTAATGCCGCTAACGGCCAATCTCGGATCGAAATATTCCATTACGCTGTGCGAAGGTTTAAAAACATATTCGTTCATACCTACTTCGTACTTGTATTTGGCCTGATCGAGAAAATGTTTCAGGTTTTTGCTACTTCCTGGCTCAAGTTTTTCAAATAAATCGTATAAGTCGTCTAATGTTGCCGGGACATCAACAATATCTTTTTTGCCAAAATAAATTCGATAAGAAGGGTTTAACCTTTTTAGTGTGTAAAAATCAGAAGCAGTTTTACCAAATAGCTTGTAATAATTTTCGAAAACATCAGGCATCCAGTACCAACTGGGCCCCATATCAAAAAGAAAGCCGTCTTTTTGCCAGCTCCGGGCCCTACCACCAGCCATTTCGTTTTTTTCGATGACTGTAACATCACAGCCATCTTTAGCCAATAAGGCTGCCGCAGCCAAGCCCGCAAAACCGGCACCTATAATGGTAACCGTAGTTTTTTTCTCCATGGTGTAAATAAAGGAATTTTATTGCTTTTTGTTTTTGTTTTTTGTCATTGTGCGGTTGTCATTCTGATCATAGTGAGAATCTTTAATGCATGTTTTACCATTAAGGATTTAGGAATGTTAAGCGGAGTTATTTTAATATCCTTAATTTCTTAAATGTTAAAGAGCGAATATCTGTGAAGAGAACTTTTAATAGATTTCTTACATTTGCCAACATCTCATGATTAAACTACGCATTATATTTTTTTTGCTGTTTGCGGCAAACCATATTACTTACGCTCAGTTATCTACCCAAGAAATTGCGATATTAAAAATTAATATGGTTAAGGCAGTAGAAAATTCGAAGCTAACTGACTCATTGTTTAATAAGTTGAGCAAACTGCCCAATAAAACAGCTTTGATAACGGGCTACACCGGAACCTTAGAAGCCCTTAAGGCCAAACACTCCTGGAATCCATACAACAAGATTAGGTATGTGAGCCGATCGCTTAAAACCATGCAAAAAGCCATTGATATGGATGAAGAAAATATGGAGATCCGTTTTATGCGGTTTTCTATTGAATTTTATACGCCCTCTTTCCTCGGTTTTAGTAAAGATTTAGCAAAGGATAAAAAAGAAATCGTTAAACATTATCAAAATGAAAATTTTGGTCTTGCCGATCGCGAATTGGTTAAAAACGTAGCTAAATTTATGATCGACAGTAAAAAATGCAGCCCTGCTGAAGTTAAAATTTTGACAAAACACCTTTAGAATGAATTATACCTATCTACTTATTAACCTTGCTGTAATTTTTTTTCCGCTGGTTTTATCATTCGATAAAAAGGTTCATTTTTTTAGCAAATGGAAATTTGTATTTCCTGCAATATTGCTTACTGGTGTTATTTTTTTAGTTTGGGATATCTTATTTACTAAACTCAATGTATGGTCTTTTAATTCCGATTACTTAATAAGTATAAATCTTTTGGGGCTACCCTTAGAAGAGATTTTATTTTTTTTAACTGTTCCGTATGCCTGTGTATTTATTTACGAGTGTTTGAACGTCTATTTTCCAAAAAATGACCTGCAAAAATATAGCCTCGCATTAAGTAATCTGTTTTTGGGACTTTGTGGGGCTGTATTGTTTTTTGGTTATAACAGGTGGTACACGCTGATTAATTTTGGCTTTTTATTTATGGTACTGGCCTATGTAGAGTATGTAAATGTCGAGTTCAGGTTTATGTATAAATTTTACAGGGCTTACCTGGTTTCGCTTATCCCTTTTTATATCGTTAATGGATTTTTAACATCTATCCCAGTTGTGTTGTACAACGATAAGCAAAATCTGGGTTTTAGAGTAGGTAGTATCCCTTTCGAGGATCATTTTTATTTAATGGGACTGTTGTTGATGAATATTTACCTGTACGAAGTTTTTAAGAGCAGGAGCAAGAAAGTCACATCTTAATGTGTCGCTTTTATTTGGAAATGAAGGTGCGGTGATTCTTGGCGGTGTGTATTCCCGCCATTTATGGCTCCGATAGAAAAATCGGAGGCTGTTGCTACTGTTGGGTTTATTAACACCTGCAACCCCGACAATGAAATGCTGTTTTGGCCACCTAGTCCCCTTGCCGTTGCAGGCGGGCTGAAGCGGTACCTACCGCTATGGGGTGCGAGGTAGCGAAGCATACAAACGAAAAACGGGAAGAACCGTATTGTTATGTTTAGGCAGTACACTCCAAAAAAAGCTCATTTATAACACATAAGCTTATATATTCTTTATTTCTGGTTAAAAACCTTTTCTCTATATTCAAGGCGAAATTGATGCAATGAATTTACCCACTTATACCAAACAGCAGCTCGCTTTACGCAACGGACAGGATAAACCCCAGATCTGGGTGGCTTACAAAGGGTTGATTTACGACATGACCGATAGCAGGTTATGGCGAAATGGCAAACATTACGAACACTGGGCTGGGCAGGACCTCACCGACGAATTGCCGGATGCACCACATACCGAGACTGTTTTTGAAAAGTTTACTCCGATTGCCATCTTGGTTAAACCAGGTTAATTTTAGTAAGGGTTGATTGCTTTAGCTCCTTAAATTCTGACGGCCTTTTACCTACCATCTTATAAAAAGTATTACTGAAAGAAGAAATGCTGTTGTAGCCCACCTGATAGGCCACTTCACTAATGGTGGCATCGCTTTCCAATAACTTTTCCATCGCCTTAATCATTCTGGCAAGTTTCAGGTACTGGAAAAAAGAAGTATCTAAAGCCGACTGAAATAGTCTTGAGAGCGTACGCTCACTAAAGCCCATAGCTTTGCCCACACTTTCTAAACTCATGCTATCGTTGCCTAATCCATCTACAATATATCTTAACACCGGCCTTAAGCGCATGTTATCAGTGGTAGGTAGCGCAATGGGCAAGGGATGTTCGCTCACCACAGGCAGAATGTTTTTAAGTGTATTTAAAAAATCGTACTCGTGTGTTTTAGGTGCAATATTCCCATTCCAGCGCTCCGAAAAGAGGAACATCTCTAGCAAAAGGTTGTTTACCGGGTAAATACCAATCTGTTTGTAAAATGGGTTTTCGTCATCTGTAGTGGTGTCAAAATAAATATTCCGCACAATAGCAGCATGATAACGGTGCTGCAAATGGTGCTCAACCCCCATGGGGATCCAAACATAGTGCCGGGCAGGCAAAAAATAAGATTTCTCTTTGGTGTAAAGAAAAATAATGCCACCCTCTACATAGGTAAGCTGTCCTTTTAAATGCTTATGGTCCTGAAATCGGTCTTCAAACCTGCTATGCCAAACATACATGGTTTCTGGTTTTTCGTCGATTGCAAATAAAAGGTCTTCGTTGCTAACTTTTATCATTTGGCTGGTTTGAATAAATATATGTCAGTTTAGATAAAACAAAGTAACAAATCTGTAGCGAAATTTGCATCATTAATTAACAGATATGATTTTTTTAAAGCGTAAAAGGATGTTTTGGGTGTGCATGCCCTTTCTTTTATTATCAATTTTTGTACATGCACAAACTGTTTCAGATCAAAGCAATTTTACCATCAACCAGGTTTGGGCAATGGCTGATAGCAACAATAAAAGGATTCAGATGCAGGGCCTAAGTGTGCTGGCAGCAGATGCCCATGTAAAAGTGAATAAAGCAGAACGATTGCCTGAAGTTGCTGCTGAAGGAGTTTACGCACATGTTTTGCCCTTGCCAATTTACGAAAATGGATTGTTCCATACTCCAGGCCAGTTTCCGGTTGCGCCTACTTATTATAAAGCCAGTGCTGATGCTTATTTCAATATTTATAACGGTGGAAAAATCACAACGGAGATCAATGCTTCGAAAGTAGAAAGCGAATTGAGCAGGATACAAAAAGGACAGAATAAGCAGGAAATCCATTATATGGCGGCAGTTTATTTTTACGATGTATTCCGCAATATTTCGTACCGTGGTTTGTTGGAACAGGATATCCGCGACCGAGAAAAGCAATTGGCCGAAATTAACCAGCTGTATAAAAACGGTACGATATTAAAAAGTGATGTGCTGAGGGCCGAATTACGTCTTTCGAAACAAAAGATGTTGCTTACCGAGATCGAAAACAGCATCCGAATAGCTAAACAGAAGCTTAATATTTTAATTGGCAGGGCAGATGATGCGCCTTTAAATCCGCAGATTTCGGATCAGGAAACGGATGCCATTGCGTTAAAACAGGTTGATGAATATTTCAACGATGCCAAAGCATCTTCTTACAAAATCCAGATTTCGGAAAAGGAGCAGGTACTCGCGAAATTGAAACTCAAAAATGTAAAATCGAATGTGATGCCTTCTCTTGGTTTCTTCGGTGAATATGCATTTGCCTATCCGCAGATCCAGTTTTATCCTTACGCACTTTCGCTTTACAGTACAGGTATGGTGGGGTTAAAACTTAAAATCCCGATTTCTTCCTGGTATACCAATCAGCACAAAGTGAAAGAAGCAGAACTTAAAGTACATCAGCAGGAAGTAGAAGACGAAGATGTAAAGGATCATATCCGACAGGAAGTGCAGGAAAATTATATCCGATATAAAGAATCGGTGCAGCGCATCACATTGGCCGAAGAAAACATTAAACAGGCTACAGAAAGTTACCGCATTGTGCAGAATACCTATTTCAATCAACTGTCGCTTTTAACCGATCTGTTAGATGCCGAAACACAATTATTGCAATCGAAATTCGAACTGACCACCGCAAGAGTGAATGCGAAAATACAATACTATCAATTACAAAAAGCCGTAGGAAACTTATAAAATGAATACACAGAAGCAAAGTAAAGCCGATAAAATTATTAGTAGGATCACTACCATAATCGCACTCATCGTGTTGGCGGTGTTGGTAATATGGGGTGGGAAAACCCTTTTTGGCTATATGCAATACGAAGAAACCAACGATGCACAGGTAGATGAATATATTAACCCGGTAACAGCAAGGGTGAGTGGTTATATTAAGGCTGTAAGGTTTGAAGAAAACCAGGAAGTGAAAAAGGGCGATACGTTGGTATTGATTGATGATGACGATTATACCGTTCAACAAGACGAGGCTTCGGCTTCTTTGTTAAATGCAAAAGCACAGGTTTCGGTACAACAAAGCAATATTAAAACAGCACAAAGCACCGCTTTGGTTGCCGAGGCTAAAATTGCCGCTGCAAAGGCCAAACTTTGGAAACAGCAAACGGAATATAATCGCTATAAAAAACTGTTCGATGCAGAATCGGCTACCCGGCAACAGTTGGAAACAATTGAAAGTTTATTGCAGGTGGCACAGGCCGAATACCAGGCAGCCAAAGAAGATTATGCAACGGCTATTTCGAGAACGAATGATATTAAAGCGCAGCGCAACGTACTGGAATCTGAAATAAAAAGGAGAGAAGCCGTAGTGAAAAGAAATAACCTGAATACCTCTTATACGGTTATTGTGGCGCCTTATGATGGCAAAATGGGCAGAAGGACCATACAGGTCGGACAATTGATTCAAACCGGCCAAACAATAGCTTATTTGGTAGATAGAAGCGCAGGAAAATGGGTGGTAGCCAATTTTAAGGAAACACAGATTGCGAAAATGCATATTGGCGAAAAGGTTAATGTTGAGGTGGATGCTTTCCCCGGACAATCGTTTAGAGGTGAAATTGAATCGCTATCTGGTGCAACTGGCTCGAGGTTTTCATTGTTGCCACCCGATAATTCGACAGGGAATTTTGTGAAAATTGCGCAACGAATCCCGGTCCGTATCCGTTTAGATAAGCAGGAAAAAGGGATCGATGCATTAAGTGCCGGAATGAGCGCCATTGTTAAAGTGAAAAAAAATGACTGATCAATTGCCCATATTTAAAGCGAGGATTCCTGAATGGCTGATCATATTGAGCATTTTTGCAGTGCTTTTATCGTCTGTATTGCTTTTTGCACTGTCGACTGCCGATGGTACTGCTGCGGCAGGTTATTATGGGGCAAATGCATCGGATGTTCAGTTTTCTTTACTGATGTTTTATGCCGCGGTAGCTAGCTTTGCAGTAGTTGAGCGGCGTTTTTTTGCGAGGGTAGTTACTAAAGATTATTTGTTGATCTGTATTATTTTAGAAGTCCTGATTGCTTATTGGTGTTATCATACTCGCGAAATCCGGCTGATTTTTGCCTTAAGATTTTTGCAGGGCATTGTAAACTGTGGTTTAACCAGTATTTCACTGAACCTGCTTTTTAGCAGGTTAAAATCGGAACATGCGAAAGAAACGGGTTACACCATTTTTTATGGAATGATTTTGTGTGTATCGCCGGTTACCGCCCTGTTCTCTGTGCCTATAGTAGAGAATTTTGAGTATAATGTGGTGTATAAGGCCATTATATTTTGTTTTTTGCCTAGTGCTATACTGCTTTTTAGTATAATGAACAGGGCACATATTTTACGCAAAACACCGCTGTACAAAATAGACTGGATGAGTTTTGTGCTTTTTGCTACAATGTTGGTGTTAATTGCCTATGTACTTGTTTATGGGCAACAGTACGATTGGCTTGATGATTCGAGTATTCTGTTCTCTATTTTTGCTATTCTGTTTTTGTTTCTGGTTTCTATAGCGAGGCAAAGGACTTTAAAAAGGCCAGCAGTTGATCTGAGTGTATTTAAATCAAGAAATTTTGCCATCGGAATTGTCTTTTTGGTGGTTCTGTATGTGATCCGTGGTGCTTTCAGCCTCACCTCATCTTACTTTATTGCAGTTTTGGGGATGGATTCACTTCATGCCAACGAAATCATGATTTTTAATATCGGTGGAGTGGTTGTAGGCTCTGTTATTGCAATCCGTTTTCTCGTCCGCCAGAAACATTTAAGGGTACTTTGGATAATGGGTTTTATGTTTCTTTTTGTATTTTTCTTATGGATGTGCCAGTTATTTGCAACTGAAGCCGGAACAGGAAATTTTTACCTGCCTTTGTTTATGCAGGGGATGGGTGCTGGGATGGTGATGTCGCCGATTGTGATGTTTATTATGTCGTCTGTTCCAGAGAAACTGAGTCAATCAGCATCTTCTGTAGGTATTTTTGTTCGCTTTTCTACTTTTAGCCTGAGTTTGGCCTTTATTAATTTCTATCAGTTATACTTTAAAGGAAAACATAATGATGATTTACGGAGCAGCCTAACTTTGCTCGATTTTAACCTGCCTGACAGATTGAAAATGTATCAAGCGGCATTAAGCAGTAGGGGGATGCCCAGCGATGAAGCAGGGAAAGCCGCAATCGGTTTGTTAAACAAAGCAGTGCAGAAACAAACCTTTCTGCAGTTCTGTGTAAGCTATTACCAGTGGATTGCAATACTTTGTCTGTTATCGATTATTCTTATCGCCTTGCAGCCGGTAATTAGTAGAACAGTAATTAACTTAAAGAATAAACAACCGGCAGCTGCTGGCTTTTAGATGATTTTGCAGTTGTTCGTATCGTTACCCTGAATTTATTTCGGGGTCTTTATTTCAGAAAGGATGCTAAACAAATTCGGCAAAACAATCGAATTAAATGAACTGTTGGCAGTAAAAAACCGCAGGTTTAAAAGAAGTTCATCTCTAAATCTGCGGTTTTTTTATCTGCAATTAAAACTGCAAACCGTTAACTGAAAATTGCCAACTGATTATACTTCTATCGTAAAAGCACTTAAGCTTACAAATTCTTGAATTCTTGCAGCAACTTCTTCTTCGGTTAAATTTAATAATCTTTCTGTTCCAAATTTCTCTACGCAGAAAGATGCCAGTGCAGAACCATAAATGATTGCGTTTTTCATATTGTTGAAGTTGATTGTGCCTACTTTAGCCAAATAACCGATAAAACCACCTGCAAAGGTATCGCCTGCACCTGTTGGATCAAATACTTCAGCTAAAGGTAATGCCGGAGCAGAGAAAATCTGATCTTCGTGAAATAATAATGCACCATGTTCACCTTTTTTAATGATCAGGTATTTTGGGCCCATTGCAAGGATTTTTTTAGCGGCTTTAACCAATGAGTATTCGCCCGATAACTGACGTGCTTCAGCATCATTAATCGTTAATACATCAACCATTTTAATCGTCTCCAATAAATCATCCATCATAATATCCATCCAAAAGTTCATGGTGTCCATTACAATTAATTTGGGGCGGTTTTTAAGGCGTTTAATTACCGTTTGCTGCACTTGGGGGGTTAGGTTGCCTAACATCAGGTATTCGCAGTCTTGATAGCTCTCTGGGATAATTGGGTCGAAATTTTCCAGTACGTTCAATTCCGTAATTAAAGTATCGCGGCTATTCATGTCGTTATGGTATTTACCTGACCAGAAAAATGATTTTTCACCTGCTTTAATTTGTAATCCTTCGGTATCAATACCATGTGCGGTGAAGGTGTCGATGTCTGATTGATGAAAGTCATCACCCACTACAGCTACAATTTTTGCTTTATTATAAAAGTAAGAAGCTGCTAAACTTGCGTAAGTTGCTGCACCACCAACAATTTTATCTGTTTTTCCAAAAGGAGTTTCAATAGCATCAAAAGCTACAGTACCTATGATTATCAGGCTCATATATATGTATTAATTTTTTTTTAAAATTTTTCACTGCAAATATTGCATAAATAATTTAAAAGCCCTAATATTGCATTCCCAAAACGAACAAGGGTATGTGTGCTGCAAAGTACAAGAAACCTCGTTTTAGGAAACGACCAGCACTCCTTCTTAGCTCAGCTGGTTAGAGCATCTGACTGTTAATCAGAGGGTCGCTGGTTCGAGCCCAGCAGAGGGAGCCAAAACCCGCAGCGAAAGTTGTGGGTTTTTTTGCATTTAGGACGGTGCAATAAATTTATCCCAGTTGCAATGTGGAGGCTAAGAGCCAAAACTTTAGCTATCGCTATATTTTAATCTCCGTTTTAAACACTACTGTAGCATTCCCTTTTATCTTAATTATTGCAGGAAGGTCATTTTCGATTTTAACACTCACATGTATCACTCCGGGCCTTTTCATTTTTTCGCCTTGTTTACCATTGAATTCGAATAGGCCATTCTTTGCATCAATGATTTTATTCTGTATTAAATATCCTCCAAATGGCCCGTTTGCATTACCTGTAACCGGATCTTCGTTAATTCCGATTGCTGGAGCAAACATTCTTCCATGTATCAATATGTCGTTATCATCCGAGTCGAATGTAAATACAAAATACCCATTACAATTAATCTGTTTGCTTAGATCAGCCAAACTGGGGTAGTTTGGGTTTAGATCATTAAGTTTTTTCCTGCTTTTTATCCCAATCATCACTTTTGAATGCCCGGTGGAGGCAATTTGAATAGGGCATTTTTCATCTATATCAGAATAATCAAGTCCTAGGGCGGCTAATATTTTTTTAGTAGTGTTGTTATCGAATGTGGGACTGAGTTCAAATTTACCCTGGGTCATGATTACTTGGTAATCCTCCGTTTCCTTGACGATTTCAAAAGGAAGTGTACCAATCTGGGTTTTAAACCTTAAAATGCAAGAGTCTAAATTGTGTTCAATAGCTTTTGCATACATCGCGGCAATTGTAGCATGACCGCAAATCGGAACTTCTGCTAATGGTGTAAAATATCTGATTAAGCCATCAGAATCATGATCATCAGGTGAAAAAAGAAAAGCCGTTTCAGAATTGTTTAATTCTTTTGCAATCTGCTGCATTTGTGTGTCTGTCAATCCGTCTGCATTTACAACTACGCCAGCCGGATTTCCACTAAACCTCTCTTTTGTAAAAGCATCTATCTGATATATTTTAAAAGTTTTCATAATCTTTTCGGACTTTTTGCGGGCTTCTTCTCTGTAAATAGTTTTCTTGGTGCGTATAGATCAAATATATCGAAATTTACGGGTAGGACTGAGATTCTGGATAGATAAGATGAGTAACGACTTACTTTATGACGATTTGTTGAAAAAGTAAAAAGACTTTTAATAAAACTTGTGTAGTTAAATGACTATAGTTTTTTGTAGTTAAATAGCTATATGATGAATTTAAGAAGAGATGTATTTCAGGCTATTGCCGACCCTACCAGGAGGGCCATATTGTTGTTGGTGGCTTCGCAGTCTATAACGGCAGGTGCCATAGCGGCCAATTTTAACATGGCAAAGCCAACTGTTTCAAAACACCTGCAAATTCTTGCCGAGTGTGAATTGCTAGTGCAAAAAAAAAAAGAAAGAAATTGCCGATTTTATTGAGCCGAGCACACCTTTATCAGTTTTTTACCAGAAGGTATTTTAGATCATTTCGAAATACTCAAAGTTGTAATATAGGCTCAAATTTGGTTTGATTCGAGAAATTATTTAGAAAAGCCCGCGGATGCATTTTAATGCATCCGCGGGTAGTAAGAGAATCAACTACAATCTTTTAGGTTAACTATGTGTGCTAAAAGAACACGCATTGGTTAATTATCGATTATTTTTTGAAGAAGGTTTTTTAGTTCTGGATCTGATGGACGAGGGGCATCTGCCCTGATAATTTTACCAGTTTTATCAAAGATCATAAACCTTGGTATACCAGCAATTTTGTAATAATCCAAAATGTCTTGTCCGCCTGAAGAGAAAAGCTGTACTCCTGATAATTTTTTATCCTTAATCATATTCAACCATTTGGCTTTATCTTTTCCCGCATCAACCGAAATACTTATAAACTCAATGTTTTTCCCTTTCAAATCCTCTTCAAGCTTTTGTAAATATGGTATTTCGTCTACGCAGGGTTTACACCAGGTAGCCCAAATATCAACAAACACATATTTGTCCTTAAAATCACTTAATGTTCTGTTTTTACCAGCCTCATCAGGATAGGAAAAGTTAAATGCCGGAGATCCTCCTTTATAAGTAAGCAGGGGTATTTTAATAGCGTTGATTTGTTTTTTTTGATGATCAGTGATAAAAAACTGAACAAAGTTCTTGGTTTTGGCATCAAATTCTCCTTCCGATTTAATACCCTTTAAATAGGAGAGTACAACATCACCCTTTAGCGTATCATTAGGAACAAATTTTAAGTCTTCCTCCAGCCAAGCAGTTTTAGTGTCTTTTAAATGAGCCTGGGTTTTATTCAGGTAAATTAAACTCAAAAGTAATCGTTTCCCATATGGGTAATTGTACATGAGAGAGGTGTTTTTGGCGAAATCGGATGCTTTCAATGTGGAATAAAAATCACTATATTCCTCAATTTTGGGGTGTGCTGTTCGTGGCGTTGATACAAAGTTTGTCGCCAGAATTGCAAGATCCAATTTAATAATATCTTTAATGGCGGCGTCAAATTTTGCATTACCTGTCTGCTTTCCTTTTAAAAAGTCTTTTGATTCCTTAACCGTTATCTCCTGTGCTGGAAAATAATCTACAAAAGTGCTAAGGGTGTTGTCAAAATAAACCGATTTCTGCTCAAGTGACTTTGTTAGGTTATACCATTTATTCAGAACCTGATTTTCTTTCGAATTTGATTTGCCGGAAAGGGTATATAACGTATCGTTTGTCAAGGAAATAGATAACCTGTCTTCCTTTTTAAGGTAAAACTTAAACTTTTTTTGAAGGCTTTGATCATTATCATATCCCAATACAAACAAACCTTCATATTCGGGATAAAAATAAAATCCAAAATTTCCAGCCTGATTAGGGCGCGCCTGGGCAATTTGTTCAAGTTGTCCGTCAAAGACCTTATACAATTTTACGGGCGATTCTAAATTTGTTGTTTCTCCACTAATCGTTACCTGGCTTTGGGCTTTAACACCAAGTATTAAAAGTAAAATGACAGTGATGTTTAAAATTTTTCTCATATATAATTTATTATTTTTTTATGCGGGCGGGGAGAAGCATGCATTAGTTTTTTGGCCGTTCCCTATAGCTTACACTTACAATTTTACCAAAGCCTGTATAAGCGCCCGTTAAACTTAAATCTGCATTAAGATTTGGAACTTTATACAACTCCATTTTGCCGCTATCTGTCGGACTAGCCAGACTATAGCTACATACTACCAACTTATTTGAAACACCAACTGTACTTGGTTTAAATACCTGTTGAAATTTTATCAAACTGATTTTATCAGTTCCTTTATCTATCATAAGCTTACTTGTTTTATTGAACATATCATATTCATATATTTTGGAACCAACATTGTAAAAGATATATCCGAAATCAGGATTAATTGCAAATTGCTCTGCCTTATCAATATCGGTCGCCAACATTTCCTGATAATAATTTTGCTTATACCCATCACCTGGATTAATCCGTGCCAAATAATATTTAGACGTTAGCTGGTTCTTTAAAATAGCAAAAGCTTCTCCGCCATTATAACTTGTGTTATCCATAAAGACCAGGTCCATTCCCGTTTTGTTGTAATCAAACAAAGGCTGGTCCGGCATTAGCGCACAAGACGATTCGCCATTAACATGCCTTACGAAACGTTGTTTTTCTTTATCAAATAAGATCGCACCAGCAGGATAATCTGAAGTTACAGTCGCTATAAAGGGCGAAGCAGGAAACACTTTATTTTCGCCTCTAACGATATTAATGGGCACACTATAATTCCTTGACCATGTATAAAAATAATAATAGTAGTTGCCCTGTGTATTTACATAAGAAACTTCCTCATCTGCGGCCTTTATAAAATCTACATGCAAATCAGATGATACATTTGATGCAAATTCATAGGCTATTGCTAAGGTGTTTTTCCAGGAAAATGTTTCAGGATCAATCTTCGTGGTCAATTTATCTGTTGTGACATAAATACCGTAGGTTGAGGGATTCCAAGGGTAACAATATATATCTAAAGGTTTTCCTGTAAGAGTAAGATTTGAGCCAGTAGTTTTTAAAACATCTTTTATCACATTTAAATTTTGATTAACCATATCCAATCTGGCAGTTCCATTGATGTCATTTAAAACCATCCAGCCTTCATAAACCTCGCTGCTTACCTGTAAATCAAAGGATTTTGTAAAAGTGATCCCTGTTTTTTTGTCTGTAACATTATAAAAAACCTGATACTGGCCTGAAGCAATGGTAATTAACACATTCAGGTTCTTTGTTTTTGCCAGGTTTTTTCGCTGGTCTTTGGGAAGCACCGAATAATCCTTAGTTAAAGCATACCATTCATAAGTATATTGGGCGGTATCGTTTTCATCTTTGGTAAATTTCAGTACCGGATTGATTACGAACGGCTTTCCAATCTCCGCGGTATAACTTTTTTCAATCCCGCCAAAATTCACTTCGTTTATCGGCTGATAATCATAATTGCCCAAATCCTTTTTGCAGCCAGAAAAGCTGCCAATTAGTGTGAAAAGAACAATCGCTGTATAATATATATTTTTAAGCATCTTTTGGTTTTTATAATTGTTAAAGGTTGTCTCCCATCCTCATAGGTGTTCCATCTTCATCGTAAACGGTTTGGCCTGCTGCCGCCAGATCATTTAAATAGCGCTGTACAAAAAGTGCGAAATAATTCTCCTTGTTTAAAAAAGCCTGCCCGCCATCATTAAACTGACTAACCGTGAGTCCCAAAACATTGGCCATTAAGACTATCTTTTTTTTACTGAATTTTCCAAAAAAGTAGTTGGACCATAGAGAAGGCATACCGAAAATATCGTCCACTTTTATTTTGTAACCAATATAACTACGCTTAGCCCCTGTAGTAGTATTTGTCACCACTCCGGGCATCACTGTTTTGAAATTCTCGTTAGATACTAAATTGAGTTTTAATGTCAGGCGTTGATTAGCGATATCTATGGTTCTATGAAATTTTATTTTAATGGTATCCTGCAATTGATTTGGTTTAATCTCAAATTTCGTATTGACAAAATCAAAATGAATACCTTCTTTTGCTGTAGAGGTAGGATCAATCTCCAGTTTGTATTCTCTACCTGAAGCTGATACTGCTCCAATAATCTGTACAGGGAGACGGAAGATGGAATCTTTAACACTTTCTTTAGCAAAAGCAAAGGAGATAAGTGTACTATCGCTTACCGCGGAGCCTGAAGACTGGACGGCAGGTAAAAAATAAATGCCAACATCGCCATTATAAAACGGGAGGTCCTTCTTGCAGGCATTCATTACAACACTGGTAAGTAATATTAAGGAGAAAATATAAATTAATTTTTTCATACTGATTAGTGTGGTTTAGCGTGGTGAAGTTTCTGATAGTGGTAAAGGAAATACATATTTAGCGGCATTCAAAAAGACGGGCTGATACGGATTCCCAAACGGAAAGATCATAGATACTTTTTTCCTTTTGTAATAAAACCAGAGCTGGCCTTCTCCAAAAAATTCTTTGGTATATTCATTTTGCAGTTCATTACTAAAAGAAGCCGTTTGAGGTACATCTAAAAGTCCACGGTTATTTCGCACTGTATTTAAGTAGGAGAATGCAGTAGCATTGTCTGGTGCAGATTCTGCAGCAATATAATACACTTCACTTAACCTTAATAAAGGAACTAAAAATCTCGAAGGTGCCGACTTGTCTTCTACATCGGCATATTTATAAAATGTTTTATATGATTTTCCCGTTGGAGCAATTTTCCAATTAGGATTATACCGGTAATCGTTTTCATCTCCTTTGAATACATCGTTTAAGGCATCCGGCGAAGGAGCAAGAATAGACTTATCTGCTACATCAGCAGAAAAATAATTTTTTTGCACATCATATAAGCCCGGACTAAACAGGCTAAAAAGCAATTCCGAAGAAAATATCCGGTTTGGGTTCCTGCTTTCTGAGAGCACCTCGGTAGATTGGACCCAGGGAAACAATGACGTGTTTTCAATTACCGCCTTAGCTGCCAAAAATGCTGCTGCTTTATTCCCCCTGTACAATAAGGCCCTTGCCTGAAGTCCTTTCACTGCAAAATAATTCATTCGTTGATTCCTGTTGTTCAGGTATGTTTGATTCTGACCACTTTGTACGCCATTCCGGATAGGATCGTTAGCAAGCAAGGACTCGGCACTATGAAGATCTGATAAAATTTTACCCATCACCTGGTTAGCGGGAAGTATTGGACCGTAGCTTGTTCCGGCAACAGTACTGTAAGGAATAGCAGGTTTAGTAGAGTCGGCTGAATTATATATCGGCCCATACATTCTCAGTAAGTCCAAGTGCATAAATGCCCTTAAGCCAATGGCCTCTCCTTTGAATAACGAATCTTCGCTGGCGGATAAAACAGCGCCTTTATCTGCATCAAGGTGTGCGATAAATTTATTTACATTCGTGATATTCACATACATGCTTGTCCAGATTTGGTCTATCGTGGCTTTAACATTTGCATTGTTATAATCATGGATGGAATAACTGTAAAGATCAGCGACCTGGCTATCAAAATTGTACCGCTGTGCAAAAACTTCCAGGATCGTACTGTTCAAATTTGCACCATATAATTTTTGTGTTGACATATCCAGATAAACACCATTGATAGCTGTGGCAAAGCCATCTTTAGTCTTAAAGATCTGTTCGCCGGTAAATCGATCTTCAGGCTGCACATCCAGCCATTTTTTGCAGGATGAAAAAGCTACTAAAATGATCAACCCGATATATATAATTCTTGTATTCATGATTTTACCTTATTAAAATGAAGCATTTAGACTGAATGAAAACGATTTTGCATAAGGATAATCGATCCCACGTTCTCTTTTAACTGTAGAAAAATAAAACAGGTCGTTCATGTAAGCATTCAAAATCAAAGAGGAAATGCCTACTTTTTTTAACCATGTTTTCTGGTCGAACCTGTATCCCATGTTGATTGATTCACCACTTAACGAATTCTCTTGCTGGATGAACCTGGAAGAAATTGGGGTTGTACTGGTCAAAGAAATCCCCTTAAAACGGGCATTGTCTCCTGGCTTTTGCCACCGGTCGTATAATGCCCTTTTGTCCTGGTTCTCTGAAAGGCCCTGAAAACTGATATTCTCCACTTTTGAATACAGCGCATTATTAAAAATATCTTTGCCTAAAACATACCGCAGATAGATTCCCAAACTGGCGCCCTTATAGTTAAAACTCGTGCTGATTACGCCCTCAATTAATGGAGTGCCTGATCCGGACTTTACAATATCGGCAGGATCATAAGTAAAAGTATATTCTCCATTTTTCTTCAGGAAAACCTCCCTGCCGGTAGCGGGATCGATACCTTTTGAGGGCACGGCCCAAAGATCATCCGGACTATAACCATCCTTATAACGAATAAGAGAGTTGCTGTTGAGCTGTGCTGTATTTAAAGAAGCTAGGGTGTTATTAAAGTTACCATATTTGCTCTTATAAATAGAGCCCGTGTAACCGATAGTCCAAATTATCCTTTCGTTTGGCTTGTATATAGGAGAGAAATTAACGACAGCCTCAAGCCCCTTTGTGTCTAAATAACCAACATTTAGCGGCAGTTTAGAGACACCGGTTGATGAAGGCAGATCTACCGCAACAACAAGTGGAGAAGTTTTTTTTCGATATGCATTAATCGTAAAATTAAGTTGGTTTCCCCATAATGCAATATCGGTTCCAATATTACTCTGTACTGTTTTTTGCGCTTCCAGGTTAGGGTTACCCAAAGTACTTAAGAGTACACCTTGGCCATAAGGGTTGATTCCTGAAAAATAATTGTAGGTATCAATGGAAGAATAACTGGAGAAATTTTGATTTCCCGTTACACCTATATTGGCTCTTAATCTGATCAGGGTGATCCATTTAATATCTTTTATACCCTTTTCATTGTTTACATTCCAACCTAGTCCGCCAGAATAATAGGGTGTGTACGGATTACTTGATCCAAACGCTGTACTTCCATCGTATCGAATAGATGCATCGGCGAAGTATCTTTTATCGTAAATATAATTTGCGGTAAAAAGCAATGCGTCTGACCTCGATTTACTTTTTACAGATGATGGTCTCGAGTTTGGCTGATAAGAATAAGCAAAACTTGGATTGCCATTGCTGGCATTGGGAAACCCAACCGCTGTATAGCTACCATATTGATTATTATCTTCTCTGATCTCTGCTCTCAGGTCAGTAGTTAAAGCATGCTTTTCTTTAAATACTTTCCCGTAAGATAACATCAAATATCCATTATAATTAAAATTATCTGACCTGTTGTTGGTATAACTTCCTTTTTCAAATGCATTTGTGCTATCAAAAATCGTATTTAGTGGAGAAATGAAAGTTTGACCAGTTGTAATTCCCTTTTGGATTTGAAATGCAACCTGAGCCAATAAATTGTCCGTTAGGTTCACTTTTACCTGAAATGCATTTTGAATAGCAAAGTTTTTAGAACCGTCGTAACTATTTAAAGCGGCATTGTAAAGTGGGTTGGTTACATCGTAATTTTTATCAAGTTGTATAATATTATATGTTTGCTCCAAGAACCTTAGGTCTGTCCCAAGTTTGCGATAATATGGATTTGCTTTCACGTAGGTACTGAACGATCCATACGGAGACTCGGTCGTTTTATATCCATTTATTTCTGTGGTGTTGGAAATGTTAAATTTTCCTTTTCGATAAGAGAGATCAATATTTGCGCCCCATTCATCCCGTCCGGAACCTTTCATGGTAGCCTTATTTGTTTTATAACTTGCGCCTACTCCATACTTAATAGCCTCAGCTCCGCCAGATGCATATAGGAAATGTCTTTGAGAGAACCCAGTTTGTAATGGTTCGCTTAGCCAATAAGAATTTACACCTCTTTTAACCTCTTTCAACCGATTTGCGTACATCGCATCGAGGTCTTGCTGAAGATAGGCATTAGGAAATGAAAGGGTATACCTGCCTGCTAATTTTTCAAACTGAAGCTTTTCCTCTGCATTCATCATGTTATACCCACTCAGATCAGGCAGTTCTACGCTTAAATCTGTCGTATAATTTAGCTGAAGCTCTCCAGGTTTTGGTTTTTTTGTTTCAATAACTACTACACCGTTGGATGCCTTAGAACCATAAAGTGCCGTTGATGCTGCATCTTTTAAAATGGTGACAGAAGCTATACGGTTCATATCAATGCTGACTATCCTGGTTAACGAGGTCTCAAAGCCATCTAATATAAATAAGGGCTGATTGGGATCGGAGGCAAACTGATCTTGTAAAGTTGTTGATCCAATACTTGTTTTGCCACGGATTTCTATCTTCGGCAAAACATTTGGGTTTGATCCCGCCAGGTTATTTTGTATCTGTATAAAAGAAGGATCCAGCGTTTTTAAACTTTGTATAATATTCTGGTTTCCAATAGACTTTAACTGCTCACCGGTGAACGTGGCTGTTGCCCCTGTGAAACCATTTTTGCTGCGCTGTACAATACCGGTTGATATCTTCACCTCATCCAGGTCTTTAACGCTTTCTGTTAACTCAATCACAGATGAAAATGTTCCGCCAGGAATAATCTCCACATCAATCTCCTTATATTTGAAGCCAACGTGTTTAATCATAACTACATACTTTCCAGGAGGGATATCTGGAAAGATAAATACCCCATTTTTGTCGGTATAAGAGGTTTTAATCCTCTTTTCGGTGGTATATAAAACTACGGATACACTAGCAACCACAACTCCTTTTTTGTCTTTTACAATTCCCCGTATGGTTGGTTCTTTATTCTGAGCCTGCAGGTTTAAGCCCGTTAAAATAAAAAAGAACATCAAGAGAAATACATTTTTTAGTTTCTTCTTAGTAACGTATTTAATCATTTAGTTTTAGTTTAATTGCTGGTTTTCTATTTATTAATTCATATTTAATTGTATAACCCATGGTTGTTTTAGAAACTGTGAGGTTGTTTAAAGCGCATATCATATTTAAAAATCCTGCAGGATCATCTCTTCCAAATTCATATTTTCCGCTAAACACTTTTTTCCTTATCGAATTTTTTTGATAGTCAATTTTGATGTTCAATTCTTTGGAAAGCACATTAAATACAGTTACTAAAGATTGGTTGTTAAAAACAATGGCATCGCTGGTTATGGTAGCTCCGTCGCCAGAAACTACCGGATCGGCGATTTTAATGGGGTCTTTCTGGACAAATTCACTCACTTTAGTCGCATAATTCTTTTTATTTAAAGAAAAACATTGCCCTGGAGTCAAATAAACAGTCGTTACTCTTGCTGCCAGCAGCTTATTATCTGGCTTAATAACAACCTTCCCTTCTATTAATTTTACCTTGATGAACCTGCTCCTATGATGTGCGGAAATCCTGAAAATTGTACCGAGTGCGGTAGTGGCTAAGTTGGAGGCATATACAGTAAAAGGCCTTTTTTTATCTTTATGTACCCTAAACAATGCCGCCCCTTTCAGAAAAATATCTCTCTTGTTTCCTATAAAGGGTAAATAACTAATCTCACTATAGGGTTCAATTTCAACAATCGACCCATCAGGTAAATCATATTTTTCTGTTCTGCTACTTTTATTTTTCAGCACAATAGGAGTCTTTTGCATTTTTAAGCTAATGTTGCCAAAAGACTGGTTGCGTGTCTGTTGTGATGTGTATTGGTACAAAATGACCGTGGAGACGATTAATAGAACAGCCGCCGCATAGGAGAAGACCCTGATACGGGTATCTCTTCTGTTCTGTCGGTCAAAAATGCGATCCAAAATCCTTTCCATCATCTGCTCAGAAATTCTGTTGTCAATCTGTGGAGCGGATTCCATCTCCTCCTTTTCCACTTCATCCATGTAGGTGTTAAAGTTCACAGGAGCCTTTAAAAAACGGCTCACCGCGATTGCTTCTTCTTTACTGCATTTGCCGGCAAAAAATTTATCAATAAGGTTTTGATCAATTTGCATAATGGTATTACGTTTTTGAGCAGGGGTATCCCTAGCGCTTAAGAAAAAAAAATGAAGTATAGTAATGGGCTAAACAACAAAGCATTTGTACCGCATTTTACTGCGGTTAAATTACTTTTGAAGGATATAGATGAGAGCAATCCAAAAAGAAGAAAGTACGGCCTTAATTTGTTTGATCGCTTTTGAAACGTGGTATTCAACAGTTTTTGGAGAAATGGATAGTTTTTCGGCGATCTCTTTATGGGAGAAGCCATCGAACCTGCTGAGTTTAAAAACTTTTTTGCGCATAGGAGCCATTAATTCTAAAACATATTCAATAGCAGCTAGGGTATTTGTATATTCAGTAATGTTATCGGTTTGATCATTAACTTCTACCTTATTCAGGAGTTTTTGGTTAACTGCTTCCTTTCTGATCTGATCTATTAAAATTGTATAGGCCATTCTGGATATAATAGTATAAGCCGGGACCTCTAACGGTATAGATTTTCTTTTATTCCATAGGCGAATAAAGGTAAGCTGTACCACCTCTTCAGCCATATACGTCGATCCTGACTTCTTGAGGATAAAGAAATAAAGCTTTTTGTTGTACAAAGCATACAGGTGTTGAAATGCCGTTATATTTCCGGACTTAAGATCAGAAAGATGTTCCATTAAAATAATCCAATTTTTGAATTTAAAACCAAGCCTTTTGAGGCTATGCAAAACAATTTCCCCTAGGTTTTTATATCCAGGTTTGATTTATTCGGCAAATGTATAAAAAAACTACTAAATCGGTAGATTTTATAGTTTTTGTGTTGTGGTGAATTGAATATTGCCTGGATACTGCTTTGAGGGGACTTTTATTAATATTCGGAGGGGTTTCTTATTGGTGGCGCCAAGCGCTATGACGGTCCGTTGAAGAAAAATCGAAAAAAATCTCTCAAAAATTTGCGTAGTCAAATGGCTACATTTATATTTGTAGTCAAATAGCTACATGATGAATTTAAGAAGAGATGTATTTCAGGCCATTGCCGATCCCACACGCAGGGCAATATTACTGTTGGTAGCCACACAATCGATGACTGCGGGCGCTATAGCCGCCAATTTCGATACCGCCAGACCGACCGTTTCCAAACACCTGCAAATTCTTACCGAATGCGAACTTTTAGAGCAAAAACAGAATGGGAGGGAAGTACACTACCATACAAATGCCAAAAAGATGAAAGAAATAGCCGATTTTATTGAACCCTTCCGCAAAATGTGGGATGATAGGTTTAACAAACTGGAAGATATCATGAAAAATTATAAACCGACCAAATAGAACCAATGGAGCAGAAAACAAAAATAGCCGCCGAAAACGGTAAACAGGAAATCGTAATCACCAGGGAATTTGATCTTCCTGTTGAAATGCTTTTTAAGGCTTATGTAGAGCCCGAAATTGTTGCGCAATGGATGGGTACAAAAGTATTGAAACTCGAAAATAAAAAACATGGCAGTTATGTTTTCGAAACTTCAGATCATAAAGGGAATGTAGCCTTTGTAGCCAGTGGGGTAATCCACGAGTTGGTGCCCGAAGAGAAGATCACGCGTACATTCGAAATGGAAAATACACCTTTCGCCGCGCAGCTTGAGTTTTTAACATTCGAAAAACTAAGCGGTGATAGGAGTAAGCTTACCATGCATGTGATATATAAATCGGTTGGTGTAAGAGATCAGATCCTGTCGCTCCCCTTTGCTCAGGGCATCAATATGGCACATAACCGTTTGCAGAATATTGTAGGTCAATTAAAATAACAGATCATGACAAAGAGAAACAAAATTATCTATTGGATCGCCACAGTTTGGCTTTCCTTGGGCATGCTGTCTACGGGCATCGTGCAGTTATTAAAAATGAAAGATGAAGTAGCGCTTTTTACCCAGCTGGGCTATCCGCTCTATTTCCTCACTTTATTGGGCGTTTGGAAAATTTTGGGTGTAATTGCTGTGCTTATTCCTAAATTTACTTTACTAAAAGAATGGGCTTATGCAGGCTTTTTCTTTGCCATGTCTGGCGCTGTTTTTTCGCATGTCGCAGTGGCTGATCATAGCTTTTCGGCATATTTTGGGCCGATGTTGCTATTGGTTTTAACGGTGTTTTCGTGGTATTTCAGGCCTATAGAAAGAAAAATTGCTTTAAATTAGGCATAAAAATAAGTTGATATGGAACAGCACAAAAATAGCACTGAACCAGATAATACTGCCATCAGGACCACTTTGTGGAGGGCTTTACATATAAAAGTGGATGATACGCCGCATATCCTCCATGATGAAATTGGTCTGCAACTGGTTGCACCTTGAAGAAGCGTTGGAGCTAGTCCTGTCAACAGGATTTAAAGAAGCTAAAACGATCTCCACAAAAGACATGGAACAATATTATTTCGCCAATAGAACTGATGGACTTTTGCCAGCAAGTGGAGAGGTGTTTTTATTGGCCACCACCTAAACGAATAGAAAAATGAATACGAACCCTAAAGTTGATTTTTATTTTAATAAAGCCAAAAAATGGCAGGAAGCAGTAATCTTATTAAGAACAATTGCCCTTGATTGTGGCCTAACTGAAGAGTTAAAATGGGGCTGCCCCTGTTACACTTTTGACGGAAACAACATCGTTTTAATTCACGATTTTAAAGAATATTGTGCCTTTTTGTTTTTTAAAGGTGCATTATTGAAAGATAATGAAGGTATATTGATCCAGCAAACGGAGAATGTGCAATCGGCAAGGCAGATCCGTTTTACCACTGCATTGCAGATTATAGAAATGAAAGCAATTTTAAGAACCTATATTTTTGAAGCCATTGAAGTAGAAAAAGCAGGTTTAAAAGTAGATTTGAAAAAAACTGCAGAATACACCATTCCGGCTGAGTTTCAAAGTAAATTGGATCACATTCCTGATTTAAAAACAGCTTTCGAAGCCTTAACCCCAGGACGACAAAGAGGATACCTCTTATATTTTTCGGCGGCCAAACAATCTAAAACAAGGGCGGCTAGGGTTGAAAAATTTATACCGCAGATTTTGAATGGTAAAGGATTGGATGATTAGTTATTTGTGGCGTCAGATGTTTCCATCTGATACTGGCATAGTTATCCCGCAGCTTAACCGTTTTGCAATTCCAACCTCTAGTAAATTAACTACTCGCCTCAGGTAACATCTGAGGCACAATAAACCTCAAAACTAAAGTATTCATTTATTGAAATTGGAAAAGAACGTTTTGTTTTGAGAAATGAGCAGCTTGTAGTTCTTGGTGGTTTTTAGTTCTGCCATTCGCCGTAGCTCCAATAGAAAAAAACGGAGGCTAATGCTACTGCCGGGCTTGGGGACAGCGGTTTTTGCGTCCTGCAACTTCAAAAATGAAATACAGCTGTAGCCAATTAGCCCCGGTTGAAGCATTACCCTGCAGCAACGAGGAACGAGGCAGCGAAGCGTATAAGCGGAAAACGGGAAGAAACTTATTGTTTTACACAGGCGTTGCGCTTCAAATAGAAGTTATTCATTTATTGAAATTGGAAAAGAACGTTTTGTTTTAGGAAATGAGCAGCTTGTGGTTCTTAGTCCCGCCATTCGCTGTAGTTCCAATAGAAAGAACCGGAGGCTGCTGCTAACGGGTTTAGGGACGGCGGTTTTGCATTAGGGGGGAAACTTATTATTTGTACAGGCGTTGCGCTCCATATATAAATTAGTATTTTTAAAATTAAGCCTGAGCACCTAAAATTGAAATGATAATGAGCAAGAAAGAACTATCTGTAGAACAAACGCATGAATTGCTGGATACGCTGAAAACCCGTTTCGAGAAAAATATGGGCCGCCATAAAGGTATCGAATGGACTAAAGTTGAAGAAAGGTTAATTGGCAGGCCTGGGAAACTCTGGATACTCGACGAAATGGAAGTAACCGGTGGCGAGCCCGATGTTGTTGATTTTGATAAAACAACAGGCGAATACATTTTTTATGATTGTTCGGCAGAAAGCCCTAAAGGCCGTAGAAGTATTTGTTATGATGTGGAAGCTCTTGAATCCAGAAAAGAACATCAGCCAGAAAATAATGCTATTGATATGGCTGCTGGGATGGGTGTAGAGCTCTTAACAGAAGAACAATATCGCTTTTTGCAACAACTTGGACAGTTTGATACCAAAACATCGAGCTGGATTGTTACCCCTCCCGAAATCAGAAAATTGGGCGGTGCCCTCTTTGGCGATCGTCGTTACAATCATGTGTTCGTGTATCACAATGGCGCACAATCTTATTATGCGGCAAGGGCTTTCCGTGGTTTATTAAGAGTATAGCTAATGGTTACAACAACTTTTGATAGCAAAAGAAACGTAGTCCAGGGCGCTTGGCCAGGCCAATTTCGCCACTAAAGGTATAACCCAGTTTATGGAAAAGGGCTTGTGTGGCTTTATTTTCGCTATTGGTATCTACCCTTAAAATGCTAATGCCGGCTGCTTTGGCTACTACCTCTGCCTGTTGCATTAAAGCTTTGGCAATGCCCTTGCCCTGCTGATCGGGATCTACAGCCAAACGGTGCGTAACAATGGCTTTTTCGGTAATGCCCCAACCAGCATCGGCATACTCAGGATCCTGATCTGTGGTAATTGCAGAAACACCAACAATTTCATTTTCCAGCTCTGCTACCCATAACTGATCGATTTTAATGTCGTTGGCAAATACTTCGGGGTTCGGATAATCGTCTCCCCACTGAAAATTTCCTGCAGCACGCATTAAGGGTACAACTTTGCGTACCAATTGCATAATTAATGGTATATCTTCTGTAACGGCTAATCTTATTATCATGAAGGCAAAAATAAGTTTTTTGGTCAACTGTTTAAATTGCTTAATCGGTTAATTGTAGCCAAGCGCCAAACTGAGGGAACTGTTGGTTCATTTATCTCTTGGTGATTAATCATTTGTTAACAAATGCAGGTTTGAGAAGTAATTATCCGGTTAATCGCCGTTAAACGCCAAGTGCTTAGTCCTAACTACTTAATCTTCTTTGTGATCCAGACTAAACACCCCAGACTCCCTAATGAGAAAATCTTCACGCAATCTTCATCTTTATGACTGATATTTGAGCATATTGCTCTTCATCATATTCCGGCTTCTAAAAGGCTGTTAAGGAATTGTTTTCCTATTGTTTAATTCCAATTTTCATATTGTTAACTCAAGGTTAAACTTAATTTAATGTTAATATTGAATTAACATTAAGACTGTTGTTTTGTGCCAAAATAAAATAACAGAAAATGAAATCACGTATACTATCCCTAGTAGGTATTCTTGTGCTCCTGGTCACATTAGCTCAGGCGCAGGTTACAACATCTAGTATTAATGGAAAGATTAAGGATAACAAAGGTATCATCCCAGGGGCAACCGTTGTTATGGTGCACGTTCCAACGGGTACGGTATCTAAAGGTTCGTCAAACGAATCTGGGCTTTTCCGTATTGGCAACTTAAACCCGGGCGGGCCATACAAAATTACGGTAACCTTTGTGGGTTATAGCCCAGTAGTAAAAGAAAACATTTATTTAACCCTGGGTAACGATGTAAAACTCGATATCGATCTTCAGGAGCAAGGCAACCAATTGGCCGAAGTAAGTGTTAAAGGTCAAAAAGGCGGAACAAAATCTGGTGCCGGTACAAGCATTGGCGAAGGTCAGATTAAAACTTTGCCTACCATGAACCGCAGTTTGCAGGATGTTACCCGTGTAACCCCACAAGGTAGTAAAGATAATACCTTTGGTGGAACCAATTTTAGGTACAACAACGTAACTATCGATGGTGCGATCAATAACGATGCGATTGGTTTCAGTCCTTCGTTAGGTGGTCAGAGTGGAAGCTCGGGTATGCCAGGAAGCAGTACGCGTACCAATCCGGTTTCGCTAGATGCGATCCAGGATGTTACCGTTTTACTTTCTCCTTACGATGTTAAAGTAGGTAACTTTTTAGGTGGTAGTATTAACGCGGTAACCCGTGGTGGTACCAACGAGGTAGTGGGGTCGGTTTACGGTTATGGCCGTAACGCTTCGTTAATCGGTAGAAATAAAATAGGCGATAACAGCAAAGAGCCTTCTGCTTTTCACGATTACCAAACTGGTTTCCGCGTTGGTTTCCCGATTATTAAAGATAAATTGTTCTTTTTCACTAATGAGGAGATTACCCGTCGCCAGGATCCGGTAATTTTAGGTGCAGGATCGTCTGACATGAAATTGCTTACTGCAAGTGATGCGCAACAGATTTCTGATCGTATGGCAAGCGCTTATGGTGTAGATGCAGGCTCGTTCGGTAATTATAACATTTATTCGCAATCTAATAAATTCTTTAACCGTTTAGATTGGAATATTAGTGAAAATACCCAGTTAACCATCAGAAATAACACCATTATTTCGAAAGCAACAAACTTAGAGAGAGATCAGCTTAACTTTAGGTTTGGCGGTATCGATTTCAGACAGAACAATAACCAAACCTCAACTGTTGCTGATCTAAAAACCCGTTTCGGTAACTCTGCTACCAACAATTTAATTGTGGGTTATTCTACAGTGCACGATTACCGTGATCCACTTTCTAATCCGGCTGTACCGCAAATCGAAATTGCTGCGAACGGAGGAACATTGTTTTTAGGTACCGACCGCGAGGCGAGTATCTTCAATATGAAACAGAATACGTTCGAATTTACCGATAACTATACTTATAACTCTGGTATACATACCTTTACTGTTGGTACGCACAACGAATTTTACAACATCAATTACGGTTTTGTAAACGCATGGAACGGTCGTGTGGCTTATAGCAGTATTGCCGACTTCCTGGCGAACAAACCAAACAGGGTACGTACAAGTTATAACTACGACGATAATAGTCGCGATAATATTATTGCCAACCCAACTGCACAGTTTAATGTGAACATGTACAGTGTTTATGGTCAGGATGAAATCCGCATCGGCGATCGTTTTAAATTAACACCGGGTTTACGTTTCGATATGGCAAATTTACCTAATATGCCATCGTTGAGTTCAAAAACGACCAACTCTCCGGTTGATGCCAATTACGGTACAACTTATACCTATACACAGCCATCATCAATTACTGGAAAATTCCTGAACAAAATCCAGATTTCTCCACGTATTGGTTTTAATTTCGATGTATTGGGTAATCAAAGTTTGGTTATGCGTGGTGGTACTGGGTTATTTACCAGCCGTGTACCTTTTGCATGGATCGGTTATGCCTATTATAATAATGGTGTAAATTACGGCGCTTTTGATAAGTCGTATGTTTATGCAAATGCAGACCCTACCAAAATAGTAATGCCTGCACCTGGTTCTGATCCAATTAAAGACGCCTTAACGGGTAATGGCGAAGCAGGTTATGTAACCAACCAAGGTGTTAATGTTAAAGATGCAAGTGGAGCTACACAGGTAGATCTGGTTGATAATAACTTTAAAATGCCAAAAGCATGGAGAAGCAATTTAGCCTTCGATTATAAAACAGACGACCAATGGAAATTTACAGTGGAGGGAATTTTTAGCCAGGTGATTAAAGATGTACAGTTTCAGCAGATCAACTATGTAGATAATCCAAAATATATGGTTTATGATACGCAGAAACAACAGCCGATCTACTCTGGTGCGAAAATAAACCCACTATATACCAACGCATATTTATTATCGAACACTGATAAAGGTTATAAATACAGCTTAACTGCTCAGGTAAGTAAATCACTTCCTTTCGGTTTAGACATGATGGTGGCTTATACCTACGGAAGATCGAAAGATATTGCCAACGGTATCCGTAACTCTATGGAATCTAACTGGCAGTTAAACCAGGCACTTAGCCCTAACAACCCAGGTTTGGCCTATTCAAACTTCGATATCCGCAACAGGATTATCTCAACCATCAATTACAGATGGGATTGGCTTAAAAACGGTAAATATGTATCTAACTTCTCGTTATTCTTCAGCGGTCAGTCGGGTTCTCCATATTCTTTAGGTTTAGTAAACACCAGGATCAACGGAACCGGGCAGACAGTAAGTTTAATGTATGTACCAGCAGTAGGCGAAACGCAGAAATTTTTTGCCAATACACCTGATGGAATTGCACAGGCAGCAGCGTTTGATAGCTACATTAACGGTGATAAATACCTAAGCAGCCGTCGTGGTGATTTTACCGAGCGTAACGGTGCACGTACCCCTTGGAATGTTCAGGCTGATTTCCGTTTCTCTCAGGATATTCAAGTGGCAAAAGGGAAACA
This sequence comes from Pedobacter sp. SG908, assembly GCF_011759615.1. Classification (NCBI taxonomy): domain Bacteria; kingdom Pseudomonadati; phylum Bacteroidota; class Sphingobacteriia; order Sphingobacteriales; family Sphingobacteriaceae; genus Pedobacter; species Pedobacter sp. SG908. Next base: position 1,082,912 of record NZ_JAAOYY010000002.1, read on the forward strand.
CCCTCATATAGTTACAATAACTTATGATATTATTAACTTAACCAATTTGGTAAATAAGAATTGGGGAATCCAGTATTTCTCTCCTAATACTTATAACTCTATGGCTAGTATGGGTATCAAAGTTGCAACTGCGGGAACACCAACCGCTTACCCGGTTTATACCTTTGCACAAAAAGATGTAACCTCTTATTCAAGAGACTTCTTTGCATCGCGTTACCAGATGCAATTGGGATTGAGATATAGTTTCTAATTTTTATTAACATCAATATACAACGGTCTGATCTTTATAAGGTCAGACCGTTTTTTGTTTGGCGGTGATTATCCATCGTAATCATCCTATTTATGCAAAAGCCGTAAACCATAAACCTTATTGTAGTGAAAAGCCCGTAAGCGAGGCACGAGTGCGGACTTGTAATGGAAAGAAGGACTACAGTTACCGATGAAATACCAACTTTCATTTTCAAATGATGGGAGCATATTGATTTTAAGCAAAGACCTCCGCTGTGCAATAATCGATACGATCATTCTTTTCAATTTGCCATTATAAGGGATATTTTATTGTATGAAAATCAATATGAGTGATGTCGGTAGAGCCCGAAAAATTTATTAGGCCGGTTTTAGGTAGAAGGGAGATCCGTGCTATGGCCTAGCTATACGGAAATGCACAATATCTCAAGTCGTTCATTTGTAAGTGATTTCAAAATGGCGTTAGTGGTAGCGGCGTGTAATGCCGTCGAGAACCCAAAGGCTCACCGAAGCTAAATCTGTCTGGATAGATCTCTCCGCTTCGTGGTGCTCAGTTCGGGATAACGACTATTCGAAAACGCAGAAAATCTTTCTGATATATCCAATTAAACCTTTCCTATGCTCTCCCCGTCAAAAATAAAACACACAGCATAAAGCTTGATTTATTTTTCATTTAAAAAGTTAGGTTATGAAAAAGATTGTAAATGCATTGCTCTTATTGGTTATGGCGGTTAATTTTAGTGCATGCGTGGTAAGCGCACGTGCACCAAGGGCACACTGGGTGCGCGGGCATTATACTATTGGCCCTTATGGCGGTCGGTATTGGGTGCCTGGCCATTATCGTTAAAATCCTATCGGTCGGTGTCTCACCGACCGATTTTATAAAGTTATTTTTTTGCATAAACCTTCTTAAATCTGCGGGGAATTCTGCGCTTTGGTTCCTTAACCATTGCACTGATTACCGCAGAATTTACATCTCCCTGTTCTCTGCGCTTTACCTCTGTTTTCTCTGTGGTAAAAGAATGTTTAAGCTGTAACTTATGCGATTGTTGATTTAGATTGTAGGAATAAAATAATACATTAGCATTATTAATACGATTTTAGCATATGCAAGATGAAATTCTTTTACAGATAAGCGGAAAAATTAAGGAAAGACGTAAAGAACTTGGCATTACCGTTCAGGAGCTTGCAGATAAAGCAGAAGTAAGCAAAGGCCTTATTTCTCAGATCGAAAACAGCAGAACAATCCCATCATTGATGGTATTGATGGATATTATTAAAAGCCTGCAGATAGATCTGAACAGCTTTTTTAAAGACATCAATTTTCATAAGAAAGATGCCCCCGTTCTGGTGAAGCGAAAAGATCAATACCAGAAGTTCGAAAAGGAACAGGCAATAGGATTTAACTACTCGCGTATTTTAACCAAGAATATTAAATTTTCTACTGCCGATTTTGTGCTGCTCGAGTTGGAGGTAAATGCGCATCGCCCAATGGTGAAAACGGAAGCCTTCGAATTTAAGTACATGATAGAAGGTAAAGTAGAATACCAGTTTTCGAAAAAGAAAATTATACTCGAAAAGGGAGACTCCATGCTTTTTGATGGAAGGCTTTCGCATACGCCGGTTAACGTTGGCGATGGCAAAGCGCTAATGCTGGTCATTTATTTTTTTGAGTAATATTACTATAAACAAAGTTTATTAATACTTAACAAATATCTACCTTCATCTTTATAAACCAATCTTAGGTTTGGTAATAGAAAAATATGAACATGAAACCATCATGATTTTTTAAGCCAAAGGGGATGAATAAACGGGTCAAGCCTTCTTGAGCACCGTAAAAACATCTACATGGGTGAAAAAACTGATTGTTTCATCACAATTGAACTAAATTATAAATTGATGAAAAAATTTTTGAAAAGTACTTTAGTACTACTTTGTTTATGTGTATTTGCGCAGGCACAATCTAAAAAAATTAAACACGTTGTCTTAATTGGTTGCGATGGTTTTGGTGGCTACTCTTTGCCAGAGGCGAATATGCCTAATCTTAAAGCATTAATGGCCAATGGCTCATGGACTACCCAGGCACGCTGTGTATTGCCGTCTTCAAGTGCGGTAAACTGGGCCTCTTTACTAATGGGGGCGGGGCCAACCGAACATGGTTATACCGAATGGGATAGTAAGGTGCCCGAAATTCCGTCTATTACCAAAACATCTTATGGTTTGTTCCCGGGAATATTTAGTGTAATCAGAGATCAAAAAAAACAAGCTAAAACAGCTATTGTGTATAGTTGGAGCGGAATTGGTTATTTGTTTGAAAAAGAAGCTGTAAATATTATCGTTAGTGGAAATGATAAAGATGATTTTTGTGCCGATACTACTGCTGCGATTATCAAAAAAGAGAAACCTTATTTTACCTTCCTGCATTTAGACGAACCTGATGGTACAGGGCATTCAATTGGTCACCGTACACCGGCTTACTATAAACAACTTGAGCTGGTAGATCAGCGGATTGGTAAAATTGTAAAAGCAGTTAAAGATGCAGGTATTGCTGATGAAACCGTTATCCTGGTTACTGCCGATCATGGCGGAAAAGGTAAAGGTCATGGCGGTAAATCACTCGATGAGGTGCAGATCCCATGGATTATCTCGGGCCCTGGCGTTCGTAAAAACCACGAATTAAAAGATGCGATTATTACTTACGATACAGCCGCAACACTAGCCTGGTTAATGGGGTTACAGCAACCGCAAAGTTGGAGAGGCAGGCCAGTGTTAGAGGCTTTTACGAAATAATATGCCAAACCCTAAACGGTAAAAAATTAACAATTTGATAATTTTGAATTTGTTTACTAATAATAAACAATGTTTACTATTGTGTTTTTAAATGAAATACATATGTTAATCAAATTAGTGGTGTTTGGTATAATAAACAACATAAGCAGAAATTAGGATGGGTTTACTTCATCTTGCCCGTAAAAAAGCGCTTAATTGGCCTTATTGGTTAATTACAGTGCTTGGTGGTATAGCAGCATTTGGTTGTTATACCAGTATGTATGCCTTTCGAAAAGCTTTTGCCTCTGCTACTTTTGAGCACCAGGAATTTTTGCATATCGATTATAAAGTTTGGTTGGTTATTGCACAAATGCTAGGTTATACCTTAAGTAAGTTTTACGGCATCCGTTTCATTTCCGAATCGGGGAAAAGTAACCGGGCAAGGAGCATCATTTTTCTGATTCTTTTTTCTTGGCTTGCTTTGCTTGGATTTGCCTTGGTGCCTGCTCCCTACAATATTGTGTTTCTTTTCCTTAATGGTTTCCCTTTGGGCATGATATGGGGTTTGGTATTCAGCTATCTGGAAGGAAGAAAAACAACCGAATTTATGGGCGCATTAATGTCGATCAGTTTAATATTTGCCTCAGGTTTTGTTAAAACGGTAGCGCGTACGCTAATGTCGTTTGCTTCAGTAAGCGATTATTGGATGCCTTTTCTTACCGGACTGGTTTTCCTGCTTCCATTGTTCCTTTTTGTTTTTTGCCTGGAGGTTATTCCACCACCTTCAAAAGAAGATCAGGAGCTACGTACCAAACGGGTACCGATGGATGCGAAACAACGCAGAAAGTTTATCACCACATTTTTGCCAGGTATCATCTTAACCATTATCATTTACGTACTGCTTACCTGTATCCGCGATATGCGCGATAATTTCGAAGTAGAAATCTGGAACGGCTTAGGTATCCATAACAACCATATCTACACGCAGATTGATACCCTGATTTCGGTTGTGGTATTGGTGATGATGGGGCTTTTAATCCTGATCAAAGATAATCTTAAAGCCTTCACTGTGATCCATATCATGATTATTTCGGGCTGTTTGCTAATTGGCGCAAGTACATTCTTTTTCGATAGGGGCTACATTGGGCCGGTAAGCTGGATGGCTTTGCTGGGAATGGGCCTGTATATGGCCTATATTCCGTATAATGCTATTTTTTTTGAACGGATGATTGCCAATTTTCATTACAAAGGCAATATCGGTTTTATTATGTATGTGGCCGATTCAATTGGCTACGTAGGTAGTTTTTCGGTATTGATGATGCACGAATTTGGCGAAACGAATATTAGCTGGATGCATTTCTTTAAACAGTGTTTGTTTGCTGTACCACTCATTGGGGGGGCTTGCAGTGTACTCTCGCTGATTTATTTCAGGAGGAAAACATTAGCTACGAATAAAAAGATACGAACAACGAAGCAGATGGTTTTAACAGGGAAATAAATTGTGGGTTCGATTAATAATATACCTTTAAAAGATCTCCTGTAAATATTTTACTTTATAGTCGTCGCCCTGAATTTATTTCAGGGTCTATTTAGTAGAAAGATGCTGAAACAAGTTCGGCAAAGACGATCTCATTATGTAATGGGGTTAAAAAATGACCATTAGAATAAATCTTAATGATGTAAATAATTTTAAAAGCATCTTAAAAAATAAACAAACAATGAATAAACATTTCGATCTTATTGTAATTGGTGGAGGTATTTTAGGAACATTCCATGCTTACCATGCTTTACTTTCGGGCAAATCTGTTTTACAGCTCGAAAAAGACAATTTTCCGGTAGGCGCTACCGTGCGTAATTTTGGCCAGGTGGTGCCATCGGGTATGGAAGCTGAATGGTTCGAATACGGTGTTGCTGGTTTAGAGATTTATAAATCCATCCAGCAAGAATTTGATATCTCCGTGCAGCAAAATGGTAGTGTTTATATCGCATCAGATAATGATGAGCAGACCCTGATCCATGAACTAAAAGCGCATTATGATACCATCGGTTACGAAACCGAATTGCTTAGTCAGCAAGCAGTTTTAAAGAAATATCCTGCTATTAAATCTTCTTATGCCAAAGAAGCTATCTTTTTTCCGCAGGAAATTAGTGTAGCACCAGATCAAATGATCCATCGCCTGCACGAATATATGCAGACTAAATTTGAACAGTACACACTTAAATACAATAGTCCGGTTACGGCCTGCGAAAGCAAAGGAACTGGTGTAGCGGTTGGTTTAAGAAACAATAGCGAACTTTTTACAGCAGAGAAAGCCATTATCTGTAACGGTTACGAATTTAAATTGCTTTATCCTGAACTGTTTAGTGAAAGTGGTATTGTGGTAAGTAAGCTACAGATGATGCGTAGTATTCCTATGCCAGAGGTTACTTTAGCCGGTAATATTTTAACCGGACTAACCACCAGGCGTTACGAGAGTTTTGAGCACTATTGCCCTTCTTTCAAAAGCATTACAACTCCCGAACATTACGATGAATTGAAAAAATGGGGTATCCATATCCTGTTTAAAAAGGCTGCAGATAATACAATCATTATTGGCGATTCGCACGTATATGCCGACGTAAACCATTTCGATGAGCTTGGTTTCGATTTAAGCCATCATATTAATGAGCTCATGCTCGAAGAAGCGGCCCGGATTGTTAATTTTGATGTGCGCAAACTGCAAAATACCTGGGCCGGATTTTATCCGCAACACGCAACAAAACACATTGTAACTTACGATCTCGACGATCGAATCCATATCCGTACGGCTATTGGCGGTAAAGGAATGACCGCCAGTGCAGGTTATGCTGCAGAAAGTATTAAGAAAATATTTAGTTAACAAATACTAAACAAAAATAGGGGTTTTTGTTAACTAAAAGTTGGCATTAGGATAACATGCATATCTTATCATTGCATCTATAAAACTAAAAAATTATAGATAAATGAAACATCTCTACAAGATGAAGATGTGCATGGTAGCTTTATTGCTGTTGTGCCTCACGCCTTATTTTACTTGGGCACAAACAAAAATTGCTGGTCTGGTTAAAGACGATGCGCAACAGCCGATCCCAGGCGTTAGCGTACTGGTAAAAGGGACTAAAAAAGCTACTTCTACCGATCAGTCGGGGCGCTTTACCCTCGATGCCAAAGCAGGCGAAACACTTGTTTTTAGTTCGATCGGATTTTTGCCGCAAGAAGCTCAGGTTACGGGCGCAAACCTGACTGTAACATTAAAAACAGACTCAAAAAACTTAAACGAGGTAGTGGTTACCGCTCTCGGTATCCGTAAAGAGAAACGGAACCTGGGGTATGCCATTCAGGAAGTAAAAGGTGCCGATCTGGTAAAAGCCAGAGAAGCTAATCCGGTAAACGGATTGGTAGGAAAGGTTGCTGGTTTAACTGTTGGTGTATCTTCAGAGCTTTTGGGCCGTTCATCGCTTTACCTTCGTGGCAATGATGTTAATTTGGTAGTGGTAGATGGGGTGCCGATCAATTCGGACACCTGGAACATCAATCCCGATGATATCGATACTTATACTGTGCTTAAAGGCCCTGCAGCTGCTGCGCTTTATGGTTATCAGGCTTATAATGGTGCATTATTAATTACCACTAAAAGAGGTAAGCTAAGCGATAAGGGTTTTACAGTAGAGTTAAATTCGAGCACCCAATTTAACAAAGGGTTTATCGCTTTGCCGAAAAGCCAGGATGAGTATGGGCCAGGTGAGCACAGTGCTTATGCTTTTGGCGATGGAAAAGGCGGTGGTTTAAATGATGGTGATTACGATATCTGGGGGCCAAAATTCGATGGTCAGTTGATTCCTCAATATGACAGCCCGATTGTAAACGGCGTGCGCCAGGGTACGCCATGGGTAGCACGTGGAAAAGATAACTTAAAGCGTTTTATCCAAACGGGGCTGCTTTCTGCCAACAACATTGCCTTATCTTCTGCAACAGATAAGTATAATTTAAGGGTTTCTATTTCCAATAATTATCAAAAAGGAATTATACCGAACACACAATTAAATATCAACAATTTTAATGTGAGTGGTTCGTATAATATCAGTCCGAAACTAAGAGCAGAAGCCTATATCAATTACAGCCGTCAGTTTTCTGATAATATCCCTGATGTAAACTATGGCCCTAACAGTATAATTTATAACATGACCCTTTGGGGTGGTGCCGATTGGAACATCGACGATATGAAAAATTACTGGCAGCCAGGCAAAGAAGGTATCCAGTCTATCTATGCCGAATACCAACGTTACCATAATCCTTATTTTATGTCGTACGAATGGTTACGCGGACATAAAAAGAACGATATTAACGGTTATGCGTCATTAAACTATAACGTAACCAAAGGATTGGATGTGTTATTAAAAACGCAGATTTCGACTTACGACCAGTTAAGGACAGAGAAAATGCCATTTTCTGCTCACCCTTACGGACGTGAAGAAGGTTTGGGTGATTATAGGGAAGACCGTCGTAGCATGTTCGAAAACAATACCCAGTTGATATTAAAATTTAACAAAAACGTTGGTGATTTATTCGAAATCAGTGCTTTTGGTGGCGGTAATGCCCGTAACTTCAGTTACAATTCGAGTTTTACCACTACAGACTATTTAAATGTTCCGAACGTATATAACTTCTCGAACTCTAAAAACCCGGTAAAAGCCTTCAATTTTAACTCTAAAATGTTGGTGTTAAGTGCTTTTTACTCGGTTGATTTAAGCTTTAAAAAGTATCTGAATATCAATACCACAGGTCGTGTGGATAAAAACTCTGCACTTCCACCGCGTAATAATTCAGCATTTTATCCTTCAGTTTCGTTAAGTTCGGTAGTTTCTGATTATGTAAAAATGCCTGCTTTTATCTCTTTTGCTAAAGTAAGGGCATCGTATGCCAATGTTAAAGACCCTGGTTTGGGTACACAGGACTTTATCGGTGCAACGCCGTTACAAAGTTATCCGGTTGGTTATGGCGCTGAATATACTTCGTCATATGGTGGCCCTGGCTATGGTCTTTCTTCGCCATACAGCATCAGGCCAACCTACAATAACCAAACAGGTGCCTATTATACCAATAACCTGATCGACCTGAATGCGGTAAAAGCTCAAAGCCGGACCAATTACGAAGGTGGTATAGATCTTAAATTCCTTAAAAACAGGTTAGGTTTCGAAGCTACTTATTTCAGGTATGTTGATGGGCCGAAAATTATCAGACAAAATATCTCAGCAGCTACAGGCTACCAAACCAATACCATCAACGGCCGTAAAACGCAAAACAGTGGTGTGGAGTTAAGTTTATCAGGCACGCCAATTTTGACTGATAAATTTGGTTGGGATGTTATGATCAACTGGTCTACCTACAAACAGATTTACAAAGAACTTGCCCCAGGCGAAACCTCAGTTGATCAATTCTTTAAAACCGGCGATCGTATAGACAATATCTACGGTTCTGTTTTAGCCAAAACACCAAGCGGACAGGTGATTCATACTTCAAGCGGAACGCCGATTTCGTTACCAGTTAACCAGTTGTTAGGTCATGCCGATCCAAACTGGGTATGGAGCATCGGTAATAAATTCAGGTATGAGAATTTCTCTTTCAGTTTCCAGTTAGATGGTAAAGTGGGTGGAGTAATGCAAGATTATGTGCGGTTAAAATCGTTCCAGGGCGGTCGCCAGATCGAAACCATTCAGGGTAAAATGGGCGAAGCCAGATATCAGGATTACCTGCGTGTAAACGATCCTACATATAAAGGTACATGGGTAGGCGATGGTGTAGTTATTGCCAATGGGGGTAAACTTAACTTCGATCCGGTTACTGGTGTAATTACCAATTATGGCGACCTAACTTTTGCGCCAAATACCACTCCTCAGCTTTTGCAGGATTATCTGGGTGTTTTTTACGGTGCCAAAGAAAACACCATGATGAGCCGTACATACGCCAAATTACGCGAAGTAACCTTTGGCTACCAGTTACCTAAAAAATTATTGGAGCGCACGTTTATCAAATCGGCCAATATTTCGGTAGTTGGACGTAACCTGTTGTACTTTATCAATTCTACCTATAACGATGTGGATGTAGACCAATATTCGGGTAGAGAAGGGACTTCTACGCTACAAACACCAACTACCAGAAGTGTAGGCTTTAACCTTAATGTTACTTTTTAATCGCTATAACATGAAATTAATATATAAAATACTGTTCCTCTTCATCATTGTTGCTGTTTGTGGCGGATGTAAGAAAGAATTTGAAGAAAATTTTAAAAATCCAAACCAGGCCGAAACCGTTCCGCCGAACTTATTGTTGAACGGTATTTTGTTTGACATGTACGAGGCACCTTTTTCGGGCTCAGAAAGATGGAATCAGTATACTGCTGCCAACTATTTCTACTATGCAACCAATAATTACGATTGGACAGGTGCTTCTTTAGATTATACTACCCTAAAAAATATAGTAAAGATGGAAGAAGAAGCCAACCGTTTAGGTGGTGCAGTAGCTAAACCTTACCTGGCTTTGGCTAAATTCTTTAAAGCGTATTTCTTTGTGAAAATGAGTTTGAAAGTGGGCGATTTACCGATGACGGAAGCCTTAAAAGGGTTTGCCAACCTTACTCCAAAGTACGATACTCAAAAAGATATCTTTAAACAATCGTTAACATGGTTAGAAGAATCGAACAACGATTTATCGGCTTTAATTATTGCGGGCAATAAAGAATTAAAAGGCGATATCTATCTTAAAAATGACCTGGTTGCCTGGCAAAAGGTAGTGAATACTTTTAAGTTGAGAACTTTGATCCAGTTGAGTGTTAAAGTAGATGATGCGGACTTACAGGTAAAACAACAATTTGCTGCGGTATTGGGCAACCCGACCAAATATCCGGTTATGGAGAGTATGGCCGATAACCTACAGTTTGTATACAACGAAAGTTTTAATAAATACCCGAACAATAAAGATAATTTTGGTAACGATGCTTTGCGTTATAACATGGCGGGTACTTATTTAAATACCCTTTCGAGTTATAAAGATCCTAGGGCTTATATGGTTGCTGAGCCGGCAAGAGGAGTAGCGGAGGCCAACGGTTATGCCATTACCGATTACCGGAATTTTGTGGGAGCAAGTACGGGTGAAGATCAGGGTGTGATGTTGGATAAGGTACAAAAAGGTTTGTATTCGCTTATTGGCCGTTATAGGTATTATAGTGGTTATACTGCCGAAAACACCTTCATTATTTCTTATCCCGAGCTCTGTTTTATCAAAGCGGAGGGTATTAACCGTGGCTGGGCTACAGGCGATGCCGAAAGCTGGTATAAAAAGGGTATCCAAGCCTCTATCGGTTTTTATGGTATCAAGGATGGCGTTAATGTGGTTACCTTCCTAAAAAAAGATGGTAAACTTGGCGAATTTGAAACTTACAATGTAAACTTCACTTTCGAAACAGATTATTACGCACAGCCTGTAATAAAATATGCTGGCAATACAGCTGAAGGCTTAAAGCAGATCCTTACCCAAAAATACCTGGCCTATTTCCGTAACTCTGGTTTTGAAGCTTATTACCAGTATCGCAGAACGGGTATCCCCGAATTCCAGGTGGGGCCAGGTATAGGTAATAGCCAAAGGATTCCGAAACGTTTTCAGTACCCTACTATTGAAAGGACAACTAACGGTGAAAACCTAAAACAGGCCTTACTTCGTCAATATAACGGAACTGATGATATTAATCTGGCACCGTGGATCGTTAAACCTTAATTGAGTTGTTAACAATTTGATATTCAGTTTGAAGTATGGAAAACAATCCTCCGCTATAAAGTGAGGATTGTTTTCTTAAATAATAATTGAATTAATTTTTGCATAAATAGTTTAAAAGCACTAATATTGCACTCCCAAAACGAACAAGGGTATTTAACTGCAAAGCGTAAATAAACCTCGTTTTAGGAAATAACCAGCACTCCTTCTTAGCTCAGCTGGTTAGAGCATCTGACTGTTAATCAGAGGGTCGCTGGTTCGAGCCCAGCAGAGGGAGCCAAAACCCGCAACGAAAGTTGTGGGTTTTTTGCATTTAGGGCTGGGCGAGAAGTTTATCCTGAATTACGGTATATCGCAGATATAACTATAAAAAATCTGGTACACGTAGCCATTTTGCCGAAAAGCCCACCTTAGCTTCAGCGTTTCACCTGACTAGGGGTAATGGAGAACTTTTTCTTAAATGCATTACTAAAGTGCTGCAATGAACAGTAACCCAATTCAAATGCTATTTCTGTAGCTTGTTTTTTGCCTTCGCGCAGATCGTTTTTTGCCAACTCCAAACGCAAGTCAGATAAATAAGAAAAAGCTGTTTGGTTAAACATTTCTTTAAAACCCCGCTTCAGTTTGTATTCATTTATCCCTGCTATTTTTGCCAGTTCTACCAGCGTAGGTGGCGACTCCATATTTTTAACTAAATAATCGCGGGCAAATACAATTCGTTCTTTGTCGTAATCATGTTTGATGTATTCAGATTTTGAATTTTGAAGGTTATCAAATGATTCCGCCTGCAAAACAAGTAGTTCAATCGTTTTAGAAAGAAGAAATAATCGCTTTAACCCACCCCAATAATCACAATTCAAAATCGAATGAATACAGGTCTGTAAAGACAAATCGATATTTAAATTAGTACTTAAAAAAGCTACAGGTGTTCCCGAAACTATTTTGTCTGCAAACTGCTTAAGCGATTCATTTCCATCTTTTGATATGGACAAAAAAGCATCCTTTTCAAATTGAATCATAAATGATTTCATCCGCAGCTCATCAAACTTCATTTTGCCTTCGGCTTTGGTGCCATAGAATAAATTGTGCTGGTTCCCATTCAACTCAAAGGAATTGCTCATCCCATCCTGTTTTATCGAAGTTCTTCCCTGCAGATTAAAGTGCATGGTTACCAGCTCCGTATCTCCTTTCCAATCCAGTTCGGTTGGTTTATCAAGATCGGTTTCGGAGTAAAGAATCTTGATGCCATCAAAAAGCCATTGTTTAGCTCTTAATTGTCCAAAAGGGATGTCTATTTTAAAGGTATCTTCTTTAAAAGCCTGATTATTGATAATACTTTCATCAAAGGTCATTTTAAATGCCTTGTTATCATTTCTTAACTCAAATCCCATGCTCCCTAATTTACTAGTTTAACTCCTTTATTTGCAAGCTCATTTTTTGATAGTCAGATAATTTTGAAAAAATTCCAATAAAAAGCGGCCGTTGGCACAAGCTAAAGTATGTAAGAGTGGCGATATTTTTTGTGCTAAACCTTTTACTGATACGGGATTAAAAATAAAAAAGCAAAACAATGAATAAAAAAGCAATCATCATAGGAGCCGGTGTTGCAGGCCCAATACTGGCTTTACAACTAAAGAAAATAGGTTTTGAGTCTGAAATATTTGAATCGAGATCAGAACACAATACAAAAGAGGGCGCCTTTTTGGGGCTCACGCCTAATGGCTTGAATGTATTGAAAGAATTTATTGATTTGGAAGCGCTCAAAGAAGATTACACTCCAGGCTCAATGAAATTTTTCAATTCCAAAGGAAAACAAATAGCTGAACTAGGTACGGCTTACCAGAAACAGCAATATGGTGTAGAAACAATTCAGCTAAAACGCGCAAACCTTAACAAATACGCTCGAAAGGCAGCAATTGATGCCGGCATAACCATAAAGTACAACAAAAAATTTGTTAGCTATGATGAAACAGATGGACAGGTAACAGCCCGTTTTGTAGATGGGACAACAGCAACGGGCGACATAATGATTGGCTGCGACGGAATGTTTTCTGAGGTCAGAAACCAATTGTTCCCTGAAGCTTCCGTAGTGGAGTACACAAAGTTGATCTCTACAGGCGGGTATGCAAAGATTCCCGAGCTTTCAAAACCGCTGGATTCTATACGGATGACCTTTGGCGAAAGGGGATTTTTTGCTTATTCAGTTTCTGATAAGGGCGAAGTCTGGTGGTTCAATAATTATTTCAGAGCAGCGCAACCTAAGCCGCAGGAAATAGAGAAAACATTAAAAACTGAAATTCAAGACCATTTAATTGAGGTTCATAAGAACGACGATCCTTTATTCTCCAAAATAATCAAAAACAGTCATGAAATTATTGCTTATCCTATTTATGATGTACCTAAGCTTTCGCATTGGTACAAAGGCAGAATTTGTCTTATTGGAGATGCTGCACATGGCATTTCTCCACATATTGGACAAGGGGCTTCACTGGCATTAGAAGATACTGGTGTAATTGCTGATCTTTTAACATCATATAATGACTATGAAACCGCATTTCAGATGTTTCAATCGGAACGCCAGCCGAGAGTAGAAAAAGTAATAAAAAGCGCAAGAAAAGTTGGCGATACCAAAACAAAAACGAATCCGATAGCAGCATGGTTCCGCGATCGCTTAATTGGCTTCTTTATTGGCAAGCAAATTCAACAACTTGACTGGATTTATGGTTGGAGACGCTCAGATAAGAGCAATGGTTAATGTAATAGGACAACAATAGATAGTCGAAACTTAAGGGGCTAAATGCGACTAAAGATTTTAGTTAAAGCAAGGTTCGCTGGTTTAACTGTGGTTTTTCTCCTCTTGCAAAGCAATCCGTTCTCTAAAGGCCTTATATCGCGATCGGCCAATGGGTAAAATTTCTCCGTTTTTAAGCTTTAATGCATATTTGGTGCCCGAAGAAATTAAGATCTGCTCCGTTTGTTTAATTTGAACCAGGTATGATTTATGGATCCGTTCAAAACCAGCAGGCAAAATCTGCTCCAGCGCATCAAGCCCCTTATCGTGCAACGTGCTGCTGCCATCCAGCAGATGCAGTTCGCTGTATATGCCTGCACCTTTAATATAGTTGAGCTGGCTAAGCTCGATGAGGTGGACGCTGCCGTTTTTTCGTACGGTGAGGTAGCGCAGGTTGCTGCTAAGTTCTTTTTTTGTGGCTGTTGCCCTACTAAGCGCTAATGTAAGCCGTTCCTGATCGAAAGGCTTTGGAACAAAATCGAGCACGCCTAACTCAAAAGCACGCAGTGCATTTTCGGTATTAGCCGAAACCACTATGGTTTTAAAAGTGCGCGAGGTTAAAGATTGCAGTACCTCAAAACCATCTTTCCCGTTCAGGTTAAGATCGAGCAATAAAATATCAATACTGTTCTTTTCCAGAAAATCTATTCCCTTTTTAAGCGAATCGCAGATCTGGATTACAGCATTACCTTCGAAATGAGCGGCTGTCATGCGCTCAACCCTTTTTGCTATCCGTGCTTCATCTTCTATTATCAGTATCGTCATTTTAATTTGTTGCTTATTTTAATGATACTCGTCCAACCCTGTGGCGAAGCGGCGGATGAAAATTGCCAGTAGCCCGGGTAACTTTCTTCGAGCCTGGCTTTAATGTACCTAAAACCGTTTCCTCCGCTGCGGTCTGCTTGTAGTTCCCTGTTTTTGCCAAAGGTTTCGAAAGTGTACTGGCAAAAATCATCGTTTTGAGTAAAAGAAAGTTTGAACCTGATGGTGCCGTTGTCTTGTGGTGTATTGTGTGTAATACCGTTTTCGAGCAGGGTATGGAAAATGGCCGGAGGTATGGTTGCCGAGGTCATAATTCCGCTGTCTTCCCATTCATAATTGATTTCTTTTCTAAAACCCATCACTTTCAGGTGCATCTGGCATAAAGCAATTTCCTGTCTGATTGGGATTAAACTCTGTTCAGATATGGCATTCATGATATCAAACTCGTTGGCCAGTGCCTGAATAAATTCGGTTCCTTTTTTAGGCGATTCTTCTACCCAGTCGATGAGCGAGGTTAGGGTGTTTTTGATGAAATGTGGCTGGATATTTTTCTTTAAAAGTTCGAGTTGTAATCTCGACGAAAGCAGCAGCGAATGAGAATGTTCCTGTTCTATCTTTTTCATCTGGATGGTGTGCAGATAGAGCATGGCCAGCACAATAAAAGTATAAAAGATAAATATGCCAAAATCGTAAAGCAGATAATAATTCATGCCGGCACTGGCTAAAATGCCTGCCATTAACAGCCAGCTGCCTTTTTGTTTCCGGTAAACAGCATCAAATGCAATAAGCAACATGGTAAACCACATGGTTCTGCTATAATAAATGGCCGATAGATCGTAGTGGCCATAATTGCGGATGTAAATAAATAGCAGCACACCAAAAAGCAAGCAAAGGAGCAGGTATTTTCTTTTAATGCCAAACTGGATACAGAAGTAGAGGGGCACCAGGAGCGAAATGGAAAAAGTTAGCCACCCGATTACTTCCATCCGAATAAAGAATTTTGGATAGGGGATTTCAATATAAAATTTAAGGTACTCGGTAATTAGGAGCGAAAAGAAGAGCAGGCAAATTACAGAAAAGATGAGCACCGGATATTGTTTTTTATGGCTGTTGAAATATAGAAAAATATAATACAGCGAGGCTACCAGAAAAGCGCCTGCCATGATAAACATAAGTGAAGAAATAAGCAGCGGCCTGCGGATGAGGTTAACGTAGGTATCGAGCTTTACGCCCACGCTACGTTGCACCCCGGGGTAACTAAACTGTGTGCTGCGCAAGGCTACGGTATGCTTGCCCGGTTTGGAAAGCGAATCTGGAACAGGGAGAATTATAGTTTCGTTACCCGGAATTTCATCAACAACCGGCGAGCCCGGTTTTCCATTGATCCCTATTTTAACCCCATCCCAATAAATTTCGTAAGCCCCAAAAGCAATTACCTGCAGGCCCAATGCACCTCCGCTGTTGGCAATCAGTTCGGTTTTTTCCCTGATCCAGAAAACCTGTCGGCCGGTGGAGCCACGCTCTTGTCGCCAGCCGGTTTCGTTTAAGTTTTTGGCAGCCCAGGTCACATTATCGCCTGTTTTAAATATAGGATCGTATTCTTCGTACAATACCTGCCGTTTGCACGAGCAAAATAAAACTGTGGAAAGTATAAACAGGAGAATACGTTTCATAATTCAAATGTAAGGTAAAGATAAATCGACTTGATGCATTTCAAAAGGATATAGAGCTGTTTGCATGTTTTTTTATTTAGCTATCAGCAGGGAGGATTAATCTTGCAGTATGAAACATATCGCTATCACCTTTACCCTCTTTATTTGTTTTTGGTTAAACAGTACCGCACAATTAAAAGAGCGTTCGTTTTCCGGTCACGTTAAAGAGAAAACAACCAACGCTGCAATACCTTTTGCAAGTGTTACCATTTTAAATGAAGCTGGTAAAGCATTGGTATCGGGCATGGCCGATGATAAAGGAAAGTTTACTTTGGGCACCACACAACAAGGCAAACTTAGCATCGAATTTAGTTTTATGGCCTACCACAAAGTAAGCGTAACAATTGAGGCTGATAAGAATAAAGCTGATTTGGGAACTGTTTTAATGGAGCCTGATACAAGGGTGTTAAACGAAGTATCGGTTACGGCCGAAAAAGCAGCTGTAAGTTTAAAGTTAGATAAAAAGGTTTTTGAGGTTGGAAAAGATATTCTTTCGCAATCGGGTTCGGTAACCGAATTACTGGCGGGGGTACCCTCGGTAAGTGTTGCGCCAGGTGGCGGCATAAGCCTTCGGGGAAACAGTAGTGTATTGGTGCTGATTAACGGCAGGCGGTCTGGTTTAACTGCCGGAACAGCGCTTGAACAATTGCCCGCCGACCAGGTAGAAAGGGTAGAGGTGATTGCCAATCCTTCTGCACAATATGATGCTTCGGGCTCGGCAGGGATTATTAATATTGTACTAAAAAGAAATAAGAAAAGCGGCTTTAACGGGCAGCTTAGGCTGGTGGGCGGTATTCCGAACGACAGCCGGATTTCGCCGAGTTTAAATTATAAATCGAATAAATTAAATCTCTTTTCAACCGTTGGGCTAAGGTTTTCTGATTATGTTGGTTTATACAAAACCAACCAAACGGTAAATCAGAATGGTTTTAACAGTATGCTTAACCAAAGGCAGGATGAAAACCGCCATGACGATGGAAGGCTGGTTTATTTCGGTGCCGATTATCAGCCGGATAGTTTAAATACCATTACCATTGCTTACCTGCGCAATGCCACAAAAGACCACGACAAAACAACATTGGCTTATAATTATTTCAGTTCGGTTCCAGATAGTGCGCTTGTGCGCTCGGGCGAATCGTGGGAAAACAGAAATTACAATCAGATCGAATTTAATTACACGCGGCTCTTTAAAAAGCCTGGGAAAAAGTTAACGGTAGATATGCAGTACGATTTCTGGAACAGTGCTAAAAACTGGAATCTTGCTACGAGCAAAATATCGCCATCGGTTGAGCAACGGCCCGAAATTAGGACAAGTAATATTGGTTCGAGCAGAGATTTTGCTGCGCAAAGCGATATGGTTATCCCCCTAAATAACAAAGCTACCTTAACCTATGGCATTAAAGCCGAAAACCGAAGGGTAAACAGCGATTTCCTTGCGGAAGGAAGAACAGCGGACGGCTGGACGGTAATTGATAACATTGACAATGGTATGGGTTACAATGAGTTTATTGGAAGTGCTTATTTACAATTCAACAGTAAAATCAGCCATTTTTCTTATCAACTGGGGCTACGTAGCGAATATACCGAAGTACGTATCGACGATCGGAGAGATGTATATGATAGTAAAAAGGATTATTTAAAACTGTTTCCAACCCTGCATTTGGGTTACGAAATGAGCAAGAGCACTTCGCTGCAGTTGAGCTACAGCAGACGCATTAACAGACCAGCTTTAAACAACCTTTATCCTTTTAATGAAATAACCGATTACAATTCGAGATATGTGGGCAATCCTGGTCTTAATCCATCCTATGCCAATGTATTCGAACTGGGTTTGCTAAAACGCATGGGTACGCTTATTATCAATCCATCGCTGTACTACCAGCACAATACCGGGGTAATGATCGATTACAATTACCGTGAAAACGGGCTTTTTATTTCCATGCCTGTTAACATTAAACAAGAAGAACGCTCGGGCGCAGAACTTTCGGTGCTCTATAATCCTTATAAATGGTTACAAATGAATATGGAATTGAATGTTTACCACTTCAGTCAGGCTGGGGTGTACGACAGTCAGGATTTCGCTTTTTCGGGTAATACTTATACATCCAGATTAGGGACTCAGGTAAAATTGCCCAATAAATTTAGTGTGCAGGCCCGTTATAATTTTACCGGTGCAGTTAATAATGCACAGAGCAGCATGAAAGCAATCCATTCGATCGATGCGGGGGTTGGTCAGAACTTTTTAAAAGATAAGGCTAGCCTGTTGTTCGATGTGAGCAATTTGTTTAACCTACGCAAATTTTCTACAACTACAACGGGGCAGGGTTTTAGTATTACGCAGGTAAATAGTCCCAATGCGGCCAGGTATCGACTCACTTTTGTTTACAGGCTTAATTTAAGCGATGGTCAGGGAGTTAGGCAGGCCAAGAGCGGAAATAGGAGTTAGGGGAGTGTATTTTTACCATCTAACATATACAAGGTTAAGAATGACCAAGTCGGTTAGGTGTACAGGTAATTTCTTTAACAATTAAAACATATAGGCCCACTTTGGGAAAATTGTTCTTATATACAACTTATATGTCTGCAATGTTTTTTTGTTTTAGGACACCGCAATCGATAATCCCAAACAAAAAGGCAAGTGCGAAAAATCCGTCACTTGCCTTTTTTACCTAAGGTTATATATAAATTAACCCTGGTGCTCAGGCGCTCCATTAGGGTCCATCCAAACATATTCCCAATGGTGGCCATCAAGATCGTCGAAACTATGTTGGTACATAAAGCCGTAATCGGTAGCCGGATTAGGTACTGTGGCACCAGCAGCTACCGCTTTATCTACCATTTCGTTAACGGCATCCTTACTGTCAGCTGATAAGGCAATGGAAGTTTCTATTGCTTTGTGGGCATCGATGATTTCTTTTTGGGTAAAAGTTTGGAAAAAGGTTCTGGTAAGCAGCATAACGTAAATAGTATCGCTGATGATCATGCAGGTTGCTTTCTCATCGGTAAATTGTGGGTTAAAAGTATAACCAAGTTTGGTGAAAAATTCTACTGATTTGTTAAGGTCGCTAACAGCCAGGTTCACAAAAATTTGAGTTGCCATATTGTTTTCTAATTTAGTTTATTCAAAGGTATAATAAAGCCAGGTAGGTATTAATGTGCAAAAACGACAAGTTAAGGGGTTAAACGCGACTTATGCGAAATTTAATGAAATTGGAATGCCCGCTTAAGACAGTCACTCAAAAAATTGCATAAGGTTTTAAAATGATTTGTAATTCTTTTTATCTTTAGTTTTGGTTTCCGATGGCGGCCATTAAATACCAACTCCTTACAAGCCCTAAACCTTTAAAACCATTAATTGCTCATGAAACGAATATTGCCTATTTTAACGGTCTTGCTACCCCTTTCTGCTTTAGCTCAACAGAAATTGCCAGTTGTAAAAGCAAGTATTGGCCAGGCAAAAATTTACGAAGAGAATAACGCTGTATCGAGCTGGTATATCAATCCAAAAATAAAACTGGACGTTTTTACCGCTGGTAAGTTCACAAGACCGAAAAGCATAAAATTCAAAACTGACATTGACTCGATCGTTTTTAACATCAGCCCCGGGCAGAAAAAGGAGTTTATTGTTTTGTTAAACGGAAAAGATTCGTGCCTCACCCAAATTGCCGCTCCTGTACTAAAAAACTTCAGTAAGGTATCGCCCGAAATTCACGACTCAATACCTTTTTTTGTAAATAAATACAACACGAATTTTTTGCCGGTTGTTTTTAACGATACTGATTCCCTGTTAATGAATTTTGATTCGGGAGCAAATGATATAGATCTTACCACCGCTGCATTGGCGAAAAAAGTGAAGTCGAAACCCAAGCTTTATAACACCGATTATGATATCAAAATTGGAAACCATATTTACAAAAGCAAAATTTATGATATCGAATTAGCTGGGAATGAAGTTGATGGTCTGGTGGGATGGGATATATTCGACGGAATGATTGTAGCGTTAGATTATGATCAGAATAAAATGATGGTACATTCTACCATGCCAAAGCAGATTTTACAGGATAAACAATACACCAAGTTTAAGATCACTTATATTAAAAACAAACCTTTTATAGAAAGTGAAATTTCGCAAAGCGGAACCAAAAATAAAAGCCTGTTTTTCTTCGATTTGGGTTACCAGCGCACAGCTATGCTTGATAACGATTTGCTGACGAAAATGAAGTTTCCAACCGAGAAGATGGAAATTATAAAAAAGGTAATTATGCACGGAATAAAAGGAAATGAGATACCGGTAACCACGGTAAAACTTCAAAGTTTGAAGATTGGTAATTTCGAATTGAAAAATGTGCCAGCTCAGGTGATGGAGCAAAACAAACCCATGCCTGGCGTTAATGTTCATTACTTTGGAACGGATATTCTGAAAAGATTCAATACAGTTTTTGATTTTCAAAATAATGTGATCTATTTAAAGCCAAATCATCTTTATGATGTTGCTTATGCAGACCAAAAAACTTAATAATACTTTATTTTAATCGCAAAGATGACGAAGTGAAGGCGCAAATAACACAGTCTTAGGTCATTTCGACTGAAGTGCAACGATTTGGAGATCTTTTAAAATGTGGCTTTTCAGTCTTTTTGTATTACCTATTAATCAATAAATTGAATCTGTTGTACTAAATAAGCCTCCCCAAACTTCTGCGGATCATGTACCACTGTAGCTTTAATGGCCTTCCACTTTGGCTGTTGCCCTTTTTGCCAGTTTGCACGGATTTCCTGTGCATTTAGCCAGATTTCTTCAAGCTCGTTCTGAACGGTACTATTTGCATAAGTGAGCTGTAACTTATCTGGAATCATATAATAATCGGCTCCTGTTTTGCTTAACCTAATATTCGGTCCGCCAACAGCGTAATTGGTAATGAGCTGCACGGTGAAAGATTCATTTCCTTTATACTGCTCTTTGCTAATTATCTTTTCGAAAATAAAGTAATATTCAGGTCCGTCTTGAAGCGGCTCTTTATCGCGGTTGAACCTGGCTTTAACTCGGTAAGTATATCCGGGTTCCCTTTGGTCAAAACCCCAAAGCGAAGCACCCGCGTCTACATTGCCGGGCAACTTTAAAAGCACATCATTATCTGCAGCATAACGAGGGCTTACCAGCAATTCAACTTCCTGCCCGTTTTTTAAGTTTAGCGGACCATATCTTTCTGATTTTTTACAAGAAACAAGTGCAAAGGCTACAAAAAGAAAAAGTATGTTTTTCATAGGTGAGTGGTTGTTAGATTAATAGTTCTGATATAAAACGTAATAATACCGATAAGCGCTACACAGATTGATAATCTTTCAGGGTATTGTGGAGCATTAAAACTGATAATTTAGCTAAACCTTAAAATGTGCTAATAGTCCCGTGTTTTGTATAAATGGGTCTTAATACTCTACAATACCTTTGTTATCAATATTTAACAAAGAAAAAAATGTCGAAAATAATTTTAATTACCGGTGCTTCACGTGGCTTTGGTAAAATCTGGGCAAAAGCCCTTTTAGAGCGTGGCAATAAAGTAGCTGCAACCGCAAGAAATATAGCGGATTTAAATGATTTGGTAGAAGCTTATGGCGATGCCGTGTTTCCGCTTCAATTGGATGTAAACGATAGGGATGCCTGTTTTGCAGTAGTTGAAAAAGTTAAGGAGCACTTTGGCCGTATAGATGTATTGATCAATAATGCGGGATTTGGTTTATTTGGTGCCATAGAAGAAACAACCGAACAACAGGCCCGAGCACAAATGGAAACCAATTTTTTTGGACTGCTGTGGGTAACACAAGCAGTTGTTCCGGTAATGCGCGAACAAAAAGCTGGGCACATTATCCAGGTTTCTAGCTTTCTGGGCTTGGTGAGTTTGCCCATACTAGGTTTGTATAATGCCTCTAAATATGCGGTTAACGGCCTAAGTGAAACCTTGGCTACAGAAGTAAAGGGTTTTGGTATTAATGTAAGTTTAATCGAACCAAATGGTTTTTCTACCGATTGGTCGGGTGCTTCAGCTTTCCAAACAGAGCCGCTAGAAGCATATGCTCCAGTTAAAAAAGCGTTTTTTGATGCTTCAACACCCGATAGCTGGGGTAAACCAGAAGCAACGGTACCCGCTGTATTGGCATTGATCGACAGTCCTAACCCCCCTTTACACTTCTTGTTGGGTAAAGTGGCTCTCCCAGGTGTTAAACAGGTTTATGCAGAACGTTTGGCTGAATTTGATGAATGGGCTGAGGTAGCGGCCAATGCACACGGTCATTAATAAATCATTTAAAACCTTTAACTACAAGCTGTACAGAGTAATTGTGTAGCTTGTAGCTAATTACCATTCAAAGGGATGAAACACTATAAAAATTTGGCCGAATTACATAGAGAAAATGCATTTCCGCCGCCCGAGAATCCATTGTTTAGCATTTACAAATGCGACCACATGTGTAGCATGGGCGACCGGGAGTTTACAAGCGATTTCTATATGATCGGTTTTAAAAAGATTATTGCAGGACAAATCCTTTATGGACGTACAAAATATGACCACGAGAGCGGTTCGATGATGTTCTTTAAACCCCATCAGGTAATCGAAATGAAAAACCTGGAGATGGATGAAGACGGTTTTTTGATTTTTATTCACGAAGATTTTTTGAATGGACACATGTTGCATGATACCATCAAAAAATACCACTACTTCGATTACGAAACCAACGAAGCACTGCATCTCTCGCCTAGTGAAGAAAGCACAGTATGGGAGCTGTATCATAAAATTGAAACCGAATACCACAATAACCAGGATGAATATAGCCGCGAATTGATTTTGGCCAATGTAGATACTTTGCTTAAATACAGTCAACGTTTTTACAAAAGGCAATTTCTTAACCGCACAGAAATTTCGGGCAAAACAGTAACCAGGTTTAATGAAGAAATAAATAAATACGTTGCTAATGGATTATTGGCTACTAAAGGTTTGCCATCAGTGCATGATATGGCAGCGCGTTTAAACATTTCGGCAGGTTACTTAACAGACGTTTTAAAACAGGAAAGCGGAAAAACGGCTTTAGAACATATCCATATTTACCTGATAAGTGAAGCAAAAAACCGTTTGATCGGTGAAAATAGGTCGGTTTCGGAGATTGCTTATGCATTGGGGTTTGAGAACCTTTCTTATTTCTCGCGTTTATTTAAAAAAGAGGTTGGTATTAGCCCAAATACATTTAAAAAGCAATTGCTGAATTGATGTTTTCGTGCTATTGTTGGTCAGGATTTACACTCGCCTTTTTAACTATTTATTTGTCCCCCAGATATAGAAGATGAGCGCAGATTCCATTATTCATCTCTTACACTCCCCCCTGACCACCAAGCGTACAAAGACATATTTTTTGTACAATAAAGCCCAACCCCCAGACTTCAGGCTGCTGACTAAAAAACACTCATCCCCCAAAAACCTACGTTCCTGTACTTTATCTTTTTTCTTAAAATTAGTTTTCGTTGCTTTGTTTAGCGCAGAAAATTTTGGAAAAGAAATCCTATATATCGCTTTATTGGAAATGCCAGCTAATCGGTTGGTCGGTAGCTGCTTTGTACTGGACATTTCAAGGTTGGACCACTGCTGGTCATTTTAGATTCGATCTGGCTGTTGTTCAGTTTGTTTCGGATGTGGCGATGTATATTCTGATTACACATTTGTACCGTAATTTTGCAAATAAAAACAATTGGCAAGATCTGGCGCTTGAGAAGCTGATCTGGCGAATGTTGATTGTTATTCCGGTGATGGGTATTTTTTATACCTTGGTTACCATTAGTAAGTTGTATCTGGTGAAGCAGCTGTTTCTAAGCCATCCATCACAGTCATATACCAGTTTTTTTACTGTAAATACGGCCGGTATTTTTATTGCCGGTATCCGTTTAATGGCCATATGGCTTTTAGCCTATCATCTTTATCACTACGCGAAAAGAGAAGTCAGGTTATCGGTAGAAAATGCCAGGTTGGAGCTTAGTTTTAAACAATCGCAACTAGACAACCTTTCCGCTCAGTTAAACCCTCATTTTTTATTCAATGCGCTCAATAATATAAAGTCTTTAGTGTATACCCGCCCCGATGCTGCAGCTAGGGCGATCGACCTGCTAAGCGAACTGTTGCGTAGTGGGCTATATAAAGGTAGTACCATGCTCATTAGGTTAAATGAAGAAGTAGACCTGGCGAGAGATTACCTGGAGCTGGAAGGTTTGAGAATGGAAGAAAGATTACAGTATGAGTTAGACATCGATATTTCGCTCTCTGGAGTGATGGTGCCACGGCTATGCATCCAAACATTGGTAGAAAATGCGGTAAAACATGGAGTTGCATTAGAGAAACAAGGTGGAAAGATTAATGTAATCATTAACGAGCAGGATGGATTGGTTAGTATCCGTGTTTTAAACCCTGGTAAATTGGAGCAGGATAAAAGGGCTGCAGGAATCGGGCTTAAAAACCTAAAAGAACGGCTCGATCTCAGTTACCAGCACCGCGCATCTTTCAGCCTTTATCAAATGGATCAGCAGGTTTGTGCTGAAATTAAAATCCCGACCAGATGAATAATGTTAGGGCACTAATCATCGACGATGAACGAGGAGCAAGGCAGGAACTGATCAGAATGCTAAAAAGCTATCCTCAGGTTACGGTATTGGGTGAGGCTGCCAATGCGGATGAAGCCGAGAAGCTAATCGGACTTTTAAAGCCCGATCTGATTTTTTTGGATATACAGATGCCTGGCCGTTCGGGTTTCGATCTGCTGGAAAATTTGATACACGTACCAGAGGTAATTTTTGTAACTGCTTTCGACAGTTATGCCGTACAGGCTTTTGAAGTAAGCGCCATGGATTACCTGATGAAACCTGTACGGGAAGAACGCTTTAAAAGTGCAATTGATAAAGCTATAGAAAAGATTGGCACGAATGATTGCGCAGCTATTTTTGTAAAGGACAGGGGCAAACATCACCTCATAAAATGGAAAGATGTGCATTTGATCGAGTCGGTAGAGAATTACGCGCGACTCTTTTTTGGCGGTGAACAGGTATTGCTTAAAACTTCGTTAAATAGACTGGAAGAAAACCCCGATTGCCAAAGGTTTTTTAGGGCTAGCAGAAGTATATTATTTAATATCGATTATATCAATTTGGTGAAAAAAGATGATAATGGCACTTTGGTAGAACTTAAAACAGGAGAATCGATCAGGATCTCAGAACGCCAGGCTATTAAATTCCGGAGCCTGATTAAGCTATAAACATTAAATTTTTTAATTATGAAAAAGAACTTGGTAAAACTGGGTGTGGCTGCGCTATGCCTTGTAATGGGACTGGAAACTTTTGCACAGCAAAAACTAACCTTGTCCGATAACAGTAATTATATCATCAACGATAGTGTGATGATTAAAACAAAATACGGCATTACTTTATCTGCAGTAGTGGTAAGGAAAAAAGGTATGCCGCAGAAATTGCCTGCCGCACTCTTTTATTTTATCTACTCCAACACCAATAGAAGTTTGATGGAAGCCAAATATGCCGCCGATCATGGTTATGTTGGCATTGTTGCCGATGCAAGGGGAAAACGGCTTAGTCCTGATGCGCCAGGGCCTTACGAACATGAAACCAAAGATGTAAATGCAGTTATCGATTGGATTATCGAACAATCATGGAGCGATGGCAGGGTAGGGATGTATGGTGGAAGTTATTCGGGTTTTGCACAATGGGCAGCGGCTAAATACCTGCATCCAGCACTAAAAACCATTGTGCCCTATGTTGCAGCTATTCCGGGACTTGGTTTACCCATGGAAAATAATGTTTTTTTAACCGCCAATTACCAATGGGCCTTTTATATTACCAATAATAAATATACTGATGATGCCATAAATAACGACAATGCGCGCTGGCGTAACATGAGGTTTAATTGGTGGAAAAGTGGGGCTGCTTATAACAAGATCGATAGCATTGATGGCACACCAAACCCATGGCTACAGAAATGGCTTAGCCACCCTGATTACGATGCCTATTGGCAGTCGATGGTGCCTTACGGTAGCGATTTTAAACAAATCAATATTCCAGTGCTCAGTATCACCGGCTATTACGACGATGGGCAGGTTTCGGCATTAGAATACCTGCGCGAACATTATAAGTATAATCCATCAGCCGAACATTATTTAATTATAGGCCCCTATGATCATTTTGGGTCGCAGATAGGTGGAGTAGCCAAGCTGAGGAGTTATGAGGTAGATTCAATAGCACTGATCAATACCCGCGAAACCACTTTCGAATGGTTCGATTATATTTTTAAAGGCGGAAAGAAACCTGGACTGTTAAAAGATAGAATCAATTTTGAGATAATGGGCGCAAATAATTGGAAACATGCTCCTTCACTGGCAAAGATGGAGGACTATCGTATCCGGTTTTATCTGGATAGTACAGCGAACGGAACGATGCTGTCGGAGCAAAAGCCAGCTACAGAGGTTTTTATGAACCAACAGGTTGATCTGGCAGATAGAATTAAGTTCTACAATGATTATTATCCCGATCCCATTATAAAAAAAGAAATCGAAAGATCCAACGGACTGTTTTTTATCACGAAGCCATTTGATAAAGCTGTTTCGGTGTCAGGAGCCCTAGAAGGACAGCTTAAGGCCATCATCAACAAAAAGGACATGGATATAGGCCTGGTGCTGTACGAAGTTACACCCTCAGGCGAATATTTTCAGCTCTCTTATTATTTAGGAAGAGCCAGTTACGCATACGATATGAGCAGAAGGAGCTTGCTTAAACCTGGGAAATTAGAAACGATACCTTTTTATAGATCGAGAGTATTCAGCAAGCAGTTGCAAAAAGGGAGCAGATTACTTTTAGTACTCAATATTGATAAAAATCCTTTTGCACAGATTAATTATGGAACTGGTAAGGATGTAAGTAAAGAAACCATAAAAGATGCAGGCGTTCCGCTCAAAATTAAATGGTCTACACAGAGTTTTATAGAACTTGGTTTTTCGGTAGATGTTAAAGATTTGTTTTAAATAATGCGACGGGTCTGGATTTGCAGTCCAGACCTAAGCGCTAAGGATTTGCAATCCGTTTTTAATTATTTATCACCCAGATCTAGAAGATGAATGCAGAATCAATTCCATCATCCAACGTTAAACCACTAATGCTCGAAGCGCACAAAGGCATGTTTTCTTTTACAGCACATACTTCGGACTAATCCATCTTACATCCCTTCAGGCTATTCGCATCAGTTTACTCACATGGCTTTCATCAACCAGGCCAAATTCTGCAGCAATTTGTTTCAATCCAAATCTTCTGCTATCTATTCGCTGTTGAATTAAATTTTTACGGTAATCATGGATGTATTGGCGTAAGGTTATACCTGTATTTCTTTTAAAGTAAGGGCCTATATAATCTTCTGAAAGATTAAAATGTGCTGCCATTACATTCGCTTTTAAATTTTTAGGCTGGTAAATATATTTGTGCAGGTAACAGAAGATGGCTTGAATGTCTTTTGAACGCTGCGCATTACTTTTTATTTCGGGCATATTGCGCTGCATGAT
The DNA here is from genome assembly GCF_011759615.1 of Pedobacter sp. SG908. NCBI lineage: Bacteria > Pseudomonadati > Bacteroidota > Sphingobacteriia > Sphingobacteriales > Sphingobacteriaceae > Pedobacter > Pedobacter sp. SG908. Next base: position 1,110,564 of record NZ_JAAOYY010000002.1, read on the forward strand.
AGCAGCAAGCACTAAGACCTGTGTCCAGATTAAAGCTTCATTTTGCATCATGTTTGTGTTAAGTGATAGGATGAGCGCAATGATGTTTTCTACAATCAACAGGTCGTCGGCAGTAAAATTAAAACTTAGAAAATGTGTTTCACGGCTTTTGATCAGGTATTCCAGGCATTGTAAGTTTGCGGGGTTAATCCCCTTTTGATGGATGTATATATCGGTAAACTTGATGTAAATGAAATGTGTTTTTTCATCAATTTCGAAATGGTGCTCATCTTCCGGGCCAATTAAGAAGAGATTTCCTTTTTCGTAAACAACTGGGATTTCGTTAATGATATGCTGGCCAGATCCATTTTTAATGTAAATCAGTTCGTAATGATTGTGCCGATGCACAGGATGCTGCCATTTGCTTACTTCAAATTCTGAAATAACAATAGGCTGAAATTGGACATATCGCTTCATCATAGATTTATACAAATCTATAATACTATTTTACAAAAACATATCTCTGGTTTGTCAAGATCTTTACTGCACATAAATCAATTTAAATTAAAAGACATGAATAAAAGTAAAACAGCATTGGTTGTGGGGGCAAATGGTGTAATTGGCGGTAATTTAATCAGCCATTTAGAAAGCCTTGGCGATTGGGATATTATCGGTTTATCGCGGCGGGGTGGGGCGGATACAGATAAAACCAGGTACATTTCTGTAGATCTGCTCGATTTACAGGATAGTAAGAAACAATTGGGCTCCTTAACCAGCATAACACATATTTTTTATGCCGCGTATCAAGATAAATCTACATGGGCAGAGCTGGTAGCACCTAACCTGGCGATGCTTGTAAATGTGGTTAATACTATTGAAAGTATTGCGAAAGACTTACAGCACATCAGTTTAATGCAAGGCTATAAAGTGTACGGGGCGCATTATGGTCCTTTTAAAACACCCGCAAAAGAAACCGATGGCGGACATATGCCTCCGGAGTTTAATATAGATCAGCAACAGTTTCTGGAGGCACAACAAAAGGGTAAAAAATGGAATTGGTCTGCGCTCCGTCCATCAGTAGTTGCAGGTACCGCATTGGGTAATCCAATGAATTTGCTTTCCGTAATCGCAGTTTATGCATCTATATCCAAAGAATTGGGTTTACCTTTGCGCTTTCCGGGTAAATTAGGCGCTTACGATAAACTTTTAGATATTACAGACGCCAGATTATTGGCTAAGGCAACGGTATGGGCGGCTACAAACGCTGCATGTGCCAATCAGGCTTTTAATATTACCAATGGTGATCTGATTCGCTGGAACGACCTTTGGCCTAAAATTGCAGCTTATTTTAAGATGGATACTGCCCCTCCGCTTCAAATGCCTTTGCAAACCATTATGGCTGATAAATCGGCTTTGTGGACACAGCTACAAGAAAAACATAACCTGGTTAAACACAGTTATGAAGACGTGTCATCATGGGCATTTGGCGACTTTGTTTTTTCATGGGACTACGATTTCTTCTCAGATGGTACCAAAGCCAGGCGGTTGGGTTTTCACGAATATATCGATACCGAAAAAATGTTTTTCGATCTGTTTGACGAACTCAAACGCAAAAAAGTTATCCCGAATTAGTTTTCTGGCCTTACAGATCTGTTATCTGTTGATAGAAATTATTAGTCAGCTGATGCTGACCTTATTCAGCGCTATTTTTATTATAGAACTAATGTTCTAATAAAGTTGGATATTTGCAGCTACAAATAATTTAACTGATGAAACCCTACCTGCAACTTTTCGATTTTTCTAAGAATATAAATTATAAAACTGAAATTCTTGCAGGTTTAACAGTGGCCATGACCATGATTCCTGAATCGTTATCGTTTGCCATTCTTGCGGGTTTCCCTCCTTTAACAGGTTTATACGCTGCTTTTATTATGGGCTTGGTTACTGCCGTTTTAGGCGGCAGGCCAGGTTTGGTTTCTGGTGGTGCAGGTGCAACGGTAATTACGCTCATTGCTTTAATGAAAAGCCAGGGTATAGAATATGTTTTTGCAGCAGTAGCATTAGCGGGCGCAATCCAGATTATGGTTGGGTTGTTTAAACTGGGGAAATTTGTAAGGCTGGTTCCGCAGCCGGTAATGTTTGGCTTCGTTAACGGTTTGGCGGTTATTATTTTTATGTCGCAGCTAGAACAGTTCAAAACTCTTGTTAACGGCAAGATCGTGTGGTTAAGTGGCACTCCTTTATATATTATGCTGGCTTTGGTATTGCTCACGGTGGCAATAGTGATTATTCTGCCTAAAATAACCAAGGCCATTCCATCCTCACTGGTGGCTATTATTGTGGTTTTTCTTATTGTTTTAGGTTTTGGAATTGATACCAAACTGGTTAAAGATATTGCTTCAGTAAATGGTGGTTTTCCGCCATTTCATATTCCGAGAGTGCCACTGAATCTGGATATGCTGAAGATCATTTTCCCCTATTCACTCATTATGGCAGGTGTGGGCTTAACAGAAGGCCTGCTTACCCTGAATCTGGTTGATGAAATTACAGAAACCAAAGGTGATAGGAACAGGGAAAGTATTGCACAGGGAATTGCCAATATTACAAATGGCTTTTTTACAGGTATGGGCGGTTGCCCAATGATTGCCCAAACACTGGTTAACCTCTCGGCAGGTGCCAGGGCACGGTTGTCGGGTATTATTGCGGCTTTAACTATATTGGTAATTATTTTGGTGGGCGCTCCGGTAATAGATCGGGTGCCCATGGCTGCCTTGGTTGGTGTGATGATGATGGTAGCCATTGGTACTTTTGAGTGGATGAGCTTTAAAGTAATTAATAAAATGCCTGTACAGGATATTATCATTGGTATACTGGTGGCTGTAATTACAATTTGGTTGCATAATCTGGCACTTGCCGTATTAATAGGCGTAATTATTTCGGCGCTTGTTTTTGCTTGGGAAAGTTCTAAGCGAATACGTGCCAGTAAATATACTGACGCCAGTGGCGTAAAGACCTATGAAATATTTGGCCCCTTGTTTTTTGGATCGATTGCTAATTTTAATGAGCTGTTTGATGTGGCCCATGATCCCCAGCACATCATAATTGATTTTAAGCATAGCCGTGTTTTTGATATGTCGGGCATTGATGCGCTTAATAAATTAACTGAACGCTACCGTTCGGTTAATAAGGAACTCCAATTAAAGCACCTGAGTAACGACTGTAAACGCTTGTTAAAAAATGCTGATCAGATTATAGCGGTGAACATTATAGAAGATCCTACCTATCGGGTAGCTACCGAAAGATAAATAATTTAACCTTTCGTTTAAGGTATAAAGCACTATTATAGCTAAGCTGGTTTTTGCGGGCTATAATAGGCTAACGGCGATGCTTTTGCCTAAACTTTTGTTAGGCATTTAATTTAATTGTTTTCTTCATATTTCATGTTTTTACTAAAACGTTTAAGTATTTTAAAGAAATAGCAACAAAAAATTGTTCGAATTATTGTAATTGCGGGTTAAAAATATCCTTATTTACTGTTTTATAGGATGTTACTTTCTTAAAGTATTTTGATAATATTTATTTTTTTACCTGTCTGGTTGACAATTATTTTGATAGAATTAAATATTATTGCCCTGTTTTATAAAAATTTCATAAAAATGACAATTCGTTATTAAAACGTTTTAGTATATTATATATTTGAGTTAACCAAATCCTAAATTTTATGAGAATCCTTAACTATTACTACCGAAGTACCTGTCTTTTTAACCTGGGACATATCTTGCCGTTTCCGAAAAAATAAGTTTTAGCAAATCATTTTTTTACCAATTAAAGATCCATTAACTATGCGATACTTATGGGCGTGCCTTGGCTTTTTTGCAGCGTTTACATTAAACGTTTTACCAGTTTTTTCGGCAGGTAAAAAGCTTCATAAAGGCCTAACAACCAATCTTCTTGTTCTACAGGATACGACTAAAATTAAGTTAGTTTCCTTAAAAGATTCATTAAGAAAAGACAGCTTAAACCAGATTAAGCAAAAAACACTTTACAATAAGTTATCTGGTGGTGTACAGAAAAACACCAGAGATTTATCTCTTTTCCCCGCCATTTCCTTACAGCAAAATTTAAAGGGCAATTATGCAGGCCTGTACGTTCAGGAGCCATCAGGCGAACCTGGTACCATACAGAATATGTTTTTAAGGGGAGCCCCCATGCCGCTCTTATCTAAAAAGGATGTATATGCCTCACAGCCATTGGTGGTGCTGGATGGGATCCCGCTCATTGGTGAGCATCCATTCGCTTTTGATATCCAGCAGTACGATTTCAACAGGATTGGTCCGGCTACTAATTTGCTCAGTACCATCGATATCAACAATATCGCATCGGTAGAGGTATTAAGCGATTTAGCCAGTACCGCTATTTATGGTCCGCGGGGTGTAAATGGGGTAATCCTGCTTAAATCTAAAACGCCTGATGGCATTGCGCGTAGCATTAGCTTTAACTCGTACATCGGTATGGTGCAAAAGCCAACCGTTAATACCATTAATGGTAAGTACGAAAATGCATTCAGACAACGCTTTTACGACATCTATACCACAAATGGCAGGTACTCTGACGACGAGGCTTACCCGGTTTATCTGAGCGATTCATTAAACAATGTATATAGTGGTAAATCAGACTGGACCGATTTATACTATAAAAATGCACTGGTTTATGGCGTCAATTTAGGCTTAACAGGAGGTTCGGACAGGGCAAGTTTCAGGTTCTCGCTGGGTAATACCAAAAGCGAGGGGGTAGCCGATGGAACTGGTTTAGACCGTTACAGTGCTATGTTTAACATTAATATGAAACCTGTTAAATGGTTATTGTTTTCTGCAATGATTAACGGTAACCGTTTAAACCGTAACCGCAACAGAAGTTTAAGAGACCGTTTTGCACAGATTAATTATTTCCCGGATTTAAGTGCACCACTGGCTCCCAATAAAGATTATTATGCCAGTTACCTGAACGAGTACACTAAAGGTTTCGACGATAATAAAACCAATAGCATACAGGGTTTTGCCAAGCTGGTAGGGACTTTAGGTAAATTTAAAATAAGCTCTTCGTTCAACGTAGATTATAATGAAGGTTACCGGGATATTTTTTATGCCCGTACATTATTGCAGGGAAATAGCTACGCTTCCAACTACTACGGATTTAACCAACGCTTAATGATGGACAATAAGGTTACTTATGATCTGAACCTTAAAAACGTGCATGATTTCCATTTTGAGCTGGGCCAATCGATGATGTGGGATATTTATAAGTACAACTATGCTTATGCTTATAAAGGTGCTAACGATTATATCAAAATTAACTTATTGGATTCTAAACCTAAAAATGATGATGGTTCAGATAACGGAGCTTATTTAACACCGGTTGCCTTCCCAAGAGAACTTACTTACCGCTTTTTAGATAAAACAGTGGATAACCTGCTATCATTCTATGGTAAGGTAAATTATTCGTACAACAATAAATATTTCGTTTCGGGTACCCTGCGCTTAGATGGTTCGTCTAATGCACAGCCAACCAAACGCTGGTTTTATTCTCCGGTAATTTCTGCAGCATGGAATGTTAAAAACGAATTGCTGAAGGATAGCAGGTGGGTTGATGATTTAGTTTTAAGAGCGAGCGTTGGCCGTTTAGGCAGGACATTTATCTACGATAACTACGCACAGGGACCACAATATACCGCATCAGTTGGTTATACCGGAAACTTAACGGTACCGGGCTACAATGCTATTGGTGTGCTTACCAGGCCTTACTCTTTTGGTTGGGTAGGATATAACGTGCCATGGTCGTACTCTGATCAGTTAAGCATTGGTGTAGATGTGGCGATGCTTAAAAACCGCCTGCATGTATCGGCTGATTTTTATACCAAGGCCGAGAAAAACCAGTTGCTGGGCATCCCATCATACGCAGAATATGGTTACAAACAATCGATAGAAAGCGGCCTGAACATGAGCAATACCGGGGTTGATTTAACCATTAACGCATTGGTAATTGCACGAAACAAATTCTCGTGGAATTCGGCCCTTAACCTGAACCACAACAGCAATAAGTTAACGGCATTGCCAAGAGGCTTAAACGAAATTATTATCGGTAACCGATTCTTAAAAGTAGGACAGCCGGTAGATCAGTATTGGTTATTGGAAAACGAAGGTATTTACACCGCAAATAACCAGGTACCGGTAGTAAACGGACAGCCATTAAAATACAATGGTACTCCATTAAAAGCTGGCGATCCACGCTGGAAAGATCAGAATGGCGATAACATTATCGACGAAAGAGATAAAGTATTGAAAGGCCATTCGTTACCGGTTTTATCGGGTGGTTTCGATAACGCTTTTACCTACGGGAACTGGAGCTTAGGTACCAACCTGTATTTCAATCTGGGCCGCAAACTGATTAACCAGGATATGGCCAATCGCTTTGATTTTGTAAACCGCGAGGGCAATACGGATATGACATCGGTAAAAGAAATTACTTTCTGGGAAAAAAGAGGCGATTACAGCAAATATCCGCTGTATAACCCATGGAGTACTGTAATCCCTTACCGTACCGATCAGGATTTGTTTTTAGAAAATGCTTCATTCCTAAAACTGAGATCTGTTTCACTTGGATACGATTTGGGAACCGTACTGAAAAAGAAGAACATCAAAATCAACAAGTTTTTTGTATACGGATCGGTTAATAATGTATTTGTAATTACCCCTTATACCGGGCAAGATCCTGAGCTGGTAAGTTACGATGGTATTGATACCGGCTATGGTCAGCCTATACCAAGAACGTATACCCTGGGTGTTAAAATGGAATTATAATATGGAAAGCAATACGAACAAAACATCAACAATGATGAAGAAGATATTATACACATTTCTGTTGGCTATAGTGGTTTTATCGGGTTGTAATAAAGCCCTTGAAACTGATTCGACCCGCGTTGTGGGCGAGAAAAACATGTGGAACACAGTTGAAGATGCAAGAGCAGGTATTATGGGCGTTTATGCACTTACCCGTGCTGCACTATCTGATAACAATGGACACTGGATTTATGGCGATGTAAGAACAGGCGAATTTACAAGTCCTAAAAGACAAGACCTTAAAGCCATCATCAGTAATAATTTAAATGCATCATACCCTGTGGTAGAATCACTTTCTGACTGGACCAGGTTTTATGCCATTGTTAACGGAGCAAATGTTTTTCTGGAAAATGTTGCCCATGTTAGGGCTACCGATAAACGTTACTCGGATAACAATATGACAGTAGATATGGCACAAGCCCGGTTTTTAAGGGCCTTTGCTTATTTTTACATGGTACGTATCTGGGGCGATGTACCTTTCATTATCTCCTCAAACGAAGGGGTATTTGAAAATAAGCCACGTGAGAGTCAGGCTAAGATTTTAGCATGGGTAGAAAGCGAAATGTTAAGGGCCGCTGCCGATCTGCCATACATTTACAGTGGAGGAGATATTCAGCAACCCAGCAATTACTATAACGAAGACAGGACCCGTTGGGGTGGTGCACTAGCCACAAAAGTTACAGCCTATGCCGTTTTAGCACATGTTGCCGCCTGGACAGCCGATTATTCGAGCGTGGCCAAATACGCCAAATTTGTAGAAGACAATTATGGCAGAAGCGGTGGGGGTTTTACTTCAGTAACCGATTTAAGCAACTCGAACGGATTTTTCTATAATAAAAACTTCAGGCAGATGTTTGGCTTTAACTCCGATTATGGCCACATTGATGGTTCATCAACCGGCCATATTGAAGAACTGACACTGGCTGAGCCGATTATTACCAAAGCGATACCAGATATTTATTTGCCTAAAGATTCCATTTTAAAATACTTCAACCTGCCGAAAGATGAAAGATTTGCAGTTGATACTTTAGGGCAGTCAAAATTCGACAGGTATTTCACCAACTTAAATGGTAAGTACCCCATCTTCAGTAAAATAAAGGTAATTCAGGGTGGGGGTACCGATCCGAACTTCAGGTACTTTACCAGCGCTTTAATTTTTACCCGCTTAGAAGATATTGTGCTTTTGCGTGCCGAAGCTTTATCGGTATTAGGCGATCAGGAAGGGGCTAAAAACGAATTGCTCCAGGTAATAACAAGAAGGGTAACCTCAGGAACAGAGGTTGTGATAGACCTAACCAAGGTTGATATTCTGAAAATGATTTTTGAAGAAAGGCACCGCGAGTTAATGGGCGAAGGACAGCGCTGGTACGATATGATCCGCTACAATAAAATCAGGCAGAACGATGCCCAATTTATGACCCTGATTAATTCGGGCGGTATTTACTGGCCAATTTCGCGTAAGCTTTTATTGCAAAATAATTTATTAACACAGAATACTTACTGGCGCTAACAATAAGGATATGAAACCATCATCAGCTTTCAAATTGCGCAACGAAATGCTTAAGCGCTTGATGGCTTCATTACCATTAAAATACAATCATAATCAGATGAAAAAATTTGTAAAATATGCGGGAGCCATAATCATGCTTTTATTGCTCGCCCTGGTGTATTCGGCCTGTAAAAAGAACGGCGGCTATTACGATGCTACCGATGAGACCGCGCCGTTTTCGGGAAATATATACGAATATTTAAAAAGCAAGCCTGGTGTTTACGATTCGCTCATTGTAGCGGTTGACAGGATGGGGCTGAAAAAAACACTTACCGATAGTAATGTGACTTTGTTCGCTGTTACCAATCCTAGTTTTCAACTGGCTTTGCGCAACTTAAATACCTTAAGAAAACAATCAGATAAAGATCCTTTGTTCTTATCGAATATTGATGGCGTACAGTTGGATACCATGATTTCTTATTACATCATCAGGGGCGTAAAACCAACCGATTCTTTAAAACTACAGGATGGTTTAAATTTAACCAGTGTAAAGGTTGCTTACCCCATGCATGCCAAATCGGTAAAAGGATCGGCATCGGGGCAGGTAGGTGCCGGACCTGAAGTAATCGAATTCAGCAATACCAAAAAAAGCAAGTTTATCAGAAACTGGTCTACCAGTACAACGGCTTCCAATAATATCCGTACCAAAAACGGAATTGTACATGTAATCAGCCCCGATCACCTTTTTGGTTTCGATGGCTTTGTTACCCGTTTAACCTTTGTGCCACCACCACCAAACTTAATGGTTACCGTAGGTGGTACTTTTTCTACCAACCGCGAAAATGGTGGTGGGCCAACCAGTGGCGAGAACTCCAAAAAAGTAATCGATGGGGATGATCACACCAAGTTCTTATGCGATTTGCAGGGCTTCTTAACCATGCAGTTTAAGCTTAAAACGCCAGAAGTATCGTCGGTTTATACCCTAACATCAGCTAACGATGCGGTAGAAAGAGATCCGAAAGCCTGGACTTACGAGGGCTCTCAGGACGGTGTAACCTGGACCGAACTGCACCGTGTTACCAACTTCTTCTTCGAAGAAAGGTACCAGCAAAAAGTATTCAGGTGTACCAATACCGTGGCCTACCAATATTACCGCGTAAATATTACCGAGTTAAGAAGCGGTGGTGTATTCCAGCTGGCCGAATGGACAATTAATAAAACGAAATAGATGATGGAGTACGGAAAAAATAAATTAGAAAAACTGATGAAGTCAATCCTAAAAAAGGAACATCTTTTTGTAGCGTTTACGCTGGTTGTTTTGAGCGGATGTAAAAAACTGTACAATTTGCCTGACGAAAAAGATTACTTAAGTAATAATGTAAATTTTAGCAATAAAATTCTCGAGCCAATTATTGGTCGTAATAATTTAATTGGCGGCTTTAATGGCGATAATTCAACAGCCCCAATCACTTTCGAAATTGTAAATGCAAGGTATGGAGATGGCCGACCGGTGAGCGATATTTTTCAAAGGGTACCTACTTACGTTTGGACTGCCCCTTATACGGGTTTAGAAAAAAGCCTGGCCGAAATCGAAGCCAAAAGAAAACTGGAGGAGCATTCGCTATTGGAAATCCGTTCTTCAGGGCAGTTTATTTTATGGGCATCGGCAACCAATCAACTCATCAGCCCAAGGCCAACAGATAGTACCAATTTTTCGCAGGATACCCGTTTTTTTGATGTAAAAGTTAAAAATACAGGTGGAGAGCGATTAATTAGAGACTTCCAGATCAGGCCATTCAGAGAACGCCCTTACGAGCCATCTAACGATTTTAATGCTTACACGGGCTTGCCTGCCCCTGATCCTAAATTTCCGCTTGATAAAAAACTAAGAGATTATATCCGCCCTTATTTAAACAACGTAATCGGAGCTAACAGCAATAAAAACCTGGTCAGCAATAACGATCAGAAAGATGTGGTGGTTTACATCCGCCCGTTTACAGGTGGTAACGGACACTCTTTACGAATAAAAGTTTTAGATAAAGATTCGGTAGAAATTAATCCGGCGAAATTCAACGAAACCGTGTGGGATAAAATGATACATGGTTTTAACATGCAGAAAACCGATAAGTACGTACAGTACGATGTGGCTTATCCAATTCCGCTGGTAGAAATACCAACCTCGTACGCTACGGGCGGTTCGAGGGCAAAGGCTGAGCTAAGTTACTCGAGAGGTTCATTTGGTGGTGGGCGTATCATTGCCAACTTCGGTATCGATTTCGCCATTTATAAGGCAGGCGACTGGGAAATTGTATTTCATTTTAAAACAGATAACCCAAAATTTGTCAGCGAGTAGGCAACATTTTAAGCTAATATTATGAGAAGAAATATACTTTTTTATGCATTGCTTATGGTATGCATAATGTTAGGCACAAGTGCTTATTCGCAAGAAAAATTCATTATTGTGAATGGTACGGTTTTAGATAAAGAAACCAAGCAAGGGGTACCTGGGGTTTCGGTAATTTTGGAAGCCACCAATAAAGGTTTAACCCAAACCAATGGCAAAGGCCAGTTTAGCGTAAATGTACCGGTTGGCGGAACGCTTATATTTAAATTTTTAGGTTTTAATACCCAGAAAACCAAAATTACAGGGGCCACCAATATTACAGTAACCATTAGCGAAGACCGCAAAGCGCTTGATGAGGTTATTATTGTAGCTTACCAGAAAAGAAGTAAAGAAACCACTACTGGTTCGGCTACTTTAATACAGGCCAAAGAAGTTCAGGATATTCCGGTATCAAACGTAGAGCAGCTTTTGCAGGGTAAAGTTCCTGGATTAAACATTCAGAACAATACCGGTGCACCTGGTTTCAGGGGTTCGGTACAGGTGCGTGGTCTTTCGAGCTTAAGTATTTCTGGTAGCGGTAACGAATCTTTCCTGCAACCTACATCACCATTGTATATTATTGATGGTGTGCCTTTAGATGCCGATAAAGCTGCCGAATTTGGTTTTCAAAGCCAGGGCCCAGGGGTTAGCCCGCTTTCATTAATCCCACAAGAAGATATCGAGAATATCCAGATCCTGAAAGATGCCCAGGCTACTTCCATGTATGGTTCACGAGGTGCTTACGGGGTAATTATCATCACCACCAAAAGAGGTAATTCTAAGGTGCCACGTATCAGATATGTAACCAATGCCTTTGTTAATGCGCCACCAAAATTGCGCGAAACATTAGGTGGAAATTCTGAGCGCTCATTAAAAATTCAGCAAATTATCCTCAATGCACAAAATGTAAACGATATCCGTAACATTTCTAACACACCGTTTTTAGCCGATAGTTTAAATGCCTACTGGAACAACTCTACCGATTGGCAGAACGTATTTTATCAAACTACCTACAATCAGAGTCATAATTTGGCCTTAGATGGTGGCGACCCTAAATTTAACTATAAAGCCAACGTAGGTTATTATACCGAAAAAGGGGTAATTAAAAATACGGGTTACGACCGCTACAACCTGAACATGAATATGGAATTTAAACCAAACGATAAATTCAGGTTCTTTGGTTTCATTAACGGTTCGGTAGGTAAACAGAATAAAGGTGATGGCGTTGGTTTACTGCAATCGGGTGTTGCTGCTAACGGGCAGGCTTCTACCTTACTGCCTCCACCTTCTTTCTACCAGGCTTCCGGAGGTGTATTATCGGCTTTACAAACTTTAAATGATAACAACTCGCGGAACTTACGTACCAACGTAGAGGCACGTTACGAATTTATACCGGGTTTGGCGGCTTCTTCTACTTTAAGTTACGATTATACTTCCGATACCGAATCAACCTTTACGCCGGCTGCTGCCAATGGTCAGTATGCCAAGCTATACGATTACGTGGGTAGAAACTTTCAGTTGTACAATCGTAATGGGATTACTTATGCCAAAACCTTTGGTGAAAAACACAACATTTTCGTAAATACCTTTAACGAGATTTATAAGCAAGGTGCACAGGCCGGTATTACCCGTCAGGAAAGACTACCGAACGACCAGTTACAAGGTCCTGTAGGTTACGATGATTATAATTCGAGAGGGGGTGGTGTACTGAGCAATTACAGAAATGCAACCATTGCATCATTTGCCGGATCACTTTCTTACGACTATGATAAAAAATATGTGGCCGAATTTTCATATCGTTTAGATGGTACCTCATCAAGTGGATTGGAGAATCCATACTCTAAAAACCCATCTATAGGTTTAAGGTGGAACTTTAACAAAGAAAACTGGTTAGCCGATTTAAAATGGCTATCGTATGGTAGTTTGAGGTTAACCTGGGGGCAAAACATTGTACCTACTGGAAACCTGCAAAGTATTTATGGTATTTATAATCTTAATGGCAACTTTAACAACAACCCTACTATTGGTATCAATTACGATCTGGTTCCTAATCCGAACCTTAAACCAACCACCACTACCCAATATAACCTGGGTTTCGATTTAGGTTTGTTTAACGACAGGCTATCGTTAAACTTCGATACCTATTACAAAAAGGTAGATAACCTGTTGTTTGATAGATTTTTATCAAACACTACAGGGTTTAATAAACTGGCCAGTAACGATTTGGGTATTGCCAACTATGGCAGCGAGCTAATGGTAACATTCAGGCCGGTAACAAGCAAAGACCTGGATATTTCGGTATCGGTAAATGGTGCGTTAAACCGCGATGTACTGTTAAAACTTCCGGCCGAATACAACGGTCAGTACATCAGGTTCGATGGTTCGGGTTATTTACAGCACAACGTTTTCCGTGTAGGCAGAAATACGCTCTCAAACTATTTAAGAATTAACCAGGGCGTTTACAAAACCGATGCTGATGTACCTGTAGATCCGGTTACCGGAAAAAGGTACCAGAGCAATGGCCAGTTTTTCTTAGGTGGCGATCCGATTATTAAAGATGTTAACGGCGATTATATTTTAGATAACCGCGATTATGAAATTACCGGCAATTCGCAGCCTCTGGTTACAGGAGGTTTATCTACCAACATCAGGTATAAAAACTGGGGTTTAAATGTGTATGCAACCTATACTGCAGACCGGACGATCTTAAACAATGCCCTGGCCGATAGGATTGCCATTATGCGTAACCCTTTCTCGCTAACCTCGGTAGTGCCTTTAAACGATCTGAATATCTGGAGAGCACCTGGCGATGTAGCTAAATACCCTTACCCTTATGATTATGCCCGTTTCGATCAGATTCAGCCTCTGCGTGCCGACCAAACCCTTTGGCAGGAAAGCGGAAGCTATTTAAAAGTGAGTAATGTAACACTTTCTTATATGTTCAATAAAAAATGGATCAGCAGATTTGGTCTGAACCAGTTGCGGATTTATGCTTCTACCAACAACCTGATTACCTTTTCGAAATATAGTGGCCCTAACCCAGAAAACGTAACCACATTAGGTCGCGATATTTCAAACGGTTACCCGGTTCCGCGTACCTATAACCTTGGTTTAAACTTAGAACTTAATACAGGCAACTAATCAATATTATTATGAAAAAAGTTATCATTTATACTATAATTATGGCGGCAACTTTCTGTTTGCCTTCCTGTAAAAAGTTTTTAGATGTACAACCACTCGATAAACTAACCGGAAACAATTTCTTCCAGTCAAAAGAAGACGTGGTGGCCAATATTTACAATTTATCCCGCATTGTTTTTAGCAAGTACAACGAAACCCACTTTATTGGTGCCACTGGTGAGTACCGTTCAGGCGAAGTACTTTATGAGAGTCAATCGGATTTAGCACCCGCTCGTGAGTTTGTAGAGATTTTAGGTAAAAACAACCTCTTATTTTTAATTTCTGGCGGCAGGCCATGGGATTTCTACAATTTTAGTCGTATTACCGACTGGACGGCTTATTACCAGGCCATTCAGGGGGCCAATATCTTAATTGCCAAACTGGATGAAGGCATTCCAGGTGTGTCAGAAAGTGAGAAAAATTCCTTCAAGGCCGAAGCAGCATTTATCCGCTCGCTGAGCTATTTCACCATGGTACGTTTATACGGCAATGTGGTGTATTATACCGATGCATTTCACTCTGCAGCGCAACCAAGAGAAAACTTTGTTTCAGTATTGAATAAATGTATCGCTGATTTAAAAACTTATAAAAACAGTATCGCCTGGACTTACACCGACCCATCATTAAAAGGAGTACGTGCAAGCAGGGGCAGTATTGTGGCGCTGATGATGGAAATGAACATGTGGAATGCAGGTTTCGATCCTAACAATGCCCAGAAATACTATCAGGAAACAGCCGATTTAGGTAAAGAGCTCATTGCAAGTAATGCGTACCGTTTATTGCCAATTAACGAGTGGGCAACCGTAGTAAAAGGACGTTCGGATGAAAGTTTATTTGAGTTTTACCGCAGTATTAACTATGGCGATGCAAACGCAAATATTGCTCCAATTGCGGATATGTTTCTTCACTATCCGTATAAAAGACCAGAATATACCCACCGTGTAAGTTTTGCTTATTACCGTGGAGAATACATGCAAAAACTTTTTCAGGATGGTAGCGACAAGCGGATTACCAGCTGGTTTAATGAAGATATTTTCGCCGACAACGGAAAGTTCATGATGCTGAAGTTTGCACAGAACTCCTTTTCTACCGGCGAGGAAGATGCCAATCCCGATAACACCTTCATGGTTTTCAGGTATGGTGGCGAAATATTACTGGCTGCTGAAGCACTGGCCAACCTGGGCGAAGATGCAGAATCGATCAAACTGCTAAATATGGTTAGAGATCGTGCACAAGCCTCTAAATATACTGGCGGTGGCGGTTCGGCCCTTAAAGATTTTATCTTTTACGAAAGATCGAGAGAGCTGATTGGCGAAGGTCACCATTACTTCGACCTGGTGCGTACCAAAAGAATTTTAAGCAACCAATGGTCGTACAACGTACTAACGGCAGATAAATTTAGCCGTGGTGCATGGACCTGGCCAATAAACTCAAGTGCACTAAACAACAACCCGTATATGGTACTAAACGAGTACTGGGTTAACGGCGGTAATTAATTTGATTAAAAAAATTAAGAAGAAGATATGAAAAAGCTAATGATGATATGTGCAGCACTTTTACTCTTGTTAAACGCTTGTAAACGTGACGAATATTATATTGATGGGGGTAGGGCCAATCCCGATTATCAGGGCAGTATGCTGCAGTACCTGAAAGATAAAAAAGTTCCGTTCGACACCGTAGCGCAAGTTGTTAAACTGGCTGGTATGGAAGAGCAGTTCAGCAAAGAAAACTTTACTTTTTTTGCTTTCGACGATGATGTGATTAAAAGGACCATTGGCGATATCCATACCAACGACAGGAATAAAAACCCAAGATTACTTTCTTTAAATCAGATGCTTTACGAAGCTGGAAAGGATACCGTGAAAACGCTTGATCAGATTAACCCGCTAATTTGGCGCAAATACCTGCAACGCTACATGTTTAAAGGAGTAAATGCATTAAAAGATTATCCGCAGATTGATATGGATTTAAAAAGCATTTATCCGGGTGCCCTTCATTACGATTATAACAACGATGTTTCGAACATAGGGGTGGTGTATAACAGTGCCAATGGGATTAAGTACATCGGCTACAGGCAATTGGTGTTTTCATATATACCTGATATTTCAAAGCCGAACGACAATTGGTACATCAGTTATGTAGCATCGTCGGATATCAAGCCTACCAACGGTATGGTGCACACCTTGCGTTACCAGGGTGCATACCTCGGATTTAGCCTCTATGAGTTTTTTAACGATGTGTACAATACCGGTTTAACACCAAGTAACAAATAATTAGCCTGTTATCATTTTAAAAAAAACAAAAACATGAAAAAAATAAAATACATGCTAATCGTATTTTTTCTTTGCGGCCTGGTTATTCAGGGATGTAAAAAAGAAGAAGAATTGGGTAGCGATCCCTATGCAGATGGAAAGGCTGCATTGGGTATTGGTATAAGCCAGACTTTACCGCCTGTACCTGCAGAAGGCATTGTAGGCACAACGGTTACCCTTAAAGCTACCGGGCTTTTAGCCTATAAAGATCAGTTAACCTTTATGTTTAACGGCGAAAAAGCACAGGTGTTAAGTGTAACCGCAAGCGAAATTACCGTTAAGGTGCCCGATGCAGGCAGTACGGGGATTACTTCAATTGCCATTGGCGATCAGTTAATCCTTGGTCCGCAGTTTACGGTAACAGGCATTATCAAAAATGATATTACCTGGAAAGCAACAGCAGGTGCAAACGGTTACGTAAGCCAGTTTTACGAAATGCAGGATGGTCGTGCGTTGGTAATTGGTGCTTTTAATAACTACGATAATAAAGGGATTATTACCAACATTAATCGTATCGCTAGAACATCGTTGGATGGCGATTACGACCGTACCTTCAGAACGGGCAGAGGTGCTAATGGCTCATTATCGCGGGTAATCGAAATTGGTGGAAGGTTTATAATAGCCGGCGGTTTTAGCGGTTACAATCAGCGTACCGAAAACATCAGTAACATTACCAGTTTATACCCTAACGGTGCTATAGATACCATTAAAATACAAACCAAAAAGAAACCAACATTAACTGATACTGTTACCCAAAAATGGTTTCCGAAATTTAATGGCGGTACCAACGAATTTATCAGCCGCATTTATCCGCATCAGGGAAAAATATTGGCAACAGGTAATTTCAGGTACTATGTAAAACGTACTTACGATAAAGATAATTATGATTCTACACGCGATACGGTTATTCTGGATAGTACCGAAATCCGCCAGATTTTAAGATTCAATTTAGATGGTTCGCTGGATAAAACCTATCGTTTTAATACCGCAACCAATAAAGGTAATGTAAGTGCAAATGGCCCTATTGATACCTATATGCATACCGATGCAGCCAACTTCGAAAAACTAATGGTTTTTGGAAACTTCAGTACTTTCGATGGGCAACCCGCTGTAAAGATATTAAGACTGGCAGCCAACGGAACGGTTGATCAGAGCTTTAATCCGGGTAGTGGGGTAGATAATGGAATAACATCGCTTACCTATAATGCCACTACCAGAAAATACTTTATTACTGGGGCATTTACAAAATACAATGGCAAACCTGTAAACGGAATGGCGCTCATTAATGAAGATGGTAGTCTGGATGAGTCTTTCAATGCCAGATTCTTTGAAGGTGGCTATCCTTACTTTGCCCGCCAGATTTCGAACGGGTTGATTGTAGTAAGCGGCGATTTTAAAAAGTACAACAATGTAACGAGAAATGGTTTTATGGTGCTTACACCAACAGGACTGCTTGCACCTGGATATAATACTACCGGACCATTTTCTGGTGGTCTTTCTGATGTGATTGAAACCAAATCTGCCGATGGTAAAAAAGCATTATTGCTGATTGGTGGCTTTTATCGTTTCGATAATCAGCCCTATAACAACATGGTAAGAGTAACTATTGAATAAGCGTAGTTAAACATAAATTAAGATGAGCACAATAAAAAAATATAAATTATTGATTGGTGTAATGGCCGCAATAATTGCAACCGCGATATTTTCTTGTAACAAAGATTTCGATAGGACGCTTACCGCTAAAGATGGTACTGATACCACAAAGGTAAGGTACGGCAGCCGCAAGGTTTTGTACCTGATTGTTGATGGCGCAAGAGGACAATCTGTAGCTGCGGCCAATATTCCCAATATTACCGCTTTACTGCCTACTTCTATTTACAGCTGGGTAGCCTTAAATGAACCGGAGGCTACGCAGAATGCGAGTAACTGGGCAAATATGTTAACCGGAGTAAAGAAAAGTAAAAGTTTGGTAAATGATGACGCGCTGACCAATAATAACCTGCAGAATTATCCGATTATTTTTAAACGGATTAAAGAAAGCAGGCCACAAACTAAAATTGCAGCTTATACCTCTTCAGCAGTATTTAAGAGCTTAACTACTGGGGCCGATATCAGCGATCTGCTAGCTGGCGATGACCAGGTAAAAGCTGCGGTAATTAACCAGCTCAATACCGATACTGCTTCGGTAGTGGTGGGGCATTTTACAGATGTAGATAAATCCGGTATTGCTTCTGGTTATGACAATTCATTTCCTGCCTACAAAGCAGCTATAGAGAAATTTGATACCCAAGTAGGGGAGATCATTTCTGCTTTAAAAAAGCGTAAAAACTATGCAAACGAAGATTGGTTGGTGGTAATTGCTTCAAGCGATGGAGGTGCATTTACACTTCCTCCAAATGCTGACGATCAAACCATTTTTAGTAAAACAGCCAACAACGCTTTTGTGATTTATTACAGTGCAAGCTATAAGAAAAGGATCCTTGTGAAGCCATTTACCGGCAACAGGTACTTGGGTAAAACGGTTAAACTGGTTGGGCAGGATATTAGGGCGGAAATTGCAGGAACCGATGCCAATGTTTATAATATCGATGATACCACCAAAATGACCATTGAGCTTAAGGTGAAGAAAAACAAAGATCAGTTTTTCTGGCCAAGCATTTTGGGTAAGCGTAACGAATGGTCGAGTGGGCACCCAAGCGTGGGATGGGTAATCTATCTCGAAGACCGTTACTGGTATTTTGAGTGGAGAGGTACGAAAGATGGCGATTATAGGCAATGCAGAGGCGGCGACCTCATTCAGGGGCGTTGGGAAAACCTTTCGGTTAAATTAGAGCAACGTGGCAATCAAAGATTTATCCGTACCTACACCAATGGTACTTTTAACAACGAGCTGGAAATAACCGCTTCAGGCTCACTGGCCAATACTAACGCACTTAAACTGGGTTACCTAAATGGACAGGGGCACGGAGAACCTGATGTATATGTTAGTGATATCCGTTTCTTTAAGTTAAGTGTACCAGATGGGGTAATTCAGCAATATGCTTGCGAAACCGCTATCGATCAAAGTCACCCATCTTATAACTATTTAGTTGGCTACTGGCCAGCTACCGATGGAAATGGCGATAAAATGATTGATCTTTCATCTCAGGCACGCGATTTCAAATTGCAAGGGGCATATGTTTGGGAAAACTTCAACGATCTGATCTGTCCGCCTTCTGCCAGTACTTTGGCGGTGCTGGTTCCCCAAACATCCGATATACCCGTTCAGGTAATTAACTGGTTAAAAATAGCCAACAAGCAAACCTGGGCGCTTGACGGAAGAGTTTGGTTAGATCAATAAAATTTTGCTGATCATTTAAAAATATCAAAAATGAAAAAAATTATATACGCCCTGTTAATAGGTTTAACCATCATTGTTGGTGCCTATTCATGTAAAGAATCGCAGATAGAAGATTTGAAACTGCCCGATCCGGCCGGTAAAAGCATTACAGGTGAAGGGATTGTGGTAGGCAACGTAACGATGGATAACCAGTTTGTAAAAGTGCCTTTCAAAATCTCCCTTTCGGGTATTGCTGAAGAAGCTTTTCAAGTAGGTTTAACCTTAAATAATGATACTGTTACCCAGTTAATCAATAACGGAGGCTTAACCAATGCGGTACTCATGCCATCGGCAGCGGTAGAATACCCCAATGTAATTAATGTAACTTACGGTACCGATAATGCCGAGGGTGTAGCCATTGTGCGCAGATCTGTACTGGAACGCTACCTGGGTAAGAAAGTGGTTTTTGCCTTAAAGCTATCGGCACCGGGCAAAGGCAACAAAATTGCCAGCGGTAAATCTACAATTCTGGTTATCATTAATACCTCCGATTTATTAAAACAAAGTGATGTGCATTATCTTACTTTTCAAGGCGGTGGTACTTATACCGTTACGCAGGGACCAAATTATCAGGTTGGGCCTGCAGGGGTTACCATTCCATTGATTATCAGTTTGGATAATGCGCCTACAACAGCCTTTAATGTTAAGATCAAAGATAATATCGATACCATTGCTACCTTACTTTCTGCAGGTACACTTATAAATGCTGTTCACCTGGCGGCTAAAGATTTTACCCTCGATACTTTGGTAAGGTTTAACACCGGGGCAAGCAATGCAATAGTCAGATTGTCCATTCCATGGCCGGTTTTCGATGCCAACATTGTAGCCAATAAAAAATTCGCCTTTGCTTTAAGTCTTAGCGATAATACCAACCATGTTATTCACCCCACAAAAGGTAAAGTAATTGTGGTGGTAGATCCGAGTGTAAACCTCGATAACAATTCTCCGATTATTGGTAACGGTACTGGTTTAATTGCGAAATACTATACCAATACCCAGTTGGCCCCTGATGACGGACGTGAGCCTTTTGCTACCCGTATTGATGGTACAATAGAGTTTTCGGGCGACGGATGGCCGGATAACGTTAAAAATACCGCCGGAGTATCTTTAAGCAGGGATAATTTTGCCTCAAAATGGAGCGGAGAGTTCCTGGCACCCGTAAGGGGCGATTATATTTTCTATCAAACCCGTTGGGATGATGGATCGCGGTTATATATTAATGGTAAAGCGATTATTGATGATTATACCACACAGTGGGATAAACCAGAGAGAAAGGCCACCATCCGTTTAGAGCGTGGTATTAAATATAGAATTGAAGCGCATCACCGCGAAAATGTGGGCGGCCAGCAGGCTTATCTCGAATATGAAGTACCATCAGCAGGTATAACAGGTAAAAGGGCTATTCCAAGAACACAATTATTTCCAACCCCATAAACATAAATAGATATGAAAACTAATATGAAAAGATTATGGAGCATCTGTACCGTGTTACTCCTTATCATGGTGTTAATGGTAAAGTGCAAAAAGAGCAGTACGGAAGAGGTTGTTCCGGTAGTAGAAGAGCCTAAACCACTGGTAGCATTCGATTATAAAATACCAGACCCGGCAAAATACCAGGAGGTGCAGTTTACGGCCGATCCCAAAAATTATAAAACCTTGTTGTGGCAGTTTGGTGATGATAGTACTTCGGTTGAAGTTTCGCCTAAACACGTGTACCGTTTTCCGGGGACTTACCGGGTAATTTTAACCATCCGTAATGGACAGGGCTACGCTGCAACTAAAGAAATTAATCTGAAAGTGGTTGACCCTAATTTCGATCCAACCAAATACGGCGAAAACTACATGAAAACCATTGGCGGTAAATTTTCGGTTAACCTCGAGGCAGGTGCCGGTCCCAATTCTGCTGAGGGATCTAGTAAACTTGTCGATCAGGATATCAATACTAAATTTTTGCAGGCTGGTTTTGATGGTACGCAACGTTGTACTTTCGAACTTAATACGCCACAAGTAGTGGGTGCGTATACCATGACTTCGGGTAACGATGCCGCCGACCGCGATCCGAGATACTGGATTTTACAGGGATCGTTAGATGGTATTCAGTATACCGATCTGCATACCGTAACAGTGTGCCCATGGGCAAATGAAAATAGCGGGCCAAGCAGAAAGCAAACCAAGCTTTTCCACTTTGATAATTATATAGCCTATAAATTTTATCGTTTGTATATCAAAGCAAACAGGGGTAGCCGTATATTTCAATTGGCCGAGTGGACAATCAACAAAAAACAGCCTTAGTTTAAATAGGTTTTACACACCATTCGAAAAATACATGGAGCCTAAAAACTTCATGTATTTTTTTGAGGTTTTAGTTTTAAATGTCATTTAGACAATTAAAAGTCGACTTCCTCTGCAAAAATTAAATTATATTTTATACATTAGTAAAACGTTTAACTAACGCTGTATCTAACCATAATATAAATTCAGATTTCAATACACACACAAATTATGAACACAACCAACACTTTAAAATTTTTAGGCATACTGGGCTGCATGTTTGTAGCCAGCTTGCTAAAAGCACAAGAGCGAAAGGCGCCAGCTTATCCCTTAATTACGCACAATACCTATTTTAGTATTTGGTCTAACACGGATAAATTAAACGAATCTTCTACCCAACATTGGACGGGTGCCGATCATTCTCTTTTAGGAATGATTAATGTGGATGGTGGTATTTATCGTTTTTTAGGTAAAGAAACCACTACCTACAAAACGGTTGTACCTGCTTCAGATGAAAAAGCTTACGAAGTAAAATATACAGAAACCGAACCACAGGGGGATTGGAAAGCTACAAATTACATGGCCAATAACTGGCAAACAGGTGCTGCACCAATAGGAGACGATGCCAAAAATGTGAAAACATTGTGGAAATCGCACGATATCTGGGTAAGAAGAACCTTTAACGTAGCTAACCCTGCATCAATAAACGAACTGTTTTTAAAGATCAATCACGATGATAATATTGAGGTTTACCTAAACGGGAAGAAAATATATACCAAAGAAGGTTGGACCAATAATTTCCAATACATTGCCTTAAACAATAGCGATAAAAATGCCTTAAAAGCCGGATCGAATGTAATGGCCATCCACCTGATTAATACTGCCGGGGGGCGTTTTCTTGATTTTGGTTTAGTAGACAAATTAAAGGATAATGCCGAAAAAGTACAGATAGCTAAACAAAAAAGTGTCGATATTAATGCCACACAAACCATTTATAACTTTACCTGCGGCAAAATAGATTTAAAATTAACTTTTACCTCTCCATTGTTAATGAACGATTTGGGTTTATTTGCACGTCCGGTTTCTTACGTCTCCTATCAGGTAAAAGCAAATGATGGTAAAACCCACCAGGTAAAAGTATACCTCAGTGCATCGTCAAACATTGCGGTTTACCGCCCTACTCAAGAAGTTACAACAAGTAAATATAGCACGGCCAAATTATCGGTATTAAAAACGGGTACAGTAGAACAGCCAGTTCTTCAGAAAGCAAGTGATGATATGCGCATTGATTGGGGTTACTTTTATGTGGCTGCGCCAAAAACAAGCAATGCCATCCAGTTTGTAACGACCGAAAAGGATGCTGCTGATGCTTTTAGAAAAGGAAATTCGGCTTCAACGGCTAAACAGGGTAAAATGCTCGCATTAAATACCGTTATCCCTTTCGGACTGGTAGGTAAAGCTGCGGTAGAAAAATATGTTGAATTGGGTTATGATGAAATTTATTCTGTTCAATACTTCAATAAAAATTTAAGGCCGTGGTGGAATACCTCAGGTAAAGAAACCATCGAATCACAACTAAGCGCTGCTGCAGACGAGTACAAAACCGTGATTCAGAAATGCGAGGCTTTTAATCAAAATTTATATGCTGATGCCTTAAAATCAGGTGGTAAAGAATACGCAGATTTATGTGTTTTAGCTTATCGCCAGAGCATTGCTGCACATACTTTGGTAAAGAGCCCGCAGGGTGAAATTTTATGGTTATCTAAAGAAAACAATAGTGGTGGTTTTATTAACACTGTTGATGTAACTTACCCTTCGGCACCATTATACCTGATTTATAACCCGGAGTTATTACAGGGCATGTTGAACGGGATTTTCTATTTCAGCGAAAGTGGAAAATATCCTCACCCTTGGGCAGCACACGATTTAGGTACCTATCCTTTGGCAAACGGACAAACTTATGGCGAGCCAATGCCTGTAGAAGAATCGGGTAATATGATTATTTTAACTGCAGCAATTGCCAAAGCACAGGGAAATGCCAATTATGCCAAAGCACATTGGAAAACCTTAACCACCTGGGTTGATTATTTAACCAAAGAAGGTTTAGATCCAAAAACACAACTGTGTACCGATGATTTTGCTGGTCACCTGGCCCGTAATGCCAATTTATCGGTAAAAGCAATTGTAGGCATTGCCTGTTATGCTCAAATGGCGAAAACATTGGGGTATGATGATGTGGCCAAAAAATATAGGAACATAGCCGAAAGCATGGTGCCAAAATGGATAGAAATGGCCGATGCAGGTGATCACTATGCCTTAACTTTTAATAATAAAGATACCTGGAGCCAGAAATATAACCTGGTTTGGGATAAGGTTCTGGACTTAAACCTCTTTCCGCAGAAAATTTATGATACCGAAACCAAATATTACCTGACTAAACAAAACAGGTACGGTATTCCGTTGGATAGCAGAAAAGCCTACACTAAAAACGACTGGATTTTATGGACGGCCACTTTTGCCCCGACCCAAAAAGAATTTGAGGCTTTGGTGCATCCGGTGTACAAACATGCCATTGAAACCGAATCGAGGGTGCCGTTAAACGATTTTTATGATTCGAATACCGGTATCCGCGATAACTTTAAAGCCCGTAGTGTAATCGGTGGTTTTTACATGAAAATGTTTGCCGATAAATTAGCTGGCAAATAAAATCTTATCCCTTAAAATTAACAATCAAAGGTTCTGCATCTAGTTGCAGGGCCTTTTTTGTGTTATCCTTGGTCTGTGTCCCCACAGACCAAATAGACAGTTGTATGTATACAAGCAAAAAAAGTTATTTGAATAGCTATTAGAATTAGAAAATGACTGGCCTGTGGTTCTTGGAGGCCGTTAATCCTGCTTTACGCTTTACTCCGTTGCACTTCGTGTTCGCTCCAATCAGGTTTAGGAACAAAGGTTCTGCACCCAACAACCAAGAAAATGAAATACTGTTGTAGCCACCTAGCCCCGGTTGAAGCGTTACCCTGCAGCAACGAGGTACGAGGAAGCGAAGCGTAAAAGCGTAAAACGGGAAGAAACTTTCTGTATTGCACAGGCGTTGCGCTTCAATTGATATTCGTGTTTTGGGATTAGAAAATGATAGGACAAGTGGTTCTTGGCGGTGTGCAGTCCCGCTTTTCATTCCAAGTCCTCTCCCGATTGAAAAAAAATCGGGATGCGGGCTTTACATTGCAATCGGGCTTAGTAACAGGGGTTTCTGCACCTTATAACCCCCACAAATGAAATACTGTTGTAGCCACCTAGCCCCGGTTGCAGCGTTACCCTGCAGCAACGAGGTACGAGGAAGCGTAAAAGCATAAAACGGGAAGAAACTTATTGATTTGTACTGGCCTTGCGCTCCAAATGAAAATTGGTGTTTTTAAACTAGAAAATTATCCTATCGGTTGGTGTCTCACCGACCGAAATAAAATCATAGCGTTTGTTGTAAGATTACTTCTTCGGCTGAAATAGCTCATCGCAATGACAATTTATCTGATTAAAACTCAAACTCCAGCTGATTACTTTCTGGCTTTTCTATTTCTACATCATCATAAAACCGAGATAAGGTAATACCTAACAACCGTACCTGTGTCAGGCCAATAGCAGCCTCTTCCAAAAGTTTTATCGCTTCAGTATAAATTATCTCTGCTTTGTTTATCGGTGCAGCAAAAGACCGGCTGCGCGTAATCAATTTAAAATCGGCAAATTTGATTTTTAAGGTTACCGTTTTTCCACTGAGTTGATATTTTTCCAAACGTTTGGCCACGGTTTCACTGATCTGTTTCAGCAGATCGTGCATCACCGAATCTTCATTGGTATCTTCGGGAAAGGTATCCTCTGCACCAACTGATTTGGTTTCGCGATTCGACTGAACGGGGCGTTCATCAATACCACGAACAATTTTATAATAAAACCTACCCGATTTACCGAATTGGGCTACAAGCTGGGCTTCTGTTAATTTTTTTAAATCTGCACCTGTATTAATTTGCATGGCCTTCATTTTGGCGCTGGTAACCTTGCCTACCCCGAAGAATTTTTCTACCGGGAGTTTTTCCATAAAAGCTTCAATCTTTGATGGACCAATAAAAGTTAGACCATCTGGTTTGTTCATATCTGATGCTACTTTGGCCACAAATTTATTGATGGATACTCCTGCAGAAGCGGTTAAGTTTAACTCATTTTTAATCGCATCTTTAATAGATTGGGCAATATCAATAGCCGACCCGATTCCGAGCTTGTCTTCCGTTACATCAAGGTAAGCTTCATCCAATGAAAGGGGTTCTATAATATCAGTATACCGACTAAAAATTTCCCTAAGCGCTTTCGAAACTGCGGTATAGGCATCAAAACGTGGGTATACGAAAATTGCTGTCGGGCAAAGCTGGTAAGCTTTACTGCTCGACATTGCCGAGCGGATTCCATATTGCCGGGCTTCGTAACTGGCTGTTGAAACCACACCACGGCTATCGGGCTTGCCACCAACCACTAAAGGCTTTCCCCGGTATTCAGGAAAATCGCGTTGCTCTACAGATGCATAAAAAGCATCCATATCAATATGAATTATTTTTCTTAAAACCGGTGGAATTAAATCAGACATGCAATGACCTAAATTTCGTGATTTTTATCAGGATTATTGAGCTAGATTTTTTTTCTTTACAAAATATGGAAAGAGCAATTCGTTTTTATAAAAATGCAAAGCACGAATGGTATGCCGATATACCCGAATGGGGTGGAGGTATAGCCGATTTACAAATGGTAGAAGGTGCCGATGAATTATTAAACTGGATAGCGGCTGCCGGGAATGAATGCAAATTACTGATGGCTGATACGCCTATTGAAGATGCCGAAATTTTAGATCTTGTTTATGCCCGCGAAGAAAATTTGGGTGGTGGTGGCGACTATCTGTTAGAAAAATTTAGAGGAGAATTTAAGAACCATAAACTTTGGCTTTGTCATGTAACGGAGTTTGTTTTTAAGCAATTGCCTGAACGGATTTATTTTAAGGAGATTGATTAACAGAAAGTTTGACCATTAAGATTCTATTATGTAGGCCTTCCTTATGCTCGTCATCCTGAACTTGTTTCAGGATCCATTTAACTGCAATTCTTTTAATATTGATTCATCATTATTAATTTTCCAAATAGGATCATCGTTCAAAGGGCCCTGAAATAAATTACCTCCGGTGAGCTCGCTTAAGGCTCGGTTTACTTCGTAGCTTTCCGCTCCGCTACAGG
Source organism: Pedobacter sp. SG908 (assembly GCF_011759615.1). NCBI lineage: Bacteria > Pseudomonadati > Bacteroidota > Sphingobacteriia > Sphingobacteriales > Sphingobacteriaceae > Pedobacter > Pedobacter sp. SG908. The sequence continues at coordinate 1,137,723 of NZ_JAAOYY010000002.1, forward strand.
TCAGGGTGACGGCAAGCTAATTCAATAATACTTCTACCTTATTCAGTAAAGAATCCATCTCAAATGGTTTTTCCATAAAATCATTCGCACCGGCATCAAGTGCAGATTGTCTGATGTCTCTGCTGGCTGAGATCATTAAAATAGGAATTTCCTTAAATTGAGGGTCGTTTTTAAGCTGTTTGCAGATATCCCTGCCATCATGTCCACTCATCCAGATATCTAGCATAATCAGGTCCGGCTTGTTTTTTACTGCATCTATAACTGCCCCGCCATCATATGTAAACTCAACATCATAACCCATCACTTCCAAAATCATCGTCACAGCATCAACAATTCCTTCGTCATCATCAGCGATGAGTATTTTCTTATTTCTCATTTTATAATTTTATTTCATATTGTTTTGTTTTCAGCCGATAAACGAGAAGATGATTAGGAGCGTATGAATGATTAATGCGGTAAAGATGCTTTTTGTTTTAAAAAAAATGAATATTTATTTAAAGTATTTTACCAATGGTTGCATCAACCCCTTTTATTACTGGATTTTATAGCGCAATGCCGAGCTTATAAATTGAATGCGAAATGTATAATTTTAAAGCTTATAAAATATTTCGGACATTTATAGTTTATATTTACAGCGTTTATTCAAACTAATTGGGTTTAATAGCCAAAGATGGACAGTATTAATATTAAGAAGTTAGCAGAAGCATTAAATTTATCTACTTCTACAATTTCGAGGGCTTTTAGGGATAATAGTGACATTAACGGTGCTACCAAAGAGCGTATATTAGCCAAGGCGAAAGAATTAAACTATCAGCCCAACCATTACGCCAGTAATTTAAGGGAGCAAAAAAGCAAAACCATTGCGGTTATTGTACCCGAACTGGCCAACAACTATTTTTCGCAGGCCATTCACGGTATTGAGCGGGTAGCCAGGGAAAACGGTTATCATATTCTGATTTACGTAACAGATGATGAATATAAAAAGGAAGTAACTTTCATTCGCCACTTACATAATGGTAGGGCCGATGGCATTATCATGTCGGTTTCCGGAGAAGCCAACGATCATAATTACCTTAATAAATTTGGCAGTAAAAGATTACCGCTGGTATTTTTCGACCGGATTTATGAAGATATTGATACGCCAAGGGTAATTACCAATGATTATAACAGCAGTTTTCTGGCTACAGAACATTTAATAGAGCAGGGCTGCAATAGAATTGCCTACCTGGTGGTTAATAAAAGTTTATCAATAGGTAAAACCCGTATGCAGGGCTATCTTGATGCATTGGCTAAACACCAGATTCCTTTTGAAGAAAACCTGGTGATAGATTGCAGCAACAGTTACGAAGAAAATAGCATTATCATTAAAGAGGCTTTAACGCAATTAAAGCCCGATGGTGTTTTTACCTCGGTAGAACGTTTGGCCTTTGCTACTTATTATGCTTGTTACGATCTCAAGATCAACATCCCAAAAGATTTAAAAGTGATCAGTTTTTCCAGTTTGGAAATTGCTCCCTTGTTAAATCCTTCACTCACCACCATTACCCAACCAGCCACCGAAATAGGAGAGGAAGCGGCTAAATTATTGTTTACTATTTTAGATAATCATGCCGATAAAAATCTGCCAAACGAGGTGGTTTTAGTGTCTAAAATTATCAAGCGGAATTCAACCGCAAATGGCTAAAAAAAGGCTCAAAAAACGAGCTTGTTTTTCGCCTGAAATTTTCAAAAAATTTCTTCACTTAGTGTAAAATACGCAGAATTTTGATCAATTTTCGGGAACGTTCCCGAAAATTGACCGAATTTTGATTCAATTTTTTCGGGAACGTTCCCGAAAAAAGCGTTAAAAATGGCTTAGTGTAATAATTACACTTTAAATTTAAATTTAACATTTTTAATATGTTGATTATCAATTAATTAAAAAATTAACAATTATTTAATATAGATTTTTACATACAAGAAAAAGCTAAATTTTATGCTGATTTTCTTGCCGATATTTTAGCCCGAAATATATTTTTTAAATAAATTTTGAAATATCATTAACAGCTGTAAATTAGACCTGTGTGTAAATCACTATAATATTTAACCAAATTTTTATACTTAAACGAGCTTCAAATATGAGAGTATTTTACCTGTTAAAACAGGGGCTTTTGGTGCTGTTAGTTTTTTCAGCATTAATGGTAAAAGCACAAACCGGATCGGTATCTGGTAAAGTGCTTGATGAAACCGGCCTGCCATTACCTGGCGCTTCTGTAGTTGTAAAAGGAACAACAAGAAGTACATCAACCGATGCTGATGGTAATTATAAACTAGCAGGTTTATCGAATGGTTCGATAACACTGTCTGTAAGTTTTATCGGTTATCAAACCCTTGACAAAGCCGTAAGCATTTCAGGAAATGCTACTGTTAATTTTCAATTGGTGCCTGACGCACAAAAACTGAATGAGGTAGTGGTAATCGGTTATGGTACTGCAGAAAAGAAAAACTTAACCGGATCAATCACTACAGTAGGTGCCAAAGATTTTCAAAAAGGAACGATTACAACGCCTGAACAATTAATTCAAGGTAAGGTAGCAGGGGTTAACATTATTAGCAGTAGCGGCCAGCCAGGGGTTGGTAGTCAGATCCGTATCCGTGGAGGAGCTTCTTTAAATGCCAGTAACGATCCTTTAATTGTTATAGACGGAGTGCCTTTCAGTGGAAAATCAATTGATAACGCACCTAGTCCCCTATCGTTGATCAACCCGAATGATATAGAGACTTTTACCGTGTTGAAGGATGCAAATGCTACAGCAATTTATGGTTCGAGAGCATCCAATGGCGTAATCTTAATTACCACTAAAAAGGGGGGTACAGGTGCGCCTGTAATTAATTTCAGTACCAATAATTCTGTTGCAACCATTGCAAAAAAGGTAGATGTGCTCTCGGCAGATCAAATTCGTACTTTTGTAAATGCCAATCCAACCGCTGCCTATGATGCAGGCAAAACATTTGTTTCGCTTTTAGGAAAAGCAAATACTGATTGGCAAGATGAAATCTTTCAAAATGCCTTTGCTACTGATAATAATCTCAGTATTGCAGGTAAATTTCATGGGGTTCCCTATCGTGTATCTGCAGGTTACTTAGATCAGCAAGGTTTGTTAATTACCGATAGGTTTAACAGGGCTACAGGAGCCATTACGATTTCTCCAAGATTATTCACCGATCACTTAAAAATCGATTTAAGCCTGAAAGGGACATTAACCGAATCTCACTTTGCGAATGATAACAATAATGCCATCGCCAATGCGATCCAATTTGATCCAACGCAATCGGTTACCGCAAATAATCAATTTGGAAATTATTTCGAATGGCTAAGAGCAGATGGAACCTTAAATCCTAATGCACCAAGAAATCCGGTAGCGCAGATTATGTTAAGAAATAATAATGGAAACGCTGCCCGAAGCTTTGGAAATGTAAGATTCGACTATTCTTTCCATTTTTTACCAGAATTACATGCTAACTTAAATTTAGGTTACGACGTTTCTAAGGGAGCTGGACGTATTTTTGTTCCAGCATTTGCTGCTACAAGCTTTTCAACTAACGGATCTTCTACTCAATCGCTGAATACATCCAACAATAAAGTATCAGAGTTTTATTTAAACTATGCCAAAGATGTAACTAGCATCAGAAGCCGTTTTGACGTAACTGCTGGTTATGGTTATTATGATAATGCTAAAACAAACTATAGCTTTAACGAATATAGTGCAACAGGTGTGTTAAGAACAACACCTAAGTTTCCATTCTCTGTTGACCGTAACAAATTGTTATCCTACTACGGAAGGTTGGTTTACACTTTAGCCGATAAATATATCCTTTCGGGAACCATGCGTGCAGATGCATCATCAAGGTTTGCTGCCGAAAATCGTTGGGGTTATTTCCCTTCGGTTGGTTTTACCTGGAGAATTGCAGGCGAAAACTTCTTAAAGGAAAGTAAGGCTGTTTCTGATTTAAAACTGCGGTTAAGTTATGGTGAAACCGGTAATAAAGATGGGGATACCGTTGGTGATTATAGTTATTTGGCCAAATATTATTCCAATAGTAATACGGGCCAGTACCAGATTGGTGATACTTTTTACGATTATTATGCACCTTCTGCCTACGATCCGGATTTAAAATGGGAAACCACAACAACCTATAATGCTGGTTTAGATTATGGCTTTTTCAAAGGAAGAATCTACGGTGCAATAGACGTTTATTATAAAAAAACAAAAGATTTATTGGCTACTGTGAACATTCCTGTAGGAACAAACTTTAACAATAATCTGATTACCAATGTGGGTAATATGGATGTAAGAGGAGCGGAGTTTAGCTTGAATTTTGCAGCGATCAAAACAGAAAACATTTCATGGGATTTTGGCTTTAATGCCGCTTATAACAAAAGAAAGGTAACCAATTTAACCCTAAATCCTGATCCTGGAAGTAAGCAAGGTGCTGGTGATATTTCTGGTGGAACAGGGATTACCATTAAATACAATGCTGTAAATCAGCTTCCTGGTGCCTTCTTTGTTTACAAACAGGTATATAATAGTGCCGGAAAGCCATTGGAAGGCGTATATGAAGATTCAAATGGCGATGGTGTGGTTAACTCAAGCGATCAGTATTTTTATAAGTCGCCTGATCCTAAAATTACCTTGGGATTCAACACGGCCTTCAGTTATAAAAAATGGACCATTAGTACCGTATTGAGAGCTAACCTAGGCAATTATGTTTATGATAACGTTTCATCGAACTTTGGTATCAAAAACAATATTCTTAGTGCTGCGGGCTTAATTAACAATGCTGGTGTAGATTTCTTAAACACCAACTTCACAACAAGTCAGTATTTAAGTGATTACTACGTTAAAAATGCTTCATTCTTAAAAATGGATAACCTTGGCCTGGCTTACGATGCCGGTAAGTTATTTAAAAATAGCAATACCAATTTAAGAATTACGGCCAACTGCCAGAATGTGTTCGTAATCTCTAAATATAAAGGGATAGATCCTGAGTTAACAGATGGTATCGACTTTAAGTTATATCCAAGACCAAGGACATACACTTTAGGTTTAAATGTTGGTTTTTAATAAAGATAAAGAGAAATGAAAAATTCGTTTAAAATAATATTGGCAACCACAGGTTTATTACTTTCTTTAAATTCTTGTAAGAAAGATGCCTTAAATTTAAAGCCTACGAATGATGTAACTGCCGATGTGGTATATGCTACGCCTGCAGGGTATAAACAAGAACTGGTAAAATTGTACGCTACCTATGCATTAACCAGTCCAACAGGGTCAGATAATAGTGATATTGGTGGCCTGAATGCCGGATTTGCAGATTTCTTCAGGTTATTCTGGACTTCCCAGGAGCTGGTAACCGATGAAGCAATTTGTGCCTGGGGAGATACAGGTATTCCTGAATTAGATTATGCTACCTGGAATACTGATAACCAATTTTTAAGAGGTTTATATTCTAAAAGCATTCTGCAAATCACCATTTGCAATGAGTTTCTTCGCGAAAGTACACCAGAGAAGCTGGCAAGTCGCAATATTACTGGTGCCGATGTTTCAGCTATTCAACGCTACCGTGCCGAAGCCCGTTTCTTAAGGGCATTTCAGTATTGGGTTTTATTAGATGGTTTCGGAAATCCCCCTTTTGTAACGGAAGAGGACGCAATTGGCAAAACCAATCCTAAGCAAATTCAAAGAGCAGCTTTATTTGCTTATGTAGAATCAGAATTAAAAGCCATTGAAGGCGATTTGGCTGATCCTCGTACTAACGATTATGGTCGTGCAGATAAAGCCGCAGACTGGGCATTGTTAGCCAGATTATATTTGAATGCTCAGGTTTACACCGGAACAGCAAAATATACTGAAGCTATTACTTATTCGACTAAGGTTATCAACTCTGGTTATTCATTAAAAGCCAATTACAAAGATTTATTTTTGGCAGATAATAACTTAAATAATACAGAAAACATTTTAACCATCAATTACGATGGTGTAAGAGGAACAAACTACGGTGGAACTACCTTTTTAATTAATGCTGCAATTAATGCCGACATGAGCCCTGCATCATATGGAGTACCTTCAGGTGGTTGGGGTGGTAACAGAACCCGCCAGAACTTACCTGCATTATTTCCTGATCCTAATGGAACGGCAGATAAACGCGGTATATTTTTTGGCACAAAAAGCAATGTAGACGATATTGGTGTATTTACAGACGGATTAAGAGTAACCAAATTTAAAAATATTACCTCTGGAGGTGTTACACCCGCATCGTTAAACGGAACGTTCAGTTCATTAGATTTTGCATTATTCCGTTTAGCAGAACAATACTTAATTTACGGTGAAGCCGTAATGCGTGGTGGCTCGGGCGGAAGTACTGCCCAAGCACTTACCTATGTCAATAACTTACGCCGCCGTGCTTATGGTAACAACAGTGGAGATGTAAGTACCCTATCGGTAGATTTCTTTTTAGACGAGCGTGCCCGTGAACTGTATTGGGAAGCACACCGTCGTACCGATCTAATCCGTTATGGCAAATTTGCTGGGGCTACTTATTTATGGCCATTCAAAGGTGGGGTTAAAGCAGGAGCAAGTTTACCTGCTTACCGTAACTTATATCCAATTCCAACGGCAGATTTAATTGCTAATCCGAATTTGGTTCAAAACACAGGTTATTAATCTTAATATTTTATAAAGATGAAATCAATATTCTTTAAATCCTTAGCCTTTAGCTTTATCGCGCTATCGCTATGGTCATGCAAAAAAGACGAAACCCGTGCCATAGCCAATGCAGGTACCGGAGGTTCTTTAAAAAGTTCGGCTACGTCTGTGGTCTTAGACAAAAGCATGCTCACTACCAATGTGATTACTTTTACCTTAACCAATGCTAATTTTGGTTATCAGGCGGCTGTAACCAACACTTTACAGCTATCTCCTAAAGGGGCAAACTTTGCAGCAGATAAAACAAAAGAAGTAATTATTGATGCGAATGTGACCACTAAAAGTTACAATGGATTGGATTTTAATAATCTACTGCTTTCTTTAAATTTATCTACTGCTGTAAATTCTGATGTAGAAATCAGGGTAAAAGCAGCCATCTCTAATGCGGTAGCTCCGGTTTACAGCAATGTGGTTTCTATAAGTGCAAAGCCATTCCCTTTAACTTCCTGGGTATACGTGCCTGGAGCATATCAGGGATGGAATCCGGCAACAGCCGATAGCTTAGTTTCTATCACCGGAAATGGTATTTATACCGGAATTATTAAGTTCGATGGTGGTAATTTTAAAGTTACTCCAGCCAAGAAATGGGATCTGGCTTATGGCGATGCCGGAGGTGGTAAACTCAGCACTTCAGGTGGCGATATCAGTTCCGTTTCGGCAGGCTTTAAACTGCTAACTGTCGATCTTAATACAAATGTCTACACCATTGCCAATGCAGATTACTGGTCAATTATTGGTAATGCAATTCCTGGAAGTAACTGGTCTGTTGATACCGATCTTAGTCCGGTAAATGATGGCAAAAATACATGGATTGGAACAGTTGCTTTAACTCCTGGTGCCTTTAAGTTCAGAAGAAATCACGATTGGGGAACCAATATTGGTGATAATGGTGCAGATATTAATGTTACTGTCGCTGGTACATATAAGCTAACCTTAACACTTAATGCCGATGGTAAAACAGGTGCTTACACCATGGTTAAAATTTAATCATTAACTAAACTATTCCTGTAGGGATCTTTTGATCTCTACAGGATTTTTAAAAACATCAAAAAGTTTTAGCATGATAAAATCTCCTGCCCCTGCTACGTTTCTTTCCGTTATTCATTCTCCTTTTAATGCTCAAACTAAAATCCACGTAAATGTACGGGGATTTAAAAAAATGCTGGTTATCATTACTGTACTGTTTAGCAGTATCAATCTCTTTGCCCAAAAGCTAGAGCGTATAGAACCGATGTTCTGGTTTACAGGGATGCAAAATCCTAAGTTGCAATTGCTGGTTCATGGCGAAAATATTGCTTCAAGCTCGGTTTCATTAACTTATCCAGGCGTAAAATTCGTAAAGGTTAATAAAGTTGAAAACCCGAATTATTTATTTCTCGATTTAACACTTGCCGCTACAGTAAAATCCGGAAGTTTCCCAATTAATTTTTCTGTAAATGGCAAAAAGATACTCAGTTATACCTACGAACTAAAAAACCGCGATAAAAGTGCGGGCAGAATTCAGGGTGTAACCAACAAAGATTTTATTTATTTGCTCATGCCCGATCGTTTTTCGAACGGTGATAAAAGCAACGATGTGGTTCAGGGCTTGACCGAAACTGCATTAAACCGCGATAGTATGTACTACCGTCATGGTGGAGATATACAAGGTGTAATTAATCACCTTGATTACCTGAAGGATTTAGGCGTAACTACCGTTTGGATGACACCAGAGGTAGAAAACGATATGCCACAGGCTTCTTACCATGGCTACGCGGTAACCGATCACTATAAAATAGACCCGCGGTATGGAACAAATGCACTTTACAAAAAGTATGTAGAGATTGCCCATGCCAAAGGATTAAAAGTGATTAAAGATATTGTACACAACCACATTGGTACCCAGCACTGGTTTTATAAAGATTTGCCAATGAAAAGCTGGTTAAACCAATGGCCAAAATATACGCAAACGAGTTACCGCGATCAGACCGTGATGGATATCCACGCTTCTGCTGCCGACCGCAAACAGATGTTAGATGGTTGGTTTGTGCCTTCAATGCCCGATTTAAACCAAACCAATCCATACGTGCAGAATTACCTGACCCAAAATCACATCTGGTGGATCGAATACGCTGGTATTGATGGTTTACGTTTGGATACTTACGGATATAACGATCCGGTTTATATGGCCGATTGGGCTTTAAAAGTTCAGGCAGAATTTCCGCATTTATCTGTTTTTGGCGAAACATTGGTAACCGCAGTGGCGAACCAGGCTTTTTTTACTGGTGGCAATACGGTTAACCGCGGTTTTGATACCCATTTGCAAGGCATTACCGATGCTACTTTAAAAGATGCGATTTACGAAGGAATAAATGGCAAAAATGGTTGGGTAGACGGAATTAATCGGTTATATGCCACCTTAGCGCACGATTTTCTTTATAAAAATCCAAATACCAACTGCATCTTTTTAGATAACCATGATATGAGCCGCTTTTACTCGATGGTTGGCGAAGATTTCGATAAATATAAAATGGGAATGAGCATCCTGTTAACCATGCGTGGCATTCCTGAAATGTATTATGGAACAGAAATTTTAATGAAAAACTTTTCCAATCCAGATGGACTGATCCGTTCTGATTTTCCAGGTGGTTGGGAGGGTGACAAAAAAGATAAATTTATTGCCGATGGACGCACCAACAAAGAGAATGAGGCTTTTAATTTTGTTAAAACCTTAGCCAATTTCCGCAAAAGCAGTGCTGCACTACAAACCGGTAAATTGATGCAGTTTGTGCCGCAAGATGATATTTATGTTTATTTCCGCTACAATACAGAACCAAAAGGCACCGTAATGGTTATTGTAAACAATACAGAAAAAGAAAAAACATTAAACACCGATCGCTTTGCCGAAAGAACAACAGGAATTACAACTGCTAAAAATGTAATTACGGGTGAAACGATCACTTTTTCTAACATTAAAATACCTGCTAAAACAACACTGGTGCTGGAGTTAAGGTAGTAAAGAGAAAAACAAAAAGACTAAAGCTGCGGGATGTCTTGATACTTGATTCTCGCGACTTGATACTAAAATATATGACGAAGATGCAAGAAAATCTCAAATCTCAGATCTCAGATCCAAAATCTCAAATAAAGGCCTGTCTCTTCGATTTAGACGGTGTACTTGTAGATACTGCAGTTTATCATTATAAAGCCTGGAAACGCTTGGCCAATACCATGGGTTTCGATTTTACAGAAGAACAGAACGAACAGTTGAAAGGCGTTAGTCGCGTAGAAAGTTTAAATAAGATTCTCGCCTGGGGTGGAGTAGATAAAACCGATGCCGAAAAAGAAGAGCTTGCTAGCTTAAAAAACAGCTGGTATGTAGAGATGATTACTAAAATGACACCGGCCGAAGTTTTACCGGGAACGGTTGATTTCTTAACAGCGATTCACAAAGCCGGTTACAAATTGGCCTTGGGCTCGGCAAGTAAAAACTCGGGAATTATTTTAGAAAAAACTGATCTTGCTCATTTCTTCGACGAAATAGTTGATGGAAACATGGTCACCAAATCAAAACCCGATCCTGAAGTATTTTTAAAAGGAGCCGAACTTTTAGGTTTTGCACCTAATGAATGTGTGGTTTTTGAAGATGCTGTTGCTGGCGTAGAAGCCGCAAAAAGAGGTGGCATGAAAGCCATCGGTATAGGCGAAAAAAGCGTGCTTAGCCAGGCAGATGTGGTAGTAAGCGGATTAGACAAATTAACAGTTAAAGACTTAGAAGAGTTGTAAAAGAGTAGCTAGTATTAAGTAGTAAGTATCAAAAAGTAAATTTATCTTGATACATGATACTAATTACTTGATACTAGTTACTCGCTACTTGATACTAAATATGAAAAATTACATTAAAGCAGATGAGTGGAATATTATCGAAGAAGGCTTTGATCCACATTTAAATAAAATTTCGGAAAGTATTTTTAGTTTGGGTAATGGCCGTATGGGTCAGCGCGCCAATTTCGAAGAAACTTATACGGGAGAAACCCTACTAGGGAATTACGTTGCAGGTGTTTATTATCCAGATAAAACCCGTGTGGGATGGTGGAAAAACGGGTATCCAGAATATTTCGCAAAAGTATTGAATGCTGCAAATTGGGTAGGTATTGAAGTAAAGTTAGATGATGAAATTCTTGATTTAGCAACAGCGGAGGTAAGTGATTTTAAACGTGTGCTGAACATGCGCGGAGGATATTTAGAGCGGACCTTTACGGCGAAATTAAAAAGCGGTAAAACCCTAAATGTTAAATCAACCCGTTTTTGTAGCATCGCTGATGATGAAGTTGGTGCCATCCGTTATAGTATTACGCCATTAAATTTCGATGGTAGATTAACATTAATGCCTTTTATTGATGGCGATGTTAAAAATCAGGACAGCAACTACGACGAAAAATTCTGGGATAAAATTGCAGATGAAATTTCTGGAATGGAAGCTTACCTTAAACTAAGGACAAAGAAAACAGAGTTTGAAGTTTGTACAGGGAGTAATATCGAACTGTATAAAAATGCGGAGAAATTAAATATCAGCCCGGATGCAGTTCGAAAAGAGAAATTTGTTGGACAAACTTTTTCTCTTGATGTTAAAGCACATGAAGAGATCACTTTGGTTAAAATCGCAGCGAATTTATCTTCAGAAAATTACCCAAAAGAATCACTTTTAAAAGAAACAAAATCGGTAATTGCTAAAGCATCTGCGAAGGGCTTTGATACTTTATTAAAAGAGCAAACTGAAGCTTGGGCTACCAAGTGGGAAGAAAGCGATATTATTATTGAAGGTGATGTTTCGGCTCAACAGGCTATCCGCTTTAATATTTTTCAGCTTTTTCAAACCTATACTGGTAAAGATGATCGATTGAACATTGGTCCGAAGGGTTTTACCGGAGAAAAATATGGCGGATCAACTTATTGGGATACTGAGGCCTATTGTGTGCCGTTTTATCTGGCAACTGCTCCGCAGGAAGTAAGTAAAAACCTGTTGGTGTATCGCCATAAACAATTGGGTAAAGCAATCGAAAATGCTGCGAAACTAGGCTTTTCAGCTGGTGCAGCGTTATATCCAATGGTAACGATGAACGGCGAAGAATGCCATAACGAGTGGGAAATTACTTTCGAAGAAATCCACCGTAATGGCGCCATTGCCTTTGCCATTTTTAATTATATCCGTTATACTGGAGATGAAAGTTATCTTTCTGATTTCGGTTTAGAGGTATTGATCGGTATTGCCCGTTTCTGGAAACAACGGGTAAACTGGAGCAACGATAAGCAGCAATACGTAATGCTTGGCGTAACGGGGCCAAATGAATACGAAAATAACGTAAATAACAATTGGTACACGAATATTCTGGCTACATGGTGTATGAAATATGCAACCGAAGCAGCCGAAATTGTCAAAATACAGCGGCCTGAAAAATACCATAGTCTGTTAAAAAACTTAAATTTCGATCAAAAGGAATTTACTGATTGGGCCGATATCATCGAGAAAATGTATTATCCACAAGATGAAAAACTGGGCATTTTCTTACAACAGGATGGATATCTAGATAAGGAACAAACTTTAGTAAAAGATCTGCCTGCAAGCGAAAGACCGATTAACCAAAAATGGAGCTGGGACAGGATTTTACGTTCGTGTTTTATTAAGCAAGCCGATGTTTTACAAGGTTTATATTTCTTTGAAGAAAATTACGATCTGGATACATTAAAACGCAATTTCGATTTTTATGAGCCTCGTACTGTACACGAAAGTTCATTGTCGCCTTGTGTACATAGTATTTTGGCCGCTAAATTAAACGACGAGGCCCGTGCTTACGAATTTTATTTGCGTACTGCCCGTTTAGACTTGGATGATTATAACAACGATACCGAAGATGGTTTGCACATCACTTCTATGGCCGGCACCTGGATGAGCGTGGTAGAAGGCTTTGCAGGCATGCGAGTACGCGATGGTAAATTGCAGTTTAATCCTTTCTTGCCGGGCAAATGGAAGTCTTTTTCATTTACCATCGGCTTCAGGGGAGCTACCTTAAAGGTTAATATTACCGAAAGCGGTATCAGTATTAAAAACAATGCAGCCATTGATTTAGAAATCGGTATCAGAAACCAGCTTTATAAATTGGCCGGAAATACCGAAATTGAAGTAAATAACGCAGAGTTGGTATGAGAAAGGTAGAGGGTTTAAAGGTTGAGGGTAGAGGGTTGAAATCTCAATCTTCCATAACTGGAAAAACCTTTTCAGCCCTATTTTTCTCCCCCTTAGGAGGGGGTAGGGGGAGGACCTGCATATTTTATGTTTTCTTTTTACTTATTTCATTATCATCTTTTGCACAAAAACAGCGTACAAAAATGAACGATAAACAGATCGTTATTTATCAGTTATTGCCCCGCTTATTTGGGAATAAAAACAACACAAATATTCCTTACGGAACCATCGAACAAAATGGTGCCGGTAAGTTTAACGATATTACCGAAAAAGCTTTAGATGGCATAAAAGAACTCCATGTAAATTATGTTTGGTATACGGGTGTACTTGCCCATGCGAGCTTAACCGATTATGCTGCCTATGGAATTAAACCTGATGATGCCGATGTGGTAAAGGGTAGAGCGGGTTCGCCTTATGCCATCCGCGATTATTACGATGTAGATCCCGATCTGGCTGTTGATGTTAAAAACAGAATGAAAGAGTTTGAAGCACTTGTGAAAAGAACACATGCTAAAAACTTAAAAGTGCTGATCGATTTTGTTCCCAATCATGTTGCCAGAAGCTATCATTCTTATGCAAAACCAAAAAATGCATTCGATTTTGGCGCCAAAGACGATGTGAGCAAAGCTTTTAGTCCTAAAAATGATTTTTATTACATTCCAGGGCAACATTTTGTGGTTCCTGCTGGTGGACAGAAAACGCCACTTTCGACAATTCAGGATGATCAGTTTAATGAAACCCCCGCCAAGGCTACAGGGAATAATGTTTTCTCCGCCACTCCTAAGTACGACGATTGGTACGAAACCATTAAGTTGAATTATGGTGTAGATTATCAGAGCGGTGAAAAACAATATTTTGATCCCATTCCACCGGTTTGGCTAAAAATGCGTGATATTTTAACCTACTGGACCAATAAAGGGGTAGATGGCTTTAGATGTGATATGGCCGAAATGGTGCCTATTGCTTTTTGGAACTGGGTCATTCCACAGGTTAAAAAAGTGAATCCTGATTTAATTTTTATCGGAGAAGCCTACAACCCAAAAGTTTACAAGCAATATTTAGATGAAGGCAAATTCGATTACCTCTACGATAAAGTGGGTTTATACGATGGACTTAAAAAACTGGTCAGAAATGAACCAACTGCAGATGTAGCGGCGATTAAACACGCGTGGCAGGTAGAGTGTGCGGGTTTTGGCAATCGCATGTTGCGCTTTTTAGAAAACCATGATGAAGAACGAATTGCATCGGCCGGATTTGCGGGCAGTGCTGAACTGGCTTTACCAGCGATGGTGGTTTCGGCAACATTGGGCTCAGGGCCGGTGATGCTTTATTTTGGTCAGGAAGTTGGCGAGCCGGGAAAAGGACGAGAAGGATTTGGCGGCGACGACAACAGAACCACTATTTTCGATTATTGGGGTGTTCCAAGCCATCAGAAATGGATGAATAATGGTGCTTTTGACGGTAAACAATTAACTGAAAATGAACAGAAACTACGTGCTTATTATCAACAGTTATTAAAAGTTACTTCAACAAGCGATGCGGTAATAAATGGTGAGATTTATGAGGTGCCCGCTGCTGGGAATATGAATAAGCGTATGTATGCTTTTATCCGTTACTCTGGCAAACAACGTTTATTGGTAGTGGCCAATTTTGATCGGACACAAACCTTAACCGCCAATATCGAAATCCCTGATCAGATTTTGAAAGTTAAACATTCATCTCCGGTTACAGATCTGTTAACAGATAGAAAATTAAATATCCCGGCAGGAACAAGTATACCTGTAACCCTTACGCCCGTTAGCGCACAGGTGATTGAATTTTAAGATAAAAAAATGAATTAACCGCAATGAACGTTAAGTGCTTCGCAAAGTAAGCAGAGATCTGATTTCAATTTCCGCTTTGCGCCTCTTTGCTTCTTTGCTCTGTGCCCTTTGCGGTTAAAAACTAAACCAAATACAATGAGCTTAAAAACAGTATTCGAGAACCCGAAATTAACACTCGTACAGATTATCAACATGAGCGTTGGTTTTTTTGGTATCCAGTTCGGTTGGGATTTACAGCGTGCCAACATGGGCCGCATTTACGAAAACCTTGGTGCCAATCCAGATCAGGTTCCGTTATTGTTTTTAGCCGCACCCTTAACAGGTTTATTGGTACAACCAATCATTGGTTACCTGAGCGACCGTACCTGGCATCCAAAATGGGGCAGAAGAAGGCCTTATTTTATGATTGGCGCCATTGTGAGCAGTATAGCGCTGATTTTTATGCCGCATAGCAGTGCTTTATGGATGGCTGCGGGATTACTCTGGATTTTAGATGTTTTCGGCAACATTGCAATGGAACCTTTCCGCGCTTTTGTTACCGATAAATTACCCGATAGCCAGGTTAACCGGGGGTTTATTATGCAGAGTATGATGATTGGCTTAGGTGGGAGTGTGGCCTCGGCCTTACCGTGGATTATGAACAATGTATTCCACTTAACCAATACCGCAGAACAAGGGAGTATTCCAGAAAACGTAAAATTTTCTTTTTATATCGGTGCTTTTTTCTTCTTCGCCGCCGTGTTATGGACGGTTTTTACCACTAAAGAATATCCACCTCAAGATGTAGATTTTAAAGAAAAAGTAAAAGAAAGCAATAAAGGTTTTGGCGGTGGTGCAAGGGAAATTTTTTCTGCCCTGAGGAATATGCCTAAAAGAATGCAGATTGTTTCTTTGGTTCAGTTTTTTACCTGGCCAGGTTTGTTTTTAATGTGGTTCTATTATACTACGGCTGTTGCTGTTAATGTTTTTGGTGGTAAAGATGCTGCTGATCCGGTTTATGCACAGGGAGCAGATTTTGGTAGTTTAACACTCGCTTATTACAGCGTAATTACTTTTCTATTTGCACTGGTGTTACCAAAAATTGCCGATGCATTGGGACGCAAAACCACACATGCCCTTTGTTTAATCTGCGGGGCCATCGGTTTAATCAGCGTGGCCTGGGTGCATGATAAAAACATGTTGTATCTGTGTATGACGGGCGTAGGTATTGCCTGGGCGAGCATACTCTCTATGCCTTATGCCATGTTGAGCGGATCTTTACCCAAAGATAAAATCGGGATCTACATGGGCATTTTCAACTTTTTTATTGTATTGCCAGAGATTATTGCCTCCTTAGGCTTCGGTTGGTTGATGCGTAATGTACTCCATAACGATAGGCTTTTGGCAGTTCAACTGGGCGGAGGCTTAATGATTTTAGCTGCTGTAATCTGTTATGTATTTATTCGCGAACCAAAGAAAACAGACGAAGTCTTGGCTTCTAAACTTGGGTTAGAAGAAAATAGATCAGTTTAATAAATCCATAGTTATTCCGTGGTCTGTGTCCCCACAGACCACTAACATTTCGGTTTGTGGGGACACAAACCGAGGAGATAAACTGTGCCTGTAAATCATAAATCCCTAGCCAAATGAAAAAAATAATTTATCTATTGCTATTGATAGTAGCGTTTAATAGCGCCTGTAAAAAAGCATCTACAGATGGTGGCATAGAGCCAACGCCAACCAATCAAACAGCAGCTTTACCTGCCGGAGCCAAAGATGGAGCAGTATTTATCAATAACGGAACATCGGTTATTGTAACACTTTATGCACCCGGTAAAAAATCGGTATCGTTGATCGGTGAATTTAACGATTGGTCTACGACTACTTTACCTATGAAAAATACACCTGATGGAAGTTATTGGTGGATTCAGATAGATAACTTAAACCCAAATACAGAATATGCCTATCAGTTTTATGTAGATGGAAACTTAAAAGTTGCAGATCCTTATTGCGAGAAAGTACTCGATCCGGATAATGATAAATACATTACTGCAGCAACGTATCCAAATTTAAAAGTCTATCCAACAGGTAAAACAACAGGAATTGTAAGTGTAATGCAAGCTAATCAGCCACTTTATACTTGGAAAAATGCCAGCTTTTCCCGTCCCACTAAAGATAACCTGGTCATTTACGAATTGCTCATCCGCGATTTTACCGCCGATCATAATTATACATCAACCTTGGCCAAACTCGATTATTTAACGGGTTTGGGCATAAACGCAATTGAGTTAATGCCCGTAAACGAATTTGAAGGTAATTTAAGCTGGGGCTACAATCCTTCATTTTATTTTGCACCCGATAAATATTATGGTACCAAAACGGCTTTGCAAAACTTTATTGACGAATGCCATGGCCGCGGCATTGCCGTAATTATGGATATGGTATTAAATCATTCTTTTGGGCAATCGCCTATGGTGCAATTGTATTTCGATGGCTCAAAACCTACTGCAAATAGTCCATGGTTTAATGTTGATGCCAAACATCCTTTTAATGTGGGTTACGATTTTAACCATGAAAGCCAAGCCACCAAAAAATTCTCGAAAGATGTAATGAAATTTTGGATGCAGCAATACAAAATTGATGGTTTCCGTTTCGACCTTTCCAAAGGGTTTACCCAGAAATCGTCGACCGATGATGCACAGTTTAGACTTTATGATGCAAGCCGCATTGCGATCTGGAAAGACTATAATGGTTATATCAAGAGTATCGATCCTAATTTTTATGTGATTTTAGAACACTTTGCCGAAGAATCGGAAGAAAAAGTTTTGGCCGATGATGGTATGATGCTTTGGAACAACCTGAATTACAACATGAACGAGGCAACCATGGGTTGGTTAGATAATTCTAATTTTCAATGGGGTTTTTATGCCAATCATGGGTTTGCCAAGTCAGAGAACTTGGTTGGATATAGCGAAAGTCACGACGAGGAGCGGTTAAACTTTAAGAATATTACCTATGGAAATGCTTCAGGTAGTTATGTAATTAAAGGAAATTTAGCCACCTCATTAAAAAGGGAAGAATTGGCAGCTGCATTTTTATTTAGTATCCCTGGTCCGAAAATGATCTGGCAATTTGGCGAGCTTGGTTACGATATCAACATCGATTTTAATGGAAGAACGGGTGAAAAACCGATTAAATGGGATTATTATACAGATCCAAACCGTAAAGCTTTGTACGATGCTTATGCCAGATTGATCAGGTTGAAAAAGAACAACAGTATTTTTAATTCAACAAACTCAACCTATAGTCTTGCCGGAGGAGTCAAATACATTAAATTAACAGAAGGAGCAAATACGGTTGTAGTAGTAGGCAATTTTGATGTAGTAAATCAAACCGCTAATATCGATTTCGGATCGGCCGGTGCCTGGGTTGATGCGATAGGAAGCAGCATTAACCTTTCATCAAATAGCTATAACAGAACTTTAGCACCGGGAGAATATCACATTTTTAGTAAGGCAGCTTTAAAGTAAAAATCTGTAGGCAATAATCTTGTTGTTTTTAGTTAATATTGTGATAACAACTAACAGGTTAATGAGCAGTAAACTAACGCATCACTTATTATGGGAACGGTTACGGGTTGGCGATAAAGATGCGTTTTTTGATCTGTATGCAGCACTTTATTACCCACTTGTTAATTTCGGTATCAGGGTTTGTGCCGATGCCGATACTGCCAGTGAAGCTACAGATCTTGTTTTTAACACCATTTGGGAGAAACACGAAAGCTTAACCCGTGTTGATCATGTTGAAGCCTATCTGCGGACCTTTCTTAAGCGCAAATTGCTCAGAATATTAGAAAGAAAGCGTAAAATTAACGATGCGCTTTTTAATGCCGGGGCCGATGGCGATTGGATGGAAATGAGTTATGAAGAGTTTATTGTTAAGGTGCAAAGCGACGAACTGGTGCAGCATCAGCTCAAAAATGCATTGGAAAAACTCACCTTTAAGCAAAAACAGCTCATCCATTTAAAATTTTTTGAAGGTTTAAGCTATGAGCAGATTGCCGAACAAAGCAACCAGACGATAAAAACGGCATATAATACCATTTACGATGCGCTTAAAATCCTGAGAAAAGAATTTAATACATAAAATTATTTACGAAGTTTAATTGCAGCAGTGAAAGAACTTCGTAAATCTTGATGAATAACCTGTCTTAAAACTTCCAAAGCCTCCCTTACGCTCAATCTCTTTATAACTTCTCATTTGGACAGAAAATATGCGTTAACGATAGAAGCGGCATCCTTTTGGTGTCATCCTGAGCCGAGTCGAAGGAAAGCCAAAAGATACAGCGGATAGCGTGTTAAAACGGCCAAAAATAAACAGTACTTAAATCTACTAAGGGTCTTTTTATTTCCATAGTTTACCAGCTGTGGATAATTGAGAGTTTTTATATTTTTGAAACGAACATTCCTGTCTCCGTAGGTGCTGTAGTCCCGTTATCCACTCCAATCTTTTTATTGCAGATAAACGGCATAGTTAAATATTGTTTTAAGCAATAAAAAGGATTTTCGTTACTACCGGGTTTAGAAATAGGAGGCTTTGTGCTTCTGATACCTGTTCTGCACCCTGCAACCCCAAATAGTAAGACAGCCTACGCCACCTAAACCTGATAGCAGCGGACATCGAACGCAGTGAGATAAAGCGGATAGCAGGACTATCAAACCCAAATGCTGCTGTAATTGCTTTCCCAAAAAAACTTGCAATTATTTAAGTAATAAAAATATCTGCCCTACCCTTTAGAACCTTTGAAAATACTATTCCTGCAAATTAAATTTCTTCATTGTGTTCTCATTCAGGCACATATTCCGCTATATTAAAAAAAAGTTAAAATTTTCTTAGGAAAAAGTAAAGCTTTTGGGCACTGATATATAAAAGGCAAATGATAATGGTTGATAGAAGTAAATTCAATGCAGAAGATTTTCTTGTCGATAGCACTTTCCAGCAATATTGTGCCGGGACTGATAAGCTTTGCATTGGATATTGGGAAAAGTACATTAATGCCCACCCCGAGCAGGCTGCAGTAATTGCAGAAGCAAAAAAACTTTACGTGATATTGAGCGGGAATAAACGCCCATTAAATAAACAGACCGAGATTTTAAGGGGAAGTATGTTTCCTGAAGAAAAAGTGGCTAAACTGAACCGTTATTTATGGCTTAAAATTGCCGCAGCATTAGTTTTAGTGCTTGGTTCAGTGCTGGTTTATAACACATACATTAAGCACAACAATACAGGAAATGCTGCACAGGAGGTTTATAGCTTTACTACAAAAAGCGGAGAGCGTAAAAAAATTAAGCTTCAAGATGGAACAACAGTACTCTTAAATGCCAAAAGCACTTTATCGGTTACAAAAGGTTTTAATGATCAATACAGAGAAGTTACCTTAACAGGCGAGGCTTTTTTTGATGTGGCTCACGATAAAAACAAACCTTTTAAAGTGCGTACAACCGATTTTAATATCAATGTACTGGGTACTGCTTTTAATGTAAAGGCTTATCCCGATGAAACAACTTCAGAAGCCACTTTAATCCGTGGCCTAATTACAATGGAAGGGGTAAATGGTAACGGTGGGACCATTACCTTAAAACCAAGCGAGAAAGTTACTTTTTACAAGAGTGTTGCTCAGCAGCAGAAAAGTAAATTACTTAAGCATGCCACCTTACAGCCCGAAATTACTATTAACCATTACACAAAGATTAAAGACAGCACCATTGTAGAAACAGCCTGGACACAGAACCGGATCGAAATTTACGATCAGGATTTTGATGAGATTAAGAATGTTTTAGAAAAATGGTATAACGTCGAAATTAAATTTACAGATCCTTCGATAGAAAAATACCGTTTTACGGCAACCATTACAAACGAAAGCATTGAAGAAGTTTTACATGCTTTAAAAGCAGCTGAAAATAATTTTAAATATGAGATAAAAGGAAAACAGGTAACCATCTCGAAATAGGAAGAAAAAGGACGGTGTTGGAGCACCGCCCTTGTAAATTTCTCTTTTGATTAATTAATGGCAGTTTATGCGCAAACAGATTGCTGCCAAGAACTTTATGCAACCAAAAAAACAAAAATATGATTTATTATTACTTACTGCAAGGGCGCCCAAAATATAAAGCGCTTCTAAAATTCATTATGCTAATGAAACTAGCCTGTATTATGGTTTTCATTACCTGTCTTAATGTTTCGGCATCGGTTTTTTCTCAGGAAAAAATTTCTTTAGATGTTAAAAAAACAAAGCTAGCCAGGGTTTTACAGATTATTGAACAGCAAAGCAGTTACCATTTTGTTTACAGTTCTTCTTATGTTCCGGTAAATAAAGACGTAAGCATTACGGTAACCAATACTTTGGTTACGGATGTACTGGTAGCCATTTTAAACAGAACAAACCTGAAATATTCTGTTTCTGAAGGTGGCTTAATCGTAATCAGCAAAAATAAAGAAGTACCCATTAGTGGAACCGTAAAAGATGCCCTTGGAGGGGCTTTACCTGGTGCAAGTGTGAGGGTTAAAGGAACTGGTATTGGCACTTCTACCGATATAAACGGGAAATTCGTCTTAAATGCCCCCGAAAATGCAGTTTTGGTGGTTTCTTATGCTGGTTTTCAAACCAGGGAAATTGCTATAGGCACGCAAAACAGTATCGATATCGTACTGGTAGAAGATACCAAACAGCTTACTGATGTAGTGGTTACTGCTTTAGGTATCAAAAAAGAAAGAAGAGCATTAGGTTATTCGGTTACACAGGTAAGTGGCGAAACGTTAACACAGGCCAGAGAAAATAATGTAGCCAACTCTTTAGTAGGTAAAGTAGCTGGTTTAGATATCAGTTCCACATCAGGCGGTGCTGGCGCAGCAACCAGCGTAACCATTCGCGGGGTTTCTAGCTTAAGCCAAACCAACCAGCCCTTATATGTAATTAATGGTGTACCGATGGAAAATAAACCGGTAGGTTTAAATAACCTAAATGCCAATGGCAACTCTGGTAGCCAATACGATAATGCACCGGATTTTGGGGATGCAGTTGGAAACTTAAATCCAGATGATATTGAAAGTATTTCAGTACTTAAAGGTGCTGCGGCTGCAGCATTATATGGTTACCGTGCAAAAGCAGGGGTAATTCTGATCACCACCAAAAGCGGAAAAGGGAATAGCATCGAATTTAATACCAATTACGTTGCAGAGCAAGTAATGGACAGAACCAACTGGCAGTACGTTTACGGACAGGGCGCCAATGGTGTAAAGCCAACTGATGCCGCTGCTGCTGCACAGGTAGGTGGATCGAGTTGGGGCGCCAGATTAGATGGTTCTAACGTGGTTCAGTTTGATGGTATAAGCAGACCTTATTCTGCACAGAAAAATAATATAGAAGATTTTTACCGTACCGGAGGCACATGGTCTAACACCCTGGCTTTGAATAAAAGTTTTGATGGTGGCTCCATCCGATTATCTGCCAACGATGTACACAATACTTCGGTTGTGCCTAATTCTGGTTTAAACAGGCAATCTTTTAATCTGGTAGGCACCTTTAACCCAATTAAACGCCTAACCATTGATGCCCGCATGAATTACATTTTAGAGCAGGCTAAAAACAGGCCGATGGTATCAGATGGTGCAGGTAATGCCAATTATAATGTGGCCTTTTTACCAACCAGTGTAAGTGTAAAAAACCTCGATCCTTGGAAAGATGCAAATGGAAATGAAATTCAGTACAATAAAGGCAATGCTTATGCCACCAATCCATGGTTTGCGGCAAACGAATTTGTAAACAATACCAAACGCGAACGTTTGATCAGCTCTTTTAATGCCCGCTATACTTTTGATAATGGTTTGTTTTTACAAGGCCGTGCGGGTCGCGATGCTTATAACGACACCTATAAAAATGTAGTACCCTCGGGTACAGCTTATTATGCTCCCGGTAAAATTGTAGAGCAGGCCACCAAATTTGCAGATGTTAACGTTGATGTATTAATCGGCAAGCCCTTTAAAATAGACGAAGATTTCTCGATCACGCCAAATATCGGTGGCAGTTACCGTAGAACAAATATAACTCAAACGACCAATAGTGGTGCCGATTTTGCCGTAACGGGTGTTTATAACATTTTAAATGCTAAAAATAAATCAGTGGCTTATGTCACATCCGAAGCCGAAACACAATCTGTATATGGTACTTTAGAACTCACATATAAAGATATTTTGTATTTAACCGGTAGCGGACGTACTGACTGGTTTTCTACACTGGCAACACCTGGTAAAGACAATAAGTTAAATGTGGTTTATCCTTCCATTAGTGGTTCATTCGTTTTTTCAGAACTTTGGAAACCATCATTCTTAAGCTTTGGTAAAGTTAGGGCAGGTTACGCAGTAGTTGGCCAGGCCACTGATCCTTATCAAACTTTGCTGACCTATAGTTTAAGAAGTGAAGTTTTAAACGGATTGCCACTGGGTACCATTTCAAATGTAAATATTCCTAATTCTGCATTAAAGGCTTCAAAAGCATCGGAATTGGAGATCGGAACAGAAATGCGCTTCTTCGGAGACCGTTTAAACCTTGATTTTACCTGGTACAAAAAAATATCTAAAGATGAAATCACTTTTGTAACCACATCTACCTCTACAGGTTATAGCGGTGCGGTGTTAAATTCTGGTAAAATTCAAAATAAAGGGGTAGAGCTGTTGTTGTCTGGTCAGGTGGTAAAAAACAAAGATTTCGTATGGACTTCTTCTTTAAACGGATCGTATAATGATAACAAAGTAATCTCGCTTGCAGATGGTGTGACTTCAAATCTTATTGCCACTTCAAGATCTGGAGTTGGCTTTTTACAGAATATTCCGGGCAAAGCAGCCTCACAGGTAATGGCTTATGATTATAAGTACGATGCATCGGGCAATATTATGCTCGGTGCAAACGGTGCCCCCCAACGTGGAGATCTTGTTGCATATGGCTCTGCCTATAATAAATGGTTTGCCGGCTGGAATAACGAGTTTAATTATAAAGGGGCAACATTATCATTTTTGATTGATGGTAAATGGGGCGGGAAATTATTTTCAGCTACCGATTATTATGGCTATGTATTTGGATTACACCAGGCCACACTTGAAAACCGCGAAGCTTTAGGAAATACTGCTGCCGCTTATTATCAGCTTTCTGCAGATAACGTATCAAATAAATTTGTACAGGATGCTAGTTTCATAAAGTTCAGACAGATGACCCTGGGTTATAACTTTCCTGCCAAAATGTTCAATAACAAGATACATGGCTTAAATGTAAGTCTTGTTGGTCGAAATTTATTTATCCTGATGAAAAAGACAGATAATATCGACCCTGAATCGAGTTACAACGCCACTTTTCCGGGATTGGAACTGGGGGGTGTACCGCCGGTTAGAACGTTTGGTGTAAACCTTAGTGTGAAGCTTTAATTTTAAACAGACAGAACAATGAAAACAAACATATTAAAAAAATATAGCCTGTTACTTTGTATCGGCATGTTAATGATCTCGGGTTGTACCAAAAATTTCGAGGATATCAATACCAACCCTTCTGCATATGGAGCAGCAACTTTTGATCCCAATTATACTTTAACTACTGCTCAGCTTACTTACACCGGGAGTATCGATTTCGCTTACGATACCTGGAGAGGAAATCTCATTTATTCATCAACCATGATGCAGGGACTTTCTACCGTGCTGAGTTATTGGGCGGGCGATAAATATTTACTTAACGAGGGTTATACCGCAGCATACTGGGGCAGCACAACTGTTGGGGCTTACGTAGAGCAAGTTAAGCCGATTGTAGATATTGTTGAATTTACAAAAGGATCTCCTAAATATAATAACGTTCGGCAGGTGGCCCGGTTATGGAAAGCACTGATCTTTGAACGCATTACAGATTTATATGGCGATGCACCTTATTCAGAAGCAGGACAAGGTTATTACACAGGCAATTTGGCACCTAAATATGATAAACAACAGGCAATTTATACCGATTTGTTAAAAGAAGTAGAAGAAGCAACAAACGCATTGGATGTTAATGGAGATAAGGTTACAGGAGATGCCATTTACAAAGGAGATATCAATAAATGGAAAAGATTCGGAAATACATTATTGTTACGTATAGCCATGCGTTTAACCAAAGTAGATGAAAACACGGCTAAGGCTTATGCTCAAAAAGTGATTGGTAAAACGATGATTAGTAACGATGATAATGCCCTTGTTAAACATGATGTATCAGGTGCAAGAGTAACCCAGAATCGTAATAGTCAGGTACTGGCCGGCGATGGCGGACAAGAAAATTATTATGTGAAGTGGTCGCAGACATTTATTAATAAATTAAAAACAGCGAACGATCCACGTTTAGGAAAAGTTGCGGTTACAGGTCTTTATCTTGATGAAAATAGTAAAACACAAAATCCTAATTACAGTGCCGATCCGCTTTTGCAAAAAGGAATGCCTAACGGAAAAGACCTGAGCGGTATAGCAGGCAGAGATGTGAGGCAAGATGCTTCCTATACAACTTTTGCTGCTTATTCATCACCAAACCCAGCAATGATTAAGAAAGACGGGGTAACTTTTATCTTAACCTATACCGAAAGTGAATTGTTATTGGCAGAAGCAGCACAAAGATGGGCAATTGGCGGATCTGCAGCGGCCCACTATGCTAATGGTTTATCTGCGGGTATCACTTTCTTATCGCAATACGACGCTAGCCTGGCAATATCGGGCACAATAGCCGACGCCTACGCCATCGCCAATCCGTATATTCCGGCAAATGGATTAGAAATGATTAATACCCAATATTGGCTACATACATGTACCATGTTAGATTTTTACGAAACCTGGTCTAATTGGCGCAGGTCAGGTTTCCCGGCACTAAGCCCCGTAGTTTACCCCGGAAATGCTACTAATGGAACTATTCCCCGCCGTTTCCCGTATCCAGTAGAAGAGGCAACGAAGAACGGTGTTAACTATAAAGCCGCTTCTGCGGCTGTACCTGGCGGAGATAATCTGACCGGTAGAGTTTGGTGGGATAAATAATTTATATCATCCCGGTTTTTACTGGCCGACATTGCTTATGCAGTGTCGGCTTTTTTGTCCCATTATTTTCTATTGTATTTTCATCAAACGTTTGCGTGAAACTTGCTTGGGTGTATGAAAAAGTTTAGTTTATCTTTAACTCAATATGCGCATCATCTTCAGTATTAAAACTGTGATATGCTTAACAGAATAAACTAAACGCTACTTTATATTAATTCATTATTTATACATGAAAAGCATTCTATTTACGGTTGGTTTCATTATCACCGCTCAAAGTCTTTTATTCGGTCAAACCGACAGCACAGTTATTCAATCAGTGCCTAACATTAAAGAAATAAAGGCTGGTGATAAGAAAATTGTTTTCCCTGAAAGTCCGAAGGGTTATTCCTTGGTATTTAAGGGAAGTAACCGCACACCGATTATCGACGAATCTGGAAGCATAACTACTCCATTGGTGGCCACAAATGTAAACTTGTACTTCGAGCTGATTAGTCAGGTAAGTGATACGATAAAGTACGATGTATCCAAACAGATCGTTGTTCCGGGCAAATTCCATGATGGAGGAGTTAACCCACAGCCTTTTGTAATCCCTGCTTTACACGAATGGCATGGTGGTAAAGGCGATTTTTCTTTAACTGCAGCAAGCAGAATTGTTTTAAATACAGCGGATGAAAAACAGTTGCAGCGCGTTGCAAGTATTTTAAAACAAGAGCTGAAAGATCAATTAGGTTTTAACCTGTTAATTGTGAAAGGTAAGCCTAAGAAAGGGGATGTTTTTTTAACCTTAAACGTAAAGGATAAGAGCATTGGAGAAGAAGGTTATTACTTTAATACAGAAGATTTTGTTACCATTAGTGCTGTAAAATATCAGGGTTTATTCTGGGGAACCAGAACTTTATTGCAACTACTGGAACAGAAAAACGCTATTCCGAAAGGGTTGGCAAGAGATTATCCAGAGTTTAAAGTTCGCGGATTTGTGTTAGATGTAGGGCGTAAGTTCTTTAGCCTACAGTTTTTAAGAGATTATGTGAAATTCATGTCTTATTATAAATTAAACGATTTTCAGATCCACTTAAATGATAATGGTTTTAAAAAATATTTCAACGATAATTGGGCAGATACCTATTCGGCTTTCCGTTTAGAAAATACAACCTATCCGGGCTTAACGGCAAAAGATGGTTCCTATACCAAAAAGGAATTTATTGCTTTACAACAGCTAGCCGATAATTATGCTGTTCGTATTATTCCGGAAATTGATGCACCGGCACACGCACTGGCCTTTACCAAAGTGGTTCCCGAAATTGGTAGTAAAGCATATGGTATGGACCATCTCGATTTGCATAATCTACTTAGTTATACAGTTATCGAAAATGTATTTAAAGAATATATTTCAGGCAGCACGCCGGTATTCACCGGCAAAGCGGTTCACATCGGTACAGATGAATATGCTAAAAAAGATGCAGAGGTTTTTAGGGCTTTTACCGATCGCATGATTAAATATGTAGAAGGCTTTGGAAAAGATGTTAGGCTTTGGGGAGCGTTAACACACGCAAAAGGTACCACTCCTGTAAAAGTAGAAAATGTGGTGATGAATACCTGGTATAACGGTTACGCGAACCCTGTTGAAATGAAGAAACTGGGCTATAAGCAAATCAGTACGCCTGACGGATGGCTGTATATTGTACCTGCAGCTGGCTATTATTACGATTATCTGAATATTAAAAATCTTTATAACAAATGGACACCTTCTATGATCGGGAATGTTCAGTTTAAACCTGGCGATCCGACTATATTAGGTGGCTCTTTTGCGGTATGGAATGATATTGTAGGCAACGGAATTACAGAAAAAGATGTACACGACAGGGTATTCCCTGCCATGCAGGTATTATCACAAAAGATGTGGGGCGGCAGTAATACTACTTTAAAGTTCGACGATTTTAATGTTTTGAGTAAAAAAATAGGGGAGGGCCCTTCGTTAAATATAGGTGGAAAGTTATCTAAAAACAATGTGCCATTTACAACCCTGTTTAATTTTGATAAAAAGGATAATCAAATTAAAACTACGGGAGCTATTTACGCAGAAGGATATTCAAAAAATGCTTTGTCATTTTCAGGAAAAGATAGTTATGCCAGCTTACCATACACTGAAATAGGGTATAATTATACCGTTTCGTTTTGGATAAACCCTGCCAGTAACAACTCGGATGGTGCAGTATTATTCAAATCGCCAAACGCTACTGTAAAATTAAGACAGACAGGTACGGGCAAACTTGGCTTTTCGAGAGAAGGTTACGATATTGATTTTGGATATGCAGTACCTGAAAATAGTTGGACACATGTAGTCATAACGGGAACCAACAAAGGCACCAGTCTTTATGTAAATGGTAAACTCGAAAAGCGATTGTACGATAACTGGATCACGTTTACAGATAAAGACAAAACGAAAGTACGTAAATCGGAAACTTTGTTTTTCCCACTTCAAACAGTTGGTGGATTTAACGGAAAGCTGGACGAATTACAAGTTTGGAACAAGGTACTTTCAGACGAAGAGATTCTGGCCTTAAAATGATAAAAAAGAATTAAATAATACCCTCATCTCGATTGAATCAGTTTTCATGAGCCGACATCGCAATATGCATGTCGGCTTTTTTGTTCCCGCATTTTGAATAATATTTTAAGCAAACGTTTGTGCTGTAACAGTTTGAGACTTTGTTTCCTTATGCTTAAACTATATTTAAACTGTAATATTAAATAGTCGCAGATATTGGATTTGATTCCTTTTTATGAGTTAGTATCGGCTTATTAATCAAACGTTTGCGCGTTAATTTGGAAAAATATCTCCTTAATAAAACATTATCTTTAATTAACAAGCTACTGTATCTCACCTGTAATTTAATGGTTATTCACTTTTACTGCTGCGTAAGACTGTAGTTGTATTTTCTGGCGCTATACACAAATGATTTTTAATTAATATTTAACCCATTTAAACAAAAGAAAATGAAAAAAACAATTGCTTTACTCGTTGCTTCTTTAGCTTTTACAGTTTGTCTGTTTAGTAGTTTTACACCCGAAAAAGTAACTCTTTCGCCTAAAAAGGTTACGCGTCGGGGAGTGGTTACGGTTACAAAAAATTTCACTACCAGTAATGGCCTGGCTGCGGTAGCAACACTTCAGTATACCACCGGGCAGGTTTATTCGAGTATTACGGTAACTATACAAGGAGAGGGCAATGTTCCGCTAACTTCGGTATCTCATTCCTCAGGTCCAATTTATGCCGATACTTTCGAAGGCTATAAGGCTGGATCTTATTATGAATATTTTGTAGATGTATTGGTTACTGGAAATCCAACAATAGGCTGGCAGATTGGAGATGCAAGTGCCGAAGCCGTTGTAATTTAAGTTGCAACCCTAAATAAAGAGTCTACTGCTTCATTGCAGCAGTTTTTTGCAGAACCGGCATTGCCAAAAGCAATGCTGGTTTTTTTATGGTAACATTTCTAATGCGCTTTTTGATTAACGCTACAATAGTTTGATATTTAGGAACCAAACCAAAACAATGAAATTCAGATTTATACTCGCTACATTTTTAAGCATGAGCATTTTTGCATATGCACAACAAGAACCAAGAAAAAGCCAATCAAAAGAAACCGTAACCACTACCCAGGTTACCGTTAAAGATGAACCTAAATCTTCAGCAAACGAAAGAACTATTAAAGTGGAGAGCTCGGTAGTTACCAATCACAGTGTAAATATCGATGGCAAGGCTGTTCCGTATAAAGCCACTACGGGTACTTTACCAGTTTGGGATGAAGATGGAAAACCGATTGCAGGTTTGTTTTATACTTATTACGAACGTAGTGATGTGCAAAATCGCGATAAGCGACCTTTAGTAATCTCTTTTAATGGTGGCCCTGGTTCAGCTTCAGTTTGGATGCACATTGCTTATACCGGTCCCGTGGTTTTAAATATTGATGACGAAGGTTATCCCGTACAGCCTTATGGTTATAAAGAAAATCCATACTCTATTTTAGATGTGGCAGATATTGTATATATCGATCCGGTTAACACGGGTTATTCAAGAGCGGTGAGTAAAGATATTCCGACCAATAAATTCTTCGGTGTACGTGCCGATATTAAATATCTGGCTGAGTGGATCAATACTTTTGTAACCCGGAATAACCGATGGGCCTCTCCAAAATTTTTAATCGGCGAAAGTTATGGCACTACACGTGTTTCAGGTTTAGCTTTAGAGCTGCAAAACAGTCAGTGGATGTATTTAAACGGTGTGGTATTGGTTTCGCCAACCGAACTTGGTATTGAACGTAGTGGCCCGGTTGATGCCGCTTTACGTTTACCATATTTTGCGGCTACAGCCTGGTATCATAAGGCACTTGCGGCCGATTTACAAAGCAAAGATTTAACGGCTATGCTTCCTGAAGTGGAAAGTTTTACCATTAGCGAATTAATTCCTGCTATTTCGCAGGGTGGGATGTTGAGCGCCGATAAAAAGAAGGCCATTGCCATAAAAATGGCCCGTTACTCTGGTCTTTCAGAAAAAGTGATATTAGATTACAACCTCAACGTACCAACCGATTTCTTTTGGAAAGAATTACTGAGAGATAAAGGATTTACTGTTGGTAGGTTAGATTCGCGCTATCGTGGTATCGATAAAATGAGTGCCGGCGAAGGACCCGATTATAATGTAGAGCTAACCTCTTGGTTGCATTCCTTTACGCCAGCCATCAATATGTACATCCGCAACGAGCTCAACTATAAAACCGATTTGAAATACAATATGTTCGGTTCTGTATACCCGTGGGATAAATCTGGAGATCAAACCGGCGATAATCTCCGCCAAGCCATGGCACAGAATCCTTATCTGCATTTATTGGTGCAATCAGGTTACTACGATGGGGCCTGCGATTATTTCAATGCCAAATATAGCATGTGGCAGCTAGATGCAGCTGGTAAACTTCAGGATCGCATGAGCTGGGAAGGCTACCGTAGCGGACACATGATGTATTTACGTAAAGATGATCTGAAAACAGCCAATAACCATATCCGTGAGTTTATTAAAAAAGCATTACCAAAAGCAGGAGAGGCCGCTAAGTTCTAAAATTTTAGAGTTGACAAATTCTTATGCGCATTGCTATAATTTGCCAACTCTTTTAGGTTTATTGGAGCGCAGATGTAGTTCAATAATTAATGTTCGTCCTGCTTTACATTACAAGTCCGCACTCGTGCCTCGTTTGCGGGCTTTTCATTTCAATCAGGGCTAGGTAGGTTAGGGCGGTAGCACGGAAACCCCTCATAGTGGCAGGAGAGAGAGCAGGACGAAACCAAAGTACTGCTGCAATTGCTTTCCAAATCATAAAGAATAACTACTTGTGATAGCCATTTGTCAACACGTTGAAGCGATTTCACTCTCCCAAAACTGCAAACAAAAAACTGTTCACTGCAAACTAAAAATAATTACTTATTTTTGTGGTTCAATTATGCAGCAAATAAAAACATCATTCGATTTTGAAAAACCTATTGCCGATTTAGTTCAGCAGATAGAAAAGGTTAAGCAAGTTGCGGAAAAAACTAAGGTAGACATGTCTGCCACTTTAGACGAGCTTGATGGTAAATTAGATGAAACTACCAATAACTTATATAAAAATTTAACCGGTTGGAACAAGGTTCAGATGAGCCGTCACCCAGATCGCCCGCAAACCCTCGATTATATCAATATGATCTGCGATGATTTTATTGAAATGCATGGCGATAGAACGGTTAAAGATGATAAAGCAATTATTGGCGGTTTTGCTTCTATAAATGGTCAAACGGTAATGGTTATCGGTCACCAAAAAGGTAAAAATACCAAAGAGCGTCAGTTTCGCAATTTCGGTATGGCCAACCCAGAAGGTTATCGCAAAGCATTGCGTTTAATGCGTTTGGCAGAAAAATTTAATAAACCTGTTATTTCTTTTATCGATACTATGGGCGCTTACCCTGGTTTAGAAGCCGAAGAACGTGGACAAGGTGAAGCTATTGCAAGAAACTTATTGGAGATGTCTGTTCTACGTGTACCGATTATCTGCATTGTTGTAGGTGAAGGTGCTTCTGGAGGTGCTTTGGGTATCGGTATCGGCGATAAAGTGTACATGTTAGAGCATACCTGGTACTCGGTAATCTCTCCTGAATCTTGCTCATCTATTTTATGGAGAAGCTGGGATTTTAAAGAGAAAGCCGCTGAATGCTTAAAATTAACTTCTGATGATATGTTTGGAAACAAACTAATAGATGGCATTATTCCTGAGCCACTTGGAGGTGCACATCAGGATCCGGAATTGATGGGCAAAACATTAAAAGAATATATTGTTAAAGATTTAGCCGCTTTAGGCAAACTAAAAACCGATAAACTGATTGAACAGAGAATCGATAAATTCTGTGCGATGGGTGTTGTAAACGAATAATCATTAACTAAAATAAATTTGAGTCCTGTTTGGCAATGCTGAACGGGATTTTTTTTTGTTAGAAGATTAAATTAAAATCTTAAAGTTCTTGTCGTAATTTTATTTGGCGAACGTCATTCCCGCGCAGGCGGGAATCTTAATGCGTATGTTAAGTCTTAAGATTCCCAATCAAGTTGGGAATGACGACTTATCTAATAGAATTTTGTGAGTAACTCATAGGTTTTTTAACGCGCAGCCCTCAATGATGTCATTAGAAACGAGCGCAAACGCAAACAAAAAAGCAGCTACAAATTAATGCAGCTGCTTTGTAAGCTATTTTCAGATCCGTTTACTGTTGTGGCCCTTGTTGTGGGAAAAACATCGATAAACGGCCTTCCAGGTTATTAAATGTTTTCTGCAGCTTCTCGCTCAACTTATCCTGACCCGCAGCTTTACTCGTTTTAATCATTCGGTCCAGATAGTATAAGCCGGTTTGAATATTCTGCGATCCGGTTAAACCTTTTGATTGTGAAATATCTGCCAGGTAGTTTAACTCTTTATTGATATAATCGCCAGATTTGTCTAAAATATCATTGGCTCTGGCAGTTTCGCCTAATTTATATAGGTTTTCAGCCATGTAGAATTTCACCACAACAGTGCGGATGCCGAAGAATTTATCAGGCATTACCTCAAAATATTTATCTACTACTTTTTTTGCCTCAGCAGTTTTACCTTCTTTAATTAAGCTGTTGGTTAAGCTACTGAAGATATTAGTGAAAATGAAAGTATCATCTGATGATTGAGGATCTAAATATTTAGCAGTTTTCATATTTCCCCACTTAAATTTAGTCATCACATTATTGTACAATACAGGTGTATTTAATTGCTCTGGTCTATCCTCAGATGCTGTTGTGTCAGCCTTAAGCGGCAATAAACGCATGGCTAAGCCTTCGTTGTACAAATACTTATCCAAGCCATTGTATTGATCTGAAGGCACTGTAGAAGCGAAATAAATCGGGCGCTTCCAATTGTTGTGTGCAAGGATATCGAACATGGCCAAAGTTCCTTTAGTAACATAACCTTTATTAAATTTCCAATCCATTGTGGTGGTAATTTTTGAAGCATCGGCTGCAGGCACTGTTCCTGTACTTACTACTTGCTGCGGATCTACCGTAATTTTAAGGTTTTTAGTTGGTAAGAAATTAGATTTTGAGCCATCCTGCATGGCTACTTTATCGCTCTCATCGTTTGATAACAATAAATCAACTACGTTTTTAAGCTCAACACTACCTGCAATTTTATAATCATCGTATGGCATTACATCTCTTTCTCCTTGTACATATTGCTCTGGTTTCATCGAAATTGGCAATGGAGCAGATTCATTTTGTTTTTGCCTTAAACCGTTGATGTACCAATCCGTATCAAATAAACTTAAGTTTACAATACGCACATCCGGACGGACGTTTTCTACCTCCTGGATATACCAAAGTGGGTAGGTATCATTATCGCCATAAGTAAACAAGATGGCATTTGGCGCACAGGATTGTAGGTAATCCAGGGCAATATCATGTGGAACCAGTTTGGTAGAACGGTCATGGTCATCCCATCCCTGCTCGGCCATAATTACCGGAGCGGCCAATAATCCGATCACGGTTGCGCCAATGGCACCGGCAGTTGGCGTTAATTTTTTAAACAACCACTCTTTAATGGCCAGCGCCCCCAGCCCGATCCATATCGCAAAGGCATAGAAAGATCCTACATAAGCATAATCCCTTTCGCGCGGCTCTAAAGGCTTTTGATTTAAATATAATACAATGGCAATACCGGTAAAGAAGAATAGTAACGCTACAACTCCAGCATCTTTCTGGTTACGTTTGAAATGCCAAAGTGCACCAATAACACCTAAAATTAAAGGTAAAAAGAAGAAACGGTTATATGCTTTATTATCAACGGTTGATGGTGGCAGATTACTTTGATTGCCTCTCAACATGGCGTCAATTGGTTTAATGCCACTAATCCAGGTGCCTTCATGTCCGCTACCCTGACCTTGCTCATCGTTCTGGCGACCAGCAAAATTCCACATGAAATAACGCATGTACATATAGCCAATCTGATAGCTGAACAAGAAACCAACATTATCTACCAGATTGGGATTTTTAGTATCATCTAAGCGCATCCATTCTTTGTAGAAAGCCGCATGTTTAGGATCATCGCTATACATACGTGGCAATAAAGTGTTGTTGTTGTACTCGTAATCGGTTTTTTTGCCCGCTACTTCATATTTGTCTTTACCTTTTCTCCAGATGGTTTTACCTTCCGTTACACCTGTTCTTTCAGAGTTATAGTTTGGTCCATAGGCCAATGGTCTATCGCCATACTGCTCACGGTTCAGGTAACTTAAGAAAGAGAAAGCATCTTTAGGCGCACTGTTATTTAAGTTCGGATCTGCCTTTGCCCTGATAATGATCATCGAGAAAGAAGCATAACCGAAAATGATTAAAACGGTAGAAATTAAACCTAGGTTTAATAATTTCTTTTGATGTTTGATCGAATAGCGAATTCCCCAAACCAGGGCGCCGATTAACAAAATAGCGAAGAATAAAACGCCTGTTCCAAAACCTAAACCTAATGTGTTAACAAAAAATAAATCGAAATAAGCACCGAATGAGACCAGGTATTGGATAATACCATATTGGATTACCGCTAAGATTAAAATACCAACAATAAGGGTTTTAATAATTCCCGATGTTGTTGCTTTATCTGTTCTTTTGAAATAATAAATAAAAGCAAGTGCTGGGATGGTTAGTAGGTTTAACAAGTGGATACCAATTGATAAACCCATAATATAGGCAATAAATAGTAACCAGCGGTCAGCACGGGGCTCGTCGGCATGTGCTTCCCATTTAAGGATAGCCCAGAATACAATCGCTGTAAATAACGATGATTGTGCATAAACCTCCGATTCTACTGCCGAAAACCAAAAACTATCAGAGAAAGTATAAGCCAGAGCACCAACTGCGCCTGCTCCCATAATACTGATTAATTTACCTGTTGTTAATTCTTCACCAGCTTTTAATATCGTTTTTTTAGCCAATGCAGTGATGGTCCAAAATAAGAATAAGATGGTTGCTCCGCTCGAAACAGCCGAACCTACGTTCATCCAGTAAGCGATTTTGGTTAAATCTCCAGCTGCAAAAATGGAGAAGAAACGTTGGATCATTAAGAATAAAGGTGCACCAGGCTGGTGAACAACCTGCATTCTAAATGCCGATGCGATAAATTCACCGCAGTCCCAAAAACTGGCAGAAGGCTCTAAGGTTAAAACGTAAGTTAGTGTAGCAATTAAAAAGCAGATCCAGCCTACTATATTATTAACTTTTGAATAATTCATTGGTTTGTATAATGATATTAAAAAATGTTTTCACATAAAAATGCTGCCGAAATTAACTATTCTAGTCGATAAAACAGGTAAATTTTTAGATTGATTTAACAATTTTTAACGGCCTAAGGCCTTTAACATAAAGGATTTTGATTTATTGGGAAGCAAAAAACCATAAGCCGAGAGGTGAAATCTGCCTATGGGTTAAAATTTAGAATGTTTTTTGCTTAACCTGCAGCAAATGGTGTAAACCTTATAATCAGATCGTTGTATTGTTTTTCGAGGCTTTTGCTTAGCCCAGCCTGTTTAAATACTTCGGTTAATTTTACCATTTGCCCTAAATAACCGAGATAGAAACGTACATTCTGCTCTGATGATAGCTGGTTTTTACTTTCTGAAACATCAGCAAGATGGGTTAACTCTTTGCCTACATAATCAGCAGTTTTTTTAATCATTGCGTTCGCACGGTTTAAATCATTTAACCGATACAGGTTTTCGCTTAAATAATAAGTGCTCATTACCTGGCGCATACTGTAAAATTTAGAAGGAATCACCTCAAAATATTTATTAGCCACTTTTTTGCTTTCGGTAATTTTGCCTTCGTTTATTAAGCCGGTTAATAAACCATTAAACATATTCGATAACATGGTTACATCATCAGCAGATTGCCTGTCTAAATGATTGGCATTTTTGATATTACCAAAACCATACACATTCATCAGGTTGTTGTACAAAGGTTTAATGTTGATGCGCTCGTAATCTTCTGTAATGGCTGTATCGGGTTTTAATGGAAGCAGCCTTTTGTTTAACCCTTCTGAATAGAGATATTTGTTAAGCCCTATATATTGCTCGTTTGGCATGGCTCCGCTAAAATAAATCGGTCGTTTCCAGTTATTGTGTGTTAAAATATCAAATAAAGCCAAGGTGCCTTTGGTTACAAAATTCGAATTGTAAGTCCATTCCATACTGCTTGCAATTTTACCTGCATCTTCCTTGGGCACAGTTCCGGTATCTAAAACCTGTTGCGGGCTTACAGCCAGTTTAAGATTTTTGGTTGGTAATACATTGTATTTAGAACCATCTGTCATGGTTACTTTATCTTCGTCATGATCGGATAGGAGCACATCCAAAATTTCTTGTAACTCAATATGCTGCGCAATCTTATAATCCTGATAGTACATAATATCCCTCGTACCTTCAACATATTG
Source organism: Pedobacter sp. SG908 (assembly GCF_011759615.1). Lineage (NCBI taxonomy): Bacteria > Pseudomonadati > Bacteroidota > Sphingobacteriia > Sphingobacteriales > Sphingobacteriaceae > Pedobacter > Pedobacter sp. SG908. The sequence goes on from NZ_JAAOYY010000002.1 coordinate 1,174,606, forward strand.
CTCATGCTTTAAAGTGATGGGTAAGGGGGCAGATTCGTTTTGCTTTTTTCGCATCCCATCAATATACCAATCAGCTGTAAATAAGCTTAAATTTACTACGCGTACATCCGGGCGGATATTTTCTACCTCCTGTGCATACCAAACCGGATAGGTATCATTATCGCCATAAGTAAACAAGATGGCATTGGGAGCACACGATTTTAGGTAATTGACAGACATATCTCTCGCTACGTGGCTATCAGAACGGTCGTGATCGTCCCAGCCCTGGTTGGCCATAATTATCGGCGCACCGAACAAGGCGATAACTGTAGCAAAAATACTTGCACGCTGGGGTGTTAATTTTTGAAAAACCCAATCCTTTAATCCAAATACCCCTAAGCCGACCCAGATGGCAAAAGCATAAAAAGAGCCTACGTAGGCATAATCTCTTTCGCGTGGTTCAACAGGAACAGAGTTAAGGTAAACCACAATAGCCACTCCAGTGAAAACGAAGAGTAAACCAATAATGCCTGCATCCTTTTGGTTACGTTTAAAATGCCAAATGGCACCAATTAAACCAATAATTAAGGGTAAAAAGAAAAACCTATTATATGCTTTGTTCTCTACGATGGATGGGGGAAGGTTTTTTTGACTGCCAAGCCTGATTGCATCTAATGGTTTTACGCCGCTAAGCCAATTGCCATCTTTTCCGCCGAACTGCCCATCTTCATTATCCTGCCTGCCTACAAAATTCCACATAAAATAACGCATGTACATTTGCCCGGTCTGGAAAGAGAACATGTATTTTAAGTTATCTATCAAGGTAGGTTTATGTTCATCATTAAAACCCATGTAACTTTTGTAAAAGTTAATGTGTTCAGGTTTATCACTGTACATGCGTGGCAATAAAGTTTTATCGGCAAAAACATATGCCGATTTTGTGCCTGCAGATTCGTATTTTTTGTCGCCTTTACGTATAATTTTACCCGTTTCTTCAATGCCGATTTTTTCTGAATTGTAATTCTCTCCATAAAGCAGTGGTCTGTCGCCGTATTGATCGCGACCAACATACCTCGAAAAAGAGTATACATTATCTACATTATAGTTGTTTAAATTTGGTTTGGCCTGCGCCCTGATAATGAGGAGTGCAAAAGAGCTATATCCAAAAAGCAGCAGAACGGTAAATAACATAGCCAGGTTTAAAATCCTTTTATTTTTAAGGATAGAATAACGGATGCCATAAACCAAGCTCCCGATTACGAGCACTGCAAAAAACAATATGCCCGTTCCAAAACCTAAGCCAATGGTGTTTACAAAAAAGTAATCGAAACTTGCTGCAAAAGATATTACATATTGAATGATGCCAAATTGAATGGCTGCTAGAACAGCAATTGAAACAAAAAATACTTTTAAAATGCTTTGCCAACTGGGCGATGGACTCTTTTTAAAATAATAAACAAATATTAGAGCCGGAATGGTAAGCAGGTTTAAGATGTGTACACCAATAGAAATCCCCATCATGTAAGCCACAAAAAGTAACCAACGGTCTGATTTAGGCTCATCAGCCTGCGATTCCCATTTTAATATACCCCAAAATACAATAGCCGTACAAAGCGACGACATCGCGTAAACCTCAGCCTCTACAGCCGAAAACCAGAAACTGTCAGAAAAGGCATAAGCTAAGGCGCCAACTAAACCGGCACCCATAGTCCCGATGATTTTTTGATTGGTGATTTCTTCGTCTTTTTTAATTACTGTTTTCTTGGCCAGTGCAGTAATGGTCCAGAACAAAAAGAGGATTGTACCTGCACTTGCAAGCGCAGATGATATGTTTATAAAATAGGCTACCTTGGTTTTATCGCCAAAAGCGAGTGTCGAAAATAACCTTTGGATCATGGAAACTATTGGAGCACCTGGCTGGTGAACCACCTCCATTCGGAAGGCAGAAGAAATGAATTCGCCACAGTCCCAGAAACTTACAGATTGATCTAAAGTTAAGATGTAGGTGAGCGCGGCAACGATAAAACAGAGCCAGCCTCCAATGGTGTTAATCCTTGAGTAATTCATAGTTTAATTTTAGTCTTTGATAATAAATGATTTAAGCGGTTCGTGGTAAAAAAAGTCGCATAAAAAAAGAAAATGTTGCACGCTATATGATGATTTTTTTATCTTTGCATCGCAAACAGGAACAGCGGGAAAGAAATTAAAAATATTTTAAAATCGCTCTTGCATATTTAAAATAAGGTTCCTACATTTGCATTCCCTTTCGAGGAGAATATCCTTGAGAAGTTTTTGTCCGATAGTATAAGGGTAGTACAACGGTTTTTGGTACCGTTTGTCTTGGTTCGAATCCAGGTCGGACAACTAAAATTTAATGTCGGATCATGTTTTAAATAGACATGATCCGATTTTTTTTAACCGTAAACTACACGAACCCATGCCATTGCAGTTTAACCCGGTAAAGCTTTTTTCCGGAACAGGTTCTAAGGGATTATCACTTAAGATTGCCGAACATTACGGCAAGCCACTTGGTAGCGTAACCATTCACAAATTCAGTGATGGAGAATTTCAGCCTTCCTTTGATGAGTCAATTCGTGGTAGTGATGTTTTTCTAATCCAGTCTACTTATCAGCCTAGCGATAATTTAATGGAACTTTTGTTAATGGTTGATGCTGCTAAAAGAGCATCGGCACATTATATTACAGCAGTTGTTCCTTATTATGGTTTAGCCCGTCAGGATAGAAAAGATAAGCCACGTGTAGCAATCGGTGCCAAATTAGTGGCCAACTTATTAAAATCAGCAGGTATTCACCGTATTATGACGATGGATCTACATGCTGCACAGATACAGGGTTTTTTCGATATTCCGGTTGATCACTTAGATGGATCGGTAATCTTCGTACCTTATATCAAAAGCTTAGGCTTAAAAAACTTAACTATTGCATCGCCAGATATGGGCGGTTCGTATAGGGCACGTACTTTTGCCAAATTTTTTAATGCTGAGGTAATTATCTGCGATAAACGCCGTAAACGTGCCAACGAAATCGAATCAATGTCGATTATTGGTGATGTAACCGGGCAGGATGTAGTATTGATCGATGATATTTGCGATACTGCCGGAACCTTATCAAAAGCTGCAGCCTTGATTATGGAAAACGGTGCAGCAAGTGTAAGAGCGGTTTGTACACATGCTGTATTATCAGGCAAAGCAATAGAAACGGTAGAAAATTCGGTATTAACCGAGCTGATCGTTACGGATACAATTCCATTAAGACAGGAAAGTCCGAAAATTAGAGTGCTAAGTACAGCAAGTTTATTTGCAAGGGCAATTGCCAATGTAAACGAGCATGGATCAATTAGTGATCTGTTTAGAGTATAGCGTTGGGCGTATTGCGATAAGCGCTTAAAACGCTAGTTGCAAAGGCTAAACAATAAAAAAGAGTTTAAATAAGGTTGAAGGTAGAGGGTTGAAGGCTTAAGGTCTTGATACTTGATATTCGATACCGAACACTAATAATTAAATAAATAAAAAATGAAAACAATCGCAATTAGCGGTTCTCCAAGAGAGAACGTAGGGAAACGCGATGCCAAGGAACTTCGCTACGAAGGTAAAGTTCCGGCGGTATTGTATGGTGGAAAAGAGCAACAACACTTAGCTGTGGTTATTGCTGATTTAAGAGATGTTATTTATACCCCGGATGTAAACTTTGTGGAGATTGATGTAAATGGTGTTAAAACCAAAGCTATCGTAAAAGATACTCAGTTTCACCCACTTACCGACGTATTATTACACATCGATTTTCTTCAGTTATTTGATGAGAAAGAAATTGTTATGGAGATCCCGGTTAAATTAACAGGAACTTCTCCAGGTGTTAAAATGGGGGGTAAATTAATCCAGAAATTACGTAAACTACGTGTTAAAGCATTACCAGCTAACATGCCACAAAACGTAGAAGTAAGCTTAGAGAAATTAGAAGTAGGTAGTTTATTCCGTGTTCGTGACCTTAAAGGTGATAAATACGTAATCACTAACACTCCTGAAGATACTATCGTTTCTGTTGCAATGTCTAGAGCATTAAAACAAGCAGAAACTGAAGCTGCTAAAGGTAAAAAGTAATCAGGATTCTTAGGATTTCTTGATTTCAAGATGAAGCGTTTCGATTTAATTCGGAACGCTTTTTTTTTACATTAAAATTAATCCGCTAATCACCTAACACTAACCACTTCGCTATTCATTAAGAAGTTGTTTGAAATGAATGAATTAATTTTGTGGTATGGGCTGCCGACTTCGGACTCCTGACTTCGGACCTTTTTTTTATCTTTGCCCCATGAAATATCTTATAGTTGGCTTAGGAAATATCGGACCTGATTATGCACATACCAGACATAACATTGGCTTTGATATTGCTGATGAACTGGTTAAAGGTTTAGGTGGTAGCTTCGATAATATCCGTTTGGCCTATTATGCTGAGGTGGGCTTTAAAGGTAAAAAACTGCATGTAATTAAACCAACTACCTTTATGAATCTGAGCGGTAAGGCCGTTAACTATTGGATGAAGGAATTGAAAATAGCACCAGAAAATGTACTCGTTATTGTTGATGACCTTGCCTTGCCTCTAGGAAAGCTAAGGTTAAAACTTCAAGGTTCCAGCGCTGGTCACAATGGTTTAAAAAGTATCGAAGAGGTTTGTGGTGGACAAAACTACGCGCGCCTCCGCTTCGGCATTGGAAACGATTACCCAAAAGGCAGGCAAGTAGACTTTGTTTTGGGTTTGTTTGATAAAAATGAACAGTTGGAACTTCCTGCATTGATTGATAAAAGTGTAGAATTGATTAAAAGTTTTGTAACCATCGGCCCGGCCCACACCATGACGGCTTTTAATAAGTAATTTTTTATAAGAATCGTTATACTGATCTGATAGCTATCGGATTTATTTCAGCATCTTTGGCAAAACAAATCTTAAAATAAAATTAGAGCTGACGAATAGTTTGGCTGCATTACGCATAATCGAAAAAAAAAGTTTTTTTGAAGAGCAATTGCAGTAGTTCTTTTTAACGTTCGTCCTGCTTTTCATTACAAGTCCTCGCTACGCTGTGGGCTTTCCATTTCAATCAGGTCTAAATGGCAGTGTCTATACTGCTGTTGTGGGTAGAATAGCATAGTTTTATATAGACTTCCTTTTACTAGTCAATGATGTGCGTCCTCATAAACCATCTGATATGAAACAGGTCGATAAAGGCAATTTCTTTTTTCTGCACCATGCAACCCCAAATAGTATTGCTGGCTGCGCCACCTAAACCCGATCACAGTGGTTCCGGTTTTTCACCGGAAGGAACGGAGAGCGGGACTGCACAAGCCTAAAAGCCTCTGCACCTGATTTCCAGAAAAAAAATAATGATTAGTGGGTGAGGATGTCTATTGTTTGGTGAGAATAGAATAAATGGTATCGAAGTGTCATCATTTCGAGCGGAGCGCAACGCAGTTGAGAACCACGAAGTGCTCAGCGAAGCTAAATCTATTTCTCATAAATCTCTCCATTCCGCGATGCTCCAAAGGAGATGACAACTTTTCTATGGAGATATGCCAATGAGCAGCATAGTCGAACGACCAGCGCAATTAAAAAACAAAAGCTTTTAAACAAAAAAAGACCATCTTTCGATGATCTTTTCATAAATATGTTTTAGTTAATGATTATTTAATTTTTTCTTGAGCTCTTGCAATGTAAGCATCAATTAATTGCGCTTCTGCACTCTCAGGATATTGTGTTTTTACTTTAGTATAAGCTTCAACAGCACCTTTAAAATCATTTTGGCTTTCGTTAACCAATCCTAATTTCTTTAAAAACATTGGTGAAGTAAATTTACTTGCTTTATCTGCCGCTTTTTTATAGTAAGTGGCCGCTTGTTTAAAGTCTTTCAATTCGCTGTAAGCATCGCCTAGTAAACCTAAAGCCAATGGATCTGCAACTGGGCTACCAGTAGCGCTATATTTGCTTAATGCCTCTATAGCTTGTTTATATTCACCCTTACGTAAGTAAATACCGCCTAAATAAAGGTTAGCTAAGTTTGCCGATTTTGTGTTGTCGTATTCTTTAGCTATTTGCTCTAAGCCTGGGTAACCACCTTCGCCTTTAACCGCTCTGTTCGATAATGAGTCTACACCAACAAATTGTTCTGCTTTGTACATTTTGCTAGCGGCTTCTTCAGCACGACCTTTTAAATACACGCCTTGATACCAAAGATATATTAAAACTAATAAAACTACAGCACCTGCAATAAACAGTAAGCTCTTATTATTCTCTTGTAAAAATGAACCTTTTTTAGTTGGTTGAATTGTCTGGTTATCTGTTGTAGACATGTTTGTTTAAAAAATTTAAGATTGCAAAAATACATTTTTCAATCAAAGTATCAATCTTTATTTTGAAGTATTTGATTAAACATTAGTTATTTAGGCGTGCAGATTCTAAAATCGTCATGATAATTAGCGTAACAAGCTAATCAGTGTGTTAAACCAGGTTTGGTTATCGCTAAAAATACCAGTGTGGTTAATCACCAGGTACACCGTTTGACTTTCGGAGCGGCTCACCGTAGATCTAATTCTGATGGGCTGCCAGAATGCGCCGAAGTTTTTTGCGGACGAAGCCGGGAATAAATCGTCGAAGCCCATGTAAACCTCTTCTATATGAGACAGTGGAAGTTCCAATTGTTCATCTCCCGTAATAAAAAGACCGTTAGAGGCCAATAGGATATTGCCTTCGTGATTGTGAATAGGCTTTAAAAACGAAAATAAACCTACGATTTTTTTAATCCAGCCCGAACTTTTTTCATTGGTCAGTTCATGATCGTAAGACCATAGAACATTACCTTCTAACATTTTTTGTGCAACCATCTAATTTTCCTTGCTATGAAAGTACAATTTTTTTAAATGTTATTAACGTTTATTTTAAACAATGGGTGTTAAGAGGCTAAAAAACGGTAAATTTGTGACATATTTATGTGGTTAAAAAATATTACCCTTCTAAATTTTAAAAACTATACCGATGCAGATCTCCATTTCTCGGAAACTGTGAACGTTTTTACGGGTAATAACGGCTCAGGCAAAACGAATATGCTCGATGCCATTCACTATCTCTGTCTATGTAAAAGTTACTTTAACCCCATCGATAGCCAGCAGATTAAAACCAATGAAGAGGTTTTTATGATTCAGGGCGATTTTGAACGCAACGAAAAAAACGAAAAAATTTCTTGCGGAGTAAAACGCAATCAGAAAAAGCAGTTCAAACGTAATAAAAAGGAGTATGATAAATTGGCCGATCATGTTGGTCTTTTTCCGGTGGTGATGGTTTCTCCTTACGATGTGAACCTGATTATGGAAGGCAGCGAGGAGCGGAGAAAATTTATCGATAATGTAATTTCGCAAACGGATGCACATTACCTGGATCAATTGATTACCTATAACCGTATTTTGTTAAACCGGAATGCTTTGCTAAAGCAGATCGCCATTACCAGAAAATACGATCCTACACTGCTCGAAATTTTGGATGAACAGCTGATTTTAGCGGGAAATAAGATATTCGCCATCCGTAAAGCCTTTATGGATGAGTTTATTCCGCTGTTTAATCAATATTATACCTACCTTACCGAAAACAGGGAAATTGTAGAACTGAATTATCAATCGCAATTGAACGAGGCCACTTTTGAAGAGCTGTTAAAGAAATCGGTAGAGAAAGACCGTGTACTGGAGCGGACCACAACGGGTATTCATAAAGATGAGTTGGCTTTTGTAATCAGTGGAATGCCTTTAAAGAAGTTTGGTTCTCAAGGTCAACAGAAGTCTTTTTTAATTGCCTTGAAAATTGCCCAGTATGCTTACCTTGCTAAAAACAAAGGATTTAAGCCTTTGCTTTTATTGGATGATATTTTTGATAAGCTGGATGATAACCGCGTTCGAAAATTAATGCAAATGGTTTCCCACCATGATTTTGGGCAGATATTTATTACAGATACAGGAAGAGAAAGAGTAAAATCAATTTTTGAAAAAATAGAAGTTGATGTAACTTTGTTCGAAGTAGATAACGGAACTATACAAAATGCGTAAACCTAATGATGTTACAGTAAAAGATGCCATCAGCAAAATGCTGGATGTATACCGTTTGCGCCGTAAATTCGACGAAACTTCGATCTTATCCGTCTGGCCGGAAATTATGGGCACTGCAATCGCCAACCGCACCAAACAGATTTACATCCACGATAAAAAGCTTTTTTTACGGATAGAATCTTCGGTAATCAAAAATGAACTGATTATGGTACGCCAGGGAATAATCCAGAAATTAAATGAACATGCGGGTAGCGAAGTGATTACCGAAATGATTTTTTTGTAGGCCTAAAGAAGCTGTAGAATTAATATAAAATTGTCATCCTGAGCTTGTCGAAGGACCTGTTTAAATTTAGTTTCAAGCGTTTCGACAGGCTCAACGTGACAGATTGAAATCTAGCCCTTTCCTCCACCAAATATCTTAGACAAAATCCAGATCAACAGTGCAAGCACGACTACAACTACAATAACGCCAACCCAAACGCCGGCTTTAAATATACCTTCTACCAGTTCACAACTGCTTAAGGTGGTGCATAAAAATGCAATCATTACTAAAGGGAATGCTCTTTTCATATCTATGTTAATTTGTAATAGCTAACATTAAATACTAAAGAAAGTTTTGGTAAATGACTTATTTGCCTGGAATCGTCCTGGTCGTGGTGTTAGATGTTATCATCTGACACCGTACTGGGCCTACTATTGCAATTCCAAAATATTTTAAATAAAAAACAGTCAGATGGAAATATCTGACTGCAGGTTTAAAGCTACTGCCCGTTGTTTAATAAACCCGACAAAGCGTCATAGCCCGCAGCCCGATATTTCATCGGGAGAGGACTATAAGCGGTGGCGGGACTTCAGCTGCCACACAGCGCTGAACATTGTTTTCCAAAAAAAATACCTGCCAAATAGATAAGCAGGTATTTTCGTGGTGGTGTCAGTTGGTAACATCTGACTGCATAAATTTTTATTTCCCATTTACTTTTAACAATTCAACCTCGAAGATCAAAGTGCTGTAAGGAGGAATATCCTGTCCTGCACCACGTGCTCCGTAAGCTAAATCATATGGAATAAAAAATTTGTATTTAGAACCGGCAGGCATTAATTGTACACCTTCTGTCCATCCTTTAATTACCTGGTTTAATGGGAAAGAAATCGGTTCGCCTCTATCATAAGAGCTGTCAAATTGTTTTCCGTTCAGTAATGTTCCTTTGTAATGCACTAGTACCGAATCGGTAGCCAGTGGTTTAACGCCAGTACCAGCAGTTAAAACTTCGTATTGTAAGCCGCTTGCAGTTGTTTGTACACCCGCACGTTTTTTGTTCTGTTCTAAGAAATCTTGTCCTTCTTTCATAATTGGTGCATATTTAATTTTATTTGCTGCTTCTTCAGCTTTGTTTTTTACTGATGATGCCTTGGCTAATGCCTCATTAATACATTGTTGTGCCTGCTGCTGGGTTAAAGTAACCTTGCCACCTGTAAATGCATCTTTCAAGCCTTTTAACAATACTTCGTAATTTAAGGTAGAAAGACCAGTAGTTTTTAGGCCTGCACCGATAGATGTACCAAAAGCGTAACTGGTAGAATCTAAAGTAGATTTTAACGCTGTAAAGGTTGATGTTTTACTTATGGCTGTAGTTGGTTTTTTGGCAACAGGTTTCTTTGCTACTGTTTTGGTTTGTGCATAAGATGCAGCAGCGATACCGGATAGACATACCGCTAAAAAAATTCTCTTCATTGATTATTTTATGTGTAATTAATTCCAACAGGTTTAAAATGGTGGATTATATTTTAAGGTCGAAAGATACAAAATAGATAAAACAATAAAACCCCGAATGTTCGGGGTTTTATTGTAAGTTTTTTGTGTTGGAAACTAGAAACGTTCGTCTGCTTTGAAGAAGAAGTTACCTTCAATTTCTGCATTTTCGTCAGAATCTGAACCGTGAACAGCGTTTGCATCGATTGATTTTGCATATTTCTGACGGATTGTACCTTCTGCAGCTTCAGCTGGGTTAGTGGCACCGATCAATTTTCTGAAATCTTCAATGGCATTGTCTTTTTCTAAAATAGCAGCAACAATAGGCCCTGAAGACATAAAGCTTACTAAATCTTTGTAAAAAGGACGCTCAGCGTGAACAGCATAGAACTGACCAGCAGTTTCTTCTGTAAGTTTAGTATATTTTAATGCGATGATTTTGAAGCCAGCATTAGTAATGTCGTTAATGATTGATCCGATATGGCCGTTTGCTACTGCATCAGGCTTAATCATGGTAAAAGTTCTGTTAGTGCTCATTGTGCTTTTTGATATCAAATTTTTTGCAAAAATACGTTTTAATTGATGAATAATCAACAGCTATTGCTTAAGATTGAAGTTGGTATATCATTAATGGTATTATGGCTTTAAATATGAAATAAAGCCTGTTTTTAGGATAAGATCTTGCTTATCTTAAAATCCTTTAATCCTATATTAAAATTACTTAGCTTTGCAGCGCAAAAAATATATGCTTACACTAACTGAATTAAAAACATTATTGGCTACGCCACAACGAATTGTGATCACTACGCATCACAAACCCGATGGCGATGCGATGGGTTCATCTCTGGGGTTATATGGATATTTAATTCAAAAAGGCCATCATGTTAAGGTAATCACACCAACAGATTATCCTACCTTTCTGCATTGGATGCCAAATAATGGTAATGTAATTATTTTTACAGATGAGCAAGAAAAGGCGGCCAGGTTAGTTGATGAAGCTTCGCTCATATTTTGCCTTGATTTTAATACCCTAAGTAGGATTAATGAATTAGGCGAATTGGTGAGGGCAGCAGGAGCAAAAAAAATCATGATCGATCATCACCTCGACCCTGAAGATTTTGACGACTATCGTCACTGGGATATCAATGCTTGTGCTGCTGCGCAGTTGGTTTACGATTTTATTGTAAATCAGTTACAGGATGGCGAGCTGATCAATAAAGATGTAGCTTCTTGTCTGTACACGGGTATTATGACCGATTCGGGATCTTTCCGCTTCTCATCGGCAACTTCAGAAGTATACCGTATTGCCGCAAACCTGATCGATTTAGGGGCCGACCAATCGAAAATCCACGAGTTGGTATACGATAACTCAAGCGAAAATCGTTTGCGCTTTTTGGGCTATTGCCTGTCAAACAAGTTAGAAGTTATAAGAGAATACAACACCGCCATTATTTCGGTGACGAAAGAAGAATTGGCACAGTACCATAGCATTACCGGCGACACAGAAGGGGTGGTAAACTACGCCCTTTCCATCAATGGTATCCGTTTAGCTGCGTTAATTATTGAACGACCAGATAAAGTTAAGTTATCTGTTAGGTCTACAGGCGATTTTCCGGCCAACGAAATCTGTAAAAAGTATTTTAATGGCGGTGGCCATAGAAATGCAGCAGGTGGTGCGGCAGAAAAACCATTAAATGATGTAGTTAACGAATTTAAATCGATATTAGCAGAATATAAAGAACAATTGATTGCCTAAGGGTAAGAAATAAACACTAAAACTTAAAAAAGTCAAATTAATAAATGAAAAAGGGAATTATTATTCTAGCAGCAGCCACTTTAGGTTTAGCAGCATGTAAACAAGAAAAAAAGGGAGCTGGTGGCTTATTGTATACCATTCACCACTCGGCAGGTAACGAGAAAATCAAAGAAGGCGATATCGTTAAAATGAATTTTATCCAGAAAAACGATAAAGATTCAGTTTTATCGAGCACTTTCGATAGCGAAACGCCTGCATTATTTCCTGCACAGAAAAAAATGTATGCTGGTGATATGAACGACGTTTTAACATTGTTTGGAGAAGGCGATAGTGCTACTTTTAAAGTAAACTTGGATACTATGGCATTTCATAGTAAACAACCTAAACCAGAGCAGTTCAAAAATGATAAGTACATTACTTTTACGGTGAAAATCGAGAAAGTATTCAAGAAAAAGGCTGGCGAAGCTGATTCTACTTTTAACAAAAGAGCACAAGAGTTTTTCCAGGCTGATTATAAAGCTAGTTCAGAAAAAAAGAAAGCTGCTGAGCCTGCTAAGTTAAAAGCTTATTTAGAAGATACTAAACTGGCAACCAAAACTACTGCAAGTGGTTTACACTATATTATCGAAAATGCAGGTAGTGCAGAAAAACCAGCTTTAGGCGATACTGTATTAATTGAATATACTGGTAGGGTGACTAAAAAAGGTAAAGATGGTAAATACAAAATCTTCGATACAAGTGATGAGAAACTGGCTAAAGCAGAAAAGGAATTTAAACCAGGTAAACCTTACGGTCCTCAAAAAATGCCAGTTGGCGGTACAATCCCAGGATTTACCGAAGCTTTACAGTTAATTGGTAAAGGTGGTAAAATTAAAGTGATTATCCCTTCTAACTTAGGTTATGGCGAGCAAGGTGCACCTCAGGTAGGTATCATGCCTTTCAGCCCAATTGCTTTCGATTTAGAAATCAAAGATATTATCAAAGGAAAACCAGCTGCAGCAGCTCCAGTTCAAATGCCTGCTCCAGTAGTTAAAAAATAATTTCTTTAAGATATTTAAAAATCCTGCTTATTTATTTAAGCAGGATTTTTTTTGCCCACCTTTTTTCGATGCTGAACTGATAAATAAAACATTTCAAAGATTTATAAAAACTTAATATAACCTATCTTTGTAGTGATCTAATAAAATAGCAGGTATTTTGAAAAAAGATATTTAGGCTGTTTTGAAATAAATAAAATTTAAATGAAGAACGGAATTATTATTCTCTTGGTAGCGGCTTTGGGCTTGTCTGCCTGTAACAAATTCGAAAAAGGTGAAGGAGATATGACTTACAAGATCTATAAAAGTGAAGGTAAGCCGAAAATTCAGGATGGTGATTATGTAAAGTTAAATGGTGTTCAAACGGTAGAAACCAATACCAATCCCGATTCGGTAATGGTAAATACCTATGACAATGAACGTCCGGCTTTCTTTGCCATCAGCAAATCAATGTTTAAAGGTGATTTAGCCTCTGGATTGAAACTGCTTGGTGAAGGCGATAGCGCCGTTTTTAAATTGAACCTGGATTCGATGGAGAAATATTCAGGTCAGCCTAAACCAAAAGGACTAAAATCAAACATTGCTTCTTTTACCATTAAAATTGAGAAAGTATTGCATAAAGGGAAAGACGCTGATTCTATTTTCGAAGCGAAGAAACGCCTTTTTTTTGAGTCTGAGTACAAAGCACTAAATGAAAAAAATAAAGTGGTAGAGCCCGCTAAAATTGCAAAGTACGTTGCTGAGAATAATTTAAAGGTAACTACTGCGCCATCTGGACTACAGTATGTTATTTCTGCTCCGGGCAATTCAGAAAGAGCAACTTTAACTGATACGGTATTAATGGACTACACAGGCCAGTTTACCAATAAAAAATCGAACGGAGCATTAAATGTTTTTGATACTTCGAATGCTAAAATTGCAAAAGAAGCCGGGATTTTCTCTGAAAACGTACAATATGTACCGCGTAGTTTACCTTTAGGGCAATTGCCGCAAGGGGTTATTCAGGGTATCCAACTTATTGGTGTTGGCGGTAAGATCAAAATGATTTTGCCATCAAGATTGGGTTTTGGCGAAAATGGTGGCGGACCGATTAATCCATTCACACCTTTGGTATTTGATGTAGAACTGAAAGGTATTATTAAGCCAAATGTGGCAGCCCCAGTAACTAAGTAAATATTTACCATAACATAAAGGCGCAAGGATCAGTAAATTATAATACTGGCTTGCGCTTTTTTTGTGTTAAGAAATTGATAATTATAGTAGTAAAAGAATTTTTTTGTTTAAATTAGATTAACAAAACAAATAATCATCCTTATTATCACTATGCGCTCAAGCAGTACTATTATGTTTCTGGGCCTGAAATTGATGCTGTTCAACATGTTTTTCAGCCTGTTTCTAAAGGATGGATACTGCAGGCACGTAAAGGCTTCTTATCGTTATCCAGCATGTAATAGAAATAATCACAGTATTTCCAAATGGCTTCACTCAATCGCTATTGAAAAGCAGAGGGATGGTTTATTGGAATATGTCAAAAAAAAACTGCCACCTACCTTAGTTAAAAACATAAAATTTAAAGCTTTTGATAGAATATTGGATAAGTTTTGAATAGATATATTAAACTTTTGTTTAAAAATCTATTCAAACTGTTTTTCCTGCCTTCAGGTGAAAATGATTAACGTTTAAAACTAAACTTTATGGAAAAGATCAAGGTCTTTTTAATTCACGATTATGATGCTTTAATGGATAGTGTTGAATCCATTCTAAGTGATTCAGAAAGTATTGTTGTTGTTGGTAAGGCTAATTCTGCAGCACTTGCCGAACAATTGATCAGGACTAAGATACCAGATATGGTACTTGCCGATGTTAGTGTTGGCGAAAAGGTTGGAGCTGATTTAACTAAATTGATTAAAAGAGAATTTCCCAAAATTAAAGTTATTGTACTTTCTATGCAGGATGATTTTATCAATATTTCGAAAATGATCAAGTCTGGAGCAACAGGTTATCTTTTAAAAAATGTAAAGTTTCACGAACTGCATAAAGCAATTAATAAGGTTATGCTTGGCGAAACCTATATACAAAATTCCATCACCGCTAAATTTATTAATGGTTACCAGCGTGAAAACCATACAGAAGAAGTGAATATTTTATCACCTCGAGAAGTAGAAATTATTAGGTTGATTGCCAAAGAATACACTTCTGCAAGTATAGGCAGGATGCTCTTTATTTCGGAGCATACAGTAGAAACCCATCGTAAAAATATATGGCGTAAAACTGGTGTGAAATCAATTGTTGGTTTGCTGAATTTTGCACACGAGCATCAGCTGATTTAATTTTGAAAGAGACCTCACAGGTTTCATAAACTTGCGAGGTCTGTTTGAATTTTTAAGCTTGCGCTTCTAAATATTGCGCATAACAATAACCTTCTTCGCCATCGTTAGTCCTTACCAGCCACCATAAATCGTTGCTTCTGTTTACCAGGGTAATCACCTCGCCATGTGCAGCTTTACCTACAATAGGTTGATCCGTTCCCGGGCCTTTACGGATATTTAAATTACTGCTCTCTGTAATCACTTTTGCATGCGTAACTGCAGCATCAATGGCTACGTTTACATTCAGAACCAAGTCGCCTGATGTAAAGTTGGGGTCAATCTGATTATAAACTTCCCAAAGATGATCTTTAGTTGCACCATCGGCAGCAGTTCCATCTATGTATAAAACCCCGTCTTGCTCCCTCACCGCTAAATCTGCTATGCCTGCCGCAGTTGCTGCGTCAGTTAGTGCTTTGTATTTATCTGCTAATGCCATGGCTCAGTTATTTAACGATTAATTTATTGTCTATTTTTTTAGGTTTTAATGCACTCAAATGCTGCATTAAGTTGATTAATGAGGCCTTTTTAATTTCGCCGGTTAAGAGAACTACACCATCTTTAACCTCGGCTTTCACCGTTGGGAAATCTTTGGTCGCATCAGCAACATTTTTAATTAAAGTAGGGTCTTCTGCAATTACAACAGGTACATCTGCTGGTTTAACTGTTAAATTGTTGATTACAGATTTTACCCCTTTTTCTGCCTTTGCAATTTCTTCTGCTTTGGCTTTTGTGTCTTCATCATCAACTTCACCAGTTAAAGTTACTTCGCCTTTAGTAACAGCTACGGTAATACCAGCAGCTTCTTTGGCCTGGATTGCGGCCTGGATTGCCGCATCTTTTGGTTTACAGCCTACAAAAAATAGTGTAGTTGCAATAATCATGCTCATTAATAATTTAGTTGTTTTCATCCTCTTGGTTTTATATTGATATTATTTGACAATACAATGCTTAGAAAACTTAAATAGTTTCCTTCTTACTCGGTGGGATGACTTCGTTAAAGCTAATATATGAAATACGTTTAATTAGAAACTAAAATCTTTTATTTATTTCAGAATAAATTTTAAACAGCGCCTTGGCTTAATTGAGATTTGATAATCCGTATTTATAACATTTGATTTATAACCAACAAGGGGAGTGAAGTGATCAATCATTCGAACAGCCTTCTCAGGTGTTAAAAACCTGAGGTGACCGAAAATTAAATCCAATCTTTAAAGGGCTTAACTGCTAAATTGGAATTATAATATTTTTCTTCTTGGGTAACTTCTCTGCTTACCCAATCTGGGAGTTCGAATATTTCGTCTTCACTGTCAAGTTCAATTTCGGCAACAATTAGTCCTTTATTATCGCCTAAAAATACATCTATCTCCCAAACCTTGTCGTTAAATGTAATTTCATAACGTGTTTTTGAAAGTTCAGTTAAGGAAAAGTGATCTAATAACTCTGTGGCTTCACCAACAGGGATTTCATATTCGTATTCCATCCGGGTTGCACCAATCGTTTGACCTTTTATGGTTAAAAAACCTTTGGTTTCGGTTGCCCTTACGCGCACCGTTTTATCTTTATCGCTAAGTAAATAACCTTGTCTAAAGAGTTTTCCTTCTGGTTTGCTCAGGGTATTCCATTTCTGATGATCGATTAAGAATTTGCGTTCTATTTCTTTGCCCATCATCTTGCTCTTTTCTGTAAATCAGCAACAGGCATGCTGATCAATCTTCCAATCGGTTGTTTCCCGCGGTAAGTAATTACACGGAGCATACTGGCATCTTTTGGCACCTGTAATGCCGCTGTATATTTCGGATAAAAACGGTCGGGAGTAGAGTTATCAAAGCTATAGTAGATATCCAGACCGTCTATTTCCGTCGTTAATTCGATCACTAACTGTTTATCAGCACTGCGTTTTACTGTAAAAATCGGATCGTAAATTGCAGGTGAATATTTAATTTCTGCTAAATCTAATCGTTTGAAATGCTGTTGTGTGCGATCAACAAAATTTGTCCAGTTTTTCTTTTCAATTGGACTCCAGATCGATTCCGAAATGGCAAATGCACGTGGCCAAACCATATATTCTGCCTGGCGGAAAGTAAAAACCTGCTCTGTCCAAAGGTTGGCCTGTGCACCAATAATATACTGTGCATTTACGCCCGCTGGAACAGGGTTAAACTGGTAGGCTTTATTTAACCTTAACGAGGCATAAACTTTTGGTTCGGTAATCGGATCTGCCTGCATATAATCCAGGTATGCAAAATCAGTTGGACTCATTACCACGTTGTGCTTTTCATTCGCTGCCTGGATACCATATTTCATTCCTCTCCAGCTCATTACGGCTGCTGTTGGCGATACACCTCCTTCAAGAATTTCGTCCCAGCCCATAAACTTTTTGCCTTTCGAAATCACGATCTGTTCTACACGTTTTTCAAAATAAGCCTGAACTTGAGGAATAGTTTTTAAACCTTCGCGAAGCATTAAAGCTTTAACCTGATCGTTCTTTTCCCAGAAATTATGAGGAGCTTCATCACCACCCATATGAATGTATTCAAAAGGGAAAAGTTTAGCTACCTGGGTAAGCACAGAATCTAAGAACACATAAACTTTTTCGTTTGCCGGGCAAAGTGTATTATCAATCAAAGCAGTTGGTGGCGCACCACGGCTCCAATCCATAATTTTCTCACCTGAGCGCACTTTATAATTAACGGCATCCGGTGTGCAGGATAATTCAGGGTAAGAAGCGATAATAGCTAAACTATGCCCTGGAACATCGATTTCTGGTAATATATTTACAAAACGTTCTTGTGCATACTGAACGAGTTCTTTAATATCTTCCTGGGTATAAAAACCGCCATAAGTACGGGGTTCATCCGCCGTTGGTGGGGTAAAATCGCCGAAAGTCCCGATTTTTTTAACGCTCCATGCACCTATTTCAGTTAATTTAGGTAAGCCTTTAATTTCAATTCTCCAGCCTTCATCATCTGCAAGGTGCAAATGCAACAGATTAAATTTATAACGCACCATGTCGTCAATAAACTGTTTTACTTCTTGCTTGGTGAAAAAGTGACGGGCTACATCGAACATTAAACCTCTCCAGCCCAATTTTGGATAATCTACCACATCAACACAAGGCGCTTTCCATTTGATATCATTTACTAGTTCCTTGCTTTCTATTTCGGCTGGGAAAAGTTGAAGCAATGACTGAACGCCATAAAAAATCCCTGCTGGTTGATTTGCAGTGATGACAACCTGTGTAGGATTAACATTTAGTTTGTAGCCTTCTTTACCGAGTTGGGTATCTTCTTGAGTATTTAAAATCAGTTTAATAGTTGGGTGACTTGAATTACTGACTGTGCTTACAAATTTACCGGTAGCGGTAGTAATCCGATCGGAAAGGTAAGCGATAGATTGTTTTAATTCTCCACTCTTAACAGTCTGGATGGTTACATTTTCTGGTAAGGTAAAAGTACCTGCCTTTTTCATTAAAGATACAGGCTCAGGTATAATAGCAATTGGTGTTTGTGCAACTGCGCTTTCGGAATCGCCGATTTCAGTTTCTGTAACAATAGATTGAGCGAAGGTATTGGCTGCAAAAAAACAGTAAGAGATAATCAGGAATATTTTTTTCATTTAAATCATTAAAACGGGTTAACCGGATAAGTATAATTCCGCAATTTATTAAAAAAGATTTTAATGGGTGGTATTTGTGCAGAAGGAAATGTGCAAGAAGCAAAGCGCGGAGCGTATAGCGGTTAGCGTTGGATAAAAATTGTAATTGAATTTATGATATTATTAGAGATTTGTCAGTCTGAGCGGAGCCGAAGAATTAATCAGAAAGCCATCATCTGCGAAAATCTTTTTGATCTTCGGGAACAGCAATTTTGTCCCAAAGTTAGCTGATTCTGAAAAAAGATTGCCTTCGACATGCTCAGGATTGACATCTTTTTTAATTTAGACTACAAACTGTTTTAGCCATTCCATTGCTTTTTTATCGTCAGTAAATGATTTAATCGGGATAGGCGGGTTTTGAAACTTAAACAAAATCTTCATAATTAATTGCGCCAAACCAGGTTTCGAAACCATCGCCATAGCAGCATAAATTTGCGGCAATTGCTCCGTAGAAAACTTTCGTGTTTCTTTGTCTGGAACAGGAGAATTTTTTAAGTAAATTAACAGTGGGACTTTCTTATTCCCCGTAATTTCCTTCACCAGTGCAACATTGGCCGAAATATTTTCCACAGTACGTAAAACACTTTTACTGTAGGAAATCAGTATCCCATCATCAGTTAATAAATAATCTGCAATTTCGCCTTCAATAAGCTGTTTATCGCTATCGTTTCTCATTTTACTATCCTCTCAAATGATAACCTTTTGGTTTAGTAAAGGCCCTTAACCCCTGATGTGATAGGGTAGCGCCAATACCCGAATACTTTCTTCCACTCCAAGGCAGTGCTGCACTTACTCGATCGCAACAATTCCAATAACCTGAGCCAGCATCTAACTGGGCTAATATTTTTTCGGCCTTTGACTGGTTGGCCGTATAAACCGATGCGGTTAATCCATAATCGGTATCTTTCATCATACTTATGGCCTCAGTATCATCTTTCACTTTCATTATGCCGATAATCGGTCCGAAACTTTCTTCCTGCATCACCAGCATATCGTTGGTAACATCGGTTAGCACTGTTGGTTCAAAATAATAACCTTTTCCCTCAATGGCTTTGCCACCGATTAATAGTTTTGCACCTTTACTTAAGGCATCAGCAACTTGATTTTCCAATAGCAAAATCTGTTCTTTCCGTGTTAAGGCACCAATATATACACCATCAGTTGTAGGTTGGCCTATTTTCCAGCTTTTAACCTCGGTAACGAAAGCATTTAAATAGTCATTGTAGTTTTTTTCGTGCACATAAATACGTTCTACAGAACAGCAGCTTTGTCCGTTATTGTAAAAAGCGCCATCAGCCGTGCCAACTGCTGCAGAAGCAACATCGGTTACATCTTCGGCAATGTATAAGGGGTCTTTTCCGCCTAATTCCAATTGACAGGGAACCATTTTCGATGCTACTTTTTCATAGATGAATTTCCCCGTTTTATAAGAGCCCGTGAAGAAATAACCGTTAAAGTCCATTTCTAATAATGCAGCCCCAGTTTCTTTTGCCCCAATGGCAATTTGAAAAACATCATCAGGTACTCCCGCTTTTTTTAATAATTTTTCTATCTGTAGTCCAGTTAAGGTGGCATACTCTGATGGTTTATACATTACGGCATTGCCGCTCAATAATGCTGGGATAAATACATTCACGCCAACCAGATAAGGATAATTCCAGGCAGAAATATTGCAAACCACACCCAATGGCTCATATTTAATGATTTCTTTCAAACCTGGTTCATCAACCATCACCTCATCATTTAAATATTTTTCAGCATTATTGAGCATCCATTTAATACGGGTCCTCGCACCATTAATTTCATTACGCGATTGTTGTAAAGGTTTGCCTACTTCGGAGGTTAGCACCGCGGCCAGTTCTTCAATTTTAACTTCCAGTAAATTACTGAATTGAGCGATAACCAAAATCCTTTCGCTAAGGGTTTTGTTAGCCCATTGTGGTTGAGCCTTTTTTAAAGTAGCTAATTTGGCTTGAAGCGTAGATGAGTTATCTTCCGTCAAACTGGTAATAATTTCTTCTGTTGCTGGGTTGATGATCTGCATGTTCTTCATTTTCTTGCCACGGATTTTCACTGGACACAGATTTTATAAAGGGGTTAGGACTAATATCTTAATTAGCTTACCGCTCTCTATCTGTGTTTATCCTTTTTATCTGTGGTTGATATTTAATTTTATCGCGTTAATAAAAGCCTCGTGTATATTTTTGCTAAATGGGCTGTGCTGATCTTTTAAGCGTTCGGGATGCCATTGTACAAATAACAAAAAGGATTTTCCTTTGGGTTCAATCCGCTCCATTGCTTCCGTAACGCCATCTGGCGATATTGCGCACACCACCAAACCTTTCCCCGTTTTATCGGTGCTTTGGTGATGGTTGCTGTTTACTAAGCCCTTATCGGTATTTACAATCTGGTTCAGCCATGAGGAAGGATTTACCATAATCTCGTGATAGCGATCTGATTTATCGTGCATTTTAGAATGGTCAAATTTTCCCCAGGTCGGGATGTCAGGAATCAAAGTTCCGCTAAAAAACACATTGCCCACTTGCATGCCTCTACAAATGCCCAAAACGGGAACGGAATTGGCCTCAGTATAGGTTAAAACTTTAAATTCAAACTCATCACGTTCTTCATCAATATCATCATCATAACAGTAAGGATAATATTCAGGCTGATTGTAAAAACGAGGGTGAACATCTTCACCTCCTGTTAAAACAATCCCATCGCATTTTTTGATCTCGTCGAAATTGTTGAGTTTGTACCCGAGCTGGATTACCTCCACACTTTTGTTGTAGGATAAAACCCAATCCCGATAGATGGCGAATTTGCTACAATCGGTAACACCAATTATTATTTTATCAGACATATAATTAATTATACTGATTTATCTTCTTTTCTTTCGGAATGATTACGCCGATTTTAATAAATATCATAATTCTGTAATCGGTTAATCCTAATTTATAGTGCGCTTAAGTACAATTGTTTAAAATCTTCTCTGCTTACCGGTTTAGGATTATTCGGATGTGCAAAATCTGCAAAGGCTAAATCGGCAAGTGTTTCGATATGTTCATTTTTAACGCCAATATCACTCAATTTATGCGGAATATTCACTTTCATGTTTAAATCGAACAGATATTTTACAACAGCTTCACCATTTTCATCTTTAAGGTCTAGCGTACGGGCGATTTTTTTAAAACGGCCTTCAAGACCTGCAATATTAAACTGCATACCGTAAGGAATATTTACGGCGTTGGCCAAACCATGGTGGGTATCTAAAAGCGACGAAAGTGGATGCGCCAGCGAGTGCACCACACCCAAACCTTTTTGAAAGGCAATAGCACCCATCATCGAAGCCATTAACATTTTACTGCGGCTTTCCAAATCAGGATTGTTGGTTGCACGTTCCAGAGAATCTTTGATCAATGAAATTCCCTCCAGCGCGATTCCATCACACATCGGGTGGAAATTCTTGGCCAGATAAGCTTCCATATTATGTGTTAATGCGTCCATACCCGTTGCAGCAGTAATAAATGGGGGTAAATCCATGGTGAGTTCCGGATCTGCAAATACGATCTGCGCCATTAATTTGGGGGAGAAAAGAATTTTTTTCTGATGGGTTTCATCATCAGCAATAATGGCACTGCGGCCAACTTCACTTCCGGTACCAGATGTAGTTGGAATGGTGATAAAATGTGGAACATCGTTCGTTACGTAAATATCGCCGCCGATTAAGTCATCATATTTGAATAAATCGTCGCGGTGGTGAACACGGAGTACAATTGCGCGGGCAACATCTAAAGCGGCACCGCCGCCAATACCAATAATACTGTCGCGATTGGTGGCATCCCAAACATCGGTACCTTTGTAAACATCACTTTTTACCGGGTTTTTGTGGATGTCGCTAAAAACCTCAACAGCAATACCTTTTGCCTTTAAATCTTCAATAATTCTTTTAAAAAACGGAAGTTGTGCAATGGTGGGGTCGGTTACAATTAGCGGTGCCTTTAAATTATTCTTGCTTAAGTAGGCAGGCAACTCTTTTACTGCGCCAGCACCAAAACGGATGGTCGTGGGGAAATTAAACTGATGGATCTTATCAAATATCATGACAATTAATTTATCTTTTGTTTTACCACCTTAGGTGTCTGAGCGCACCTAAGGGTGAGTTGTTATTTTACTGTTTATTAAAAAATTAACTATATACAATTAGCGAAGATGTTCTAAGGTGGCTTAGGCGATCAACATTTTAGCATGTTTTTATTTGTTTTACCACCTTAGGCACCTGAGCTCACCTAAGCTTGGGTGTTAAAATATTAAGATTCCGAATCACGTTACCAATCACAGATTTAAAAAAACGGTCGTCATTCCCAATCAAGTTGGGAATGACGATGACCCGTATTCTCCCATCTTTAATCATTGTTTTTTCTAGAAATTTGATTTTTCAGCATGAACACTTTAGGCTAAATAATTTCTAAATATCTTTTTAGTTCCCAATCGGTTACTACTTTAGCATATTGCTTGCATTCCCATTCGCGGGTCATGGTAAAATGATTAACGAAATCTTCGCCTAATAATGCTGCGGCTAAGTCAGAATTTTTCATCTTTTGCGCTGCCTCAAATAAATTGCGCGATAATACCCCATTCGAGAGATCTGTATATCCATTTTCCTTGGTAGCGGGTTGTTCGAGTTTCAACTTATTTTTGATCCCGTACATTCCAGCGGCCAAACAGGCCGAAAGTGCCAGGTAAGGATTGGTATCAGAACCCACTATCCTGGTCTCTAAACGTGATGCCTTTTTGCTTCCGGGTAGCGCACGTAATGCTGTTGTGCGGTTATCGATTCCCCAGGTTACCGTAGTGGGTGCCCATGCGCCTTCAACTAAACGTTTGTAACTGTTTATGGTAGGGGCAATCATCGGTAAAAGGTATGGAAGGCAGTGCAGCTGACCAGCGATATAACTTTTCATGGTTTCGCTCATTTTATCTGCATCTTTTTCGTCGTAAAACAAGTTGATCTTCTTATCAGCATCCCATAGGCTTTGATGTACATGACCGCTACATCCGGGTAAATTTTCACTTATTTTAGCCATAAATGTGGCAATAATACCGTGTTTATACGCTATTTCTTTTACGGCCGTTTTAAATAATATCGCTTGATCGGCAGCTTGTAAAGCAGGCGCATATTTAATAGCAGCTTCGTAAACCCCTGGTCCGGTTTCAGTATGCAAACCTTCAATCGGGATGTCGAATTTATTCAACCGTTCGAACAGATCGCTCATAAACTCATTCTGGTAGGTGCTTCTCAAAATGGAATAGCCAAACATGCCTGGACTTAAGGGTTTTAAATTGGTAAAACCTTTCTCGTGGATAGTTTCTGGTGTTTCCGAAAAATTGAACCATTCAAATTCCTGTGCAAAAAGCGGCGAAAATCCTTCATTTTCACATTCTGCAATCACTTTCTTTAGCAACTGCCTCGGACAGACATAATTTGCCTGATCCTGATCATCTATAAAATCGCCCAAAAAGAAAGGTACTTCATTTTCCCACGGAATTTTCCGGAATGTGCTTAGATCAATTTTCACCTGGGCATCTGGATAACCAGTATGCCAACCTGTATATTTTCCGTTTTCGTAAGCTACATCGCCCGCATCCCAACCAAAAGTAACATCGCAGAAACCCAGGCGACCTTCAACCAGGGATGCAAATTTTTCGGCAGCTACATATTTTCCCCTTAAAATACCGTCGATATCGGCAACAGCTAATTTAACTTTTCCAGAGGGATGATGTTTTACGTAATCCAGAATTTCTTTGCTCGTACTCATTAATCTGCCTTTTTAAAGATTTTATATAGAAGAAATATGCCTAAAACAATGCCCGAATAAATTAAACCTAATTTAAGATTATAAATCAGCATTGCGATGAAAGAAACGCAGGAAATAATTAATGCAATTATGGGAAATAACGGATAAATTGGCATTTTGAAAGGTCTTGCCATCTCAGGTTTGTTTTTCCGCAGTACCATGACCGAAATCATCGAGATGATATATAAAGTTAATGCCCCAAATACCGAAATGATAATAATTTCGGCAGTTTTGCCAGATAAAAGCGCGATAATACCAATCACCATATTGCCAATTAATGCATTTGCTGGGGTTTGAAATTTTGGCGAGATTTTTCCTAGTACTGTAGGAATGCTTTTTACTCTCCCCATCTCATAAGTAGAGCGGCCTGCTGCTAAAACCAAACCATGAAAGGAGGCTACCAAACCAAATAAGCCTACCGTAATAAGCAAGTGGTACATCAGGTGGTTATCGCCTGTGATCATCGAAAGGGCTAAGGGTAGAGGTGAATCGGAAGTTTCACCCGATTTTCCATTTTTATATACAATGGCTTCCCAACCACCTATGCCAATAGTGGAGATGAAAACTAGCACACATAATACCACTAATGTAAATATACCCCAGCCAAAGCCCTTACTGATATCTCGTTGTGGGTTCTTGGTTTCTTCGGCTACATTTGCAACGCCTTCAATACCCAGAAAAAACCAGATGGCAAATGGAATGGCCGCAAAAACACCACTCCAGCCATTTGGAAAGTTATTGTGGACCAGGTTTTCTACATGAAATTTAGGTAATGTAATTCCTGAGAACAAGAGCAGTTCGCCGACTGCCAGAACGGTAATAATGACTTCGAATGAAGCCGCGGCTTTTACGCCATATACATTTAGGGCAGTGAAAATAAAATAAACAGCAATTGCACTCGTAAGAATGGGTACCTGCGGGAAAAAGGCATTAAAATAAGCACCAATGGCAAAGGCTATGGCCGGTGGGGCAAATATAAATTCGACCATTTGAGCAATACCTGCAATAAAACCGATGTTTTTGCCGAGCGCGATATTAGCATAATCGAAAACACCACCGGCCTTAGGGATAGCACAGGCAAGTTCTGCATAACTAAAACTAAAGGTAACATACATCACCATAATGGCAACTGTTGCAATGGCCATACCCAAGGTGCCACCTTTTTCGAGGCCTAAGTTCCAGCCGAAATACATTCCCGAAATCACATATCCTACGCCAAGCCCCCATAACATAAAAGGGGTAAGTGTTTTCTTTAAGCTATCTTTTTGTTCCATTGGCAGGATGTACAAGATTGAAATAGGTTTATATTATTTGCTCGAAAATGATAAACTATTAGCTTCGGTATCTGATGTTTAAAGTAGTAATTATTTTCGAATCATTTTACTGTCGCTAGCAATTGCTGCAATAATTTATTATTAATTTTTTTTAAAGTGCTTTTGGGCATTTACCAGTTTTGTTATCTTGCATGACCAAACAATATCTTTATGCACGAAAACGCTCTCCGGCCTTCTGAAAATTTTAAGAAGATGGCTGCCAAGTCTGTACAGGCTATTACCTTATTCATTGCCACCTATGTAGTATTAATAATATTTACATTGGTGCTAACCGCAGCTTCCTGTTACTTGGGGATAAAGCTCATGGAATACATCAGCTCTTCCATTACTTTTATTTTGGGCATCGGTTTGATAGGATTTGGTTTTATGATCTTATTTTTTCTGGTCAAGTTTATGTTTAAGGGCAATAAGCTGGACAGGTCTCATTTATTGGAAATTACCAGGACCGATCAGCCTGAAATCTTTAAAATGATTGATGAAATTGTTTTAAGCGTACAAACAGATTTCCCGAAAAAAGTATATCTATCAAATGAGGTTAATGCTGCCGTTTTTTACGATTCGAACTTTTGGAGCATGTTTTTTCCTGTGCGCAAAAACCTAATAATCGGATTTGGGCTAATCAATACTACTACTGCTGATGAACTACGTGCAATATTGGCCCATGAGTTTGGCCACTTTTCACAAAGGAGCATGAAGGTTGGCATTTATGTATACCAGTTTAACAAAATTATTTACGATATGCTTTATGATAATGAAAGTTATGATAAAGTAACGAGGGGCATAGCGAGTGCAAGTTCTTATATTGGTATTTTTGTGTTAATTTCTGATAAGATAATCGGTTTGATGCAGCAGATCCTAGTGCGTGTTTATCAGGTTTTAAGCGAGAGTTATAGTAAACTTTCGCACGAAATGGAATTTCATGCCGATGCAGTTGCCGCAGTAACCGTAGGTTCTAAACCGCTTATTGATTCGTTATTGCGCATGCAGCTCGCAAACCGTTCGGTGGATATTATCTGTAATTATTACGAAAGAAAAATCGATGACTGTGTTATTTCGGCAAATATTTTTCCGCAACAGATTTTAGTAATGAACTTTTTAGCTCAAAGGAATAAACTGCCTTTCGAAAATGGATTTCCGCAGGTGAGCATTGGCTATTATAATCGCTTTAACAAATCAAAAATATCCTTTTCCAATCAATATAGTTCACATCCCGAAACCGATGAGCGTATTAAAAAATTAAATGATCTCGGAATTCCTGTTGCAAAACCATCCCACGAGATGGCAAATTCGCTACTTGTTGATCAGGAAAAAATAGCTGAAAAATTTACAGCACAGATATTTCAGCATGCGGTTTACCGAGAGCAACCATCGGTACAACAGTTGAGTGACTTTGAAGCAGATTTTTTCAAAGAAAATGATCAAAATTCTTATCCTGATATTTTTAATGGTTATTTCGATTATAGAAATCCCTATCATCAATTTAATATAGATGCATTTGATCTGCCAACTATTCCATCTGAATTGAGCATTGAAGAGTTTTTTGATGATACCAATTTAAGCGTAATCTATGAGTTGAAGGCATTGGAAGCCGATCTGACCACGATAGATAACATAGATTCTCAGGTCATCAATGTCAAAACATTTAATTACGACGGCAAAAAGTATTCGCTGGCTGATTGTAGGGCAATGATTGATTATTTGAAAGGTGAAATAAGTAAGAAAAATGAGCAATTGGTCCTACTCGATGCAAAGGTTTTTGAATATTTCAGGTTTTTGGCAAAAGAAAATCAAACTGAAGCAATATTTAAATCGCTTTCGATCAAATATAAGCAGGTAGCTGAAGAGTTTACTGTTCAAGAGAATGCTTATTTAGATCTGGCCAACGCAACAAGATTTATGCACACATCAGCATCCAAAGAAATGATCAAAAGAAAGATGGTGGTGGTTAAAAAAGAAGAGAAAAAATTTAAGGATTGTTTGATTGCAATCGTTAACAATGATGCGTATGCCAGTTTAATAAACGAAGAGGCAAAAATAGCCCTAGCGGAGTACTTAAAACATGATTACAAGTATTTTGGGGCAGACCTTTATTTTGATGAAGAGCTTAAGGATTTATTTTTTGCGATGAATTTTTTCGGAGGAGTAATATCCGAACGACATTTCCTTACTAAAAAAGAACTTCTGAACTTTAATGCAAAATTGATAAATCCGGTATTTAGTTAACGTAAAAAAGCCAGTAATTAATCTTACTGGCTTTAATGCCTATTCCGAATCGCGGTTTTTATTCACAATCTGGCTGTCTCTCGTATTTTTCTGTACCGTAATGGCGCCGAAAAGCGAGAGTAAAAAAGCAAAGGCATAAAACCCTTTTTCGCTGGGTAGCAAGGTAGCATTCCACAAACCGATTACCAGTAAAGTGATGGTGAGTAGCGTAGAGAACCAACTGATACCGTAATAAATTTCAGTAACCGGGATTCCTTCTAATTTATCGCGAACAGCTTTTTGTAAAGAGATTACGGCAAAAAGGCCAAACATCAATACCGTAAAATAATATCCTTTTTCATTGAGAAGCATATCAGAACGCCACAGGCCTACAATAAAGCCGATCATTCCGATACCTAATGCAATCCAGGCGGCCGCCACGAATGCATTCGATGGTTTTTGATTCATTGTGTTTTGAGATTTAATTTAATTCAATAGACAACAACGCTAAAGATTGGCAAAAGGTATAAAAATTAAAAGATAGTATTTTAAATTATTTTGGAAGATTAGCCTATCGGGTATAAAAAGCCAAACAAAATCCTATCCTTTGCATTATAATACCTGTATAATCTTATCTTAGTTATATGCGAACCTTGCTTACTTCTGCCCAAATGCGCAGTGCTGATCAGTTTACGATTGTCAATAAACCCATTGCTTCTATCGATCTGATAGAAAAAGCGGCGAGGGCCTTTGTTCAAACTTTTTTAAGAGACGAGTTCGATACCAATAAAAGTGTGGCGATAATCTGCGGAAAGGGAAATAATGGTGGCGATGGATTAGCGATTGCCCATTTGTTATTGACCAACGGTTATGAAAATATTAAAGTTTATATTGTTAACTTTAGTAAAAAGGAAAGCAACGATTTTGCGATCAACCTGCAACGGATTGAGGAATCGCGCTGCAAAAAAACAGTAATCAACCAACCTTCCGATCTGAAAAGCCTAAAGGCAGATTTAATTATCGATGCCATTTTAGGTTCGGGTTTAAACAAGGCGCTAACAGGCGACTTTGAAGAACTGGTTCAGTTTATTAATAAACAGCAAAAAAAAGTATATGCAGTTGATGTACCTACAGGTTTTTTTGCCGAAGGAAAATTGCCTAAAGATTATAACGGTATAAAAGCTTATAAAACAATTTCTTTCCAACGTCCAAAAATTAATTTTTTCTTCCCTGAGTCAACCATGGCGACAGAAAAATATGAGGTGGTTGATATTGACCTGGATGAGGCCTTTATCCAAAAACAAGAAGCTGATTTTTATTTAGTAGAAGAAAATGATATTGAGAAGATTCTGCAGCCCCGAAAATTGTTCAGCCATAAAGGTACTTACGGCCACGCATTGATTATTGCAGGTAATAGCAATACCATGGGCGCGGCTTTGCTTTCTTCAATGGCTTGTTTACACGCAGGGGCAGGATTAACCACTGTGTGTATTCCGCAGGGTGGATTAACTGCCTTAAATGCCACTTTACCAGAGGTAATGGCGCTGCCAAGAGATGAATACACAAGAATAGAAAACCCAAAGAAATATCAGGCAATTGCTATAGGCCCTGGCTTAGGTACCGAAGCTGAAAACGAAAAACTTCTGGAAAGTTTGATTATGGCCAACCAGGCAATGATAATCGATGCAGATGCTTTAAATATCTTGGGCGAACGACCCGATTTAATTGATAAAATTGCCACAAATAGCATTATCACCCCTCATATGAAAGAGTTCGATCGGTTATTTGGCGAGCATGATAATTGGTGGGACAGGGTGCAAACCGCTACAGAACAGGCAAAAAAACAGAAGATCGTTATCGTGCTTAAAAACCAGTATACTTTTGTCTGCCTGCCTACGGGTAAGGTACTTATCAATCCTACGGGCAACCCGGCTATGGCACAAGGCGGAATGGGCGATGTTCTTACCGGTATTATTGCAGGCTTTGTAGCACAGCGGTATTCGGCAACAGATGCCGCTATTCTGGCTTGCTACATTCATGGAAAAGCTGGCGATCATTTAGCGCACGAACAATTTGTGGTTACTGCGTCGCAGGTTGCAGCCAGAATATCAAAAGAAATTAAAGCGCTCATGTCTAAATAGTTTATTTACGATTTGCTTAGCCACAATTGTTGAAAAAAAACGCTATTAATCTACTATTGTTCTAGTTTATAATTTCTAGTTTACAGGAATATTTAAAATAACAGATATCTTAAAAACGGAAAACAAATTATTATGGCACAAAGAGAATACACGCTGAATGAGTTAATTCAGGAATCGGCAGAAAACCCAAATGAAAACGATTTCTTTGAACTAGAGAAACCTGCCATGCTGGAGGTAAATCTAAAAAATCAAAAAATATTGGCAAAAGCAGGCTCGATGGTTGCTTACATCGGGAATATCGATTTTAAAAGAGAAGGACTATTGAGCAAAGGTTTGGGCGGTTTGTTAAAGAAAGCCATATCTGGTGAAGGTACCTCACTGATGCACGCCACTGGCACGGGTAAACTATATTTGGCCGATGAAGGTAAAAAAGTAAAGATCATCAAACTCCAAAACGAGGCGGTTTTTGTAAATGGTAATGATGTTTTAGCTTTAGAAGAGAATATTAAAAACGAAATAAAAATGCTAAAAAGCATTGCAGGGATGATGAGTGGTGGTTTATTTCAGGTTAAATTATCGGGCAGTGGCTATATTGCCATTACCACACATGGCGAACCAATTTTATTAAGAGTAACAGGTAACCAACCTGTATACACCGATCCGAATGCTACGGTAGCATGGTCAGAAAATTTAACGCCTAACATCAAAACCAATTTAACTTTCGGCTCTTTTATCGGAAGAGGAAGCGGCGAATCGTTCCAATTAGAGTTTTTTGGCGAGGGATGGGTTTTGGTACAGCCTTACGAGGAGGTGAAGTACGCAGCGAAATCTTAATATAGTAATCTGTCATTGCTGAGGCAGGAGGCAATCTTAACGCTGTAGCTATAGTAATAAGATTGCTTCGTCGGCTCAAAAGCCTTCTCGCAATGACGGAACTTCTACATTTCGTTCACTCCAGCCAAGGGAATTTATGCGTTAGTTATACAAACACTTTTTTGGAAAGCAGATGCAGAAGCATTTAGGCAACGATAGTCCTGCCATTCGCTTTACCTCTCTACGTTCGGTGTTCGCTGCTGTCAGGTTTAGGCGGCGCGGCCATTCATCCTATTTAGGGCTGCAAGGCGCAAACATAGCTTAAATGGTTTTGTGTCTAATTTAGGAGAGGCAATGGGAGGCAGTCTTTCAAAGAGAGGTGAAATATGCGGCGAAATCTTAATCATCGAATCGTCATTCCCAACCTGATTGGGAATCGTAATGCAATGGGCTTTAAGATTCCCGCCTGCGCGGGAATGACGGCGTACTGCTTGCAAAAAAAACAAAATCCCGGCATTTCTCAATGTCGGGATTTAATATTTTGACTAAATAATTTCTACTTAAACACCACCCATTACGGTTAGTTTATCCATTGTTGGGTTAACGCTTCCACCCATTGGCTCTAATGTTACTGCAAAAGCCTGTGCTTCTTGAATGGCCTGCATTTTTACCAATGCCTCGTTATTGGTTGAATCCGTTTTTCCAAATACACCTAAACTTACCGGTTTGCCGTTTACCAAAGCCCAAAGCTGATATTGATGTGCTGCATCGGTTTTTGGTAAGTCCATAGCTACATAATTAATCAGTACGCTTTTATCTTTCTTGTTCCAATAAACTTTCATTTTAGAAGTAGGGCTAAAAGCCTGACCAGCCATTCTGATGGTTGCCCATTCTTTGCTATCAGCCATGGCAGCCATATTATCTAAACCCTGGTTTTCGAACTCTAACTTGCTTACTATGCCAGCAAATTTTTGTTTATCCAGGTTCAAACTCGCAATTTGGTCGTGTGCAGCATTTAGCTTGTTATAGGTAATAAACAATGCCGCAGTACTTACTACCAATAAAGCTATACAAGCAACTAAGGCGTAACGCAAAGTTCTCACTTTGGCATCACTTCCATCTAAACGTATAATTCTTGGTTCTTCTGCATAAATTGGTTCGGGTTGAACATTCACATTCTCTTCAACTTCACTTATCCCCAACTTTTCGAATAATCTTGTTTCTACATCTGCAGATGGCTCTACAGCATTTTGCATAGCATATTGTTCCATAGCTTGCTCAATAGCAGCTATTTCAGCTCTTACCTCAGGATGTTGAGATGCCATTTCCTCCACCTGCAAGGCTTCTTCAGGTGATAAATCACCTAAAACGTACAGCTCAAGTACTCCGGATTCGATATATGCTTTTAAATTTTCCACGCTCAATTAAAATTCCTTCTCAATTCAATAATAGCCAACCGGATCCGGGTTTTCACCGTACCTAATGGCAAATCTAACTTTTCTGCGGCTTCCACATGGGTAAAACCCTTATAATAAACTAAATCAAGAACTGCTTGTAAATCTGGTTTAAGGTTATCTACAAGTTGCTTAACTCCAAGAATATCAGGGTTAAAAGTTATCTTGTTTTGCTCATCAACGAAACTTACGTTATTTTCTATATCTTGGTTTTTGAGTGAATTCTTAAAGTCTTTAGAACGTAGTTTGTCGATCGATAAATTGCGTGCAATATTCATCATCCACGTAAACAAACGTCCTTTAGTATGATCATAGTGTGCAGCAGACTGCCAGATTTTTACAAAAGTTTCTTGTAGTACATCTTCAGCAAGCTCTGTGTGAGTGATAATGCGCGAAATAACGCCATAAAGCGCTGACGAATACATGCTGTACAGTGTTTTTAGAACCGCAGGATCTTTTGATTGCAGTGCTTGAACAAGTTCTGGCTCGGTTAGGGTTAATTTTTTTAATGCAGTCACTATTGGTTACTAAGATACAACACAGAACAGCAAAAGCAAAAAAATGTTTTATAAATGCATTCCGTATAGGAGTGCATTATAAAACATTTTAACAAGGGTGGGTTAATACTGTAATTATGCTATCCCATCAATTGGGAAAAGGTGTTTTTCTGCATGGTATGATGAACGCACCAGTGGACCGCTCTCAACATACTTTAAACCTTTTGCCAAACCAACTTCTTTGTACATCGCAAAAGTATCAGGGTGTATCCAGTCTATAACCGGGTGGTGGTTACGTGTTGGTTGTAAGTATTGTCCTAAAGTTAAGATATGTACACCATTGGCAACTAAATCATCCATGGCTTCGAAAATATCATCTTCGGTTTCGCCTAAGCCCAACATAATTCCGGTTTTTGTTCTTAAACCAAATTCTGAAATTCTTTTTAAAGCTTCTAAACTTCTGTCGTATTTAGCCTGGATCCTTACTTGTTTGGTTAACCGCTTAACGGTTTCCATATTGTGCGAAACCACTTCTGGCCTTTCTTCTAATACGCGGTATAAATTATCCCACTGACCTTTGAAATCGGGGATTAAGGTTTCTAAAGTGGTAATTGGACTTTCTCTGCGGATAGCCTGCAGGGTTTCTGCCCAGATGATTGAACCGCCATCTTTTAAATCATCGCGATCTACCGAAGTAATTACACAATGTTTAACGCCCATTAATCTTACCGAATCGGCAATGCGGTTGGGTTCGTCAACATCAACAGCCAAAGGCCGGCCCGTGGCCACGGCACAGAAAGAACAGCTACGGGTACAGATGTTACCCAAAATCATGAATGTTGCCGTGCCTGCGCCCCAACATTCGCCCATATTAGGGCAATTGCCGCTTTCGCATATGGTATGGAGCTTGTGCGTGTCTACTAAACTGCGAACTTGTGCATATTCTTTACCAACGGGTAATTTTACACGTAACCAATCTGGTTTACGTTTTACTTCAGTTACAGCAGGTACTACCGGTAAATCAATCATGGTACAAAGTTAATGAATAGGATTGAAATGTTACAATGCTGAAATGTTTGAAGGTTGTAATAATTGAGATGAATTGGTTAACTGCGTATTGGCTAACTTGCGAAGTCTGGCCGGGCAGGGGCACAGCTAGATTTCACAAGTTTAGCATGGACCTGCCTGTGGAGACAGATATTTCTATCTGATGCTATTGAACAAATTAAACCGCATTCATTTCGAACGCAAGCTGTCGTTTATTCTCCTTAAAACCTATCTGCTCGTAAAACCGATGACTTTCGGTGCGTTTGATGTTACACCTTACTTTTAGTTTTTTTACTTGATGTTTTTTCGCCCAAGTGTTTACATTTTCAATCAACTGCTTCCCGATTTTTAGGTTTCGGTAATTTTCATCCACAATTAAACCTCCAATTTCGACAAATGGATCGGATTCTAACCTTAAGGTGTAAAAACCGTGAATCCAGCCTACTACTTTACCATCAACTAAAGCAACAAATGCGCAGTTTTCGTTACTGTTATTTATGTGTTTAATCCTGGCTGATGTTTGCTTGACATCGCTTTCGTAACCCAGTTGTGTAGAAAGTGTGGCTACGCTTTCGGCATCTTTTTCCGAAATTTCTCTGATCTGAACCATTTATTGATGTTTGATAGGTAAACCTAAAATAAGGATTTAAATTTGTTTTAGGGTTAGATGGTAACATCTGACCGCACGGGTAAGTTTTGCACAGGGTTTATAAGTCAAAAGTACCGGAATAACCAACCTAAACCCTATTGAAGCGGCAGCCTGAGCCTCTTCGGCGAAGCTACAGCGGAAAGAGGGGCTGCTGTTACCGATGAGCAGTTGCGTACTTTTTCTAATAATAAAACAATAATTTAAACCTTGCAACTAGCCATGTGTGGTATTAGATATTTCTAGCAGACACTTAATAAAAAAATAAAGTGGAATTTTACTTGAGTCAGGTAACATCTGACAGCACGGATAAATGTTAAAGAAAAATCATAAGCGAGGCAATGGACAACATTCCATCATTTAATCATTTTAACTTTCTAACTTAATATTACATTTGCAATATGAATACTGGCTTACAGCTTTATAATACGCTTTCGCGCAAAAAGGAACTTTTCCAACCCTTAAATGCACCCAATGTTGGGATGTATGTTTGCGGTCCTACTGTTTATAGTGATGTGCACTTGGGTAATTGTCGCACGTTTATATCTTTCGATTTAATTTTCAGGTATCTTAAGTATGCGGGTTATAAAGTGCGTTATGTCCGTAATATTACCGATGCAGGCCACTTAGAAGGCGATAGGGACGAGGGCGACGATAAGTTTGCAAAACGTGCAAAATTAGAGCAGCTTGAGCCGATGGAAATTGTACAGAAGTATACGCTGGGTTTCCATGATGTAATGCGCATGTTCAACACGCTGCCGCCAAGTATCGAACCTACCGCTACAGGTCACATTATCGAGCAGATCGAAATGATCAAGATAATTATTGCCAATGGTTACGGTTACGAAGTTGATGGCAACGTATACTTTGATGTAGAAAAATATAGCAAAGAATACAATTATACCATTTTAACCAACCGCAATCTGGAAGATATGCTGAACAATACCCGCGAACTGGGTGGACAGGATGAGAAACACGGGAGGTTAGATTTTGCCCTTTGGATAAAAGCAAAACCAGAAACCCTGATGCAATGGCAATCGCCATGGGGCATGGGTTTTCCGGGCTGGCATATCGAATGCTCGGCCATGAGCGCGAAATATTTGGGTGCCGAATTTGATATTCATGGTGGTGGTATGGACTTAGCGGCAACACACCATACCAACGAAATAGCACAATCTGAAGCTTGCAGCCATAAACAGCCTGCCCGCTATTGGATGCACACCAATATGCTTACCGTAAATGGTACACGGATGTCTAAATCGGCCGGTAATGGTTTTCTTCCTTTAGAATTATTTACGGGAGATCACCCCTTACTGAAAAAAGGTTATAGCCCGATGACAGTGAAATTTTTTATGTTACAGGCGCATTATCGCAGTACTTTAGACTTTTCTAACGATGCATTGGATGCCTCAGAAAAAGGATTCCGCCGTTTAATGTCGGCAATTGGCCTTTTGGATAAACTATCGGTTTCTGAGCAGAATGATTTTGATATTGATGCATTGAAAGAAAAATGCATTAATGCCATGAATGATGATTTTAACAGTCCGATTTTAATTGCCGAACTGTTTGAAGCGGTAAGGATTATCAATACGGTTTATGATGGCAAAGGAAAAATCTCTGCTGAAGCATTAGAAAAGTTAAAGCAACTGGTTAACGATTTCGTATTTGATATATTAGGGCTGAAAGATGAAGATGCTGGAGGTAACGACTTAAATGGCGTTTTAGAAATGGTAATTAACCTAAGAACCGAGGCAAAAGCGAATAAAGATTATGCCACTTCTGATCGCATCCGTATTGGCCTGCAGGAATTGGGTATTCAGCTTAAAGATGGCAAAGAAGGTACAACATGGAGTAAGTCATAGTTAGCTAATTCAATACTGTCGATAATGAGAAAAATTGGTTTAATCGGTGGCATTAGCTGGGTATCGACAATAGATTATTACCGTTTCATAAATGAGGGTGTAAATGAGCGTTTGGGTGGGTTAAATTTCGCTGAGTGTTTGGTTTACTCCCTTAATTTTGGTGATGTACAGGATAAAACCTGGGAGGGATCATTTGATCTTTTGTTGAATGCCTGCGAAAGCTTAAAACGCAGTGGAGTAGAAGCCATTGTGCTTTGTGCCAATACGGCTCATCTTTTTGCCGATCAGCTACAAGAAAAAATAGCTTTACCAATTATTCATATTGGTGCCGAAACAGCTAAAGCCATAAATGCTGCAGGAATTAAAAAAATAGGACTTTTGGGTACAGTGTTTACTATGGAAAAGGACTTTTATATTAAAAAGCTCGAAGACTATGGGTTAAATGTTCTGGTGCCAGCCAGTAAAGAAACCCGCGATTATATACAGTTTACACTCAAAGAAGAATTAGGCCGCGGAATAATACTGGAAGAGACCAGAGCACAGTATATCAGGATAATCAATGATCTGATAGCAGATGGGGCTGAAGGGATAATCCTAGGATGTACCGAAATTCCCATGTTGATCAGTCAGAATGATTTTGAAATCCCGGTTTTCGATACGACCAAAATTCATTGCCATGCCATTGTGGATTATATGCTTTCGTAACTATTCATTCATTTCGCGTTCAAAGGGCGATGAGTTAAGGGCAGGAAAACAAGTCTCATAGGTTTTTAGGCTCACCAAGAAATCCGTCCCCCTTAAAGAGCGACGCGGAATAGGTTAAGTGTAGAAAACAAATCCTACACATTTGGGCTCACCAAGAAATTTGTCCCCCTTTTTAAGGGGGCAGGGGGATGAAGAAGATCACATTTAATTTTAAAGATGAATAAAACAGCAAATTGTTTGCTATATTCATTTTTCAACTTTTTACTGCTAAGAAAAGGTTTAAGATATCATGGATAACAACTACTATAATTCTAAATTAAAACTTTTTGCTAGAGGCCATCGAAATGATAGTACAAAAGCAGAGATAAGAATGTGGTGTGAATTGTTGAGGAATAAAAAAATGCTGGGATATTCTTTCTTAAGACAGCGACCGATCGCGAATTATATTGCGGATTTTTTCTCAAAGGATTTAAAGTTGGTTATCGAGGTTGATGGCCTTAGTCATGAGTGGGAGGGACAATTTGAAAAAGACAAAGCACGCGAAGATATTTTAAAAGTATTGGGTTTTCATGTTCTGAGGTTTAGCGATGATGAGGTAATGAACGATATCGAGAATGTAGATAGGACAATTCAGCAATATATTGTAGAATGGGAGCAAGATCATCCCCGGATCCTTTGAAATGAAAGATTTTTGCAGAGTCATCCCCCCTGCCCCCTTCAAAGGGGGAATGGACTATTCTCTAGCATTTAATTCGTCCCCCTTTTGATGGGGGGATGAGAGATAATTACACTACTTTGAACAATTTTCCGTTAGTTTGAATAATGAATAAAAAACTTTTAATACTGTCTTTATTAGCGTTAATCGGATTTGAGGCCTGCCGGAATAGATCAAATCAAAGTGCCGGCGAAAATGAAGAAAAGAACGTAATTGCTTTATTTTCTCCTGATTTTAACGCCGATAGTGCTTATACCTATACTAAAACGCAGGTAGATTTTGGTCCGAGGATTCCGGGAACCTCAGCACACCAAAAATGTGCAGATTATTTGGTGGCAAAATTAAAGTCGTTTGGTGCCAAAGTAAGTATTGAGGGCGAAAAAACGCAAACCTATGATGGCAAGAGCTTTCAACTGAAAAATATTGTTGCGGCTTTTAATCCAGATAAAAAGAAAAGGGTTTTAATTACTGCACACTGGGATGCCCGCCCATTTTCTGATCAGGATACCGATCCAGCAAATCATGTAAAACCTTTCGATGCGGCAAATGATGGCGCGAGTGGGGTGGCGGTGATTTTGGAAATGGCACGTCAGATTCAGCAGAAAGAGCCAAATGTTGGAGTCGATTTTGTATTGTGGGATTTAGAAGATTATGGCAAGGCCAATGATGAAACGCCAAATGAAACCACATGGTGTTTAGGCTCTCAGTACTGGGCTAAAAAAGCAATTGCATCAGGATATAAAGCTTTGTATGGTATCAACCTCGATATGGTTGGTGGCGGTAGCGCACAGTTTACACAGGATGAAATCTCTCGTCAAGCTGCTCCAAATGTAGTAAATCAGGTTTGGGACATTGGTAATGAAATTGGCTATGCATCTTATTTTACAAAAATTCCAAGCGGAAAATTGGTTGATGATCATTTTTGGATGAACAAAGCAGGCGTTCCTTCTATCGATATTATCCATTACAACGACAACAGTGGGTTTTATATCAATTGGCATACCCAATTGGATAACTTAGCCAATATTGATAAAAATACTTTGAAGGCCACCGGACAAACGGTTTTAGAAACCATTTATAGAGAAAAATAAGTAGCCTTGATGTGTAATTGTTAATTACTTTTAAGGCCATACATTAAAGAAAATTTTATATTCGCCAAACAATATTATATTAATTAATAATGAAACAATTATTTTCAACTGCAATAGCTTCGCTTTTAGCCCTAAGTGCTTTTGCCCAAAAAAGTGACGGAACAACCAAATCTTTAGTAAATGCTGAGAAGGATTTTGCTAAGTCAATTGCCAAAAATGGAGATAAAGAAGCTTTTATAGACTATTCAACCACAAGCACTTTAGTGTTCAGACCAAATCCTGTTAATGCCAAAACTTTTTACGCGGGTAAAGCAAATGCAGAAAACGACGTAACGTGGACACCAAACCTGGCCAAAGTATCGCGCAGTGGCGATTTAGGTTTTACTACAGGGCCATATGAAGTTGGTACTTCAGAGAAAAAATACGGTCAATACTTATCGATCTGGAAACCGGAAAACGGCAGATGGAAATTAGCTATTGATTTAGGAACAGAAAGCAATAAACCTTTGGCTAAAGTTACGCCACAATTTATCGAGCCTAAAGATCATGTTGCACCAAAGTTCTTAAATGAAAAGGAAATTAAGGCTGGGAAAGAAATTATCTTAACCACCGAGAAAACATTAAATACTTTATTAAAAACACACGGAATTGCTGCATTTGGAGGTTTTTTAACTAACGATGCACGTTTACTTTTTCCTGGAAATGAAGCCATTGATGGAAAAGGAAAGATTATTGCATTCTATAATGGAATGATCAGTAAAATCAATTTGAAAACTACAGGTGTAGATAAAGCAATCGGTAGCGATTTGGCTTATACTTATGGTATCGCTACTATCGATTACAAGGCCGATTTACGCGAAAGTTTTAACTATGTTTTCGTTTATGAAAAAGCAGCAGATGCAAGCTGGAACTTAATTGTACAAGCCTTTGTACCAGCAGAAAGATAAATAACAAATGTGAATTAAAGAGGGCTTTCCATAAAAAGAAGCCCTTTTTTTATTTCTATATTTTGCTCGCTTTACAGTCTGGTCTAGCGCTGATCCGATAATTATCGGATGGGGTGGTATCTTGAAGCGTAGCGAAAAGATATAACGTGAGGCAAGAAATATTAAATAGAAGCACGGTTTTTGTGGTCCAAAAATCATTACCATCAATAAAATTATTCATTTTACGTTTAAAATTCATGCATAAAAAATTACTTCTGCTCTCAACCCTAATTTTATTGTGTTTTCATGTTTCTGCCCAAAAAAAGAAATTTGATGTACAGGGCAAAGCTGGTGCACGTGGTATTATGCCCGAAAATACCATCGAGGGAATGTTAAAAGCTATCGATTTAGGCGCTACCACTTTAGAAATGGATGCCGTAATATCGAAGGATAAACAGGTTGTGCTTTCCCAAGAACCTTATTTTAACAACGAGATTTCTCTGCTGCCCAACGGTAAGCCGATTACTTTAAAAGACCAAAAGAATTATAACATCTACAAGATGGATTATGAGGAGATTAAAAAGTTTGATGTAGGTAGCAAAGTTCACAACCGCTTTCCCGGACAGATGAAATTTAAAGCTTACAAACCGCTGCTCTCTGAAACCATAGATGCAGTTGAGGCTTACGTTAAAGAACACAAACTCGCCAAACCTGTTTACAGCATCGAAACAAAAACGATTAAAAACGGCGACAATGAATTTCATCCGGAACCTGCTGAGTTTGTAGACCTGATTATGGATGTAGTTAATTCGAAAAAACTTGCGAAAAGAGTTATTATCGAATCGTTTGATATGCGTACGCTGCAGTATCTGCACGAGAAATACCCAAAAGTACAAACCTCATTATTAATTGATGAAAAAGAACCCTTTGAAGATTATATCGAGAAATTAGGTTTTAAACCGACCATTTACAGTCCTTACTCGGTATTGGTAGGTAAAGGTTTGGTAGACCGATGCCACGAAATGGGTATTAAAATTATCCCATGGACGGTTAATACGGTTAAAGAACTTAAATATTTTATGGATTTAGGTGTAGATGGTGTGCTTACCGATTATCCTAATATTATGGGACAGTTGAGTAATTAAACTTGACGATTAGCGCCTAATCTATAGATCGGTGAGACACCAATCAATAGATATTGAACATCAGACAAATAAAAAAAGCGCCGATTTCAGCGCTTTTTTTATTTGATCTTTACTAATGCCTAGTGGTGCGATTCAGGAGCTTCTGTATGGTGTGCTTCAGTTTTCTCGTGTGAAGAAGTTTCTTCACCATGGTGAAAAATTGGTCTTGTGAAAGCCACAAGCAGGATTAAAACAATAATCCATGCCGTTAATGGCAAAGCCCAAATGCCTTTTGTTTGCTGAACCGGTGCGTGTGAATCGTGAGCTGACATATCGAATATTTTTGATTTAAAAATTTATGCTTTGTATTTACGCGGTAAAGATAGTAACAAAATTAAAATAACAAGGGCAATTCGGTGAATTGTATTTTAAGATTAACACGCCAGTTAAAAAGGGATAAAAGGCATTGCCTTTTATCCTTGTAAATCGTAAATCATTGCTTTTGTGCTATTCATTTTGCTTTTAATACGGTTTTGGTGCTCCTGTAAAGTACTCTGCTCATCCTGAACGGCATTAAACAGTTCTGCTTTTTTGAAATAATTTGCCGCTTCTGCAAAATTTTGCTGTTGTTCGGCATGTAAGCCCAAACATTCGTAAATGTGTGCTTCGCAAACACCAGGTACAAGTAAAGCCTTTTCTGCAACCTGTTTCACCAATTTGTGCATTTTAAGCGTAATAACAAGTTCCAGATAGGGTTTATAGACCTCTGGAAAATCGGCATCCAGCTCAATGCAGCGTTTGTAATAATAGCCTGCGGTTTTATAATCTTTAAAATGGTTCTGATAAATATTGCCCAACTGAAAATAAGCTCTTGCATAATCAGGGTCGAAAACAATAATTTCGTTAAAATACTGAAGCGCTTTGGGTAATTCTCCCCAGTGCAGTTCTTCAATGGCCTGTAGATATTTTTCTTCTACAGTGGTATAAATGTCCATAACGGATATAATTGATTTTGATAAGCGGTTAAATGCTTAGCAAAGGCGTAATAAATTGATTTTTAAATGTGGGTTTTGTTTGTTGAAACTTAGAACCGCGTTAAGGGTTGGGAAGGAAATTTAAGTCAATATCCAAGCCCTTTATGCCACAAGATGGGCTAAAGCTTAATTGTTGGATATGTAGTTGACGTAGCATTTCTATTAAATTTATTGCGAAGATATTTATTTTCAGCGAATTGCAAATTATTTTTTGGTAGATCAACTCGCCATATTAGCCAAAGCGTTTTTAATCTGCCTCCTATGCCTTAAAATATGAACGATGGCATGCTCTAACATTTGTTCCACATCGTATTGCTGTCCCCATCTGGTGTTTATCTTTTTCGATTGATCGAACTCCTCCATGGTAATGTCGGGATTTCTGGTAAAAAAGTCCTCATTATATTTAAGTGCTTCTCGAAGTCTTGATATATAAGGTGTGATGTGGTCAAACTGCAGTCGTTCCGGTCTTATGGTTTGCAATCCGATAGAATTTTCGATATACACCGCATAGCTGAACATCGAAGCCGTTACATGGGTTAAAATAGTTTGAATGGAAATACAGTCAGGATTTGAACTTTCTGGCTCAATTGTATGGAGCAATTGTTGCTGGTTAATTGGCTCAATTACCATAATCAATTCATCAACTGCTTTTTTATATTCATCTAACAGTGCGGCAATTGCACTGGTAAGGTTATTGGCTTCCATGGTTAAAACAAATATAATTGTTTGCCTGGGATTTTTTGTTGGTCGGGATTTGTAATTCCGACCTGCGTACTGTGGGTTTGCAATCCACAAATTGAAAGATTAAAAATCATTAACTCATCAAACGGGATTGCGAATCTATACTACCAAGTTTTAAGTAAATACATCAATTACCCCTATTAAGATTGGTAAAGGAATAATTGCTAAAATCACACTGAATTCCTTTCTGGATCGACCTTTGCTCACCAAAGTAAGTATAAGAAAGCTGACCAAATAGATAAATGTCAGAAATATAATGATGACCATCATACCAAAATCTGGCATGCCACATCTTGGGGTAGAGTTGGTTGGTAAGTTGTGAAAAAACATAAAACAAAACACCCAGCTGCAAATATAAAAGCCAAGAAATATTAAAGAAATAATCCTCCTCCAAATAAATGAGAATACTGATTTTACGATTTCCATATTCACTGTTTATCCTTAATACAGGCAACGTAAAAAGGTAACCAACGTAAAATATTTCTTTGGTAGAAGTTTGCAATTGCAATCTGTGTTAGGTTTTTAATCCACTAATAAAGAATTAAAAACCTCGACTAACTACTACAATAAATCTTTAATGATTTTCTCGATTGATAAACCTTCAGCTTCTGCACGATAATTACGCACGATACGGTGACGTAAAATAGGTTCCGCTACGGCTTTAACATCTTCAATATCTGGAGAGTATTTTCCGGTTACAGCGGCGTGACATTTTGCACCCAATACTAAAAATTGCGAAGCACGCGGACCAGCACCCCAGCTGATGTATTTGTTGATCGTTTCAGTAGCAAACTCGCTATTCGGACGGGTTTTAGCAGCTAATTTTACTGCGTATTCCAAAACATTATCGGTAATGGGAATATCGCGTATTAGTTTCTGGAAATATTGAATATCATCTGCATGGATAATTTTCTGCAATGGTGTGGTTTTATTGCTCGTGGTGTTTTTAACGATATTCAATTCATCTGCAAAGGCAGGGTAATTTAACTGAATATTGAACATGAAACGATCTAACTGCGCTTCGGGTAGGGGATAAGTTCCTTCCTGCTCAATAGGATTCTGTGTAGCGAGAACAAAAAATGGTTTTGGTAAAATATGAGTTTGCCCAGCTGCGGTAACCGATTTCTCCTGCATGGCTTCTAATAAAGCAGCCTGGGTTTTTGGCGGTGTACGGTTAATCTCATCGGCTAGGATAATATTAGAAAAAACAGGTCCTTTTATAAATTTAAAGTGCCTGTCTTCTCCTAAAATCTCTGCGCCGATAATATCGCTCGGCATTAAATCTGGCGTAAACTGGATCCTGTTGAAATCGAGGTCTAAAACAGAAGCTACGGTTTGTACAAGTAAAGTTTTAGCTAATCCGGGTACGCCAACCAACAGACAATGTCCATTGCTAAATATGGCGATTAAAACAGATTTTATGATGTCATCTTGTCCAACTACTACTTTGCTTATTTCGGCTTTAATGTTGTTGAAAGATTGATGAAGGGCATCAACAGCTTCTACTTCGTTCTTATACTGCATTGGTGTTATTTTGCGGCTGTGGTTTTAGTCCAAATTTTTAATTCATCACAGGTATTAAATTCATCGTCGATTTTAATATAAGTGCTTTCGCGACGTTTTTGAAACCATTCGCTTAAAGTACGATTAATTTTATCACTTTGTGCAGCATCTCTGATTTTTGGAAAATCTTGAGCTAAGTTTGCTTTGTGCGGCGGAATTTTAGATTTTAAATATAAGATACGGTATCCTTGTTTTCCATCAGCTGCGGTAAACAAGTTTGGTTTAGAAATACCACCAATTTTCATGCTATCGATTACCAAAAACACCGATGGATCTAATTTATCAACCGGAATAAAGGTACTTCTTGCTTGTACATTTTCGGCATTAAGCATCATACCACCATTGTATTTACTCTCTTTATTATCTGAATAAAGGTTTGCCGCAGCGGCAAAACTTAGTTTTTTACCGATAATATTGTTGTAAATACTATCTGCATGCAATTTTAAACGTGTTAAACTTTCTGGTGTAGTTTTAGGCATGATTAAAATATGCCTTACGTGCACCTGCTCACCTCTAC
The DNA here is from genome assembly GCF_011759615.1 of Pedobacter sp. SG908. NCBI lineage: Bacteria > Pseudomonadati > Bacteroidota > Sphingobacteriia > Sphingobacteriales > Sphingobacteriaceae > Pedobacter > Pedobacter sp. SG908. The sequence goes on from NZ_JAAOYY010000002.1 coordinate 1,219,519, forward strand.
GTTCTAAAACCTGTAAAAAGTGAAAACCATAATCTGTTTCGAACACAGGCGAAATTTCTCCCGCTTTTAGCTTAAACGCCCAGGCCGTAAATTCTTTAACCATGGTATTTCTGTCGATAAAACCATAATCACCACCATCGGCAGCAGAACCTGGATCTTCAGAATAAGTTTTAGCTAAAACCCCCATATCTTCACCACTTTTAACCCTTAAACGAAGGGCTTCAATTTTATCGCGGAACTTCTGTTTTTCTGCTCTGGTTAACTGTGGATTTAAAATTACTTCACCAACTTCAACCTCGGTATTAAATTCTGGAATGCTATCGCCCAAAGATTTGAAATACTTTTCAACCTCCATTGGGGTAACGTTGATGTTTTCGGTGATTTTTTGTTGCATTTTGTTAGCAATTAACTCATCCTTTATTGATGGTCTGATTTCATCCTTATACTGTAATACAGATTTGTTTAAGAACTGCTCCAAACGCTCTTGGCCGCCGGCACGTTGCATGCTGTAACGCATACGTTTGTTTACTTCATCATCAACCGCACCATCTTCAACCATCACCGAATCGATTTCAGCCTGTTGTTTAAGAAGTTTTTGGGTTAAAGTTTGTTGTAATATTTTACATTTAATATCATTGTTGGGTTGGTTTCCCTGATAAAGATATTGTGTGTATTGTTGGTTTAAATCTGATAGCAGGATAATATTATTTCCTACAACAGCAGCAACTTTATCTACAGTATGCTTTTGAGCGAAACTGTTTAAAAACAGGCAAATTAAAGCGGTTGCTACTAAAAAAACTTTCTTCATTCTATTTGTTATATTTTGCAAATTTAATACTTATGGTCAAAAAAATCAGGTTGGTTATAACTTGGCAAGCTTTTTCAACTCGTTTTCATTAATTTTGATCTGATATTTTTGTTTTAGGCTTTTTAGCCATTTTTCTTCTAAACTTAGTTGGTAATCGGCCACTACCTCTCCTCTAACTTCACTTAAAGGTTTATTGTAATTTTGTCGGTTTTTGATGTAAAATTCATTTATCGCCTGCTCGTCTTCCTGTGCCTTGTTCCATATTTTTTGTTCAGAAATATTGAACATTAAAACCCCTTCACGGTATTCATTCAACAAGAAATCTTGATCTTTGCTACTGACTCCAACTTTTTTATGTGTGGCCAATGCATCCTCATAAGTTTTAATTTCTTCCTGGTAGCTTGCGCTTTTATCCAATCCCATCTCCCGGGCATCTAAAACCTTGAGCTTAAAATTTATATACAAGTTTAAATAGGCTTGTAAAGTGTCGTACGCAGCACTAACGTTTCCGTTATGGCTTTTTTTGTATGCCCACATAAATTCCTTAACGCTTATTGATTTACCGTTTACCACAGCAACATTTTGCGCAAACGAAATGCTATAAATAAAGCTAAAAACAAATAAGCAGTAAGCCTTCTTCACGCAGAGCACTCTATAAATTTTAAGGGATAAAAGTAACAATTAGCGACGCTATTATAAGATATTTAACTAATTTTAACAGAAATTATTATCCAACAAAAATACGAATGGAAAACCAGGTTACCAACAATGCGAACGCTTTACGTTTATTTTTTACTGAAGAGGTTTTCTTAGTAAAGGATGAAAGTGTAGAAATTCTGCCTTTGCGTAATCCAGAGCCTGTTTTGGTTGTCGAAAATGTTTCTGTTACTGAAGTAAAAGAACCTGTATTAAAACCAGAAATAGCACAAATTCCAGGGATTAATTCTACAAATGTACCTAAAGTTTATCCACAAGCTCCTGAAATTCCGCATATTGTGGCCGAACCAGTACCTGAAAAAACGTTTAAATTTTTAGGTGGAAATAAAAAATCTGTGCTCATTTTAGTTAACGATAGTGAGCATGATGTAAGTACGGAGCAAGGCAGAGAACTGTTGCGGAAAATTGTTAAAGCTGTTGATTTGGGTACGCCCGATTTTGCTATTCTAAATTATTCAAATTATAGCGGAACAGATTTTGCAGAACTGCACCGGTTTTTTAAACCTGCTATTATGTTATCTTTTGGAGTAGAGATTGCCGAACTGAAACTGAACCTCACCTGGCAGAATGAAATCATCGTTTACGAAACCACAAGAATTATCTTTGCTCCAAACCTCCATCATCTTGATAGTGATTTAACTGCTAAGAAAACACTTTGGGGGCACCTTCAGAAAATTAAATAGCAGCTTCGCAAGCGTATCAAGTATGGAGAGTTAAGCATCAAGTGCTGAGATAATGGCATTTTAATGCTGCTCCAAAACCCTTAAACCCTAAACCTTTTACCCTTCTTACAATGAAAAAACTTGTATTTGCTACTAATAATCAACATAAAACTGAAGAAATACGCGCTGCACTTAAAGGTAAATACGAAGTGCTAAATCTGGAAGATATTGGTTGTTTGGTTGATATCCCTGAAACTGCTGATACTTTTGAAGGCAATGCAACTTTAAAAAGCAGCTACGTGGTTGAACATTTTAATTTAGATTGTTTTGCAGATGATAGCGGTTTGGAGGTTGAAGCTTTAAATAACGAACCTGGCGTTTACTCCGCCCGATATTCTGGCAGTCGGGATAGTTTAGAAAATATTCAAATGGTTTTGGCTAGGCTTGAAGGGAACCCCAATAGAAAAGCTAGGTTTAAAACGGTGATCTCTTTAATGCAAGAGGGTAAAAACCATATTTTTGAAGGTATAATAGAAGGAACCATCAGAGCAGGCTTATCAGGTTCGAAAGGTTTCGGTTATGATCCTATTTTCCAGCCAGATGGTTATGATATTACTTTTGCTGAAATGGACATGGCCGAGAAGAATAAAATCAGCCATCGGGCCATTGCACTAAAAAAGATGTTGGCGTTTTTGAAGGGTATTTGAGGTGTCGTCATGCTGAATTTATTTTACAAGTAGAATAGTGTTTTCAATTGTCTTGTAGCTACTATGTGGTCAGCATCTTACAGGCCACGTAGACCCTGAAATAAATTCAGGGTGACGACTATAAGAATAAAACTACATTTTACCGCCCGCCTTTTTCACCTGAACAGCATCTTTTTTTACCTGTACTGAGTCTTTTTTCGGTAGGATGGGCTTAATGCCAAAGTTAGTGGTATCTGCCGGTTTAGCTTGAGGCATCTTCTTATCCAGGTTCAAACTGTCTTTTCCCAATGTGATTTTCGGTTTAACTGCAGTTGCAGTTGTTGACGGTTTATTTGCCGGGGCTGTGGTTTTGGCACCAGTTACAGTTTTACCCACAACCGTTTTGACCTTAGCTTTAGGTTTGCCAGAAGAGCCTATTGCATCTTTTTTTGATTTTGGGCGTTCAGTAGGTTTCCACGAAAATCCTTTTAATACATGATCTTTTGCAATCGTATTTTCGGGATTCAAAGCCCCTTCTATTCCCTTGATATAAACAATTTCCTCGATGGCATTTTCCTTATCCTTAAAAATGAACTTTATCCTGCTGCTTAAGGTTTGGTTCATTTCCTTGTACACCTTTGTGCTGTCATCCTGGGTATAATAAATGCTTTCGGCATTGCCATCTACATATAGGTTTTTGAATTTTCCGTTGGTAAAGAAACCCGTCATTAACCTTCCTTTTATCTGGTTAAATCTTAATGAATCTTTTGGCGTATTTACTAAAAATGCATTCCTAAATGCCTGTAAATTATTTAATTTTTTATTCTTAAACTGAACAAATATCGTGTCGCCAACCTGTTGAGAGCCTTCTGACCAGATGATCGGGTTGCTGTAGCAACGTAAAGTAGAATCGGCGCTGGTATAAAACAGACTGTCGGTTTTGGCCTGTATATTCGTTTTAAAAATTTTAACACCGTGGTAAGCTTTAATGATACGCGTTTGAACAGTATCAGCCGGGTTAAATTTGGCAGTATCAGTCTTTAATGCTCCGGGTTTTAAGTTTCCTAAAACTTTTGTTAAGCTATCTTTAACGCCAGATTTTGTTATCTTTTTTTGTAGACTATCGGTTTTCGTTTTTGAAATATCCTTTACAATTGGAGAAGCTTTGTCGGTTATCTTTTTTTGTAAACTATCAATTTTGGTTTTCGATGCATCCTTTATAATAGAACTGGTTTTGTCAGCTAGCTTTTTTAGACTATCTGTTTTAAGTTTAGGCAGGTTTTTGATAATAGAGTCTGCTTTTCCCTTTAAAAGGTTGCTCTTTTGTAAACTATCCAAATTAAGCTTAGAAAGCCCCTTGCCAAGTGAGTCTACTTTCGATTTTAAGCTATCAATGCTTTTATCTTTCAGGTTAAGCTGATTCTCTATTTCGGCATCGCCTTTGTTCTTTTTCTTTTTGTCGGCCTTGTTATTTCTAGCATTACGCTTATTTCTGTCTTCTTTTTGGGTTGATTCAGCTTCTGGTTTATATTTTGGCTCTCCTTTTTCTTTTTTTCCACCATCTTCATCATCTTCACCAACCTGATTGTCGGCTTTAATCGAAATTTTAGGGATTAGCTTTAAGGTTTTTTGGAGGACCATCTGCGTTTCTAAGGTATCAGCGCCCATCCATAAACTATCAGGTCTTTTTTTATTCTTTACCATTACCGAATCTTCGGTACCTATTCCTAAATAGGCATTTCTGGTAACTAAAGTCCGCTGATCCAGCTTATAGTAATAGCCCAAATCGCCGAACATTTTCATTTTATCTTTGGTATCGGAGAAAACAATATTTTTTACGGCCTTGCCAATGCCTTTCTTCCCATAATAGTATAAGCTATCACCTTTTAAAGATCTTGTACCTTGTGTATAAAGATTTTTCTTTCCAAAAAAGGCATCTTCACTAAGCGTGTTGTACTGTCCATTTTCGGTGTAAAGATTATCATCTTTTCCTTTGATATTGGTTGGCCCGTAAAAAAAAGTCCACTTACTTTGTGTATTGTAGCTCATGGTATCCGACTTTATGGTCGACTGTGGTGTAACTACAACTACATCATATTTAAAATAGGCGTCGTTCGAGTTGCTAAAATAATAGCCGTTTTTGCTGGTCAGCGTTACCTCCTTGTTTACAATTTTGCCACCGCTGGTATAAGTTCCTATCTTACTTAAGGTATTATAATCTAAAATATTAGTCGTTAAAATCGATGTTGGATCGATCATCTTTACATTTCCGGTTAAATGCGCATGTTTTTTATTTCCATCATACTCCAATTGATCGGAATAAATGTCTGTTGTAAGCTGGTTGATATGGACGTTTTTAAAAGCTTCGAAATAGTTTCTTTCGCTATAAAATACAGCGCTATCACAGGTTAAAGTTGCGTTGTCTTGTTGGAAAACAACAAAATTAAGATAAGTGGCCTTCTTTTTCATATCGCCTGCGATGTGCTGATAAGAAATGATTTTAATCTTCGAAGCGGGTTGCTGACCGAATAAAAATACTGGACTGATTAGAATGAATAAAAAGACAAATAGTTTTTGCACACTACAAAGTTAGTTTTTTGTTCCGAACGTTCGGAATACCAGTTAAAATTAAATATTTTTGGTGGATGTTACCCGTAAAACAATTTCAGGATTTTATTGAACAGCAACAGCTGTTTGTTCGGGCTAACAAGATTCTTTTGGCCGTAAGCGGAGGAAAAGATTCGGTATTAATGTTGCATCTGTTTAAAGCAATAGGCATTGATGTTGGTGTGGCACATTGTAATTTTAATTTAAGGGCCGATGAAGCACAACGTGATGAAAGTTTTGTAGCACTATTGTCCAAAAATTTAGGATTACCTTTTTATGTAACGCATTTTGACACCAAAAAATATGCCGCCGAAAATAAAATTTCTACCCAGATGGCCGCACGCGATCTGCGCTATAACTGGTTTGAAGAAATTAGGCGTAAAGAAGGCTACGATTATATAGCCTTGGCCCAACACCAGAACGATGCGGTAGAAACCATACTCATTAACCTTACCCGTGGTACAGGCATTAGTGGACTGCATGGTATTTTACCTAAACGTGATTTACTGATTAGACCCTTACTCTTTTTAAACCGGCAGCAGATTGATGAAATAGTAAGGATTAATAATATCAATTTTGTAGAAGATAGCTCGAACGCAAGCACGAATTATACACGGAATAAAATCAGACTGCAGGTAGTTCCGCATTTGCAGGAAATTAATCCTAACCTCGAAAAAACATTTGCCGAAAATATCGTACGCTTTGCTGAGTTGGAGGTTTTTTTAAATATCCAGGTTCAGAAACTTGCAAATAAAATCCTAAATAAAAGGAATGATGGCATTTATATCCCTTTGGAAGAAGTTTTGAAATTAAACCCACAAAAGCTCTTGCTTTACGAGTTACTTAAGCCTTTTAATTTTGGCGAAAATGTAGTGCAGGAAATTTTAGATAGTTTAAAGGCTTTAAGTGGTACACATTTTTTTAGCGCCACACATCAGGCCATTATCAATAGAAACGATCTGGTTATTGTTGAAAAAAACACATCAGTTACCGCTAACCAGTTTATCCATCCAACAACAGAAAACATTGCTTTTGCTAATGATGAAATTTCGCTGAGGTTTACAGATGAGGTGAGATTCGAAATTAATTCGAATAAAGCATTTGTAAATGCTGATAAATTAATTTTCCCTTTGATATTGAGGAATTGGCAAAATGGAGATAAATTTATTCCATTGGGCATGCGTAATCCCAAAAAAGTAAGCGATTATTTTATCGATGAGAAAGTTCCCCTACATTTGAAAAGCGTTACACCGATTTTGGTTAACGGCAATGGCGAAATTGTTTGGATTGCCGGTATGCGACAGGATAACCGATATAAATTAACTACAGCAACAAAAAAAGTTGCTATATTCGAACTCAAAATTAAATAAGTGGAAAGCAAATACGCCTATATCGAAAAACAGTACATCGGCCGTGATTATGTTCGTATTTTCATTAGGCTTATTATGGCTGCATTCTGTTTTGCAGCCTACGTTTATGAGCGCGATCGTGACAATACGCAAGACTTGTTCCTTGTTGTAGGCTTCGGGATCATCGGTGTTTCGATGCTTTTGCTTTTCCTTATCCAGTACAAAATTGTAGTAGATAATGGTAGTATGATATTGGACGGTCTTTGGACAACCAAACGTGTTAAGATTGACCTGAACAGTATTGTTGACGTTCGTAAGGCAACTTACAGCCGTTATTTTTTCAATAATCCGGTTTACAACCTGCACACAAAAGGTACGATCCGTTTTTATTCATCTGGTAAAGATGCGGTTGTTTTAACCGATCGTGATGGCTTAGAATATTTTATTGGTACCCAAAGGCCTAACGAACTTTTCCTTGTAATAAAAGAAGAAATGCGAAATCTCAAATAATAATTGGATTGCAATAATTTTCCTCTAATCTCTTATAAAATCTCTACTCAATATCTCGTCTTTTTTATTGCAATAAGCCGACACACATTATAGATTAAAATCGGGTACATTTGCGATAACAACAATACATGTACAATGAAGATAGGAATTGTTTGCTACCCCACTTTTGGCGGTAGTGGAGTAGTTGCAACAGAACTTGGTAAAGCACTTGCTAACGAGGGTCATCAAGTTCACTTTATTACTTATAGTCAGCCCGCAAGGCTCGATTTCTTTTCTGCCAACCTGTTTTATCACGAGGTTTCGGTAAGAGATTATCCACTTTTTGATTATGCCCCTTACGAATCGGCTCTGGCCAGCAAACTGGTAGATGTTGTCCGTTTTGAACAATTGGATGTATTACACGTTCATTATGCCATTCCACATGCTTCTGCTGCTTTTATGGCGAAGCAGATTTTGGCAAGTTATGGCATTCATATTCCGGTGGTAACTACTTTGCACGGTACCGATATAACTTTGGTGGGTAAAGATCCAACCTACAAACCTGTGGTTACCTTTTCTATTAATCAAAGCGATGGTGTAACTACAGTGTCGGAAGATTTAAAAGAAGATACTTATAACCATTTCGAGATTACGAAAGAAATTAAGGTAATCCCAAATTTTATAGATTTTTCGCGATTCAGTTTACAGGCAAAAGGGCACTTCAAAAAAGCAATTGCACCAAATAACGAACGCATTTTAATCCACACCAGTAATTTCAGGAAAGTGAAACGTACAGCTGATGTGATTAGGATTTTCGAAAAAGTACAGGCGGTTATTCCATCAAAACTTTTAATGGTAGGCGATGGACCTGAGCGTGCTTACGATGAGCAGCTTTGCAGATCGTTAAATATTTGTGAAAATGTAAGGTTTTTAGGTAAACAAGATGCAGTAGAAGAGATCTTATCTGTTTCAGATCTTTTCCTAATGCCATCAGAATCTGAAAGCTTTGGTTTGGCAGCATTAGAAGCAATGGCTTGTAAAGTGCCGGCAATTACTACAAATGCGGGTGGTTTGCCAGAGCTTAATGTTGACGGATTTTGTGGTTACATGAGCAATGTTGGAGATGTGGATGCGATGGCCGCTCATGCCATTGAAATATTAAAAGATGATGAAACACTGAACCGTTTCAAAGAAAATGCTTTTGCAAGGGCACAGGATTTTGATCTGAAAAAGATCCTACCAATTTATGTTAGCTATTATAAGGAAGTAATTGAAAACTCTTTGCAAGCTAAATATTAGCCGCTAATTTAGTCCATATCAAATTTTATAAGAAAGTTTTGCCGTGCTTGCATCGCAAAACTTTTTTTTGTGTAGATAATTTGAGCATTAAGAGATCTATTGAGTTGCATTAGTTGATAATGCATGTTAACAATATTTAACAAATTAAACTTTCTCAAAATCAAATGATTATAAATCGTATCTTTGCGGCTTGAAACGGTTTGGTAGATAAAGATTCTTAAAATCATTTCAACGAAATTAAAAAAGAGGTTATCCCAAATGAAGAAAATAGTTGATTACAGAAAGCTTTTGAGTGTAGATAAAAATGCTGAGTTAAAAGAGCTTAAATCTGTGTACCGCACATTGATGAAAGATTGTCACCCTGATAAATTTCAGCAGGAAGAAGAGAAATTAGATGCAGAGGCTAGAAGTAAAGAAATTATCGAAGCTTATCATTTCTTGGTAAGTATTGCGCCAGAAACGCGTGAACAGAATATCGAAACGTATACGCAGACTATTACCTTATCGAATATTCAGGACTTCGAATACAAACAACAGGTTTTAAATATCCAGTTTTTTGACGGAAGTGCTTACGAATATTTCGATGTGCCAAAAGCGATCTACGTGAAATTGGTTAACGCCGATTCTCCAGGCCGTTTTGCCCGCAGACATATCTTTAATGAATTCCCGTATCGCAATGTAGCCAGGGTTGCAGAACCGGCATAATAAGCAACAGTATAATATTGAATGGCCCCAATGCAAATCGGGGCCATTTTTCTTTATCTTCTGCTTCTTTTAACTCTATTTTTATTTCAATATGGTTTTCTCTTCTGTTAGGTGGAGGAATAGGGGCACCCCCTCCAAGCCCAACAGAAGCTAAAAGAATCAGCAATGCCAATCCCGTTAACCTGATGGCTTTTTTGAACTGTTTCATGTTTCAATCGGATGATGGCTTTCGGTTAAATAACCAATAGACCTATAAGTACTAATTAAATAGCCTGATAATGGCTGAAGCTTCAATTAGCTGGTGGGAATTTCAGTAGGATATAAGGAGATTGCTTTCTGAACAAAAAAGCTTGGCGTGTTTGATGGGGGTAAGAATGCTTTAGCGAGCTTTCTTAATTTGATCCTTACTAACTTATTAAACGCTGAAATTTGCTGGTCGTATTTTGTTATCGAAGTGCCTGTTTTTCTTGTTGACTTGTTGAAAACACTTGAAGTAGAAAAACTCTTTCGTAATTCAGATACCCATTCTGTTTGAAAAAGAGGATTCGATTGAAGAGTGATTGAATTGGTCTGGCTGCTCGAAAATGTGAACAAACTCAGAAACAGGACTAATATTGCCGTCCATTTTAAATATTTTTTTTCTAAGTATGTTGATTTACAATTCATTTCTTTAGCAAAGGTAGTATATTTCCGAGATTGTCGTACTGAACTTGTTTCGGTATCTATCAAGTTAAACTCAAATATTCCGACCACTTTAATTCCTTTGGCAATATTTTGTTGCTAAACTCTAAATGGATTACCCTTCTTTTTTGATTGTTAGTTGTTCTGCCCGAACTGTGCAGGAGCAGCGGTTTCATAATCATCACCCCGCCTCTTTTTATGTTGCAACTTATTTCTTTTTCTACATTCCAGTTGATTGTTTCGGGACGGTAAATGCTTTTACGGTGCGAATTGGCAATTACTTTTAATGCGCCGTTCTCCTCGTTGGTGTCGTCGAGATGGATGCGTATGGTGAAATTGCTTTCGAGGATATCAAGCGGAGGCTGTACAGCAAACTGCTTGTGTTTGTTGGTGTACGGGCCAAATCCGGCTATTTCCACTTTCTGATTAACTGAAATTGTTAAATCCTGATGATAGGAAACAAACCAATTTGAGGTTTCTGGTTTGTCGAAATAGATCGATTTGACAAGAAAATAATCTTCGCCAAAAACCTCTTTTAAGATATGTTTGAGTTTGTGATTGAAAATAAGATCGATTGTTTCTGGAACTTCTTTTAAAAATTGACGTATGGCAAAAAGATCGTCCGATTTTCTAAAGGTTTCTTTTGTAGAATCTGCCCTGTTAATCGCCGCTAGGATATCTTCAATTTCCTGATCTGTAAATACATCATCTACCACCGAAAATCCTAATTCGCGAATTTCTCTTTCCTTAACCCCTAAATCCATCACTTCAATTATTCAACATGGGCTTAAAGCGGTTGTCCTTATTTCTTAAGTCCAAGCCACCTTCGTAAACAGATTTTAGATTAACCAAATAAAAACTCCAGCCGTTGTGGCAACCTAAGCGAATATTTCTTTTTGCATGGTCATCCAAGGGAATATTTTTTTGCGTCAACTCTACAATTACGTATTCAAACTCTTCTCTGAGTTTAATCTCGACCAAACATTCGCCTGCAAAAGTAAACTGAAGCTGGTCTTTGCCATTGGCTTCAGTTATGCTTCCGTTTTCAATATCATCATAGAGATACCAGATCCATTTGTATTTATCGCCTTTCAATACGTTTTGTGTTTTGTTGAGCAATACGCTGTTTTCGTCAGAGAATTCCGCCTCACATAAAAACCATTTCTCCATTTCGCTGGCTTTTGTCCAGGCATTGTACATATCCTCAAGTTTCGCTTTAATAGCAATCTTAATGGTGAATTTGGTCCAATCGAAGTTTTCCATTGGCTTAATTTAGGTGATTAATTAAAAACCAAACAAACTGGTGCGCCAACATCAATGCGTTTACCGCTATCGGTTAATTTGCCCGTGGTTTTATTTCGGCTAAAAATAACGATGTTGTTGGTGTATTGATGGCCGATCAATAGAAATTTTCCGGTCGGATCAATCGTGAAGTTCCTTGGTCCCTTACCCAGCGTGCTTACCGTTTCGATGAATTTCAATTTTCCGGTAGGCAGAATTGAAAAGGTAGATATGCTATTGGCATCTCCACGGTTGGTTTCGTAAAGGAATTTTCCATCAGCCGAAACATGGATGTCGGCACCATCAATTTTTCCACTAAAATCTTTCGGCGTAGTACCAATTTCCTGAATTTTGGTTAAGCTTCCATTCGAATAAGAGAAAACTGTTATGCTGCCATTAAATTCATGTGCTAAATAGGCGAATTTTCCATTTGGACTAAAAGTGATGTGCCTCGGGCCAGTGCCTGCGGTGGTTTTAATTACCGACTTAAGGGTTAATATTTTTTCTTTCGAGGTAGGGTTATAGTTGTAAATATAAGTTTGATCTTCGCCCAAATCGTTAACCATTAAATATTTATGGTCTGGCGTAAATTTAACCATATGTACATGTGCGCTTTCTTGCCTGCCTTTAGGATCGATGCTTTTTCCGGTATGTTTGATCGTTTGTAAAGCGTTAGTTAAAGTCCCGTCTGTTTTTCGTGAAAATACCGCCAAACTGCCTCCGCTATAATTGGCCACAATTACATTTTTGGCATCAACGGTAATAAAACATGGATCGGCACCTTGGCTGTCTACTCTATTTAAAAAAGTTAAAGCGCCAGTTGTTGCATTGTATTTAAAAGCACTTACTGTGCTGGTAGCTCCGGTTTCATTAACGGCATAAATAAATTGATTATCGGGTGAAACGGCTACGTAACTTGGATTAGCGATGTTTTTTGCAATGCTTTTTACAGTAGCAGACGCTGTTAAAACATTGAAGTTATATGTATAAATCCCTTCGCTTTTTCCCGGCGCTGTATAGGTACCTACAATCAAGTTGTAGTTGGTTTTTTGAGCAAATGTTAAGGTAGATAGTATAGTGAGCGCAAGTAATGAACTAAATTTTTTCATGAAACGATGATGTTGATTTTGACAAATATAAAGAAAGTTGGCTACGGAGGTACAGAAAACCCAGAAGATGGCCTCTTTTTAGCAAGCAACAAAAAAGGCAACCAATTGGCTGCCTTTTTATGTTATTTTATTAAGTGTTTAATCTGGATCAATTCATGATCTTCAAGATAACGCCATCTGCCACGTGGCAGGTCTTTCTTAGTCAGATTACCATATACTACACGGTCTAATTTTTCTACATTGTAACCCAGGTGTTCGAAAATACGACGAACAATTCTGTTTTTACCACTGTGGATCTGGATGCCGATTTCTTTTTTGGTTCCACCCGCAACATAAGAAATGTTATCGGGTTTGATCAGTCCATCTTCCAGCTCTAAACCAAAAGCAATTTTGTTTAAATCACCTTGCGATAAAGATTTATTCAATTCAACATTGTAAATTTTGGTAATCCCGTTTTTAGGATGGGATAATTTATCTGCTAAATCACCATCGTTTGTCATCAACAATAAACCTGTTGTATTACGGTCTAAACGGCCTACCGGATAAATGCGCTCGCGGCTCGCTTTGTCAACCAATTGCATTACCGTACGGCGCTCCTGCGGATCGTCGGTAGTGGTGATGTAATCTTTTGGTTTATTCAATAAAACGTAAACTTTCTTCTCGCGCTTCAATAGTTCGCCATTATAGCGCACTAAATCTTTTGCAGGGTCAACTTTATGTCCTAATTCGGTAATGGCTTCGCCGTTTACCGTAATAATGCCGGCAGCAATTAGCTCATCAGCCTTACGACGGGAGCAGATGCCTGCATTTGAAATATATCTGTTCAGGCGAATTAGGCCTTTATCTTCATTTGTTTTGCGGCCTTGGGTAATTACAGTACGTTGTGGGCGGTTAAATTCTGTATCTCTTGGCTGTGCCTCTTCGCGTTTTCTAAACGGACGGATATCGCCATCTTTCGGTTCTCTTGGTTTTACATCTCTTGAGCTTCCGGCACTTGGTTTAAAACCATCCGATTTACCTCTCGATTTGAAATCCTTGTACCCACCAGTTCTCGGTTTAAAATCTCTCGAATCTCCATCCTTAGATTTGAAATCGCGTTCTCCTGTTCTTGGCTTGTAATCTCTTGCTCCACCTTCTCTTGGTTTAAAGTCTCTGTCACCTGTTCTGGGTTTATAATCTCTTGAACCTCCTTCTCTTGATTTGAAATCTCTATCCCCGGTTCTTGGTTTATACTCTCTTGATCCATCACCTCTTGATTTGAAGCCGCGGTCTTCTAAAGTTGAACCAGTATCTTTTGATTTAAACTCACGATCGCCAAATTTGAAACTCTGTGGTTCTGAATCTTTCGATTTGAAATCACGTCCGCCTGATCTTGGTTTGAAATCTTTTTTGTCTCCGAAAGATTTTGATTTGAAATCTTTACTGTCTGTGCTTCTAGATTTGAAGCCATCCTTCGAATCGGATGATTTTTTGAATTTGCTGTCTTTGTCGTCTGATCTTCTTCTGTCAGACCCGGCCGAATTACTTCTGCCTTCTGTTCTCCGGCTGCCTGGTTTGGACTTGTCATCCCGACTGTTCCTGTTGTTTTTATTTATCATGATACGCTTTTAACCACATTAAAAATGCGGGCTGCAAATTTATAAAAAATAGCTGAACATAACAATTTCCAGAGCGAAAAAATCGGATAAAAAAATAACCCCTAAAATAAGAAAAAATGGTTAAAAATCAAAATTGAAAATCGCTGTTTAAAGTGCTTTAAACAGCGATTTTTGCAGGTAATTTTGTAACTATTTGATTATGTGCTTATTATTTTTTAGCTTTGCCAGCGTTTTTATATAAGTTCACCAAAAAAAGGAGGAAAATGTTAAAGAAACACATCGTACCATTTGCGGTAGTGGCAACACTATTTATCTTGGCAAAAGTGTTCGCTTACCAAATGCCCTTAGCACAAAAAAGTCTTTTAAAAGAAGAAAAATTAAACACTACAATACCCAAATCTGATAGCCTAAAAGTTGAAAATGCGGAAAAGCCGCTATCTTTAATGGCACAGTTAAATTTTGCAGATGAAACCCTGCCATTAGGCGATAAAAAGGTAGAACGCAAAATGAAAAAAATCCTTGCAGCACACACTTACGGAAACACACAAACCAATAAATTGCATGCAAAAGCTGCAAAATGGTTCCCTGTAATTGAGCCAATTCTTGCTGCTTACGGAATTCCCAACGATTTTAAGTATTTGGCCTTGGTCGAATCTGGAATGGCAGAAGGGGTTTCTCCAAAAGGTGCAGCCGGAATCTGGCAGTTTATGCCAGGCACAGCCCGTACCTATGGATTAAGAGTAAACGGAGATGTTGATGAACGCTATAACTTGCGTAAATCGACTATCGCTGCTTGCAAATACATTAAAGAAATGTATCAAGGGCTAGAAAGCTGGACATTAGTTGCTGCAGCTTACAACATCGGCGACGGACGCCTGCGCAAGCAAATCAATAATCAAAATCAGGATAATTATTACAAAATGAAGCTGAACCGCGAAACCGGTGGCTATGTTTATAAAGTAATCTCCATGAAACAGATTATGGAACATCCGAAACGTTACGGTTACGCAAAACCGAGAGTATTATTGGCCTACAACGGCGAATAACCTAATTAAGATAAAGACAAGCATTTGGTAAGGCGTCCCGGTTTTCGAATCGGGACGCTTTTTTTTTGAAAGTGATTACACAGATTGTTGGATTACTCGGTTTTTTTGCTAACCACTTTTTTCAGGAGCTACTGATAACACAGAAATTTTCCGCATCATGCTAACCAATGAACCAATTGCAAATAAACCAATGAATTTTATTGCCACGGAAACACAGATTAACACGGAATAGTTTTACCATATAAGAAATAGAAGGTCATTTAATCACATGTGAGTCTAAATACATTAGTCATTATCATATGTTTTTCATTATTATCAAACACAAACTTGCCTGACCAGTGTTTTTCCTAAACCCTAATGATGAACTAATGACCAATGAACGATTGAACTAATAAATCAATTTACTTTCTTTGTGTTATGTTCAAACTGCGCATTAATAAAATCATAAATCAACCTGGCGATAATATTACTTTTCAATTTGAGGAAGTAGATCAACAATACCCCAAGTATTTAGCCGGTCAGTTTATTTCGTTGGTTTTTCAGGGGAAACATAAGGAAATCAGGCGTTCATATTCTTTTAATAGCTCTCCTGATGTGGATGAACCTTTGGCCATTACCGTAAAAAGAGTGGAAAACGGAGAAATATCGAGGTTTTTGCACCATAAAACTTCGGTAAACGACATTCTGTTGGCGCAAGAACCACAAGGGATGTTCAGTTATTTGCCTGATGAAAACCTGGAGCTTGATCTTTTTCTCTTCGCAGCAGGAGTAGGAATCACGCCATTATTCTCGATTTTGAAAACGGCATTGGTGCGCGAGAAAAAATCGTTGGTTACATTGGTATATAGCAACCGATCGATGGAGGAAGCGTTGTTTTATGATGAGCTGAACGAGTGGCAAAAAAAATATCCTGAAAGGTTAAAGATTGTTTGGGTTTTTAGCAACAGCAAGAACTTAATGACGGCCAGGCTAAATAAATTCTATATCGAAAAACTAATCAAAGAGCATTTACATTTTGATCGAAACAATGCGCTGTTTTATAGCTGCGGACCGATCGTTTATATGGATTTATGCAGGATTACTTTGCTGGGTATGGGCTTCGATATTAAACAGATTAAAAGAGAAACCTTTGTGTTGCCAGAAGATGAGCGGGATGAAGACGACGGTTCTGCAGAAAAAGTTGTCGATAAAAATACTTACTCAATAATTTTAAACTTTAAAGGAGAAATTTATCACCTTGATATTCCTTGGCCAAAAAGAATTCTGGATGTTGCGCTTGAAAATAAAATCAAACTACCTTATAGTTGTCGCGGGGGCGTATGCAGTACCTGTGTGGCCAATTGTACCAAGGGTGGTGTTAGAATGGATTATAATGAAGTGCTTACCGATGATGAATTGGAAAGAGGCAGGGTTTTGGTTTGTACCGGGCATCCAACGGAGAATGGAACAACGATAGAGTGGTAGGTTTGTGATGAATGCTATTGCGATATTTTTATTGGACTACTTTAATGTTTTTACCATTTTTAATATTCCCATTCTACTTTATCTGGGTACATTCTTAAGTATTTAAACTCGTCAAGGTCTTTATAAAAAATTATTTTTGGGAAATTCTCTAATTCTGGTTTGCCTTTCCAGGTTAAATGGATTACAGCTAATTGTTTATCAAAGCCTTGTTTTTCTATACCAAATAAAATATCATCACTACTGCCGTATTTACAGAGCGCTGAAAATTTAAAGTCTGCAAGAATATGTTTTGCTTTATTGCTTTTGAAAATATCAAAAAAAGATGTGTTCGCCAATCCTATTTCTTTGTTTAATTCATCTTCAAAAGTAATTTTCTGCTCAATGGTGATTGTTTCCCAAGGTTCCTCGATAAACGGTCTTGCTGTTTCTTGAAGAAAGAAGGCTTCAATTATACATTCTTCAAGTCCCGCAATGTCAATTCGTTTTGGCTCGTTTGGGAAATCAGGTAAATCTTCTATTGTGAAGCCCCCCTTTGGACTAAGAAAATATCCATTATCTAACTGAACAATAAAGTTTAGCGAATTCCACTTTTTGTAATCAAGTTCATTTGTAGAGTAGATTTCCCAAACAGATTTTTGTATGTCTTTAAAATAGCTGTCATTAGCATTGAAGGCACCAAAAACGCAGCCCATACTTTCATCTCCAATTTTTAAGTCGGTTGTCCCTATTAATTGTTTATTGGAATATACTTTGGCCTTCACTCTTTCTGATAATCTGTTAATAGTATTGTGCTTTGCACAGAAGATTTTGTGTTATAAACGAATATAAAGGTTTAACTCGTTTGATCATCAATTTTTTTTCTCTAAAAATACAAAACCATTGTATCATTTACGGCGTTTGTGAAATATGACGAAAACTTTTTTGCTTTTTTACTCTCTCTCTTGTTTACCTCTGGTTTCCTTAGAAATAGAGGTCTACAATATGACAATTAATCCTTAATCAAGATTGGTTTTGACTTTCTTTTTGATAAAATTTTTAGCATTTTTGCGGATTGAAATTTTGTCTTTTTAAAGACTCGATTTTGCCTCCAACTTTAAATAAAATATGAGCAACAAATCTATCGACCTCGGCGAGCAAAAAGATGTAGAAGTATATGGTGCGAGGGTACATAATTTAAAGAATATAGATGTAAGTTTTCCACGCAACCAGCTTGTTGTTATAACGGGTTTAAGTGGTAGCGGTAAATCGTCATTGGCTTTTGATACTATTTATGCGGAAGGACAGCGCCGTTATATGGAAACATTTAGTGCTTACAGCCGCCAGTTTATGGGAGGGATGGAGCGGCCTGATGTAGATAAGGTTTCTGGCTTAAGTCCGGTTATTGCCATTGAGCAAAAAACCACCAGTAAAAACCCGCGCTCTACCGTAGGTACCATTACTGAGATTTACGATTTCATGCGTTTGCTTTATGCACGTGTTGCCGACGCCTATTCGTACAATACTGGCGAAAAGATGGAGCGGATGAGCGAAGACCAGATTCTGCAGAATATCTTCAATAAATTTGATGGCGTAGCGGTAAATATTCTTGCCCCTGTTGTGAAAGGTAGAAAGGGGCATTACCGCGAGCTTTTTGAACAGATCCGCAAACAGGGATATGTTAAGGTTCGTGTAGATGGAGAAATAAAAGATATTACCGCTAAAATGCAGGTAGATCGCTATAAAATCCACGATATCGAAGTGGTGATTGACCGTTTGATTATTGATGTGAAAGATAAAAAACGCCTGCTAGATTCACTGCAAACTGCGATGAAAATGGGTAAGGGCGTAATCAAGATCAGCGACAAAGACAATAACGTTGCGCATTTTAGTAAGTTTTTGATGTGTCCAACCACAGGTATATCTTACGATGAGCCCCAGCCAAATAGTTTTTCATTCAACTCGCCCTATGGGGCCTGCGAACGTTGTGATGGTTTGGGTTATATCTTCGTGGTGGACAAAGAATCGGTGATCCCGAATCCTAAACTAAGCATCTTAAACGGCGGTTTGGCACCATTGGGCGAATATAGAGACATTTGGATGTTTCAGGTATTAAAAGCTTTGGCTAAAAAATACAGTTTCTCGCTTTCTACACCGATCGAAAAACTAAGCGACGAGATAGTCAATATCATTTTAAACGGTTCGCCTGATCTGATCAAAGTTGAGGTAGAATACAACAAATGGAACGTTCAGAATTATAACATCACTTTTGATGGGATAATTAAAATGCTAGAAGAGCAAAACGAGAAGAGAAGCGAATCAGCATCTGACGATATGGACGAATTCAGAAAATTGAAAACCTGTCCGGAATGTCATGGCGCCCGTTTAAAAAAAGAAAGCCTTCATTTTAAGGTTGATGGAAAAAATATTTTCGAGCTTTCATCGATGGATATCAATAATCTTCATCAGTGGTTTGAAAAAGTTGATGAACGCCTTAGCGACCGTCAGAATATTATTGCCAAAGAAATTTTAAAGGAGATTAAAGCCAGGATCGGTTTTTTAACAGATGTAGGTTTAACTTATTTAACTTTAGACCGTACGGCCCGTACACTCTCAGGTGGCGAGGCACAACGTATCCGTTTGGCCACGCAGATTGGTTCGCAGTTGATGAACGTAATGTACATCCTCGATGAGCCAAGTATCGGGCTGCACCAACGCGATAACGAGCGTTTGATTAATGCACTTAAAAACCTCCGTGATCTTGGAAACACTGTTTTGGTGGTAGAGCACGATAAGGATATGATTCTGGAAGCCGATTGGGTAATTGATGTTGGTCCTGGGGCAGGTATCCACGGCGGAACTGTAGTTGCAGAAGGAACGGCAACAGATATCCTAAAATCGAAAACCTTAACAGCCGATTATCTGAATGGTAAAAAGAAAATTGAAACGCCAAAAAACCGCAGAAAAGGAAATGGACATAAATTGTCTATCGTAAAAGCCACTGGGCATAATTTAAAAGAAGTTTCGGTAGATTTTCCTTTGGGAAAATTTATTGCCGTAACCGGGGTTTCGGGCAGTGGTAAATCGAGTTTGATTACAGAAACATTGTATCCGATCTTAAATCATCATTTTTTCAGGGCAAAAAAACAACCTTTGCCTTACGAGAAAATTAATGGATTGAAAGAAATAGATAAGGTGATTGAAATTGACCAGGCGCCTATTGGTAGAACACCCCGTTCTAATCCATCTACTTATACAGGAGTGTTTTCTGATATCCGAAATCTGTTTGTGCAATTGCCTGAGGCAAAAATACGTGGCTATAAACCAGGCCGTTTCTCTTTTAATGTAAAAGGTGGCCGTTGCGAAACCTGCCAGGGAGCTGGTTTAAAGGTGATTGAAATGAATTTCTTGCCTGATGTGCAGGTGCCCTGCGAAGAATGCGGTGGAAAAAGATATAATAGAGAAACTTTAGAGGTCCGTTTCCGTGGAAAATCGATCAGTGACGTGCTGGATATGAGCATCGAAGATGCCTGTAATTTCTTTGAAAATATCCCGATCATTTATAGGAAGATCAAAACATTGAAAGATGTTGGTTTAGGTTATATCACTTTAGGGCAATCGTCGGTTACTTTATCGGGCGGAGAAGCGCAGCGGGTTAAACTGGCGACAGAACTTTCTAAAAAAGATACCGGAAAAACCTTCTATATTTTAGATGAACCTACTACCGGACTTCACTTCGAAGATATTAATGTGCTTTTAGGTGTATTGCAAGAGCTGGTTGATAAAGGAAATACGATTTTGGTAATTGAACATAATTTAGATGTGGTTAAAGTTGCCGATTGGGTAATTGATTTGGGAGAAGAGGGCGGCGCTGGCGGTGGAAGGATTTTATTCGAAGGCACGCCTGAAGGTTTGATCCAGAACCCGATCAGCTTAACCGGGAAATTTTTGAAAAAAGAAATGGCTTGGGAGTCTGAGGGTAGTAGTCCGAAGTCCGAAGTCAAAATGTCAAAGAAGAAGAAATAGTCCAGGGTTCATCTATCGTTCACCACCCTGAACTTGTTTCAGGGGCTTAGTGCAAATAGATGCTGAATCAAGTTCAGCATGACGAACAACTTTAAGCTCTATTACCCATTTTACATTATAAACATGATTTTTACCGATACCCATACCCATTTATATTACGAGCAGGATGCAGAGAAACAAGCGCAGTTGATGGAACGCTGTTTCGAGAACAGCGTTAACCGTTTGTTTTTGCCTAATGTTGATGTAAAATCAATTGCCATGATAAATGATCTTGTGGCGAAATATCCGGCAAGTTGTTTTGCAATGGCGGGTTTACATCCTTGTGATGTGAAGGAAGATTATCTTACTCAATTAGACGAAATTTACAATAGTATTTCTGATCGGAAAATTTATGCCATTGGTGAGATCGGGATCGATTTGTATTGGGATAAAACTACCTTGGCCATTCAGCAAGATGCTTTTCGTAAACAGATTGCCTGGGCAAAAGATTTAGGTTTACCAATTGTAATCCATTGTCGCGAAGCTTTTGATGAGGTTTTCGAACTTCTGGAAAGCGAAAGAGACGAAAAACTGCGTGGTATTTTTCATTGTTTTACTGGTAATTTGGCTCAGGCTAAACAAGCCATTGATTTAAATTTCTATTTAGGTATTGGTGGGGTAGTTACCTATAAAAAAGCGGGTTTGGATCTGGTATTATCAGAAATTCCTTTAGCTAACTTAGTTTTAGAGACAGATTCGCCTTATTTGGCACCAGTTCCTTTCCGTGGCAAACCAAATGAGAGCAGTTATTTGATTTATGTTGCCCAAAAACTGGCCGATATTTATGGTGTTCCTATTGAAGAAATTGCAGATGTAACCACAGAGAATTCGAAGAAAATTTTCGGGATTTAAATACGCATATTGGTCGGTAAATCGCCGGCTGCAATTTTCTACGTGATTGTCCTACTGAATTTAGTTCGGCATCTTTCTTATCAGGTTCTGAAACAAAACTGATAGCTATCAGATCAGGATGATGATCGTGTGTAATTTCTTGTATTGTAAAATATGGGTATAAAATTTATTATATTGGCAATATATTAACGTTTTTTGGCTTTTTTATTGTTAATTTAAGAATATAGGCTAATCATTTGTAATTTTTTAGTTTCTTTGCGGTGAGCAACCTTCACCCAACCAAATGACCAAAATACTTATAATTTATACCGGCGGTACCATCGGTATGGTTAACGATCCTACAAATGGGATGTTAATTCCATTTGATTTCCAGCAGATAAAAGAAAACGTTCCTGAATTGAGCCGTTTAGATTACGATTTAGATGTGCATTCCTTCAACCCCGTATTGGATTCTTCAAACATGGATCCTGAAATATGGAAAACATTAGCCGAACTTGTTTATCATAAATATGATCAGTACGATGGTTTTGTTATTCTACACGGGTCTGATACTATGGCATTTACAGCGTCAGCATTGAGCTTTATGCTCGAAAATCTGGCTAAACCTGTTGTTTTAACCGGTTCACAGCTTCCAATTGGCGAAATCAGAACTGATGCCAAAGAGAATCTGATTACCGCTTTAGAAATTGCAGCGACCAAAGAAGACGGTAAGGCACTTTTTCCGGAGGTTTGCATTTATTTTGATGCGCAATTATTTAGGGGTAACCGATCTATAAAATACAATAGTGAAAAGTTTGAGGCTTTCCGCTCGCCAAATTATCCAATACTTGCTGAAGCAGGTGTTCACCTTCAGTTTTACAGAAATTACATTCTCAAAGCACCAAAAGGAGAATTGAAATTGCATACCAATTTTAATTCGAACATCGGTGTGCTGAAATTATATCCTGGCATAACGCCACAGGCTGTTCAGGCGATAACAGATTCGAAAGTAGATGCCATTATTTTAGAAACTTTCGGCTCTGGCAATACCACAACGGCACAATGGTTTCTAGATAGTTTGCGTCAGGCTATTTTGAATGGAAAAATTATTATCGACATTTCTCAATGTAAAAAAGGTTCAGTTCAGCTGGGCCGTTACGAAACGAGCAGAGAACTGTTGAAAATGGGCGTATTAAGCGGCTACGATTTAACTTTCGAAGCTACGGTAACCAAATTAATGTTCGTTATGGGCTTAGGTTTATCGGTAGAAGAAAGCCGCAAATTAATGGAAGAATCGCTTCGTGGAGAGCTAACTAAAGATTAATGTCGCAAACCTGTGAGGTTTGGAAAAGTTTAGAACCGAAAACTGTAAATTGGAAACAGCAAACTGATTTGGGCGTTCCCCAAGCTACGCAAGGGGCAGGCTTTTCAGGGCTGCGCTTCGCTCCGGTGCCGATGAAGGATCGGCACTGAACCCTTACAATCCCTAACGCAAAACCACCTTTCAAAAACCTATGAGGTATCCTAAAACTAAGAGGTCTGCCCTGGAATAAGTAAAACTTCTGCAATTATGACCATCATCATTTCGGATATAAGTATTTAGCGCTATTTTTGCTAGTAAAGAGGTACAAAGTGTAGGGGTTAAGGCGTAAGGTCATGTCTTGATACTTAATACACAATACTTATTAATCATGAAAATAGAACAAATATATACAGGGTGCCTGGCAGAAGCTGCTTATTACATCGAAAGCGACGGCGAAGCTGCAATTATTGATCCGCTAAGAGAGGTAGGAACGTACTTAAAGAAAGCTGAAAAAGCAGGGGCCACCATTAAATATATTTTTGAAACGCATTTTCACGCCGATTTTGTTTCCGGACATGTAGATCTGGCAGAGAAATCCGGTGCCGAAATTATCTATGGCCCAACTGCTAAAACCGAATTTAAATCGCATATTGCTAAAGATGGCGAACAGTTTAAAATTGGAAAGGTAACCATTACTGCTTTACATACACCGGGGCATACTTTAGAATCGACAACTTACTTACTAAGCGATGAAAATGGAAAAGATTATTGCATTTTTAGTGGCGATACCTTATTTATTGGTGATGTTGGTCGCCCGGATTTAGCGCAGAAAGGTCATTTAACCATGGAAGATTTGGCCGGAATGCTTTACGATTCGTTAAATGAGAAAATAAAACCCTTAGCTGATGATGTAATTGTTTACCCGGCGCATGGTGCAGGTTCTGCCTGTGGCAAAAGCATGAGTAAAGAAACTTTCGATACTTTAGGACATCAGAAAGAAGTAAATTATGCCTTAAAAGCCGAAACAAAAGAGCAGTTTATTGCAGAAGTAACAGATGGTATTTTGCCACCACCACAATATTTTGCTAAAAATGCGGCTATTAATAAAGGTGGGGTGGAAAGTATTGATGAGGTTTACGAGAAAGGATTAAATGCTTTAACACCTCAGCAGTTTGAAGATACTGCAAACCAAACAGGAGCGATTATGCTTGATACCCGCGATCCGCAGGTTTTTGCCAAAGGTTTTATTCCAAATTCAATCAATATTGGTCTTAACGGCCAGTTTGCACCTTGGGTTGGTGCTTTAATTACCGATTTACAGCAACCAATTTTACTGATTACAGATCAAGGTAAGGAAGAAGAGACCATTACCCGCTTAACCCGCGTAGGATACGATAGTACCATTGGTTATTTAGATGGCGGTTTCGAAAGATGGACAGATGCTGGCAAGGAAATCGATACGATTGAATCAATCTCTGCAGAGGCATTTGAAAAAGCTAGTTTTAACGGCGAAATTACAGCCCTTGATGTACGTAAACCAGGTGAATATGAATCAGAACATCTGGAATTTACGCTGAGCCGTCCGTTAGATTTTATTAACGACTGGACTGGCGAGATCAATCCAAAAGCTACCTATTACATTCACTGTGCAGGTGGCTACCGCTCGATGATTGCTGCTTCCATCTTAAAATCGCGTGGGGTAGAAAATGTGATCGATGTTGCCGGCGGTTACGGCGCAATTAAAAATACCGGTTTAAAAAGAACCGATTTCGCCTGCCCAAGCAAAGCAATGAAAGTTTAATAGAAAGCAATTGTCACATTGAGCTTCACGATAAATCAGGACATGTAGTCGAAATATAATTAAGGTTCTTTGACAGGCTCTCCGTAGGAGTCCTTTGGACAGAATGACAACCTAAGATATAACCATTTGGCAAATCAAAATCATTACGACATATTAATTATCGGTGCTGGCCCGATAGGGATGGCTTGTGCAATTGAAGCCCAAAAAGCAAATCTAAGCTATGTAATTGTAGAGAAAGGTGCTTTGGTGAACAGTCTGTTCAATTATCCTGTATTTATGACCTTCTTTTCTACTTCTCAAAAGCTAGAAATTGGAGGGGTGCCTTTTGTAACCATTAATCCGAAGCCTAACCGAAATGAAGCGGTTGAATATTACCGTCGTGTGGCCGAAAAATTTGATTTAAATATCCATCTTTTTGAAAGCGTAAAACAGGTTGTTAAAAACGATAGCAATGTTTTCGAAATCAATACCTCTAAAACCAACTATACAGCTAACAATGTAATTGTGGCCACTGGCTTTTATGATGTGCCTTTAGTGATGAATGTTCCAGGAGAGGATTTACCGAAAGTAACGCATTATTACAAAGATCCGCATTTATATGCCTTTCAGAATGTAGTGGTGGTTGGCGCCAATAACTCTGGTGTAGATGCTGCTTTAGAAACGTATCGGAAAGGTGCAAAGGTAACTATGGTAGTACGCAGCGGCGATCTTGGCCCTCATGTTAAATATTGGGTGCGCCCGGATATACAGAACAGGATTAAAGAAGGTGAGGTTAAAGCACTTTTTAACTCCGAGTTGATTGAAATAAGAGAGGGTGAAGTAGATATTAAAACACCAGCGGGAATAAAAACCATCCCGAATGATTTTGTAATTGCCATGACCGGTTACCAACCGGATTTTGGAATGCTGAGGAAATTCGGCATCGAATTACCCGAAACACTTTGTCCGGTTTACAACGAAGAAACGATGGAAAC
This sequence comes from Pedobacter sp. SG908, assembly GCF_011759615.1. Classification (NCBI taxonomy): domain Bacteria; kingdom Pseudomonadati; phylum Bacteroidota; class Sphingobacteriia; order Sphingobacteriales; family Sphingobacteriaceae; genus Pedobacter; species Pedobacter sp. SG908. Next base: position 1,244,970 of record NZ_JAAOYY010000002.1, read on the forward strand.
CAATGTAAAAGGTTTGTATCTGGCGGGTGTAGTTTGTGGTGGGTTAGATACCCACAAACTTTTTATCGAAAACTCAAGGGTGCACGCCGAAATGATTGTGAAGAATATTCTGAGTTAATTTCTTACGAAGTTTAGCCTGGGGATTAATGTAGAATAACTTCGTAAGTCTTTAAAGTTAATTACCCTTGTATTTTCCATATTTATAAGCCGCAAACAACATTAACGCGATGACTATAATCTGAAATAAAATGAGAAAATTGATTGGCGTTAAAAAAGTAGAAAAAAAGCCCTCATCAGGTAGTATGTCAGGGGCTGATTTTGTTTGGAGTGATAGCGGAGGGTAAATTTTCCACCCGCGCCGTGATGGGAAATTAAGAAAAGCCAATAATGGAGTTGCTCTAATTATTAAGGCCGTGAAGCTTAAACCTAAGATTGAAAAAATTAAAAATGGTAACTTTCGATTAAAAGAATACCTCTTTTCTTTAAGGAAATAGAGTATAAAAGAGAAAACAATAAAAAACCAGATTAAAAAGTGCTGGCTAGCCACAACAAAATAGGTGTCGTGCAGATTTAGATCAATAGAGTCGCTGAAGATTGTTTTCCCAAATAGGGCAAAACCTATAATTATTGTAAATATCGTACAGCTTAAAATCCATAAAATTTCCTGCAGTAATGGTTTGTTTTTCATAAAGAGCGTGATTTAGATTTATTTTGTAAATATGTCAGTCGTCATGCTGAACTTGTTTCAGCATCTAATTAGCAATATAGACCCTGAAATAAATTCAGGGTGACGAGCACCGCTTGATAAAATTTAATTAATGAACCGGAACCTTTAATGTACTCCCCACAAAACTTTCAATGGCCCCATTTACACTAGGCAAATCTTTCGAGGTAATATATGATCCCATTACATGATTTCCTGCGTTGGGGATAGCTACTTTTCTTTTTAAATGAGTCGGCGTACCCAGTTCATCGAACATTTTCAGCATAGCATCTACACGCACTACAGGATCTTGCTCGAGTTCATTTTTGTAATAATAGAGCATTAAAACGGGTTGTTTTACTTTTTGAAAAGTAGATTTTATCATACTGCTCTCGATAAATTCTTCCAGTTCTACCAGAGATTCGAGGCGATAGTTGGTATACCAGTATTTTTTATACTCGTCAGTGCGGTCGTCTACTTTTCGCTCATCGCCACCCACCACTTTCCTGGCAATCTGTAAGCCCCATGGATTATTCAAAAGCCAGGCGTTTTTATCGTTAATGGCCACATTTGGCGACAATAAAATTAAACTGTTAATTTCAGGATAGGTTGCCGCTAGTTTTAAAGCGACAGTTCCACCGGTAGAAGTGCCTACTAAAATTACTTTTTTGCCCAGTTTTTTACCGATGGCATAAGCCTGTTTACTGGTTTCCCAAAGGCGATCGGCGGTAAAATATTGCATAGGCGCAAGTGTATCAATGCCATGGTCGGCCAAACGCGCTAAATATAAATTGGCATTTAGTTCTTTTGCTAAATTGAGGTAAACGGGGTTTCCCTCTGTTTTTGATGCCGAAAAACCATGGAGGTAAACAATGGCATACTCGGTTTGCTTGTGCAGGGGATCAGCCCAGATGATTTCAGCTTCGTTACCCGGCTTTATTTTGTGCATCGATTCTATGCTGGCCACATAGCGGTCTAAATCTTCCAGATCGGGAACCTGGGTGAGTTCTTTGTTATAAACCGGTTTTTTGGGTTTTGGCCCGAGTAGGTAGCCTGCAACAATTAATGCCGAAAGGCCGATAAGTACTTTGTAGCGTTTTTTCATATTAGGCACCAAATATTGGTTTAAATGTAAAATTTGAAATTAAATAAAGCTAATATTTTTGAGGAATTAATTATCGTATCGAGGGGCTTTTGTTTGCATTTGCCCATAATGTTAAACCTGATGGCGCCAAATAACCCACAGACCGAAGCATGAGAGCGTAAACTACGGGCAGTAGCAGGAGAAAAGATGTTGAGGATTACTGTTATTGCTTTTCAAATCCTGAATAATACGAATACACATTACCTTTTTATGGGAAATTAGCTTAAGTTTGCAATCAAAATTTTTCGACTTAATGCCGGGAATCGAACAGATAAAAACACCTATTGCTGCTGATATTAAAGCGTTTGAAAAAACCTTTAAAGAATCTATGCATAGCGACGCACCGTTGCTGGATAGGATTACCCATTATATTGTAAAGCAAAAGGGTAAACAAATGCGACCAATGTTCGTGTTTTTTGCGGCTAAGCTATGTGGTGGCATTACAGAATCAACCCATCGCGGGGCTGCTTTGGTAGAGCTTTTACATACGGCTACTTTGGTGCATGATGATGTGGTAGACAATGCTTACGAGCGCCGTGGCTTTTTCTCTATCAATGCTTTATGGAAAAACAAGATTGCCGTTTTAGTTGGCGATTACCTGTTGGCTAAAGGATTGTTGCTTTCGGTAAACAATAACGAACACCGTTTGTTACAGATTGTATCGGAAGCGGTGAAACAGATGAGCGAGGGCGAACTGTTGCAGGTAGAAAAGGTGCGGAGGATGGATATTTCAGAAGATTTATATTTTGATGTGATCCGCCAGAAAACCGCTTCTTTAATTGCTTCTTGTTGCGCTGCGGGCGCTGCTTCGGCAGGTGCTGATGATGAAACGATAGAAAAAATGCGTCTGTTTGGCGAAAAAGTAGGAATTGCATTTCAGATTAAAGACGATACTTTCGATTTCGGGACAGATGATGTAGGCAAACCTTTGGGTATTGATATCAAAGAGAAGAAAGTAACGCTGCCTTTAATTTATGCGCTGAATAAAGCCGAAAAAACTGAACGTAAAAAAATGATCAACCTGGTGAAAAACCACCAGGACGATCCGGTTAAAATTCAGCAGATTATAGATTTCGTAAATGCCCATGAAGGTGTGTATTACGCGAACCAGAAAATGTTGGAATACCAGCATTCAGCTTTCGATATCCTGCACAGTTTTGAGGCAGGCGAAGCACGAACTGGTTTAGAACAACTTGTACTGTACACCACTGAACGTAAAAAATAATGAGTAACGAATTACTTTTTAGCTTAGGTTTTCTTCTTTTTATTGTGCTGATTCTTGCTTTAGATCTTGGTCTTTTTAGCAGAAAAGAACATGTGGTGAGCTTAAAACAGGCTGGAGTAATGAGTTTGATCATGGTGGCTTTGGCCATCGGTTTTTACTTTATTCTGTTAACCGAAGGGCACCAGCTCCATGGAATAAAGGATTTTGCACATCTTAAAGAAATTGTAATTAGCCATCAGCATCATATTAAGCTGATTCCTGATGATTTTGAAGGGAGTTTGGCGATTTATAGACAAAACCTCGGCTTAGAGTTTTTGACGGGTTATGTAATTGAGTATGCACTTTCGGTAGATAATATTTTTGTGATCGTACTCGTTTTCTCTGCTTTCGCTGTTGAAGAAAAATATTACCACCGTGTATTGTTCTGGGGTATTTTAGGTGCCATTATCATGCGTTTCATCTTCATTTTTGTTGGCGCAGCATTAATTGCAAAATTTGCCTGGATACTCTATTTTTTTGGCGCTTTCCTTGTTTTTACTGGTGTAAAAATGTTCTTCAGCAAAGATGAGGATGATAAAATTGATCCTGAAAATCACCCTGTAGTAAAATGGGCCTCGAAAATATTTTCTATTCATCCAAAGTATGAGGGTAAAAAATTCTTCGTAAAAATTAATCATAAAACACTGGTAACACCTTTGTTTTTGGTGTTGCTGATTGTTGAGTTTACCGATCTTTTATTCGCTGTAGATTCTATTCCGGCTATTTTTGCAGTGACGAAAGATCCTTACATTGTATTTTTCTCTAATATTTTTGCCATCATGGGTTTACGTTCCATGTTCTTCCTGTTGGTGAATATCATCCATAAATTCCATTATTTAAAAACCGGATTAGCCGTACTATTGGCATTTATCGGGATAAAAATGTTGGGGCATACTTATCTGGAGAAATGGGGCTTCACTACGGAGCATTCTTTGATCGTGATTCTGAGTATCTTAGTGATTAGTATAGTGGCTTCTTTGGCTTTTCCGAAGAAAAAAGCACACGTTAAGCTATAGGTATTAATAGCTAAGGCTATTGTCATTACATTATTCATGTTGAGGTACAGGATATTATAACCTTTAATTTCTTCTGCAATTAAATTTTTAGCCTTTACTTTTCCTCATAATCTATTAATTTAGCGCAGTAGTTATTTTATAATCGGAATGCTACTCCTACACGGCTAAATTGATCTGCATTATGATACCTTTCAGTAACTTACTAGTTTTTTCTTTGGCAGCTTTGATATTGGTGATAAGTCCCGGGCCAAACATGTTGTACCTTATTTCCAGGTCTATTACCCAGGGTAAAAAAGCAGGATTGATCTCTTTGTCCGGTGTAATCTGCGGTTTTCTTTTCCATATTGTAATGGTATCTTTTGGTTTAACAGCTGTGCTTTTCGCAGTACCCTATGCTTATGATACTTTGAGGATTCTTGGTGTTTTATACTTATTGTACCTGGCCTATCAAGCCGTTAAACCCAATAGCAAAAGTATTTTTGAAGCCCCGCAAGATTTACCACACGATAAATCGTCTAAGTTATTCAGTATAGGTTTTTTAACCAATGTGCTAAATCCAAAAGTGGCAGTTTTTTATCTTTCGTTTTTTCCTCAATTTATAAAATCCGAATACGGTTCTGTTATGACCCAAAGTTTGCAGCTTGGTATTACGCAGGTTTTGGTAAGCTTTACTATTAATTTAATTATTGTACTATCTGCTTCAAAAGTGGCGGTATTTTTTGCCAGAAGTCCGAAATGGGTTAAAGTCCAAAAATGGTTTATGGCAAGCGTGTTAATGGGTTTGGCATTTAAGATGGCATTAAGCAAAGCAAAATAAGCGTTACAGCTAGTAATCTCTGGCTAAAATTTGTACTTTCAGCAACTAAACTATTATTCCTAATGAAATATCTTTTCGCTTCAGCGCTTCTTTGTACCACTTTGTTTGTAAATGCCCAGGATAAATTCGGTGATGTTTTTGCCAAGATCAATGCCGATGTACAGCAAAATTCAAAAGCTTATCAAACACTTAAATATGAAACCGAAACTATCGGTCACCGTTTAACGGGTTCTACAAACGGCGCAAAAGCCGAGCAATATGCTTTTGATTTATTAAAATCTTATGGCTGCGAGGTGAAATTTCAACCTTTTGAAGTAGAAAGCTGGGCCAGAAAAACCATCAGCGTAGAAATTGGTAACGATAAAAACAACCTGACCAAAATGAAAGCGGTTACCTTAGCACATTCGCCGGTTAGTGCAGACGTTACTGGCGAGATAGTAGATGCAGGTAATGGATTGGAGGCAGATTATCAAGCCAGTCCGGAGAAGTTTAAAGGTAAAATTGCACTGATTTATCTTGGTGTATTACCCGGTTCTCCTGCTGGTACAAAATCATTGCACCGCTCAGAAAAGACCGCTATTGCAACAAAATATGGAGCCATTGGGGTGATTATTATCAACACCGTAAAAGATGGAGTACTTTTAACCGGAACAGCTTCGGTAACGGGTAAATTAATTTCAATCCCTGCAATTTGTATCGGTTTAGAAGATGGTACAGCCTTAAAGGAAAAAATTAAATCACAGCCACAGATCGCGCATATCGCCATGACCAATTTCTCAGGTTTAATCAAAGCTAGGAACGTAGTAGCTACTTTTAAAGGAACTGAATTTCCTAAAGATAAAATTGTAGTGGGTGGACATTTAGATAGCTGGGATTTAGCCACTGGTGCCATCGACAATGGAATCGGTTCATTTGCCATTATGGATATGGCACGTACTTTTAAAAAACTGAATTTAAAAACCAAACGTACCGTAGAGTTTGTGCTGTTTATGGGGGAGGAACAAGGTTTGTTAGGCTCTAAAGCGTACATTGATCAGGCTAAGAAAGACAAAACATTAAGCCAGGTTAAGTTTATGTTGAACTACGACATGACCAACGATCCAAAAGGCTTTTCTACCTCACGTGCAGAAATGAAAGATTTGTTTACGGCTTGGGGAGCTGATATTGTGAAAATTGATACCGGTTTCAAAAATCTGTTTAATGCTGGTGCAGGTTTGCATAGCGATCATCAGCCATTTATGTTAGAGGGGATACCTACAGGTGGTGGTTTTGGTGGTAAACTACCAAACAATTCTGGTCCATTTTATCACTCAGATGGCGATAGCTTTAAATTGGTAGATGAGCAAGAGCTTAAAAATACAGTGCGTTACAGCGCCATGTTAACTTACGCTTTAGCCAATACGCCGAAAATTCCGGTTGGTGTGCAGGGCGAAGAAGAATTAAGGGCTTTCTTGGAATCTCAAAACCTAAAAGAGCCGCTGAGTATTGCTGGTGAGTGGAGATGGAAATAATAATTTGATGGATTATTTCTTGCCTTTTCCCTTCGGAGAATTGTGCTGCTAGCAGAAATATAAAAACTCAAAACCTCGAAATAAAAAACACAGGTAAAGTTAATGGCGACATTAAAACAGAGGCCATTGAAATTGAATTAGATGCACAATACAATGGAAAACTCGAAATGCACCAACCAGGTAAAACTGAAGATAAAGTAGCGGTGAAAGCGTAGGTCTCATCTATTGGTTGGTGTCTCACCAACCAACATAATCCAACTCGGCATTAACCGCTAATATAGCTTTCCAATTGCGAAATGGTCTGTTTTTGATCTGCAATAATAAATTTTACCACATCACCGATGGAGACCATCCCTTTTACTTCACTGTTTTCTACAACCGGTAAATGACGGATGTGTTTATTTGTCATCAGTTCCATGCAATAATCAATACTATCGCTTAAATTAATGGTGATCGGACTGCTCGTCATTGCTTCTTTAATCAAAGTATCTTTTGAAGATTTACCCTGAAGGATGATTTTTCTGGCATAATCGCGTTCCGTAAAAATGCCGTGTAGCCGATCATTTTCCATGACCAATACCGCGCTGATATTTTTTTCTGTCATTACTTTTAAGGCATCTAAAACAGAAATATTTTCTGATACCGAGATAATCCGTACCTGTTTGGTATCTAACAAGTGTTTTACGCTTTTCATAAAACTTAATTTGGTTATAACAATTTAAGAAATAATTAGCTGTAAATCAAAGTTTTATTTTAAGTTGTTCCTTGCTTTACAAACGAAGCACAGTTTTATGTAATCTAAACCTTATGCGAAGGGCAGCCTCCGATTTATTCTATCGGAGCTACAGTGAATGGCAGAACCAAGCTAACCTAAGGACTGCTAGTTTTGCTTTTCAAATTATATTTTATCCAACTAATAATAAAAATTTTATCAATGTTTAAGTGGTTTTGCATCTATTGTGGTCTGCAGAGAACCGTTGGACGAATTCTTGGCTGAAGCTAGAAGTCCTGTTGTAATTTTACCAACTGAGAAAGATCTCCTGATAACGCAATTAAATCTCAATCTTGAAGCTGCAAAATTAGAGGACCAAGTAAGCTTCAAATCTTTGACAGGCCCATTTTTGTCGAAATCTAATTGTTCTCCAGCACCAAGATTGCTGCCAGAAATTTTCTCGATTTGGGTTGATCCATCTGGTTTGGTAAAACTTATTTCAGCTTCGAAATTTTCAGGCAGTGATGTTGGTTGTACCCAGTTGTTTTGTCCATCAAGGTAGCCAATTTCAACTTCGTAAGCTATAGTTACATAACTTGATTCGTTCGGATATTTTTTGCAGCCGAATAGAGAAACTGCAATTAAGAGGGGCGTTAATATTTTTTTCACGGCTAAAATTAGTCATAAATTACTGGCTAATCCAAAGCTGACTAGGAATTCAATATCGATTCTTCTGATACTTGGTTTATTATATTTTCTTTTTAAATTGCCATTTGTCTTAATTAGTTGTAAATCAAAGTTTTATTTTAAGTTGTTCTCGGGTTTACAAACGGAGCACAGTTTTATGTAATCTAAACCTGACAGGAACGGCAGCTCTCAATTGAAAATTGGGACTATAGTGGATGGCAGGGCCGAAGCTGAGCTAAGAACTACAGGACTTGCTTTTCAAAAAATGGCTAAGACATGCAGTATTGGAGCTGGTGGTGAAAAAATAGAAGTACTATTTTACAATCTGTAAACTTCCTTGCACTTTTAATTATTTGGCTTTCACAAAGGGATGTGGTAACTTTGCATCACATTTAAAAACAAATAATTATGTCATCAGTAGAGACAACTTATATCCCTTACAAAGTTAAGGACATTTCACTGGCAGAATGGGGCCGTAAAGAAATCGAATTAGCCGAAGCAGAAATGCCAGGTTTAATGAGCTTACGTAAAGAATTCGGTCCATCACAACCGTTAAAAGGTGCGCGTATTGCAGGCTGTCTGCACATGACTATCCAAACGGCTGTATTAATCGAAACATTGGTGGCCCTTGGTGCTGAAGTTACCTGGTCATCTTGCAATATTTTTTCAACTCAGGATCACGCTGCTGCTGCAATTGCTGCTGCTGGCATTCAGGTTTATGCCTGGAAAGGTTTAAACGAAGAAGAATTCGACTGGTGTATTGAGCAAACTTTACACTTCGGTCCGGAGCAGCAACCATTAAACATGATTTTGGATGATGGTGGCGACTTAACCAATATGGTTTTCGACCGTTTCCCTGAATTAATTGCGAACATTAAAGGTTTATCAGAAGAAACCACTACCGGTGTTCACCGTTTATACGAAAGAATGAAAAACGGAACATTGCACTTACCTGCAATTAACGTAAACGATTCGGTTACCAAATCTAAATTCGATAACAAATACGGTTGCCGTGAATCATTGGTTGATGCGATCCGTCGTGCTACTGATGTAATGATGGCTGGTAAAGTGGCTGTTGTTTGTGGTTATGGTGATGTGGGTAAAGGTTCTGCAGAATCGTTAAGCTCGCAAGGTGTACGCGTTATTGTTACCGAAATTGATCCGATCTGTGCTTTACAGGCTGCAATGGAAGGTTATGAAGTTAAAAAACTGGCTAATGCCATTAAAGAAGCAGATATTGTAGTAACCACTACCGGTAACTGTGATATCGTTCGCGAACAACATTTCAGAGCATTAAAAGATAAGGCAATTGTTTGTAACATCGGTCACTTTGATAACGAAATCGATATGGCTTGGTTAAACGGTGCTTATGGCGATACCAAAGTGGAGATTAAACCTCAGGTTGATAAATATACCATCGATGGTAAAGATGTAATCATCTTAGCCGAAGGTCGTTTGGTTAACTTAGGCTGTGCAACTGGTCACCCAAGTTTTGTAATGAGTAACTCATTTACCAACCAAACTTTGGCTCAATTAGAGCTTTGGACCAACACTGGCGCTTACGAAAACAAAGTATATACTTTGCCTAAACATTTAGATGAAAAAGTTGCCCGTTTACACTTAGAAAAAATCGGTGTAGAATTAGATGTTTTGGATCAACACCAGGCTGATTATATCGGTGTACCGGTAGAAGGTCCTTTCAAAGCAGATACTTACAGGTACTAGTCCTGAGTCTTCAGTCGAGAGTCTGAAGTCGATATTATGAAGAGGGATGTGCAAATTGCATATCCCTTTTTTTTATTCCCCTCTCCCCGGGGGGTGCCTGCAAGGCAGGGTGTCACTAAAGCTTAGGTGAGTTTCTTGTTTTTTAGAAAACGTTGGTTCCTGTTCTCTTCGGAGGTTTCAGTCCTGCTGTACACTTTATCCCGATGGAAGAATCGGGATGCTCGTCCCCATCAGGTTTATTTTACGGCAGATTGTGATTCTTTTGCTGCGGAAAACTTACATTTGAAAAAAGAAAAGAGATGAAAAAGTTAATATTTGCATTAGCTCTTGGCGTATTTGCAGTTTCTGCAAATGCTCAAACCGCTCCTAAAAAAACTGAAACAGCAAAAGTAATCACCAAACAAACGGTAGATATTGCCTGTGGCGAATGCCAGTTTAAAATGAAAGGTAAAGATTGCGAGTTAGCAGTGAAAATAGATGGTAAATCTTATTTTGTTGATGGAAAAGGGATTGATGATTTTGGCGATGCACATAGCGAACATGGTTTTTGCAATGCCGTAAGCAAAGCAGAAGTTACAGGCGAAATTGTGAATAACCGTTTTAAAGCCAAAGAAATAAAGTTATTACCGATTAAGAAATAGTTTTACCGCAAAGAAGGCAAAGCTTTTCGCAAAGAGCGCTAAGCTGGATTGAAAACTATCTGAACCAAGCTTTGCATGCTCCGCGCTTTCCCTCCGCGTCCTTTGCGGTTAAAAGTAGGTTATTCAAATTCCTTTTCCAATCCCTGTCTTAAATCGAAAAGCAGCCATTGTTTGTTTTTTACATCGGCCTGTTTGGTTTTTAAAAGCTGGATAAAATCTTTCACACCAATTTCTTCATTTCCATTGCCGTGGATCAGTACAATGCTACCCGCAATAGGCTGCTGCCCTTTGGCCAGCCAGGCGTCACTTCCAATTGGAATTAATCCGTAGGCTTCAATTTTTTCGACAATGGTCTTATCCGATACCAAGCCAGGGAAACGGAAAAATACAGATGGCGTTAATCCATTTTTGAGCATTAGTTTTTCATTTTCCAATACCTCTACATCTAAATTGGTGCCCGGTGCAAGTAAAAAATTCTCTGCCAATGGCAGCTTATTTACCTCATGGTTGTAGGTATGGTTTACCCAGGTAATGTTCAGTTCCTTTTTCTCAACCAGACTTTCCAGCCAGTTCAGGTCATCCTGATGTTTAAGCATCCATTTACCAGAAACCGAAATCGCGAGCGGCGCAGGCTGTTCTATTTTTTTAAATTCATCGAATACAGCCTGAAAAATAATCCTGTCTAAAGCCTTATGTGATGGACAAAGATCGATCGTTAAAGTGATCCCTTTTTCATTCGGGATGGCATGATCAATCCCCGCATTTTGAAGCTGCAGATCTTTAGCTGCAGCTGCCTCAATCGATTTGACATAAGCCGTGTTTTTGAAAATTGCCAATACATTCTGGAACTGCAAGCTGCTTGTGGTATAATTACTGGCCAGATCTACTTTCGTATCTAAAGTTTCTGGATTCACCAGCAATAAATATTTTTGATTATTTGCGGTGAAACTTCTTAATGCAATCAGGTTTTCATTACTGCGTGACGCTATGGCAAAATTAACCCTATAACGTTTAACATCATCAAAATTCTGTGCGAAAATTTTCAAACTGAAAAGGCAGATATAAAAAAAAGTGAGGAGTAAAGATTTAGATAACTTCATATTTCCTTATTTAAAATCTTTCTAATTTAAGCCAAATCCATTATCTTTACAAACATCGCCATGAACAAAGAAAAAGTAAAATTGTGGTTTAAGCGAGTGGGGCTAGTGGGGTTTTTATTCTTCCTGATTAAAGGATTAATATGGCTTGTTGTGTTCTATTTTATCGGCAAAAACGTTGCTTAATTGGTTTATTAGTTCACTGGTCATTGGTTCATTAGTCCGCGCAAGTTGCATAATTAAGTCTTCTAAATCAAGCGTTGTCCTGAACTTGTTTCAGCATCTATTTTAAAAGTATACCAAAACTTTTCTATCTAAAAGTAAACAACATATTCGCGAGGAAATTCCAAACAAAGACGATTACAATGGCGAAGAATTTGGCTAAGTAAAAATTGGTTCCGTTTTTCCGCTGATGAAAAAGATAAATGATAAAGGTGTTTAACCCTAGGCCGATTAAACTTACCACTAAAAACTTACTAAACTCGGTTGCCCAATGCGTATTGGTGCTTTCGAAAGTCCAAACCCGGTTAATCAGGTAATTATTGGTTACGGCTAAAGTAAAACCGATGGCATTAGAAATATATTTGTTTATCTTGATTTTCTCCTTGCACAGCCAGGTGGCACCGAAATCAATCGCCATCCCGAGGAAACCTGTCAATCCAAATTTTAAGATGCGGAAAAATAAATCCATCACGTTAAAGTATTTTTATCAGAAAGAAATGTTCTAGTACTTCTTCTCTTGTGTTTGAATTTAAAAATTTTGGTGTCAATTTAGTCGTATGGAAATATCTAAAATCCTGTAATATTTTTGCGGGATACTTAAATCTTACATTGTCTATGTCCCTTTTATCAACAAATAGAATTAATCCCTTTGGATTAACTTTCTCCAGTTCTTCATAACTCCAGAAATATTTAGGCTCATCTTTGGCGTAAAAATCAAAGGAGTATGCGTCGCTGTAAATAAGTACCATGGGTTTTGTCCCCGGATAATTTTCTTTCAGCCATAAACCTGCTTGCATACCAGCTTCGTATTTTAAAAGTGCGGGATAAAAGAAAGATGAAAGAAATATCATTAAACCTACCGAAGTTAATAAGGAGCGGCCAATCAGTGTTTCCGTTTTTAATCCTTTGAAAAGGATAAAAGAGGTAACAAGTACAATGATAATGATTGCAATAGCCAAGTGGTAATCCTGAAATTTAAAGAGTATGGCCAAAATGCTCAATAATATCACAATTAAAACGGATAATGTTGTTTGGATGCTCGAAAAAATACTTAAACTCTTTCCATTAAGCTTTTGTACATACCATGCCGTAATAATGGCAAACTGAGGCAGGATAATCAGGATATAATGCGGTAATTGAAATTTGGATAATGAAAACAATAGGAATGTTATCGCAGCGCTGGTCCAGATCATGATGCTTTCAGCTGGTAAATCAATCCTGTTTCTCTTTTTGAAAAGATTTACCACTGCTGTATAAAATAGTATACTCCATGGTAAAAATGCCCAAAGCGTGGTGTGCAAAAAGAATGAAATATCTCCTTTGCCTTTAATTGGGCCATTGTTGAAAAAACGACCGAATTGGCTGTCCCAGAAGAAGAATTTTAAGCCGGAAACGCCGGTTTTTCCGAACACTACTTTTTCAGGATGTAAGTCAAACTGAACGTATAAAGTATATAGCTCTGGAATAATAAAAATGAAAATCAGTACAATGGCCAGCCACCATTTTAGTTTCAACAACTGTTTAAACTGCCTGGTTAATAGCCAATAGATAATAAAGCCTCCAAAAACAGGAATCAATACGAATATGCCTTTAATCATAATTGCGCAGGCTGCGAAAAAAGAACCTGCAACAATATGCCAGAAAGCGTGGTAATGTGCTTTATAATAATGATAAATAGCCGCCAACGTAAATGTGGTGATATAAACCTCTGCCCGGACGTCAAAAGTAGAAATGAGGATATGCAACGAACTTAAAAAAATCAGTGTACTGATTAATCCTGTTTTTTCGCCATAGATATCTCTTGCGAGTTTGTAGACATACCAGGCACCTAATAATCCGAATAAAAAGGATGGAAGTTTATAAGCGAAGGCTGTAATGCCGAAAATTTTAAATGATGCTGCGGCCAACCAAAAGGTTAAATGTGGTTTATCCAGCCAATCGGCACCGCGTACATAAATGTTTACCCAATCGTTCCTAAGCACCATGTTTTTGGCTATAGACGCATAAAGCGCAGAATCGGGTTCCATTACGCCACCAAAAAGCGCCAAAACACTAACCAGTGCAATCAGGACAATTAAAATTTTATATAAGGCGGTGTCTTTCAAATCCATTTACAGGAAGCAAATATGAGCAAAAAAAAGTCAAATTTTTTCAAGGTTTAAGATTAACAGGGGCAAAGCATTATCTTTGCTGCATGACAAAGTTATCGGTTAACATCAATAAAATTGCTACACTCCGCAACAGCCGTGGCGGTAATAATCCTGATTTGGTTAAGGTTGCATTGGATTGTGAACGTTTCGGTGCACAGGGCATTACGGTGCATCCCCGCCCAGATGAACGACATATCCGCTATCAGGATGTTTACGATTTAAAAGCAGTTATTGCTACTGAATTTAATATTGAAGGAAATTGTAAGGAAGATAAATTTGTTGATCTGGTTTTGGCCAACAAACCTGCGCAGGTTACTTTAGTGCCCGATGCAGAGGGCCAGATTACATCAAACCATGGTTGGGATACCCTAAAACATAAAGATTACCTGAAAGAAATGGTTGCCGTTTTTCAAAAGGAAGGCATCCGTGTTTCAATTTTTGTAGATCCTGTGGTAGAAATGGTTGAAGGTGCTGCGGAAACCGGAACAGACCGGATTGAACTATATACCGAGGCTTATGCACATAATTATTTTGCCGACCGCGAAAAGGCTGTAGTGAGTTATATTGCTGCTGCACACCATGCCAACAAATTGGGCTTGGGAATTAATGCAGGCCACGATCTTGATCTGCACAACCTGCATTATTTCGCTCAAAGTATTCCGGGCCTGCTGGAAGTTTCTATCGGTCATGCTTTAATAAGCGATGCACTTTACTTAGGTTTAGAAACTACCATTCAGAAATATTTACAACAATTGGTTTAGTTTTTTAACCGCAAAGACTGCAAAGAAAAGGGGCGCATAGAAACGCGAAGCCATGTGCAGAGATTTTAATTAATCTTTGCGCAGTTTTGCGAAATGCTCTGTGTCCTTTGCGGTTAAATATTAAAATTTATGTTAAAAGGAATTCTCCTTGTTTTTTTTGGTGCCTGTAGTTTTGGTATCCTCTCTACTTTTGTTAAACTCGCTTACCATGAAGGTTATACTTTAGGCGATGTTACAGGCGCTCAGGCTTTTTTTGGGGCCGTAATTTTATGGGTATTATTTTTCTTCCAAAGTAGAACCGCAACTTATAAAGCTAAAGTGCTGCCTGCTAAAACACCCTGGTGGCTAATGATAATTTCAGGCGCCTGTACAGGTCTGGTCAGTATTTTTTACTATCAATGTGTAAAACTTGTACCTAACTCTGTTGCCATTATTTTATTGATGCAGTTTATCTGGATAAGTATTTTACTGGAATACCTCATCTTTAAAAAGAAGCCCACAGGCTTGCAGCTCTTGGCAATCTTATTGGTATTAGGTGGAACTGTTTTAGCCAGCGGAATGGCGGAAACAAGTATCAAGAGCATGGATTTAAAAGGGATTGGTTTCGGTTTATTGGCTGCAATTTCTTATGCAGGCTTTTTGCTGCTGAGTGGCCGGATTGGAAATGAATATGCTCCATTGCAAAAAAGTGCCTTAATGATTACCGGTGCCTGTATATTGATCTTCATTATCTTCCCGCCAGTATTTTTGTTTAATGGTGCTTTAAATGGTAGTTTATTAAAATGGGGATTGATTATCTCGGTTTTTGGTACGGTTATTCCGCCATTATTTTATGCCGAAGGCGTGCCGAGAATAGGAACGGCCATTAGTTCTATTTTAAGTGCTGCAGAATTGCCTGTTGCCGTAATGATGGCGGGTTTTGTGCTGCAGGAGCAAGTATCGTTTTTAAGGTGGGTTGGCGTAGTGGTGATATTATCGGCAATGGTTTTGCCGAATCTGAAATATTTAAAGCGAGATTAATCTAGTTTTTTACCGCAGAGGAAACAGCGTGAAGATGCAGAGGACGCAAAACAGGGCTTTTGAAATTTATTGTTGAAGGCCCTTTGTGGTTTAAGCCTTAAAGATTAATAAACTTTGCGTTCTTTGCGGTTAAACTAAAATTAAATATCTTTAAAAAGCTTAAAGCATTTACACATGAAAAAACTTACTATTTATATTTTGTCCTTTATCATCATTGGCTTAGCCGGATGTAAAACCAAAACTACCATCAATCAGGATGAGGCCGGAGAGGTAATCACCAATTATTTAAAAGCTAACCCTGAGTATAAAACTACACGTTTCAACTTCGGGGAAATAAAATTTAACAGCACAAACGATATGTTTGAGCTTGGTAAATATAAAACTTTAGCCAGTAAAGGCTTGGTGACATTGGATTTGAAAACGGCTAAAAAGAAGTTCCTTTCAAAAGATAGCAGTTTCGTTTACCAGATTACCTTAACAGACAAAGCAAGCCCATTGGTTTTAAAGCAGGATGGTGATAAAGCAACAGTGAAAGTTGTAGAATATGTTTTAGCCGATGAAAAGCCTGTAGATTTTTCTCAGGTAAACTCGAGCACTGCAAAAGTTACTGTATCACTTAAAATGAATACAACCGATTTCGAACCATTTGATAAGGATGCCAATAAAAACAGCAATTTCATTACCAAGACTTATAAATTAAAGTTGAGTAAAGATGAAGGTTGGAAGGTGCAGAAATAGGTTGAAAGACTAAAGATAAAAGCGTATACCTAATTGCGCTTTTCAACCTATGTTTCTTGTAGTACCCGACATTTTTAAATCCGTGGTAGCGAAAATCCTTTTTGTTGGCATTAACTCAGCATTACAGGAAGTAACAAAAAGATTGAAACGTATGACGGGAACAAACTTAAATTTTAGCACAACCATTGCTTTCCAAATAATCGCTTATTTGTTAAAAATTGAACAAACGTTTGTCTTTCCTTTTGCTCATAAAATCTACCTATTTTGTCGCTTTTAAGCATAAATAAGACGCCTTTTTTACACTGATTAATAGTGAAATACAGCTTCATTTTTGCTACCTTTGCACGCAAATTTATTATTCATACCGCATGAGCTTAAATATCCACTACAAGGAAGATTTTCAAAATCGTCATATTGCTCCTAATCAGGCCGATACAGCCGAAATGTTGCAAACTGTTGGCGTAAATTCTATTGATGAGCTGATTGAACAAACTGTTCCGACAGCAATTAGGTTAAAACAACCTTTAAATTTGCCTGCAGCGAAATCTGAAACTGAATATCTTGGTGCTTTAAAACAAACTTCATTGTTGAATAAAGTTTTCAAAAGCTTTATCGGTCAAGGTTATTATGATACTATTACACCGGGGGTAATTTTACGTAACGTATTTGAAAACCCGGGATGGTACACACAATATACGCCTTACCAGGCAGAGATTGCACAGGGCCGTTTACAGGCTTTGTTAAATTTCCAAACTATGGTTATCGATTTAACCGGAATGGAAATTGCCAATGCATCTTTATTGGATGAAGGTACTGCTGCTGCCGAGGCCATGTTTATGCAGTACAGCTTGCGTAAAAATCAGGCGGCTAAAAAATTCTTCGTTTCGGAATTACTGTTCCCTCAAACGATCGATATCTTAAAAACACGTGCCAATCCTTACGGTATCGAACTGGTTATCGGCAGTCATTTGGATTTCGTAGCTACTGAAGATTTCTTTGGTGCTATTGTTCAGTATCCTGCAGGCAACGGTGAGGTTTTCGATTACAAAAACTTTGCTGCTGAATTACACAATTTAAACATTAAATTAACGGTTGTTGCCGATATTTTAAGCTTAACCTTATTAACGCCTCCGGGCGAGTGGGGGGCTGATGTTGTAGTAGGTACTACACAACGTTTAGGTATCCCAATGGGCTTTGGTGGACCGCACGCAGCATTTTTTGCCACTAAAGAAGAATATAAACGTAATATCCCAGGCCGTATTATTGGTGTAACCATCGATAGCCATGGCGATTACGCTTTGCGTATGGCTTTGCAAACTCGCGAGCAGCACATCCGTAGAGATAAAGCAACATCAAACATTTGTACCGCACAGGCATTATTAGCTATTATGGCTGGTTTTTATGCTGCTTATCACGGTCCGAAAGGATTAAAAGCAATTGCAGAACGTACACACGGTTTGGCCATCAGTTTAGCCTCTACCTTAAAAGGTTTAGGTTTTGAACAGTTAAATTCTGCTTACTTCGATACTATCCGTTTCGATTTAGGCGATTTAAAAGGTGGTATCCACTCAGCGTGTATCGATAACGAAATCAACTTAAACTATGTTGGTAATGTTGTAACTATTTCATTCGACGAAACCAGCACTTTCGAAGACGTGGCTTTAATTGCTAAAATCTTTGCAAAAGTTAAAGCTATCGCTGCCGATCAGGTTGAAGTGGTAGAAAATGTAGAAACCGTTATCCCGGCTGCTTTACAACGTACTTCAGCTTATTTAACACACCCAATTTTTAACTCGCACCATTCAGAACATGAAATGTTGCGTTATATCAAATCATTGGAAGCAAAAGATTTATCGCTTTGCCATTCGATGATTGCTTTGGGTAGCTGTACCATGAAATTAAATGCTACCGCAGAAATGATCCCAGTTACCTGGTCTCACTTCGGTCGCATCCACCCATTTGCACCTGCAGATCAGGTATTGGGTTACTATTCTGTTTTCAACGAGCTTGATAAATGGTTAAGCGAAATTACCGGTTTTGCAGCCATGAGTTTACAGCCAAATGCTGGTGCTCAGGGCGAATACGCTGGTTTAATGGTTATCCGTGCTTATCACCACGATAGAGGCGATTTCCACCGTAACGTAGCGTTAATTCCTGCTTCAGCACATGGAACTAACCCTGCTTCTGCAGCAATGGCTGATATGAAAATTGTGGTGGTTAAATCTTTAGAAAACGGTAACATTGATGTTGAAGATTTAAAAGCAAAAGCAGAATTACATAAAGACAACCTATCGTGTTTAATGGTAACTTATCCATCAACTCACGGTGTATTCGAAGAAAGTATTATCGAAATCTGCGAAACCATCCACGCTAACGGTGGACAGGTTTATATGGATGGTGCAAACATGAATGCACAGGTTGGATTAACTAGTCCGGCTAATATCGGTGCCGATGTTTGTCACTTAAACCTGCACAAAACTTTCTGTATCCCGCACGGCGGTGGTGGTCCGGGTATGGGCCCTATCGGTGTGGCCAAACACCTGGTACCTTATCTTCCAGGCCATGCTGTGGTTGATATCGACAAAGGAAAATCTATTTCTGCAGTTTCATCTGCACCTTGGGGTTCGGCTTCGATCTTGATTATCTCTCATGCTTATATTGCCATGATGGGTGCTGAAGGATTAACTAATGCTACTAAATATGCCATTTTAAACGCTAACTATATGAAAGCGCGTTTAGAACAACACTATCCGGTGCTTTATTCAGGCGCTCAGGGTCGTTGCGCACACGAGATGATTTTAGATTGCCGTTCGTTCAAAGCTTTCGGAATCGAAGTTACAGATATTGCAAAACGTTTAATGGACTACGGTTTCCACGCGCCAACCGTTTCGTTCCCGGTTGCGGGCACTTTGATGGTTGAGCCTACAGAATCAGAACCTAAACACGAGTTAGACCGTTTCTGTGATGCTTTGATCGCCATTAAAAACGAGATTACTTCGGTAGAAAACGGTACTTTCGATAAAGTTGATAACCCATTAAAGAATGCTCCACATACGGTTTCGGTAATTACTGCTAACGAATGGGATCATGCTTATAGCCGTCAAACTGCTGCATTCCCACTTCCTTATGTGTTAGAGCGCAAGTTCTGGCCATCAGTTGGTCGTGTTAATGATAGCCATGGCGATAGGGCATTAATCTGTGCTTGTCCACCGATTGAAAGTTATTTAGAAGAGATCGTTCCGTAGTTTGCCTTTCTCGTCATTGCGAGGAGGAACGACGTGGCAATCTATTTAGATAAATCATCTGCAAGTTTTATGGATTCATTTCATAAAACTTGCAGATTTTTTTTGGAAATGAGTGTCGGTTTTCGGAGGAACGACTCGGCAATCTCTGAAGATGCTATAAAACAAAAGAGATTTTCGCTGCTGGTTTAGAGATGCAAGGATCGGGGCAACGGTATTTAACTAGGCTGTTGCTTTATTTATAATTTAGCCGCTTTTGACCCCATTTCATCTGCTTCTTTTTCTAAGCTAGCATCGTCATTAACAATTGTGTCAGATTTTAATTGTACTGTTGCTTTAACCCGACCTTGTTTTTGTCCTACTACATGCCATGCCTCATGCGGTAAATGTTCTTCTTGGTCTTGAGTTATGTGAATATCAGTGCCTTGTGCATAGGTCGAAGCAGCCAATTGCGCAGGTTTACCAGAATTGAAATGAACATGAACATTATCCATCGAAATGCCCGAAAGTGCTTCAATGCCATTTTTTAAATTATCGGGTAAATTTTTCTTAGCCATGGTTACTAGCGGTTTAAATATGCACTGTTGAAATTACAGCCTGTTGCAATAAATAATAAGCTGAATAAATATAACGAGGCGTAAATTCTATTTTTCGTGAGCGTTTAATATTATTTTCTAAATATATAATATTATTTTTTCTATGAATATTATAAAATAAAATTAAGCATGATAAATATTTACATTTTTTTAACAGTGGTAAGGAAACCCTATGCCTTAAACCTTCTATCCTCCACCTTTAGTGCAAATTCACATAAAAAAGTAAACAAATTAAACCTTTGTTACAATTCTACAGTCAATAGAATGATTTTAGATAAATCCGATTATTTTTGAAAAACTTAACATAGGTCAACAACAAGAGATCGGGAGTTCATCTATATTTGTATCAAATTTTAAAAAAACCAGAAAATGAAATTAAAAATTAGCTCAATTTTTTTATTAGTGGCAGTAGTAGCATTGTCAGCTTTTAAAAACCCAACTAAACCAGTAACTTATACTGTAGATGCAGCAAAATCGACCATTACTTGGGTTGGTAAAAAAGTAACAGGTTCTCACAATGGAACTGTAGCTTTACAATCAGGTACTTTAGCCGTTAATGGTAAAAGTGTAACTGGTGGTACATTTGTAATTGATATGGCTTCAATTAAAGATGCTGATGGCAGCGCAAAATTAGAAGGTCACTTAAAAGCAGACGATTTCTTCGGTACAGCTAAATTCCCAACTTCAACTTTCGTAATTACTAAAGTTGCTGGTTCAGGTTCAAACGTAACTGTAACAGGTAATTTAACCATCAAAGGTATTACTAAACCATTGAGCTTCCCTGCAACCGTAACCGTTAATGCAGATGGTACAGTTTCGGCTTTAGCTGGTAAAATCGTTGTTGATAGAACTAAATATGACATCAAATATGGTTCTAAATCATTCTTCGATAGCATTGGCGACAAAGCAATTGATGATAACTTCGAGTTAGCTGTTAAATTGGTAGCTAAAAAATAATTTTTCCAGTCTCGGAAAAAGGAAAGCCCTGGCATTGTCGGGGCTTTTTTTGTTTAACCGCAAAGTATGCAGAGTTTTGCGCAAAGAGTGCTAAGTTTGACGCGAAGGAGCACAAAGTTTTTACTGCCGAGAGCATTGAGTTTGACACAGAGGAAAACAGAGGCTTTATAGTTATAAGCACCCAGCTCCGTAATCTTTGTGGTAAAAAGAAACTCTGTGGACTTTGCGTTTCCTCTTTGCGTACTTTGCGGTAAAAAACGGGTAGACTTATCTTATCTTAAACCCACCTTCAACTTCATCTACAAATCCTGTTGCGGCACTTTTACCATGGTAAAACAAACATTCCCAGTTTTCTTCTGCGGCCCTTTTTCCAAATTCTTTTCTTAATTCCATCGCTTTGCGGCCGTCGAAATCGTATTTGGCAATAAAGTTTTTAACCAGTTCTTCTGGTTCTGGCAATACATCACCACCAAAAAATACTTTCTGTTTGCCTTCGGTTAAAAGGAAAACCTGGTGATTAGGGCAGTGTGCCCCTGTAAATTCGTAAGTAATGGTTTCGTCCAATGCGCCATCGCCCTCTACAAATCTTAATTGTGCGTTGCGCTGCACAAAATCGAAAATATCGCTATGGTAAGAAGAAGAAGTGCTGCTAAAAGCCGTTTCCCATTCGCCTCGGTTAATAACATACTCTGCATCGGGGAAACTTAATTCCACTTTGTTGTTGCCTTGTTTGTGGATCATACCGCCTGAGTGGTCGTAATGTAAGTGCGACATTAAAACCTTGGTTACATCGGTTGGATCGAAACCTGCATTACGGATGTTTTTATGTAAAATCAGCTCCCCATGGTCATCACTAAATCCTAAACCCGTATCAAAAAGAATCAGATCATTCTTTAATTCAACTAAAAATGGCTGAACATTGATAAATAGCGATGCGGGTCTGTCTTTATAACTGTGTATAGCTGGGTCGAAAGGCACAAATTTCTTTGTTGCATCAACAGAATAGGTTCCTTCGAATAAGGTGTAAACTTGCAAAATGTAAATCTTTAATGTTTGTACAAAGGTAACAATCTAAAATTGAGTATTTGTTTTAGTAAAAGCTTGGATACTTCCTTTTTTTGTAAAATATGATGCTTAAATTTCAAGCATGAATTTTCGAATCTTAATTTTGCTGCTGGCTATCGGTTTTTCTACATCGTTAAAAGCACAGCGAAAACCAAATGTAATTATTGTATTGGCTGATGATATGGGCTATGCCGATATTTCATGTTATGGAAGTCCGTTGATAAAAACACCTTTTTTGGATGGAATGGCAGCGAAAGGAATAAAAGCCACAAACTTTGTAACCACCTCGCCAACCTGTACACCCTCAAGGGCATCGTTACTAACAGGTAGGTATTGCAGCAGGATGGATTTACCATGGCCTATTGGTCCGGGCGATAAACGCGGAATACCCGAAGATGAAATTACCATTGCACAGCTGCTTAAACAATCGGGTTATGCCACTGCCTTGGTGGGTAAATGGCATTTGGGCGATTATGGGGTATCTTTGCCAAACAAAAAAGGATTTGATGAATTTTATGGCCTTTTGTATAGTCACGATTATAGAGCGCCTTATGTAAAAACCGATACCACAATCAAGATTTTCAGAAATACCAAACCAGAAATTTATAAACCGCACGATAGCATTTTAACCAGTTCTTATACCCGAGAGTCGATTAAATTTATTAAAAAAAGCGCTGCGGAGAAGAAACCATTTTTTCTTTATTTAGCGCAAAATATGCCTCATTTGCCTGTTGCTTTTGCCGCGCAAAAAAGTAGAAAAAGACCTTCTGCAGGAGGCGAATTGGGCGATGTGATCGAAGATATAGACGCAGGTTTAGCGGAAATATGGAAACAGGTAGTTGCTTCTGGCCAGGCCGATAACACCATTTTCATCTTTACCAGTGATAATGGTCCATGGATTAATGCGCCACAGCGCATATACGATGATGGTTTTACCAAATTTTACCATGTAGGTTCTGCAGGAATTTTTAGGGGATCTAAAGGCATCTCCTATGAAGGTGGTCACCGTGTGCCGTTTATTGTTTATTGGAAAGGTCACACGCTTAACAATACCCAGTTAACCAAACCCATTTCTAATCTCGATGTTTTTCCTACGTTGGCCGAGTGGACCAAGACTAAACTTCCGCAGAAAGTATATGATGGCGAGTCTATCTCTGGTTTGTTAACCAACAAAAATGATCATAAAAAGCACCGGCCAATCTACTATCATAATTATGTTTTAGAAGGTGTAAAAGATGGCGATTGGAAATTGAGGATTACTAAAAAGGATGATAAAGAGCTGAGCGAGCTTTACAATTTATCATGGGATCCGGCAGAGCGTGTAAATTTAATTGATGATGCAAAATATGCCAATCAGAAAGCACATTTGATGAAACTTTATCAGGCCTATCCCGGGGACTCTAAATAAATTTGATTTTAGTTCTTAGTGGCCTTATTAATTTTTCCCGCAGATTTAATGGGATAAAAAACGCAGATTAAATCAGATTTATTTAACTTCTAATAATCTGTACGCCTTTTCTGCAAAATCTGTGGTGAACAACCCGAGTTAGGATTGCTACCATATCCAATTAAAATGTATATTTACTGTTCGGAGATAGCATAAATGGAAAAAAGATGGGTGCTGGCATCGGATTGTAATGATGCCACGGTAATTAAAATAGCAGAACAACTCAACATAGATCGCTCACTTGCACAGATACTTGTGCAGCGGAATATTTGTGATTTTGATCAGGCGAAAGATTTCTTTAGACCAGATCTTGATCATCTCCATAATCCTTTTTTAATGAAGGATATGGATGTTGCTATTGCCCGTATCGAAACGGCTCTGGCCACGCAAGAAAAAATACTGATCTACGGCGATTATGATGTAGATGGTACAACATCGGTGGCACTGGCCTTTAGTTTCTTTTCGCAGCTTACCGAAAATATAGAATATTACATTCCAGATCGCTACTTAGAGGGCTATGGTATTTCTACTGCAGGTATTGATTATGCGAGTGAAAATGGATTCTCTCTGATTATAGCGTTAGATTGTGGTATAAAGTCAGTTGATAAAATCGATTATGCCAATACACTGGGTGTTGATTTTATTATTTGTGATCACCACTTACCAGGGGATGTATTGCCTCAGGCCATTGCTATTTTAGACCCTAAACGCTCAGATTGCGTATATCCTTTTAAAGAGCTTGCCGGTTGTGGCATTGGTTTTAAACTAGCGCAGGCCTATGCTCAAAAACATCAGCTCCCCAAAGAAACTTACCTGCGATATTTAGATCTGGTGATGGTGAGCATCGCTGCCGATATTGTTCCTGTTGTTGGCGAAAACCGAATTTTAGCCTATTATGGTTTAAAAAAATTAAATACCAACCCTTGCGAAGGTTTGCGTGCCCTAATGGAAGTTTCGGGTAAAACCGAAAACTATAGCATTACCGATGTAGTTTTTACCTTAGGCCCGCGCATTAATGCCGCCGGAAGGATAGACCATGCCAAACATGCGGTTGCCATGTTACTTTGCCAGGTAGATGGAAACGCACTAGAGCAAAGCGAACTGATAAACCTTAAAAATACTGAGCGTAAAACTTACGATCAGGACATTACCCGCGAGGCCTTGGCTTTAATTGGCGAAAGTGATATCCTGATCAATAAAAAAACGACTGTTGTATTTAACGAAAACTGGCATAAAGGCGTAATCGGAATCGTAGCTTCGCGCTTAACTGAAAAATATTATCGTCCAACAATTGTATTAACAAAGTCTAATGGGCATGTGGCAGGTTCTTGCCGATCGGTAGTTGGTTTTGATTTATACGAAGCTTTAAGCGGTTGCGCAGATTTATTGGATCAATATGGCGGGCATAAATTTGCTGCAGGGCTAACTATGCAGCAACATAATGTAGATGCCTTTGCCAAAAAATTTGAAGAAATTGTATCGGCAAGTATTACGGAAGAGCTACTTACACCGATGATCAGGATTGATGCTGAAATCGAACTGGCGCAGATAGATGGTAAATTCTATCGGGTTTTATCACAAATGGGACCATTTGGTCCTGAAAATATGGCGCCTATATTTGTTACCCATAATGTATATCTCGCACAACATGCCATGGCAGTTGGTCAAAATCATTTAAAAATTAATATAAAACAACAAAATTCGCCTATTTTTGAAGGCATTGCATTCGGGTTGGCCGAATTTCAAAATCTTTTACAACCAAAAGTGCCATTTTCAGTTTGTTATACGTTAGAAGAAAACGTATGGAGAGATAAGAAACGTTTGCAGTTAAATATTAAAGGAATAAAAGTTAATTAACTATAAAATAAATCGTCATGCTGAACTTGATTCAGCATCTAAATTGAAGATCCTGAAATAAATTCAGGATGACGGATGAATCGATATATGATATTAAGAGCCGAAAATCTCGTTAAAAAATATAAACAGCGTACTGTTGTAAACAATGTTTCCTTTAACGTAAGTCAGGGGGAAATTGTTGGTCTTTTAGGTCCTAATGGGGCTGGAAAAACAACATCATTTTACATGATTGTGGGGCTAATCAAACCAAATGAAGGGCGTATCTTTTTAGAGGAAGAAGACATTACGGAAGATCCGATGTACCGCAGGGCACAAAAAGGTATCGGCTATCTGGCTCAGGAGGCATCGGTTTTTAGAAAACTTACTGTAGAAGATAATATCCTGGCCATTTTAGAAATGAGCAAATTGACCAAGGAAGAACAACGCGATAAGCTTGAAGAACTAATCAACGAGTTTAGTTTACATAAAGTGCGTAAAAACCGAGGCGATTTATTATCAGGTGGAGAACGTCGCCGTACCGAAATTGCCCGTGCTTTAGCTGCCAATCCCAATTTTATTTTATTGGACGAACCTTTTGCTGGTGTAGACCCAATTGCGGTAGAGGAAATTCAAAGCATTGTTGCCAAACTGAAACATAAAAATATAGGAATCTTAATTACCGATCACAACGTACAAGAAACACTTTCGATTACCGATAGAGCTTATCTGCTTTTTGAAGGTAAAATTCTAGAACAGGGGGTTCCCGAAGTGCTTGCCGAGAACGAGATGGTAAGAAAAGTTTATCTTGGATCGAACTTTGTGCTGAAACGTAAGAAATTTGATGTTTAATATTAACCAGTTCTTATCACAGGTTTCGAAAATAAAGATGATAAACTCAGCTAAAACTATTTCAGGTAAAGAGGGCAGATTATTGTTGCAACAAAAACCACAACATCTGTGTTTATCTGTCAACATCTGTGGTGAAAATCAGCTGTTTATTTTTTAATATGGCAATTGTAAATTCAATTTTTACCTGGTTAATGAAAAAGCGGATCCACCAGATCGAGCTTTTTATGAAATATCCATACGATGTTCAGGAAGAGTGGTTCCATAATTTGATTGATAGTGCAGAAAATACCGAATGGGGCAAACTGTACGATTATAAAACCATTTTAACTCCACAACAATACAAGGAGCGTGTTCCGATCCAAAACTACGATACTCTAAAACCTTACATTGAGCGTATGCTTAATGGCGAACAGAATATTCTATGGCCTTCTGATATCAAATGGTTTGCAAAATCATCGGGTACCACAAGCGACAGAAGTAAATTTATCCCCGTTTCTCCAGAATCATTGGAAGAATGCCACTTTAAAGGCGGCAAGGATATGCTTTCTATTTACTGCAATAACCGCCCCGATAACCAGATGTTTACCGGAAAAGGTTTGGTTTTAGGTGGAAGCCACCAGGTTAATCAGTTAAACGAAGATTGTTTCTATGGCGATTTATCGGCGGTACTGATCAAAAACCTGCCAATCTGGGCCGAATATTACCGCACGCCAGATATGTCTATCGCTTTAATGGATAATTACGAAATCAAGATGGATAGAATGGCCGAGGCCACCATTACTGAAAACGTAACCAGCATTTCTGGCGTACCAACCTGGACCATGGTACTGGCCAAAAAGGTGCTCGAACTTACCGGGAAGCAGAATTTACTGGAAGTTTGGCCAAATCTCGAATTGTATATCCATGGTGCGGTAAACTTCGCGCCTTATCGTGAACAGTTTAAACAGCTCATCCCATCAGCTGAGATGTATTATCTGGAAACTTATAATGCATCCGAAGGGTTTTTCGGCATTCAGGACCAGGATAACTCAGAAGAAATGTTGCTGATGCTCGATTATGGTATTTTTTATGAGTTTGTACCGATGGAGTATATCTGTGAAGAAAATCCTAAAGCACTATTGTTGGGCGAAGTAGAACTGCATAAAAATTATGCTATCGTAATCTCTACAAATGGTGGCCTATGGCGCTATATGATCGGCGATACCATTCAATTTACTTCACTTTCTCCCTACCGCATTAAAATTACCGGACGTACCAAACATTTTATCAATGCCTTTGGCGAAGAAGTGATTATAGACAATGCAGAACAGGCCTTAACCAAAGCTTGCCAGGAAACCGGTGCCGAAATAAAAGATTATACCGCCGGACCGATTTACTTTAAAGATGAAAAAGCGGGAGGGCACGAATGGATTATCGAATTCGATAAGCAACCCAATGATTTTGAAAAATTTGTTGATGTAATGGATCAGACCTTACGTGAGGTTAACTCTGATTACGATGCCAAACGTTTTAAAGATATGGCCTTGGCCCGCCCTAAAGTGCATAATGCACCCGCAAATACTTTCTATAATTGGTTAAAGGCAAAAGATAAACTCGGTGGGCAGCATAAAGTGCCACGCCTGGCTAATGAGCGTAAATATGTTGATGATATTTTGGAGATGATGAAGTCTTCTTAAATTTAATAAATCTCATTTAGGCATGTCAGTCTGAGCCTGTCGAATACCTTATAAAGGCAATCAACAAAGCTCAATGTGACTTTAGTATATTTGATAACGCTGCTCAATAATGAAAAACATCCTCATCTTATTTACGCTTAGGATCATGAGTTATTACTGTTTAACAAAATAGATGAAAAGCTTTAGCTATAAACGTGTGGCCTGGCTACTGTTTTTTGCCTATTTCTTTATGTTAATGGTGCAGATTACTTTACGGTATATCCCACTAAATAGTGAAGTGTCTTTTCTGCAGATTAAACAAACTGAAGTTTCAGGGATCAAAGCTTATCTTCCCATATTTTACATTCATGTCTATAGTGCCATATTTGTGCTGCTGGCTGGTTTTACGCAGTTTAATCCTAAAATTTTAGCTAAATATCCCAAAGTACATAAATGGCTGGGCTACTTGTATGCAGGCTTTGTGTTGTTACTTGCCGCACCGTCTGGCGTTTTTATCGGCTGGTTTGCAAATGGCGGTTTAATAGCTAAAACCTCATTTATTATTTTAGGTGTTTTATGGTTCTGGTTTACCTTAAAGGCGGTTCTTCTTATTTTGAAACGGAAGATCTCCGACCATAAAAAGTTTATGTACCGCAGTTTTGCTTTGGCAACTTCAGCCATCACCTTAAGGTTGTGGAAAGTTATTTTAGTATATTTATTTCATCCGGCACCAATGGATGTTTACCAGATTATAGCCTGGTTAGGCTGGATACCCAATTTATTAATTGCCGAATGGCTCATTAAACGGAAAATAATTTAATTGATGAAAAGGATCTTATTATTAGCGCTGTTCCCATTTTTGATGCTCTCTTGTAGGGATACTAAAAAAACAAATGAACAAAAAAAGGCTGTTGAGGTAGCTCAACCGGAAATCCACAAAGAACTTTATGGTTTTTGGGTGGGCGATTTTTATTCGGAAGATGAACTGGAATACGATGGCGATATGACCGATGCGGTAAGAAAACTCAATATTAATATTAAAAAGATAACTAAAGATACGATAATCGCTCAGAGTGTGGTTTCGGGCAACAGCCGCCCATTATTGGGTAAACTATCTGACGATGGGGGGAAAATCACTTTTGTATTAGATGAACCTGGCAGCGATAAGTACGATGGGAAGTTTGAAATCACTCTAGTTGGCGATACCCTAATCGGCAAATGGAACGCCTATAAAACCGAGTTGAAATGGCCCGAAAGGCAGTTTAAACTCGTTAAAAAGGCATTTACTTACAATGCTAACTTAATGTTGCCAAGCGAAAGCAGTTATGTAGACTGGAGCGATCATAAAATGATAAAAAGAGTGGATACTGCAGAAGACGGAAAAATAGATACCCTAGAGGCAAATGCTTTTTACAGAAGTGCTTCCGATCAGATTTTTAAATTAAATGCTTCAACCACTGTGCTCAAAGAAGAAGATGTAAAAAATTTAAGAAAACTAGATCTGCAGATTATTAAAAATACCATTTTCGCCAGACATGGTTATGCTTTTAAAAAACAAACTTTTAGAAATTTTTTCGATCCTGTAGAATGGTATGTTCCTGTTAAAAACAACGTTGATAATGATTTAACATCGATAGAAAATAAAAATATCAAGTTATTAGACCGTTTTACTAAATACGCGGAAGACAATTATGATGCTTTTGGCCGTTAATTTGTAAAGGATTAACTATGAAATTGAACAGGGAAAAAATATTGGGTTTCTTCAAAAAATCGCAAAGCAAAGCTTCGGTGATCTTAAGTGATAAAACCAAAGCCAGTAATACGATTAAAGATGCGCTTGGTAAGGCGGTAACCAATAAAGGCGATTTAGAAGGGGTTTGGGCCAAGCTGGTATTGCTGTTCGCTGTATCTAAAGATTATGTGAACGGCGATTATACCGAAATTCCTAAAAGATCAATCATTGCCATTTTAGGAGGACTGATTTACTTTTTATCTCCTATTGATGTAATTCCGGATTTTGTGCCGGTTCTGGGCTTTATTGATGATATTTATATCCTAAACCTGGTGTACAGACAAGTGATTAAAGACCTGGAGAAATATAAAGCCTGGAAAGATACCCAGGGAAAATTTATTGGTGATATAGATGGCTCAACCGCAACATAGTTTTCTAGATTGGATAGGCGAGCATCTTTTTACCTGCCCGTTTAGAGCCCATTTTGGATTCGATTGCCCAGGCTGTGGCTTTCAGCGTTCGGTACTGGCTTTATTTCGGGGCGACTTAATTGCATCATTTAAGTTTTATCCTGCAACAATTCCACTCATTTTTGTCATAGTATTTACCATTGTTCACCTCAAAGTCGATTTTAAATTTGGAGCACAGCTCATCAAAATCGTTTTCGCAAGTGTTGCAGTAATTATTTTAATCAATTACATTTACAAAATATACACTCACCAATTGATCTAAATACAGCTATGTCAGAAGAACAGGAAACTCCTCAGGAAAATAAACCGATTGATCTTTCAAAAGATCAGAACCCAGAGCCCACACCATTTCAAGCACAGGATAAAGGACCTATAACACCACCACCATTTCAACAACCGCCACCATTTGGGCAGTTTGGAGGAGGTTTTGGTCAACAAAGTTTGCCAAACTCAACAATTGTGCTGGTATTAGGAATTCTTTCTATTGCATTTTGCTGCTGCTATGGTATTTTGGGGCTGATTCCGGCAATCATTGCATTGGTTTTAAGTAAAAAAGACAAGGCTTTGTATGCAGTTAACCCTGCTATGTATAGTTTAAGTTCGTTTAAAAATTTAAATGCAGGAAGAATTTGCGCAATTATAGGTTTGGTGCTTAATATTTTATCATTGCTTTATTATGTTGCCATCATTGTGATATTTGGTATGGGGATGTTAAGTGATCCACATAAAATGCAAGAAATATTAAAAGGTCTAGAATAAGGAACCATTTTAATTTTACCTTAAAAATATAAATCGAATGGTGCATACCATTCGATTTTCTTATTTTTGTAGCATTGATATTGTAAATAAAAAACTAAGATAATGTATCCAGAATATTTAGTAGAGCCAATGCGTAAGGAATTAACTAACGTAGGTTTTCAAGAATTAAAAAACGCAGCAGACGTAGATCAAGCTATTAAAGGCGAAGGAACTGTGTTGGTAGTAGTAAACTCGGTTTGTGGTTGTGCGGCAGCAAATGCACGACCAGCGGCTAGAGCAGCAGCTGCGCATGAAAAACATCCTGATAAATTGGTTACTGTTTTTGCAGGTATGGAAAAAGAAGCAGTAGATCAGGCAAGAAATTACATGATGCCTTTTCCTCCATCTTCTCCGGCAATGGCTTTATTTAAAGATGGTAAATTGGTTCACATGATCGAGCGTCACCAGATTGAAGGCAGACCAGCACAAATGATCGCTGATAATCTGATCGGTGCTTTTGAGCAATACTGTTAAAAATTGATTACACAGATTATTGGATTACACCGATAAGAAGGTAATCTAAGTTATATGAAATGGTGGATGGAAACATTCACCATTTTGCGTTTATGGGGCTTGTGAAGATGATTGGGTTTTACTTAGTTATCTTCTACTTAATCGTCATGCTGAATTTATTTTACAAGTAGAAATATTATTTTCAATTGCCTTGTAGCTACTACGTGGTCAGCATCTTTCTGCCATTAGATCCTGAAATAAATTTACTTCGTAGCTTTCCGTTACGCTACAGGTCAGGGTGACGACACTAATAAATCCTCACCTGTGATTACTAAAAATCCTTATTGAGCAATTTCTCTAGTTCTCCGAAAGAAACATTCATTCTTACCCTTCCTTGTTTGGCATAAGATATTTCTCCGGTTTCCTCTGAGATAATTACTGCAACAGCATCGGTTGTTTCAGAAACACCAATACCCGCGCGGTGCCTTAAACCAAACTGTGAAGGTAACTGGTCGTTATCCGTTAAAGGCAAAATACAACTGGCACTTTTAATTTTGTTTTCAGAAATAACTACAGCACCATCATGCAGCGGACTGTTTTTCTGAAAGATACTTTCCAACAAGCGCTTCGATATTTTGGAGTCAACAAGCTCACAGCTATTGGCAAAAAACTGCTCATCATAAAATTTAACAAATACCATTAATGCTCCCGTACGCGTTTTCTTCATGCTCTTACAGGCGTCGATAATTGGTTTTATACGGGCTAAATTATTTCTTTCAATCTCTTTTCGGCCAAATAAATACCCCCACCAGGCTTTATTCTTTTGTAAAAAAGCATTTTTCCCGATTAGTAAAAGGAAACGCCTGATCTCTGGGTGGAAGATCACAATCAAAGCAATAATCCCCACACTCATAAATTTCTCGATGATGGCTGTAAGTAGCTTCATGTGCAAAGCATCAACAATACGATAAAATATTGCGATAATAAGCATTCCAACCAGCAAGTTAACAGCTAAGGTATTGCGGATTAAGGTATAAACGTAATAGATTAAAAGTGCCACAAGCACAATGTCAACCACATCGGTAATGGTGAATTTTACAAAATCAAAATCTAATCCTTTCATTATTGGCAAGATAGTAAAACGGTTTTCAGTTTACAAGCAAGATAGGTTAACTGTTTAAATGGGTTGAAAAGCGGTTAACTGTTTAAACTGGTTAAATGGTTAATTGTAGGGCTGGTGGAGAGAACCTAATTTTTTAATATCGATTTGCGCAAAGCATTTAATTTGTTGGTTAATTCATCAAGTTTTAGTCGAAATGAAATATATTCTTCTTCATTGATATATTCAAGGTCATATGCACCAATAACATGGTTGATGGTTTCGATTGCACTTGAATAAGACATTGTTATAAAATGTGCCTTATCCTTAGGCGTAATTCTCGCTGAACCTTCTGCTAAGCAATCTCCAATACTGCTTGCAGATCTTTTGATCTGACTTGTTAAACCAAATACCTCCTCCTTTGGGAATTTCCTGGTCAAATTATAAATGTCTTTTCTGAGCAGCCTGGCTTTTTGCCAGGTCTCTAATTTTTCAAATGAGTAAATATGCATCACAATTAAGTTTAGATTATATCAAGGACAGAAGCGCAATTGCAATTTAACAAATTATTGAAGTTACCAGACGTAGGCAATTTGCTATTTGTACGATTAACCAATTCAAACAGTTAACCGATTAACCACATATCCGCCTAGCCCAACATCCCAACTAACTTCACACACTCCACCGCTTCTTTTACATCATGTACCCTTAAAATCCCGGCTCCTTTTTGCAGCGCAATAGTATTAAGTACGGTGGTTCCGTTCAGCGCTTCTGCTGCAGTAGTACCAAGCGTTTTATAAATCATTCCTTTACGCGAGAAACCCACTAAAACAGGAAGTTTGAAAATTTTAAAAGCCTCCATCTGCTTAAGTAGTCCGTAATTATGCTCGATCGTTTTTCCGAAGCCAAAACCAGGGTCGATAATTACATCATGGATGTGTAGGGCTTTAAGGGCGGCAACTTTTTTCGCCAGATAATCAATTACATCTAGCAGTACATTGTTATAAACCGGATTTTGCTGCATATTTTGAGGCGTACCTTGCATGTGCATAATGATGTAAGGTACCTGCAGTTTGGCTACTGTCTCGAACATCTGCTCATCCATATCACCAGCGGCAATATCGTTAATGATATGCGCTCCGGCAGAAATGGTTTCCTGAGCAACTTTCGCCCTGAAAGTATCGATAGAAATAACCGCTTCAGGAAATGCTTTTACCAAACTTTCCACCACGGGCACCAAACGGTCAACCTCTTCACTGGTAGAAATGTCTTTAGCGCCAGGTCTTGATGAGTATCCGCCGATATCAATAAATGTAGCACCCTCATCTAGAAATTGGGCTGCTTTGGTTAAAGCTTCGTCAATCGATTTTGTGCGGCTATTACTGTAAAAAGAATCGGGGGTGATATTTAAAATACCCATTACTTTTGGGCTGCTTAAATCGATAAGCTTACCTTTAATGTTTAAGCTTTCTCTGGGCTCAAAAAAGTTTTTTTCTGCCATAATAAACCCTTTCGGGATTTGGGTTTCGCTTTAAAAATGTATCTTTAGCTTTTGTTTTTTCATGACAAAAATACACTAAAAACTAAATAATTATTGGCTTTGGCACAAACAAATACCTCTACCGAATTTGATGAAGTGATTGCAGTTTGCAGATCATTATTTTTAAAAAAGACTAAAGATTATGGTACTGCATGGCGGATATTGAGGCCAAGTTCGATCACTGATCAGATTTTTATTAAAGCGCAGCGCATCCGTACTTTGGAGGAAAAAAAAGTGAGCAAGGTGGGAGAGGGTGTAATATCTGAATACATTGGAATTGTAAACTATTGTATTATCGCCATGATGCAGCTCGAATTGACTGAAAATGATCCGAATGAAATGCCTTATGCCGAAGTTGAAAAAAGGTTTGAAGAAAAGGTAACGGAAACCAAAGATTTAATGTTTGCCAAAAATCACGATTATGGTGAGGCTTGGCGCGATATGCGCATTAGCTCATTAACAGACTTGATTTTGATGAAAATTTTTAGGGTTAAACAGATAGAAGATAACGAAGGACAAACCCTGGCTTCAGAAGGTGTTAATGCGAATTATCAGGATATGCTGAACTATTCGGTTTTCGCGCTGATTAAACTCGGTGTTAAATAAATAGCGTAATAGCCTTTAAAAAATTAGATACATACAGATGCGAAACATACTTTTAAGATTCTCCAGGATTTTTGTCGGTGCTTTATTCATATTTTCAGGACTAATTAAAGCGAACGATCCACTTGGCTTTGGCTATAAACTACAGGAATATTTTGAAGTTTTTCACATGAATTTCCTGAGTGGGATGGCCACTGGTATTGCCATTTTACTTTGTACTTTAGAAATTGTTCTCGGCGCCTTATTGCTATTGGGTTTCTGGAGTAAAAAAGTAGCCTGGGGTTTATTGCTTCTCATTATCTTTTTTACCTTGCTAACATTCATATCTGCAGCGTTCAAAGTAGTGACCAGTTGTGGCTGTTTTGGCGATGCCATTCCACTTACCCCTTGGCAATCGTTCAGTAAAGACCTGATCCTGTTGGCGCTGATCATTGTTATTTTCTTAAACAAGAACCTGATCCAGCCTTTATTCAAAAAAGAAACTATTCAAAGAAATATTGCTATTGCCGTAACGGCTGTTTCATTAGGTTTTGGCTTGTATACTTACAATGTTTTGCCGATTATCGATTTTCTGCCTTATAAGGTTGGTGCACATCTTCCATCATTAATGGTGATTCCTCCGGGAGAAAAACCAGATGAATTTGAGATCATGTATCACCTCAAGAACAAGAAAACCAATGAAGAGAAAGATATGAGCGATAAAGCCTATCTTAAAACAGAGATCTGGAAAGATAACAATTGGGAAATTATTGGTGAACCGGCTAAAAGACTCGTTAAAAAAGGCTTTGAGCCTAAAATCAAAGACCTGAACATTACTGATGCTTCGGGCACTGATTATACCAAAGAACTGATCGAAAATCCATACTATAATTTAATTTTTGTGGCTTACGATCTTCATTCAACCAATGAAGCGGCTATTGGTAAACTAAACGCCTTGGCCTTAAACGCTACGCAGCAGTTTAATATCCGTACGGTATTGCTTACTTCCAATTCGGCTCAGGATGCACAGGCCTTTATCAAAAAGAACAATCTGTTTTCGGAGGTTTTTTATGCCGATGCCGTACCCTTAAAAAGTATGGTAAGAGCAAATCCTGGTGTTTTATTGATGAAGAACGGAGTAGTGATCAATAAATGGCATTTTCATAACGTTCCCACCTTCGACCAACTCAGCCGAAAATATTTCGATAAATAAATATGATCGGATACGCACTAAAAAAACTGATGTATGGGCTGCTGGTAATGGGCGGTGTAATATTGGTTGTTTTTGTGCTGTTTAATATTTTGCCTGGCGACCCTGCACGGATGACGATGGGACAAAGAGCCGATGTACAATCGCTCGAAGCCGTTCGTAAAGAATTTGGTTTAGACCGATCCAAACCTGTTCAGTTTGTTTTGTACATTAACGATTTATCGCCAATTAGTATTCTGGATAATGATAGCACCAATCAACAGAAATATCATTATGCAAAACTGCTGACTTTTGATAAAAAGGCACTGGTGATTAAATGGCCTTATCTTCGTAGTTCTTACCAGACCAAACGCGATGTAACTGCTATACTTTCGGAAACAGTACCAAATACTTTTATCCTGGCTTTAACAGCAATGATTTTTGCCACAATAATTGGTGTCTTTTTGGGTGTGCTTTCAGCAGTTTATAAAGATTCGTGGATCGATAAATCGGCTAATGCATTTGCCATTCTGGGCATATCTGCGCCTTCCTTTTTTGCTGGGATTATTATTGCCTGGCTGTTTGGTTTTGTGTTGAGCAACTATACAGACCTAAAAATGAGCGGCAGCTTATATTCTTACGATCCCTTTAATGGTGAAGTATTAACTTTAAGGAACCTGTGGTTGCCGATGATTACCCTTGGCTTAAGGCCTTTGGCTATTATTGTACAGTTAACCAGAAGTGCAATGCTGGATGTTTTGGCACAGGATTATATCAGGACTGCCAGAGCTAAAGGCTTAAGTAGAAATACTATAATTTATAAACACGCTTTAAAGAATGCCATGAATCCGGTAATTACAGCCATTTCAGGGTGGTTCGCCTCGTTGCTGGCTGGTTCTTTTTTTGTAGAGTATATTTTTGGCTATAATGGCTTAGGAAGGACAACAGTAACGGCCTTAGAAATGTCCGATTTTCCGGTCGTAATGGGATCTATTCTTTTTATCGCTTTCGTGTTTGTAGTCATCAACATTCTGGTTGATATTTTATATGCTTATGTCGATCCCAGGGTTAAATTAAGTTAAACGATGCAGGAAGAAGAAATCATCAATTATACCGAGCTTGCTGATGGCCGGATTATCGAAATATTTAGACAGGCAACAATTGAATTGCCAGATGCGGAACGCTTATTTAGTCATGTGCTTAATGCACAGCACATTTGGGCGCAACGGATTTCGGGCAAAAAACCACTTTACGGCGTTTGGGATATTCACCCAAAAGAAGATTTTGAAAGCCTTTCTTCAGATAATTTTAAACTACTCAGGGAGACATTGAATCATCATCCTTTAGATAAACGTATTTTATATAGTAATTCGAGCGGCGATCAATATGAAAACCGGATAGATGAGATTTTATTTCATTTATTTAATCATTCTACTTATCATCGCGGACAGGTTGTAACTTTATTTAAAAAAGCAGGGTTTACACCACCTGTAACCGATTATATTATGTTAAAACGCGACCATTTATTATAGGTCGACTATAAGAACTTCAGATGAAAATTTTCCTTATCGGATATATGGGCTGCGGCAAAAGCACCAAAGCAAAGCAATTGGCACACCGTTTAGAATGCCCCGTGATAGATCTTGACGCCGAAATTGTTTCGAAAACCGGTAAAAGCATTGCCGAATACTTTGCTGAATATGGAGAAAGTGGTTTTAGGAATTACGAAAGCGAAATGCTTAAAACATACGATTATCCTGAAACCTGTGTGGTGGCTACCGGAGGTGGATTGCCATGTTTTTTTGATAATATGGAATGGATGAATGCGCATGGAGAAACGGTTTACCTGCAAATGGAGCCTGCTGCTTTGGTTTCACGTTTACATAATCGCCAAAAGCGCCCGTTGATTAAAGATTTAGATGATGAACAGCTTTTAGTGTTTATTAAAGAGAAACTCGAAGAACGCGATCCTTTTTACACCCAGGCAAAGATCATTGTAGATGCATTTGATCTGGATGGGGAGAAGTTAGCGGAAGCGATTCAGAAGAATCGTTAGATTTTCTTTGCCAATAAAACAATCTGCTTTAGATAAGATTTCCCCTAAACCCTAAACCCTAAACCCTAAACCCTAAACCCATCATCAATTATCTTCGCCGATAACAATGCAAGGGGAATTCCTCCGCCTGGATGGACACTACCTCCACAGAAATATAAATTTTTAACTTTTGAGCTGAAATTAGAGTGTCGTAAAAACGCAGAAAACTGATTGTTAGAACTGTTACCATACAGAGAACCTTGGTAAGAACCGGTTTTGCTTTCGATGCTTCTTGGGTCTAAAATCTGCTCACAGATAATATCTTTTTCAATATTTCTGTTTAAAATTCGGCTAACCTTTTTAATAATATTCGCTTTCGCTACCTTAATCAATTGATCCCAATTTTGGCCATCGTTGGCAGGAACGTTTATCATTACAAACCAGTTTTCATTGTCAATAGGTGCATCACCCCTGATATGCTTACTACTGATGTTAATGTACACTGTTGGGTCGTTGCTAATGGTTTTATCTTTCCAAATGGCATTAAATTCCTTTTGATAATCTTCAGTAAAGAAAATATTGTGCAGGCCTAAGTCACTATAACTGCCATCCATACCCCAGTAAAAAATCAACGCCGAACTGCTACGTTCCTGGTTTAATAATTTCTTAGGTTCAGCAATACCTTTAAGTAGGTTTTTATAGGTAAACCAGATATCAAGATTAGAGATCACTGTATCCGCTTTGTAGGTTTTGTCGTTAACTTTTACACCTTTTACTTCGGGTTTAGGATCATTAGAATATATAATTTCTTCCACCTTTTGATTGTAATGAAGCCTTATACCTAATTCTTCAGCCAATTTGATCAAAGCCCTAACAATGCCATACATTCCTTCTTTGGGAAGAAAAGCGCCAAAATGATACTCGAAATGTGGAATTACATTCAATGTGGCCGGTGCCTGATAGGGATCAGATCCGTTATAGGTGGCATAACGGTTAAAAAGCTGTGTTATCCTTTCGTCTTTAAAAAATGATTGGTTAGCCTTTGCCTGCGTTCTAAAAGCATCAATCTGGCCAAAACGGAATATAGATTTTAAGGTATCCCAATGTAGGTAGCTTTTAATTTTATGTAAACTTCTTTCTAAAAATACCTGATGGGTAACTTCATAGATTGTTTCACTTTTTTTAAAATATCGCTGAACTTCTGTTGCGGTTGTATTGGTTTTCTCTTCTATTTCCTTTGCAAATTGATTGAGATCGGAGCTGGCATTTAATCTTAAGCCATCCTCGTAGAAATAACGACAAATTTCTTTTAGTTTTAGATATCCAAAATAATCTTCAGGATTTTTGCCAGCCAGTTTAAAAAGTTCGTCCACATATTGCGGCATAGTAAAGAGGCTTGGTCCGGCATCAAACCTAAAACCATTCATTTTTATTTCCCCTAGCTTACCCCCAGGTTTTGAATTAGCTTCAAAAACATCAACATCATAACCTTTTACCGCGAGGCGAATGGCACATGCAATTCCCGCAATTCCGGCACCGATAATTATGGCTTTTGGTTTAGGCATTAATCTACTTCAATTCCGCTAAATACACTTTGGTTTGTTTTTCGATCTCGTTGGTAGCAAACTTAATGGCCGAACCAACTCTGGTGCTTTCTGCTTTTACTGGCATTTTATTAATGGTTGCCAGCGCATCAACATACCATTTGCACCAAACCTCGATAATATGCTTTTCATCGTTTGCTGCTTTTCCATTCGCAATTGCTTTTTTGCTCAACTCAAATTCGGTTTTTAAGCGCTTCAAAGCATCTGCTTTAACTTGCGAAACAGTAGCCGCGGCTGTGTTTTCGTCTGCAGAAATTAAGGTATAAGCAGCCGTTAAACCACTTATCCCAACATTTTTCATTTCGGTTGCCGAAACTTTATCAATCCTGTCATTATCGGTATGGTAGAACACATCGGTAAAGTGCCACATCAGTAATCCCGGAATTTTATTTTGCAAGAATGGTGTATGGTCGCTACCACCTTCAAAAGGATTATAGTTAACCGTCCAGTTCGCAAATTTGCCCTGTGCCTTACAGATATCGAAAATAAAATCATTAAAATAATGTGGGAAAAGATCTTTTTCACTAACATCCCCGGCACCCCATTCGGTATGTTTGTCAGTACCTCTTGTCCAAATGGCCGATGGATCGGGCATTTTTTCAATCAGAAACGAACCACCGGTTTTTTTAGTGTCTTCGCCAACCATATCTAAACTCATTCCCCACATAATGCCTTTGGCCCGGGTGGTATCTTCGGTAATGTATCTTCTTGTGGATACAATTTCGTCGCCCCATAAAAAAGTGAGTGTACGCTTCGGATTTATCTTTTTTGCCTGATATAATGCTGCTGTTAATCTTGCCATTTCTGCTAATGTGCCAACGCCACTGGCATTATCATTTGCGCCAGGCTCTTGAACATGCGCACTAAATACAAAACGTTCATCAGGATTTATACTCCCTTTAACATTTGCAATAATGGTTAATTCTTCTGAGGGATAAATTTTAGTCTGAATATTCACTTTCAATTTGGCCTCACCTTTTAGGCAAGCGGCTTTTAATTTTTCTTTCGCTGCATACGATAACAACAATGTCCATACTTCGCTATTGGCTTTCATGCTGCCGAACTGGATGGAAGTTTGATGGATTTCTGGCTGGGTATATTTTGGCATCGAATAGCCTAAAACACCAATCGCTCCGGCTTTGGTCGCTATTTGAAGTAAACGTGATGGATTATTTTCCGAAAACAGAATTTTTCCTTTTAAATCCATCTTTTCTATTTCCGCTGGAACTATTTTTTCGATATAAACCACATTGGCTGTAACGCCATCTGCGGGAGTTGAGCCGCAGTTGATAGGGATCATGTTGCGGTTAGTTTTAAAAGAAATGAGTGGTTTTGTTTCTCCAACAATATCAATATTGGCATCAACGGGCTCCCATGTGCTATTTTTCATCGCTCTTTTTTCGATGCGATAAGTTAAAGGAGCTTCAAACTCATTCTGCTTCTGTTCTATAAAACCAGCCTTTTTAAGAATATTTTCTACATAATGGATACTGGCATTAAAGCCTTTGTTACCGGGTACGCGAAAGTATTTTTCTACAAAAGCAGTGGTCTGGTAGGCATTTTTTTCGACAAAGCCCGCGCGCGTGAGCCTGAAATATTCATCTGTCGAATTTTGTGCGTAACATCCCAATCCCGCAAAAAGCAGTGCAAAAAGTATCTTCGTTTTCATGATCGTTAGTAAAAACGAAAGATACTAAGAATATTTAATGTTGTTAGGCGTACCGTTTGCCAGTTTTGTTTTTCAATCCTTCATCAACCGATAATGGGCCTGAGCCTACTACCCAAAACATGATGAGTAGAAACAGTACCAATACCGAAAACCACAATTCCGAATTGGGTGTGGAGAAACCCGGTGTAAGGTTAACAAAAAACACAGCAAACAATAAGATTGGAATCTGAATGACCACGGCAAAGCGGGTAACCAAACCTAAAGTAATTAAAACACCCCCAACCAAATGTGCAAATGCTACAACATGAATGGCGACACTGATGAGCATGCCCGAAAAACCAAATACGTTGTTTTGAGTAATCATATTCTGAAGAACCGAAGTGTCGCTAACAAAAGAAACACCTTTTCCAAAAATGATCAGGCCGAGTACAATCCGAAGATAATCTAGCCATTTTGAGTGATGAACATCTCCCCAATGTTCAATTTTACGGATAACGTTCATAATGAACCTCCATTTTTATGTGAATGATACCTTAAGTTACGGAAATTATATTTATTTATCAAATAAGGAACTGAAATCATTTTTTTGCGTTCAGACGATCACAGGCTCAAACGAAAACAAAAAACGTTGTATTGATATCCATTGAAGGTTATCGTTAGCAGAAAATATTCAAGGGTGCTGCCTTGATAATTTATGGAGTAAAAAATACCGAAACAAGACGCCTTGGAGGGAGTGAAAGGGTTTTGGGTAAATTCTGTAAACGAGTGGAGAGCAAAACTGATGCTTTTCTTCTGAAACGGTAAAAACGTTAAAATTATATATCTGGTTACGAGCAACTAATGAAGATTTAAGGTGTCTCTTATGGCAGATCAATAATGTTTATGATATTGCTTAAACCTACCATTCTCATTCTTTTCTTACTTTCTGCACCGCAACTTTTTGCTCAATCAGCAGCAACTAAAAAAGCTGTTAAGCGATTGGATGAAATCTTGGAAAGAAATAAGCCTGTGGCCGAAGTTTTGCTCTTGGGTACGTTCCATTTTGCTGGCGAAAAGGTTGATGAGAATACCACTCCTGAAAACCTGAGGATAAATATGCTTGGTGATGAAAGGCAGCGTGAGATCCAACGACTTGTAAAAAGGGTATCAGCGTTTAGGCCAACCAAAATTGCCGTCGAGGTGTCGCCTACCAGAGAAAAATATTACGATTCTCTTTATTCTGAATATAAACTAGGGCATAAATTAGCGGGGAAAGGTATTGATACTGCAGATGAGACATTCCAGTTGGGTTTTAGGCTTGCAAAGATGCTCGGTCATGAAAAAATTTACCCCATAGATGCGCAGCCCTTCCGTTTTAAGCTAAGCCCTCAGGACTCGGTTTTGACCTTTGAAAAATTCAGCAGCCAGAGGGATACATCCTATGCTTATTGGCAGAAAAAATACGATTCTGAAAAACGTTTTCAAGATACCCTTAAGTTTCGTTTGCCGCTAAACGAATATTTGCAATATTTAAATGCACCTCAGAAAAGGGCTTCGAGCATTGGAATGTGGGCTCATCACGACAAAAAAAGGAGATAACCCACATCCTATAGGAGCCGATGGGTTTATCACGCGTTATTTCAATAGGAATGTTAGGATATATTCAAATGTACAACGCATTACCAATGGAAAACACGAACGCATACTTGTGATTTATGGTGCCACCCATATGTACCTGCTCAATCAAATTTTTACCGCAAGTCCAGAATATAAGGTCGTCGACGTTATGAAATACCTAAATTGACCGTCATTTTCAGGGCAAAAAGATTGTGAAATCTAGCTCAGGTGGATAAAATGTAGGTTTTTTTGTAAATCCTCCGATCTTATTAGCAAAAAAATAGCACAACGTGGTAGAGGTAATAATATCAACAGAGAGATTTAACCATCTCATGTAAAATTAACAAAAATTTAAACTGTACCGTTTTGGTTTTTGGTCTGAATTTTGTATTATTGCTTAAATAGATAGGTTTTTTATCATGAGCAAAGAAATACTTGAATTTTCTGTACAGGTAGATGAAAAATTTGACCTAAAATTTAACTGGCTGGATGGTTTCTGGGGTGCAGCATTTAAATTTTTTGGAAAATAGTTTTTAATATCAAAAATATGCTGAATCAGTTGTTATCAGC
Source organism: Pedobacter sp. SG908 (assembly GCF_011759615.1). Taxonomy (NCBI): domain Bacteria; kingdom Pseudomonadati; phylum Bacteroidota; class Sphingobacteriia; order Sphingobacteriales; family Sphingobacteriaceae; genus Pedobacter; species Pedobacter sp. SG908. Next base: position 1,288,162 of record NZ_JAAOYY010000002.1, read on the forward strand.
TGAGCGGAAAAATATTGCCTAATCTTTCTTACAAACTATTTATATTCATTCCAACTTTAGGTCTCAACTTGGGTCATTAGCCTTTGGTCTTTCCTCTTTCAGCTTTTAGCCTTATCTTTGCAAAATAATGAGTAGAAGAAAACCTGGTACGGTAACTATTGTTCCAAATGTACATATAATCGATATTGCTGAAGAAGGAAAAGGTGTTGGCAAGGCTGACGAATTGGTCATTTTTGTTGATAAAGCCGTTCCTGGTGATGTAGTGGATGTTCGGTTGACCAAAAAGAAAAAGAATTTTGCTGAAGCAATCATTGATCAGCTTCATGAAAAATCAGCACTGCGCACTGATCCTTTTTGCCCTCATTTTGGAACCTGCGGTGGTTGTAAATGGCAGCACATGGGTTACGATGCTCAATTAAAGTTTAAACAGAAAAATGTTGAGGCGGCTTTACAGCGTTTAGGTAAAATAGATACCTCGGGAACCGAACCGATTTTAGGCTCAGAAAAAAACAGATATTACCGTAATAAATTAGAATTTACTTTTTCGAACAAACGCTGGCTAGAAAAAACTGATGTAGAACGCGATGAAGATTTTGATATGAACGCACTGGGTTTTCACGTACCCTTACGTTTCGATAAAATTTTAGATATCGAGCATTGTTATCTACAGGATGAACCTTCTAATTCGATCAGAAACGCTGTCCGTAAATATGCTTTAGAAAATAACCTGTCGTTTTACGACCTGCGCAACCATGAAGGTGTTTTGCGTAACCTGATTATCCGTACTTCTAGCACAGGAGAGGTGATGGTTGCGGTGGTTTTTGCTTATCCAGAACAGGCACAAGTTGATGGTTTGATGGGTTTTCTTAAAAATGAGTTTCCACAGATTACCGCTTTGCTGTATATTGTTAACCAAAAGAAAAACGATACTATTTTCGATCAGGATGTGGTGGTTTTCTCTGGTCGCGATCATATTTTCGAAGAAATGGATGGCATCCGTTTTAAAATTGGGGTGAAATCTTTTTATCAGACCAACTCTGAGCAAGCTTTCGAATTATATAAAATCACCAGGGATTTTGCAGGATTTAAAGGTGATGAACTGGTTTATGATTTATATACTGGAGCAGGAACTATTGCAAATTTTATTGCCAAAAATGTGAAGCGGGTAGTAGGAGTAGAATATGTGCCAACTGCTATTGAAGATGCTAAATTCAATTCTGAACTGAATGGAATCGATAATACGATTTTCTATGCTGGTGATATGAAAGATATTCTCACTTCAGAATTTATTCTGGCCCATGGTAAACCAGATGTAGTGATTACAGATCCGCCACGTGCCGGAATGCATGCAGATGTAGTACAGAGATTGCTTGAAATGGAGTCTGAAAAAATTGTTTATGTAAGCTGTAACGCAGCCACACAGGCAAGAGATTTAGAGTTATTGAAAGAGAAATACGATGTGGTACGCATTAAACCTGTAGATATGTTTCCACACACGCAGCATGTAGAAAATGTAGTATTGTTAAGGTTAAAGTAATAAAATGATTGAATGAGAGAAAGATTGAATGACAGAATGGAGCAATTTGCCTTTAACATTCAACTATTCACTCATTCAAAATTCAATTATTAGTTAAGGTATGGATAGAGAAGAATTATTAGGCGCAACGCCCGAAGAGAACGGAACACCAAAAAAAAAGCAGGAAAGTCCGCTGGTAAGTTTAGAAAAAGACCTGGAGTTCTATGCTGATGCAATTAAAGAAGTTGCAATTGAGATTATGGTTGAAGGCATTTCTGCCCATCCAATTTTTATTGCACACCAACATGAAGTAAACATTGGCGAACTTATCTTAAATAAAGAAGAGCTTAACACCGATTGGACAATACAGGCCTCTACATTGGAAGAGTTTGTAGAAAAAGGAATTATCAGTAAGGAGAAAAAAGAGCCGTTCTTAAAAGTTTATAAAAAACCAGAAGATTTTATGTGCGTGTTTGTAATTGTTCCAGAAGGTGCCAACTTTATTTATTATCCCTACAAAAAGGGAAGGGGATAGAAAGGGTAGGGTTCAGGGTTTCTTAGCTTTAGCCAAGTTCCTAAATCTGTGAAATCCTTCTATAAAAAACGCCGCTTTGCATCCACAAAGCAGCGCGTATTATTAACTAAACTAAACTAAACTTTAATTTACGTGGTGCACATCTCCACTTTTTGAGCTTGATGTTTTCTTGAGTGAAGCATTCCCTTTGTAACTTACATCACCACCACCACTTGCACTCGCCTCTAAACCTTTATTTACATAAAGACTTACATCAGAGCCTCCAGAAGCCTGTACCTTTGCATAATCCGTAATTAATCCATAAGCATCGATATCGCTACCACCGCTAGATTGGATGGTCATATTTTCTGCTTTGCCTTTTAAATCGAGGTCGCTGCCCCCGCTTGATTGAATCGATAAATCGTTGCAAACAATGGTAAGTTTTAAATCCGATCCACCAGAAGAGCGAATGGCAAGTTTATCTGTCTTGATCTGGTTTTGAGTAAAAACATCCGAACCTCCTGATGCTGCGAGTGCATTTAGGGTTTTAAAACTTACATAAGCTTTAATGGTACGGTTTTTAAACATGCCGCTCCAGTTGATACCGTCTTTAAATTTTATGGTAACATTGTTGCCACTTTGTTCAACAATGATATCTTTCAATGTTTCAGAATCCGATTTTATACTCACACTTTCACTCCCCCCTTGGGTTAAGTATAAGTCAATTCCACTGCTTACTCCAATGCTATTGAAGTTTTTAACCGCGAAACTTTTAGTTTCCTGTGCTTTAGCCATATAGCTGGTTACCACGATAAATAAAATGGCGGATGATTTGATAAGGATTTTCATAGTTGTTTTTTCGTTAAATGATTCTGAAGCTATCATTACGCTATATTGTGCAACAAGGGCTTCGATTTTGTGTTTTGGTTATAGATTAGACGCATCTCTGGCGAAAACGTTGCAAACAATCGAAATTATTTTTCAAATAGTTTGAATTTCATTCTTAAAATCGTTCTTTTTGTATTCAATCCTTTTTATACAATGGCATCGCAATTACTTATTCTTAACAAGAAACAAATTCAGCAGAAAATAGATCGTATCGCTTATCAGATTTTGGAAGATAACCTGAATGAGAAAGAAGTGGTGCTTGCTGGTATTTGGGACCGTGGTTACAAATTAGCGCTAAGGTTGGAAAAAGTGCTTAAAAAAATTTCTGGCTTTAAACTTACTTTATTGCGTATCGACCTCCAAAAGGAAAGCAGCAAATTGGTTGCTTCAACAGATCTTGACGAAAGCCATTGGAAAAACAAGGTGATTATTATTGTTGATGATGTATTGAACAGTGGTAAAACGCTTGCTTACGGTTTAGGTGTTTTTTTAAATACCCCACATAAAAAAATCCGTACGGTAGTTTTGGTTGATCGAAGCCATAAAATTTTCCCTATTGCCACCGATTTTGTTGGTCTTGAACTCGCTACCATCTTAAAAGAACATGTAGATGTAGTAATGGATGTGGAAGGTGAAGAAGATCGGGTTTATTTGAGTTAAGCAAGAGTTGGTATCGTACTCGTTTGTAATAAACGAGTATTGTAGCCATTGTAAATAAAAGGATATTTGCAATTCAGCTCATTTTTTTGCAATTTCCCCAAATGTATCCGCCCAGAAAAAATAATTTGGTCTTCAGTTTTTTCTCTTGGTACATCCAATTTATCATCAAAAAAGACTTTTCGGCATTTAATTATGATCAATTGGAAGTTAAATCCGATGCTTCGGTATTGATTTTAGCCAATCATTTCAGCTGGTGGGATGGTTTTTTTCTCTTTTACATCAATAAAAAAGTATTTAAAAAACAATTTCATGTTTTGGTAAATGCAGAAAATTATAATAAAGTAGGTTTCTTGAAATACCTTGGTGCTTTTGCTGTCGAAAATAAAGGTAAAGATGTTTTAGAAACCCTTAATTATGCAGGAAAACTGTTAGATAACCCCCAAAATTTGGTGCTTGTATTCCCCCAGGGTAAATTGTATTCGAACCATCTAAAAAATATCAGCTTCGAAAAAGGAGTGATGCAGATAATTAATGCCAGTCAGAAAAAAATCAATATTATTTTTGCTGCTACCTTTATCGATTATTTTGCGAAAAGAAAGCCATCGGCCTATACTTATCTACAGCATTGGGAGAATGAGGAGTATGTGAGTTTGCAATTGCTAAAAAGTGCCTACAATAAACATTACGATCAATCGGTTGTTAAACAAAATCAGCTTATTGAATGACAATTTTTATTTACGCCATTTTAATTTTCCTGGTCATCCGGTTTTCGGTTACTGTTTTCAATTTCCTTTCCAATCCGAAGTTGCCGAGAGTGGTTAAGCACTATCATGATAAGGTTTCAATCCTAATTCCTGCGCGAAATGAAGCAGCAGATATTTTGGAATTGCTCGTTTCGATACAAAATCAGGATTACACCAATTATGAGGTTATTGTTTTAGACGATAACAGTGATGATCATACATTCGAGGTGGTAGAAAATTTTTGCCTTAACAACCCACAGTTCAAAGTGGTAAAAGGAAAAGAACTCCCAAACAATTGGCTTGGAAAAAACTATGCATGCCACCAGCTTAGCGAATTAGCTACAGGGAAATATCTTTTGTTTATCGACGCGGACGAATCAGTAAAAAGAGGATTGATTAATAGCCTGATCAATCGGATGGAAATTGGAGGTCTGGCTTTGTTAAGTGTTTTTACCAACCAAACTATAAAATCGATAGGCGAGTGGTTAACTGTTCCATTAATGCATTTTATCCTATTAAATTTATTGCCTTTGCGTTTGGTCAAGCTTTCAAAAAATCCGGCATTTGCAGCGGCAAGTGGGCAATGTATGTTTTTTAATGCCAATAATTACAAAGAAAACCATTGGCACGAGCGGGTTAAAAACCAGGTTGTAGAAGATGTGGAGATTATGAAGTTGGTAAAACAAGAAAAATTTAATGCCGAAGCCCTTTTAGCCAACGGATTGATCTATTGCAGGATGTACAAGAATTTAGGCGAAAGCTTAAATGGTTTCAGTAAAAATTTATTGGCAGGTTTTGGTAATAACATCATAATATTATTATTTTACCAGCTTTTGGTAACCATAGGGCCAGTAATTTTAATCTTAAACTTTAATATTGCTTTACTTGTATTACCATTAACTTTAATCATATTAAGCAGAATGATGATCTCTTATTTATCGGGGCAAAATGTTTTGATAAATCTGATTTTACATCCTTTACAGATGTTGTTCTTCTTAATTATTTCATTCATTTCTATAATAAAACATATTTTTAAAACGAGCACATGGAAGGGCAGAACGATCAAAACGATTTAAAGATTAAAAGGATTGCGGTTGCAATAATTGTCGTTTTTCATGTGGTTGGCTTGCTTGGCTTCTTAATTCCAGACACTCAGCCTTATTTTATTAAACTAGTTCCCTTTCATTTGTTGTTGATGTTTGCCGTAATTGTTTTTTCGTACAATGCAGATGTTAAACGTTTATTGTTGCTGGTTTCCGGTGTATTTCTCTGTGGTTTTTTAGTCGAGGTATTGGGTGTGCATACCGGAAAGATATTTGGTAGTTATTATTATGGCGATACATTGGGATATAAAGTAGCTGCGGTTCCATTATTAATGGGTGTAAATTGGGTAATTCTTATTTTCAGTGTGGGGCAAATGATGAAAAGTATGAAAATCAGGCATAGTATTTTGGCTTCGGTTTTTGGTGCTTTTATACTGGTAGGGTTCGATTTCTTTTTAGAACCCGTAGCCATGAAATTTAATTATTGGCAGTGGGACTGGCATGAAATTCCTGTTCAGAATTACGTAGCCTGGTTTATTGTTTCGGTAATTTTGTTAAAGTTTTACTATGCTTTAGGCTTAAAGCAACAGAAATATATTGGGGTTGCAATGTTTGCCTCACAGCTAATCTTTTTTGTTGTCTTATACATGACAGCTGGAACAAATATTTTTGCTTAATTTTGTGAGGTTGTTTAATTAATTTAATATGATGGAAACACTAATCGTACAGCCTAAAAATAAAAAACAGCTTTTGGCAGTTGAGGCCGTGTTACAAGCATTGAATGTATCTTTTAAAAAAGAGAAAAGCTATAGCCCTGAATTTATAAGTGAAATAGCTAAAGGGGAGGATGATGTGAAAAATGGACGTTTAACGAGGGTTAAGGATGTTCAAGATATATGGAAAAGTATTTTGTAGACATTACGGATCAAGCTAAAAAACAATTGGCTGAGATCCTTAAATCAGGCGATAAAGCTTCCATTAAAAAACTCCAGCAAATTTTTATAGAATTAAGTATTCATCCAGCATCAGGTGTAGGTAAACCTGAAAAATTAAAATTTGAATTTTCTGGCTATTGGTCAAGACAAATAAATAAAAAAGATAGGTTAGTCTATAGAATCGATGAAGAAATTATTACTGTATTTGTAATTTCTGCAAAGGGACATTACCACGATAAATAACTAATCCTGAGAAAAAATGAGCAATTTAAACTTACAGGTCAACATCGATAAATCATCAGGCTTTTGCTTTGGCGTAGTGTATGCTATAGAAATGGCCGAAGATATTCTGGATAACGAAGGTTATTTATATTGCCTTGGCGATATTGTGCATAATGATGAAGAAGTAGAGCGTTTAACCAATCGCGGATTAAAAATCATCGATCACGAAGTATTAAAAAACTTAAGGGACGAAAAGGTTTTAATCAGGGCACATGGTGAAGCACCCTCAACCTATCAATTGGCTTTAGAAAATAACCTGACTTTAATAGATGCTTCATGTCCTGTTGTACTGAAATTGCAGAACAGGATTAAAAATTCGCATGACGATGATGAGCAAGTACTTATTTTTGGTAAGCATGGGCATGCTGAAGTAATCGGATTACAGGGCCAAACTGATGGTAAGGCGATTGTTTTTCAGGATCTGGCCGAGCTGGATAATGTAGAATTGCCTGCTAGATTTACCCTGTACAGCCAAACGACCAAAAGCACCGATAAATTCTATCACATTAAAGACGAGTTATTGAGCCGAGGTTATGAAGTTAAGGCTAACGATACCATTTGCAGACAGGTATCTAACCGTTACGAAGAGCTGGAAGATTTCGTAAGTCATTACGATAAAATCGTTTTTGTATCAGGCAAGAAATCGTCTAACGGTAAAGTGCTCTACGATGTTTGTAAAAAACACAATGATAATTCTTATTTCATTTCAAATGTTGAAGAGTTAGATCAAACCTGGTTTAACGAAAACGATAAAGTTGGTATCTGCGGTGCCACATCTACACCAATGTGGCTGATGGAAAAGGTTAAAACCGCTTTGGAAAAATACTAGATTTATCATGAGAGGCGTCGCCCTGACCTGTAGCGTAGCGGAAAGCTACGAAGCAATTTAGTTCAGGGTCTGTACACCGAGTAAAGATGCTGACCACGTAGTAGCTACAAGGCAATTGAAAATAATATTTCTACTTGTAAAACAAGTTCAGCATGACGAAATAAATAAAAGCCATTGAAAACTGTAAAAGCACATACCGGAATTCTGGTTGCGTTAACCGCAATTACCTGTTGGCTGGTTTCCCTTTATTTCTTGCTTACATGGGGTTTTGCCTGGAGTAATCCTTTGGTTTATCTGATGATTGTTGTTCAAATGCATTTGTACACCGGCTTGTTTATTACCGCTCACGATGCTATGCACGGAACGATATCTCCTTACCCAAAAGCAAATAATTTTATTGGCTATCTTTCCGTTTTTCTCTACGCAGGTTTTTTTTATAACCGTTTGTATGTGAAACATCACCAGCATCACCAGCATGTACATACCGAAAACGATCCTGATTTTGCGCCACATGGCTTTTGGAAATGGTATTTACGTTTCATGCTAAATTATGTTACGATAATTCAATTAGTGATTATGGCCGTAGCCTATAATGTTTTGAAAATCTGGATCGATGAAAAGAACCTGCTGTTGTTTTGGGTACTGCCATCCCTATTAAGCACTTTTCAGTTATTTTATTTTGGAACCTATTTGCCTCATAAAGGAGAACACGATAATGAATATCATTCTTCAACTTTGCAGAAAAATCATTTTGTTGCCTTCTTTACCTGTTACTTTTTTGGTTATCATTTAGAACATCATCAAAAGCCAGGCGTACCCTGGTGGCAGCTTTATAAGACAAAATAAAAACTATTAATGGTGTCAGTTATATTTAATCTGGTAAATCAGATTTAATGATTCCAGAATTTGACTGCATCATAACAAGTAAGGTTAAACAAGTGGGGAATAATTGCCATTAATATTATTTTCCGTTGACGAAAAAATGTTTTTCATCACTTTTTAACATAGGTTAAAAACAATAAATACGCGATATTTGCGCAAAAAACATATTTTAATATCAATGAGCAAAAAGGGAATTTTACTGGTAAATTTAGGAACGCCCGATAGTACGGCAACAGCTGATGTCAAAAAATATCTTGATCAATTTTTGATGGATGAAAGGGTAATCGATATTCCTAAACTGAACCGTACACTATTGGTTAAAGGGATTATTGTTCCTTTCCGTAGCCCTAAAACTGCTAAATTGTACCGCGAAATATGGGATGAAAACGGTTCGCCGCTTTTGTATTATAGCAAGTTGCAGGCTAAAATGCTACAAGAAAGATTAGGTGATGAATACCACGTAGAACTAGCCATGCGCTACCAAAGCCCATCCATTGAGTCCGCACTGGCAAATTTAAAAGCGGGGTTGGTAGAGAGTATACAGGTAATACCGATGTTTCCACAATATGCTTCTGCGAGTACAGGTTCAGTAATACAATTGGTAATGGAATTGGTGGGCAAGTGGCCAACTGTCCCGCCGATATCGTTTGTTAATTCGTTCCATGATAACGAATTGATGATTAAAGTTTTTGCAGAAAATGCCAAAAAACATCATGTAGAAAGCTATGATCACGTATTGTTTAGCTTCCATGGCTTACCTGAACGTCAATTGTTAAAGTGCGACCATACCGGAAGTTATTGTTTAAAAAGTGCCGATTGCTGCCAGACATTAAATGATACCAATAAATTCTGTTATTCTGCACAAGGACATGATACGGCAAGGTTAATTGCGAAAGAATTAAATCTGTCAAAAGACCAATACACCGTTTGTTTCCAATCTCGTTTAGGTAAAGAGCCATGGGTACAACCTTACACTACTGATGTGTTGAAGAAATTGGCTGCCGAAGGCAAAAAACGTCTTTTGGTTTTTAGTCCTGCTTTTGTAGCCGATTGTTTAGAAACACTTTACGAAATTACGGTAGAATACCATGAAGAGTTTAAGGCTTTGGGTGGCGAACATGTTCAGCTGGTAGAAAGCTTGAACGATAGTCCTATATTTATCGAGGCTTTGGCCGGAATGGTTAAATAATTTAAATATGGCGAGCTTTATTGTTTTAATGGGCGTTTCGGGAAGTGGTAAAACAGTAGTTGGTAAAGCTTTGGCCCCGAGAATAAATGCTGAATTTATAGATGGCGATAACCTGCATTCGCAACGCAATGTAGATAAAATGGCTGCCGGAATTCCGTTAACAGATGCAGATCGTTTAGGTTGGCTACAGCTGATTGCGAAAGTTGGCCGCGAACATGTTGCCCATGGTACAAGCTGTATTATTGCTTGTTCTGCACTCAAGAAATCTTATCGCGATTTGCTGAGAACAGATAATGCATCAATCTGCTTTATTTATTTAAAAGGAAGTTTCGATTTAATTCACAATCGGATTATTAAACGTTCTCATCAATATATGCCAAGTAGTTTATTGAAAAGTCAGTTTGAAACATTGGAAGAGCCACAAACTGATGAACTGGATATAGTAACGGTTTCAATTGATCAGAGCATTCCCGAAATCATAGCAGAAATTGTTAAGACCGATCTGATTTCGTAATCATCGAAATAATCTGATCGGTTGCTCCTTTTTTATCTGTAACATATCTTTTGGCTTGCTTTGCGGCATCTTCATTTTTGGCAAAACCCTCAAAAGCATCAATCAATTCCTCAGCGCTAGAAATGCTTTTGGCCGCACCTATGTCAATTAAATCTTTTGCTTCCTGAAATTTATCGTATTTCGGGCCGAAAATTACAGGCAAGCCAAACGCTGCAGCTTCCAAGGTGTTGTGTATTCCCGTTCCAAAACCACCACCAATATATGCTACATTTCCATATTGATATAATGAAGAGAGCATACCAATGTTGTCAATTATTAAGATTTGAGATTTGAGAGCCGAGATTTGAGAACTTTCATCTGCCAACTGCGTACTGAAAACTGAAAACCGTGCACTGCCAACTGAAAACTGTTTCTCGATACTTTCGATATGGCTTTCGTGGATCTCGTGTGGCGCAATGATAAATTTCCAGTTGGGATATTTTTCAGGCAAAGCCGATAATATTTTTTCATCCTCAGGCCAGGTGCTTCCGCAAACTAATGTAGGGGAGTTGCCGATAAAGCTTTCGATCAGGACAAGCTGTTTTGGCGATTGCGCATTTTCATAAACACGATCGAAACGGGTATCACCATTTATGGTTACATTATTTAACCCGATCGATTTTAAAAGATTTTTACTTTCTTCATTTTGTACAAAAAAGTAAGTAACAGATTTTAAAATATTGCGGTAAAAACTACCGTACCATTTAAAAAATGCCTGACTTTCTCTAAAAATCCCTGAAATCACATATAAAGGAATGCCCCGATCTTTTAATTCCTTAAAATAAAAATGCCAAAATTCGTACTTGGTAAAAATGGCCATTTCAGGATTAATGCTTGCTATAAAACGTTTGGCATGAGCTGGGGTATCAATGGGGAGATAAAATACATCTGCCAGGGCATAATTTTTTCTGATTTCATATCCCGAAGGAGAGAAAAAAGTTACTACGATTTTCTTAGCAGGATAAAGGGCTTTTAGCTTTTCTAAAACTGGTCTGCCCTGTTCAAATTCGCCCAAAGAGGCAAAATGAAACCATATATGTTTTTCGCTCGGATTAATTTTCTGAGCAATTTGTGTATAGACGTTTTTACGGCCATTTATAAACAGCTTCGCTTTAGGATTGAATAAAGAAAATATCCTGATAAGCAAAGTGTAAAGCCGAATTCCGATTATGTAAAGCAAAAGCATTAGTGTAATTTCATATCTTCGTGCCAAGATAAAACGAATATATTTAAAAAGCTTAAAAATATATGGAAGTCTCACGATTTGGCCTATCATTCAGTACAATAAATAGACAGATTATGATTGCTCCATTGCAGCTAAAATAACCGAGCTTGCGAGCTCATTAAAAACCGATAAAAAACAATTTAATTGTTTAATAAATTAACAGATGAAGATAGCCGTTATTGGTACCGGATACGTAGGTTTAGTTACCGGAACCTGTTTAGCAGAAACAGGAAATGATGTAATATGTGTTGACATTAACGAAGCAAAGGTAAAACAAATGAAGGCTGGTGAAGTGCCGATTTACGAGCCCGGTTTAGATCTTTTGTTCCATAGAAATATAGAACAGGAAAGGTTAACCTTTACAACGAACCTTGCAGATGCCGTAAAAGAAGCGCAGATTATTTTTATGGCTTTGCCAACGCCTCCAGGTGGAGATGGCGCTGCTGATCTTTCTTATATTTTAGGCGCTGCAAAGGATATTTCCAAACTGATTACCGAATATAAGGTCATCGTAAATAAATCAACTGTTCCCGTTGGAACGGCCGATAAAGTAAAGGCTGTTTTTGCCGAAAATACTTCGATTGAAGTAGATGTGGTATCCAATCCTGAGTTTTTAAGGGAGGGTGTAGCTGTTGACGATTTTATGAAACCTGATCGTGTGGTTTTAGGAACTAAAAGCGAAAGGGCGAAAAAGCTGATGACTGAATTATACGGTCCTTATGTACGTCAGGGAAACCCAATTCTTTTTATGGATGAGCGTTCTTCTGAATTAACTAAATACGCGGCAAACTCTTTCCTTGCCACCAAAATCACCTTCATGAACGAAATCGCAAACCTTTGCGAACTGGTAGGTGCTGATGTTGATTCGGTAAGAAGGGGCATAGGCTCTGATGACCGTATCGGTAAACGTTTCCTTTTTCCGGGCGTAGGTTACGGTGGTTCTTGTTTCCCGAAAGATGTTCAGGCACTGGTAAAATCATCTGATGATTATGCCTACGATTTTCAGATCCTGAAATCGGTAATGGAGGTTAACGAAAGACAAAAAACAATCCTTGTTGATAAGGTGCTTAAATATTACAAAGGCGATATCAAAGGCAAACATTTTGCACTTTGGGGTTTGGCCTTTAAACCAGAAACCGACGATATCCGCGAGGCACCGGCCTTATATATTATCGACGCATTGGTTAAAAACGGTGCTACCGTTACCGTATTTGATCCGGAGGCAATGGCCAATGTTAAAAACGTTATCGGCGATCAGGTAAACTATGCCAAAAACCAATACGAAGCTTTAGAAGGTGCTGACGCCCTGTTGATTGCAACTGAATGGTCGGTTTTCCGTAATCCTGATTTTGAGAAAATCGACAACATCTTAAAAAATAAAGTGGTTTTCGATGGTCGAAATTTATACGATTTACAAAAAATGATCGATCTTGGCTATTATTATAACAGCATAGGTAGAAAATTAATAGATTAAAATGGGGCAGAAGAGAATATTGATTACAGGTGCAGCCGGATTTTTAGGCTCACACCTTTGTGATCGTTTTGTGAATGAGGGTTATCATGTTATCGGAATGGATAACCTGATTACGGGCGATTTGGCAAATATCGAACACCTGTTCAAGCTGGAGAATTTTGAGTTTTATAACCACGATGTTTCCAAATTTGTACATATTCCAGGCAAACTTCATTACATTTTACATTTTGCTTCACCCGCAAGTCCGATAGATTACCTTAAAATCCCGATCCAGACACTTAAAGTAGGTTCGTTAGGCACACATAACCTTTTGGGTTTGGCCCGCAATAAAAATGCAAGAATGCTGATTGCTTCAACTTCTGAAGTTTATGGCGATCCAAGCGTAAATCCTCAGCCAGAGGAATATTGGGGCAATGTAAATCCGGTTGGTCCACGTGGTGTTTACGACGAGGCCAAACGCTTTCAGGAAGCTATTACTATGGCCTACCATACTTTCCATGGCGTAGAAACAAGAATCGTTAGGATTTTTAATACCTATGGGCCGAGAATGCGCCTGAATGATGGTCGTGTTTTACCTGCTTTTATCGGCCAGGCTTTAAGAGGAGAAGATTTAACTATCTTTGGCGACGGAAGTCAGACACGTTCTTTCTGTTATGTTGATGATCTGATTGAAGGGATTTACCGTTTATTGATGAGCGACTATGCACAGCCGGTAAACATTGGTAATCCAGATGAAATTACCATCAAGCAATTCTGTGAGGAAATTATCAAACTTACAGGCACTACGCAGAAAATCGTTTATAAAGAACTTCCGCAGGATGATCCTAAACAGCGCAGACCGGATATTACCAAAGCGAGAGAGATATTGGGATGGGAGCCCAAGATAGGCCGCGCCGAAGGATTGAAGATTACATACGAATATTTTAAATCATTGCCTGCAGAGGCTTTGGAGAAGATAGATCATAAAGATTTTACCACATTTAACCGTTAAAATGGCAAAAATATTAGTTACTGGCGGAACAGGATACATAGGTTCGCACACAGCAGTAGAGTTACACAACGCAGGATACGAAGTCGTAATTGTTGATAACCTTTCTAACTCGAATATCAAAATTTTAACCCAGCTTCATGCCATCACTGGCAAATGGTTCGATTTTCATGAAATAGATCTGCAGGATGACAGAGCTGTTCAGGATTTTGCAGAAAACCATACCGATATTGATGGAATTATTCACTTTGCAGCATCAAAAGCTGTAGGCGAATCGGTAGAACAGCCTTTAAAATACTATAAAAACAATTTTTATGGTTTAATTAACCTGTTAACCTCGTTTAACAGGAAGATTAATTTTGTGTTTTCTTCATCTTGCACCGTTTATGGCCAGCCAGAAACTTTACCTGTAACCGAAGCTGCACCAGTACAGAAAGCCGAATCTCCTTACGGAAATACCAAACAGATTGCCGAAGAAATATTGGCAGAAACTGCTGCAGTAACTCCTGACCTGAATGTTATCGCTTTGCGTTATTTCAATCCTGTTGGAGCGCATGAAACCGCTTTAATTGGCGAATTGCCAAATGGTATTCCTGCCAACCTAGTTCCGTTCATCACACAATCGGCCATTGGCAAACGCGGCCCGATTACCGTTTATGGCGATGATTATAATACTCCTGATGGTTCTGCCATCCGCGATTATATCCACGTAGTAGATCTTGCTAAAGCACACGTTGCAGCCATCAAAAAATTAGAAGAAGGAAACCCTAACGGTAATTACGATGTTTTCAACATTGGTACGGGTAAAGGTTCTTCAGTTTTAGAGATTATTGCTGCTTTTGAGAGAGTGAACGGAGAAAAACTTGAGTATAAAATCGGTCCAAGAAGGGCAGGTGATATTGTTCAGATTTATGGCGACGTACAAAAAGCGAATAACGAACTGGGCTGGAAAGCTAATCTTGATATCAACGAAATGATGCGCTCTGCATGGGAGTGGGAAAAATACATTAAGGCTAACCCTTTTTAAATGAAGTTATCGGAGCACAAGGATCTAAAAGCTGCTATAACAGAATTGCCTGTCAAAGAAAAAGACAAGCTATTACTCCGTTTGGTGGCCAAAGATAAAGTGCTTACAGAGCATCTTCATTACAAATTATTAGAAGATGAAACCGATTTGGAAGATCGGAAAGAAAGGATTAAAACCGATGTGGAAGAACAGGTTCTGGAACTGAAAAAACTAAATGCCAAAGAGGCATTGGTAAAGGTTCGGAAGATGATCACCTCGGTTAATCATTTTTATAAAGTGACTAAAGATCCGGTTGGTGAGGTAGAATTGAAACTGTTTATCCTCAATGCCATTCCTTTTGATTATAAGAAAACAATTTTTGGTTACCGCGATTTTATGATGCTTTTTAGTATATTTTACCTAAAAACTGTTGCGGTAACCATAAATAAATTTAAAAAACTGCACGAAGATCTGCAGTTTGATTTAAGTGAAGACTTAAATAATTTGCTCGATAAAATCTATTCCTCTAAATTAGCTGGTGCAGCGGAGGCAAGCAATTTGCCAAAAGAGATAAGTTAAAACTATGATCTATCATTATGTTCGGATTATTTAAAAAGAAAAAAATAGCACCCGAATTTAATTTCTCCGGTATCGGCACAGATATGCACTCGCACATTATTCCAGGGATTGATGATGGCGCACAAACACTTAAAGATTCTTTTCTTTTGGCCAAAAAATTTAAAGATTTGGGTTATAAGAAGCTAATTGCAACTCCGCACATCATGGCCGATTATTTTCGGAATACGCCCGATACCATTAACCGTGGATTAGACACGTTAAGAAAAGGCTTACAGGAAACCGAACTCGATCTGGAAGTTGATGCTGCAGCAGAATATTATCTGGATGAAACCTTGGAAAAAAAAATCAGACAGAAAGAGGTTTTAACTTTTGGGAATAATTATCTTTTGTTTGAATTATCATATATAAACGCCCCTCAGAACCTGATCGATTTTATAAAGATGATGCAGGATGCTGGATATAAGCCTGTATTGGCGCATCCTGAGCGTTACCCTTACTACTACAACTCTTTTGAAAGCTATCATAAGATCAGGGAAACCGGCTGCTTGCTGCAAATGAACGGTATTGCTTTAACCGGTTATTATGGTGGTGGCGCAAAAAAAGTGGCAGGAGAGATGGTCGAAAACCACATGGTTGATTTTGTAGGCAGCGATATGCACCATTTAAAACATGCTGCAGCGCTCGAAGATAGCCTTAGCATACCCTTAATGCAACAACTGCTTACCCAGTCTCAATTGAGTAACGCATTGCTGTAGAAAGGTTAATTGTTTAAACTGTATAAATTGGTTAACTGTTTTATGAAATATGTTAAGCCAATTGTAGGTTTGCAGTTAACCAGTTTAAACAATTAACCGATTTAACATTATTCGTACCTCAAGGCCTCCACAGGATCTAGTTTTGATGCTTTTTTAGCAGGATAATATCCAGATAGGATTCCTACAAACACGCATAATACAAAACCGCCAATAATAAATAACCAAGGAATTAAGAATGCACCACCCATTGCGAGGGAGATCAGGTTCCCTAAAACTATTCCCAGGAAAATACCTAAAGCACCACCCATTAAACAGATTACCACGGCCTCGATTAAAAACTGGCGACGGATTACCTTCGGGTTTGCGCCAATGGCTTTACGGATACCAATTTCGCGTGTACGTTCAGTAACCGAAACCAGCATGATATTCATTAGGCCGATTGAGGCTCCAATTAAGGTAATAATTCCAATGGCAACACCACCAATAGCTACAAAAGCCAAGTTTTCGAATAATGTTTGAGCAATAGCATCACTCTTGGTAATCTCGAAATTATTGGTTTCATTCACTTTTACTTTCCGGATATTTCTGAATAACGCAGTAGATTCTCCGATAATGTTTTCCTGCATCTCATTGCTGGGTACCATTACCGTTATGGTATAAGATGGATTGGCATTGGCGTTAATCTGTTTGGCTTTTAGCAAAGGCACATAAACTGCCCTATCGCCGCTAAAGCCCATACTCGATCCTTTTTTCTCTAATATGCCAACAATTTTAAAGCGGTTATTACCTACGTTGATCAGTTTGTCTAATGGATCGGAATCTTTAAATAATTTTTCAACCACTTCGCCACCAACAATGCAAACATTGCTTCCGAGTTGTATTTCAGAAACACTAAAATTTCTTCCTTGTGATAAATTTAATCCCTGAGAGGCTAAACCATTTTCATCTATCCCCTGAACATTAATATTTGGATTGGTTTTTAAGCTCCCGTACTTTATTGTAGAACCACCGCTGGCAAAAACACTTACGGCAACAGTTGCAGGGGTATTCAGGCTATCTTTAAATTTAACGGCATCTTCATAGCGGATGGCTTTAAAAGGTTTTGGGCGTTTACCATTTCCAATTCTAATTCCTGTACCGCGGTTTCTAATGGTGAAAGAGTTGGCTCCCATGCTACTAAAAGCATCAGTCATACTTTTCTTCACAGCATCTAGAGTGGTTAAAATCCCAACCAAAGCCATTAAACCAATGGCAATAATTAAGGCGGTAAGCATTGTACGCAAGCGGTTCGCTTTAATAGATTCTAATGCCAGTCTGATGTTTTCTCTGTAATTCATTTAGTATTGCGGTAAGCGTTTGGCGGACAAAGCTTGTAAAAATAAAAAAAGTCCCGATGTTTAGACAAGGGGACTGCACTATATGTTACAATAATATTTTATTTATGCCGAGAAACTCGTACCACAACCACAGGTGCTGGTTGCATTAGGATTAACGAAAGTAAAACCACGTGAATTTAATCCATCCTGCCAATCGATCATCATGCCCATTAAGTACATCTGGTGTGCTTTGTTCATGAAAACCTTGATGCCATCTATAAAAAATTCCTGATCACCATCTTTTTTCTGATCGAAACCTAAAACGTAATTCATGCCGGCACAGCCACCACCTTCTACGCCAACACGTAATCCATAATCTTCACTAATCTCCTGCTGATCCTTTAATTTATATAACTCTTTAGCTGCTCCTTCTGAAAAAGTAACCGGTGCAAATGCTGTATCAACTGTTGTGCTCATGTTATTTAAATTTTATCTGTTACAAATATAAATAATAATGCACATTTTTGCTTTTAACGGTTCGTTAATATTACCGTAATTAAACAATACTTATGAATACCCAACAAATTTTAGTTGATATAGTGATCTTATTTGCAGGCATTTTCATCGCATTAATGGCTGTTTATTATATTTTAAAGAACGATATCCAGCGTTTCTTTAGCCTGAAAACCATTGAGCTCAATAAAGAAAGCCGGGCGCACATTTTACCCTTGAGGTTACAGGCACACGAACGTTTAATCATATTTATAGATCGCATTAACCCTGCAAATTTGCTCGTTCGCCTGCATCAGCAAGGAATTGCCATTGCAACTTTACAGGCAGGGATCTTAAATGAAGTGCGTTCCGAATATCAGCACAATATTACCCAGCAACTGTATGTAGATCGTGTAACCTGGAATGTGGTGCGTAAACTGAAAGATGATACCATAGCAATGATTAATAATGCGGTGCAAGGTTTACCCGCAGATGCAAACGGAATTGAGCTGAGTAAAGCAATTTTACAGCACATGGCTAGCATTGATGAAAATCCTTACGATCTAACCATTGAGCTGATTAAAAAGGACATTCATCAGCTTTTTTGACAAGGTGTAACCAGTTTTAATAGTTAACCAACTTAGCTGGCCTAATGAATCAATGGCTATTGAACTAATGAACTAACCAATTATGAGCGAAAAAAAGCACACCACCACTTCAGGTATTGAAATAAAGGCGCTGTATACCGAAGCAAGGCCAACGGAAGAGCTGCCCGGAGAATTTCCTTTTACCAGGGGAATCCAGAAAGATATGTACCGGGGACGCTTATGGACTATGCGGCAGTATGCCGGTTTTTCAACCGCTGAGGAATCGAACAAACGTTATCATTATTTATTGGCCCAGGGAACAACGGGCTTATCTGTTGCTTTTGATCTTCCAACTCAAATTGGTTACGACTCTGATCATGAAATGGCCGACGGAGAGGTGGGTAAGGTAGGGGTGGCTATCGATTCGCTAAAGGATATTGAAATTTTATTTGATGGTATCGAGTTGAAAGATATCACCACTTCGATGACGATTAATGCAACGGCTTCAATTTTACTGGCCATGTATATTGCGCTGGCTAAAAAACAAGGTGCAGATTTAAAACAGATTTCAGGGACGATACAGAATGATATATTAAAAGAATACGCTGCAAGAGGCACATATATCTACCCGCCAAAGCAATCTATGCGTTTGATTACCGATATTTTTGAGTTTTGTAGTAAAGAAGTTCCGAAGTGGAATACCATTTCTATATCTGGCTACCACATACGTGAAGCTGGATCAACTGCTGTGCAAGAACTTGCTTTTACATTAGCTAACGGTAAAACCTACCTAAAAGCAGCGCTGGATAAAGGTTTAGATATTAATGTGTTTGCGAAACGGTTATCGTTCTTCTTCAATTGCCACAATAATTTCTTTGAAGAAATAGCTAAATTTAGGGCTGCAAGGCGGATGTGGGCGAAAATTACCAAAGATTTGGGTGCCACAGACGAAAAAGCACAGATGCTAAGATTTCATACCCAAACCGGAGGCTCAACCTTAACAGCTCAACAACCATTAAACAATGTAATCAGGGTAAGCAATCAGGCTATGGCTGCAGTTCTTGGCGGAACTCAATCCCTACATACCAATGGTTATGATGAAGCACTTTCGCTTCCAACCGAATCGGCTGCAAAAATTGCTTTACGAACCCAGCAGATCATTGCCTTCGAGAGCGGCGTTACCGATACCGTAGATCCATTGGCTGGGTCGTTCTTTGTAGAAAGCTTAACCGATGAAGTAGAGGCTGCTGCCTGGACTTATATCGACCGGATAGATGTAATGGGTGGCTCGGTTAATGCCATCGAAAGCAATTATATGCAAAATGAGATTGCTGATGCAGCTTACCAATATCAAAAAGAAATCGAAAATGGTGAAAGGATTTCGGTAGGTGTAAATAAATTTACCCAAGAGGAAGAGGGGCTAGCGGAGGTTTTTAATATTGATGATTCTATACGCAAGCTGCAAACTGAAAAACTGGAAGAATTAAAAACAACCCGCGATAACGATGCTGTAGAAAAAGCACTGCAGAGGTTGCATGAGGCGGCTAAAGGCGAAGATAATCTGATGCCGTTAATTATAGATGCGGTTGAAAAGTATGCTACACTTGGCGAAATTGCAGATGTGTTTAGGGAAGTTTTTGGCGTTTACTAAGGAAATTTAAGTACCCTTGTTTTGTACTTTATTCCAGATTAAATTAAAGGTATCTTGCTTTTACTAGGGACCTAATAAAATGAACAGAAATCTTGTTCACTGACCTTAAATTAACGGGTTAAAGTGTCGTAAAATTCATACAATAACAAAGTTTATTGAAATAATTTAAATGATCTGTATTAATTGATGTTAATTTATTTATCTTATGGCTTTGATTTTCAGATTATTCGAGATTAAAAAAGGCTAAAACGCTTAACCAATGCCTAAAATGGCTTAGATTTTGCTTTTTTAACAGCAATTCGAAGTGGAGAGGGTATTTTGACGTTAAATAATGGTTAATGTGGATAACCAGTGTTAATAAATAGTTATCAACATAAAAAATTGAGGTTAAGCGGGCTACTATATTCCTTATCAGTACGTTACGATTTATTTGAAATTTTTGTTTAAAATGTTGATAATTTTCTCAATATTCGTAGTCCCTAAACGGACCATCCCTTTAATTCGAATAGGCACTGTAAACCAATAAATTATAGAAATCGCAATGGAAAAAACTTGTACAGAAGTATGGAAGAACTGTCTTCAAATTATTAAGGATAACATTCCGAGCCAAAGTTTCAAAACTTGGTTCGAGCCAATAACAGCCCTTAAATTGGAAGGTAAGGTTTTAACTATACAGGTGCCAAGTTTGTTCTTTTACGAATGGCTTGAAGAACATTATGTAGGCTTGCTACGCAAGACTGTAAAAAAACAACTTGGAGAGGATGGCAGGTTGGAATATAACATCGTTGTAGATAAATCATCAAACAGCGGTAATCCTTATACTACCAATATGCCCTCAAATGGAAATGGAGCGGAGGCAAAGGTACAATCGATGCCGATTCCGGTTTCCATTAATAAGGATATTAAAAACCCTTTTATTATCCCTGGATTAAAAAAATTAAATGTTGATCCACAGTTAAACGCTAATTATACTTTCGAAAATTATATTGAGGGAGACTGCAACCGCTTGGCACGTTCTGCAGGTTACGCTGTAGCTGCTAAACCAGGAGGTACATCTTTTAATCCTTTAATGATTTACGGTGGAGTAGGTTTGGGTAAAACACACCTGGCGCAAGCAATCGGTAACGAGATTAAACGCAGCATGCCAGATAAGTTGGTGATCTATGTAAGCTGTGAGAAATTCTGCCAGCAGTTTGTAGATTCACTAAAAAACAACACCATTAACGATTTCGTTAACTTTTATCAGGCAATGGATGTGATCATTATGGATGATGTACACAACTTTGCAGGTAAGGAAAAAACACAGGATATTTTCTTCCATATCTTTAACCACCTACACCAATCGGGCAAACAGGTAATCTTAACATCTGATAAAGCACCGAAAGATTTAGCTGGTTTGGAAGAACGTTTGTTAAGCCGTTTTAAATGGGGTTTATCTGCAGATTTACAGATTCCTGATCTTGAAACGCGTATTGCCATCTTAAGAAAGAAAATGTATGCTGATGGTATTGAGTTACCAGGCGAGGTGGTAGAATATGTTGCACACAATATTGATAACAATGTGCGTGAACTGGAAGGTGCTATGGTTTCGTTGCTGGCACAAGCTACTTTGAATAAAAAAGAAATCGATTTAGCACTTGCTAAGCAAATGTTGAAGAACTTTATCAAAAATACTTCTAAAGAAATTTCAATGGAATATATCCAGAAATTGGTTTGTGAGTATTTCGAAGTTCCTGTAGATATGGTTAAATCGCAAACACGTAAACGCGAAATTGTTCAGGCACGTCAGATTTCGATGTACCTTTCTAAAAGTCACACTAAATCATCGCTAAAAACGATTGGCGCTTTCTTCGGTGGCCGCGATCACAGTACCGTAATTTATGCTTGCCAAACAGTAGAAGATTTAATTGATACTGATAAAAAGTTCAAAGCTTACGTACACGATATCCAAAAGAAATTAAAAATGAGCTAAACTTAAGTGCAAGGGCAGAAAGATAGAAGGGTTTAAATTAAAATTTTTCGTTCATGTTCAAAAGTTTATTCAACCACAATAAAGGCCAGATATTTCATCTGGCCTTTATTGTGATGTGTTTTTTAAATATTTAAAGCTTTTCCAGTTCGGCTAAGCCGTAGTGTAAGGCCGCAACATGTAGTGCCTGAGCTATTTTATTGTCATTGATTAACTGTTTAACTTCATCAACGGTGTATTCCTCAACATTTAAAATTTCGTGTTCATCTAAATGCTGTTCATGAGTTTTAATGCCACCGGTTAAGAAATAAGTAAAAGTTCTATTGTTTGATGTTGCAGGATTAGGATAAAGCTCGGCAATAAATTTGCAGGTTTTAAAACTATAACCGGTTTCTTCTAAGAGTTCGCGTTTAACCGCAAACTCTGGCGCTTCATCTCCATCAATCACACCGCCCGGCACTTCAAGAGAAACAATATCAGCTGCATGGCGGTACTGGCGCACCATGATGATTTTTCCTTCTTCTGTTAATGCAATTGCATTAACCCAGTTTGGATACTCTAAAACATAGTAGTCGTCTTTTATAATGCCATCAGGAAGTTTAACCTCGTCTACCCTTAAGGTAGCCCACTTTTCTCTTACTAAATATTTAGAGGCAATTTTTTGCCACTTTTCTATAATCATTATTTTATTTATGTTAATTGAATTACTCCAAACTGAAAACCGCTAACTCTTAGCTGAGGTACTGTTGTATCGTTTTTTGACGGTGCAAGTTTACCAAGTGCACAATCTTGTGCCGATCTGACAGGAATTGATAGACTAAATTCAGCTTTGGGGCAATCATTCGGTTTCTATCAGGGGTTATGCCTAACTCGTAATATAAGAATTCGCTCAGTGAGTCGAGTTTTTCGGGAGGAATATTACCTTCAGTTAGCCAGTTTTCAAAAACTGTCAGATCTTCATTTTCCAGAATTTCTTTTGGTAATTGAAAGCCGCTTTCCATAGTTTCGTCAAAAAGCTGATTGGCCTCGGCTAACTTGCCCTCTAACTTTAAACCCATAATACGGGCCAAAACCTGTGCAAGTTTTTGTATTTCTGCCGTGATTAAATCTCTTCTGTACATATTGTTGTAATGGTTTAATCTGTTGGAAAGTTGTAACGTTCAAAAAGGAACAGATTCTAACTTATGGACTATGGACCTACCAGCTTCCGCTGCTACCACCTCCTCCGAAGCTTCCGCCGCCAAAACCACCAAATCCGCCTCCTCCACCAGAAGAACCACCTCCCCAGCCACCGCTGCTTCGGCCGCCGCCGCCGCTTCCAAAAAGCATAGCCCAAAACAGCGCATTAGATGCTCCACGTCCGCCAATTACTTCGCTCCCGCCTCCGCCACCTTTTCGCATAATGATGATAATCACGATTACGATAATAATAATAATCACAATGCTACCACCGCCTCCACCTTTCTTTGAAGAAGTTTTAGGACTATCGTTTTTATATTCGCCTCTGGTATACTTTATAATCGACGTTGTACCTTCATCCAAGCCAGCATAATAATTTCCTGCTCTAAAATTGGGTTTAATATCGTTGTCAATAATACGCTTGGCATAAATATCGGGTAATGCGCCTTCTAAGCCATAACCTGTTTGAATAGAGATTTTTCGATCGCCAACTGCCACAACGATCATAATACCATTGTTTTTACCACTTTGGCCAACACCCCATTTTCTACCCAGTTCTACCGCATATTCATTAATATCGTAATCGCCGACTGATTTTAGTATTGCTATTGCAATCTGCGTAGAAGAAGAATCGTTAAAGGTTACCAGTTTATTTTCAAGCGCCTGTTTTTGCTCTGCAGACAATACATTGGCATAATCGTTAACTAAGGTGTTTGGCTTTTCAGGAAAATCCTGCGCAAAAGCGAAAGCAAATAATAAACTGAACAGTGATAATAAGAATATTTTCTTCATCTCTTATTTGTTCTCTAGGTTATCCATAAAAACAATATCGTTTGGCAACTCATTAATATCGCCTTTTTGCGGCGGGAAGAACAAGGCTAGCTTTTCTCCGGCCAACGCTACACCTGCAATAATGCCCTCGGCCAAATTGCCTTTTGCAAAATGTGCTGTCATCGCAATTTTAGTAGTTTCCCAAAAGTTTTCAGGTACTAGCTGGTGAATCCCAACATCGCCAATAATGGCAAATTTATGATCGGCATGTGCCAAATAAATGAGCACGCCATTTCTTTTTGCTGTTTTATCCATATCCAGTTTAGCAAAATATTCGGTAGCTTTTTCATATGGATCGCCTGCGCAATGTTTGTCAATAGCAATTCTAATTTCTCCAGAAGTTGCTCTTTCTGCATCGGAGATCGCGTTTGCTATTTTTTCTTGTTCAATATCTGAAAATAACGACATGTGCTTATTTTGTATGAAGTAAAAAGGGTAATAAATGCTTAGTTAATAAACATTCACTACCCTTATATATTGTGTTGAGAATATTAAAATTCTACTTTAGGTGCATCTTTTGCAGTGGCATCGGCCTCAAAATATCCTTTAGCTTTAAAGCCGAACATACCAGCTGTTAAATTCGTAGGGAAGGATCTGATTTTGCCGTTATATTCCTGTACCGCATCGTTAAAATCTTTACGGGCAACAGTAATCCTGTTTTCGGTACTTTCTAACTGTGCTGATAAATCACTGAATTGCTGTGTAGCTCTTAGTTCAGGGTAATTTTCAGTAATCGATAATAATTTACCCAAAGCCTGGCTCAATTGTCCCTGTGCAGCCTGGTATTTCTGGATGTTTTCTGGTGTCAGTTCATCCGCTTTAACCGTCATCTGTGTTGCTTTTGCACGTGCTTCGGTTACGGCAGTTAACGTACCCTGCTCAAATTTAGCTGCCCCTTTTACTGTAGCTACCAGGTTCGGAATTAAATCTGCTCTTCTTTGATATTGGGTTTGTACGGTTCCCCATTTCGATTTAACGTTCTCATCCAGTTTAACCATGCTGTTATATCCGCATGAACTTAAAGTGCTCACTGCAATAACTGCAGCTAAAATTCCAAATATTAATCTTTTCATTTTTATGGTTTTTGTCTTTTTAATAGAATTGATTTATGGTCAATTTACGAATTAGATATCAAATTGCATGCCTTTGTTACAATTTCGGTATTTATGTGACAGGTTGACAAACAACACAGAGATTTTAATAAAGTAAAATTAGAACATTTGATAGGATAATTAAATAAAAACCTATGCAAGTTCAGCCGAGTTCTTTTGTTTTGGAGCGCACGGCCTTTTACTTTTTTTAATGTTCATCCTGCTCTCCGCTTTATCCCGATAGAAAACCTGTGAAACAAGCAAGCACACCAAAATATAACATAAACCGGTGCTTAAATCAGGATGCCTGCTCCGGTCAGTGCTGAAAACTTTTACCTGTAACACGGAAAATCGGCATAGTAGCAGAAAACTAACAAAACTAAACCCGATCGAACGGATGCCCCGATTTTTTCTATCGGGGCAGGAGGTAGAGCGGGAAGAAAAAGGCCTATGGAATACTGCAATTGCTTTCCGAACAAATGAATAATTTCTGAGGGTTCAAATGAATTTTATTAGACAGTTACCTATCTTTGTAGCGTTCGGGATAAAAACCTGACATGATATGCAAAAAGACATCGAAATTACGTTGCTCCCGCACGAGGTAGAGCAAACAGAGGTGATTAACCAGAAACTGGCTGAAGCCCTAAAATTACCTGGATCGAGAATTAAAGGCTACGAAATCCTGAAAAGATCAATAGATGCTCGCTCGAGAAAAGTGATATTCAGACTTCAGGTGAAAGTTTTTGTAGATGAGGAAGCCATTCCCGAAGTATACACCATTAATTATAAAAATGTAAGCGATGCAAAGCCGGTGATTATTATCGGGGCTGGCCCAGCAGGCTTGTTTGCAGCTTTGCAGTGTATAGAGAATGGATTAAAGCCCATTATTATAGAACGTGGTAAAGATGTAAAACAACGCCGGAGAGATTTGGCTGCCATAAACAAGCAGGGTTTAGTGAATACTGAATCTAATTATTGTTATGGTGAAGGTGGCGCAGGAACCTATTCGGATGGTAAATTGTATACCCGATCTAATAAAAGGGGCGATATTAACAAGGTGCTACAGGTATTTGTAAACCATGGGGCAGAAGCTGATATTGCCATTGATGCCCGTCCACATATAGGTACCAATAAACTTCCCCATATTATTACTTCCATAAAAGATACGATCCTGAATGCTGGGGGTGAAGTGAGGTTCGATAGTAGGATGACTGATCTTTTGATTGAATTCGGAAAAGTAAAAGGAATTGAAATAAATTTTGAAGAAAAGTTGTTTGCTGATGATATTATCTTGGCAACTGGCCATTCTGCAAGAGATGTGTACGAATTGTTGAACAGTAAAAATATCCTGATTGAGACAAAACCATTTGCTTTAGGCGTACGGATTGAGCATCCTCAGGAAATTATTGATTCAGCTCAATACCACTGCGATATTAGATCAGAGTTTTTACCTCCAGCGTACTACAGCTTGGTTGAGCAGGTTGGTGCCCGCGGGGTATTTTCTTTTTGCATGTGCCCGGGCGGTATTATTGCGCCTTGTTCAACAGGAGAAAATGAAATCGTGGTAAATGGCTGGTCGCCATCTAAACGGAATAATCCTTATGCCAATTCGGGAACAGTGGTTCAGGTTACCTTAAATGATGTTGTGGGTTACGATCCGCTTAGGATGTTGCATTTCCAATCGGAGGTTGAAAAAATGGCTTTTGAGGCCGGAGGTGGAAACCTGGTAGCTCCTGCACAACGAATGGTCGATTTTGTGAACAATAAATTATCGATCGATTTACCAAAGAACTCGTATCTGCCTGGTACCAAAAGTTCGATGCTGGATAATATTTTACCCGATTTCGTATCGGATAGTTTACGTGCGGCATTACCCTTATTTGGGAAAAAAATTAAAGGTTATTATACAAATGAAGCCATTTTGGTAGGGGTAGAAAGTAGAACTTCCTCTCCGGTTAGGATTCCGAGAGATAAAGAGACTTATCAGCACCCTCAGATAAAAGGTTTATATCCTTGTGCTGAAGGTGCAGGTTATGCCGGCGGAATTGTATCGGCAGCAATAGATGGCATTAACTGTGCAAATGCAATATTAAATGTATCTTAACAAACTTTATATTTCGCCAATTGTTGTTTAGGTATGTTTAATATCACGAACGAAATAAAAAAGGCATTTAATGGCGATGCCTGGCATGGTAACCATGTAATGCAGACCTTAAATAACGTTAACCCTGAAAGTGCGTTTAGCCATTTTGTACCGGGCGCACACTCTATTGCCGAAATTGCCCTGCATTTAACGGCATGGACAGAAGAAGTTACCTCAAGACTGAGCGGGAAACCTGCTGCAGGACCTGCAATGGGCGATTGGCCAGTACCAGAAAGTAGGACACCAAAGGCTTGGGAGCGAATTATTTTTAATTTTAAAATTGCAAATGAAGAGCTCATCCGCCTGTGCGAAGGCATAAAAAACAACCAATGGGATGATGAAGTAAAGGGTGAGCGGAATCCAGCTTTGGGAACAGGCGTAACCAATGCTGAGCTTTTAAGTGGTTTAGCGCAGCACCATGCTTACCATTCTGGCCAAATTGCTTTGCTTTCTAAGTTTTAGTAATTCATCTGCGTAATCAAATTATAATGAAGAAGACACTTATTATTGGTGCATCACCAAACCCATCAAGATATGCCTATAAAGCAGCTCATATGCTCACGCGCTTTAATCACGAAATTATTAACGTGGGCATAAAGAAAGGAGAGGTTGCAGGCGTAGAAATTGAAGAACCAGATCAGATACATTCTGATATAGACACCGTAACTTTATATATTGGCCCAGCCTTACAGGCGCAATACCACGATTACATCCTTGCAACAAAGCCCAAACGGGTAATTTTCAACCCAGGAACTGAAAATTATGAGCTGGAAAAATTATTGGATAAACACCATATCGAACCAGTTGAAGCCTGTACCTTGGTATTGCTAAGCACAGGGCAATATTAGAATTTATAAACTGCACCCCAGTTCACAAAATCTGCCTGGGCAAAGTGCATATAGGTTTTGGCCTGTAAGCCAATGTGCGGCGTAATATTAAAAGTAGGCCCGAATGTCCAGTACCAGGTCGCTTTATCCATCAATCTGTTGTAGTGGATGTATTTCCCAATCTGTGCCGCAACGGTTACACGCCATAAGTTGATATCGGCGCCAATGCTGATCCCCGTACGCCATTTATCATAAGAAGTACCGTAGTTCTGGAAGGTTTCTCTATAATTATCCGGGTCAAATACAGTATAATAATAAACCGCATCTGCTCCTGCTTTAAGCGACATTATATCATTCAGGTAAAAATTGTAACCTGCATATAAGCCGCTTTTGTATAAGCTTTTGTTCCTGTTCGCAAATACGCCCCTTGCGCCTAAACCCGCACTAAGCTCAATCGAATTACGTTGCAAAGTGGTGTAAGTGCTTTTCCGCTCAGCAGTTAATGTTTTCGGATTGTTTAGTTTAAGCCCGATGTAAACATTTCCGGTATTCAAACCCCCATTGGGTACAGTAGCTCCACCATTCGATACATGTAAAAAACCAAAACCGACCAATAGATCGGTGTATTGGCTCATGGGCAGCTCCATTCCTAAGTCCGCCTTTATAGTTTCGTTGATCGGGCTTCCCAGAAATCTGTTTTTGATATTATTAAAGTAATACTTGTTCGTATAACCCAAGCCAACTCCTGGCGTAAAATTAAACTTTGCTTTTCCTACTCTGAATAATTGAAAGTCCATTTGCGCCACCAGACCATATATCTGACCAAAAGCATTGGCCGAAGTATCTTTTGTACCTTTCAGTTTGCTCAGGTTTCTGAAAATAAAACCGATCCCGTAAGATTTAGCACCACTAAAACCAATCCATTTATCGCTATTCTGGCTAATGTCTTTAAAATAAGCCGCGTCAAATCCTGTAATCTGATCCTGAAACAAGTGTCCCTGATCATTATTTATATGTGTGCCAAATATGGGCTTGAGAATAATGGAACGGTTTTCTGGTGCAATTTGAGCTTCAGCAAATGCCAAGCCAGTAATAACAAAAATAAAAGAGAGTAGTAGTTTTTTCATTAGCTTTTACTAAAACGATAAGCAAGACTATAAAAGGCATAACGGTAGCCAGTGGCGCTGTTTTTAACTTCGTTCGAAGTAAAGGTAGCGGTATAGTTGGCGGTCCAGCGTGCAATAGCAAAAGTTAAACCTATCTGCGTAGTAAAAACAATCGGTTTGGGCTTAAAGGTAATTGGCCCTTTATCGTTCAAAAATAATCCTCCCTGCAAACTCGAATCGAAAGCAACAGCATGTAACTGCGGGCTAACTGAAAGGAAAAGCTCGTATTTACGTTGCGCTTTATTTGTATGGTTATTGCTCACCAAGCTATTAAAGGCTGAGGAACCGTCCATATCATTAAATCTGCCCAGGCGGAACATTGTGCCAAGATTTGCTTTTGTAATTACGTTGCCAACCGCTGCTGAAGTTATTCCCGTAATGTCGAATATCTTATTATTTGTGCTCAATAAAAGCCTGTTGTATTCTATGCCTAAGTTTAATGTTGGTTCGCTGTTTAAGCCGTACTCCCATCCTTCAATCTGGTTTTGACCAACCAGTTTATGAAATGCTTTTTGAAACTCTTCGCCCAAGGCATCCTTTCCGGTAAGTCCAATCTGCGCAGAAACTTTAAGCATCTGTTTATTTGTGTAAAACCGACTGTAATTTGCCTCACCATAAAGGTATGCCGTAAAAGGGCGGTCGTGCAGGGCGGGGTTTGGTGCAAAGCTGTAATAAGGGTTGTATATTTTTTGACCAAGCTCGAAACCGATAATTTCTTTACTTCTCCCTGCTTTTAAGTGCGCTCCATTAAGGGCATGCCTATATTTAATAAAAGCACCGTTTGTATAATAACGATCGCTGGTAATATCAATGTAGGCATCGTTCTCAGAGATAATAACAAGCTCATTTTTATAATTTTGCGCATAACCAATCTCTGTCATGCCGATAAATAGCAGAGAAAAGTATAGTTTGAGCATCAACTTCATTTATTTGGATGATTTAATAAAGCCATAAAAGTATTAATTATTGTTTAAAAATCGATACGATAGGTGATGCTACATTATATAGCAGAGAGTATTACTTATATACTATACTAAGTGTTGTTTGTTTTTCCGTAAATCAGGTTCAGTGCTACTATATAGGTTTGTTCCCGCTTTCCATTTCAAGTCCTCGCTGCGCTGCGGGCTTTCCATTGCAATCGGGTTTATGTTGCAGGGGCAGTGCAGGGTACACTGTCATGGCGCCCAAAAAAAGATAAAATAGCCTTTCAGCCCTTAA